>SVLQ01000021.1 GCA_015067825.1 Oscillospiraceae bacterium | reverse complement strand
CTGGAGGAGCTGACCGGGGGTTCTTCTTCAGAGGAAGTCACCGGGGGTTCAGTTTCGCTGGAGGAGCTGACCGGGGGTTCTTCTTCGGAAGAGGTCACCGGGGGCTCGGTTTCGCTGGAGGAGCTGACCGGAGGTTCTTCTTCAGAGGAGGTCACCGGGGGCTCGGTTTCGCTGGAGGAGCTGACCGGGGGTTCGGTTTCGCTGGAGGTGATTGCCGGGGGCACTTCTTCAGAAGAGGTCACCGGAGGTTCTTCTTCAGAAGTGGTAACAGAGCTTTCGGTGGTGGCCGGCGGGATGATTTCGTTTTCAATGGTGAGGTTGGCGGCAGCGTCGCCGTCGACGGTCAGGTTGCCGTAGGAAACCGTGACGTTCCAGGTTTCGTCGGAGAGCTGATAGCCTTCGGGGGCGGCGACTTCGCGCAGGGTGTAGGCATAGCCGGAGGGGATACCGGTGAAGGAAACGACACCGTTTTCATCGGAGATCGCTTCTTCGCCGTTGAGCGAGAACTTCGCACCGGCGAGGGCTTCGCCGCTGTCGGCATCGACCTTGACGAAGCGCAGGTCGGCGAGGTAGCCTTCGACGACCGGGACCACGAGGTCGGTGGAGTAGAGCTTGTCGATAAGCTGGTTGTTTTCAGTGATCATATAGGTGAGCGAGGTGGTCTCGTTGGCTGCGTAGTCGGCGCCAGAAACAAAGCCTTCGGCGGTGTTATCGAGGCGGATCGAGTAGGTCAGGGTGTAGGTGTACCAGCCGTTGACCGGGCCAACGCGGGTGGCATCGCTCTTGAGGTTCCAGATCAGGGTGTTGGTGTCGGTGTTGAACTTGCGGACGGCGTCGCTGGAGTCGGCGTTGGCGTTGGAGACACGGGCGATCGAGCTGTTGGAGCCGAAGTCGATGTATTCGCCCATCGGATCGGTGAGGATCCAGGCCTGCGCCTGATTGACGATGATCGAAGCGACTGCGCCGAGGCCGGCGAAGATGTCGGCGTTGGCCGCGATGTTCTGCGTGGCGAAGCTGGCGAGCCACTGGTCGATCGATTTGCCGTCGACTCTGCTGGTGTTGTTGTTGCCTTTGTAAGAAACGGTGTAGAGCTTGGCGCCCTTGTCTTTGATCTGCTGCGGGAGGTTATCGCCGGCTTCGTGTTTATTCTTGCCTTTGCCGGAGGCGGTGTTGCAGGTGATGTCATGGTAGTCGTCGTCGGAGGAAACGCTGCCACCGCCGCGGGTACCGGTCATCGAGGTGGTGCTGTTGGTTTCGTTTCTGTCGCTGACGTAGTAGGTGGGGACACCGTCGGTCATCAGAACGACGTATTTGTTGTCGATCGAGGAAACGGTGTTGACGGCCAGCAGGTTATTGGCGAGGCGGAGACCGGCTTCGATGTTGGTGCCACCGTCGGTGCCGGAGATACCGCTGATCTTCGATTTAACCGTCCGGAGGTTGCCGTTGGCGTCGGTCCAGTTGAGGATCGTCGAGCCGCTGGAGCCGAAGAGAACGATAGAGACGTAGCGGAGACCTTTGCCGGCATCTTTGACGAAGGCTTCGACGAAATTCTCGGCGGCTTCCTTCATCGACTTGATGTCGCTGGCGGTCATGGAGTTGGAGACGTCGAGCACGAGAACGACGGCTGCATCCTTGGAAGCAGACTGTTCTTCGATGACTTCTTTCGTCTCGACTTTGAGGGTGATGTCAAACGCGTTTTCGCTGGTCTGACGGATCATTTTGGAGTGACGGACCTGGCCGTCGGCAGTCGTCACGGTCTGGCCGTTGCTGACGATTTGGCTGACGGATTCGTTGTCGACCGCAAACACGCTGCCGCCGAAAGCGGGCGTGAGGGTCAGGATCAGGGCCAGTGCGAAGGCGAGTACGCGGTTCAGTTTCTTGGTGGTGAGGTGTTTCATACGATCGTCCCTTTCTGTGCATTGCTGCATTTGGAGTGCAGGACGAATTTTGGAGGCCGGACTGCCTTGGCCTTGCGGCTTTAGGCTCCGAAGCTTTGCGTCCCGTCGTTTCCGGCGGTTTGCCGTTTCAGCATTCGATTGCATTGCTGTTTGCTCTATGTATATAGTATACCACAGCGGCCGTTACACAGCTGTTACATTTCAAAACTTAAGGCAAGTTTCTCGTTTATTTTGTAACGTTTTTTCGATGCCACTGTAACAGACCACTTACCGTATTTATCATATCACACAGACCATTACACGACCGTTACATCGCTAAAAGCTATCCTTAGTTTCCGCATCAGCCGCCTATTTTTTCACACTATCATAAAAAAAACGAACCGGACAGCGGTTTTGAAACCACTGTCCGGTTTTTTCTGTTACAGTAATTATCTCTGCTTTTTCTGTTTACCGCCTGCGGCGATTGCGATCATACCCATCGCGGAGAGCACCAGAGCCGCCGCAAAAACGACCGTCTTGTCAAATCCCTCGTCGCCGGTGTAGGGAATATCGTTGCCGTCATCCAGCGGAACTTCAGGGTCTGCGACTTCGATCTCTTCGCCACCAACAACCGGATCAGATTCCGGTGCGCCAATAGCAGGGCCTTCAACTTCAACGGGCACCGGCGGAGCTTCTTCACTGCCGTTGCCGAGCGGAACTTCGGGGTCTGCGACCTCGATCTCTTCGTCGCCGACAACCGGATCAGATTCCGGTGCGCCAATAGCAGGGCCTTCAACTTCAACGGGCACCGGCGGAACCTCGGTAGCAAACGCACTGACGGAGAAAACAGCCACCAAAAGCATCATGATCACACAGGAAAACAGATATTTCAGCGAACTGTTGTTGGTTTTTTTCATACGATCGTCCCTTTCTTTGCCGAGCTGTTTATGGCTTGCAAGGACGAATTTTGGCGGCCGGACTACCTTTGCGCTACGGCTTTAGGCTCCAAAGCTTTGCGCCCCGCCGTTTCCGACGGTTTGCCGTTTCAGCATTCGATTGCACTGCAGTTTTGCTTTATGGATATAGTATACCACAGCCGCCATTACACCGCCGTTACACCAAGGAACTTAATGCGAGTTTTTCGCTTTTTTTGTAACGCTTTCGAAGGCAAAAAACGGCGGTACCGGGCAAAAGCACCCGGTACCGCCGATGCGATTTAGCTCCAAGAGGGTTTGTTTTTGGCGTCGGTTTCGGGCGGGCCGCCGGCGGAAATCAGCTTGAACCGTAGGCGCACACCGCGCAGGGACGAAAGCTCGCGGAATTTGCGTTCGATGCGCGTGGTGACGATGGGACCGTTTTCCTGATTGATGCCCACGAGCAGCACCAAAATTTGACCCGGCGCCATCACCGTGTACATATCGCCGCGCCGCAGCGAACGGCAGACGGCGGTCGCCGCCAGCTCCGAGCTCTCGCGCAGCTTGCTGCCATCCTCGAGCGGTTTGCCGTTGACATCGGTGACCGTACAGAGCATCAGGTAGGCCGACTGTCCGCTGCGCTCGAACACGCGCAGCAAATAACGGTAGGTTTCGGCAAAGGTCAGGCTGTCGCAATAGAACGCACCCGCCTTGCGCTCGCTCTCGGCGAGAAACTGCTTGACGGAATCGAGCGAAACGGCATTCGCCGGGGTTTGCTCGGCAATGCGGGCGTGGAGCGCGTTCATCTCGTCGCTCGGCTGCAGACCGAGTTCGGCATAGTAGGTCTCCGTTACCGTTTCAAACACCGCAAGCGCTTCTTTGGGGCGGCGCAGCTCGATCAGGGATTCGATGCGCAAGAGGTGGAGCGCCTCGTCGTAGGGATAGATTGCGGCGGCTTGGGTAGCGATTTCGTAGATTTTTTCGTGCTCTTTGGCCGCTTCGAGCGCGGTAACCGCGCGCTCAAGGCAGTCGAGGTAGCGGTTCTTCAGGCGCGTGGACTCGACGGCGACCCAATCTTCGCCCATCAGTCCCGGCAGCAGTTCGCCGCGGTAGAGCAAAAGGGCTTCCATGCGCCAGCGCAACGCATCGGCGGCATTGTCGGCGCGGTCAGCGGCATCAGCCGCATCCGTCAGCTGCACGAAACGGTCGACGTCGGTTTCGACGGGGATCTCCGCATTCCAGCCGCAGAGACCGTTTTTGCTCTCGATATACGGCAGATCCGGCAAACCAGAAGAGGCCAGCAGCTTGCGCAAACGGAAGAGCGTGACGCGGAAGGTATTGGCGGGATCGGCGCTTTCATCGCCGGAGAAGAGCAAGTCGAAGAGTTCTTCGCGGCGGAAGGATTTGTTTTGGTGGAACAGCAGATACTGCAGAAGGCCGGTGACACGGCTACCGCGATTCTGCCACAAAAGCAGCGGATGGCCGTCCATCGTCATCGCAAAACCGCCGAACAATGTCGCGGCCAATGCCGGGCATTTCGTCTTTTCCATAAATACGAGCTCCTTCCCTTTGCTTGCTCACAAACCAAATTTCCATCCAATCCGTCAATCCGTTTTTCCGGCGGCTTTGCTGCCGGAAAAACTCCACTAAGGCGAGCAAAGCTCGCCCACGCGCCGAGGGGAACAAGCAAAATCGTGGATTTTGCTTGTGGCGATAAGCGCGTGAAGAACCCCGCCGCAGCGGGCCCGAATTGGAAACGCAGTTTCCAATTCGCTAAAAGTTCGCCCACGCGCCGATGAGGACGCGGCGATATGCGAGTGAAGCGTCGATTGAAAACGCTGTTTTCGATCGGTCAGCCCGCTTTGGAAACGCTGTTTCCAATTCGATAGCCTATTGTTCCCCGTTTCGGTGCGCCAGCCAATAGAATGAACCTGCGCCGACAAAGCTCACCGCGATATAGAGCGCCATCGCGGGTACGCGCGACAGATCGGCCACACCGTAGAGATAATGGTACGGCGGCAGCAGCGCCTGCAGCGATTCAAACGCCTTGATGTTGAAAAACACCGGGCTCAGCGCGACCGCCAGCACCAAAACAACGGGCAGACAGAGCGCAAGGCCGTTGAGATGACGGCAAAGTGCGCCGATGAACGTGCAGAAACCCGTGGCCATCAGCACGTAGAGTGCCATCAAGAGCGTTTCTTGGCCAAAGCTCGTGTAGTTATCGGAGAAAACGAGTGCAACCGTGACAAACACCGCTGCCAGCGAAACCGCCGCCAGATTGTTGGCAAAAAATACGCAGACGCGCTTGAAAGGCGGCAGACAGGCAAAGGTTTTTTCGCGCTCGTTGGTCAGGAAATACATCGTGCCCGCAAGCCCGCACATCAGCATCAACACCGCCAGCAATCCGCGCAGGGGCGAGGTGAGGTAGTTGGTGTTTTTGGCGGCGGCCACCTCGGCATCGAGATAAGTGAACTCGACGATTTGGCGGTCTTTGGAGAAGATCTCGTAGTTGGAACGCAGCGCTTCTTCGGTCAGAAGCTCTTCCGGCAGCGTCAGCTCGTCGACGTAGCGCAAATAGAGCTCGTAGCTGATATCGGCATAGAGTGCGCCGAAAAGGCGTTCGCGGGCGGTGCGGACAAAGGTGGTGTCTTCGCCGACGACCACGTGGGCAAGCTTGATCATCTTGCCGCCGGCGACCGTTTCGATTTTTTCCGCGAGATCCTCTTCCAGAATCCACGCCGTGTCGGCACTGCCGTTTGAGACGGCTGCGCGCGCTTCTTCCGGCGTGGCGCAGATTTCGTAGGCGACCAGCTCGCTCTCCGCGCAGATGCGGTCGATGACCGTTTGCGCGTAGGAATCGGTCGGATCTTCGGCGGCGACGGCGATGTGCAGAAAGCCGCCTTTTTCATCGGAAATACTCGTCATCGCCAGTGCCAAAAGCGGGATCAACGCCAAAATCACGAGGAAGCTCGGCTTTTTGAGCAGGCGTTTGAGCAAAATCCGGTACCATGTGCAAATTTGTCTGATCTGTTTCATACGCGGCTGCTCCTGATCTTGACCGTGCGCACCGCGACCGCGGCGGCGAGGATGACGGCGGCGTAGGCGAGGACGGAGGCCAGCGTTCCGACCGCAAACGAATCGGTCAGCAGCGAGGCAGCATAGGAAAACGCAAGCCCCGTGGGCAGATAGGCCGAAGCTGCTGCCAGAACGGGCGGCATGCTGTTTAAGGGCAGCAGGTAGCCCGAGGCAAAGGCCAGCGCCAGCGTTGCCAGAATTTGCAGCAGAACCGCGCTGACGATCCCCGTGGTCAGCTCATAGAGGAAAAATTGCAGCGCCGTGAGCAGCACGGCAGAGGGCAGCATCGCAAGCCCCAACAGCAGATAGTCGCCGAAGCCTTCGAGCGTTTGCAGGAAAGAAAGCTCGAGGTCGAACACGCCGACGGCCACACCGGCCGCGGCAAAAAAGAGCAGCAAATTGACACCGATGATCGCCAGAAACGGCAGATACTCGGCCAAAATCTGCCCGGTCGAGCCGAAACGGCGGAACGTCAGCAGGCGGGAAAGCGAGAGATCGGATTTGGTCAGCAGATTGACGCAGACCGTGCCCATCAACAGCACCATCAGCATGCAGAACGCGCAGACATAGTAGGACTGGAACGACAGGTTGTTGCCCTGACCGATCACTTCGACCTCATAGGTCTTGTCGCGCATGAAAATGCGCTCGACATAGTCGATGTTGAGTTCCTCGATTTTGGCACTGCGCGTGGCGCGGTCGATGTCGGTTTTGTCGGCATAGCGGATGTAGCCGTAGAGCCCGTTCTGCGACTCCGAGACCATCTCCGAGATCGTCGCCGCCACCTCTTCGACCAGCAGCGAGCCCAGAACCGCCGGGCCACTGATCGCCACGTACTTGACCGACGAATCCCGGCCGTACATCATCGCGTCGACGAAATCGGCCGGAACCTCGACGAAGCCGAGCAGTTCCCGCGCCTTGAGCCGTTCGACCGCATTCTCGCGGTCGGTGACGACAAATTCGAGATAATACTGCGAGGAGTCGAAATTTTGGACGAGCATAACGCCCAGATCGAGGTAGGAATTGGAGAGATCGCCCACCAAGCCGAGCTTGACCCGCAGCCGGTCTTCTTCCGAGGCATCGGATTGAAAGAGCGAGGAGAGAATCAGCACAACGCCCACGGCGAGCAGGAGCGTGAAGGCAAGAATTGCCGGATAATGGCGCACGCTGCGCTTGAACTGCGTGCGCAGGTAGGTCCCGAATTTACGCATCTTTGAGCTGCCTGATCAGCTCATCCAGCTGCCGGTCGCCTTCGTAGCGCGAAAGCCGACCGCCTTTCAGGAGATAGACATCATCGCAGAAACCCAGCTCGTAGATTTCATGCGTGGCGAGCAGGGTGATGCCGCCGCGCCGCGTGAACGAGCGCAGGTAGGCATATATTTGTTCGCGGCAGACGAGGTCGAGCGCCGACGACGGTTCGTCCAGCAGCAGGATCTGCGGATCGTGCGCGATCGCACAGCCGATCGCCAGGCGTTTTTTCATGCCGCCCGACATTTTGGAAACCGGCACCTTCAAAAATTCGTCGATGCCGAGCATTTTGAGCTTGCCGTTTTCCAGTTCGGCCAGCATCTGGGCGCGCGAATACCAAAGAAGCAGGTTATCGTAGGCCGTCAACTCGGAGAGCAGCGGCGGATTTTGCGGCACGAAACCGACGGTTTTCATGCGCAGCTTGGTGTTTTTGAGCAGATCGACACCGTCGCAGAAAAAAGCACCTTTGCCCTTCTGCAAACCGGTGAGGATCGAAAACAGCGTGGATTTGCCGCTGCCGTTTTCGCCGAGGATGCCGATGCAGTGTCCCGGACCGGCGGAAAACGACAGGTCGTCAAGCACGACTTTGCGGCCGTATCGCTTGCTAATATTTTGAATTGCGATGTTCATGCGTTTCACTCCCGTTATCATAGGCAGTCCATAAACTACCATTATTTATTTTATCACAAACGGCTGTCATTTTCAATCAATTTCGCACATACCGTTATTTTTGTGCGCAGGGGCTTTACAGTGCGGTACATTCTGCGGTATAATAATCTGGTCATATCAAAACGACTGATTTTGAAGAAACAGGGAGTTCTGGTGATATCCGATGACCTACACGATCGACCCCAACAGCGCCACACCGGCCTATTTGCAGCTATACTACGCGATCCGCGCCGATATCATCGGCGGTGTTTATCCGTGCAATGCCCGTCTGCCCTCCAAGCGACTCCTCGCAGAGGAATCGGGCGTGAGCGTGATCACCGCCGAGCACGCCTACGCGATCCTTGCGGAAGAAGGCTACATTGAACCGCGGCGGCGCAGCGGCTACTTCGTCATATACCGCTCGGACGATTTTTCGGCCGCAGCTTCCCTGCCGATGTCCACGCCCACGGGATCCGCACCGGAGCGGCGCGCCGGCGAATTCCCCTTTTCCGTGCTCGCCAAAACGATGCGGCGCGTGCTCACCGACTACGGCGAGCGCATTCTCATCAAGTCGCCGAACCACGGCTGTTTGGAGCTGCGGCAGGCGATTGCGGCGTATCTCGCGCGCATGGGCGGGCTGAAGATTCGCCCAGAGCAGATCGTTGTGGGCGCGGGTGCGGAGTACCTTTACAGCCTAATCGCCCAACTTTTGGGCAAATCGCACACGTTTGCGCTGGAATCGCCGTCGTACGAGAAGATCCGCCGCGTTTACGCCGCCTGCGGGCTGGATATTGAGCTGCTGCCGATGGGCGCCGACGGCATCCTTTCTTCTGCGCTGGAGCAGAGCCGCGCCACCGTTCTGCACACGACCCCCTTCCACAGCTTTCCCACCGGCGTGACCGCCGACGCCTCTAAGCGCAGCGAATACCTGCGATGGGTGCGCGCACGGAACGGCTTTTTGATCGAAGACAACTTCGACTCCGAGCTGACCGTTTCGCGCAAGGCCGAAGAGCCGCTGTTCGGTTCCGCGCCCGACATCGTGCTCTACCTAAACACCTTCTCGCACACGATCGCGCCATCCCTGCGCATGGGCTACCTCGTGCTGCCTGAGGGGCTGTGTGCGCCGTTTGAAGAAATGCTCGGGTTCTACTCCTGCACGGTGCCGATGTTTGAGCAATTTGTGCTCGCAGAACTACTTAACAGCGGCGATTTCGAGCGGCACATCAACCGTGTGCGCCGCGCACGGCGCAAGGGCGGCGATCTGGTCATATAAAAAACTACAAATTTGGGTATTTTCATAAGGCCAGCATTGTGGTATTATATGTGCGAACTTGATTGAAACGGAGCGATTTCTATGGCATACCCCAAATTGTTGACCATTCAAGACATTTCCTGCGTCGGACAGTGTTCGCTGACCGTCGCGCTGCCCGTGATCTCGGCCTGCGGCGTGGAAGCGTGCGTGCTGCCTTCGGCGGTGCTCTCGACCCACACCGGCGGTTTTACGGGCTTTACCTTCCGCGATCTGACCGACGATATGCCGGCAATCAAAGACCACTGGGTCAAGGAAGGCATCCGCTTTGACGCAATCTACACCGGATATCTCGGCAGCACGCAGCAGATCGCCTACGTCGCCGACGTGTTTGACGCAGTGGCCGCGGAGACGTGCGCGAAAATCGTTGACCCGGCAATGGCCGACAACGGCAAGCTCTACTACGGGTTTGACATGGACTTCGTCGCGGCGATGCGTTCGCTCGTCGCAAAAGCCGACTATCTCCTGCCCAACATCACCGAAGCTTGTTTCCTCACCGGCATCGAATACAAGACCGCCTACGACGAAGCCTACGTCGCCGAGCTGATCGGCGCACTGCAGGCGCTCGGCTGCAAAAACGTGATTCTGACCGGCGTTTCCTACGCTGAAGGCAGAACCGGCGTAGTCGTTGCCGAGGGCGCGGAGCAGAAATACTACGAGCACGTGCGCATCGCCAACGGCTGCCACGGCACCGGCGACATCTACGCTTCGGCGTTTGCCGGCGCGCTGCTGCGCGGCAAATCGGCGTTTGACGCGGCCAAGATCGCCGCGGATTACGTGCTCGCCTGCATCGAAGAGACGCAGCGCCACGAAAACCACTGGTACGGCGCGGCCTTCGAGCCCGTGCTCGGCAAGCTGATCGCGGCACTGGAAGCGTAACCTCCAAGCAGAAAAAACAGGATTCCTGCCTTTGGCCGAGGTGCGATAACGAAGTAATTATGTAAGGTGGCGGAACAGCGAAAAGCTGTTCCGCCGCTTTGCGTTGTCAGGCGGATATATTCTTTTGCCAACGCTCTTTTCTGCCATCCTCCGCTGGAGTGGTAACATAAAGGTCTCTCTACTAATTCCCACTGGCGAAGGTCGTTTGGATACCCTTTTGAAAAAAGTTCCTTCACTAATTTCCAGTCGCACCTATGTTTTGGTCGGGTGCAATTTGTGAGAAGGAAAATTTTTTTACACGTCGAAAAGTCAAGACCACCGGTTCAACCGGTGGCTTGCTCGGCCCCTATAAGGGGCTATTACCGGCAAAACCCCTAAAAGGGGCATCGACTATATCAGCGCATCACATGCACTGCCACCCGTAAACGGGTAGTATCCGTAACACAATTCTCTGCGTTTTCACAAAGGATTCTCCTTTGCGCTTGCATTAAGCTCGCGCGTCTTCTTGTCGCTCCGCGCTTTTCCCTCCCCCGGTAGAACCGGGGGTTTTCTTCCACGTCTAAAGACAACAAGCAAAAAGAAGCCGCCTTTTTAAGGCGGCTTCTTTTCAAATACGAAACATTATGCTATTTGCTGCCCGTTCCTGATCCATTCAGCGTCATAACCGAACTCAAGCGCAATGAGCCTAGCAAGGGACGGGGCAATGTGGTCAGGGCGTTTTTTGGCATTGCCTGTGAGCAGATACACATAGTTTTCCGAAATGCCGAGCGTAGCGGCAAAATTCCGTTTTGTTATTTCCTGTTCGGTAATGATCCTGTTGAGCCTGTCTGCCAATGTCATCGGTTTATCGCTTCTTTTTCGGCGTAGGTACGCGTTATTCTTTTTCATTTGCCTTCCACCTGCCGACAAGGGCGGCAAGCTCCATCCGGCTGTGGACGCCCACCTTTGGATAGATCTTCTTGGTGTGGTCTTTGACGGTGTGCTCAGAGATAAACAGCAGCTTTGCGATATCGCCGTTGGTGTAGCCCAAACAGATCAGTTCTGCCACCTCGCGTTCCTTTTTCGTAAGCAGCAGGAGCGGATCACCCATTGCTTCGGCTGCGGCGGTGGTCTGTTCCGTAACCGTTTCTGCTTCGGGTGCGGGAGTATCTTCTTTGTGATCCTCTGCAACGGAAAGCACATCCTCGTCGGTAATCCTTTTACGCAGCGCAAACATTAAAAACGGCTCGACTTGCGTATATACGAACACGAGCACGCCCATGATCACGGCGTAAAAGATATACAGCGCGGTCGGTGCGCCGAGGAATATCTCGGCGATAACGGCGTGAACGAGAACCGCCGAGAGCGCAAGCCCGATGATCGCGCAAGGTACGTATTTCGAGGGATAGGATTTCATGATCGGCACACCGTAAAGCGGAGCGAGCATACAAGCCGCCATACCAAATCCAATGAGTGCGCAGGCAACGTAAGCAAGCGCGGGAACGTATTCGGCAATGAGCATCAAGAGAAAACCCAGTCCGCCGAGTCCCACAAACACGGGCATCATTCGGAAAGGGTGGATATTCGCTTTTTTGTGGAGCAAATACATCGTGAAACAGGAAAGTGCCACAACCAAATACATAATGGAAACGCCGTGCTCTGCCTTACCAACAACCGCAGG
>SVLQ01000003.1 GCA_015067825.1 Oscillospiraceae bacterium | reverse complement strand
GTGCCGTCCAGACTGTATTCCCAATAGCCGTGTTCGGATGTGCCGGCATTGATCAGAGACTTCGCGTTGCCGTCATATACAAGACCGGTTTTTGCGGTGGGTGCGGTTGCCTCAGGTGCTGCTGCGTTGACCACAAGACCACCGGTGATTTCCTTTTCGTAAGCCTTGTAGGTTTCGTCCTCTGCTCTTGTGACTTTTACATCGTATGTGCCCACAGCAGAGGGGACGGTATCTGTCCAGTTATCGTTGACCTTATACTGAACTGCAAATCCGTCACCGGGTGTACCGCTAATCGCAAAGGTCTTGGCGGTACCATCCCATGTGTAGGTCTGGACATCCTCGCTGATGCTGACAATTGCCTTTTCCGTCCACTTGGCATAAAGTGTGGTCGCTTCGCTGACGGTATCGTTCCCGAAATCCCATGCAGTGATACAGGCCGCTTCCTTGTACCAACCGCCGAAGATGTAGCCGGAGGCGGTGGGTGCTGCGGGTTCTGTTACCTTCCCGCCGTCCTGAATCTTCTGTTCATCAATCGCATCGCCGTGGCCCTGCAGATCGAAGTTCACGGAGTAGCCATCCAGCTCCCACTTAGCATAATAGGTCTTGTTGCCGATGTCCGTAGCGGAGATTGCCGTTACAGCCTCTCCGCTGAAATCGGCGTTCTCGTACCAGCCCTCGAAGGTGTAGAGATTTTTAAACATTTCGCCGGCGGTGGGCAGTGCCGTTTCGGTGCCGTGGGTATACCCGGTCACATTTTTGCCGTAAGCAATCGTACCGCCGTTGGTCTTCAGCGTGACCGTATACTCCTCGGCCTCCCACACGGGATACAGCGCAACGGTGCAGGTATGCGCCGTATCGTCGCGCACGCCCGCTTCGAGGAAGACTGCGATGGAGATATCCTCATCCTTCAGATCAAAATCTTTCTCGCCTCCATCGGTGTAGGACCAGCCCACCTGCCGGTATCCATCGCGCTCAAACAAAGCGTCCTCTATCGTCACATTTTCAGTAGTATTGATGTCTTGCGTGGCCGCCTCTCCGTCAACACCCGCGCCGGGAGCATATTGCAGCGTGATCGGGTGGACGTGAACCCAAATTATGCCCAGTGTGTAATAGTTACCGTCATATGATGCTCTGAATTTATAGCTGCCGTCCCCCGAAGAAGTGAGGGCGCTGATGACAAGGGTTTCCTTATCAAAGCCGAGAGATTGGGATACGTCAAATTGGAACGCCTCCGTGGCATCTGCCGGAGACACTTCAATTCTGCTCAAAGGATAGGTTTCCGAAATGAAAAGGTGAAGTTCGCCCTCATTCGCAATCGCATTTCCGTTTTTGTCGTAAAATGTAACGGCTGTAGGCTTAACAACAACATAACTTTCAACGGCGAGATTATCGCCGGAGGGGATCAGTTTCCAACCGAATACGTTGAAGGGAAGGGTAAAGTGCTCTGCATCCGCTGCACCGCCGGCGAAAAGTATTTTGGTCGAACCATCCTCAGGGAAGCTGGACAAAGTCACAGGAATAACTACGCCATCGGCCAAACCTGAAGCGTCGATGGTTGGTGGAGGGTCATTAGAGAGTCTCACTGTGATCAGGTTGATCTCCGGGCTGTTGGAAAGCCTGAGTACGGCTCCGTTATCTGCATAGATGCCGTTTTCGTAAATCTTGCCGCCGCTGATATTGACGGTAGTGTTATAGCCGCATTTCACAGCATACTCTTCGTAGGGATATGGGCCTCTGGAAATCTTGCCGCCGAACATATTGAAGGTGCCGCCGTTTATAACGTTTACCGAATGTGCGTCGCTGCTGTCCTTATTATCGCTGAAGCAGCCGCTGTAGAAATTGAAGGTTCCCCCCTTTATATTAATTGCTGCTGTCGCACTGTTGGTGATCATGCCGGTGTTCTCCGATTCCCGGCAATCGCAAAGATTCAGCGTGCTGCCTGTCGGTATCCTTATATCGCAATAGTTATAGTGATAGTCGCCGCCCCTGCCCAGGTTCAGCTCATAGCCATTGAGGCAGAGATTGACCGTTCCGTTCACAGAAATGGGTTTCTGCAGAGCAATGTTACCCGTCAGCGCATAGCTGCCCGCCTCGAGTATGTAGATATCTTCATCATACTCACTTTTGCCGGCTTTAGAATGCGATACGATATCACCCCAGCTTGTCAGAAGCGTCCAGGTTGTTACCTGATGGTTTTCTCCGTGAGTGCACTTGGCGCCGCAATAAGCGTGGTCGGTTTCGTGTAGGGCTACGCTGATCGCCAGTTCTTTGCCGTCAGCTGAGGCGATAAAGCCGCCCGCTGCCGTAAACAGGGTGTCGAATTCAGCGCTTCCCATCGCGCTTGCCCAGCCGCTGGTAACGGTATGGTCTGCATCCACGCGGATGGTGTAGGGCGCATCGACCGAGATGGGCTTGGTGAGTGAAATAACGCCGCTTTCGCCCAGATCGATCTGCGCCTGCGTGCTGCTCAGCGTGGGCGCACCGAGCAGGTTCAGCGTGCCGTTGATCACCAGCGCGCTGCTATCGCCGCCCTGAACCGTTACGCCGTCGTACAGGGAGAGGGTGCCGTTTTTGGGTACCGTGATGGCACCCGTGCTGCCGCGTTCCGTGCAGTCATAAATATTCAACCCGTTTGCCTGCATGGCTCCGATGAGCTCGAAGCCGTTGAGGCAGAGGTTGCCGTCATAAACGGTTTCATCGTCCACCTCGATATCGGCCACCAGGAAGCCGTAGCCGCCGGCAGTCAGCGCTGCCAGCTCTGCTTCGCTGCCAATGGCAGTCCAGGTCTGATTATCATGGCTATGGGCGGAAGAAACTTTGACCGTTGTGGTATAGGGAGTGCTGGCATAGTCGGTATAGTTGGCGCCGTTCCAATCCTCCGCCTGCACGGAGATCGTGTAAACGCCGTCTGCCAGTGTTTCGGGCAGTGCGATGGTGCTTGTCGTCGCTTCTGCAGTATTGTTGATGGAGCCGTAGGCCACCAGCGTTCCTTCGGCATCCAGAATGGCTGCGGTAATGTTGGTGTAGCCTGCGCCCATTGCGTCGTGGGTCACGGTCAGGCTGCCGCCGGGCGCGGCGGAAGTCGCGGCGATTTCTGCGCTGAAAGAGCTGCCGTCCTTCAGCGTCAGCTTCCACTCCTTACTGTCCACGCTGCCCACAGCGGCAAGCGTGTTCTGATGACCGCTGTTATCCGCAGCGGTGACAAAGAGGACCTTGGAGGGATCCAGGTTGAAAGCAGGGCGCACGCCCAAGTCGTTGGCAAACTTGGTCGCCTGCTCGGTATAACCGGCATCCCCGGAAAAGTCCATGGCAAAGTTGGGGTGATCGTCAACCAGGCCGACGGCGCCCAGCATCAGGCACTGCATTCCTTTAGCGTCCCCGGGGAGGGTATACGAGCGCAGCCAGGCCCTTGCGCCGTCTTCGGCTTCGCCCAGTCTGCGAGCCAGTTCCTCATCGTCAGCATCGCCGCCGCCAAAGCCGTAAGCTTCGGACTCAGCCTCTTGCGCGGACATGGGGAATACTTTATCGCCGGCAAGGATGCCGTTGTAGGCCATGGAAACCACATTGAATGCATCCATGCCCAGCCCCTCATTGGCGATATAGCTGTCGTCATTCTTGGCGGTTGCCAGGATCGCCGCCAGCTCCGTGGCGTTGAAGGCGCTCTGCACGCCGCCAATTACATAGCTTCCGTTGCTGCCCACATAGGCATTCTGCGTCACACCGGCAAAGTCGGTGAACCAGTTTTGCAGGTCGCTGCCCTGATACATCGTGCTGTAGCCAAACTCCGTGTAGGCCTCCAGCAGCTCATCTGCAACGGAGGGATTGCCCCCCAGTATTTCCGAAAGGGCACCCCAGTTTACATCAACATCTTCGCCGGTCTGGAAGCCGGTCTTTTCAAAGTAGATACCGCCTTCCGTGGGATCCATACTGCCGTCGCCTTTGTTGATGTCTGTGTACTTGTAGCCCAGGATCTGTTCACTCATCAGGAACAGACCGGTCTGGCCGTTATTGGCTTTATCGTCCAGCACACGCCACTTCAGCGGCTGCGCCTGCGTATCACCGGCATTTTTCCAGTTGCCGAAGTAAATGTAGTCGTAGCTTTCGGCTTCTGCATCCCAGCCGATGATCCCATCGGTGCCGTAACGCACGGCGGGATAGGTCTCGGTCTCGGCCTCAACCGCCAGCGCCGAAACAGGCAGCAGACTACAGACCATGCAAAAAATCAGCACGATACTTAAAATTCGTTTCTTCATTTTCCATCTTCCTCACAGACTTTTCGTAGTTGTATTGCCTATTCCAAATAAAAACGATGACAAAAGGTCGTTATGTCCGGGGTTCCCCGGACATACGGAAGGGCTCTTCCGTATGATGTTCTTCTGCTTGCTTTGGGTTTAAATGACTTTGGCGTGCCGCTTCCATCTGCCGCTGTCTTTTCTCTTCCAGCTTCTCCTCCCGGCATTTGGGGCAGCCGGTGGAGCTTCTGGAACGGCTCCTGATCTGCGTGCACCAGGAGTGTCCTTTTTCACACCGCCACCACACAGGCGTACTACTGGTGTGCGCTACACTTTCTGGAGTAAGAGGCAGGTTCTTTTCTGTATCCCACTCCTCTAAAATGTGTAGTCGCGCGTTTTCCTCGCAATAACTCTTCAAGCTCATTTGATCGCCTCCTCTTGCAAGGGAAGACTTATTCTGATATACTAAGTATAAGTCGTACCCCAAGGGTCAAGTCAAGGCTTTTCAAACAAAATATTTTTTACAGGTGCTTTGCTATGAAAAAACACAATGGAGAACTGTTCCAAATCGGAGAAATCACGAAGATCATGGGGATCACCCGCAAGACGCTCCTCGTCTATGAGGACATGGGACTTTTGACCCCCGCAGTCAAGGACGAGGAAAGCGGTTACCGCTATTACTCGGCGGACAACATGACGCAGATCCGTTCTATCAAGTCCCTGCAGGCGCTTGGCCTGTCACTGAAGGAAGTGGCGGGATATTACTATAATACCGAGAATATTGACAGCTATTTGGCGCATCTCATGGAGTTGCGGGCGACGCTGGATAGAAATATTCAAATGCTGCAGGTGCGCTCAGCAAAGCGTGGCGATCTGACCGTGCGCAAAACGATTCTGCCGCAGCAGGTGTGCTTCTGCCGTCAGTATCAGTGCGAGAATGTTGCCGATGCCGCCAACAAGCTGCGGGATACATATATCGACGCAGCCCGCACGGGCAAGATGTCCATGCTCAGCCGTATGTTCACCATGCGGATGAGCTCAGCTTCTTCCAAGCTGGATCTGATGTGCTGCATACCTGTGGATGACAGCTATGACGGCCCGGAGCGCATAGAGTTTGCGGAAACTTCTGCTCTGTGTATTTATTACCGTGGCCCTTATGAGGGAACGGTCAATGCCGTTCGAGCGTTGATGACGTATGTGGCGGAAAACGATATCGAAACCACAGGTCCGTTCCGCTCTATTTTCCTGGAAGGACCGCCCAACCGCGGAGAAAACAGTGGAGATTACATCACACAGATCGCTGTCCCGATCAAGGCTTAAATCTGCGGCATTATTGTGAACGGAGTATACTCTCCTGTTTCAAAATGTGTGACTATTCCACGGTATCGATATCCTGCGAGAAAAACTTTTTTCAAGAAACAGTGTATACTCCGGTTTAAGACGCAAAAAGCGCTGTGCCAACAGAGAATCTTCCGGCGATGCATCCGTCAAAAAAGAGGACAGTTTCGTTTTCTGTTTCGTGTGATCCTTCGTTGACCCGTACAAATATGCTCTGCTCCATAAACTTGATGCACTGATCAAAGAAGCATAACTCCATGAAATGATTTCACTTACCGGTGAAGACATTAGCGATTCTCGCAAGAGCCTGTTTTCGATGCACAAAAACGCATCGGAAGCGAAAGGAATGAGTGTCAGTTTTACTGACGGTCATTATAGATTGCGAAAGAATGTCAATACTGCTGACACCCTTTCGTTTGGCTCATAAAAAAGGCGTCACCAAAATGGTGACGCCTTTCTGCCGTATCAGTTGTAGGTCAGTTCTGCAAGGACGATTTCCTCAGCCTGTGTTTTCAGACTGTTCATCAGTCCCGTCCACTTCATGGGATCGCCGGCTTTCAGTGCCTCCGTTACGCCGCAGCGAGTGTATGTGAGATTATTGTTCATGATAGTACCTCCGTATCAAAAGATGTGATGAGAAAAAAAATGAGTGATGCTCGGTCTTTCAACCTGGCATCACTCATTTTTCGTGTTGTTTTGCAACCCCGTCTGACAGATGCCGTAATTCATTGAATTTTTCGTTCAATGTTTTACGACCATCCACCTAATGAACAGGTGCTTTTTTTAGCTTTTGAGGATCTCGGCGATCGGTTTGCCTTTTGTCATCGGCAGCTTCAGTCCAAGGAGCGACGCACAGGTGGCGGCAACGTCCGGGATCGTTTTTTCGGCAGCGCCGGCCGAAAGAAACGCCGGCCCAGCGGCGAGCAAAAATCCTTCGCCACCGCCGACAGCGCCACAAGAGGCCTTTTCCGCAAGGTTCTTGGCGGACGCGGTCACTTCATTGTCAAACGCGGTTTCTCCGTCAGAGCAGACGACAAACGAAAAGCTGCCGTATAGGTGATGTTTCAGGGCGGCATCCTCGCGCGTCAGCACTTCGCCGATACCGAAGCTGCCGTTTTTCTGCAAGGAGTCGAGAAGAGCCTCGGTTTGGTCGTGCACGCCCATGTTGGACGGGTTTTTCAGATAGACAAAACTGCTCAGACCGTTGGACTGGCACCATGCCTTGTAATCGGCAAAGCAGCCGTTTTCGTCGAGCGAGATCAGATCACGGCGGACAAATTCGGCGTTGAGAGAAACCTTCCGCGTGATCGTCTGCGGCGAGACCGCACCGACAAGCAAAACGTTTTCTGCCAGCGGCAAAAGTGCCGACAGCTGCGCCTGCAGCATTTTCACCGCAGCATCAGCTTCCGGACTGTCCACACCGTATTGAAGCTTTGCATCGAGCACCCCGTGCAGTTGCAGCGCGGCAAAGTCGGGTACGTCGCCCGCAAGGATCGTTGCCAGTTGATTAACGGCAGTCTCGTCGCCGTTACAGTTCGGCAAAAGGAAATCGATATCGGCGTCCCCTTCCGTCAGCGGCCAGTTGACGGAAGCGGTTTTCAGCCCGGCAGCGTGCGCCAAGGAGAAGATCGTTTTGGCGCGGTTGGCGTTCTTCAAGCGATGCGGCAAAGGCGACACGATGCCGACGGAACACGGCGCATCGCTGACAACACCATGGCGTTCGGGATATACCCCAGTCACCAACGAGGTCAGCGTTGGGCAAACGGATGCCGGACTGATCGGCTGCAAGGATACTTTGGCTGGATCCGTCGGCAGCACCAGTCGGGAAAGATCGCGTTCCGCAAGACCGGCGAGCGCGATCAGAAGTACTTTTGTGGTCATAGTGTGTCCTTTCCGGAACTATTCTCTGCCCATACCTTTGAGCGAAGAAATGCTTTCGCCCTCGCAGAGGCTGATCTTCCAGATATAGCGTTCGCTCATCGAGCTGTAGTAGATGCGGTAAAGACCGTCGGCCTTGACGATCGATGCGCGGTAGATCGACGCGTTGTCGTAGGCGTCGGTTCCCTTGCGGGGCGCGACGATCAGAACCGGCTCGGTAAAGTGCACACCGTCTTCGCTCGCAGCGTAATAGAGCGAGAGATCGTGCAGATTCGATTTTGCTCCGGCCGGGCGGGCACAGAAAACGATCTCGTAGCCGAGCTCCGTGCGGATCATATCCTGGTGCCAGATGCGGCCGTCGGGCGCATGGAGGTCGGTTTTCTCCAGCGGTGTCCACGTATGGGCATCCGCAGAAGTCGTCTTGTAGAGGCAGCCGTCGCGTTTGGCGTACCACATCGTGTACACACCGTCGACCAGCTCAACGATCGGGCTCAAAACGGGATCGCGGTCGGCACGGCTCTGGTAGAGCTGCTCGGCTTCGCTCCAATGAATCCCGTCGGTCGAACAGATGCGGAGGATGATACCCTCGTTGGAGTCAGCGTTGACCCCGTCACCGTAGGACGGATTGTAACGGAACCACAGTTCCATCGTCTCACCGTTCATCAGAAGGTGCGGATCGGAATAATGGGCGCTGTTTTCAAACGTCGGCGGATAACCTGTTACGGGATTCTTGACCCCATCCGGCGCAAACCAGGTGTAACCGTCGTCGGATACGGCGAGACACGGATTTTCCAGACTGTCCTCGCAGTAAGGGTACGGCGTGTAGGCCATCCAATAGCGATAGCCGTTCCAGCCATCGGCAAAGTACAAGACCTTCGGATGGCACGGTTGGTTGTAGCCGTCGTAGGTTTTGATCGCAAGCGGTTCGGCTGCGTTCGTGTCCGTCGGCGGTTCAATCACCATTTCGTAGAGATCAACCGTCGTGGTCGTCGCTTCGGTCGTCGGAACGGTGGTAGTTACCGGCGTAGTCGCGGTTGTCGTTACCGGCGTGGTTGCCGTAGTCGTTTGGACGGTTGTCGGAACGGTCTGCGGCGGTACGGTTACCGTCGTTGTCGGCTCGGTGGACAAAATTGCCGAAGTCGTTGTCGCTTCGGTTGTGAGCGGTACCGTCTGCGCAGTAGTTATCGGTGGCGTGGTGGCCGTTGCAGGAGAGACGGTATTGCAGGCTGTAACGGAAAGCAGAGTTGCCGCCGCTGCTGCAGCGGCGCAAAAACGGAAATACAGCTTCATAAGCTCCCCTCTCAGCGCACGATGAAGCCGTCGGGCATATAGCGCGGGCCGTAGATCGAGCAGGGGTTGGAGATCGTTTCGCCGTTGAGGATAAGCTCGCTCGAAGAACCGCCGTCGAGGTTCGCCGCGTTGACCGCACCGAATTCGATCATCAGATCCATGGCTTCCTTTTGGGTCGCGCCAAGGCTGCCGCCGGCACCGCGTCCGTCGATGACGAGGAAGAGGAACGCACCGTCCGCGCGCTGACCGATGCAGGTGCGCGGTTGGATACCGCTGCCGCCGGTGCCGACAACGGTCGAGGCCTTGCCGTTGATGACCAAAAACGGCGGATTGGGGTTATCGAACGAAACGGCATCGCGGAAACCCTGTTCCAAAAATTCGGCTTTCGTGAAGCGGCCAAGGATCAGGATATGGTCTTGGTTGATGCCGATGATATTGACACGGTCGTTTTGCCAGTCGTGTTTTTCGGGGATCTGCGCTTCGGGAGAATCGGGTGCGATCTCGCCGGCTTCGATTGCGGCTTCAATGCGCTCAATCTCGGCGAGGTAGGCTTCTTCGCTCTCGATCTCCGGGCCCCAGTAGATCAATTCGCCGTCGACAGCAAGCGCACCGTCAGGACGTCCGCCGTTGCCTTCGCCGTCCGGATCGTAGAATGCACCGCCGTTGATACCCGCAACGGCACCGTAGCGCTTGACCATCGAGCGCAGCTGTTCGCCGTAGGTCGCATCCCAACCGGCCTGACGACCGTAGAGGATCGAATAGGACACACAGAGCGACACGCGCGACGGGTCGGAGATAACGAGCATATAGCCATTAAAGGTACTGCTGCTGACGGAAACGAGCTGCAGGCCGTCAAGACCGTCGGTTTGCGGCATGGCATCGGGATGGTCGGCAAAGAGTTCGTCCGGGGCAGGCGCTTCGGTGTGCAGCGGGTCGATCGTGGTGATAATCGTTGTCGTCGCGGGAGTGGTGGTCGTCGCTTCGGTCGTCGTCTGCGGTGGCTCTGTGGTGGTAGCTTCTGTTGTAGTTACGGTCGGCTCACTCCCCTGCACATCCGGAATGGTCGTCTCGGTGGTGATCGCGGTTGTCGGTGCGATCGTTGCGGAAGTCGTCGATTCGGTCGTGGAGGAAGCCGGCGGTTCGGTCGTCGGCGGAGTTTGCGTCGTCGTCTGTTTCGGGCGAGTCACGGCAATGCTGACCAGCGACGGGTCGGACGGTTCATCGACAACTTCGAGGCGATTGGAATCCAGGATCGCCTCAATCGTCTCATCGCTGAAAAACCATGTCGCCATGAACTTCGCCGCGCTCGTCTCGAGCATTGTGATAACATAGAGATCGCGGAGCTGATGGAACGGGCCGTAGAGCAACACAAAAAAGGCCACAAGAATCGTGGTAACGAGTGTAGCCGCGGTGATGCCGATCGCAGAAAAAATGCGTTTGAGCCAACGCTTGAGAGTTGAAGTTTGCATGCGAATCATCCTTATATCGTCTGCGGTGCAGATTATTTTTCCAGTTAACATTTTACCATCTTTTCTGGTAAAATTCAACCACAAAATCTGTTACTTTTCCTTGACAATGGCCATACCGGATGATACAATACTACAAAACCACAACAACCTAGAAAAAGGAGTTTTGGATATGCTGTTAAAACGACCGAAAATGGTCTTATTCGACTTCGGCGGCACTTTGATCACCGAGGGCAAATTTTCAGCCGAAGGCGGCGCCAAGGGAATCGTCTCCTGTCTGATCGATCCGCCCGAAAACGCAGCGGAGCTGTTCGTACGCTACTGGAACCAGACCAACGCGATCATCAGCAAGAGATCGCATGAGGACGGCGTTGGGCTGGAAGTCCATCTGCAGCCGCTGCTGCGCACGATCTTTAACCTTGCCGGCTTCAAAACCAACTGTACGCCCGCAGAGCTGGAGATCGCATTCCACCGCGGCAACGCCACGCATTTTGCCAAAGAATCGATTGGCGAGCTTTTGGATCTCTTCGAAGAAAAAGGGATCCGCACGGGAGTCATCTCCAACCTCGTGATGTCGGCGGATGCGCTGACGATGGGCATTGACGACGAGATCCCCAACCAGCACTTTGAATTCGTCATGACCAGCGCCGACCAGGTCTTCTGCAAGCCCTGCCCGCTTATCTTCCAAGCGGCTGCCGGCCGCGCCAACCTGCCGACGGAAGCCTGCTGGTACTGCGGCAACGATTTCAAAGCCGACGTACGCGGTTCGACCGGTGCCGGTATGTTTGCGGTCTTCTACGACAAGGATTATACCGGCGACGCCGAGATCCTCTCGTGCGAGACCGGAGAATATCTGCACATCGGCCATTGGGATCAGCTGATCGAACTGGTCAAGGAGATGTAACACCGATCCAAACAGGTTTTGCACGTTCGAGACCCGGCAAGAAAGAAGGGGCTTTTTATGGAGATCACCTACACAAAGTCGTTGCCTGTAAAATATGACGTCGACGTATTTGTGGCAGGCGGCGGTCCGGCCGGAATCGCCGCGGCCGTGAGCTGCGCCCGCCAAGGCCGAAGCGTCTTTTTGGCAGAATCCTTTTCTGCGCTCGGAGGAGCTGCAGTCACCATGCTTGTCCCCGTATTCATGGACTTCACCGACGGCGAACACTTTCTCGCCGGTGGGATCGGACTGGAAGTGTATGACGCTATCAAGCGCGAGGCGCTGCCAAAGTTCCGGCGTTTTTGCCCAAAGGCAATCCCCGCCGAAACACTGAAGATCATCTATGATGATATGGTCACAGAGGCCGGCGTACAGTTTATGTTCCATACCAATCTGATCGATGCGGTAACGGAAAACGGAAAGATCCGATACGTTGTCTGCGCCGCAAAGGGTTCGGCATTTGCCGTAAAAGCCAAGATCTACATCGACTGTACCGGTGACGGCGATCTCGCCTACTACGCCGGTGCGGATTGGGAATACGGCGACGAAAACGGTCGCACAATGGCAACAACGCTGTGCGGCCAATGGACCGCAATTGACTGGAGCAGAGTTGTGGTCTCTGACAAGAGCAAGCTGGACGCCGCATTCGCCGACCACGTTTTTACCAACGAAGACCGCCATCTGGTCGGGATCAAGCGTATCATGGAAGAGAGTAAGGATGTCAACGGTATAAGCCTACCCAACGGCTTCGGCGTATCAAATGCCGGCCATATTTACGATGTGGACGCCAGGGATGCGGCTTCGCTGACACAAGGAATCATCAAGGGCAGAAAGCAGCTTTTGGAATACCGTCGATACTACAAAGAGTATCTGGACGGTTTCGAAGAAGTAGAACTCGTCGGCACCGCGCCGTATCTTGGTATCCGCGAAAGCCGGCGTATCACCTGCGATTACCGTTTGGTGCTTGATGACTTTCAGCGGCAGACGGTGTTCGACGACGAAATCGGACGGTTCGCCTACAACATCGATATCCATTCCCCTACCAACGACAAAGCCGGATACGAAAACTTTATGAAAGAACACACGGCGTTCCGGTATAAGGTCGGCGAGAGTTACGGCATCCCCTATCGTTCACTCGCGGTCAAGGGAATCGCAAACCTTCTGACTGCCGGACGCTGCATCGGAAGCGACCGCTATATGCAGTCTTCCATTCGTGTGATGCCCGGATGTTACATTACCGGACAGGCCGCAGGGATCGCAGCTGCGGTTGTTTGTGATGCCCATTCGGAAAACATACACGAGGTTGATGTACATGAGGTTCAAAAGCGTCTGGTTGATATCGGCGGTTATTTGCCAAACTACCGGAATTGACCCCGGCGAATAGCGAAAGCGCGTGTGAAAACGAGCGGAAAACGCCGATTTCATCGACGAAAGCGCTGCTGCCGCACTTTTTCAGGTATTTTCGCCGATTCAACGCGGTTTTCCGCTGATTTCAGGTTAGACAGAACCGAACGATTATGATATAATATATAAAATTGCATTTTTATAGAAAATGCAGATTTAATTTTTGAATGAAAGAGGATTTTTATGGACGAGTCTCCGTTACCCGCTGATTCGCCGCGACGATCGCAGCTTTGGCTGCTTTCCGACTTCGCCGGCAGTTATTTCCACCAACCTTCTTCGCTTCGGTTGTGCAGACGGCCCTGATACCCGCAGCGGCAAGTTTCACAACAACCGAACATAACCGGAGGAAATAACTGCATGGAAAATTACGTTTATACAATTATCGCAATGGTCTGCCTGGTCATCATGTCGGCTTATTTTTCGGCAACGGAAACGGCCTTCCTCTCGATGAACCGCATCCGCATGAAGGCACTCGCAGACGAAAAAAACAAGCGCGCCGCACTCGTTCTGCGCTTATCCGACAATTTTGACAAGCTGATCTCGACGATTTTGATCGGCAACAACATTGTCAACATCGCCCTTTCGACGATCGCTACCGTTTTCTTTGTCAGTCTGTTCAAGACAAATGGTGCCACGATCTCTACGGTCGTTGTCACGGTCGTCGTTTTGATTTTCGGCGAAATCACACCCAAAGGACTGGCCAAAGACGCCGCCGATTCGTTTGCACTTTTCACCGCCCCGATCATCCGCGTTATCATGATCGTACTCGCGCCGCTGAACTTTATCTTTGCCGGCGTTAAGGTGCTGATGTCCAAGATCTTCCGCACCAAAGAGATCAAACGCGACACCGAACAAGAGCTGATCACGATCGTCGACGAAGCCGAGACCGAAGGCGACATCGACGAAGAAGAAGGCGAACTGATCCGTAGCGCGATCGAATTCACCGACCTTTCGGCCGAGGATATCCTTTCCCCCCGCGTCGACTTTGTCGCAATTCCCGCGGATGCGACCCGCGACGAGATCGCCGATGCGTTTGCCGATTCCGGCTATTCGCGTCTGCCGGTGTTCGACGGTACGCTCGACAACATCGTCGGCGTGATCCACCACAAGGACTTCTTCAACCGTGTGGTGCGCCGCAATCTCCCCCTCTCCGAAATCGTCAAGCCTCCGGTCTTCATCACCGGCAGCATGAAGATCTTCGACCTGCTCCGTTTGCTGCAGCAGACGAAATCACACATGGCATTTATCACCGACGAATACGGCGGTACGGTGGGCTTGGTCACGATGGAAGATATCCTCGAAGAGCTGGTCGGCGATATTTGGGACGAACACGACGAGATCGTCGAGAACTTTATCAAACTTGAAGAGAACAAATACAAGGTTCTCGGCATCGCCGAAGTGGAAGATATGTTTGAGCAATTCGACCTGGAAGAGATTGATAAAGACGAAATTTCTTCCTCGACCGTCAGCGGCTGGCTGATCGAGCAATTCGGCACGATCCCCTCCGTCGGCGACAAACTCAGCTATCAGAACCTCGACTTTACGGTTCTCGATGCCGATGCCAAGCGAATTCTGGAGGTTGAAGTTTTGGTTCAGCCGAAAGCCGATGAAGAGGACGAGGACGAATCTTCGTCCAAACGCCGAGACAAAGAGTAAATCACGAGACAAAGGATATATACCGATGATCAAAAAGGAGTACGAACAAAATGTTCGTACTCCTTTTTTCATAGGCATTGCTTATTTTGGGCCAAAAAAGACCGCACCGCGCAAGGGCGACGAGAGAAATATTTACGGATGATCTTTTTTGTTCCCTGCCAGCGGTTCATATTCTGCGAGAAGTTTTTTCATTCGAGGGTCATCTTTTACCTTTCCGTAAACATCCCACGAATACAGACGATCGATTTGCATTGCAACCATATTCTTTTCAGTAGAGGAATTGGTTTTGGTTTTGTCGAAGTTTTTCCCTCTCACAAGGAAGGACGTATGCGTAGTGATTTTGGGAAGCGTGTCATACGATTTGGCATGTTTGAAGCCCAGCTCATAATTCTCAAACGCTCTGTCCAAATCATTGATCAAGACATAGCGATTGGCAATCCAGAGATACAAATCACTCAGATCGTAATGATACCAACCGAAATCACCCTGGTCAAAAACCATTTTTATCAAGCACACTGCCTTTTTAAAATTTTCGATTTGCTCGTATGGGGTGATATCTTTTGCATACAACGTGGCATTTCGGAGTTTTACGTACAATGCGGATGTAAGCCTCCAAATGTTTTCTCGTAGTTGAGCAAACCACTCCTCCGTTTCTTTTTCACGGTCATAGCAGCCCTCAAGTTCCTCACCTTGCGTGCTCCAATATGGAGGAAAGCGCATGGCCGTTTCGATGGCTTTTTCCTTTTCCCCATCAAGAAGATACAGACCTCCGATGATCGAAAGCGCAGCGTATCTTGTTTGGTCAAGATTACACTCGTCCAGAACCCGCTCACACAAACGATATAGTTCATCTTTGTGGATTTCGTTTCCGTAAGGTTCTTCACGATAGTGCGGATCATAGTTCAACTCCCACATATACAATTCAACGATTCTCCAGTCATTTGGAAACTCGCTGTATGCTTTTGTGATGAGTTCAAATCGGTCGAGTTCTTTTCCGAGTGCGGCCAAATGCTCGGATTCCGCGATATACTGTTTGATCGTTTCTTCGTTTTTGGCCGCATTCAATCCAAGCAATTCATCGGTCGACACCCCGAAATAGGATGCCAACGGAATCACCATACTGATATCGGGAAAGGTTTCGTTTCTTTCCCATTTTGAAACTGCGGCTGTCGAAACGTGCATGCGTTCCGCGAGAGTTTCCTGTGTAATTCCTTTTTGCCTGCGAAGGCGTTTAATGTTTTCTCCGATATAAAGCTGCATATAATTTGCCTCGTTTCTCAGAATTGAAGCACCGGTGTTCTGACTATATTATACAGCAAAAAAGAAAACTTACAAGGTACAGACGCGAGACACGTTTTAACTGTGAGTTGATTTTTTCAATTGACATGCATATGTTATGCACCATTCTTTTCTTGACAACTGCGAAAAAATCATGTATCATACGTTTAGTATGATAAAAGGAGCTTTGTTATGAGAGAAAACTGGCACGGTTTTGAAGCCGAAAGCTTTTTGTTTGAAGACCGCGAGGCCATCGTGGTGTTTCCGTCCGTTCCCGCCTGCGGCCGTTTGGCGCTGAAAACGGAATACTGGAACGCTTTTCCCGATGAACTCGAGATTCCGCTTTTGGAAAAAGGATTCCACCTCTGCTTCGTTGACAACACCAACCGTTGGGGCACGCAGGATAATCTCGACCGTCAGGCACGCTTTGTGCGATTTGTCGCAGAAAAATACGGCCTCAGCGAACGCATCGTCCCTGTGGGCATGAGCTGCGGCGGATTGATCGCGATCAAGTTTGCCGCATCATACCCGGAGCTGACCGCGTGCATTTATGCGGATGCGCCGGTCGTCAACTACATGAGCTGCCCGTGCGGTTTCGGTGTCGGCAATCCGATGAGTGAACGCGAACACCAAGAAGTTCTGGACGCGTTGGGGCTTGCGAGCATTGCCGAGCTGATGGCTTACCGCGATATGCCCCTCGACCGTTTGCCTGCGTTGGTCGCCGCAAGGATCCCACTCGCGATGGTCGCCGGCGACAGCGATACGGTCGTCCCATACTGCGAAAACGGCGTCTTCGTCGTGCGTGCCTACCAGGATGCCGGTGTGGAATACATCGAGCACATCAAACCCGGCTGCAATCACCATCCGCACGGCCTTGAAGATCCGACCCCGGTCGTTGAGTTTATTCTGAAACACGCGTAACTATAAAACCGCCGCTGTCCGATTGGACAGCGGCGGTTTTCGTTTAGTCGACCAGTTCTTCGAGGATATCGCTGATATAGAGGTCGTAGAGTTCGCCGATGTAGGCAGCACCCTTGGCGGTCGGGTGGACGCCGTCGGCGGCGTAGGAAAGCGGGTCGTCGCCGATGAAGGCGGACTGCAGCAGACCGTCGGTCGGGAGATAGGCGTCGGCGTATTCGCGCGCGAGCTTGCGGATGATCTCGATCTTGGGGGCAAGGTCTTCACGGAAGAAGAGCTTATCCTCAACCGGGATCAGGAAGGGTTCGATGATCATGATTTTTGCGTTGGTCTTTTCTTTGATCGCTTTCAGAACCGTGCGATAGCGTTCCTCAAACACTTCGTTGGGGATCCAGCTGCGGTCGGCAGCATGATGCCATGTATCGTTGACACCGATCATGATAGAAACGATATCGGGCTGCACGTCGATGAAATCGGACTGCAGGCGAGCCACCAGATCTTTGGTCTGGTCGCCGCTGATGCCGAGATCGATGAACTCAAAATCAACTTCGGGATAGTTTTCTTTCAGGATCGCGGCGGCGTATTTCGGATAGCCCTGTCCGAGATCGTGCGGGTTATTTCTGTCGCGGCCGGCATCGGTGATGCTGTCGCCCTGGAAAAGAAGTTTGATTTTCATGAATCTTACCTCCGTTTTATTTCTGAATGATTGGTTTCATTATAGCACAGCAATATCAAAAATACAATTCCTTTTTACAGGTTTCTGCGAATTTCTCTACCCTTTCGCCACGCTCAAATCAGAGCAGCGAACGGATGACCGGCAAGAGTTCATTGGTGATCAGCTGATGGCCGGCAAACGACGGATGCACACCGTCGCCGCTCCACCACGTGGTGTCGACGAGTTTGCAGGCGGCATCGAATTTATCCTGCAGCGCGACAAACGGAAGACCGTATTTTTCGGCGACGCGCTTGGCTGCTGCGGCATTCTTTTTCACCTCGCGGTCGAACGCTTCCCAAAGCCGTTCCGTCGACGGACCTTTGAGGACGAAGGGTTCGAGGATGATGATCTTGATCTCCGGCAAAGCCGCTTTGATTTCGTCGATCATCATGCAGTAGATCATCTCAAATTTTTCGGTACTAAGGCCGCATTGCATCGTCAGTTCGTGCGAAACGTCGTTAAATCCGATCAGAAATGTCATATAGTCGGGTTTCAGATTGATGATATCTTCTTTGATACGGGCGTAGACGTCGGTAATTCGGTCGCCGCTGACGCCGAGATTCAAGCAGCGCAGCTCGCCCGGATAGTCGTACATCAGTTGGGAACCGGTCAGCATCGCATAGCCGCAGCCGAGATGGGTGCGGTGGTCGCGATTGCGGTTGGCATCGGTGATAGAATCGCCTTGGAACAAAAATGTCTTCATAGGAATCCCTCGCTTATGAATTGTTTCTCTAATTTTACCATATCACGCATCGTTTTTCAACAGAATTGGGATATCCGGTTTCTTTGATAGCGGTTTTCTGCAAAACGTCGTCAGAGATCACTTCGACAAAGATTGACAAAGTTCGTATTTGGGAGTACAATATAAAGTGAAACGAGGTGCATAAAGCAATTTTTACGCCCACAGGATACAAAATTGTTTCATGCTCAGTTTTTTCTCAAGACAAACAGAAATTGAGGAGAGGAAATCATGAAGCACTCAGTTAAGCGCCTAACAACCATCACGCTATTTGCAGCGTTTTTGGCTCTGTTTGTCGCCTGCAGCGCCAGCAGCGGCAACGGCGAATGCAACCACAAATACGACCAATGGACGGTCGAACGCACCGTTACCTGCACCAGCAACGGTTTGCAGAGCCGTACCTGCGAAAAATGCGGATACACCGATTCGAAGGTCACGGAAGCTTTGGGCCACGTGGAAGTGACGGATGCCGCCGTTACGGCGACTTGTACCACCGAAGGTAAAACCGAGGGCAAGCACTGCTCGGCCTGCGGCGACGTGATCGTCGCGCAGACGGTTGTTCCTGCACTCGGCCACGAAGAAGTGATCGACGAAGCAATCGAAGCGACCTGTACCTCCGCCGGTATGACCGAAGGCCGCCACTGCGCCGTTTGCGGCGTGACGATCGTTGCGCAGTCGAAAACCGATCTTGCCGACCACAGCTACGGCGAAGGCGTTGTCGTCGTTCCGGCTACCTGTATTGCCGAAGGCACGATGGAATATACCTGCTCCGTGTGCGGAGATCTGTATACAGAGTCTTACACCCTGCCCACGATTACTGCTACCGATCTGTATACGCAGTCGATCGAATATGTCGGTGAGATCACGGTCTATGACAAAAACGGCGATGCCTTCGCTACAGGCACAGGTTTTGTCATCACCGCCGATGGCACAATTGTCACCAACTACCACGTCATCGAAGGCGCTTACTACGCAGACATTGCGCTCAACGGCAAGGTCTACGATATTGACACGGTTTTGGCCTTCGATGCCGTCATTGACTTGGCGGTTTTGAAAATCGATGCAAGTGGCCTGACCGTTGCGACTGTTTGCAAAAATCCCGTCAAGGTTGGCGAAACGGTTTATACGCTCGGTTCTTCCCGCGGTTTGACCAATACGTATGCTCAAGGTATCATTACGTACGCTGAGCGAGTGATGGATGGCGTAACGTACGTGCAGCACGATGCGGCGATGTCCCCCGGCAACTCCGGTGGTCCGCTGATCAACTCCTACGGTGAGGTCATCGGTATCAATACCTTCCTCGTTCGCGATTCGCAAAACCTGAACTTCTCCGTGTTTGTCACGGAGCTGGATAATTTAGAATACGGCGCACCACTGACTTTGATCGATCTTTTCGGCAATGAATCCAACACGTTTGAAACGCTGAAGGACGCGATTATCGACAGCGGCGAATACGACGCAGACAATGCGTGTTACATCGTTGATCTCGACAGCACACCGACTGATTCTTACAAATACTACCGCAGAGCTTATTATTACGAGAGCGACAACTCCGTCACTTTGGACCTGATCGTTACCTTGGACGGAACGACAACCTATTGGGTTTATATCGAATTCTATGAAGATCTGAACGGTACCTACTATTGGGAATATTTTGATGTTTACGATCGGGTTCTCAGCGGTCAAGTTACTGCTGAGACCTTCAACGAAAACATGCTGCTCGGGGTCACCAACTACGAAAACATCAGCACACAGGACGAACTCAATTCTCTTCGTGACACTGCCTCGATTTTAGTCGATCTTCTGTGCTCATTTATCACCGAAGATCTCGAGCCCATCGATATCACCGCTGCGGATCTCGGCTTTGTTCAGTATTAATCTATACGCTGTTATCCAAAGAACCGGCAAGTTTCTTCCCGAAGCTTGCCGGTTCTTTCCGTCATTTCTTCGGATTTAAAAATCCAAATGAATTTATGCGAAAAAGAGCTCATTTTTGTGAAAAAGTAATTGACATTCCATTATAAATGTGATACGATAAAATCAAACATTTTACTTTCCGTTATAAACATCCTTGTGTACTGTTTTTATGCAAAAACGCAAAAGAAGGCGAAGCATAGACGTCTTTTTTCTGCGTTAATTGTCCGCTCTATGCGCGGCAGCACAGTGCTGTTGGTCGACGTTTTGCTGTCGTTGCTTTTCGGCCAAGCGAATAAAGGAGGAAGCTCTATGAGTTTTGTCGGAAAATGGGTCGTTCACTCGATCGGTACGATTTCGGATGAAGACACTATGGTCTATCTCACACCGGAAGAATACCTAAAATCCCCGATGCCGTATGTGGATGAGACGGATGAAGAAGCGGTCGCGGAAGAGCTGCGCGATCGGAACACGATGATCAGCACGCAGATCGAGTTCTGCGAAGACGGCAAGATGTACATGCTGATGCCCCTGCCGGAAGGTGTTACGAAGGAAGAAGTTGACGAAGCGGTTCAGGCCGGTGAGATTATGCTGCGCGACGGCATGATGACGCAGGAGCCCGGAACATGGGAAGAACGCGACGGCGTTCTTTGGTACACAACCGAGCTCAGCGAGGACGGTTGGACGAGAGGTTCGGACGACGAAGGCTTTGTCGTTTTCATCACGACCAAATTCAAAAAGGCCGAATGACACCAACCGTTATGAGCGCGCAGGTATTTGACAGCGGAAAATTCCGCGTGGAGGTGCCGGACGGCTGGAAGTTGTTTTGCGGAACCGACAGCGACGGAAAACCAACGCCGAAAAAGGTCTTTCTTTACAAAGGCGCATCCTGCGAAACCGATATCTTCACGCACGCCGGTATCACGATTTGCTTCTTTGGCAAAGAAGACCTCTACTTCTCCCCCAAAGATTTCTATGACAATGTCGTCGACATCGAGCAGTTTATGCTCGGTAACTACACATGGGGCGGTTATACCTGCACCAGCCTTGGTTACCCCTACACGATGTTGGAGGCAAGACCGGACGGATGCGTGTTCCAGGTGATGATCCTCACCAAAAACGGCGAATACGAAATTTCTTTGGAGGATACGGACGTGAGACGCCTTCTTGCAAGTATTGCAGTCCCACAGTAAAAAGGCCAAAACAAAAGAAACGACAATTTTCTGACGAAAATTGTCGTTTCTTTTTATTTGACCGGGTTAAAAAGGCTTTGCCCATCTCTCGCGGCTAATTGATCAACCAAGCGTATCTTTATTCAATTTGAATTCCCAATAGACCAAATGGTCATTCTGGAAGGTAAAAATATACTGTCCCTTGGATTCCAGTTTGTAGACATAACGATTTCCGTCAAACTGAGAATACGTATAATCCTCACCAAATACCAGAACAATATCCCGCAAAGTCGTGTTTTCGTCAAGTTTTACTCCACCAGACAACACAACTTCAGCAGTACTGCCGGCTTCGCTATGGAAACCATAGAGGATCCCTTCCTGATAAGTACTGGCTTCCGCACCGGGATAATACGAAAGAGCAGTAACCATATTATCCGGATTCGCCCGGTAAACAATGACTCCACGAGTTTCCCCTGCAGGAACACTGTAGTCTTCTTCCAGCACATAACCGGACTTCGGAATCCATTCATCGTTTAAGAGCACATCAATGCCGCAACCAAGCTGGTATACAAGTCCGTCGATGCTTGCGGTAAAATCGTCAATCTTGTCGCTCAGCTGAATGTCGGGGCGCGTCGAAACCGTCGTGGACTCTTCGGCGGTGCTTTCTTCCGCAGATGTCGCGTTAGGCGCAGTGGTTACGCCACTCGTAGAAACCGGACTGCTCGCGGTAACCGGCTCATTCGTTGTAACGGTGGTATTGATTGGAGACTTGGTAGATTCGACAGTTGCGGAAGAACCCTCACGTTCGCCGCAAGCGCACAGGGATATGGACATCATCAGTACCAGAAGCAGCGCAATAAAATGTTTCATTTTTTGAAAACCTCGAACTTTCTCTCATAATTGTAAAGCGTCAAAAAAATATCTATTCTGCAAACTGCGAACAGGATATCCTCCGGACGAAGAACGAAGAAATAAAAAAACGACAGATTCTTTTCAGAATCTGTCGTTTTTTGGTCCGAGTGACAGGAGTCGAACCTGCGGCCTCTTGAACCCCATTCAAGCGCGCTACCAAGCTGCGCTACACCCGGAAATGGCGTTTTGGATATCCCAAACGACTTATATATTATACCATACTTTCTAAAAAAATCAAGCCCTATTTCCCGTTTTTCGCAAATTTTCTCTGCTGTCAGCGATCGGAGAGAAAGCTCTTGCGGTTATAGTGTTTTTTCAGCGAGGCGACAATGCCGATGGCAACATACATCGTGACCACAGAGGTACCGCCGTAGCTGATAAACGGCAAGGTCAAGCCGACAACAGGCGCAATGCGCAGATTCATGCCGATGTTGATGAAGGTCTGGAAGGTAAACATCGCGGCAATACCGATACACATGAGCATACAGAACTTATCGTCGCGCATTCTGACTGCTGCAATGACGCAGACGGCAATAATCGCCCCCAGCAGGAGGATGATCAACAGGCCGCCGAAAAAGCCCAGTTCTTCACAGGCGACCGAGAAAATAAAGTCGGTCTGTTTGGTCGGCAGATAACCATACTGCGTGACAGTCCCCTGATAGAGCCCATCGCCCCAAAGCCCACCGCTTTGGATCGCCATCAGGCTCTGTTGCTGGTGGTAACCGACACTGTCGAGCTTATACGTACCATCGAAGAGCACGATAAAGCGGTCGCGCTGGTACTGGCCGAGCACAAATGTCCACACCAGCGGCAATGCCGCAGCCACGCCGACCAAGCCAATCGCGCAATAGCGCAGATAGATACCGCCGGCAAACGCCATCAGAACGAAGATAAAGAGGTACGAAAGCGCCATACCGTCGTCTTTGGAGAAGAGGTAGACAAACGCCACCGTAATCACGCAGTGCAGCACCAGCATCAAGAGCCCGCGCAGAGAATTAAGATCGTCGCCAAGGGACTTAAAGTGCTTGGCCAGCGTGAAGATAAAGAGGATCTTGCCGACTTCACCGGGCTGCAGACCGGTTTCGACGCCGCCGAGGGTAAAACGGATCCAGCTATTGTTACCGGTCGTTTCCAAACCGACGCCCCAAAAGAGCGTTGTTGCGAGCAGCAGCAGATTGCCGACGAACACAGCCTTCCATAAAAACGACAGATGCTCAAGGTCAAAGAGTGTGATGATGAAATAGGCCGCAACGCCAAGGCCAATGGCAATCCCCTGCACGATCAGCGGACGCATATTGCCGCTGGCGTGCATCGCACTGCTGATGAGCACAAGGCCGTAAGCCGAAGTCACCAACGCCAGCAGCAGGAGAAAAAGATCGGCTTTGGCAAAATATTCTTTGATGGAAAACCAGAGCTTCCGCATGAATGATTCCTCACAAATTGTTGCATTTCAGAGACATGTTTATTATATCATCCTGCCCGCAAAAAAGCAAGGAGCACAGTCAGCAAACCACCGGTTCCCAGGCAAACGGCAGCAGATCGCGTGCCTTCACTTTGATCAGCTGCCCGTTTTCATCGTTGACGATCACTTTGATCTCCGGGCAGTACTCAAAGAGCATTTGCCGGCAGTTGCCGCAAGGAGGAATCACAGAGTTCGGGCTTTTTTCGTGTACGGCGACGATGGTTTCGAATTCCCTCTCGCCTGCCGAGATCGCCATGCCCATCGTCACAAACTCCGCGCACGAACCGTGGATCCCGTCGCAGTTGACGCCTTGATAGATCTTGTCGTTTTTGCAGAGGATCGCACAACCGACCGTATGGTGGTAGATCCCGTCATCAAAGTTTTTGGCCAGTACCTCGAGGCCAAGTTGGATCAAGTGCCTGTCCATTTCCGTCAACGGATATCGCTCCATAGGTCTTCCTCCTTTGGCTGAATTTCTTCTCTATTGTAACACAGCTGTTCCAAAAGAGCAACAAAAAAAGAGCACCGCAGTGCTCTTTTCGTGTTATCCTTTGATACTGCCGGCGAGAATACCGTTGACAAAATGCTTCTGCGCACAGCCAAAGACGATATAGACCGCCAAGCTGATCATGATCGTTGCGGCCATCATCAGGTTCCAGCGGATCTCCGATTCGTTTCGGAAGAGCGTCAGCGCGACCTGTACGGTCTTCATCGAGTCGGAACGCGCCATGATCAGCGGCCACGTGTATTCGTTCCACGTGCCGGTGAATTTCAGCACGCCGAGAGAGGCGAGCACAGGCTTGGACAGCGGCAGATAAATGCGGAAGAACGCGCGCACGCGGCCGCAGCCGTCGACGGTGGCGGCGTCGTCGAGTTCACGCGGGAATCCGACGTAGTATTGCCGGCAAAGGAAGACGCCGAAAGAACCGGCGATAAACGGAAGGATCATACCGGCGTAGGTATTGATCAGACCGCTGCCGCCGTTGCCGAGGATATCGTTGCCGTTGACGAGCGGAAATCCGCGCAGCATCGAAAACACCGGGATCATCGTCACCTGCGGCGGGATCATCATGCCCGCGAGGATCACGAGGAACAGCACCTTGGAAAAACGGAAGCGGATACGGGCGAACACATAGCCGGCCATCGAATTGATGACGAGGCTGACAACCGTGACTACCGCCGTAATGACGAAAGAATTTAAGAAATAGCGACCCCAGTTTGCGCTTTTAAAGGCCTCAACGTAGTTGGAAAACATCCATTTTTCCGGGATCAGACTCGCCGAAGTTGAGAACAATTCGGCACGGGACTGCAGCGAGATCGACAGCATGACCACAAACGGAAACGCCACGACCAAAACAACGATCAGCGCAATCAGGCCGGAAACGATGCGGAAAATCTTTTCACCCATACGTCCCCTCCCCTATGCGTCGTCGCCGTCGGCACTGCTTTTGAACGCACGGAAATTCAAGAGCGTGACAGCGAAAATAACAAGGAACAAAACGACCGACATCGCCGCGGCATAGCCCATGCGGAAATCGTTGAATGCGCGGAGGTAGATCTGGTGGACGACCGTCGTCGTCGCGGTAACCGGGCCGCCCTGCGTCATGATCTGCACTTGCTCGAAGGTTTTGAAGGCTTCGATGCAGTTGTTGACGAAGACGAAGAAGGTGACCGGTGCGATCTGCGGCAGCGTGATCTTCAGATGCTTCTGCAGAAAACCGGCACCATCGACCGTAGCGGCCTCGTAGAGCTCCGGCGGGATATTCTGCAGGCCGGCGAGGTAGATGATCATGCAGTAGCCGAGATTCTTCCAGACGTTGATGAAAATCAGCGACGGCAGCGCGAGATCGAGCTCACCCAGCCAGTTTGGCGGGTTCGAGACGCCGAGCTCCACCAGCAGCTTGTTGATATAGCCCGTCGTCGGGTCAAGCAGATAGAGCCAGATCATCGATACGGCGACCATGCTGGTTGCGTACGGAATGATCATTGCCGTGCGGGCAACCTTGACGAGTTTGGAGCGGCTGTTTAAGAGAACAGAGATAAAAAGCCCCAATACCGTGAGAAAGATCACGCTGAACACCGCATAGACAGCGGTATTTTTCATCGCTTCCAAAAACCAATGGTCGGTGAAGAGCTCTTTATAGTTTTTCAGGCCGGCCCAGTCGGTTTTGTTGCCGAGGTTATAATTCGTAAAGCTGTAATAAAAATTTTTGATGAGCGGATAGAGCACAAACAGCGCAAAAAACAGAAGAAACGGCGACAACATCAGGTACGCAGCCAGGTTATCGCGGTTTTTGATCTTCGTTTTTTTTGCGGCCATTTCTCTCACCTCCGCTCATCAGTTTTCAAATCTTTAGTTGGCGTTTGCGATCTCCTGCTCCAGCTTTGTCTGAGCATCCGCGATAGCAGTCGCCGGATCGCTGCCGTTCAGAACGGCCTGCAGCATTTCGTTGCGCACCTTTTGGAACATCGTCGACCACGTCGTGATCGGCATACCGATACCGTTGGCAACACATTCGGCACGGACATCGTTGAACTGGTCGAGTGCGGCGTATTCGTCGAGCAGCGAGTTGAGCACGACCGGAACTTTGAGTTCGTTGGCGCGCTTCAGCACGACGTCGGACGACAGCGCGTAAGTGATGAAATCAAACGCCGCTTCGGGATTTTTGCAGTCTTTGCCGATGAACAGCAGACGGCAGCCGGAGAAGGTCATGGAAGAAGCACCTTCGTTTGCCGGCGGCATGGCGATGGCGATCTTATCGGCGTATTCCGGGTCGGAGAACATCGGCGCGAGCTTGACGTTATCGATAAAGGTCATTGCGGCATTTCCGACCATAAAGGGGTTGGTTTCGTTGTTGTTGTACGGAATGCTGACTTCCGGCACGAGGTCGGCGATATAGGAAAGCGCACCGAGATTGGCTTCGGTGTTGAGCGTGGGCTGGCCGTCGGCGGTAAAGAAGCGGCCGCCATTGGAGAAGGCAAACATATCGTACTCAACCATATTGCCGCCGGCGGTCGGGAACGCAAAGCCGGCCTGCACGATACGGCCGTCTTCCACGACCGTCAGCTTGCGGGCGTATTCTTCCAGTTCCGCCCAGGTCTTCGGCGGGCCGTCGAAGCCGGCCTCGGCAAGCAGATCGGTGCGGTAAGCAAAAACGTAGGGCGTCGGCTGGTAAGCAAGGCCGTAGATCTCGCCGCCATAGGTGCCGAGATCGACCAAAGCGCTCATCAGGTCGTCCTTTTCGCTCCAGTTATTGTAGTATTCGGTGATAGGCAGATAGTGTTCGGCCTCCACGCGGCTGGCAACCGAAAGAATACCATGGCCGATGATATCGGGGCCGGAATTCGAGGTAAAGCCGCTGTTGAGCTTGACGTCCATCGCATCGCCGATGGCAGCGTCATCGTAGTTGATCTTCACGTTTTCGTGGGTCGCTTCGTATTCCGCGATTACATCGAGCCAAAACTGCTTTTCGGCTTCGTCGTTGCCAAGGCGCAGGAAGTTGAGCTCGATGACGTCGCCGGAGTCGCCGGAACAAGCGCACATCGGCAGCAGCATCGCCACAGAAAGCAAGCAGGCAAGCAGAATTTTCAACACTTTCATGGTTATATCCCCCATTAATAACTCTGATCTTTTATTTCCACCGCACATTGCGGTTGGGTTCTTACTGTTTTTTGTCTTCATAGAGCTGCCGGTCAAGCCAACTGCTCTTGGCAAAGGGATCGCCCTGCTCCTTCAGGAGTTCGGCCAAACGCTTGCGCATTGCGCTGATGCGTTCGGCATATTCAGGGAGGTGGATGCGGTTTTCTTTTTCGTCTGGATCGACGGTCAGATCGTAGAACTCGTCGATATCCGTCAGATTCCAGACGTACTTATACGAATGATCGCGGAGCATGCGCTGGTTGAAGAAGCCGAACTGCTGGCCGTTGGACGACGCGACGATCTCTTTGCGCCAGTCCTCCGGATGCTCACCGCGCATCAGAGGCATCATCGACTGCCCTTGCGCTTCCGGCGAAGTCACGCCAAAGAGCGCATCGACCGTCGGCGGCAGGTCGAGGCCGATCGAAACGAGCTCGTCCGCGACGGCTCCTTGTGCGATTGCCGGCCCGCAGACGATCAGCGGAACCTTGACCACGTCGTCATAGAGAATATAATGCTTATCGATCATACCGCGGCTGCCGCAGGTATCGCCGTGGTCGGCAAGGTAAAAGATCACCGTGTTGTCGAGCTGACCGCTTTCTTCCAAGGCCTTGAGCATCAAGCCGATGCTGTCGTCGATCTGGCTGACCATACCGTAGTAGTTGCGCACGCACGGCAGCCAATCTTCCCAGGTCATGCCGTCCAGCCCCCAGTTGAGCTGCTGCTGCTTTTGGATATACGGTTTTCCCGTCAGCGGATCGGAAAAACCGCCCCATTCGGGCAGATCCGCCTCGGCATAGCGGCTGTAGAACGGTTCGCTCACCTCGCACGGAAGATGCGGGTCGGTATAGTCGATTCGAATGTGCCAAGGCTCGTCCGCATCGGCATAGGAACGGATCTGCTCAGCCGCTTTTCCGGCAAGCCAATGGGTCTTTGAGAATTCCAACGGCAGATCGCTCTTACCGCCAAACCAGCCGTGGCCCTTGTGTTCAGGGAATTTTTCGGCGATCAATGCGCTGTGTTCGGCAAATCCGGTATAAGAATCGTAGCCGAATTCGGTCGCACCGTGGTGCTGCGAAGCCGCCCACTTCCCAAAAAACGCCGTACGGTAACCGCTCTTTTGCAGTTGAGCGGGCCAGTAATCGTTGGGAGAAAGCGACGCCGCTGCAAAAAAGCCAAAGTTCCAATATGCACCGTAGCTATCGGGGTTCAGCCCGCAAAGCATCGACTGCCGCGCAGGCGCACAGACCGGCAGCGGCGTAAACGCATTCTCGAACCGCGTCCCACGCGCACAGAGTGCGTCGAGGTTCGGCGTTTCGACCGGGAACTTCCCTGCCGCACCGATCATATCGGCACGGTGCTGGTCGGCGACGATCATCAGAAAATTAGGGCGTTTTTCGGCATTGGTCAAGGCGAACCCTCCCGGAACAATCAGATCTTATAGCAGTTGACTTTGTACTCACTGGGTGTTACACCGGTAAAGCACTTAAATTCGCGCGAAAAATGGCTCAGGTGTTTGTAGCCGACGGCCTGTGCGATCTCACCGAAGTTCTCCGAACGTTCGGATCGGATCATATCCATCGCGCGGGCAAGGCGGTAGCTGCGCAGGAATACCGCCGGGCTGAGGCCGACGATCTTTTTAAACTGGCGCGAGAGATAGTCCGGTGAGATATCGACGTGCGCCGCCATCGTTTTGAGGTCGATCGGCTCGTTGTAATGCTCTTCGATAAAAGTCAGCACGCGCAAAACGTAGCTGAGGTAGGCTTTTTCGGCCGGGTTGGACAGGTAATGCACGGCATAGCTGCGGGAAAACAGCGTCAGGATCTGCACAAGGAGCGTTTCCATCATGATCTCCCAACCGAGACGATGGGAATCTTGTTCTTCCTTCATGCGTTCGATGACCGCTAAAACACGCATGCGTTCAGAGGTATCGAGACGCACACGCATAACGACACCATCCGGCAGCGTTCCTTCGATCAGCCACTCCATGCCCGGCATGTGGCGGAAGCGTTCTCGGACATCACGCAGGGCATCATCTGTAAAGATACAGTTATAGACGTCGGTATAGTGCAGACCCGTATAAGCGTGCTGCACCCCCGGACAGACGATAAAGAGATCACCTTCGGTGAGGATCGTTGTGGATTCCTCATAGTAGTGCACGGTAAACCCTTCACGGACGTAGACCAGTTCGTAGTAATCGTGACTGTGCATATTGATCGGTTCTGCATGGCTTGCGCTCATCACGTAGATCGGAACCGATCCATTGGTCGAGTGTTTTGAAAACTTCAGAAGCTTATCCAGCACGGTAAATACATCTCCTCTTTGCTTATCCCGGCAAAAACCAAACGCTGCATAAATCCAACCCATTACAATATTATTATAATAGTTTTTGAAGCCCGGCGCAAGAGAAAATCGTTTTCAATTTGAAAACTTCCGTTATTTTTGTGCGTTTTTATATAAATCAAGGTCGAACACGGATACTGTCACTAACAGCCGGCAGCGCGATCAAAAGCAAAGGTTCGGTCGCGGATTTCCTCGCAGTCTTCGTTTTTGACGTATTCGAGGATAAAGGGTCTCCCGTCGGTATGCCGGTGGTAAAGCGAAAGGAATTTTGCCCAGTCGATCTCGCCGTCTCCGAGATTACAGCCATACGTATCGTTCACATGACGATCTTTTCCGTGGAAATATGCAACATACGGCGCCAGATATTTAAACATATCTTCTTCATCGCAGTTGGCGATCATATTGGCCGGATCGAGCAGGATCTTCAGATTCTCTCGGCCGCACTGCAGGAGAAAATCACGCGTGCGCTTGGCCGACGGGGTAAGGTCGAGAACACACGGTTCGAACGCAACCGAGACACCGTATTCTGCCGCCATGTCAGCAAGCCGCACCATATTGTCACGGAAATATATAAACTTACTTTCAAAGGTATCGGCACAGATCCCACGCTGTCCGGGGACAAAACCGTTTTCCGTGGCGATGTACGGAATATGATTTTCAGCAGCCAATTCGATAAAACGGCGGTAGTAGGCAAAGACCTGCTCCAGTTTTTCGGCATCCGGCTCTAAAAGGTTCGAGAAAACACCGAGAGAAACGATCTCGACACCGGCCGCGCGGATCGTCTCGACCGCAGAACGCACCGTTTCGGAGGTCAGGACGGAAATGTCGGCAACGCCGTTATAGGCCCAGCAGTTGAGATCGCTGAACACAAAGCAAAGCTCCGTGCACTTCAGACCAATTTCGCGCATACGCGCAGCACAAGCCTCTGCGCTGAGGCCATTGAAGGAACGCGTGGTGATACCAAAGTTCAACATAGTAGTTTCCTCCGCTAACAAAGTGATGGGCTTTTCCGCAAAAATCAGCTTCTACATGATACCACTTTATCACAGAAAATGCAAGCCCCAAAGCGAACGAAACAAAAAAGATCGGCGCAGCAAATATGCGCTGCGCCGATTCCTCACGACACCCGAAATAATACACCCTCCGGAGATGCGGAGTGAAAGACTGCCCGCAAAAATCGCGGTACTCCGTGGGTAGAAAAACGGAGCTCGTCGTCTGTTACTTTGATTCCCGGGTACTTCGCCAAAGCGACGGCAAGACCGCTTTTTCCGGTAAAACCCAAAAACGCACCGCCGATTCCACCTCCACGGCGCTGTTCGGCATAAGTGATCCGCCCTTCCACCGCACCGTTGGCGACAGAAAACTGCAAGATCTTCAGCGTATACGCAAGCGTCATTCCACCGTAGACGGCATTCAGCCGAATCGTTCCGTCGTTGGCGATCACGATTTCGCCCAAGCGAAGCGCATCTCCCGTCAGGATCGTCAACACATCGGCGATCATGTGCGGTCGCGCAACAAAGCGGCCACCCGCTACGGCGTTGCGGTCGATCGAATTGAGCAAACGCGTGATATCCCCTGCATGTTCGCTCGCGCGGAGCAAAAATTCCTTCATATAAAATAAACACCTCCGGTCATTGGTCCCAACATAAGAATATGCCCGGAACGCGCAAAATACGCGTTCCGGGCATAAATTCAATTGCGTTGACTTACAGGGTGTTGGAGGAACCGAGAACGTTGCGGATCTTGTTGGCAACCAGGCCCTTGATCGCGGCGCGAGCCGGAGTCAGGTACTGACGCGGGTCGAAGTGATCCGGATGTTCGTTGAAGTACTTGCGGATGGAAGCCGTCATGGCAAGACGCAGGTCGGAGTCGATGTTGATCTTGCAGACCGCGCTCTTGGCCGCCTGGCGGAGCATGTCTTCCGGAATACCGATGGCGTCGGGCATTTTACCGCCGTTGGCGTTGATCTGTTCGACGAATTCCGGGATAACGCTGGAAGCGCCGTGGAGAACGATCGGGAAGTTCGGCAGCAGCTGGGTGATCTTTTCGAGGATATCGAAACGCAGACGCGGGGTCTGGCCCGGCTTGAACTTATAAGCGCCGTGGCTGGTGCCGATGGCGATGGCGAGCGAGTCGACGCCCGTCTTTTCGACGAATTCCTGAACTTCGGACGGATCGGTGAACTGCGCATCTTCGTCGCTGACGTTGACAGCGTCTTCGATGCCGGCCAGTTTGCCGAGTTCGCCTTCGACGACGACACCGCGTTCGTGCGCGTATTCAACGACACGGCGGGTCAGTTCGATGTTGTCCTTGAAGGAATGCTTGGAGCCGTCGATCATAACGGAGGTGAAACCGCCGTCGATGCAGGATTTGCAGATTTCGAAGCTATCACCGTGGTCGAGGTGGACACAGATCGGCAGATCGGTATCGGCAACGGCGGCTTCAATGAGCTTCATCAGGTAAACGTGCTTGGCGTACTTTCTGGCGCCGGCGGAAACCTGAAGGATCAGCGGAGACTTTTCTTCCATAGCGGCTTCGGTGATGCCCTGGATGATCTCCATGTTGTTGACGTTAAAAGCACCGATGGCGTAGCCGCCTTCATATGCTTTTTTGAACATCTCTTTTGACGTGACAATCGGCATTTTTTTGCAACTCCTTATTTTTTATTGCGATCAGACGAGCTCAAGCGGTACTCTCCCCCGTCTGATTTTTTCCACATTATATTATATACCAACTCTTCTTATTTTTCAAGAGCAAAAAACGCTTTTGCTGCTTTATACATCATATAAACGTCGAGCTTCGCCGTGACTTCGAACGGAGCGTGCATCGAAAGCACCGGAACACCGATATCGACCGTGTCGATATTGCGCTGCGCCATGTATTTCGCGACCGTACCGCCGCCGCCCTGATCGACCTTGCCCAGTTCGCCCATCTGCCACAGAACACCGTTTTCGTCAAAGGACTTGCGGATCGCGGCGATGTATTCGGGGTTGGCATCGTTGGAGCCGCCCTTGCCGCCGGAACCGGTGTACTTCATCAGAATCGCGCCGCCGTTGACGACCGCGCTGTTTTTCTTTTCGTACACTTCGGCGAAGTTGGGATCGAACGCCGCACCGACGTCGGCCGAGAGGCAGGCGCTCGATTCGTAGCAGGCGCGCAGCGAGGCACCGGTGGCTTCGCAGAGGTCGGCGATGAAGGTATCGTACCACTCCGACTGCATACCGGCAATGCCCTCCGAACCGATCTCTTCTTTGTCGGCGAGGATACAGACGCAGGTGCGCTTCGGCGTTTCGGTCATTTCCAGCAGCGCCGTCAGCGTCGTGTAGGCGCAGACACGGTCATCCTGACCGTAAGCGCCGATAAAGCTCGCGTCAAAACCGACGTCTCTGGCTTTGCCGGCCGGAACCAGTGACAGCTCGGCGGAGAGGAAATCTTCTTCGCAGATGTCGTATTTTTCGTTGAGCAGGCTCATAACGGCGAGCTTAACTTTATCGCTGCCGTCATCGTTGTAAGGCATACCGCCGACGAGCACGTTGAGGCTTTCGCCGGTGAAGGCGGTGGCAAGCGGTTTGGCGCCCTGGTCTCTGCCGAGGTGCGGCAGCAGATCGTTGATCACGAGGACAGGCTCGTCATCGCGGCCGCCAAAGTTGACTTCAACGGTCTCGCCGTCCTTTTTGATCACGACGCCGTGGATCTCCAGCGGGATCGTCACCCACTGATACTTACGGATGCCGCCGTAGTAATGCGTTTTGAAGTAGGCCATATCGGCTTCTTCGTAAAGCGGATAGGGCTTGAGGTCGAGGCGCGGAGAGTCGATATGAGAAGCGGCGATCAGCGCACCATTGTCCATCGATTCTTCGCCGATGACCGCCGCTACAAAAGCGCGGTTATGGTTGAGCGCAAACACACGGTCGCCGGCCTTCAGCGCCATACCACGTTTGAACGGGACAAAGCCTTTGGCCTGCGCCATCACAGCGGCGGCGGCAGCGGCTTCGCGTTCGGTCTTGCCGCGGTCGAGGTAGAGCTTGTAGCCTTCGCAGTACTCGCCGATTTCGGCAACTTCTGCACCGGAAACGGTCTCGTAGCCGTTTTTACGTTTAAAAAGCAGGGAATCTCTCAGGTTTTCGGTATCAGCCATAGTTATTTCCTCCTTATATCGTCTGTACCGCAAGCGGCACAAAAGATTCTGTTTTGGTATTTACGCTTGTATATGTAACGCAGCAAGCATCAGGGCGACCTGTTTTTCCAGATCCTGCAGGCTGCCATCGTTGGTCAGTACGTAGTCGCTGTTGTCGATAAAAAAGATGTCCGCTTTTTGCGCATTCAGCCGTGCACGCGCAGCATCTTCCGTCAGACCGTCGCGCGCCATGATGCGCGCAAGACGCGTTTCAAAGCCGCACAGCACGGAAACCACAGCATCGCACGAATCCGCCATCCCGCTTTCGATCAGCGCGATCGCCTCGACCGCAGCATGTTGTTCACTCGCCGCAGCAATACGGCGATCCACTTCCGCGATGATCGCGGCGTGGGTGATGCGGTTCAGATCGGCAAGAGCGGCCGGATCGGAAAACACGATCGCAGCCAGCGCCTTGCGGTCGACCGTACCGTCCCGCAGGATCGAGTCGCCGAAACGAGACGCAAGTGCCTGCTGCAGCGAGTGATCCTCGGCCAGCAGTTCACGGTAGACTTGGTCGGCATCGACAAAATAAAAACCGTGTTTTTCCAGCAGGGCTCCGACCGTACTCGTGCCGCAGCCGCTGCCCCCGGTAATTCCAAGCAGCATGATCGGTTCCTCCCCTGTCAGCCAAGCATGACAACGTCAAAGCCCGCCGCTTTTTTAATGCGGTTGGCAACCGCCAGACCGATCCCGTCGTCGGACGGACATTGGACAAAGATGCGGTCGGCATCGGCTTCATCCGCCCGGCGCAGCGCATCAAACAGGTTATGCGCAAGTGCCGCCGGATCGGCTTCGGAGCCGTAGGCAATGCATTCGGCCTCGCCAAAGGTCCCCACCGCTTCATCGTAGCAGATCACGCAGACGCGCCCCTCCGTTTGGGCGGCAGCGCTGCGAATGTACGCTGCGGTCGCGTCTCCGCTGCCGCAGATCGCCTGCACGGGCGCTTTGGGCGCATAGTGACGGTATTTCATCCCCGGCGAGGAGACTCGCTCGGTATCGTCGATCTGCTGGCGAACGGCTTTGTCGATGATAACCTCGCCGAGAACTTCGGTCAGTTGTTCGTAGGTCACGCCGCCGGGACGCAGAAGCACCGGCTTCTCCCCCGTCAGCGCGAGCACAGTCGATTCCAATCCGACGTCGGAAGCACCACCGTCGAGCACCGCCTCGATGCGACCGGCGAGATCGTTCATCACGTGCTGCGCAGTCGTCGGGCTCGGAGACCCCGAAAGATTCGCCGACGGTGCCGCCAGCGGTGTTTGGGCAGCGGCGATCACCGCACGGGCCACCGGGTGTGCCGGGAAGCGAATCGCCACGGAATCAAGCCCCGCCGTCACGGTATCGGACACCGACGCTTTGCGCGGCAGAACCATCGTCAGTGGGCCGGGCCAGAAACGCTCGGCCAACAGCATAGCTGCCGGCGGCACCGTTTCGGCGAGGTCGGCAAGCTGTGAAAGATCGGAAATGTGCACGATCAGCGGATTATCCTGCGGGCGGCCCTTGGCCGCAAATATTGAGGCCACAGCTTGGCTGTTGAACGCGTCGGCGGCGAGACCGTAGACCGTTTCAGTCGGGATCGCTACCAATCCGCCGCGCTGCAGGATCGCTGCGGCTTCGGCAATATCTTCGGTTGTCAAAAGCTTTGTGTTCATGGTTTTCTCACTTTTGTGTCCGTTTTGCGCGGTCTTACGCTTCGGCCTCGCTGTTGCGGAGTTTTTCGGCCTGCATCGCCGTAATCAAGGCGTCGATCATTTCATCGAGGTCGCCGTTTAAGAAGTTTTCCAATTTATAAAGGGTCAGGTTGATACGGTGATCGGAAACACGGCCCTGCGGGAAGTTATAGGTACGGATACGCTCGCTGCGGTCACCCGTGCCGACCTGGCTGCGCCGTTCGGCAGCGATCTCGGCGTTCTGCTCGGCAAGCATCTGGTCGTAAAGCTTGGAGCGGAGCACCTTCAGCGCACGTTCCTTATTCTTATGCTGGCTGCGTTCATCCTGACATTCGACGACCAGACCGGTGGGCAGATGGGTGATGCGGATCGCCGATTCCGTCTTGTTGACGTGCTGACCGCCCGCGCCGCTGGAGCGGAACGTATCGATCTGCAGGTCGGTCGGGTTGATTTCCAGTTCAACGTCTTCGGCTTCCGGCAGAACGGCGACCGTGACCGTTGAGGTGTGGATACGACCGGACGATTCAGTCTCCGGCACGCGCTGGACGCGGTGGACACCGCTTTCGTACTTCAGGCGAGAATACGCACCGGTACCTTCGATCGAGAAGCTGATTTCTTTGTAGCCGCCGAGTTCGGTCTCGTTGGCGTTGATCGCTTCGATCTTCCATCGGCGGGCATCGGCATACATGCCATACATGCGGTAGAGCGAGCCGGCAAACAGTGCCGCTTCTTCACCGCCCGCACCCGCACGGATCTCGACGATGACGTTTTTATCGTCGTTGGGATCCTTGGGCAAAAGGAGCACCTTGATCTCCTCCTCGCAGCGTTCGATCGCCTCTTTGGACGTATCGTACTCCTCACGTGCGAGCTCGTGCAGCTCTTTGTCGCCGCTGTTCAGAAGCTCAACCGCCTCTTCCATCGCCTGTTTGGCGTCGCGGTATTCGCGGAACTTTTCGACGATCGGAGTGAGATCCTTCAGTTCTTTCTGCAGCGATGCCATCAGCTTCGGGTCGGAATAGACCTCCGGCTGAGCAAGTTGGGTATTGATTTCTTCATACCGCTGTTCGAGCAGCAGTAGTTTTTCAAACATAAGCGTTTGTCCTCACAAATCTGTATGGAATCAGTTGCCGACAACGATATTGTTTTCGCCGTTGACATAGGAAATAAAGGTTTTGCCCGGGTTCAGCTTGAGCGTTTCGCCGCTTGCGGTCGTCAGCACGAGCGGTGCGGAAGCGCTGGCTTTCGACCACTGAATCGGGATCGAAACACCGTTGGTCGCATAGATGCCGATACCGGAGCCGACATCGCTGAACTGGCGACGACCGGCCGTATCGCCGGAGATCACATGCGAGGGAACCGACAAAACGATGACATTTTTAAAGGAAAGCTGTTCGCCGCCGTTGTTGTCGATATGGCGTGCGCCGTACTGATACCGCTGATAGTTGCCGGAAGCCTCATCATAGCGGAAGAACGGCTGGTAGGAGCCGTATTTTGTCGTAACTTTCGCTGCCGCAGTTGCACCGTTGGGCACAGTGGAGGCATCGTAGAACGCAAACGGCGCAGTATAGCCGTCTTTTAGGGTCACACGCTTGCCCGACGAGGCAAATTTGTTGAGCTGGTTTTCCAGACGCGTGCCAGTGGTCATCAGAGCGTGTTCGTAGCCCATGGAGCTCTCGCGGAGCGAATCGCGGTAAAATACAATACCCGGGTCATAGAGACCGTCGATGTCGGTCACACCGTATTTTTTCAGATCGGTATAGGCTTGGGGCGAACCGCCGGAGTGCACAAACACACAGTCAAGACCCATCGCAAGGTTGATCATGACCGGGCGGGCAGAACGCACCGAACCAATCGTACCGGCAGAGGCGATATCGGAATAAACCGCGACAAGGCGTGTGATGCCGCCTTCGGCCTCGACCTCAAACACGATATCGGCGGCAGCAATCCCGTGCTGGGGCAGCGCGATGCGCAGATTGTTAAAGACTATGGCAACCGGACGCGCCTGATTAACGGAGAGATCCTCCAGCGGCAGACCGGTCAGGAAGTTGACATTGGAAGGCACCGGCTCCGGCGTTGTCACAACCGTCGTCGTTTCCGGCGGAGTTGTCGTTTGGGTGACGATCACGGCCGTGTTCTGCGAAAGCGTTCCAGTCGGCAGCGTTGTCGGCGGAACCGTTGTGGTCGCAGGTGTGGTGGTTGCGGCAGTGGTCGTGGCAGCGGTAGTGGTGGTTCCGGTCGTTGCGGCCGGAGTTGCCGTTGTGGTCACGGCGGGTTCTCCGCCACCGCAGGCTGTCAGCAGTGATGCCAGCACAAGCAGCAGTACAACGGTCACACGGGATTGCGCCAAAAACTTTCTCAGCATAGGAATCTCCAATCTTTTGCTTATCAGCGATCGTCAGCCGGGCGTTCCGGTTCCGCAGTCGGCTGAACCGTCTGCGAATAATCCCGCATGACAGCATTGAGGATCTCATTGTAGATGACTTCGGCGTTGGCCTTGAAATTGCCTTCAAGCAGCAGTGCCAGACGTTTGTTGACCACCATCATATCCAGGCTGATCAGTTCACCGACGCTGTCGCTCATCTTCAGCGTAACGACAAAATTGTCCGGCCCGACTTCTTTGGTAGAGGTCGAGATCATCGCGTCGCGCTTCAGACGGGCAACCGTTTTCATAACAGCTTTCTGCGCATCTCTGCGCACGCTCGCCGGCAAGCGGCGTTCATACCCGGTCAGCACCTGACGGCCGCGCTCGGTGATGCTATAGTAGTTGCCGTCGGCAGCAACGTGGCCGCTTTCGACCATTTCGTAGAAGGCGTCGGAGACGTCGAAATACGTCATCGCGTTGTCGATCATGGCCATTTCCGCCACGTCGTCAAACGTCACTTGAATATCAAGACAGGACATCACGAACAGGATCAGATATTTCACGTCCAGTTTGTCCCGGATATAGCCCAGTTCTCCCATACTATGAACCTGCCTTTCGTTTCGGTAGTGTAGTTCAGCCGATCGTCAGTTCTCTGACACCGTCGCCGGCTTCGGAAACGTAGAATTCGGGCTTCAGGCCCGTCGCCTTTTCGTAGGCGGCGGAAACGTCGGCGATAAAGGCGTCGACCTTGTCCTTTTCGACGATGCTGACCGTGCAGCCGCCGAAGCCTGCGCCGGTCATACGCGAACCGATGCAGCCGTCGACCGTCTGCGCGTATTCGCTCATGGCGTCCAGCTCTTTTCCGGTGACTTCGTAGTCATCCTTGAGCGAAGCGTGCGAGGCGTTGAGCATTTTGCCGAACGCGACGATGTCGCCCTTGGCCAGCAGTTCGGCCGAGCGCTTGACGCGGTCGTTTTCGGTGACGGCGTGGCGAACGCGCTTCCAGACGGTCTCGTCGGTGATTGCCGCCGACAGCGAATTGAGCTCGTCCTCGGTCAGTTCGCAGAGGGCGGTCAGTTCGGGTTTGAGCGTCTGCAGCGCGGCCAGACCGGCGTCGCATTCGCTGCGGCGTTCGTTGTACTTAGAATCGGCGAGCGAACGCTTTTTGTTGGTGTTGCCGATGACGATGGCGTAACCGTCCATGTTCAGCGGAACGATCTCGCTTTCGACCTTTGCGCAGTCGAGCATGATGCCGCAGTCCGGTTTGCCGTTGGCACAGGCGTACTGGTCCATAATGCCGCAGTTGACGCCGACGAAGCGGTTTTCGGCGCGCTGGGTCAGGAGCGAGAGCTCGCGCAGGTCGGGCGTACCGCCGCAGAGGGTCTCGACCGCAAAGCCCGTGACGACCTCGATCGAAGCGGAGGACGAAAGGCCGGCGCCGAACGGCAGCGTCGAGTAGAAGAGCATGTCGAAGCCCTTGAGCGTGATCCCCTTTTGGGCCAGTTCAAAGAGCACACCCAGCTGGTAGGCGCCCCATTCCTTGCCGCGCATCTTTTCCATATCGGCAATAGCGATGGAGACGAAGGTGTCCGGCAGATCGTCGGCGGCCATGCGCACGAGGTCGGTGCCGTTTTCGCGGATCAGAACGTAGTTGCCGATGGTAAGAGCGGCCGGGAAAACAAAGCCGCCGTTATAGTCGATATGTTCGCCGATCAGATTGACGCGGCCGGGAGCAAAAAAGAGACGGGGCGTTTCACCCGCACCGTAAAGCGATTCAAATTTTTCCAGCAAGCGCTGATAGGTCGTATGTTCCATAAGAAAGCACTCTCCGTGTTCAATTTCGTTTGTACGTAACTGTACTATTATATTATACCATATTTCGTCAATGCCGCCAAGTCTCCGCATGGAGATTTCGGGTTGCTTTGCAAAGTTTTTTTCTGTATAATATATGGTAATCACACATCTTCCCCACCCAAATCTCCAAAAGGAGGAGCTATGACCGAATTCAACCTGGAAGCCGGTATGCCGACCGCCGCCGACGCGATCCGCCGCCTAACCTCAATCCTCTCAACCCAACGCGCCCTGCGCACCCGCGTGATCAAGCTGATCCACGGCTACGGTTCCTCCGGCAAAGGCGGAAAGATCCGTACGGAGGTGCGCCGCCACTTAGATGAGTGCCGCAAAAAGGGTACGATCAAATTCTACGTCCGCGGCGAGGAATTCTCGATTTTTGAGGAAAGTACCCGTGCGCTGATTGCCCGCTGCCCGGAGGTCACCCGCGACAAAGACCTCGAAAAATACAACAATGGGATCACGATCGTCGTGTTTTAGGGAGGACAATTCGTACCCTTTTTGTTTACAAACAGTTTACATGTTGACTTTCCACAAAAACCGTCACATTTCGACGGCATTTTTCCGCATATTAACATCATTTCGACAATGGCATTTGTAAACTTTTTTTGGTATAATTATATTAAACTTACCAAAAAAACTGAATGGAGGATTTTTGTGGAAAAGTTGTTCAAAATCAAAGAGCGCGGATCGAATATCCGCACAGAGGTCATCGGCGGTATCGTCACGTTCTTCGCCATGGCCTACATCATCTTCGTGAACCCCAGCTACCTCTCGCAGGCCGGCATGAACTTCACGGCCGTCATGCTCGCCACCTGTCTCTCCGCCGCGATCGGCACGATCCTTACCGCGTTCCTCGCTAACGTTCCGTTTGCTCAGGCTCCGGGTATGGGTCTCAACGCTTTCTTCACCTACACCATCTGCTTCGGCATGGGCTACACCTGGCAGCAGGGTCTGGCGATCGTTTTCATCTCCGGTATCCTCTTCCTCGTCCTCACCCTCAGCCCGCTGCGCTCCAAGCTCATCGAATCGGTCCCGGCCTTCCTCAAGAGCGCCATCTCCGCCGGTATCGGTCTGTTCATCACCTTCATCGGTCTCCTGAACGCTGACATCGTCAAGCTGTTCGGTGACACCGTTGTTGACGGCGTTGTTGTCGGCACCGACTACTCTGACCTCGGCAACATCCTCAACGGTACCCCGCTGCTCGCCCTCATCGGCCTGCTGATCACTGCCCTGCTCCTCGTTTGGAAAGTCAAGGGCGCGATCTTCATCGGTATCATCATCACCACCATCATCGGTATCCCCATGGGCCAGACAACCTTTGCTTGGGAATCCATCAGCCTTTCTACGCTCGGCGAAACCGCGTTTAAAATGGACTTCGCCGGTCTGTTGTCGGTTGAAGGTGGCCTGCTCTCTCTGATCACGGCTGTCGTCAGCTTCTTCATCGTTGACTGCTTCGACACCGCCGGCACCCTCATCGGCACTGCCACCAACTGCGGCCTGCTCGATGAAAAGGGCAGACTCCCGGGCGGCGACCGCGCCATGATCGCCGACGCGATCGGCACCTGTGCTGGTGCTGCGCTCGGTACCTCGACCGTTACCACCTTCGTCGAATCCTCGACCGGTATCTCCGAAGGCGCCCGCACGGGTCTCGCCTCTATTGTTACCGGCGTTCTCTTCCTGCTGGCCTGCTTCCTCGCCCCGGTCGCCGGTATCATCCCGACCGCCGCGACTGCCCCGGCTCTGATCATCGTCGGCGTCTTCATGCTCGCCGGTGCTGCCAGAATCAACTGGAGCGATCTCGAAGAAGCGATCCCGGCCTTCCTGACGATCGTCCTGATGGCTTTCTCCTACAGCATCTCCGACGGTATCGGTATTGGCTTCATCTTCTACTCGATCATCAAGATCTGCCGCGGCAAAGCCAAGGAAGTTCCGGTTCTCGTCTACATCATCTCCCTGCTCTTCATCGGCCTCTACGTTCTGAGCTACGTTCTGTAAGAGCAACATTTTAACACCGTAACTTATAAGGCGCGCCTTTGTGGCGCGCCTTATATACAAAAAACAAAAGAGAGGATTGATCCCCAATGGCACGTTCCCCGAAAAAAGTCATTGACGGCCCTGTCTATGACGCGAGAGAACTTGGCGTCCCGAGAATGCTCGTCCTGGGCGTTCAGCACACTTTCGCCATGTTCGGCGCAACCGTCCTTGTCCCGATGCTCACCGGCCTGAGCATTGCCACGACCCTGCTGATGGCAGGCGTCGGTACCCTTTTCTTCCACCTCGTGACCAAGGGCAAGGTTCCGGCCTTCCTCGGTTCTTCGTTTGCGTTCCTCGGCGGTTACGCCGCTGTCGCGCCGCTGGCGGGCAGAGAAGTTGACGGTGTCTTCATGAGCAACGCCGAGCTCCTCCCCTACGCCGGTCTCGGTGTCGCCTGCGCCGGTCTTGTCTACCTGATTCTCTCCGGCCTCTTCAAGCTCTACGGCATCAACAAAGTTATGCGCTTCTTCCCGCCGATCGTTACCGGTCCGATCATCATCGCCATCGGTCTCGGCCTCGCCGGCAGTGCGGTTTCCAACTGCCAGAACAACTGGCTCCTCGCGGTCATTGCGCTCGCGATCATCATCGTCTTCAACATTTGGGGTAAGGGCATGGCCAAGATCGTCCCGATCCTTATTGGTGTTCTCGGTTCCTGCGCAGTCGCCGCGATCCTGGCGATCTGCTTCGGCGAAACGATCACCCTTGCCGACGGTTCGCAGTACATTGCTCTCGGCGGCAACGAAAGCCTCAAGCTCTTCAGCGTCGGCGCCATTGAAAATCTGAAGTCCGCTGCCTGGATCGGCCTGCCGATCGTTGGCAAACAGACCGTTTTCGGCGGTGTTGACTGGTCGAATGCTTCGCTGATCATCAGCTCGATCGTTGCGATCATGCCGATCGCTCTCGCCACCATGATGGAACACATCGGCGACATCTCCGCCATCAGCTCCACCGTTGGCAAGAACTACATCAAAGATCCGGGCCTGCACAGAACCCTCATCGGTGACGGCGTTGCCACTGCTCTCGCCGCCCTCCTCGGCGCCCCGGCCAACACCACCTACGGCGAAAATACCGGCGTTCTCGCGCTTTCGCGCGTTTACGACCCGAAGGTCGTCCGCATCGCTGCCTGCTTTGCGATCATCTTCTCGCTCTCGCCGAAATTTGCCGCTCTCGTCAACTTGATTCCGACCGCGATCATCGGTGGTATCTCCTTCATGCTCTACGGTATGATCTCCGCCGTCGGTGTCCGCAACATCGTTGAAAACAAGGTCGACTTCACCAAGAGCCGCAACCTCATCATCGCTGCGGTCATCCTGGTCGCCGCCCTTGGTCTCGGCTCCGTCTCCTTCGGTATCGGCAGTGTCACCATCACCCTGTCGGCTCTGGCCGTCGCTTCGATCCTCGGCATCCTGCTCAACGCGATCCTGCCGGGCAACGACTACAAGTTCAAGACCGAAGAAGAAGTCCCCGAAGCTTCCACCTTCAAGATCTAAGTTTATCCCCGAACTGACCGTTCTCCGCCGCAGGCAAACGCCCCGGCAAACAAGAGAACGCCAGAACGCCCGGAGCAATTTGCTCCGGGCGTTTTTTTATTTCTTCCCTATTCATACGAAAAACCGCCGACAGAAATATCCGTCGGCGGTTTTTGTTGTTCGTTTCGTTACGCGTTCTGTTCGAGTGCGGCAACGGCAGCCTTGGCAGCTTCGACCGTTTCGGCAAGGGCGACAGCGCGGCGCTGTTCGGCTTCGACGACGTTGGCCGGGGCCTTGGACACGAAGCCGAGGTTCGCGAGCTTGGCGTTGAGCTTGGTGAGCTCGGTCTCGTTCTTCGCAAGTTCCTTCTTCAAGCGGGCGAGTTCCTTTTCAAGGTCGACGAGTTCGCCGGTCGGGATCAACAGATTGTCCGAGCCGCAGATGATGCGCGTCATCTTCTTTTCATCGATCGCGTCATTTGCGTCGGCAAAGCGGATCTCGGAGACGGAGGCCAGCTTGCAGATGAAGGGTTCGCCGTGGATGTAGGCATCCTTATCGGCGGTCATGACCGTCAGCGTGGCCTTTTTGGACGGCGGAACGTTCATTTCGGCGCGGCGGTTGCGGATGGCGCGGATAACGTCCATCATCTGTTCGGTCTTGACGCGGTCTTCTTCGAAGATCATCGACGGATCGGCTTTCGGCCATTCCGCCGTGATCAGCTTGCCTTCCGAACCCGGCAGGCAGCCGTAGATCTCTTCGGTGACGAACGGCATGAACGGATGCAGCAGGCGCAGGACTTTGTCGAGCACGTGGAGCAGAACACCCTTGGCGGCATCGGCAGCTTCGCCGCCGTCGAAGAGCATCGGCTTGGCCAGCTCGATATACCAGTCGCAGAAGCTGTCCCAGACGAAGTCATAGACCTTCTGGGCGGCGACACCGAGGTCGAATTTGTCGAGGTTTTCGGTGACTTCGGCGATGAGCTGATTCAAAGCGGTGAGGATCCACTTATCTTCGCGGCGCAGATTCTCCGGCAGCGGATAGGCGGTATCGCCGGTGTGCATCAGAACGAAGCGAGTGGCATTCCAGAGCTTGTTGGCAAAGTTGCGGCTGGCTTCGACGCGTTCGATCGTGAAGCGCGTGTCGTTGCCCGGGCTGATACCGGTGACGAGCGTGAAGCGCAGCGCGTCGGCGCCGTACTGGCTGATGATCTCCAGCGGGTCGATGCCGTTGCCAAGCGACTTAGACATCTTGCGGCCCTGTGCATCGCGGACGAGACCGTGGAAGAACACCGTCTTGAACGGTTCTTTGCCCATATGCTCCATGCCGGAGAAGATCATACGCGCGACCCAGAAGAAGATGATGTCGTAGCCGGTGACAAGCGTGCTCGTCGGGTAGAAGTAGTCGAGTTCCGGCGTCTTTTCCGGCCAGCCGAGCGTGGCAAACGGCCAAAGAGCCGAGGAGAACCAGGTATCGAGGACGTCTTCGTCCTGCGTGAGGTGCGTGCAGCCGCACTTCGGACAGACGGTCGGCGTTTCGCGAGCGACGATGGTCTCGCCGCAGTCGGCGCAGTACCACGCCGGGATGCGGTGACCCCACCAAAGCTGACGGGAGATACACCAGTCGCGGACGTTTTCCATCCAGTTCATGTAGGTTTTGTTGAAGCGTTCCGGCACGAATTCGATCTTGCCGTCTTTGACGACCTTGATCGCATCTTCCGCCAGCGGCTTCATTTTGACAAACCACTGCTTCGAGGCAATGGGTTCGACCGTCGTGCCGCAGCGGTAGCAGGAACCGACGTTATGGGCGTGGGCTTCGATGCGTTCGAGCAGGCCGGCCGCTTCGAGATCGGCAACGATGCGTTTGCGCGCTTCGTAGCGATCGAGGCCGTTGTAGACACCGCCGTTGATGACCTTGGCATCGTCGTCGAGGACAAGGATCTCCGGCAGGTTGTGGCGTTTGCCGACTTCGAAGTCGTTGGGGTCGTGGCACGGCGTGATCTTCACGCAGCCCGTACCGAATTCGCGGTCGACGTATTCGTCGGCGATGACCGGGATCTCACGGCCGACGAGCGGCAGGATGAGATTTTTACCGACGATATCGGTGTAGCGTTCGTCTTCCGGGTTGACCGCGACTGCGGTATCGCCCAGCAGTGTTTCCGGACGGGTCGTGGCGATCGTCAGATAGCCGCTGCCGTCGGCAAACGGATAGCGGATATGCCAGAAATGGCCGTTCTGTTCGCTGTATTCGACTTCGGCGTCGGAGAGAGCCGTCGTGCAGTTGGGGCACCAGTTGATAATGCGGTTGCCGCGGTAGATGAGACCCTTTTCCCACAGGCGGACAAACACTTCGCGGACGGCCTTGGAGCAGCCTTCGTCCATCGTGAAGCGTTCTCTGCGCCAGTCACAAGAGGCACCGAGCTTTTTGAGCTGGTTGATGATGCGGCTGCCGTATTCGCGCTTCCAATCCCAGACGAGATCGATAAAGGCATCTCTGCCGTAGTCGTAACGGGTCTTGCCGCTCGTTTTTCTGAGGTTTTCTTCGACCTTGATCTGCGTGGCGATACCGGCATGGTCGGTGCCCGGCAGCCAAAGCGCGGAATAGCCCTGCATACGCTTGGTGCGGATTAGGATATCCTGCAGTGTCTCGTCCATCGCGTGGCCCATGTGCAGCTGACCCGTAACGTTGGGGGGCGGGATCACGATGCAGTAAGGCGGTTTCTTCTCGTCGACTTCGGCGTTGAAGCAGCCGTTCTCGACCCACATTTGGTATATCCTGTCTTCAACGTCGGCAGGATTGTAGACTTTTTCCAGTTCTTTTGCCATATTCCAAACTCCTTTCAATTGTTGAGGTTTTTTTGTAAAAGAAAAACACCCGTCCACGAACATCTCGGGACGGGTGTTTGACAAAACAAACCCGCGGTACCACCCAAATTTGCGGCAGCGCCGCACACTCAGCAAGGCAAAAACCTCGTTTCTCTGTAACGGGAGAGCCCGTTTCGCACTTACTCAGCGCAACGCCGTTCGGCACGAAATGCTCACAAGCGACCTTCGCCTAAGCTTACCGGCACGGGCAGCTCGCACCCAAACGTCACCGTTCGGCCGCCCTTCTCTGCTCCGGACTTCCAAGGCTACTCCTCTTGTTCAACGCATCTTGCATATACGGTTGATATTATAGCACAAAGCGTGTAAAATGTCAACTTATTCGTCGAGGAAAATTCCGGCACTTTCGGCAGATACGGTCAGTTTTTCCCCTCGTCTTCGCAGAAATCTTTGATCCCGCAGAACGGACAGCGGATTTTATGTGCGTTCAGCGCATGGACCTCAAAGAGCATCTCCTTCCACGCAGGCTGAAAGGATCTCTCGCAATGCTTGCAGCGGAAACGATGCCTCCCCTGCCGTTTGGCGATCAGCACACAAATCCCGGCCGCGCCAATGACCAGTACCGCCAGACAAAAGATCACCACAGTCAGCATCGGTTCACGCCTCCATCTGAAATCGGAAAACGCATTTTTCGGTTTCGCCGTCATTTACCCGCATATCGTTGTCGGCCGGCAGCGTGACTGCGCCGAGGAATTCGCCGCCGAGGATCTCGCACGTTCTGCGGGACGGCAAATTATCCGGGTTGCAGGTAATATAAAGATACGCCATACCGTGCTTTTTCGCCAGCAGAAAGAGCAGCCGACAGGCTTTGGCGGCGTACCGGTGCCCCCGGTACGCCTCTTCCACGCGGTAACCGATATGGCCGCCGTAGAAGAGGTTTTCGGTATAGCCAACGCGCAGATCGCATTGCCCCACTTGATTTTCCTCGCGGTCAAAGATCCGGAAATGATACGCGGGGACCCAGTTTCGTACCGGGTCGCCCGCGTCAGTTCTTTCCAAAACCAATTTGATCTCATCGTTTTCCAAAAAATCGGTGTTGAAAAATTCCATATTCGTTTTACGGTTTCGCTTTCTCCGCAAGATACTTTCTAAGCACGGTGAGTTCGCGCAGATAAAGGCTCCGATGGTCTTCACGTTTCTGCGGATAGGTCTCGAAGATCGCAACGGCTTCGTCGAGGTCGATCCAGACCGGCTGCATGCCGTGGTCGATCTCGGTCGGAGTCAGATGGTACTCCCCTTCGCTCACAACCTTGCAGAGAAAATAGTGGCCGATGTAAAGTGTTTCGAAGCTGTACTCGTTGATCGTCACGAATTCGTCGCCGATCGTCTCCACGATGCACCCGGTTTCTTCCTTGAGTTCGCGCACACAGCATTCCGCCAGCGTTTCGCCGTCTTCCCAACCGCCACCCGGCGACATATAGACGCCGGTATTGCGTTCGTAGGAGAGGAGCACTTTGCCGTCGCGGACGACGAGCCCACGGCCGGAATGACGGATACGTTCCGGCGGATCGGAATAAATATTACCGTATTGGTTCAAAATTTCAGGCATTTTCTTTTTTTCCTTTGCTTATTCGGCTTCCAGCGGGAGGAAACGGAAGGTGGTGCAATCGACGAGACCGCGGTCGGTCAGGCGCAGTTCCGGCAGACAAGCCAGCGGAATCAGCGCCATCGTCATGAACGGCGACGGCATCGTGCAGCCGATCTCGGCCCACGCCGCCTCCATCGCGGCGACGGCTTCCGTCATTTCTTCGACCGGACGGTCGCTCATCAGACCGGCGATCGGCAGCGGCAGCAGCGCGACGAGCTTGCCGTCTCTGGCAACGGCCATACCGCCGCCGCATTCGATCAGGGCGTTGGCGACAACGGCCATATCTTCGTCGTTGGTGCCAACGACGAGCAGGTTATGCGCATCGTGCGCCACAGTCGAAGCCATTGCGCCGTTTTTGATGCCGAAGCCCTCGACAAAGCCGTAACCAACCTTGCCGGTTTCGTTATGGCGCTCGAAGACGACGGCTTTCAGAATATCACGCGAAGGATCGGCGCAGAGCTTGCCGTCAACGGCTGTCATTTCGCGGACGTGCATGAAGTTGTTGACCTTGCCGCCCATGACTTCCATCGTATGAACTTTGGTCTCGGCCTTTTCGGTGCGGATGACAAAGGTTTCGGGCGTGACTTCGCCGGCGATATGCATCGTATGGACAGCGCGTTCCGGATAGGTGTACGGCGCGAGTTCTTCGGTGAGTTTGCCGTTTTCGGCGACGAGATCGCCGTTGATCCAGACCTTGGCGACCTTCATTTCTTCCAGATTGTCGAGCAGAACGAGGTCGGCGCACTTGCCCGGCGTGACTGAGCCGAGTTCGTGATCCATACGGAAGCACTGCGCACAGTTGATCGTGACCATCTGGATCGCGCGGATCGGATCGAGGCCGTAGCTGAGCGCTTTACGCATAATATGGTCAAGGTGACCTTGACCCGCCAGCGTGTGCGGATGGGCGTCATCGGAGATCAAGACGGCAAAGCGGGAGTCGACTTCGTGTTCGGTGACGCTGCGGATGACCTCGACGAGATCGTGCCATGCAGAACCTTCACGGAGCATCGCGTACATGCCGAGGCGCATCTTCGCCAGCGCATCTTCGGCACGGGTCGATTCGTGGCAGCAGCGCACACCCGAGGCAATATAGGCGTTCAGCCCTTGGGCGGTTTCGGGGATCGAATAGTGGCCGGTTGCGACTTTGTTGGCAGCGAGTGTTTCGCCGACGATCGCGTGCGTGCGCGCATCACCGTTGACAATGCCCGGGAAGTTCATCATTTCACCGAGACCCACAACGTTATCCCACTGCATCGTTTCGCGGATATCGGCAGGGCCGACTTCCGCACCGGTATCTTCAAAGCCCGGGACAGCCGGAACGCAGGACGGCACGGTGAGCATCGCCTTCAGCGGCGAACGGGCAGCGTCTTCCATGATCCACTTCACGCCGTCGAGGCCGAGGACGTTGCAGATCTCGTGCGGATCCATGTAGATACCGGTCGTGCCATGCGGAACGACGGCGCGGGCATATTCACCGGCGCTCATCATAGAGGATTCGACGTGGATGTGGCCGTCGAGGAAGCCCGGGGCAATGAACTTGCCGGCCGCATCGACAACCTCCGTGCCTTCGCCGATACAGTGCGACGCATCGCCAACGAGGGCAATACGGCCGCCCCAAACGGCGACGTCGGTGTTTTCGAGCAGTTCACAGGTACAGACGTTGACCAGCGTTGCGCCGCGGATAACGGTCTCAGCCGGGATCACGCCCATGGCGACCTTGGAAAGCGTCGCGCTGACCTCGTGGAGTTTTGTTTTGGTGAAATGGTGGTACATAATGATACGAGCCTTTCTATCTGAGTTTTGTGATTATTGTTTGCGGTTTCAGCAAATGAAATCGGCCAGCGCCTTTTGCGGCAAGCCGGCAAAGGATGCCGAAGCACCCCAGTCAAAGCGGAAGAACGCAGCTTCGCTGCCGCCGCTGCCAACCGTATGGACACGCGTGCGGCCGGTGAAGTCGTCGACAGTGACCGTAAGGGTCACACGGTTGGATGCCCGCCAATAGTACCGCTCAAACACGAGAATCCGGCAGTTCCCGTTGGGCTGGTGCAGCGCATGCTGATCGACGAGCTCACCGGAAGCGGTATTGTTGACGATCTGGTCGACGATCCTGTCGGCAGCTTCCGTGACGGGAAGGGAAACAAAGAATTCATAGGTCGCCATCGAAAATTCTCCTCACATCCAAGCAATTCTATATGTCGGAATAAAAACCAAGCAGTCACCCGCAGCAGCGGGTCCGATTTGAAAACACCGTTTCAAGTCGCCGCGAATCTACTATGATATATTATAATATAGAAAAATATCCCTGTCAATTCTTTTGAAAAGACTTGTCGAATCACAAGATCTATGGTATAATTTTAGTGTATAATCTGTTCGTGTGTCTATACGGTTTGTAAACGGATATATAATTACATTGGAAAGTTGAGGCAGAAGGCTCTGCGAGAGAAAAAAGTGGAGTTTTCGATGAGATATGATCGGATTTTATAACTATACTGTCATTTTAACCTACATAAGCGCGGTTTCCGCCGCAGCCGGTCTGATCTTTGCAATCGAGCAGAACAGCTTTGCCGCGATCATCTGTCTGATGATCTCCGGTATCTGCGATATGTTCGACGGCATGGTCGCCAAAACGCGCGAACGCACCAAGCAGGAAAAGCGCTTCGGCATCTGGATCGACTCGCTCGCCGACGTCATCGCCTTCGGCGTTCTGCCGGCGATCATCGGCTACTCCGTCGGTATGACACACTGGGGCTATGTGCCGCTCTTTGCGCTCTTCATCCTGACGGCGATCATCCGCCTCGCCTACTACGGTGTTACCGAAGAAGAACGCCAGGACGAAACGACCGAAGCCCGCACCGCATACGTCGGTCTGCCGGTCACTTCTTCCGCCCTCATCTTCCCGCTCTTCTACTGCTTCAAAGGCTTGATCGGCGCGACTTGGTTTGCCCCGGTCTATGCCGCCGTGCTCGGTCTGACCGCGCTTGCATTCGTCGGCCGCTTCAAGGTGAAGAAGCTGATGTCCAAGGGTATGCTCGGCCTGCTTGCGATCGGCATCGTGATCTTTGTAGTCATCATCATCCTGCGTGCTTGCTAACATAACGGAGTTTTCTATGAAAAAGTCTGATCCACAGAAAAATATGTTATATCAGCTCTACAATCAACCGGCCGGTCGCTGCATCTTAAAGGTGTTGACCGCGCCGGCTCTTTCGCGTTTGGCCGGTCGTTTTCTCGACACGTCCGCCTCGACCGTGCTGATCGATCCGTTTGTAAAAAGCAACGGAATCGACCTTTCCGACTACGAAAGCGGCCCGTTTGCGTCGTTCAACGCCTTCTTTACCCGTCGCCTTGCGCCGGGTAAGCGCGCGGTCGACCATACGCCGTCGCATTTGATCGCCCCCAGCGACGGCCTGTTGAGCGTCTACCCGATCGAAGACGGCACGGTCTGTCCGATCAAGGGTGTGGAGTATTCGGTCGCGGGGCTTCTGCGCTCGAAAAAGCTCGCTGAAAAATTCGACGGCGGGCTTTGCCTGGTCTTCCGCCTCTGTGTCGACCACTATCACCGCTATGCTTTCTTTGACAGCGGCAAGGTTCTGCGCCGCTATTTCGTCAACGGCATCCTGCATACGGTGCGTCCCGTTGCACTGGAGGCTCGTCCGGTCTTTGTGGAAAACAGCCGCGAAGTCACGGTGATGCGAACCGAGAACTTCGGTCTCGCCGCACAAGTGGAGGTCGGCGCGATGCTCGTCGGCCGCATCGTCAACCGCGACGTTTGCACGTTTGCGCGCGGCGAAGAAAAGGGGCTCTTTGAATACGGCGGTTCGACCGTCGTTTTGCTCCTCCAAAAAGATGCCGCCAAGCTCGATGACAAATTTGTGCTCGGCGGCGAGGAACAATCCGTTCGTTTCGGCGAACAGATCGGAGAAACGCATGCTCGCTAAGATCCGCTGCTTTTTGCGTACCTACCCCTACGCTTTGATCGCGGTCTATCCGCTCCTGCATATTCTGGCATTTTTTCTGCTCGGGCTATACGACGTTGACCGCTATATGATCGAATCCCGGCTTGACGCCTATATCCCGTTCTGCGAGTGGTTCGTGATCCCCTATTATCTTTGGTATATCTATCTGTTCGGCGGTATGATCGCGTTCTTATTCGTCTCGCGCAAAGACTTTCTGCGCATGGCGATCTGCACCATCGGCGGTATGGCCGTTTGTATTGCCATCTGCGTGGTCTTCCCCACCGCGATCCCCTTCCGCCCGACCTCTTTTGACCGTTCCAACCCGCTGATCTGGCTGGTGGAGTTTACGTATTCTATGGATCATCCGTGGAACGTGTTCCCCAGCATGCACTGCTTCGGCGCGATCGGCATCACAATCGCCGTGTGGAAATCCGATCTAATCGGAAGATTTGTTTGGACAAAGATCTCGTCCGGTGTCCTCTGCGTGCTGATCTGTTTGTCGACGCTGTTTATCAAGCAGCACTCGATCCTAGATCTGTTCAGCGCGATTGCGCTCGCCGCTGTGCTTTATCCCATCGCCTATTGCGTGCGATGGAAGTTCCTCGAAGGTAGCGACGCTGCCGAATTCTTACGGGAATCATATCGGACTTCCCGCAAGAACACGAAACGCAACAAAAGCTCCGATCCGCTCTGCTGAACTCTTGTTTCAGCGCTTTCTATCTGTAAAGGAGAAAAAGATGACCGAGAAGACCTTTACCGTGACCGGTATGACCTGTTCTGCCTGTTCCGCCGCCGTTGAACGCCACACAAAAGAGGTGGACGGCGTGCAAAGTGCGGAGGTCTCGCTTTTGATGAAAAAGCTGAAGATCGTCTGCGAGGACTCGGTAACGGATGAGATGATCATTTCTGCGATCCAAAAAGCCGGCTACGGTGTGGAAAATACGCCGGTCGCAGCAGAAACCGCCACGGAAAAAACACAGTCTGCCGCACCGCTTGTTTTCGGTGCCGTCATCTCGGTTTTGCTCTTTTACCTCGGCATGGGGCCGATGCTCTCGTTGCCGATGCCTGCGGTATTCGCCGAGAACCATCTTGTCAATGCTTTTACGCAGTTTTTGCTGCTGATCCCGGTTTTGTATATCGGCCGTGCGATCCTCGTCTCCGGTCTGACCGCACTTTGGCACCGTTCGCCGAACATGAACTCGCTGGTCGCGCTCGGCGTGATCGCTTCGACCGTTTCGGGGATCGTCACAATCTATCTCCACGCCCTCGGGCACAGCAGCCACGCAATGGCTCCGTTTGATTCGGCGGCAATGATCCTCACCTTCATCTCCCTCGGAAAATGGCTGGAATCGCGCGCCAAGCACAGAACGACCGGCGCGGTTCGTGCGCTCGTCTCGCTCGCGCCCAAAACGGCCTGTGTGATCCGGCCCGACGGCAGCGAAGAAACGATCGACGCCAAAAACCTTGCGATCGGCGATATCATCCGCACGCGCCCCGGCGAGACCGTAGCGGCCGACGGCGTGATCCTTTCGGGCAGTTCGTACGTAAATCAGGCCGCCATCACCGGCGAAGGGCTGCCCGTGGAAAAAACGGTCGGCGACAAAGTCATCGGCGGTACGGTCAACACCAGCGGCACCTTCACGTTCCGCGCCGAATCGGTCGGTGCCGACACCGTTTTTGCCAAGATCATCTCGCTCGTGGAAAATGCAGCGGCGTCGAAAGCGCCGATCGCCGCCCTCGCCGATAAGGTGAGCGCAGTCTTCGTACCGTGCGTGATAATCGCGGCCATGCTTGCGCTCATCGCAAATTTGATCCTCGGTGCCGATACCTACACGGCGATCATGCGCGCGATCAGCGTGCTCGTGATCTCCTGCCCCTGTGCGCTCGGGCTTGCGACGCCGACGGCGGTGACCGTCGCATCCGGTGTGGCCGCCTCCAACGGTATTTTGGTCAAAGATGCCGCCGCTCTGCAGGCACTCGCCGGCGTTGATACGATCCTCTTTGATAAAACCGGTACGCTCACCAACGGTACGCCCGTGGTCGAAACGTTTGAGGTGCTTTCGGACAAATCGGAAGCTTACTGTCTTGCCCGTGCAGCAGCGGTCGAATCACTCGCCTCGCACCCCCTCGCAGCTGCCGTGCTCGATTTCTGCCGCAGCCGCAACGTAGAAGTGCCTGATGCGGGCGATTTTCTCGCTGAGACCGGTGTCGGTGTTTCGGCGGTCATCGACGGCGAACGTTTCTGGATCGGCGGTGAACGCCAGCTTGCCGTCCTCGGCCTCAGCGCTCGCTTTGGTGAACACCTCGCAAGTGTTGCACAAGGCGGCAAAACCGCACTTGCCCTTTGCTCCGAACGCGACGTTCTCTGTCTGTTTGCGGTCTACGATGCACCGCGTACCGACAGCCGACAGATCGTTGCCGGCTTGCAGGATTCCGGTGCGGCTGTCGTTTTGGTCACGGGGGATGCCGCTGCGGCAGCATCTGCCGTTGCCGCAGCCGTCGGGATCACCGACGTGCGCGCATCTGTTTTGCCGGACGGCAAGGCTGAGGTCGTCGCAGAGTACAACGCCGCCGGCAAGTCGGTTTGTATGGTCGGCGACGGGATCAACGATGCCCCCGCTCTTACGCTGGCGGACGTCGGTGTTGCCGTCTCGGACGGTACGGACGTGGCCATTGAATCGGCGGACATCATCATCACCGGCGGTTCGGTTTCCGGCGTCTACCACGCGCGGATGCTCGCCAAAAAGACGATGCGCGTGATCAAGCAAAACCTCTTTTGGGCGCTCGTTTACAACACGATCGGCATCCCTTTGGCTGCCGGTGTGTTTGGGTTCACGCTGCCTCCGATGTTCGGTGCGGCGGCGATGAGCATGAGCTCAATCTTCGTTGTTTCCAATGCACTGCGGATCTACCGTTTCCGCCCCGTTTTTGTCAAGAAAGAAAGGTCTGAATCTATGTTTTTCCAGAAGAAATCGAAAGTTGCCGAAAACCAGCGTGTTTTGATCGTTGACAACATGACCTGCCCGCACTGCTCCGCCCGCGTGGAAAAAGCGCTTTTGGGCGTTGCCGGTGTCTCGGCGGCGGTCGTCAACTTGAAAAAGAAGCAGGCTGTCGTCACCCTCTCGGCGTCGGTCGACAACAAAGCGCTGACTGATGCGGTCGTTGCCGCCGGTTATCCGGTGCGCTCGATCTCCTAACATTCTCCCCCTGCGATCCGCCCGTTTGATCACGGACTTCTGCACGCAAAAACAGCCATCGATTCACGCGATCTTCCGGCTGTGTGCAGTCTCCGTCGACGATATACCCCGCTGATCCGATCCGTATCAAAAAGAGAGAAGCCATATGGATTTGCAGCGGGATCTCAAGAAAGGACGGTATGCCCTATGAGCACCCCCGAAACCACCGCAGCATCCACCACACCGACCCCGCCCGATCTCCCCATCCCCCCGCTCCCGCCCAAGCGCAAGCGCCGCTTCCGTGACCGCAAAGACGGCCGCAGAGTGCGCAACATCGACACCATCGCCAGCCTCTCCCCGTATCTCATGAAAACGCGCGTCGGCTCTTCGAACTATATTGCCGACAGCGTTGAGATCACCAACATGGAACGCTACATCCGCAAAAAGCGCCAGGAAGGCTACAAAAACTTCGGCGCAATGCACGTTTTTCTGGCGTCCTATGTTCGCACCGTTTCCCAGCGCCCGGCGATCAACCGCTTTGTCAGCGGACAGAAGATCTACGCGCGCAACAACATTGAAGTCGCGATGACGATCAAGAAGGAAATGCGCCGCGATGCCCCAGAAACGTGCGTAAAGATGGTCTTTGAACCGTGGGAAACGGCCGAAGAGATCTACCAGAAGATCGATGCCACCATCGCCAAGGAAAAGGACTCGGCCAACCTCGATTCATCCTTCGACGGTCTCGCCAAGGCCCTGCGTTTCATCCCCGGCCTGCTTTTGAAGTTCGTCGTTCGCCTGCTCGAGATTCTCGATTACTTCGGCTGGCTGCCCAAGTCCCTGCTCTCGCTGAGCCCCTTCCACGGCTCGCTCGTTATCACCTCGATGGGCTCGCTCGGCATCCCGCCGATCTACCATCACCTCTATGACTTCGGCAACGTCCCGCTTTTCTGGGCGTTTGGCGCCAAACGCGTCGCCTATGAGCCGCAGCGCGACGGCACGATCGCCGAGCGCCGCTACATTGATTACACGCTCGTCACCGACGAACGCATCTGCGACGGCTACTATTACGCTTCGGCGTTGAAGTACGTCAAGCACCTGCTGAAAAATCCCGCCGTTTTAAGCGAACGTCCGGCGGAGATCATCGACGACGTCGACTAAGCTGTATATTTTTGCCGTTTTTGTCCATGATAAAGAGAGAATTCTCGTGTAACGGAGGCTTTCTTACCATGACAAAAACGGCAAAAATTCTGATTTCTGTTTTTGCGGCGGGTGCGCTGGCGATTGCGGTCGGATTTGTTTTCAAATACAAGAGCGACGTCCGCCGTTATAAGCTCGCCTATGAGCTCAGCTACCGCCGCGCCCTGACCGAACTCGTCGGCAGCGTGGCGCACATCGATTCCAACCTCTCCAAAAGTATTTACGCGCAAAGTCCTTCCATGCTCGTCACCATTGCCACCGACATCTACCGCCACGCCGAAACGGCAAAAAATGCGCTCGCCGCATTGCCGACGTCGGACGTTTCGTTGGAGAAAACGGCGGTTTTTGTTTCGCAGGTCGGTGATTTTTCGCTTTCGCTCGCCCGCTCGGCTGCCCGCGGCGAAGAGATCGCCGCAGAATCACGGGCAAGCTTGGTTTCTTTGAATGATACCGCCGCACAAATTGCCGCCGAGCTCGACGAGATCTATACCCATTCCGACGCCGAAGGATTTTTCGACGTCAGCGCAGGTGAGGCGTTGGCAGCCGAAGCCGAACGCGTTTCCGGATTTTCCGGCGGTATGACCGCAATGGAGCAGAACCTCCCGGAATCGCCCGTTCTCATCTACGATGGGCCTTATTCCGAACACATCACCCAAACCGTGCCGCAATATCTGCAGGCAGGCGGCGAGGTGATCGACGCTGTTGATGCGCGCCGTGTTGCCGCGCGTTTTCTCGGTGTTTCGGCCGATTCGCTGCATCTTTCCTGCAAAACGACCGATCCGGTGATCTACACCTTTGAAAACGACGAAGTAATCGCATCGGTCACGGCTGTCGGAGGCCACGTCATCAGCTACTCGCAAAACGTTGTCCCCGCGGCGGAAACCGTTGCACACGAGGATGCGGTCGGGTTCGCGCAAAACTTTCTCGTCGCCCGCGGCTACGCCGATATGGAACCGTCGTATTACTACGCCGCCGGCGGAATTTTGTATATTAATTTCGCCTACACAGACCGTAGCGTAACGGTGTACCCAGATCTGATCCAGGTCGGAGTCGCACTCGACAGCGGTAAGGTAACCTATTTTCAGGCAGACGGCTATTGGAACAACCACCGCACACGCACCGATCTGACACCGACCCTTTCCCTCGCAGATGCCCTGGCCAAGCTGAACCCATCGCTTTTGCCGCAGACCGAAGGCCGTCTCTGCATCATTCCCTCGCCCGGCAAGCACGAGCTCCTCTGCTACGAATTCCGGGCGACGGGCGAAAATGGCAAGCACTATCTCTGTTATATCAACGCACACAGCGGGATCGAAGAAACGATCTTTGTCCTCATCGAGGATGAAAACGGCGTTCTGACGATTTAAGATCGGCTTCTCCCGCCAATCCACGCGGGAGGAATCCGACATGAACCAGATCCCCAACGACCAACTCGAACTCTTTTCCGGCGAGCTCGGCCGCCTGTTTGCGGCCGGGCCGTTGCGCATCACGCTCTCTTGCCCCCAAGGCAGCGACGTGGTGTACCAAAAGCTCGTTTTCAAGCCGAGCAAGTACGGTTTCCGCCTGGAGAAATTTACCGCCAAGCAGGTCTTCCACGAAAACCTCACCGCTGAGGACTGCAAAGCGCGCGTTTCGGAAGAGTATACCGGTAATTACCGCGAGCTCAACGCACTGACCGAGGGTGAGGCGCTCACAGTCAAGCTCTCGAAGGGCGGCAAGCTTTTTATCACGCGCAAGAAAAACGCCGCCAAGCCCGCCGCACCGCAGCTCGCGCACAACCGCGCCAAGAACTATATCATCCGCGAAAGCGACCGTTTCCCCATGCTTGAGGATCTCGGTGTGCTGACCGGCGACGGCCGCGTACATTCGGCGATGTACGACAAGTTCCGCCAGATCAACCGCTATATCGAATTCATCGACGACATCGTCCGCAATGATGACCGCGAGGTTTGGAACATCATCGACTTCGGCTGCGGCAAGAGTTACCTCACGTTCGTACTCTACCACTATCTGACCGAGATCCGAAAGGTCAAGGCCGAGATCGTCGGACTGGACCTGAAGGCCGACGTCATCAAGCGCTGCGGTGAGCTCGCCGAGCGCTACGGCATGACCGGATTAAGATTCCAGCTCGGCGACATCCACGGCTATACGCCCGAGAAAAAGCCGGACATGGTAATCTCGCTCCACGCCTGCGACACCGCGACCGACTTCGCACTCGCCAATGCCGTCAACTGGGACACGGATTATATCCTCGCCGTCCCCTGCTGCCAGCACGAGCTCAACGGCGGTATCGACGCACCGTCGCTGAAGCTGCTGACGAAATACGGTATTTTGAAGGAACGTATCTCCGCCCTCGCGACCGACGCGCTCCGCGCCCGTGCTGTAGAAGGCAGAGGATACAAAACGGACGTGGCGGAGTTCATCGACATTGAGCATTCGCCGAAAAACATCCTTCTGCGCGCCCGACGCGCCCAGCTTCCGAGCGAAGCGGCCAAAGAAAAGCGCAAGACCGAAGCCAAAGCCGAGCTCGACGCGCTCTGCGCGCTGCTCGGATACACACCGCTGATCGTAAAACTTTTGTACGAAGCATAAAGACGCAAAACGGAGGCAGGGAAAAATCCCTGCCTCCGTTTTTCTATTTTCTATTTATCCACCACACTCGCGCGGTAGACGGTACACTGGTGGGCATCCAGGTTGACGGTGATCGTGCTGTGCGGCACAATTTGTTTTTCTCCAGTCCACACGTCCGTCAGCTCCAGCGTTTTTCCGGTGCATTCGCCCAGGCCGAGCGAATCGAGCTGCGCGGAGAACGTTCTGCGCTGATCGGAGAAATTGAAGGCACCGATCGCGACGTCGCCGTTGGAGAGAATTCGCGCCATGATGGGATTTTCCGTCGGATAGTATTCGAGCAGCGGCTGATCGCCGACGCGGTGGGTATTTTCGCGGCGAGCCCAGTTGATGAAGAACGGCTGACGATAGGCCGCGTCCTGATCGATTGCGATGAGCATTTTGTTTTTCAAGATATCGTGCGCGGTTTGGTCGACGTTCCGCAGGTCGCAGCCAATGATCAGCGGCGAGCCCATCAGCGCCCAAAACGCAAAATGGGTCTTGTATTCCTCGGTCGTGCAGCCGGTCAGACCGACGTGGCCTTTGCCGTTCATACCGACAACCAGCATGTCCATATCGTTGAAGCAGCCGCGGCCGTTATACTCCGCAACCTTCATCTGGCTCACGCACAGGTCTTTGATGGACTCCCACGAATCAACGATATCGCCGGTGGAACGGAACGTGTCCGCGCCCGTCTCTTTGATCCAGGTCTTGGTGTTTTCGGCACCCCAGGAACACGCCGCCAAAACAATATCGCGGCCACTGTTGGCAAGCGCAATGGCCATCCGCTTATAGAGATAGTGACCCTGCGTGGATTCCGGGTGGAAGCAGTAATCGTACTTCAGATAATCGACACCCCAGCGGGCAAAACACTTGGCGTCCACAAATTCGTGGTCGTAGCTCCCCGGATAACCCGCACAGGTGAGCGGACCGGCGCAGGAATACATCCCGAATTTGAGCCCTTTGGAATGGATATAGTCGGCCAGATATTTCATCCCGTGCGGGAATTTTTCGGGATCCGGGACGATCTCGCCGTCGGCGTTGCGATCGTGCAGGCTCCAGCAGTCGTCGATGATGACGTATTCATAGCCGCAATCTTTGTAACCGTTTTCCACGATGAAGTCCGCCGTCTCCATCACGAGCTTTTCGTTGATTTGCTCGGCAAACGTATTCCACGAATTCCATCCCATCGGAGGGGTATTGATGAACATATGGTTTTCTCCTTTTCGCTCCGATTTATCCGCGTTTGCCCATACGGGTGACGTAGCGGATGGCTTTTTTATCGACAGAGATCTTCGCTTCGTTTACGGTTCCTCCGTATTCGCCGTCAAGCGTCCACGCCAGCGGTTCTTCGCAGGCGACCTCAATCGAGGCGGTGCGGCAGGCGACGATGCCTTTGGCGGTCATATCGTGGGTAAGGATCGCACGGGCAATGCCGTGGAGCTCGGCCAGCGTATTCGGGTGCTTGATCAGCAGGACTTCAAACTGACCGTCAGAGAGCTCGACGTCCATGCCGCACAGGCCTTTGAAGCCGCCGATCGACTCGGAGTTGGAGATCGCACCAAAGATAAACCAGTCGGTGATCGTGCGGTTGCCGATCGTCACCGTACAGAGATACGATTTGATCGAGGGCATACTTTCGAGCCCCTGCAGAACGTAGGCAGCGTGGCCGAGAATGCTCTTCGTCGACTGCGGCGTTGCGTAGGAAACGTCGCTGAACGCACCGAACGCCGCGGTATAGGTGAAGCTGCGGTCGTTAAAGCGGCCAACGTCGCAAGGGTATGCCGGGCCGCGCACGGCGAGGTCGGCTGCTTTGAGAATATTGGTCGTGGGGATTCCGAGCGTGCGGGCAAAATCATTGGTCGTTCCCATCGGGATATAACCGATCGCCGGTTTCGGGCCGGAACAGTCGATCAGTCCGCCGACGACTTCACTCAGCGTACCGTCGCCGCCGGAGCAGACGATGAGGTCAAACTCGCTGTAACGGAGCGCCGCCACGCGTTTGGCATCGCCCTGCGACTGCGTCATATAGACGGTAACGTCGTAGCCGTATTTATTAAAAAGGTCGATCACGTCGGCGAGCTTGGGCTTGATCTTGCCCTTGCCTGCTTTGGGGTTGACGATAAACAGTAACTTCTGTGTCATGAGATTCTCCTTATTTCAGTTCGCTGCGAAAATGATCGGACGAAGTTCGGCAAACGAATCGACAATGATCGCCCTGCTCGTTTCCAGCCGGGCGCGGTCCTGATGTCCCGAGGTGACGAGGATCGGCGTGCAGCCGAGAATACGGGCGGTCTCGAAGTCGTGGAGCGTATCGCCGATATAGAAACGGCGTTCGTTTTCAGTAGAGTTCTCCGCCAGCCACCGCGCCGCAACCGCTTCTTTGCCGCCGCCAAGGCCGTTATCCGCCCCGCAGATCGCATCAAAATAGCAATCAACTCCCAGCGACGCCACCTGCGCACGCAGCGAATCGGATTCGGCTGCGGAAATGATCGTCTGGGAAAAACCGGCGGCACGGATCTCCGCTAAAAGCTCGGCCGCACCCTCGGCAAGGCCTGCGTTGCGCGCGGCGATCGGATACTGTTCGATATAATCCGCCGCCAACACCTCGTAGGGCTCGACTGAAAAATCGAAACCGGCTTTGCGGTAATAATCGATGATCGGGAAGGTAAAGATCTCGCGGTAACGCTCCAACGAAACCGTCGGAAGTCCGCGGCGCGACAGCATACCGTTCAAGACACCACGGCTGATTTCGGTGTCGTCGAGCAGTGTGCCGTTCCAGTCCCAGAGTATACGCGTCATCCGTTTCCCTCACTTTCATTCTATCCAGACAATAATTATATAATTTTCCCATGTTTTTGTCAATAACTGCCACCGATTTGGTTGTAAATAAATTGTGCGGCATCTTTCCTTTTTTGTCGGATTGTGCTATAATATACTTGATATGATTTTTTTCATCTGCCCTATACTTTATTTTTTGACGAAAGGATCCGCATTTGCGGAACTGAACGATATGAAACACCCTGCTTTCCGTATGCTTTCTCTGATACTGATTCTGTCCATGTTCTTATCCGTCGCGACCGCCTGTGGCAGCGGCGAACCGGCTGAAACCACCACGCAGACCCCGGCCACTACGACCGCTTCTCGCATCGACTACGATCCCACCGCCACCCTGCCCCCGGTCACCATCGGTGTCGCATCGGGTACCTCTGCTCCGGATACGTCGGCCACCACCACGCCCGCAACAACCGGTGCAACCATCTCGCTCGTGACCACCGACCCGACGACACCCGCCACCACGCCGGACGGTTCCGACACCGAAACCAGCGAAACGACGCCGGTCACCACGCCCGACACCACCGAACCACCGACGGAATCCACTCCGGAAGCCACCACCGAACCGACGATGACCATTTTCACGGAAGATGCAAGCCAGACGATTTCCGGCGCGGAAGAGGTCGAAGGCACTGTCATCCTGCGCTATTCCATCAACTATCCGACCTTCTCTTCCAACAACAGCACTTCGCCGTCCGCGCTCAACGCCGCCGTCGCAGCCGCTGCGGCTGAGTTTGAGGCCTACGCCAAGGATGTTCTGCTCCCCTTTGCCCAGCAGGCGCACAAAGCCGGCGACAGCATGCTGCCGTTTACCTTCTCTGTTGACTACGAAGTCGCCGTTTCGTCGGCGATGGCGGTTTCGGTCGTCTTCACCAAAACCGAGCATACCGGCGAGACCCGCGAAGCGTATGCCCGCAGCGCGTGCATGTTCTCTCCGATCGACAATTCCGTCATGACACTCTCCGACGTCTTCTCCGGCGGCGCTTCGACATATACGCAAACGATCTACAAAGCGGTCTTTGCCAAGATTGCCGCTGCGCCCGATGCGTTCTACGCCGATTATCAGAATCTCGCCAAGTTTTTTGATCTCTCCGACCACTGGTATCTCGGCGAAAACGGCGTCGTTATTTTCTTTGACCCCTTCCAGATCGCCGGATACGACAAGGGCATCGTGGAATTTGTGCTTCCGTATGACGAATACAGCGACGATTTAAAGATCAATCCGCTGTACATGGGATGATTTGCTATGAAAAAAAATGACATTTTAACGCTCTCTGTCACCGGCGCTACGTATGATGGCTACGGTGTTGCCCGTGCGGACGACGGTATGGCTGTTTTTATCCCCGGTACGGCCATCGGCGACGTCGCCGAGATCCGTGTGGTCAAGCTGCTCTCCAACCGTGCGATCGGCAAAGTCGAACGACTGATCACGCCGTCGGCCGACCGCATCGAAAACGATTGTCCGGCGTTTCCCGCCTGCGGCGGCTGCAACTACCGCCACATCTCCTACGAGGCCGAATCGGCGCTCAAGCGCGAACGCATCCTCTCCACACTCCAGAAGCTCGGCGGCTGCGCGATCGATGCGATTGATTACTTCCCCGCTGAAACGGTTGACGGTTACCGCAACAAAGCCGTTTTCCCGGTCGCCCCTGACGCATCCGGCAAGGCGGTCTGCGGGTTCTACCGCGCCAACTCGCACAAGCTCATTTCGTTTGATCTCTGCCGCATCCATCCGCCGGTATTCAGCGCGATTGCCGCGGCCGTTTGCAAATTCTTGAACGATTTCGGCATCGAAGCCTACAACGAAGAGACGAAAAAAGGCGTTGTCCGCAGCGTTTTCGTGCGCCGCGGCGAAGTCAGCGGACAGATCATGGTCTGCATCAACGCAGCCAAGCGCCGCATCCGCGAAAGCGAAGCGCTTGTTTCCTACCTGAAAGCCGCCGCGCCGGAGCTCACTTCCGTGATGCTCTCGCACCAGCCGGAGGCCACGAACAAGCTCATCGGCGACAAGGTGTTTTGTCTGTGGGGCGAGCCGACGATCGTGGATACGCTCGCCGGTAACGAGCTCTCGCTCTCGCCGCACACCTTTTATCAGGTCAACCATGCACAGTGCGAAAAGCTCTACGCCCAGATCCTCGCCTACGCTGCCGAATGCGGCAGTCTGGAGGGACTAAAGGTTTTGGATCTCTTCTGCGGTGCGGGCAGCATCACGCTGGCGCTCGCGCGCAAGGCAGATGCGGTCCTTGGGATCGAATGTGTCGCCGATGCGGTGCGCGATGCCGAGGCAAACGCCGCACGCAACGGGATCACGAATGCACAGTTTGTCTGCGCCGATGCCAAAGATACCGCCGCGATCTGCCGCGAACGTGGTTTTGCGCCGGATCTGGTCGTCGTCGACCCGCCGCGCAAAGGCCTGGCCGAAGAGGTTACGGGGTATCTCGCCGCGCTCGATATTCAAAACCTCGTCTACGTCTCCTGCGATCCCGCGACTCTCGCGCGCGACGTGCGCCGATTGGGCGAAAGCGGGTTCACGGTGAAAAAGGCGGCCGGGTTTGATCTCTTCCCGCGCACGGCCAACGTAGAAACCGTCACCTGGCTGACGAGAAAATGACAGCGTTCCAACAAGTATTGTTAATATACGATATTCAACTGAGTTGGAGAACACAACGATGACAGTTTCCATCACGCGAGACCACGGAATGTTGAAGGTAGATATCAACGGCACACTGTATGCGCCGCTGTCTTTCAAATCCTTCCGCCCAAATCCTCAGAATATATCCGAATTCTACAAGGCAGGCGTACGCCTGTTCAGTGTGCTTTCCAGCGGCATCATATCCGCTTTGGGGGTGCCGTATTCCAAATTCGGAGAGTCCTGGATCGGGGAAAACTCATACGATTTTTCCGCCATTGATCGCCAGATGGATATGTTTATCGAAAACGCGCCCGACGGTTATTTTGCACCGATGTTCCAGCTCGACACCCGTCCGTGGTATCTGGCGGTACACCCCGAAGTGCCCAATTCCTTTACGCATCTTTCGCAGATCGCAACTGATGCGGCATGGAAACAGGCGGCTGCAAATTACTTAAAGGCGGCAATTTGCCATTGTGAAGAAAAATACGGTGAGCGCATCTACGGCTATTTTATGCTGGGCGGTACCACGACCGAGTGGTTTTCCAATCGAGATCATGAGGCTTCGCATCCCATCAAGGAGGAAGGATACAAAAAGTATCTCGGTACAGCGACAGCGGCACTGCCAACGATCCAAGAGCTGACGCGGGCCGGAGGCGTTTTCCTGGAAAACGAGGAAGAAAACGTCTTTCACGCACGCAGATTCCATGCCGAAAGCATTGCGGACCTCGTTCTGTATTTTGCGTCAGAGGCGCAAAGCGTGCTTCATCACAAAAAGCTGCTTGGACTATACTACGGTTATTTGTTCGAGCTTGGCGGAGAACGCCTGTTCAACGACGGGCATCTTGGCTACGAAAGGGTCTTTTTGTCGCCCGATATTGACATGATCTCCAGTCCCTCCGCTTACGGCTATCGCAAACTCGATGATCCCAGTGCCTTTATGGTGACACAAAAGACGCTGGATGCGCATAATAAACTCTATTTTCTGGAGTTTGACCACATCACACACATCGCCCCGACCATGGTTGCCGAGCCTTGTGTGGACGCCAACGGAAACGCCGCACTCAAGAAAATTCCCGGTGCCGATAGTAAGTGCAGGGATGCCGCCGAATCGCTTAATTTAATGTGGCGGGATTATATTCTGTGCTATGCCAATGGAGCGGCAATGTGGTGGTTCGACATGTTTGACGGGTGGTTCCGTTCGGACGAAATGATGGGCGCGATAGAAAAGATGATTTCGCTGCATCAGACACTTTCCGGAAAAGAAAAGCAAAGTATCGCGCAGATAGCAGTATATGCCGAGGGCGAATCCATGTACCATGTGCGCAAATCCTCCGGAATTGCCACAGTCTGTCTGTCAGATATGCGGAGAAGCTTTACGGAGATGGGTGCTCCGTACGATCTTTATTCAATCGCAGATCTGGATACCTGTAGTTCCGGTAAGTATCGCTTGATCATATTGCTGAATGCTTACGAGATTCCCGAGGCGCGTATGAAAAAAATCCGAAAACTGCAAAATGACGGTGCTGCCGTTCTTTGGATGTACGCTCCGGATTATGCACACGACAGAAAAAACTGTGTCAGACAAATCTCCGAAGCGGTTGGCATGAAGGTTGCGGAACGTGATAAAAGCCATGGTGGACTTGTCTATAGCGGCACGGTGATCGAAAACAAGGTGGCAGCACCCTATTTTTCGATCGAGGATCAGAATGCCATTGTCCTTGCATATTTTGAGGATGGCGCTGCGGCCGTTGCTGCGACAAGGGACGGAAGCTCGATCTATGCAGCGGTGCCATTTATGCCGTCGCAGCTTTTGCGCGATCTCGTGCGAAAGAAAGGCATTTTTGTATACAGTACCAACCCTTCTGTTTACACATATGTAAATGCGGATGCAGTCTGTGTGTATAACGCCTCCGACACGGATGCAGTCCTCTTTGTTCCGCTGGACGGTGTTTATATTGATCAAATTACAAACGAAGCGTTTACGGCAGAGCGTGGAATTCTTCGATTGCCACTTCGCGGGCTTCGTGCGTATTTGCTGATGCGAAATACAGACTTCCCACACCGATCATAACAGAAATTTTCGGCACTTGTTATTGCCTGCCCGTTTTAATGCCTATATATTGCAAAGCATCATACCAATCCGGCGTATAGCCCCCGCTCCAAACAACCGTGCCTTGTATTCAGACGAATCCATAAATATTTTTTATGAGGAAGGTAATGTTTATGAACGGTTTTGAGCATTTTGAGGAGCACTTCAAAAATCCGGATCGCCGTTACGCGATCTACCAGATCATTCACGACTACATTGCCCATGCTGACGCTGACTACTATGACCGCAGCGGTTTTGCCGGTGTCGTCGGCAATGTTGCCTATACCGTGCCATCACCGACCGACGGCACTGCAAAAGGATTTCCCGACGACGAAGATGCTTGGCAGAAAACAGCAGACGGATTTCGCAGTTTTGCCAAGCGCGGCATGCACACATGGATCTATGACGAAAAAGGATATCCCTCCGGTACCGGCGGCGGTTACGTGACCGAGCAGCACCCGGAATACATCGCCAAAGGACTTTACTGCTATGATTATTGGCGCGTTATTTACGGTCCGAGCGTGTACCGCGCCGATGTCCCCGGCGATCAGCTTTGGAAAGCGCTTCTTCTGCCAACCGACGGTGGTGATGCCATCGACGTTACCGAATATCTCAACGAGAATAACGTCCTCTACGTCCCTGTTCCCAAAGGCTCTTACCATCTTTTTATGATGAGCAAGCGCAGACTCTTCGACGGAACACACGCGACAGAAAGCTTCAGCGAACCGCGCAACTATATCAGCCTCTCCGATATGGATGCGACCAAAGCCTTTATCGAATCCACGCACGAGCACTATCGCAAGGTTCTCGGCGACGAATTCGGCAAGAGCGTTCTTGCAACTTTTACCGATGAGCCTTCTTTGATTTCCTGGAACATCCGCCACGGCGTGTTCCCAATTCTCCCCTGGCACGAAAAATATCCCGATGAATTCCAAGCGCGGTACGGATATGATTTTTCTCTCGCCTGCGTTGCGGTCGTTCTCAGAATGGGAAACGATCAGACGAAGCGCCGCTGTGATTTTTGGGAATACATCGCCGACACGGTGGCCAACGGTTTCTTCGCCACCATTCAAGACTGGTGTCACCAAAACAACCTCAAGTCTTCGGGGCATATGTTGGAAGAAGAGCGGCTGCAGGCGCACGTATTTAATTACGGTTCCTTCTATCGCAGCATGAAGCACATGGACTGGCCCGGAATTGACCAGTTGGAAACCGTCCCGGAATACTTGATGGGCGAACACCAAATCCCCATTGCCAGATTTATCGCATCGTTTGCCGATATCAACGGTGAACATGAAACCTTTACCGAGTTTTCCGACCATTGCGTCAGGATGCGCGGCGAGATCGCCCCAATCGACTATTACTATCAGTCGGTCAACTGGCACCACGCCATGGGCATCAATAACTTCACCAGTTACTATACCTGGCAGAATATTACGGACGAAGAAAAGCGCTGCCTCAACCGCTATACCGCGCGCGCCGGTTACCTTCTCCGCCAAGGAAAACGCGACAGCAAGGCGGCGATTCTCTATCCCGAAGCGGCCATGTGGGATTCCTACCAGCCGTCGACCGATAAAAGAGCTGTGGATGATTCCGAGCGGATGATGTCTGTTCAGTCCTCGTTTGAAAAAGCATCCTGGGAGCTGCTGCACAGGCAGGTCGACTTCGACTATATCGATGTGGATATCCTGGTTCATGCTGAAATCAAAAACGGCAAGCTCACTTACCGCGACCGCGAATACGAGGCCGTGATTCTGCCTTGCGCAAGAGTATTGGAAGATGCGGCAGTGCAGAAGCTGATTGCCATCGCCAAGAGCGGCATTGCGATCTTTTGCTGCAAGGAGCTTCCGCAGATTTCGCGCGAATCCGGTGCTGCAACCGAATACACCGCCATGCTACGCCAGATGTATAACGCGGAAGAAAACGTTTATCTCGCCGAAGAGATCGAAGCGTTCGGCGCGCTCCTTGATGCACATTTCCCTGCCAAGAGCCGTTCGGTGATCACCAAAGATAATAATCCCATGATCCTCTCGCACGTCAGGGTGACGGAACGCGGCGAAAAGATCATCTTCATCGCCAACATGGGGAAGGAAACGTTCTGCGGAGATATTGCATTCTACGGTGAATACGCAACCGCCTGCCTTGCAAACTGCCACACCGGTGACATTGTGCCGATCGCGGCGCCTACCGACGGCACGACGACATCTGTCGCATTGGAAATTGCATCGGGTGAAGGAAAATTCATACTCCTGAAATAGTGGTATTTCCGTTGTTTGATCGAGGTGACAAAAGATGATCGGCAAAATTGTTCAGGTTACGATCGACCGGCCGTTAGGAACTTACCATCCCAAGTACAAGGATCTTCTCTACCCGGTCAACTACGGATATATCCCCGGAGTATTCGCGGCCGACGGCGAAGAGCAAGACGCATACGTGCTCGGTGTCGGCGAGCCTGTTGCGGAATTTACCGGCAGAGTCGTTGCGATCATTCACAGATTTGACGATATTGAAGAAAAATGGGTTGTCGCACCGGATGGCGCATCGTTTACAAAAGACGAAATTATGCGCAAGGTTGCCTTCCAGGAGCAATTTTTCCACACAGAAATCCGGATGTCGTAAGTCCCCTATTGCGGTGAAAACACATGGAAAAAGAAACGATTTTCCCCAAGCGCACCGTTCAGGCCGTACTCAGAATGTACGGCTTTGACGGTGCGTTTTGTGAACCAAAAGAATATATCAGTTTCGTCGATGACGACGAGAAGTTAGTCAAGTTGATCTTCTCCGTTTGGCTTGCCGAAGAAAAGCGCGTTGTCGTAAAGATCCTGCACGAAGAGGGCGATCTGCTTGCCGACCGGGAGGAGATCGAGCGACAGAGCGCATTTTCGGAGTGTATGCGGCAAAACGGCATCCGTACGCCAAGGCGCTACCGGGCAAACGGCAGATACTGCAATGAGATTAGCTGTTACGCTCTCCCATGCAACGTCACGGTTGAGGACTGGTGCGGCGAGGAGATCACGGAGATCAACGCCGAGATCGCTTACAGGATCGGCGAGATGATGGCCGAGATGCATCTTCTCTCACTCGCAAATCACTGCGAAATCGGCTGCGGCACACTCTTTTCGGCGGCATACGAAAACGACGTGGACGCCTTTGAAGAGTTTTGCCAGATCTGCGAAAACGAACACCTCGACCAAACCGTCGTTACCGAGATCAAAGAACTGCGCAGCCAAAAATTGAAAATGCTGCGAGTGGTGTGGGATCGGCTGCCGAAAACCGCTGTACAAGGCGATATCTCGATTAACAACCTCGTGTACGGCGAAGATCAATTGACGGTATTTGACTACAACAACGCCGGCGACGAGGTTTTAATTTCCGATTTGGTCATGGAAGGGCTTTTGACGGCGTATGAAATGGAGCTGCCCGCCGGAACCGATCCGCAAGTGCGCGAGACCTTCTTCCCCGCTTTGCTGAAGGGATACCTCTCGCGCAGAAGTTTGAGCATCGAGGAAGCAGACACAGCATGGATCGCATATACGCTTTACCACGCACTTTGGTTTACGCGGATCGTCTACCACGAAGATTCGCTGGAAAAGCTTGTCGCAAGAAACGACTACGCAGCCGCCAACCGCCTGCTTGCAAACATGCTCAAGGATATGACGGAAGCGGACGACGGAAGATTCAGACTGTGAGAGGAAGGCTATGAAAATTATACCGTATGAAGAAGCATACAGAGACGACTTGATTTTCATGGTGTTGGAGGCCAAGGATGCGCTCGGGAGAAAACCAAGAATCAACGAAGACCTGCTGCACATTCAAGAATGCTATTTTGATCGCGGCGACTTATTTTGGCTGGCCGTGGGCGAAACAGACAGAGTGATTGGGTGTATCGGTTATTCCAAAATTCCCAACACGACCGAAGCCATTCTCCACCGATTGTACGTAAAGGCCTCGCGTAAGCACTGCGGAATCGGCACGGCGCTTCTGCATACGGCAGAGACTGCTATGCGAGAGCGCGGGATTACAGTTGCGCATGTCCACTTAGGTGCACCAAAGGAACAGTGGTTTGAATCTTACGCGTTTTATCCCAAACACGGATATCAAGAGTATGTCCCCGGCTATATGAAGAAAACGTTGTAAGCTTTTTTGGATTGAGGTGACGTATGAAAAAGCAAACGTGGGTCTGCTGTATTCTGATCGTATTGCTCCTTATGACAGGCATCGGATTTTGGCAGCACAGCAAAAACGAACGCACAAAGCTGGAAGTTATGTGCAAGGCGAGCGTGAATGCCGCGTTGGAGCATTTTGAGGCATACGATGCCGGGCGCAAGGAAAGCGATTATCTCGCCGGTGTGGCAGAGTTTCGCAGCTACATGACGACGTATCTTTGCTTGACGGATACGGCCAGCCAAGCGGAATATCTTTGGTGCAACGCGGTCTACGGCGAAATGCTTCTGCACCCGGAAGCGATACACGAGCATCTTCCCACGCTGATCGACGCACTCCGCAATTTCGCCCAAGATTACGACGATCCCAACGGATTTCAAGGACTTGGCAGGCTGGCGAGCGTTCTGTCGGCTGAATAAGCTTTCAGGAAGGAGCACAGATGAACATAGACGAACAGATTGCGCGCATTGCGCACATGGAGCAAATTCTCAACAAAGCCGAGGAAGCGATCAAGACTCTCTTTGAACTGCACCCACAGATTGAAGAACTTTCGGCGTATTACGGGAGCAAGGACTGGTTTGCCGATTACGACGCAGACCGCGCCGGACTTTTGCCGAAGGATCTAAAACGCGGTGTGCTTTCGGAAGACGCGATCTACGACCTGCTCGCGCAATACAGAAAGCTCCTACAGTAACCCCAGTAAGGCTGTCGCAAATTGTACATACAACGCACTCCCCGACTCCGCCGGCGGATACGTTTATGCGGAGTAGGTGCGGACTGCGGCGGCCTTTTTCTTTTTTTGAAAAGCACCGAACCTTTTGCGTTTCCATTGTGTCTATATGGCAGACAGCTGTTGAATGAAAGAAAGAAAGGAGGGATCGCATGATACCAAAGGATACCGCACACCTCGCACAGGCGGTTGAACGCACGCGCAAGGGCGAAACGGATGCGTACAACATCATCGTCGCGCACTGTATGCAGAAGCTCTACGCTGCCGCGCTGGCCATCTGCAAAAATAGTGCGACGGCAGAGGATTTGGTGCAGGAGACGTTTTTGGACGGTTATTTACATCTCGGTTCGCTGCGCGAAGCGGAAAAGATAGAAAGTTGGCTCATGCGGATCCTTCGCAACAAAACACTTAACATCGTGATGCGGTCGCGCATAAGCGAATCCGAAGAGGTGCTCGCACGCGTGGCAGACACCCGCTCGCCCGAATCGACTTATCTGGCGGCGGAAACGCGTGCAGAGTGGCGGCAGAAGTTCGCCTCCCTCTCGCCCGCGCTCAGACAAACGGCGCTGCTCTATTTCTATGAAGAGCTGCCGATGGAAGAGATTGCCCGCCGACAGGCCGTTCCGCTCGGTACGGTAAAACGCCGGATTCACGATGCACGAGTGAAGCTCAGAAAGGAGCACGACATGGAAAACACGACAGCCGGTCTGCCCGATTCCTTCATGGAAAAGTTGGCGGAAAAGATCAAGGACTTGGAACGCTACACGCAAACGTTCGGCACGCAAGGCTTCGACGAAGCTTACCGCAGCGTTCAGGCGATGATCGCGGAAGTGCGTAACGAACAACGCGCGAAAGCATTTGCCGTAGAGACCGCCGAAATCGTTGCCAACGCCGATATCGAGAAATACGCGGAAGAAGCTCTCGCCACCTACCGCACCCACGGCGAAGTTATGAAAGCTTCCTGGCTGTATCTCGAACTCGCATGGAAGCTTGGCAGCGCTCAAGAAAAGATTGCCTACACGAAAGAGACGATCCTCCCTGCCCTTGCAAGCTATCCCGACAGCGAGCTTAAAATCCACGCTCTCGCTTGCCACTATTTTTGGATGGCGTACTACGCCGACAAATCGACCGAAGACGGCCGAAACGAAGCGCGGAGCTATCTCTATCAGGCAATGGCCTACTACACAAAAAACAACACAGCAGACGCATCCCACGCCAATACGGTTGCTGCGCTCAAGGCGCTTGATTGCCTGTGTGATGGCCGTGCTTTGCGGGATCTCGACGTGACCGCGGAAACATGGTTGGAAAAGGACGGCAATTTCTATTACTTGAATGAGCCCGGTTGTGGCTACGGCTACAGCAGTCTCTACATCTACCGTAACCCGCTCTTCTACTACTGCGGCTACAGCGGTGACAGATGGTTCTTCCCGCGGACGATCCCGCTGATCGCAGGGGCAGAGGAGACGATGGTCGACCAAAACGGACACGACTCCGGTGTGCGCCGAGTGATCGCAACCGACGAGACGATCACAACACCTGCGGGAACCTTCGAAAATTGCCTGCATTTGCGGAAAACGGAGAACGACGGAACAAACTGCGACGCATGGTACAAAGAGGGGATCGGTTTGGTCAAGGCGATCTGTGAGGGCTGTGGAGATGCCGGGGCAGCGAAGGTCCTCAGCGCCTATGAGATCGTCGGCGGCGACGGTTGGATGCCGATTGCCGTGGGCAATCGCTGGTGCTACGTGACGCCGAATGCCCCCGACGCGCTTTACGAGCGCAACGAATACGTCATTGAGCGCGTGGGCAGATACTTCGAACCGCACATCACCGACAAGGCGATCGCAGTTTCCTGTCTGAACTACACCGCGCTGAACGCCGATTGGGCAGAGGCCTCGCCCGATCCGGTTCTGCAATTTGTGCTGATCGACGAAGACTGTGAGGCGCGGAAATTTGCAGAGGCCCGAAAAAAGCTGGAAGCGATCGTTTTGGCAAACACGAGCCGCGAATCGGTGGACATGGCTTTGGCCATGCTCCCGCACATTGAGGAGACTGTACGGTATTCCGATGCGGCTTGGCGGATTTGCCCGTCGAGCACAAACATTTCGCGTCTCACGTTGAAGGACGGTAAGCTGCGTTATCAGGAATGTGCGAAGCTCTCGTTCGACACCGGCCCATTCGGCACGCGCCACGCGGAAAACCGCATCTTTGGCGTCAAGCCGCTGCGCTATCTGCAGACGCTCTGCGGCACGCTTTGGGACGACCGTTGGATGCCGGGATTTACGGCGACGGAACACACGCACGAATGGCGGGATGATGCAGTTACCGTTGCCGTGCGCGACGGCGGGACGGTCGAAACGCCGGCCGGGACGTTTGAGGATACGATCTGTGTGACGGCTACATTGGAGATCGCCGGCAACAGAGATCGGGCAGAGCATTATTTCCACCAGAACACCGACTGCGGCGTCAAAGAATTTTGGTTCGCGCCCGGTGTCGGCATCGTGCGCCACCGTTGCACGTGGGGTTCTACCCTTTCCTCCGATGCGCTCCTGACAGATTACCGCGTGATTGCCCGGGATGATGAAATGATGCCCGTAGCCATCGGCAACCGCTGGCGCTACGAAGAAGTCGGCCTGAGCGCGGAGAACTATATCGCGCGCAGAGAATACGCCGTCATCAGCGGCAGAAGCGGAGAGTATCTGCTCGGCGACAATCAGATGTTCACGTGGAAGGGTACGACGGAAGAATACGAAGCTTTCAAGAAAACGTTGCAATGAGAACACGCACGGAGGGGCAAGGATCTGTGATCCTTGCCCCTCGATTTTTGTGCGCTTTTCCGTTGAAAAATCATGCAGAATCCTGTATAATATGATGCGAGTTGATTTTACGATAAGGTTTGAGCATATGAAACAAAATCTTCCTTCGCAAACGGCAGCAGGAAAGCTGCTGTCAAAGCGCCGCGCATTCGTGGAAGGGATGCGCGACGGCATCCCGATCGCACTCGGCTACCTCGCCGTTTCGTTTACGCTGGGCATCGCCGCCCGCAACGCCGGAATGGACGCGATCCAAGGCTTTCTGATGAGCATTTTAAACCTCGCCTCGGCCGGAGAATACGCCGGGATCATGCTGGTTGCGTCCGATGCGCCGTATTGGGAAATGGCGCTGATCACGCTCGTCACCAATGCGCGTTATCTGCTGATGAGCTGTGCGCTCAGCCAGAAATTTGCACCGTCCACACCGTTTGTCCACCGTCTCGGTGTGGGCTACGCCGTGACCGACGAGCTCTTTGGCATCGCCATTGCCCGCCCCGGCAGCCTAAACCCGTTTTACAGCTACGGTGCGTTTGCCCTTTCGATCCCTGCGTGGTCGTTTGGCACAGCGGCCGGCGTGATCGCCGGCAACATTCTGCCCGCTCGCGCCGTCAGCGCTTTGAGCGTGGCACTTTACGGGATGTTCATCGCGATCATCATTCCGCCGGCACGCAAAAACCGCGTTGTTGCCGTGCTGATCGCCCTCTGTTTCGCCCTTAGCTGGGGCGCGACCGTACTGCCGCCGTTTTCCGGGTGGTCGGACGGCATGCGTACGATCGCCCTCACCGTGCTGCTCGCCGGCGCTGCGGCGCTCTTTTTCCCGGTGAAGGATGAAGAGGAGGCGGAGGCATGACGCACAACATTTACCTCTATCTCCTGATCATGGGTGCGGTCACCTACGCGATCCGCGTGCTGCCGCTGACGCTGATCCGCAAGCAGATCAAAAACCGCTTTCTGCGCTCATTTCTCTACTACGTCCCCTACGTGACGTTGGCCGTGATGACCTTTCCGGCGATTTTGGAGGCAACGGCCTCGCCGATCTCCGGCGGGCTCGCGCTGGCCGCCGGCATCGTACTCGCATGGTTTGGGGCGGATCTTTTCAAGGTTTCGGTCGCTTGTTGTCTGGTCGTTTTGATCGCAGAGTGCTTTATTTAGAAAAAGCAAATAGAATCCCCGGAACGGAAATAGATTTTCCGTTCCGGGGATTTCTTTTATCGGTACCACTCGGCCTGTGCGGCAAACATTTCTGCATAGGTGCCGTTTTTGGCGATCAGCTCGTCGTGCGAGCCGACTTCGGTGATCTTGCCCTTTTCCATCACGACGATGCGGTCGGCGATACGCGCCGAACCGAGGCGGTGGGTGACGAGCACGGAGGTCTTGCCTTTGGAGATCTCGGCAAAGCTCTCGTACAAACGGCTTTCCTCAAGCGGATCGATCGCGGCAGTCGGCTCGTCAAGGAGGATGATATCGTGCTGCCGATAGAGCCCGCGTGCGATCGCCACGCGCTGCCACTGACCGCCCGAAAGATCGACCCCGCCGAACTCCTTGGCAAGGTTCGTTTCGATACCGTTCGGGTACGCCTCGGACGAAAGATCGATCCCTGCTTTTTCGCAGGCAGCTTCGGCGTTACCGTGCGTATCGTCGAGATCGCCCGAGCCGATGGCAATATTCTCGCGGAGATTGAACTTATACTTGCCGTACTGCTGGAAGACGGCGGAGAAATGTTTGCGGATGCCGCCGGGATCGGCGACAGCGGTGTCGACACCACCTACGGTGACTTTGCCCGTTGAGGGCGGATAAAGCCCGGTCAGCAGGCGCACGAGTGTCGATTTGCCCGCGCCGTTTTCGCCGACGATGGCAACCGTTTCGCCCTCGCGGATCGTCAGGCTGACGGAATCCACCGCGTTTTCCTCGCGGTCGGGATAGGCAAACGACACATTTTCGAGGACAATCTCGCCGTTTTGCGGTTTCTGCGGTTCGCCGTGTTCTTCTTCATAATCGAGAAAACGAAGCGTGTTAGAGGCTTTTCCGGCCGATTGCGAAAGACCGCGGGTGAGATCCCACACAAGGCTGTCCATATTGTCAAAGAAATCGCGCAGAGCGGTGAAAACGGCGGCAAACGCGCCGACACCGATCTCACCGGCGACAAGCGCATCGATCAGCAGCCAAAGCACGCCGCCGTAGCCGAGGAGCGTGATTACGCGGCTGAGAAACTCGACGATCTTCTCCTTGCGGACGACCTTCCACTCTTCGGCGATGAAATCCGTCTGAACGTCCTGATAACGTTTGCGGAAAAAGCGCGTTGCACCGAGCAAGCGAACTTCTTTAAAGTGCTCTTTGCGCGTCAGACAGTTTTCGTAGTACTCCATTTTTCGGCGCAGCGGCGCGACGGCTTCTTCTTTTCTCGCATGCAGCTTGGCCTGCATGATCTCCGTCAGGAACACCGGCAGGAAGATCAGCGCCACCGTGATAACCAAAATCGGCTTGAGGTTAAAGAGATACCAGCTCATAGCAAGACAGATCGGGAGATTATAGCAGAGGAAATAGCGGAAGATCTCCACGTACCATACGATCCCCTGCCCGGCACCGTAGCGCGCTTTTTCCATTTCGTCCTGAAAGCTTTTCTGTTCGTACAGCACCGGCGGCAGCCGCGATGCCTTCGCGTTGACAAGGCGGAAGAGCCGACGCTCGATCTCATGGAGCAGGCGCCATGAATAGTTACCGATCAGGTCGGGTACAAGCCGGTTGACAGCCAAAAAGCCAAAATACACGAGCATCGGCACCAAAAGCCCGGCAAACGTGCCGCCGCCGATCATCGTTCCGACACGGTCGAAGAAATACTCCGTGACATAAAGGTTGGCGATCGCAAAAGCGGCGGTCAGCAGCGTGATGGCGCTGATCGTGAGATATCGGCCGCAGCCATAGCGGAATACCAGTCCGAAGCAGCGGCGGATCAGTTGGCGTGTACTCATCAGGTTTGCGTCTTTTTTCTTCTGTTTCATCTCGCACACCTCCTATTCGTACCAGCTTTTCTGCGCCGCGTACATCTCGGCAAACAGACCGTTTTTCGCTTCCAGCTCGGCAAAGCTCCCCTCTTCGGCGACAACACCGTCGGCCAAAACGATGATCTCGTCAGCGAGGTGCACCGAGCCGAGGCGGTGAGTGATAAAGATCGTCGTTTTATCTTTAGCGAGCTCACCGAATTCTTCGTAGAGGCGGCTTTCGGCCAGCGGATCAAGCGCGGCCGTCGGCTCGTCGAGGATGCAGAACGGGCGACCGCCTGCGATCGTGCGCGCCATCGCCACGCGTTGCCACTGACCACCGGAGAGATCGACACCGCCTTCGTCGAGCTTACCGAGCGGCGTATCAAGCCCTTTGGGCAGTTCCGCCACCGTTTCGTTGAGACCGGCAAGACGTACGGCGGCTTCAAAATCGACGTCTGTGGGGCTCGGCAGAGCGCCGAGGGCGATATTTTCGCGCAGGGAGAGCGAAAACTTCGCGTAGTCCTGCAGAAGAGCGGAGAAGATCGCTTTGCGGTCGGCGTAGCTCCACTCGCGAAGTTCTTTTCCGTTTAAGAGGATGCGGCCTTCGTAATTTCCGTAGAGGCCGAGAATGAGCTTGGTGACCGTCGTTTTGCCCGCTCCGTTGGCGCCGACGATCGCGTAGTGCTTGCCGCGCTCCATCCGGAAGGAAACGCCGTTTAAGATCGTGCGGTCGACGTCGGGATAGGCAAAGACGACGTTTTCAAACTCCAGCGACTGAAATTCCGGGATCTCCGCACTCGGCGGCAGCGAAGCGGAAGCATCGCGTTCCCAGCTTGCGATTGCCGTCAGATCCTTCAAAAAAGCGCGCGTTGCCGTCAGATCGCTGATGATCACGCTCAGGTTCCAGGAAAACGCACCGATCATGCCGATCGCGGCGTTGACCAGCGAGACGAACGAACCGATCGTCAGAGCGCCGGCGAGCAGCGGATCGATCATCGCGATCGCAATGATCGCCGCAGCGACGAGAACCGCCGCACCGCAGAAACCGGCAATGAAACACCATTTGAAATTATACGTTTCCCAAAGACCGTCTTCCTTCTTTTTGGCAGCGTACCAACGCGATTCGACGGATTTGTGGTAACCAAACAGCATGCGCTCCTCGACGAATTCGCGCGTGAACATATATCCCTGCGTTGCGTATTCCATTTCGCCGATATCCTCGGCTTCTTTCTCCACAACGTCACGCGCTTTGCCGCTTTTTTGCGAGACGTAGAAGAGAGGCAGCGAAAGCAGCACGACCAGGATCGGCGCCCACCAGACCGCGCTGACGAGGATGGCGAGGAGCGAGACGACGTTGACCGCCGAACGAAGGATCGCCAGCATGCTGAAATAGCCCTCGCGCAGCTTTTGCGTCAGTTGCTGGCGCAGGCGGCGCATGGAAGTGATACTGTCCTCGTTTTCAAAGTAGCGGTAAGCGACCGGCTGGATGAAGTCGATGTACTCCGTCCACAGGCGGCAGGAAAAAACCTGCACCATACGCGCGTTGACGAGGTTGGAAAACGAACCGAGCAGCCATTGCAGGGCAAACGCACCGAGGAGTACGGCGATCTCGGGTAAGACCGTGGAGATGGCGGCATGAGTATTGGCGGCGAGGATCGCGGCGTCGATAAAATCAGCGATCGCAACCAACACGAGTGCCGGCATCAGACCGCCCACCACTTCGAACACGAGCCTTGTGAGCGCGTAGAACGGAATGACCTTGTAGACAACGCGCACACAGTCAAACAAGGTGTATTTTTTCTGCGGAAACATTTTGTCCCCTCCCTTTTCAGTCGATTTGGAAACGAAGTTTCCAAATCGGGATCCGCACAGTAAACGCGCGAAAAAAGTAATTGAAAACACAGTTTTACATTTGAGACCAGTAATTTGATTATAGCGTACAAAATTTATAAAGTCAACCAACCATTTGTTGAGGCTTTGTCGCGTTTGTTTTGTTTACAAATACAATTATAGCATATTATTCTTTTCCTACAAGTCCCCAGTTCGTTTTAAACCAAAGTCGCACAAAAAGCCGCGGTCTGCGTGCAAAATTGCTTGCAAAAGCGCGTTGCACATGGTAAGATATAGCTACCAAACAAAAACGGAGGAACGATTATGCGCCGCAGTGATTACGTCAACGTTTTGATCGGCACGACCGGCTCCGGCAAGGCGGTCGTTGGTCCGCAGATGCCGCACGGTATGGTCAAGCTCGCTCCCGACACCTTTTCCTTAAACAACGGCGGTTACGACTACAACGATGATGAGATCTTGGGGTTTTCCCATTCCCGTATTGAAGGCATCGGCGGTTCCGGCGGCCGAGGTCACGTGATGGTCATGCCCGCCAACGGTGAGATCATCACCGACGAGCAGGAATTTGCCTCGAAATTTTCGCATAAGCACGAAATCGCCGAGGTCGGCTACTACAGCGTCGAACTCGAAAAATACGGTATCCGCACGGAAATGAGCGCGGCGAAGAACTGCTCGATCTTCCGTCTCACCTACCCCGCCGGCGACGATTCGCGCCTGATGCTTGATCTCTCGCACACGCTTTGCCGGCATCGGTTGGGCCGCGACGGCCGGGTTGAGCAGAGTGCCGCAAACGAGCTCAAGGGCTACGGCGTGTATCCGATCGGTTACCCGCACACGCCGGACACGATCGTCTACTTCGTTTTGCGCGCGGATAAGCCTTTCTCGAAGGTGCTCTATTGGAAGGAAACCGAGGTTTTCGACGATCCGGCGCGTGTATCGGGCAAAAACATCGGCGCGATGCCCTTATTCCAAACAGAAGAAGGCGAGATCGTGACCGTTAAGATCGGTATCTCCTACATCAGCACGGAGCAGGCCGCCAAAAACCTCGACGCGCAGATCCCGGATTTCGACTTCGACGCAGTCGTTGAGGCTTGCAAATCGGCGTGGGACGAAGCGCTCGCGGTGGTCGACATCGAGACGGACGATGCGACCGCGCGCAGAATTTTCTACTCCGATCTCTACCGCGCGATGAATCTGCCGGTGGAATACGACGAAGTCGGCGGCGACTTTTTCATCGGTGCCGACGGCAAAAAACACACCCAAAACAACGGCCGCCACTTTTACAGCGATATTTGGGCGATCTGGGACACCTTCCGTGCCACCCACCCGCTCCACCATCTGATCGAGCCAGAACGTCAGGACGACGTGGCGCAGTCCTTGATGGAGAACTACTACCTCGCCGACAAGCTGCCGATGTCGCCCGCGCCGTGCTACGGTCTGATGGTCGAGATGACAGGGCACCACGCCGCCAGCGTGCTTGCGGAATCCTACGCCAAGGGACGCAGAAACTTCGACTACGAGACCGCGTATGCGGCGATGAAGCACGCGACGACGCGCACCGATATCGGCTCGGAAGGCATCCCCGAAGAGTACGCCCGACTCGGTTATCTGCCGGCGAAAGACTACGACGTCGGCGATTTCTCGGTCTCGGCAACGATGGAGCTGACTTACGACGACTGGTGCACCGCTGAGCTGGCAAAAGCACTCGGCTACGAGGAGGACTACAAATTCCTCTCTGCCCGCGCCAAAAACTACAAAAACGTCTTCGATCCCAAAACGGGCTTCGTGCGCAGAAAGCGCGCCGACGGCACATGGGTCGAGCCGTTTGATCCCGGCACCTCGCACAAGGCGGGATTCTGCGAATGCACGCCGTGGGAGTACACGTCGCTCGTGCCGCACGACATCCAGGGCATGATCAACCTGATGGGCGGCGACGAAAAGATGATCGAGCACATCGACGGCATCATCCCGCACGACCGCTTTAACCACATCAACGAAACGGCGTTCCATATCCCCTTCATCTACACCTTTGCCCGTGCACCGCACAAGACGATGGAAATGTGCCGCAACTATATGCCGACGGTGCACACCGACGGCCCCGGCGGTATCTACGGTGAGGACGATTCCGGCTCGATGAGCGCTTGGTTCGCCTTTATCGCGCTCGGCCTCTTCCCCTCCTGTCCTGCTCGCCCCTGCTACACGCTGACTTCGCCGGCGTTTGCGCGCTGGACGCTCCGTCTGCCCGAAGGTAAGAACTTCACGGTCGTTGCCAAAAACAATTCCAAAGAAAACATCTACATCCAGTCGGCGACCTTGAACGGCAAACCGCATACGCGCACGTGGATCGGCCACGACGAAATCATGGCCGGCGGCGAGCTCGTCTACGAGATGGGCAGTGCACCCTCCGATTGGGGTACAAAATTTGAAGATGCACCGCCCTCGCTGACGACGGAAACGCCGAAATTCACGGTTCTCTCCGTCGAAGGTGACCATACCGCCAAGGCCGGCCAGCCGGCTACCGTCACCGTAACGCTCCGAAACGACGGTGCGGACGGTTCGCTTGACTGTAAGATCTTTGCAAGCGGGCTTCTTTTAAGCCGTGAGGTCTGCTATCTCGACTCCAATAGCGAAGGTACCTTCACCCTCACTTACACCGCCTACGACGAGGATACCAGAGAGATCATCGTTTGCGGCGTGCCGTTTGCGCTCACGCTCACAGATCTGCTCGCCCCCTCTCTCGTTTACGGCGCGGCCAAGGCCGATCGGCCGATGCGTACCCACACCGACAGAGCCGTGAAGTTTGCCGTCAGCGCGACGGTGAAAAATGTCGGCAGTTATGAGACAACGGCGGAAATCCCCTGCACGTTGGACGGGATGCTCGTGGAAACGCAGACGATCGAGCTCGAGCCCGGTGAGGAAAAAACCGTCACCTTTACCGCCAACCCCTTAACGATCGGCAACCACTACGCCGCCATCGGCGACGGCGAAGCCGTTGAGATCGACGTTTGTGGCAGACCGAGTGCGGCAGAGTGGATCTGTTGGCGCGGAACGACGGCGGAATTTGGCGCGGCAGGCGACAATCTCTACATCCGCGCAGCCGGTAACCAGCACCAAGGACCGGCCGACCGCTCCAACCGCATGGAATATGGCATTCTCTGGAACCGATTCCCGGTGGAGGGCGACTTCGACGTTTCGGTGCGTGTCGCCTACGACGGCTACACCACGCCCTACGCCTCGCACGGGATCATTGTGAAGAACTCGCTGGAGATGCCTTGGGATGATGCCTCCGGGCTTTTGCAGAATGGTGCAATGACTTCACGCGGATTTACACTGCGGGCATACACTGATAAAGGCGATGCTGATAATCTGCGAGGACCGCTTGAAAACCCGACCGTTCCATACTGGTTCAAGATCGAAAAGCGCGGCCAGCACTTCGACTGCTACTACAAACCCGCCGAAGACAAGCCGTGGGTACGGCAGGGCGGCTTCACCTACGACGATGCTGCGCCGGTACAGTACGTCGGACTCTACACGAATTCCTGTATCCCCGATCTGCGCTTGGTCAAATTCACCGACTGGAACGTCACGTTGGTTCGCGTATGATGAACAAGAAAGGACTGTCTCTGTATTTGCGGAGACAGTCCTTTGCTTTTGCGTGTCGGAAACTTGCAAAACCGGCTTCAGCGTGGTAAAATATAGGTATGCTTACAATTCCTAACAAACGGAGGAACAATTATGCGACGCAGCGATTTCGTCAACGTTTTGATCGGTACCGCCGGTGTCGGGCAGGCTCTTGTCGGGCCGCAGATGCCTCACGGCATGGTCAAACTCTCTCCCGACACTTTTTCGCTCTCTAACGTCGGTTACGACTACAACGACGATACCATCCTCGGCTTTTCCCACACGCGCATCGAAGGAATCGGAGGCGCCGGCGGCCGCGGCCACCTGCTGCTCATGCCCGCAAACGGCGCACTCGTCACGGACGAGACCAAGTTTGCATCCAAATATTCGCACAAACAAGAGGTTGCAGAAGTCGGCTACTACGCCGTCGATCTCAAAAAGTACGGCATTCGCACGGAAATGAGCGCGGCGCAAAACAGCTCGATTTTCCGCTTCACCTACCCCTCCGGCGAAGATTCGCGCCTGATGATCGACCTATCGCACACGCTCCACACCTATCAGTCGGGGCGTGACGGTTTTGTCCGCCAGACCGCCGACAACGAGTTGAGCGGCTACGGCGTTTACCCCCTCGGATCTCCGAGCACGCCCAACATGATCGTCTATTTCGTTTTGCGCGCCGACCGCCCCTTCTCAAAGGTTCTTTACTGGAAGGGCGACGAGGTGTTTGACGATGCATCCCGCGTTTCGGGCAAGCACGTCGGTGCGATCCCCTACTTTGCCGCCGACGACGGTGCAGTTGTCACTGTTAAGGTCGGTATTTCGTATATCAGCACCGAACAGGCCGCAAGAAACCTCGACGCGCAGATCCCGGACTACGACTTGGAAGCCGTTGTTGAGAAATGCAAGGCGGCATGGGATGATGCACTCGCCTGCGTGGATATCGACACCGATGACGACACGCAGCGGAGGATCTTCTATTCCGGGCTTTACCGTTCGCTGAATCAGCCGGCACAGTACGACGAAGTCGGCGGCGACTTCTTCATCGGTGCCGACGGCAACAAGCACGTCAAAAACACCGGCCGCCATTTTTACAGTGATATCTGGGCGATCTGGGACACTTTCCGCACCACCCACCCGCTCCACCATCTGCTCGAGCCCGAGCGGCAGGACGACGTGGCGCAGTCGATCATGGAAAACTATTACGTTGCCGACAAGCTGCCGATGTCGCCCGCGCCGTGCTACGGTCTGGCGGCGGAGATGATCGGGCACCACGCAGTCAGCGCGATGGCGGAATCGTACGCCAAGGGACGCAGAAACTTCGACTACGAAGCGGCGTATGCGGCAATGAAGCACGCGACGACGCGCACGGATATCGGTTCGGAAGGCATTCCCGAAGAATACGCACGGCTCGGCTACATGCCCGCCGACGAAGAAGACGCACCGCACGATTTTTCGGTTTCGGCCACGCTGGAGCTGACCTACGACGACTGGTGCACCTCGGAAATGGCCAAAGCCCTCGGCTTTGAGGAAGACCACAAATTCCTCTCCGAACGCGCCAAGAACTACAAAAACGTCTTCGATCCGAAGCTGGGCTTCGTGCGCAGAAAGCGCGCCGACGGCACATGGGTCGATCCGTTCGATCCCGGTACCTCCCACAAGGACGGCTTCTGCGAAACGACGCCGTGGGAATACACGTCGCTCGTGCCGCACGACGTGCAGGGCATGATCAACCTGATGGGCGGCGACGAGAAGATGATCGAGCACATCGACGGCACCTTCTCCCACGACCGTTTCAATCACACCAACGAAACCGCCTTCCACATCCCCTTCATCTACACCTTTGCCCGCGCTCCGTATAAAACAATGGAGGTCTGCCGCAACTTCATGCCGACCGTCCATACCAACGAGCCGGCCGGCATCTTCGGCGAAGACGACTCCGGCGCACTGAGCGCATGGTTCATCTTCATCGCGCTTGGCCTCTTCCCCTCCTGCCCGGCGCGCCCGTGCTACACGCTGACCTCACCGGCGTTTCCCCGCTGGACGCTCCGTCTGCCGGAAGGCAAGAAATTCACCGTTATCGCAAAAAATAACTCCAAGGAAAACATCTACATCCAGTCGGCCAGTTTGAACGGCCAGCCGCTCACGCGCACATGGATCGCCCACGACGAGATCATGGCCGGCGGCGAACTCGTCTACGAGATGGGCAGTGCACCCTCCGATTGGGGTACCCGGTTCGAAGATGCACCGCCCTCGCTGACGACCGACGTGCCGAAGTTCACGGTTCTCGCCGTCGACGGCGAACACACCGTCAAGGCGGGCAAGCCCGCGACGGTTACAGTCACGCTCCGAAACGACGGTGCGGACGGTTCGCTTGACTGCAAGATCTTTGCAAGCGGGCTTCTTTTAAGCCGTGAGGTCTGCTATCTCGACGCCAACAGCGAAGGTACCTTCACCCTCACTTACACCGCCTACGACGAGGATACCAGAGAGATCATCGTTTGCGGCGTGCCTTTTGCGCTCACGCTCACCGATCTGCTCGCCCCTGCTCTCGTTTACGGCGCGGCCAAGGCCGATCGGCCGATGCGTACCCACACCGACAGAGCTGTGAAGTTTGCCATCAGCGCGACGGTGAAAAATGTCGGCAGTTATGAGACAACGGCGGAAATCCCCTGCACGTTAGACGGAATACTTGTGGAAACGCAGACGATCGAGCTCGAGCCCGGTGAGGAAAAAACCGTCACCTTTACCGCCAACCCCTTAACGATCGGCAACCACTATGCCGCCATCGGCGATGGCGAAGCCGTTGAGATCGACGTTTGCGGCAAACCCAGCGCGGCAGAGTGGATCTGCTGGCGCGGAGCCGACGCAGAATTTGGTGTTGCCGGCGACAACCTCTATATCAACGCTGCCGGTTTCATGGACAAAGATCCGCACTTCTCCAATCGTATGGAATACGGTATTCTGTGGTCGCGGTTCCCGGTGGAAGGCGACTTCGATGCGACGGTGCGCGTGGCATTTGAGGAATACGTGACGCCCTATACCGCACTCGGCATCATCGTGAAGAACTCGCTGGAGATGCCTTGGGTCGATGTCTCCGGTACGATCCAAAACGGCGCAATGACAACCCGCGGTTTTTCCCAGCGCGCCTACACCGACAAGGAAGACGACGACAACCTCGCCTGGGCTCTCGGCAATCCAACCGCACCGTATTGGCTGAAGGTCGAAAAGCGCGGACAGCATTTTGACTGCTATTACAGCGAGGACGACCGCAAGACTTGGGTGCGGCAGGGCGGATATACCTGCGACGATGCCGCACGCACACAGTACGTCGGCCTCTATGCCAACTCCTGTATTGTGTCCAAGCGATTGGTAAAATTCACCGACTGGAATATCACCCTGGTGCGCATTTAACGAAATCTCCGCAAAACGACCTTTCAAACAGTGTTTGGAAGGTCGTTTTTTTGTAGAAATAATAAAAATGCTATTGCAATCCAAGTAAAGCCATGATATAATATGATATCATTATGACTTGAAAGAGGGATCGTTCTTGGATAAACCGCCTTTATCGTCGCGCGATATGGATGACCATATACGGACGATTCTGCGCATTTGGCACACACTGCGCAGAGCAATCGCTGTTCATTCTTTGCCCGATTTCCACACCTATTTTATGAGATTTTATATCGTTCAGGCACGGCTTGTCATGTAATTCTTGACACGCCTTGTCTGTTTTTTCATTTTTTGGTATATTTCTCATAATTTGATGATTTTAGGAGAATCGATATGTCACCTATTCTCGGTAGTCTGATCCTGCAGATCATTCTGATCGCGATCAATTCATTTTTTGCTGCTTCGGAAATCGCTGTGATTTCCCTGAATGAAGGCAAGCTGCGCCGTCAGGCAGAAGACGGCGACAAAAAAGCGAAAAAAATGCTGCGCATGGTCGGTGAACCGACCGGCTTCCTCTCGACGATTCAGGTCGGCATCACTTTGGCCGGCTTCCTCGGTTCGGCATTTGCCGCCGACAACTTCTCCGAGCCGATCGTTTCCTGGCTCGTTGATACCTGCGGTGTGACTGCGCTCAGCGTCTCGGCGCTGGATACCCTCGCGGTTATCGCCATCACCCTGATCCTTTCGTATTTTACGCTGATTTTAGGCGAGCTCGTGCCGAAACGTTTAGCCATGCGCAAACCCGAGTCACTCGCCCGTGCTGTCTGCCCGATCATCCTGTTTTTGGCTGCCGCTTTGAAGCCGATCGTATGGTTCCTGACCGTTTCGACCAACGGTGTGCTGCGTCTTTGCGGTGTAAACCCGCACGAAGCCGAAGAAAGCGTTTCGGAAGATGAGATCCGCATGATGATCGACATCGGCGAAGAAAGCGGCTCGATCGAATCGGAAGAACGCGAAATGATCGACAACATCTTTGAATTCAACAACATCACCGCCGGTGAGCTGATGGTCCACCGCAAGGATATGACCGTGCTTTGGGCCAATGATACGCCCGACGAGATCTTCCGCACGATCGTGGAAAGTGGCTATTCGCGCTTTCCGGTCTGCGGCGAAGATACCGACGATGTTTTGGGCATCATGCGCACGAGGGCATACCTCTTAAACGCCCACAGCAACGGCGGCAAAACGCTGCAGGAGCTGCTTTCTCCCGTGCTTTTCGTGCCGGAGACCGCCCACGCCGATACGCTTTTCCGCGAAATGCAGCAGAAGAAAATGCATATGGCCGTTGTCGTCGATGAATACGGCGGCACTGCCGGTCTGATCACGCTCGAAGACCTTCTGGAATCGATCGTTGGCAATATCTACGACGAGACCGATGAAGTCGAGGCACAGGATATCACCCGCATCGACGAAAACCTGTGGCGCGTTTCGGGTAACTGCGATCTGGAAGAGCTCTTTGAGGCGATGGAGATGAAATACGAAAAAGATCCCGAAGCCAACTATTCTTCGCTCGGCGGTCTGATCTTCAATGTTCTGACGCAGATCCCCGACGACGGCAATACGCCGGAGCTGGAAACCGACACCTTAAAGATCCGTGTTGAAGAGATCCTCAACCACCGCGTGGAATGGGCCTTGGTTTCCAAGCTGCCGCCGAAGGTCGAGGAAGACGACGAGGACGAGGAAGACGAAAAACGCGACCGCAAACGCCGCAAGGACGAAGACGACGACTAACACAAGGTGCCGCTGCAAGTTTTGCCGCGGCACTTTACTTTTCCTCTCAAATATGGTACTATTATCCTACCGAAAGGAGTGTTTTTCCTATGAACAAAGTTTACGATAAATTCCCTCGCCTCGCCGGCAAAGATCCCGATACGCGTGCGCGGCGCTACGTGACGCCGACGCGCATTCTTTGGACCTCGCGCGAGGACGGCGCACAGATCTCCGGTGAAGAATCGCTTCTTCTGCCGCGCGCGGAGCAGATCTCGTTTGGCAAGATGCCGTTCTGCCACCTCTCCAACCGTCCCGGCCAACCGAAAGCGTCGATCCTGCTCGACTACGGCATCGAGATGCACGGCACGGTGCGTTTGCTCATCAAATCGGTCGACAGCCCTACCAAAAACTGCGTCAACATCCGCATCCGCTTCGGCGAATCGGCTATGGAAGCGATGACCGACCTTGGGGTCAAGAACACCACCAACGACCACGCCAACCGCGATATGGTTATGAGCGTCGGCTTTTTATCTGCTCCGGAGACGAACGAATCCGGCTTCCGCTTTGTGCGCATCGACCTGCTCGATGACGAGGCAGACATTTGGTTCAAAAGCATCAACGCGACGTTCATCTTCCGCGACCTCGACTACATCGGCAGCTTCGACTGCTCCGACCCGCAGCTTACGAAGATTTGGGACACGGCCGCGTACACGGCGCATCTGAATATGCAGGAATACCTGTGGGACGGCATCAAACGCGACCGTCTCGTTTGGATCGGCGATATGCACACGGAGATCATGACGATCCTCTCGGTGTTCGGTGCCAACGAGGTCATTCCCAAATCGCTCGATCTCGCCCGTGACGATGCGCCGATCATCGGAGATGATATTACATGGATGAACGATACGCCGGCGTATTCGCTTTGGTGGATCTTGAACCAATATGAATGGTACAAGGGCGTGGGCGACCAAGCGTACCTCGCCGAGCAGAAAGAATACATGACAAAACTGCTTTGCCACCTCGTCACACTCGTCGACGAAAACGGCGTGGAACAGCTGCCCGGGAAGTTCCTCGACTGGCCCAACAACGCCAACGACGAGGCCAAGCACGCGGGCATGCAGGGACTTTTGAAGATGGCGCTCGAGCGCGGTGCGGAAATGATCGAAATTTTAGCCGATCCCGCTCTCGCCGCCGAATGTCGGGCAGCCGCCGAGCGGATGAATGCCCACTGCCCCGCCGACGGCGGATCGAAATCGGCCGGTGCGCTGCTCGTTCTGGCCGGACTCAAGGATGCCGCGGAGGAAAACCGCGACCGGATCGCCGTCAACGGCGCGCACGGATTCTCGACCTTCCTCGGCTACTACATCCTGCAGGCAAAAGCGATGGCCGGTGACTGGCAGGGCGCTTTGGACGCAATCAGAGAGTACTGGGGCGGTATGCTCAAAATGGGTGCGACGAGCTTCTGGGAGGACTTCAACCTCGAATGGATGGAAAACGCCGCGCCAATCGACGAGCTTGTACCGGAAGGTAAGGTCGACATCCACGGCGACTGGGGTGCCTACTGCTACGTGATGTTCCGCCACAGCCTGTGCCACGGTTGGGCATCGGGTCCCTGCCCGTTTATGACGCATTACGTGCTCGGTATTCAGGTAGCGGAACCGGGCTGCAGAAAGATCCGCATCGCGCCGCACCTCGGCGACCTCGCCTATGCCAAAGGCACCTTCCCCACGCCTTACGGCGTGCTTTCCGTCAGCCACGTTAAAAACGCCGACGGCACGGTCACGACCGAGATCGACGCACCGGAAGGCGTGGAAATCGTTTAAGACAAAAACATGCATGAGATGCCTGCAATAACGCCATGCGCATCAAATACGATTGCCGCCGGGCATGTCCGAAAATGGATATGCCCGGCGGCAATCGTATTCTAATACCAATTTATAGGCTTTTCAAGAAAACAGCAGACAGAATGACCCCCACAAGGCAAAAAAGCATTGTAAATAAAAAACACAGTAAAATATACGGAAGTCTTTTACGGGTCAATCCATAATACTCGCCAAGAACACCAATTGCAGGGATACAGTTCAAGACGATGGCAGGAAAAACTGTGATAAGCCAAATTTCATAAGTATATAAAGGAATCAAAGAAACTAAAAAAATGCACAAGAACATCGGAGAAAGCGTTGTTAAAGAGAAGAGTAAAATTCTTCGGTCATCACGTTTGCACAATCCAAAGTGGATCTGCTTTTGCTCATAGTGTTTTAATTTTTCCGCACTTTTTTGACTTAAACCTATACAAATACCATACCAAGTCAAAAAGATCACGAAAACAGCAACAGCTGTTGCCGACACTTTGAACGCATTGATGTATACCAAGCTGAAAAAAGCCGCTGATAAAACAAACATTATGATATTTCGCAATGTGTCTTTCATACGGTTCCTCCTCAGCGTGGTACCACAAAACCTTAACGTACTTTCGCCAATAATACTATATACGTCTCATCAGTTCCGGCAGACGATTTTACCGTTGATGATCGTCACGGCGGCTGTGCTGTCGATATCGGTTAAGGGATTACCTTGGTGGATGACGATATCGGCGTCCTTCCCCACCTCGATGCTGCCGACGCGGTCGGCGATGCCGAGGAGCTCGGCCGGGTGGATGGTGATCGCTTTCCACGCCGTTTCGATCTCCAACCCCGCCTTGACCGCAAGACCCGCACACAAGGGCAGATACTGGAGCGGAATGACGGGCGCATCGGTGATGATACCGAATTTGATGCCGGCGTCGGCGAGGGCTTTGGGCGTTTCGAAGGTTTTGTTTTTGAGCTCGTATTTGCTCTTGGAGGTCAGCGACGGGCCTACGAACACGGGCTTGCCGGTTTTGGCAAGTTCGTCGGCGATCAGGTGGCCTTCCGTGCAGTGGTCGAGCGTGATCGCCACGCCGAATTCGTCGGCAACGCGGATCGAGGTAAAGATATCGTCGGCGCGGTGGGCGTGGGCCTTGAGCGGGATCTCGCCGTGCATGACCGGCAGCATGGCGTTGAGCTTCATGTCAAACGCCGGCGCTTTCTTTTCGGGATCGGCCGCGGCGGCATCGACCTCGTCGGCGTAGCGTTTGGCCTTGAACAGGAGCTCGCGCAGGAGCGCGGCGGTGGCCATGCGCGTGCGCGGCGATTTGCTCATGCCGTTGTAGACGCGCTTGGGGTTCTCGCCGAACGCGACCTTCATGGCAACAGGATCCTTCAGCACCATGTCATCCACGCGTTTTCCCCACGTTTTCATCGCGAGGAAGGTGCCGCCGACGACGTTGGCACTGCCCGGGCCGGTGACGACCGTGGTGATACCGCTTTCTATGGCCGCGGCGTAGGCCTCGCAGGTGGGATTGATCGCGTCGATCGCGCGCATCTGCGGCGTGACCGGATCGCTCGTTTCGTTGTAGTCCGCGCCCTCAAAGCCAATCCCCTCTTCGTGGAGACCGACGTGGCAATGGGCGTCGATGAAGCCCGGCGTGCAAAGGCGCCCCATCGCGTCGATGCGCTCAAGCTCGCCTTCGGGGATCGCGACGGTTTCGCCGACCGCGGCGATCTTGCCGCCGTCGATCAGGATCTGACCGCAGGCGATATCCGCACCGGCCATCGTTTTGATATATGCATTTTCAATCAGCAGCATTGCTTTCCCTCTCAATCTTTCACGGTAAATACCGGATACCATTCCGGTCGGCCCGGCGAGAGCTCGCCGGGGTTATCCCCTATGATCACGTCGCCCTCGTGGCCGCCGAGATCGACGATCTTTTCATCGGTCATCGCGCGGTGCATGACGTTATCGCGGAAAATACAGCTGCGAAGACGGCGGATCACGAAGCCGTACTTCGGGCTCAGGCGTCCGCCGCCGCCGTCGTTGGTGCCGAGACGGCAGGTATTGCCCGTGACGACGGCGTTGATGCAGCGTTCGATGCGAACGTGGCAATCGTCGTAGGGATCGGCCGGGCCCTGTTCGTTGTAGTCACCCGCACCGCTGCGGTTGAAAACGTTGCCGGTAACCGTGATCGTATCGCTGACCTCCCAGCCGGAGGTGCAGATCTTCAGCGAAGGGCCGCCGCTGCGGTCGAAATAGTTGCCCGTGACGTTCATCGTATTGGCCTTGGTAAAGATGAAGCCGCCAAGGCGGTTCCATTCCACGCGGTTGCCCGTCGCGGTGATTGACGCCGCCACGCCATCGGTGTACATACCGGCACCGGTGTTGCCCGACATCCAGTTATCGAGGATGAATCCGTCCCAACCGTTGACGTAGAGCCCGTGGCCGCGGTTGCGGTGGAGCATGCAATGGCGCACGGAAAAGCACCAGATATGGTTCAGGTGTACGCCGTCGCCGCTGAAGTGCCCGACGCGGCAGTCTTCGATCGTCGGTGTATCTTCTTCGCCTGCACCATTGTAGTCGGCGTGCGTGATCAGTATCCCGTGGATCTTCTCGCCGAGGCCTCTGCCGTGCAGACAGATCCCTTTGACTGTACAGCCGATGGCCATGGTGAGGTCCAAGAGGCACGGCACGTCGTCGCGGTTTAGCGTGAGGATGCTGCTGCCGTCGTGGCGGAAGCTCCACGCATGGTAGCCCGTGAGAGTGACGCCGCGCGGCATCTTGAGGTAGCCGCAGAGGTAGTTGCCGGGCGGCACGACGACCACGCCGCCGACTTTTCCGGCCTCGTCGAGTGCCGCTTGGATCGCGGCAGTCGCGTCGGTCACGCCGTCGGAGACCGCGCCGAATGCGGTGATGTCAAAAATACGTTCCATCGTTTTCGCTCCTTTCTAAATCCGCACAAACGGCGTTTCGCCGTCGAAGCGGTAGGTGCCGATATAGCCGGCACAGCCTTGCTCGTCGCGGTGGTGGCGGGCGATATAGTAGGTGCCGTCGCCGACGGCGTAGAGGCCGCAGGTGCCGTGCGGAAAGTGCCAGCCGTAGGTGTCGCTTTGGGCATCGCAGATACCCATTTTCGCCAGCGTGAGCAGCTCGCCGGTTTCGCCGAGCCCCTGCAGTTCGCCGGACTTCGGCGCGGCGGATGCGTCGATTGCCATCAGCGAGAAGTTCGGATAGTTTGCCTTTTGACCGCAGTAGAGCGCCATCCAGTAGGCGCGGTGGGCAGCGTCGTATTCGAGGTTCTGCACGCCGTATTCGGTGTTGCCGGTGAAGACGAAGAACTTGCCCGCCGGTTTTTCTGGGCCGGAGCGGTGCATCGCGCGCTGCACGAGCGGACTCGCGTAGGCGGCGAGTTCGGCGAGGTCGTAGGCACAGATCACCTGATGGTCGTTGTCGTCGCGCTCGGTATCGCCGTAGACGCCGTAGGCGACCATCAGATACGGTTTGGAATCGGGCGCGGCGCCGAACATCGGACCGACGGCCGTACCATCGATGCCGCTGCAGGCGTATTTGTGCGGGACGGTGCTGCCATCCGGCGCAACACCCGTGCTGTTATAGTCATCCGTCGGTTCTTTGAGGAATACTGCCGTCATCACGCCGTCGGTCTCGGCGTTCATGCCCACGCGGTCGATGCGGTCGACGTCGAAGATCGCCGCGTAGAAACCGTCGGCGACGTCCTCGCCGATGGCGGCGACCAGACTCTTGCCGATGGCGTCGTGCTTGTATTCGAGCGAGCCGTAGACCTTGCCGTCGCCCGTGTGGAAGGCAATGCAGCCGAGATGTGCCGCCAGACCTACCACGCTGCCGACGAGCCGGCCATCCAGGGTCAGCTTCACAAGCTGGGTGGTGAACGAACAATAGACGTAGCCTTTTTCTAAATCGACGGCAATGCCCTGAATGTGCTTGTCGCCGAAATAGCCGGTAAAGAGTTCGGGTTGCATAGGCGGTCACTCCCCTGTTTCGTTTTTTCTATTATAACAGATATCCGGCGAGGTGACAAGGAAAAAATTACGGCGCACACCGAAATCGGCGTGCGCCATGGGGCTTTTGTGTGCTATTCGGTTATTTGTGCAAACGGGAGTGGAATGCCGAATACGGTCTGCTTGATCTGTTCAGCTTCCTCGGCAGAGCTTGCCGGGCCAAAGGTTGCCGGACCGGAGAAAATGTCGCCGGCAAGCCAGACGGCGGTGATCGCAAAATCGTCGCCGACGGCCACACCGCTGAGGGCGATCGTTTCGGTGGTCTCGGCAAAGGGATCACCGGAAAAGAGCGTTAAAAACGCCATATACTCCCGCTCGGTATAGCCCGCGTCATATGCTTGGAGCACAACCGAGGTCTGCAGCTCCTGCCATTTTGCTTTGAGCCGGCTCCAAAATCCCTCCACCTGCGGTTTTTCCAAGCGCGGATTTTCGATGCCGCGCGCAAGTTCAAAGCTTTTGTAGGTCACACCGTCGACTGTCACGGTGCCTTGCACGCTCGTCGGCGCGAACAGCCAGCGGTGAAATTCAAGCTCAATTGCAACGTCTTTTGTCCCGCCGTGCACGCCGCAAACGGTGAACTCCGCCGTGCGGGTAAACGGTTGCCAATACTGCCGCAGGGCAAACAGGCCACCGATCAGCAAAGCGACAATCGCAATCGGCAAAACAATGCACAAAAAGATCTTCTTTTTGGTCATGGCTGTACCTCCTTTGGATATTCGCCAACCGTTTCTCAAAGTATTTACAATTCAATTATACCATAGTTAAAGTCTTATTGCAATATTGTCAAAATTGATTCTGGTTCCAATTTTTATTGTGGTTGTTTCTTGTAATCCAAAAAGCAAAGCTGTTGCACAAAAAGCGGAGCCCATCGATTCGGTGGGCTCCGTGGAGTTTATTCGGTTAAAATACGAGCAAAGTCCCGCTCGGAATCCGACAACATCTCCCATGCCTCGGAAAAAGCGGTTGGAACGATCGCTTGCAGATCCCGCACAAGCGCTGCATAGTTATCGCGAACCGCATCAGGAATGTTTGCCGCACTCCGCAGGATGATCAGCGTGCGCAAGGTCTGCGGCAAATCTCGCGGATTCGTGAAAATATCAGAATTGTGGGTAACATTACGGTTAGTCAGATTAGAAAAAGCGTTGGCTCGCAACCTCGCCATAAAATAATCCACGCCATTGCTGCCGTAGGCAACCTCCAGCGCTTCCCAATCCATAACCAAAAGCTCGCGCAGAGCGGTGTGATCTCCATCTAATGTAGCCGATCGCCAATTTTCAGGAATCACGAAAAGTGACGGTTCAAACTTTGGCGCCAGAGAATCGCCGCCACACCAAACAAAGCCAAACGGCAAAGAAGCGCTCTCTCCGGGCATTGCGCTTTCCAACCATAACCAGCGATCACCGCAATGCTTCAGATATACCATGCCGTCGTAAATCGCCCACCCGGCGAGATCGCCTTCACCCCAAACGGGTGTAAGCGTTTGCGAATAAACAAACTGTTCCGACGCAGGTTTCACTGCATACCGGAAATACACCGCATAACTCCGGTAACTTTCCAACAAATGCACGGCATCCGTACGAACATCGAGAATGCGGAACTCATCGATCGCAGTCTCCACGTCTGCCGTCTGCTGCCGCGTTGCCAGTTGTGCGGTGAAGTATTGTCGCAGCGCCTCGGCAGGGTCGTCGGTGTCAGCGGCAAACACACGCTTGCCCGATAAACGTTCCGCAATGATATCGGCTGAGGCGTCAGAGGTAAAGATCAGTTGGTGCGGATCGTTCGGATAACCTCGTGCCAATTCGGCCTCATAGCGCTCGCCGCGCGTACAGTTGAGTTTCACGGCCACGCGCTCCGCCGACACCACAGCGTTTTCACAAAAGAGAAAGTCGATCATCAGCAGATATTCGCCGCTTTCCGATGGTGAAACACCGCTGTTGCCTTCCGCAATCAGCGCTCCGTCGGAAAAGAGGAAATAACGCTCTGCCAACGCGGTACGCCCGTCGGTAAAGCGGTAACGCAACCAATCGCGCTCGACAAAATAACGTGCATCGACCTCCATCGTTGGAGCATTTTCTGACAAATCCGCGTCGTTTACATGCGCAGCAAACTCCCCGACCGTATAATTTTCAATCGTGAGAGAACGAACGGTGACCTCGGAACCATCGGCAGTCAACATGACGGTTGTCGGAACAACGGATGTCGTCGTGGTCGTTGCCACCGTCGTAGTCTCCGGTGGTACTGTCGACGTTTCGGTTTCGCCGGTGACCGTAGTTAACGGCACGGTCGTAGCCGTTACCGTGGATTTCGTCGAATACATCGTTGTACTCTGCGGATTCACGTCCGTTGAGCAAGCTGTCAACGTGAGGGCACATGACAAAAGCAGTAGAGCAAAAATCGTTTTTCTCATGTTTGACCTCCTTCCTCGGGCATCATTTCATGTTTCAATTGTTCTACATTTTGATTATACCATATCATCTGTGCAAACACAATTGTTTTGTAACACTCCTGTCATTTACGGTTTTCTGGACCCTCTTTGCTATATAACTGTGTTGGAAATTAAACTCCGTCACACCTTCCGGCATAATTTTTCATTTTTTCGCAAAAGAGCAAAACAAAAAAGCCTGTCGGAGTGACAGGCTTTTTTTGGTGACCCGAGGGGGAATCGAACCCCCGTTACCGCCGTGAAAGGGCGGTGTCTTAACCGCTTGACCATCGGGCCATATAATCTTTTATGGTGCTAGGAAACACAACTATTATATTATACACGATTATGGAGATTTGTCAAGTGTTTTTTCGACAAAAAAACAAAAGTTTTTTGTCGTCCCCTTCCCCATTGGTTTATGGAAGCATCGACGAGCAAAGTTAGGCTGAGGGGATCATAGAAAAACGCTCGACCTTGCGATCGTTTTCTCTCCCCCAGTGTTTCCGCGTCAGAGGGAGCCGACACTGTCGCAAGCGAAGCGCCAAAAACGCAAGCGTTTTCGGCGGAAAACAATGGTTCAAAGCAGGGTTCGGTATTTGCAAGCATTTTACTGATTTCCCAATTGCGCCAAGTAAAAGAAAAGGCGAAACGGTTTTACCGTTTCGCCTTTTGGCATTGCAATTAGTCGGCAATGTAGGGGAGCAGCGCGATGTGGCGGGCACGCTTGATCGCGGTGGTCAGCTGACGCTGATGCTTCGCGCAGGTACCGGTCATGCGGCGCGGCAGGATCTTCGCACGTTCGCTGAGGAAACGGCGGAGTCTGGAAACATCCTTGTAATCGATGTTGTAGATCTTATCGGCGCAGAAGACACAAACCTTTCTGCGTTTACGCGGACGCTGCGGGCGTTCGTTTCTTTCGTTTTCCACGGTAGGAACCTCCTTTTGAATCAAAATCATCATCCGTCTTGTGCGCTCGGCACAAGACAATCATCAAGTTTTAGAACGGAAGATCGCCGTCGTCGTCGGTGATCTCGTCGAAACCGCCGCCGAAGCCGCCGCCAAAAGCAGGCTGCTGCGGAGCCGGTGCGGCATTGCGTTCTGCCGGGGCGTTGTAGCCACCCTGATTATAGCCGCCCTGGTTGTAACCGCCCTGCGGACGGCCGCCCATTGCGGGAGCAGAATCGTAGTTGTCGCGCTTAGGTTCGGCGAAATGCACTTCGTCAGCCACGACTTCAACCGCGTTGCGGTTGTTGCCGTTGTTGTCCGTCCAGCTTCTGGTCTGGATACGGCCGCAAACAGCGACGAGCTGGCCTTTGCGGAAATACCGCGAGACGAACTCGGCCTGCTGATTCCAGGCGACGATGTCGATAAAGTCCGCCGTCGGCTGATTCGGATCAGCCGATCTTCTGCCACGGTCCACCGCGAGGCGGAACGAGGCAACGGGCGTATTATTCTGCGTGTGCCTGAGTTCAGGATCACGCGTAAGACGACCCATTAAAATCGCTTTGTTCAGCATGAATGACACGCCCTTTCTTTGGTTTGGTCAGCTTATTCTTCGTCCTTCGCAACGATCAGCGAGCGGATGATCGCGTCGTTGATGTTGCAGATACGGTCGAGTTCTGCGGGGAACTCCGTCGAAGCGGTGAAGTTCAGCAGAACGTAGTAGCCTTCCATCATGTCGTTGATCGGGTACGCAAGTCTGCGCTTGCCCCACTCATCGACGGATTCCAGCGTGCCGTTGGCTTCGATCAGAGCTTTGACGCGGTTGACCGTTTCCTCGATTGCGCTGTCTTCCAAAGTGGCGTTGATGATGATAACCGACTCATACTTTCCCGTGTTTGCCATTTCAGATACACCTCCTTCTGGTCTGTGACCCCCGCCCTTCTTCGCGGGAGTAAGGATTGGGACGGGTTTGGGCATACCTCACCCGTCAACCAGTATATTATACCAAATTTCTGCGATTTGTCAAGGGGGATTTGCGAAAGTTTTCGCCTTATTTTCGCTTTATGTTTTTACCTTTTACCTTTTTGCAGGCTTTTCCCTTAGTTTTCTTCCAAAGGATAGACCGAAAACCGGATATGGATCGCGGTGGCATACGGCTGACCGTAGAGCGTGTGTTCCGGCGTATCCACATAAGTTCGGGTCAGCGTATAGGAACACACGTCCGGCGCAAGTTGCAGCACAATCGCGACCCCCTCGCCTTCCGCTCGCAGGGAAACAGCAGTGACCCGCTCGTTTTGCACCATCGCTGCCGCTGCCGTCAATGCGTCGAGATCGCAGCTGACCCGCGGGAAATGAAGTGTCGTCACGTTTGCGGTTTCATCGTAGGAAACGGTCATCGGTGTTCGCACCTGTGCAGATCCTGCCCCGACAAAACCGAGCGGACACGATGTCAGCAAGGAGATCCCGTCAAATCCGCAGCTGATTGCGGTAAGCTCGTCGGGCTGCCACCAATCCGGCGGAGGCACATCTGTCTGACCGTCGCTATGGAGACAATATCCATCGTCGGAGAGATTCACCCAATGCTCGACTTCGGTAAGCGTCAGCATCGCATCTTTGAAGATGAGTTCCCATTTTCGCGGGAAGGCACTATTGGGTTCGTCATCACCCACGGTATAGACCGTCAGAAAATCGCCGCGGCCGACCACTTTCCACGCGACGATCCCCGGGAGCAAATAGCCCTCGATTTGCCCGGTCGCGCGGTCGTAACGGTCGATCCGGCTGTATTGTCCTGCCGGTATACCATCGGAAACACGCACAAAACGGTATTCGGCGGTTTCGGTCAGTTCCCGTGCGAACTCGAGGACAGGGGTGTTTTGGAATGCATAATAGGAGGCAAACGCGGCTTCCGGAGATGGAATAGTGCTGATTTCGTCAACGATTGGCGCTACTTCCGTCACAGGCAAGACACTGATCGGCGTAACCGCAGAAAGATCTCGCTGAAAGAAGAAGATCTCCAGTACGCCAAGCGTGTTGTGCGCATCGTTGGGATCAAAAATCGTACGCATATCACATGAATACGAGAAAACATGGGCGGTCAGGCGGATGTGGATTTCCAAACCGTCAGCAGTCTCTTTGACCGCAACAGCTTCAACCAACCGTTTTTGCTCGGCAACGACCGGTGTATTTTCAGAGAGCTGGGTATTATGCATGGTCACGACCATCGTATTCGTCTCGGCATCATAGGAAAACTCCGTTTGCGGAAAACATTCTCCGCCCTCCATATCGACACCGTCAGACGCTGAAAGTGCAAAGGTAACGCAGTCAAGCCCCGTGCGGCATTCCGCCAGTTCCGGAGCCGCCCAAGCATTTCCGAGCGACACCACCGGGAACAACAGAGGCAGAGATTCGCGACCCATACCGGTCGGAGTTGTCAGAACGATCTCGCCATTCTCTTCCCGCAGCACCAACCGTTCCGGATACACAAGACCGCCATCTTCGGTAAGTTCGCTTACGTAGAGCGCAAGAGTACCGTTCCCAAGTTCCTCAGCATCGTAGGCACAGATCCGGCGATCGGCCAAAAAGCGATTGGCAAGGATATCTTTTTCGATCAGCACACCGGTTTTACCGTCATAGGCATCCACCCGTACCAAGCCGTCGGACAGCCGATAGAGCAGATAGTCTGCCCTGCCGGAGGGATAGAGCGCGATCAATTCGGCTCCATCATCGCGCGCAGCAAGAATGCGTTTCGCCGATTCTTCGGTCAGCGGCGTTTCCGGCTCTGTTTGCGCGAGAGTCGTCGTTACCAAGGTCGAGGCAGTCGATACCGGTTCGGTTGTCAGAGCGGTTGTTTGCGTCGAGGTTACGGGCGGCTCGGATTCCGCGCCGCAGGCGGCCAGCACAAAAAGTAACAGTAACAGCATAAAAATGGAAGCGGTTCGTTTCATCAGTGACCACCTTTCTTTCGTCGGTCCGCAGATTTCGTTGCGGGTTTGTTTGGTTTACGGTTTGATTATACCATATTTTTGGCCGCAATACGATTACAGGATGGATACAATTTGGAAACAAAGCGGTTACAGTTTGGTGTCAGAACGGTAACAGCAAAAAGCCCCCGGCAAGCTTACACTTACCGGGGACTGAAAGAATATCGTATTACGCCTTTCGTACCGTCAGAACCTCGCCTATTACGGTTTCTACGGTCACTTCGCCATCGAGAGGGATCGAATGATCGCCTTGGCAGAGCACATATCCCGTTCCGGGTACGGTCAGCGTAAGCGGTCTTCCTTTCTCGCTGGTAATCGTCGCGGCGAAGATACCGTTTTGCAAGTCGGCATCGACAACAAACGCGCCGAACGTGCGGAAACCGCGGAAGGAAACGTCCGTCGCAAGATCCCAGCAGGCAAACAAGCGAAGCACACCATCATAGCTCGGTGTGAGCATTTCGGAGATCGTCGCAGGGATGGCGGCACAGTTTTCCATACCGCCGCCGCCAAACAAAAACATCCCGCTTGGCAGACCGCGCGTTTGGATCGTTGCTTTTATGTGGGTAAGGATCGTCTGCGGATCGACACCAAGGCGCGCCGCTGCCGGATAGTAGGAACAGAAGGTATTGTGACCATACCACAGCGCGAGCAAACGATGGGTGTTTTGTGCGGCCTCGTACAGTTCCCTGTCGTCCCGTGTGATCGCGCCGACAGGATAAACCAGTTCGTTGGGTAAACGCCGCAGGTCGCTCGCACCGACAACAGGGCGCAAAATCGATACGCCGTTACACTCTGCCGTTTCGATCGGTGCAAGATTGGCAAGAATATGTCGCCACCGCGGCATATCCGCATTGTCGATCCCACAAGCCGCACAGATATCGAGCAGACCGCGCAGAACCATCCGGATCAGTCCGAGGGAAAGCGCCGGATCGTTGTCGCCGCGGCCGTCGCTGGAAAACGGTTCGTATTCCTCTGAGCAGAAGCCCACCTCGTTTAACGCATCATTCAGAACGTGGTATACCCCATCGACCTCTGCAAGATAATCCTCCCAAAAATACGCGACTTCCTTCAAAAACGGCAGCACACGTTCGCAGGCATAGGTCGTATCCAGCGTTGTGTACCAGCGGAAAAGCATTACGACTGCCGCATAGGCCGCGTTGCTCTTTTGGCCTAAGAACAGACGCCCATGTTCCAAAACCTCCGGGTGGACATCGGATTCCATGCCGAGAGGGCCGATGGAAACAGGATAGTATACACCGCGGCAACCCAGATAATCCCGGGCGTATTGCTTTGCCAGAGGCAGATAGTCATAGAGCGGTGCGTCGTAGCAATCGAGCAGTTCGGGGTGGTTGGCCGCACAAAGAGCGTAGAACGGCGCGTAATAGTTGTAGTTCAGGTGATAGTCGCCGCCCCATTCCATGCTATCGGTCGTGCAGTAAGTCCCCCAAAGTCCCGGCGGGAATTTCTTGTTGCGGGCACAACAGGCTATCGCATACAGGCTGGCGTACCAGTGGTTTTCCAATTCCTTGTCGGCAAGCGACAGCGAAGAAGCCGACCAAAACTTCCGCCACCACGCATCATGCGAGGCAAGCTTTTCGTCGAAGGCCGCATCGTCGATCACTTCCGCCGCCGCAAAGACATGGCGGCGATACGCCGCTGTGTCGTGATTGGTTGCAACCGTAATGGCCCAGCGAACCGTTTCTCGGCCGGCAGCGCGTTTCCGGCTGACTTCCGTCAATACGGCGGCACAGGCCGTTTCAAAGCAGTACGATGCATCCGAAAACGCGCGGAGCACAGATTGCTGTCTTCCCTGCACCGTTTTTTCCTGCACCGAGCCGTTGCCCTCTGCCGGATTCAGATCGACAGAGACCGATAAGCCGGGGTGTGAGCGGTCGAGTTCGAGAAGGATCGTATTCTCGGTCGCACAAACCGCCACCGAAAGCGTCGCATCCAAACCATTTTCCGTGAAACGGCCGACCAACCGCGCCGCATCCATTTGCTGCTCAACCTGAAACGGAGAGCAAAACAGCTGCGGAAGCATGATCTCCACCACACCAAACAGGCTCACTCCGCCGCCGCTTCGTGTCAGTTCGGAGGCTTTCCAGAAATCAGATTTTCCGATATAGAGCCGGATCCGTCCGGAGGTACCGCCCCATGTTACGGAGAGATCGCCGTTGCCGGCGATCAACCCATCCGGGAGATATCCCGTGGGAATCATGCGGGGAGGTGTCGTTTGCAGCATAGTATGTTCCATTATAACGTTCACACCCTCTCTGTTTCCATCAAATTTGTCTATTTGCTCTGCACGTAGCATTTCGCCAGCGCGCAGACGGCTTCGCAATCGGCCCACGAGACGACCGAGACCGGCGCATGGAGATAGCGCACCGGTGCAGAAATGCCGCCGCAGGGAACGCCCGCACGCGAGACCGTAATGCTGCCGGCATCGGTACCGCCGGCGACGATCATCTTGGTCTGCCACGCAATCCCATTTTCGTCGGCGAGGGATTTGAGCTGGGCAAAGATCGCCGGATCGTAGATTGTGGATTTATCCATATAGCTGACGACGGCGCCCTTGCCGGCGCAGCAGACGCGCTTTTCACCGGAAACACCGGCGACGTCGGCTGCGGTCGTGCCTTCGAGCACGATCGCTTCGTCGGGTGCAAGGGCAAAGCTCATGGCCTTTGCACCCGTACCGCCGATCTCTTCCCGCGTGGAGAACACGAACCACGTATCGTACGCGCACGGCACGTTTTGGCGCAGGATCTCCACGAGCACCGCGCAGCCCAGACGATCGTCGATCGCTTTGGCCTTGAACATTCCTTCGCCGAAATCGGCCGCTTCCGTCACAAACGAAACGAAATCACCGACGGAAACGAGCGCTTCGGCTTCTTCCTTGCTCGCCGCACCGATATCGAGATACATCTGTTTTGGCACGGATTTGCGTTCATCTTCACCGGCGAGGTGCACCGGCGTCACGCCGGTAATACCGTAGACCTTGCCGTTTTTGGCGTTGACGCGCAGTTGTTTGCCCTGCGCGACACGCAGGTCGATGCCGCCGACGTTGGAGATGGCGAGATAGCCCTTGTCGTCGATATGGGTGACGATGAAGCCAACTTCATCCATGTGCGCGCAGACCATGCGCGTTTTTTCGTTCGATGCGCCGCGGCGCAGCACCGCAAGGTTGCCCATGCGGTCTTTGCGGATCTCGTCGGCAAAGGGTGCGACCAGCGCTTCGATCGCATCGCGGACGGCGAATTCGTCGCCGGAGACGCCGTCGAGGTTACAGAGCGTTTTCAGCAAAGCTTTCACAGCAGGTCACCGCCTTTCAGATCATCGAGGAATTTGGCCAGCAGGTCCACCGCTTTGTCGGCGGTGTCGAGCGAGACGAGCTCGACCGGCGTATGCATATTGCGGATCGGCAGCGAGAGCACGGCCGTGGGAACACCGGCGCGGGTGATTTGGATCGGCGTGCCGTTGGTGCCGGTGGAGCGCGCATAGACTTCGGATTCGAGCGGGATCTCCAGCGCGGCAGCGGCCTTGCGGAGCTCGCCGGTGAGGGCACGGTCGCATTCCGGGCCGACGCAGACGGTCAGCGCATCGAGCGCAAAGGTATCATCCGCCGGCGAGCCCTTGGCTTCGCCGAAGGTGACGTCGAGAACGACGGCGGCGTTGGGATCGGCGCCGAAGGCCGCAGCCTTCGCACCTCTGCCGCCGACTTCTTCCATCACCGAGGCGGTAAAGACAATATTGTAGTCGCGCGCGTGGGCTTTGACTTTTTCCAGCGCACAGGCAATGACCGCCGCGCACAGGCGGTTATCGAGCGATTTGGAAACAAAGCGGTTGTTGGCAAGCACGCGCGGCGACGATTTGAACACCACAGGCGTACCGGTTTTCACCCGCGCTTCCAAAGCTTCCTTCGACATACCGCAATCGATCGCCATATCCTTGGGGGCGGCAAACTTCTTCATTTCATCCGGCTTCTGCACGTGCGGCGGCAGACAGCAGAGCACGCCGTCGATCGGCGGGTCGGCAAGGATCGACACTTCGCAGTCGGGCATGATGCGCGCATCGGCGCCGCCGAGCGAGCCGAATTTCACAAAGCCCTTCTCGTCGACCGAGGAAACGATCAGGCCGATCTCGTCGATGTGCGCATCCAGCAGCAGCGTGGGCGCATTTTCGTCGGAAGCGGGCAGCTTCGCGATCAGCGAACCGAGCGGATCGATGTGGGAGGAAATGCCCATCTCGCCGAGAACTTCGGCAAGAGCGGCACAAGCCGGGCCTTCAAATCCGGCAGGACCCGAAGCGGCCGTTAATTTTTGCAAAACAGAAAAGGTCGTCATGGAAACCTCCTTATCAAAAATAAACCTTGCTCTTCTCCCGCACCGGTGTGCGGGCAAAAAGCTACTATAAATTATATCACGTTTCGGCTGCATTCGCAAGATGCATAGAATCCGCCGCCTAAGATTTCATAAAATCGGCAGATGCAAACCTTGACACTTCCGTCTAAAAATTGTATAATTAAGTAACTGCAAAATTTCACAGATTCGCTCCGCTAAAGCGAAAAACCGTCGTTTGATTTTTGCGGTAAAATCTGCAATTACAAATTTGGAGGTATGTCCGAATGAACTATAATCGTGTTTACAACTTTTCCGCCGGCCCCTCGATGCTGCCTGTTCCCGTGCTGGAAAAAGCGGCGTCCGAAATGCTGAACTACAACGGCAGCGGTATGTCGATCACCGAAATGAGCCACCGCACCAAGGCCTTTGATGCCGTTATCCAGAACGCCGAAGCCGCGCTGCGCCGCGTGATGGGCATTTCCGACGAATACGCCGTGCTCTTTTTGCAGGGCGGCGCGAGTGCGCAGTTTGCGATGATCCCGCTGAACCTGATGAACGGTTCCAACAGCGCGGACTACATCGTCACCGGCCAGTTCTCCGGCAAGGCCTATGACGAAGCGAAAAAATACGGTACGGCCAACCTCGCGGCGACCACCAAGCCCGACGGCTTCACCTACATCCCCTCGCAGGAAGATCTTAAGCTCACGCCGGATGCCGACTACGTCCACATCTGCTACAACAACACCATCTACGGCTCCCGTTGGCACTACATCCCCGAAACCGGTTCCGTGCCGCTGATCGCCGATATGTCCTCGTGCATCCTCTCCGAGCCGGTCGACGTCAACCGCTTCGGCATGATCTACGCCGGTGCGCAGAAGAACATGGCTCCGGCCGGCGTGACCGTCGTCATCGTCCGCCGTGATCTGATCGGCAAGGCTGCTCCGACCACCCCGACCGTTTTCGACTACGCCGTGCAGGACAAGAACGGCTCGATGTACAACACGCCGCCGTGCTTCGGCATCTACATGATCGGCCTCGTTCTCGAATACATCGAAAGCCTCGGCGGTTTGGAAGCGATGAAGGCTGCCAACGAAAAGAAAGCCAAACTCCTCTACGATTACCTCGACGCCTCGAAGCTCTTTAAAAACCCGGTCCGCCCCGACTGCCGTTCGATGATGAACGCCACGTTCGTCACCGGCAACACCGAGCTCGACGAGCTCTTCTGCAAGCAGGCGACCGCCGAAGGCCTCGTCTCCATCAAGGGCCACCGCTCTGTCGGCGGTATGCGCGCGTCGATCTACAACTCCATGCCCTACGAAGGCGTGGAAGCGCTCGTCGCGTTCATGGAACGTTTTGAAAAAGAGCACGCGTAAGGCGAAAGGAGTTTACCGATGAAAGACGGAAAATACGAAATTAAACTGATGAACAAGATCGCTGCCATCGGCACCGATCGTTTCGACGCAAACAAGTTTGTCTGCTCCGACGCTGCGGAAGCCCCGGAAGGCATCCTCGTGCGTTCGGCGGATATGCTCAACTACGAATTCAACGATGAGCTTTTGTGCATCGGCCGCGCCGGCATCGGCGTCAACAATATCCCGATCGACCGCTGCAGCGAGCTCGGTATCGCCGTGTTCAACACACCGGGTGCCAACGCCAACGCCGTTAAGGAGCTGGCCGTCTGCGCGCTGCTGCTCGCTTCGAGAAAGATCGCCGACGGTATCGCATGGTCGAAGACCCTCGCCGGCACCGAAGGTGTTGCGAAGGCCGTTGAAAAGGGCAAGTCGCAGTTTGTCGGCCCCGAACTCAAGGGCAAATCGCTCGGCGTTATCGGCCTCGGCGCGATCGGCGCCAACATCGCCAATATCGCCCAGCACCTCGGCATGGAAGTTTACGGTTGCGACCCGTACCTGACCGTTGACAACGCATGGATGATCGACCGCATGATCCACCGCGTCAATTCGCGCAAGGAAATCTACGAAAACTGCGACTACATCACCATCCACGTTCCGCTCAACCCGGAAACCAAGGGCATGATCAACGCTGAGTCGATCGCGCAGATGAAGGACGGCGTCCGCATCATCAACCTCGCGCGCGGCGAGCTCGTCAACGACGATGATATGGCCGCGGCTCTTGAAAGCGGCAAGGTCGCTTCTTACGTCACCGACTTCCCCAACGAAAAAACGCTGGAAATGAAGAACACCGTCTGCATCCCGCACCTTGGCGCTTCGACCCCGGAAAGCGAAGACAACTGTGCGGTCATGGCCGTTGAAGAACTGCAGGACTACATTCTGCGCGGTACGGTGAAAAACTCCGTCAACCTGCCGAACCTCGACATGCCGATGGAAGAAAACTACCGCCTCTGCGTTATCCACAAGAACATCCCCAACATGCTGAGCACGATCGCCGCCAGCTTTGCCGACAGCGGCTTCAACATCGAGCACATGACCAACCGCTCGAAGAAGGATTACGCGATCACCGTTCTCGACACCGACATGATGCCGACGGACGAAGTCGTCGCGAAGATCAAGGCCGTGCCGGGCATTCTGCGTGTCCGCGTCATCGCCAAACAGTAACATAACAAGCCGAAGCACCGATCCTTGCGGATCGGTGCTTCCTTACAACAACAAGAAAAGAGGATTTTAATATGGCAGCTCCGGAAAGAATTGATCTGTTCAATGGGAAAGACCTCTCCAACTGGACCAAACGCGACGGTTCGCCCGCGGGCAACTGGATCGTGGAGGACGGCGTTTACACGGTCGTGGACCGCGAAGGCGACATTGTTTCCAAGGAAACGTTCGGCGATGCGATGATCCACGTGGAGTTCCGTGTGCCCGATATGCCCGACAAGGAAGGCCAGGACAAGGGCAACAGCGGCGTTTTTGTACACGGCCGTTACGAAGTGCAGGTTCTCGACTCGTACGAGCGCGATGTCCCCGGCTACGGCGACTGCTCTTCGCTCTACGACCGCCATGCAGCGCTCTTCAATAACTGCAAAAAAGCGATGGAATGGCAGACCTACGACATTATTTTCCGCGCTCCCCGCTTTGATGCCGACGGCAAGCTCACGGAATTCCCGCGCATCACCGTGATGCACAACGGTCTCCCCGTCCACAACAATCTCGTGATGGAACGCATGACGGGTGCGCCGCTGACCGAAGAAATGGTCGCCGAAGGTCCGCTGCTGCTGCAGGACCACGGCAACGCCGTCAGCTTCCGCAACGTCTGGATCTGCAAACTGCCGCCGAAAGGTGCCGATAAATACTAAACAAAAAATCAGCCTGAGCATTTCGCTCAGGCTGATTTTGAAGCATCAGATCTTTACGACCTTACCCGTATCCGCGCTTTCGGCGGCAGAAGCCATCACGCGCTGGATATACGCGCCGTCGGCAAACGACGGGGCACCCGGTCTGCCGTTATGAACGTTATCGACGAAGGTATAGAGACTATGGCAATGCGAGCGGATCCAGCCGATGCCGTTTTTCTGCGACGGGAAGACGTTGCCCGGCGGCGCATAGCGCGCGGTACATTCGATCGCCGTGAAGCCGCGTTCGCCGCCGTAGACGCCTTCGGGTTTGGTATTGTCGTAGAACCAAAGGGTATTCGGCTGCATGACGTGGAACTTGAGTGCGCCTTTGGTGCCGTGGATCTCGAAGCGCAGCTCGTCGTCAACGCCGGTGGCGATCTTCGAGGCTTCGATCGTGCCGGTCGCACCGTTGGCAAGCGTCAGAAGCATCGTCACGTGGTCTTCTTTGGTGATCGCGTGCATCTTTCCATCCTTGCCGGGGCGTTCGGGATAAAGCACGCGGCGCGTACAGAAGACGGAATCATAGCGGCCGACCAGCGTACCCACGAGGTCGAGGATATGCGAGCCGAGATCCAAAAGCACGCCGCCCGAACTCCCCTGCTTCCAGCCCATCGGGCGGTTCGGGTCGATCGCGCCGGAGTGGAGATATTCCCCGCGGAAGCACAGGATCTCACCGATGCGCCCCTCTTCGATCAGTTGCCGGGCGCGCAGCGTTGCTGGGAAGAAGCGGTTTTGGAAGGCGACCTGCGCGGTCTTGCCACTTTTGGCGGCAAGTTCGGCGAGTTCCTCCGCTTCGTCGGTCGAAACGGTCAGCGGTTTGTCGCAGTAGACGTGTTTTCCCGCTGCCAGCGCCTTTTTCACCTGCTCATAGTGGTATTCGTTGGGCGTGCAGATATGGACGAGTTGGATGCGCTCATCGGCAAAGATCTCGTCTTCACTCTGCGTCGCGTACTGAAAGCCCAAGCTGTCGCGCGCGTATTCCGCAGCCGGCATAGAGCGGTTGCAGGCGCCGATCAGCGTCGTTTTGTACGGGAGATTCGGGTAGTAAAAGGGCATCGTTTTGTGGGCAAAGGTATGGGTCTTTCCCATAAATCCCATACCGATAATGCCGACTCCGTATTCTGTCATGTTCATAACTCCTTTTAGTATTCGAACTGGAAACTGCGTTTCCAGTTCGGGGCGCTGCGGCAGGTTCTCACGCGCCTATCTCCGCAGACAAAATCTTCGATTTTATCTGCTCCCCTCAGCGCGTGGACGATCTTACGATCGTCTTGGCGGTGTTTTATCGGCAGCAAAGCTACCGATAAAACGGATTTGAATTTGTCTCTTACTTCTCGATAAAGTATCCGCTTTCGGCAAGAAAAACCGCAAGGTCTTCGGGGATTGGGGAACAGATGAGCTCTCTTTTTCCGCTCGGTTCGTCCAGAACTTTACTGTCGCGGTCAAACTGTGCCACCGCCAGAGTACCGTCGACCCAAACGATCCAACCGCTTGTTTTCGGGGCAACCGCACAGTCTTCGTAGCAAAAGCTGACCGAACGGCTCCGGACGTCCTGCAATATGCAAACGATCGGATCGGCAGCGCGTTCGGCGGTCATCACCTGCTGCAGCGTTTGCAGAAGTACTGCGTCGTCCGTGCGTTCGTAGTCGATATATACAGCGGTGACCGTTCCGTTTGCAGGCACGGAATAGGCTTCGTTTTGGTAGAGATACTGGTCGAGGAAGGAGCGCACGACGACAAACTGCTCGCCGTCCGGATCGCCTTCCACCGAGTTCACGGCCCATTTTGCGCCGTTTGCGTCAGTCGCTACGGCAAGCTGCGTATCCTCACAATAATGGCCCGCGCTCGCGCGGTAGGTTCTCCCCTGCCAGCGGAGCGTTCCGTCCAGCACAGCCGAACGGTCGAGTATCGCACAGCGGACGAGCCGCACGCCCAGGGTCGCGCAGAGCAAGACAAGCAGGGCGATGCGCAAAATCCATTGCAGGCGTTTTTCCGTCACCCATTCTCCCCCCTGTGCGCTTTTTGTTATCATACCACATTTTCCGCTTGAATTCAACACTCTGAAAGGATTTTACGATATGAAGCTCCTGATTGCACCCGATTCGTTTAAGGGCACGCTGTCCGCACCGCAGGCAGCCACGATCATGGCACGGGCGTTTTGCCGCGAGCTGCCGATCGAGCGCGTGACGATCCTGCCGCTCGGCGACGGCGGCGAAGGTACGGCCGACGCGCTGATCGCTGCCGGAGCGCGTGAAGAATTCTGCGCGACTATCGACGGCTACGGCAACGCCGTGACGGTGCGGTACGCGATTATCGACGGCAACTCTGCCGTGATCGATTCCGCTTCGGTCGTGCCGATGACGGCTTCGCGCCGCGAACCGGCCGTGGCCTCCAGCTTCGGGCTCGGTGCGGCGGTAAAAGATGCGATCGGCAAGGGCTGCCGTTCGGTTGCGATCGCGTTGGGCGGTACAGGCTCCAACGACGGCGGCTGCGGTCTGGCCGCAGCACTTGGCGTGCGGTTTTTCGACCGCAGCGGCCAATCCTTCATCCCCTGCGGAAACACACTCGGCGAGATCGCCGACTACGACGTGACCGATGCCGCACGGCTGCTGGACGGAATTGCGATCCGCGGGCTCTGCGATGTCGATAATCCCTTCTACGGCCCGTGTGGTGCCGCCCGCGTATTTGCCCCGCAGAAAGGTGCCGACGAAGCAACAGTCGAATTGCTCGATCTCGGAATGTGCACGCTTGCCGGGCTGATTTTGGAAAAAACAGGGTTTGATTTGCAGGCCTTTGCCGGGGCCGGTGCGGCAGGCGGGCTCGGCGGCGGTATTGCGGCGTTTTTGGGCGGTACGCTCGCCTCGGGTATCCGTACCGTATTGGAGCTGCTGCGTTTTGAAGAACGGGCAAAAGAAGCCGATCTGATCCTCACCGGTGAGGGCTGCACGGATCAGCAGACCATGATGGGCAAAGCGATCATGGGTGTGTTGAACGCAGCAGGTTCGGTTCCGGTCGTTATTTTGAGCGGCCTCGTCAAGGATGTCGGCGATGCGCTTTACGAAAAGGGTGCGGCCGCTGTCTGCGGGACTAACCGCGTTGCCGCCGAGTTTTCCGAGGTCGCCGAAAGGGCTGAGCAAACGCTCTTTGCCGAGGCGGTTGCGGCGGCAAGACTGATCGCCACCGGGCTGAAGCTCACGCGGTAAGCAGGATATTTTTTTGAAGAAATGAGAGAAATCGCGCCGCAAAACTTGTACTGCGGCGCGATTTATGGTATAATAAAGTGTATGCTTATTAGGAGGCTAATCGATGACCGTCAGACCTTTCGTGAAACATGATATGATCGACAGAGACCGCATTATGTCGGTCGCGTTTGTCTGTTCTAAAGATATTGAATCCCGCCGTAAGGGAATTGATCAATGTGAGTCCGCCGGTGAAAAAGGCTTTTGGGGCTATTTTGACGACGACGGAAAAATAGGCGCCTGTACCAAAAACTACGAATTTATGTCCTACTACGCCGGCCAGCCGGTCAAAAGCGGCGGTATCGGCGACGTCTGCACGCTTCCGGAATACCGCAATCAGGGTGCGATCCGACATCTTCTGGACGCCATTTTGAACGACGCCTACAAAAACGGCGAGGTTTTCTCGACGCTCTACCCCTTTAACCACAGCTTCTACCGCAAATTCGGTTACGAGATCTTTTTCGATCTCCACCGCTACATTCTCCCGCCCGAACAGTTGAGTAAGATCCGCTCCGACTGGAAGATCCGCCGTTTGGAATACGGAGAAGAAATCCCGCTCCTGACCAAGCTGCACAACGACTTCGGCAAACGCTACAACGCCTGCATCTATCGCACGGATGCACACACGCGTGAGGAAAACAGAGGCGACACCTACTCGGAGCTGACTTCGCACTATCTGCTGACCACGGGCGATGAAATGGCATACCTCTCTTACTGCGGAACCGAAGACGACAACGGTCCGAACGCGGCATTTGAGATCCGTGACTACGCGTTTGCCTCGCCCGAAGGCCTCCGCGCGATCCTCTCGCTCTTGGGTAAGCTGACGGCAGAACATCGAAAGATCAACATCCGCCTGCCCGAAGACGTACCGCTGATGTCGATGGTTTCGGAACAGTACGAGGTCAAGCACGAAGCAGAGGCGACGATGATGATGCGCATCACCAACGTCGAAGCCGCCCTCAAGCTGCTCCCCCGCCCCGCTGACTGCCGCTTCACCATAGCGGTCTCCGACGACTTCCTGCCGCAGAATGCCGCAACCTACTGCGTGACCGGCGACACCGTGACCCGAACCGACGAAGCGCCCGATCTCATCGTCGATATCCGCTCGCTCAGCCAGCTTTGGATCGGCTATCTGAGCCTTGACGAAGCGAAATATCGTCCGGACGTACAGATCTGCGCAAACGAGGAGCTCCTGCGTTCGATCTTTGTGCGCCGTCCCATCTTCACGACCATCGGATTTTAAGAACCAAACAGATTTTTTACATAGGAGACGTTAACATGACAACAAAGCTGACGGAAATCAGAGCAGAGTTTGAAGCGCGTCTGGCGGCACTTTCCGACCTCGATGCGCTTGAACAGGTTCGCATCGCCTTTTTGGGCAAAAAAGGCTCGGTCACCGAGCTGCTGAAGGATCTGAAAAATGTTTCCGGCGAGGAAAAACGTGTGCTTGGCCAGGAGATCAACCTCCTCAAGCGCGAATGCGAAGAACGCATCGCCGCAACGGTGCAGGATCTGAAGGCCAAAGAGCTGGAACGCATGGTCAACAGCGCGGAATCGTACGATATCACGCTGCCGGCCGATCTCTCCACCGGCTCCTATCATCCGATCACGATGGTCCGAAAAGAGCTCGTGCAGATCTTCGCCTCGATGGGCTTCATCGTGGAAGATTACTTTGAAGTCACCGACGACTACCACTGCTTTGAAGCGCTCAACATCCCCAAGAATCACCCCGCGCGCGACATGCAGGATACCTTCTACCTCGACAACGGCCAGCTTCTGAAGACCCACACCTCCGCCGCGCAGAACGCGATCATGCGCAAGTACGGTGCGCCGGTGCGTGCGATCTTCCCGGGCCGCTGCTTCAGAAACGAATCGATCGACGCCTGCCACGAAAACACCTTCTTCCAGATGGAAGGTATTATGATCGACGAAAACATCTCGATCTCCAACCTCATCTACTTCATGAAGACGATGCTCTCCGAGGTCTTCCGCAAGGATATCAAAGTCCGTCTGCGCCCCGGCTTCTTCCCCTTCGTTGAACCCGGCTTCGAACTCGATATCAGCTGCCTGATCTGCGGCGGCGACGGCTGCCCCTCGTGCAAGAACTCCGGCTGGCTGGAACTCTGTCCCTGCGGCATGATCCATCCGAACGTCCTCACCGCCGGCGGCATCGACACCGACAAGTACACCGGCTTTGCTTTCGGTCTGGGTCTGACGCGTCTGGCCATGATGAAGTACGGCATCAAAGACATTCGTGATTTAAACAGCGGCAGCCTGAAAACGCTGACACAGTTCCACAAGTAAAGAGAAAGGCGGAAAATAACAATGCTCGTATCGATGAACTGGATCAAGGAATACGTTGATCTTTCCGGCCTCGACTGTGAGGCGTTGATCCATCAGTTTACGCTCTCGACGGCGGAAGTCGAGGATATCATCTACAAAGGCCGCGACCTCTCCGGCGTGATCGTCGCCCGCATCGTCTCGGTCGAAAACCATCCGAACTCCAAAAAACTGCATCTTCTGAAGATCGACACCGGCAGCGATATCCGCGATTGCGTCTGCGGTGCGCCGAACGTGCGCGAAGGCATGACCGTTGCGTTCGCTACCGCCGGCGGCTCGGTCGGCGGTATGGAGATCCGCACGGCGATGGTCGGCGGCTACGAATCGCAGGGGATGTGCTGTTCGGAAGCGGAGCTCGGCATCAGCGCCGATCACTCCGGTCTGATGGAGCTGCCGGACGATCTGACGCTCGGCACCGATATCAAAACGCTGTTTGCGATCGAAGACACGATCTTTGAAGTCGACAACAAGTCGCTCACCAACCGTCCGGACCTTTGGGGGCACTACGGTATTGCCCGTGAGTTTGCTGCGCTGACCGGCCGTGCACTCAAACCGGTCGACGTCGCCGACTGCTCGGCCTACAAGGATCTGCCGGCCGTTGCGATCGAATCGAAGGAAGACGAACTCCTCTACCGCTACACCTCCGTCAAGCTCGCCAACATCAAAACCAAGGTCTCGCCGATCAACATGCGCATCCGCCTCTTCTACTGCGGTGTCCGCGCGATCAATCTGCTGACCGACCTCACCAACTACATCATGCTCGAGCTCGGCCAACCGATGCACGCGTTCGATCTGCGCCGCGTTTCGTCGGTTTGTGTCCGTCGTTTCGCCGATCCGTTTGAATTCCAGACCCTCGACGGCACGATGCGCGCCATCGACCAGAACACGCTGATGATCTGCACCGGTGATACGCCGGTCGCCATCGCCGGTGTCATGGGCGGTCTGGATTCCGAAATCGAAGACGATACCGATTCCTGCCTGATCGAATCCGCCAACTTCGACGGTGTCAGCGTCCGCAAGACCTCCAGCCGTCTCGGCCTCCGCACCGATGCCAGCATGCGCTATGAAAAGGTCCTCGACCCCGAACTGACGATCGTCGCCGCCGCCCGCTTCATCAAGCTCGCGACCGAGATCGACAGCGGCGTAGAAGTGATCTCCTCCGTTACCGACTGCTACGTCCGCCACTACGACAAGATCACCATCGACTTCGACAAGGCGTTCGTCGACCGTTACACCGGCATTGACCTGCCGGTTTCCCGCATCGAAAACACGCTGACCGCGCTCGGCTTCGGAGTCCGCTGTGACGGTGTCAACTTCAGCGTCGACGTTCCGTCGTGGCGTGCCACCAAGGACGTTACGATCCGCGCCGACATCATCGAAGAGATCACGCGTATCTACGGCTACGACAACTTTACGATCGAAACGACCGAAAGCGCGCTCTCGCCGGTTCGCCCGTCGGTTGCCGCCAGCGACGAAGACGAGATCAAAACGCTGCTCGTCGAGCGCTTCGGCCTGCACGAGATCCACTCCTACCTCTGGTGCGACGCCAAAAAGTGGAAGGAAATGGGCATTGCGATCGAAGACAACGTGCGTATCGTCAACTCGATCAACCCCGAACAGGTTTGCCTGCGCAATTCGATGATCCCCACGCTGCTCGCTTCCGTCAACGACAACAAGCTCTACGCGCCGGAATTCGGCATCTTTGAGATCGCCAAAGTTATCGACGGTCTGAAGGCCGACGGCACCTGCAACGAGCGCAAGCGCCTTGGCATCGCCCTCTTCTCGCGCACCACGAGCGAAAAAGCGCTCTTCTTCCGTCTGCGCGATACGCTCGCTGCGTTGAGCCGTTCGCTCCGCCACGAGATCTTTGTCTTCGCTTCCGGCGAAGTGACCCACGCATGGCAGCATCCGAAGAACACCGCCTCGGTCAGCTTCGGCGGCGCCGAGCTCGGTTTCATGAGCACGCTGCATCCGCTGAACCTGAACAAGATCGACAAAAAAGCCGCGATCGTTTTCGCCGAGATCGACCTCGACACCTTAAGCGAACTGGACGGCAAGGAAATCGCCTACAACGCCCCCAGCAAGTTCCCGGGCATCGACATCGACCTCACCTTTGCCGTCGGTAAAGACGTCCCCTACGCCACGCTGGAAAGCGCATGGAAGTCGCTCGACTGCGAATTCCTCGCTGAAGTCGGTCTGGTCGGCATCTACGAAGAAGAAGCGCAGAACAGCGTTACCGTCCGCTTCACCTTCGTTTCCGACGAGAAGACCCTCTCGCGCGCAGAAGTCACACCGTTTGTTGACCAGATCATCGCGGCGATCGCCGAAAAAGGCATTTCCGTCAAGCAGTAATTTGGATTTCCTAACACTGTGGAGACCGTAACGGTCTCCACAGTTTCTTTTTCGGCAAGTTTTCCCGCAGTTTCTATTGCTTTTTTGCGCGAATAGTGGTATACTATTGCAGGAGATCGATCCGTTTGGATCGCCCGAAACTATCAATTCCGGCGAAACACAGTTTCGCCTGATCTGGAGGAAATGCCTTATGAAAATCACGAAAGACACCATCATCGGTGACGTTCTGCTGATCGACGTCGAGCTCGCTCCGTTCTTCTTCGAAATCGGTATGCACTGCCTCGGCTGCCCCGCTTCGCGCAGCGAAACGATCGAACAGGCTTGCGCCGTTCACAACGCTGACTGCGACGCGCTTCTCGCGAAGCTCAACGGCTTCCTGGAAGAAAAAGCTGCGAAGGCCGAATAAGCCTTCCGAATGGAACTGAAACTTTCCAAACGGCTGCTGACCGTGGCGGCGCTTGTCCCAAGCTGCGATACGCTTGCGGACATTGGCTCCGACCACGGTCTTTTGCCGCTTTATCTGCTTCAGAAACAGCGGATCAAAAAGGCTTACTGCTGTGATATCCGCCCCGGTCCGCTCAAAGCCGCCGAAAAAAACATCGTCCTCTACGGCCTTGCCGACGTCGCAACGCCTCTCTTAGGGAGCGGTCTTTTTCCTGTGCAAAACAGACCGCACGAAGTGGCCGTGATTGCCGGCATGGGCGGTGAGACGATCGCGCAGATCCTCGGTGACGACGAAATCGCCGATGACGATCCGCGCCTTTTCGTGTTGCAGCCGATGAGCCGCGCCAATCTGCTGCGGGAATACCTCGCAGAAAACGAGTTTGAGGTCTTGGATTTCGTCCTTTGCAAAGATGGCGGGCATCTCTACGAGTGTTTCTCCGTCCGCAAGGGCAAAAACGTGGAGACTGATCCGCTCTACCGCTACGTCGGCCGGCAGCATCATGCAGATGACGCGCTGTACAAAGAACATCTCACAGAATACCGCCGGCGGCTTTTGACGATACTCGCCGGCCACGCGGCATCCGGCGCGGTCGAAACAGAAGAAACTGCCAAGCAGCGCGCACTCGCCGCCGCACTCGATCAGCTTTTGCGCTGATCGCTCCCGAAAGGAGATCCCCTATGCCATTTTGTCCTTTTGTCTTTGCTTCGATCGCCGACGAGCTTCGCCGCGAATCGCTCGGGGCAAAGGTCGATAAAATCAACCAACCGGAAAAAGACCGCCTCGTGCTTGCGCTGCGAGGCGGTGAGACGCAGCGCAACCGCACGCTGCGGCTTTTGATTTGTGCGCGGTCGGGTGCGGCACGCATCCACTACACGACCCAAAGCTTTGATAATCCGCCGGAACCGCCGATGTTTTGCATGCTGCTGCGCAAATATTTGAGCGGAGCGCGGTTGGTTGCGGTCACGCAGCCGGATTTTGAGCGCGTTTTGATTCTGGAATTCATCGCCTCCGACGAGCTCGGATACGAGCGCACGGTACGCCTGATCTTCGAGGCCGCCGGCAGAGTACCGAACGTGATCCTTACCGACGGCGAAAACCATATTCTCGACTGCATGAAGCGCGCAAACCTCGAGGCAAACGCTGTGCGCCCGCTGCTCCCCGGCCTTTTTTACCAGCTTCCGCCGGCACAGGAGGGAAAGAAAAATCCCGCCGAGCTCGATGAAGCTGCCGCGATCGAGCTCTTTGCCCACGGCAGCGGTCCGGAACCGTTCGACCGCCTGCTCAACGGTTATTTCGGATTTTGTCCGCTCGTCGCGCGGACAGTCGTGACCAACGCCTCGGACGATTCACCCGAAGCGCTTGCGGCTTCGCTGATGGAAACCGTGCGACAGTATACCGATCGCCGTTTCCGTCCGGCGATTGTCGAGGATCCGCTGCGCCGGAGCCGCGACTATGTTGTCATCAACGCTAAGGCCCTGCCGGTCGTTCAAGAATTCACCTCGCCCTCGGAAATGCTCGATTCGGTTTTCGCCGGACGCGAGGAAGATGAGAAGCAGGCGGCCCGCGCCGCGCGCCTGTATAAGCCGATCAAGACTGCGCACCAGCGCCTCTCCAAAAAGCTGAATTTACAGCGCGAGGAGCTTCGCCGCACGTTTACCCGTGACGAATACCGCAAGAAAGGCGACATCCTGAACGCCAATCTCTACCAGATCCCGCGAGGCGTTGCCTCCGTACGTCTGCCGGACTACTATGACGAGAATCTGGCAGAGATCGAGATCGCACTCGACGTGCGCCTCTCGCCGCAGCAAAACGCGCAGAAATACTACGCCGAATACGCCAAGCTGAAATCCGCCCGTAAACACCTGGAAGGGCTGATCGCCGAGGGCGAAAAAGAACTGGCCTTCTTGGAAAACGTGCTTTACGATATCTCTGCGGCCGACAAGACCGCGCTGCCGCGGATCGAAGCTGAGCTCGTTGAGCTCGGATATTTGAAAGCGGCCAGCCAGAAGGGGCGCAAGAACAAGCCCAAGGCCCTCCCCGCGCTGCCGCCACTCGAATTCACCGTTGACGGCGGATACACCGTTTGGGTCGGGCGTACGGGCAAGCAAAACGACGAGCTGACCTTCCACACCGCCGGAAAATCCGATCTTTGGTTCCACGTGAAGGGGTCGCCCGGCAGCCACGTCATCCTCTTCTCCGGAGGCGAAGAACCATCCGCTCTCGCCTACACGCAGGCGGCAGAGCTTGCGGCCAAGCATTCCTCTTTGAAGGGAACGGGCAAGGTCGAGGTCGACTACTGCCCGGTCCGCTACGTCAAAAAACTGCCGCACGCTATGCCCGGTATGGTGACCTACGACCGTTACAGTACGGCTGTCGTTGACTCGTGACCCCGCTTTTTTAGGATAAATCCCTAAATTATTCTTGTATTATCGCACAAGTTATGGTATAATATTGATGGTATCAATTGTTGACCCGGATTTTTCCGGAGGCGGCCGTTTTGTTCTGCCGCTGCCAATCTTACGAATTAAGGAGTGTTTACATCATGGCAATCGGTGATGAAGTCCTGAACAAGTTCACGCAGGATACGGTTGAAGACACTGCTCCCAAGAGCGACCGCCGTCTGAAGGTCGGTATCATTGGTACCGGTTGGATCGCGGAATCCCACATCGAAAGCTATCTGCGTATGCCCGACGTCGACATCGTCGCGGCTGCCGATCTGATCGATGGCAAAGCGGAAGCCTTTATGCAGCGCTACGGCGTTGAAGGCGTTCGTTTCTACCCCAGCCACAAAGAAATGCTGGAAAACGAAAAAGATCTCGACGCGGTCAGCGTTTGTACCTACAACGCCACCCACGCCGAATGTACGATCGCTGCTCTGAAGGCGGGCGTCAACGTCCTCCTCGAGAAGCCGATGTGCGTGACCACGGAAGAAGCCGTTGAAATCTGCCGCGCCGAAAAAGAAAGCGGCAAGGTCCTCTCGATCGGCTTCCAGCCGCGTTTTGACGCGAACATGCAGATGATCAAGAAGATTGTCGAATCCGGCGCTCTGGGCGAAGTTTACTACATCCAGACCGGCGGCGGCCGTCGTCGCGGTATCCCGAACTCCACGTTCATCGAAAAACGCACCGCCGGTATCGGCGCGCTGGGTGATATCGGCTGCTACTCGCTCGATATGGTCCTCAACGCGATCGGCTATCCGAAGCCCCTGACCGTCAGCGGCTACACCTCTGACTTCTTCGGCACCAGCCTCGAATACTCTGCCCCCGAAAACGCCTGCCGCTTCAACGTCGACGACTTCGCGGCCGCGTTTGTCCGTCTCGAAGGCGGCATCATCCTCGACTTCCGTATCGCTTGGGCGATGCACATCGACTCGCCGGGTGACACCATCATCCTCGGTAAGAAGGCTGCTCTCCGCATTCCGTCGACCGACTGCTGGAACGGCTCTGTCGGCGGCGCGATGACGCTGTACCACGACGTCGCGGGCAGCCAGTGCGAAACGAAGATCCCGATCCTCGAAAACCGCGGCCCGGGCCTCTTCGACAAGAAGATCCGCTCGTTCCTCGACTCCGTCCTCTACGGTACGCCGTCGCCGGTTCCGTCGAGCCAGATCCTCTACAACCAGGCCATCATCGACGGTATCTGCAAATCCGCCGCTGTCGGTCACGAAATCGAAATCGACATCCCCGAAATCTAAGTGGAACATATATGCGGCCCGCCGGATCGGCGGGCCGCATATTTTTATGCCCTGAGGCACATCTATCAGGCAGACTGTAACAGTTGTGCCGCACACTGATTGATCTGATGGACGATGGTTGCAAGTTCGGCCGAGCTTAGATCAAAATCCCCGCGCGCGACCGCCTTTTTCAGTTCGTCCCGCGTTCTGAGGATCTCAAGGTACTGATCCTCCGGCCGCATCGTTTCCTTCGACAGTTGGCGCATGATTCTCCCTCCTTTCGCGCATCTTCGCTGATTTCTTCCCGAATTCGATCGGATCTTCGCTGCATTCCTATTATATCAACGGACGCCGTCATATTCTGTCGAATTTTTGGCACAAAAAATGCCGCAAACAATTTGTTTGCGGCATTTCTCGACAAATTTCATTAGAAAAGCGGTTCGATCATGATATTGAATTCAGCAAGGATTTCGTTCAGTTCATCGAGGAACACGTAGCCAACGACCACACCGGCGATTAACAGAAGCAGGCCAATGATGCCGAGAATGACCATCGCGCAGCAGTAGTTCTTGAAGCTCTTCTTCTTGGAGGCGGCAAGTGCAATGATGTGGGCAATCAAACCGACAATCGGAAGACCGTTGAGCAAAATCATCAGCAAGTACATCCAAACGGAAGTCGGCTTCTCAGCCGGAACAGCGACCGCGACAGGTGCTTCCATAACGGGAGCGACCGGCACAACCGGCATGACAGGGGCAGCAGGAACCGGGCGCGGAACGACCGGCTTCGGCGCGTACATCGGTTCGACCGGAGCAACAGGAGCAACGGGTTCGGCCGGAACTTCAGCCGGAGCGGCTTCGACGACAGGCTGGGCGGCAGTCGCGGTCGATGCGATCACAGGTTCTTCCCACAGGACTTCCGAAGGAGCGGCAGGTTCAGCAGCAACGACAGGTGCAGCTTCGGCAACCGGAATTTCTTCGACAGCAGGAGCGGCCTCAACAACCGGCACAACTTCCTGGACGGGTTCTTCGACAGGAGCAGATTCTTGATTCTGAACCTGAGCGCCGCAGTTCATGCAGAAACGAGCGTTATCATCGATCACTGCACCGCAGTTAATACAGAACATCAAATCACCTCAAACAAAAATATATCTTTTCGCCGCACCGACAAAAGCGTCGGTGCGGCGAAAAATCAGTTACAGAATTCTTATTTCTTCGGCTTGCCGCAACCCTGGCAGAACTGAGAATCGTTCTGACGGCCGCATTCGCAAACCCAAGTACCGCCCTGCTGCATCGGCTGCATCGGCTGGTAGTAGCCCTGCGGAGCCATCTTCGGAACGAAGAGGCCAAGGGTCTTCTTGGAGTAGCCGGAGACAAGCAGCGTGTTGGACGGCTTGTTGGCAGAGACGTTCATAAGAGCAAGGGCAGCGGCGATGACGATGAGGATCGTGACGGCGGCGCCAATGCAGCTGAAGATGGTAGCAAAGGTATCCATGGTGTCGTAAGCATCGGCCCAAATGAAGATCTGGTTCAGGCTGGCCTGCAGAGCACCGAGGGCCCAGCGGATGAGAGCGTTGGCAAGGAACAGGTAAAGAGCATCGAGAGCGCCGAGCTGCTGGACTTTATCAGCCTTGGTGGCAATCAGCCAAAGAGCGATGCCAACCAGCGGCAGAACAAGCGTCAGCGAAGCGGTACGCGAAGCGATGATGACGAGCAGAAGCGAGACAACGACAAGGGCTTTGTTGGTTTTTTCCATGATCTTTTCCTCCAGAATTTCTATTGCGCTCCGTTCGGAGCAGTATCCATATTATACCATGTTTTAGGGATTCATTCAATACGTTCCGCGAATTTTTTTAAAAATTTCTTGCAGTGCGAAACAAATCTGTTCTTTTCAGAGCAAAAACCGAGAATTGAGATGGTCCCGCCAGATGCAAAGACAAATTCCTGCAAAATCCTACAGACCGAGTTTTTCGATTGCCGCCAGCTTCACGCAGACACAAAGCAGTTCGGCAGCCAGCGTGATCGACTCCAGCGAGGGGTACGACGGAGCAATACGGATGTTTTTGTCGGCAGGATCTTTGCGGTAGGGCCAGGTCGCACCGGCCGGCGTCAACGTAACACCTGCGTTTTTCGCAAGTTCAACCGTGCGCTTGGCGGTTTGCTCCATGACGTTGAGGCTGATGAAGTAGCCGCCGTTGGGCTTGCTCCAGTCCACGAAATCGAGTCCGGAAAGTTCCGCATCCAGCGTTTTGAGCACCGCTTCGAACTTCGGGCGAATCAGTTTGCCGTGGGCGGCCGCACGGGCACGCAGACCGGCAACATCCTTGAAGTAGCGGATGTGGCGCAGCTGATTCATCTTATCCGGACCGATGGTCTGGGCAGAAATCAGTTTTTTGATGTAGTCGATATCGCCCTTACCGGCGACCATACAGGCCACACCGGCACCCGGGAAGCAGAGCTTGGAGGTCGAGGCGAATTCGAACACAAGGTTTTCATTGCCGGCCTTTTTCGCTTCCGTCACGATGTTCAGGAGTTTATCCTCGCAGAACACATCGTGGATGCAGTAGGCGTTGTCCCAGTAGATACGGAAGTCGGGCGCGGCCGGCTTGAGCGAAGCGAGCGCACGAACCGTATCGTCGGAATAAGTGATGCCGCTGGGGTTCGAATACTTCGGGATGCACCACATCCCCTTGACCGCCGGATCGGTGACCAGTTCGCGGACAAGATCCATATCGGGGCCGGTCGATGTGACGGGCAGCGGAATCATTTCGATGCCGCACTGCTCACAAATGAGGAAGTGGCGGTCATATCCCGGAACCGGGCACAGGAACTTGACAGTCCCCTGTTCGACCCACGGCTTGCAGCCGCCGATACCGAACAGTTTGGAGCGCATGATCATATCGGACATCATATTCAGACTGGAGTTGCCGCCGACGATCACGCAATCGGGATCGACGTCGAGCAGCTCGCCGAACAGTTTTTTCGCGCTGGGCAGACCGTCGACACCGCCGTAGTTACGGGCATCGATACCGTCGATCTGGCAATCTTCCACAGTTTGCAGGCAGGTCAGCATATCGAGCGAAAGGTCCAACTGTTCTTTTGCCGGGATGCCGCGCGCCATATTCAGCGAGAGGCCCCGGGTTTGAAACGCGGCATAGCGTGCTTCCAGCGACGCCTTTTCCGCGGCCAGCCTTGCCTTGGTTGTTTCCAAACAGCACATAGGTAAAGAATCTCCTTGTTTTTCGATTGGGCTTCGATTTGCTTTAGAAATCGGCGTTGCCGACCGTACGCGGGTACGGAATGACGTCGCGGATGTTCGGAATGCCCGTGACGTACATGATCAGGCGCTCAAAGCCGAGACCGTAGCCGGCGTGGCGCGTACCGCCGTAGCGGCGCAGATCGAGATACCACCAGTAATCCTTTTCGTCGAGGCCGAGTTCTTCCATGCGCTTCTGCAGAAGCTCCAGACGTTCTTCACGCTGGCTGCCGCCGATGATCTCGCCGATGCCCGGAACCAGAAGGTCCATTGCGGCAACGGTCTTGCCATCGTCATTCTGGCGCATATAGAAGGATTTGATCTCCTTGGGATAGTCGGTGATGAAGACCGGACCCTTGGCGTAGACTTCGGAGAGGTAGCGCTCGTGCTCGGTCTGCAGATCGCAGCCCCAGTAAACAGGATATTCAAAACGATCCTTCTGCTCTTCCAGAACCTTGATCGCGTCGGTGTAGGTCAGGTGGGCAGACGGCGTTTCAAGCAGCTTGGTCAGGCGTTCGATAAGGCCCTTATCGAAGAAGTTATTGAAGAATTCGAGTTCCTGGCCGCATTTTTCCATCAGATGCTTGACGACGAAGCGGAGCATATCGTCGGCGAGCTGCATATTGTCGTTCAGATCGGCAAACGCAATCTCCGGCTCGATCATCCAGAACTCGGCGGCGTGGCGCTGGGTGTTGGAGTTTTCGGCGCGGAAGGTGGGGCCGAAGGTATAGATGTTGCCGAAGGCCATCGCCATCGTTTCGCCTTCAAGCTGACCGGAAACGGTCAGGGAAGCGGAATGACCGAAGAAGTCTTCGTTGAAGTTGACCGTGCCGTCTTCGTTCTTCGGCGGGTTGTCGAGGTCGAGCGTGGTCACGCGGAACATTTCGCCTGCGCCTTCGCAGTCGCTGCCCGTGATCAGCGGCGTATGGACGTAGACAAAGCCGCGGTCGTTAAAGAACTTATGGATGGCAAACGCCGCTTCGCTGCGCACACGGAACGCCGCGCTGAAGGTGTTGGTGCGGGCGCGAAGATGCGCGATCGTGCGGAGGTACTCCATCGAGTGCTTTTTCTTCTGCAGCGGGTAATCGGGCGTGGACGCACCTTCGATCGCCAGTTCGGCCGCTTTGAGTTCAAACGGCTGCTTGGCGGCCGGCGTGAGCTCGAGCGTACCCTTGACGATGATCGCCGCACCGACGTTGATCTTGGCAGCTTCGGCGTAGTTTTCCAGCTTGTCCGCTTCCATAACGATCTGGATGCACTTGAAGCAGCTGCCGTCGTTGAGTTCGATGAAGCCAAACGCGTTGGAGGCACGCACCGTGCGCACCCAGCCGGCAATCGTCAGTTCTTTGCCGCCGAACGCAGCGGAATCCTTGTATATTTCAGCAATGTGAGTCGTTTTCATTGTAAATCAGGCCTTTTCTTTTATTTTTCGGCTGCTTCGATCGCTTTGCGAAGCGCTTTCGAAAGCTGATCGGGACAGCTGGTATTTTTAAAACCGCAGCGGATGCCCTCGATCTTTTCGATCGCGGTCTCCGCGTTCATACCTTCCACCAAACGGCAGAGCGCCTGAATATTACCATGGCAGCCGCCGTCGATCTGGACCGTGGTAACGACACCGTCCGTCACTTCGACCCGCATCTCGCGCGAGCAAACGCCTTGCGGCACATACGTGTACTGCATATCTAATCCCCCTTTTTCGGTTCAATATCCATGATGTTCTATTCTATATATGATACCACATTTTCTCCGATTCGTAAAGTATCAACATTACAAATATTTGCCTTCACCGCAAATAAAAATCGGTAAAAACGGTAGAAGCGAAAAAAAGCCCATCTTTTCCCGGCGTTCGCTTTGCCGGGATAAACCGAAAAACCGTTTCGGTGACGAAACGCTTGGAAAGGGTGGAAGAAATTTCGTTTTTGCTGTTGACTTCTCTTTTTCGATGCTTTATAATAAAAATCCTCTACTTTTTACCGCGGCTGGGAAAAGAAAGAGAGGTCAAAATGATCACATTATCCGGCATTTCCAAAGAATTCCGCGTCTATCGTCGCGATGCGGGATTCAAAAACGCAATCAGATCATTCGTCCACCGAAAAGTCACCATTGTTCCCGCTTTGACCGATATCTCGTTTTCGATCGGCGACGGTGAGATGGTCGGCTACATCGGCCCCAACGGAGCGGGCAAATCGACCACGATCAAGATCATGTGCGGCATCCTCACGCCCGACAAGGGCAGTTGCGTGATCAACGGTCGCACACCGTGGTTGGAGCGGCAGGCACACGTCGGCGAGATCGGCGTGGTGTTCGGCCAGCGCTCGCAGCTCTGGTGGGACATCCCCGTCGGTGATTCAATGGCGCTCCTCGGCGACATCTACGGCATGAGCAAGCCCGCCGTACGCGATAGTCTCGATGAGCTGTCGCAAATTTTAGAGCTCGAAGATCTGCTCAAAACGCCGACGCGTCAGCTCTCGCTTGGGCAAAGGATGCGCTGCGAGATCGCAGCAGCTCTGCTCCACCGCCCCAAAACGCTCTTCCTCGACGAGCCGACGATCGGGCTCGACGCAGTCTCCAAGCTTGCGGTGCGCGCGTTCATCAAAAAGATCAACGCCGAGCGCGGCACGACCGTGATCCTCACCACCCACGACATGCAGGACATCGACGCGCTGACCGAACGTATCCTCCTGATCGGCAAAGGACGGCTTCTGCTCGATGGACGCCTTTCGGAGATCAAGCAGCGTTACGTGCGCGTAAAGAGCCTCGTCGCCTATTACTCCGGCGCCGAAATCCCCACACTCCCCGAAGGGTTCACCGCGGTCGCTTCGCAGCCAGGCCGCATAGAGGTGGCGTTCGACTCTGACGCGATCCCGCTCCCGGCGGCGATCCGCCTGCTCTCCGAGCGCATGGTTCTGACCGACCTTTCGGTCAACGAGACGACGGTCGACGACATGGTCGTTTCGCTGTATGAGGATATGCGCCTATGAGACCGTACGCCGCTCTGTTTCGGATCCGTTTCGTCCACTCGCTGCAGTACCGCGCGGCCGCTCTCGCCGGCTGCGCCACGCAGGTGGCGTTCGGATTTATCTACGTCCTCGTTTTCTACGCGTTTTACAAAGAAGGGCATTCCGCCGATTTCCCGATGGAAATGCGGGCCGTCGCCTCCTACACTTGGCTCAATCAGGCGTTCCTCGCGCTCTCGGCCGGTTGGACGTTTGACCGGCAGATCTTAGACAGCATCCGCACTGGAAGCGTGGCCACGGAGCTTTGCCGCCCGGTCAACATGTACGCCTTTTGGTTTGCCAAAAGCTACGCCACCCGCCTTGCCGGTGCAACGCTGCGGTTTCTGCCGGTTTTAGCCGTCGGCGTTCTGCTCCCCGACCCGATCGGGCTCTCCGCACCGGTCAGTTGGGAGGCATTTTGCCTCTTCGTGCTGACGCTGTTTATCGGTGCCGGCGTGATGATCGCCATGATGATGCTCGTTTACAACACGGTTTTCTACACGGTCAGCTCGGCCGGTGTCACCAGCATTGCCATGGTGGCGTTTGAGTTTTTCAGCGGACATCTCGTCCCGCTGCCTTTTTTCCCGGACACGCTCTACAAGATCTGTTCCTACCTGCCGTTTGCCTCGATCACAAACGTGCCGTACCGCATTTACGCAGGCGATCTGGCCGGAACGGAGATGGCGCACGCGATCGGGCTGCAGCTTTTCTGGTTGGTTTCGCTCGTGGTCGTCGGTGCGATTTGGAACAAGCGCGTTTTGCGGCGTGTGACCGCAAACGGCGGTTAAGGAGGCGGAGAGATGCGTTTATACTTCAAATACCTTTCTGTGCGTCTGCGCAGCGTGATGGAATACAAATCGTCGTTTTTCCTCACCGCGTTCACGCAGTTTTTGCTCACGTTCACCGCGTTTCTCTCGATCGACTTTTTGATGAGCCGATTCGGTGCGGTTGGCGGATTTACCTACGAGGAAGTGATGATCTGCTACGCCGTGAGCTACTTCTCGTTTGCGTTTGCGGAATGCTTTTTCCGCGGCTTCGACACGTTTCACCAAATGCTCGGCAACGGCGAATTCGACCGCATCCTCGTGCGGCCGCGAAACACCGTGTTCCAGGTGATCGCTACGCGCATCGAATTCACCAAGCTCGGACGCATGGCCGGTGCGCTTTTGGTGCTCATTTATGCCATCGGTAAAGGTGAGATCGTCTGGACGCTTGGAGCAATCGGCGTGCTCGGTTTGATGTTCGTCGGCGGCGTGGTGTTTTTCACCGGGTTGTTTGTCGCGGGTGCGGCGCTCTGCTTCTTTACGGTCGAGCGGCTGGAATTTCTGAACATTTTCACCGACGGCGGCAAAGAGCTCGGGCGCTATCCCCTGTCGATCTACGGCAAGGAGATTTTAGCGATCTTTACCTTCGTCCTGCCGTTTGCCTGCGCGCAGTATTACCCGTTTTTGTATCTGAGCGGCAGAAGCGACAGTCTGCTCTATGCGCTCGCGCCGCTCGCCTGCTTCCTCTTCCTGATCCCCTGCTACGTTTTTTGGCGGATCGGACTGCGGCACTACCGCTCGACAGGAAGCTGACCGTTTGATTTTCACCATCGGAGGTTTTTATGCAAGGAGTTGCCCGCAACTGTGTCCGTCTGCTGCCGCACGATCCGGCATGGGCGGAGGAATTCAACACCGTGAAGGCCGAGCTGCTCGCCATGCACGGTGAAAACGCCGTTTGCGTAGAGCACATCGGCAGCACGGCGATCGTTGGGATCTGCGCCAAGCCGATTTTGGATATTCTGCTCGTCGTGCGGTCGCTGGACAGGCTCAACAGCACGACGATGGTCGCGGCAGGCTATGATGATTGCGGTCTGCAGAAACCGGATCTGACGCGGTATCTCTTCGTGCTGCGCGGCGTCGGTCAGATTTCTCTCCGTCACATCCATTGTTGTGTCGAAGGAGACCCGGAAATCCGGGATCTCCTCGCCTTCCGCGATTACCTGAACGCCCACCCGGAGGATGCAAAGGCGTACGAAGCGCTCAAGAAAACGCTCGCGGAGCGCTACGCCGACGACCGCCCGTCGTACACGGCAGGAAAACACGCCTTTATTACCGATATCTGCTCCCGCGCAAAAACCTCCACAGCGCAAAGGAGCGTTTGATGAAACAGATCATTACGATACAGCATACACAATCGATCCACCACACCAACGGTATGGTCGGCAGTTGGACGGACTGGGATCTCTCGGATCGAGGGATCGCGCAGGCACGGATGATCGGCAAAAACCTCAAGGCCTTTCTCGGCGCAACCGATGCCGCGCTCTATTCCTCCGACCTGCTGCGCGCCCGCCATACCGCCGAGATCATCGGCGAAGCACTCGGTTTGAAACCGCAGCTGACAAGTGCGCTTCGGGAGCGAAACCTGGGCAAATGCGTCGGCAAATCGGTTGCTTGGCTCAGAGAAAACATGGAGTGCGTGGAACGCACGGTGGATGACCGGATGTTTTCGGATGCGGAGAGCCGCAGAGACGAATGGATGCGGCTGAAACCGTTTTTCGAAGAACTCCTCGCAAGTAACGAAGAGACCGCGATCGTCGTTTCGCACGGGGATCTGCTCGGCGTTTTCTGCACGATGTGGCTCGGGCTCGAGCCGGAAGCGCTGAACACCTGCGATTTTTCCGGGATGGCCGGCAGCGTTGGCATCCTGCAAACGACCGAAAGCGGCAAGCGGATCGTCCGTCGGTTCGGCGATCTGTCGTTTTTGAACTGAACGGGAGGCACGAATGGATCACAGACAATTGGAATTGCTGCTTTCCCATCTTTCTTCGGTCGAGCGTGCCCGCGTTCTGCGGGCGATCGACACTGCCGTCGCGGAGATCGGCAAGGAGTTGATTGGCTGCAAGCCGTCGGTCTACCTCTACGGCTCGATCGTTCTCGGCGATCTGCGTCCCGGGTTAAGCGACGTCGATCTTTTGGTTCTGACGCAGAAGCCGATCGATGCGGCACAGGCGGAATCCCTGGTCGGCCTGCGGCAGCGACTGACCGAATCCGACCCGATCAATCCGTGGTATCGGCGGTTGGAGGGCGGAATGCTCTCTTTGGCGGCATTCCGCACCAATGCGGCAGACCGCGTGGTCTACTGGGGTACGAGCGGCCAGCGCATTGCCGAACGGCACCGGTTCGACACGTTTTCGATGGTCGAGCTTTTGGAAAACGGGATCCTCCTTTTGGGTGAAGACGTGCGCAGCGCGTTTTCCGCGCCGACCTACGCGGCGCTTTTAGCGGACGTGCGGGCGCATTATGCGGCGATCTGCACGCACGCGCAGAAGACCGGCCGCAGCGTCCATTCGTTTGGCTGGCTCGCCGACATCGCCCGCGGGCTCTACACCATCGAGACCGGTAAGGTCACATCGAAAACCGCCGCGATGCAATGGGCGCTGGAAAAGGGTATCTGCCCGGTCGCCGACAAGCTGGCGGCAGCACTCATCGTGCGCAAGAATCCGCGCACGTTCGACGAGAGTATCATCCTCGGCGACATGGCCGAAGCGCTCGGCCCGGACGTACAGGCATTCGCCAAGGTGCTGGGCAAAGCATTGGAAACGCGATAAGAAAAAACGGATCCCGATCCAATTGGATCGGGATCCGTTTTTTATCGAAACATCGAACAAATACTGTAGTAGAGCGGGACGGTCAGAAAGATCATCCACATCGGGTGCCAGATCCCCCATTGCATTCCCGTAAAGCAGAACACGAAGGTGACAAACACCGGCCATGCAAAGTGGCTGGGGTTGCGCGTCCGGATGGTACTGACCAGCGAATAGTAAAGCGGGACGGTCAGGAACATCGTCCACGAGATATACCAGCCGCCCAAGAATCCCCAGATGAGGAAAACGAGCGTAGCAAAAACCGGATACGGAAAGGCATTCCAATGAATACGGCGGCTGTGCGGCGTATCGATGACGACACCCTCCACTTGCTCGACCGCCGGCTCGGCGGTTTCTTCCGTCGGTTCTTCTGCGACCGGCTGCGGCATTACCGGGGCATCGGCCTCCGGTTTTTCGGCGGTTGTTTTCCCGAACAGCAGCTCGTCGAGCGAAACGCCGTAGAGTTTGGCAAGTTCAATCAGATTATCGGTATCGGGCGACGACTCCGCCCGCTCCCATTTGGAAACGGCCTGTCGGGAGAGGCCGAGTTTTTCCGCCAAGGTTTCCTGCGAATAGCCGTGGGTTTGGCGCAGTTGCTGCAGCCGTTGGGCAATTTCGAGATTCATAGTTTTCCCTCCGCTTGTTTTGTTGACACCATTATTCTACCAGCAACCGCACAAAAAGAACACCAATTCTGCTTTCCCCGCCCGCAACTATCGGTTGCGGGCGGGGAAAAGAAGTGTTTTTCGGTTTGTTTTACGCAAAATAGGCCAGATAGCCCGGCAACGTATGCGAGAGGATATCGAGATCGTCGTATGGCTCGGCGGAGAGGAAATCGTCGTAGCTTTCGATTGCCTCATCGAGCGTTACGCACAGATTTTCGTCGGAAAGTTCGGCGGCAAGGCGCGCATAAAGTGCGCTGCGGCCAAAGCCATAGAGCGAGATCGTGCCGTCGCAGACGGGCAGTTCTTTCGCCGCTTCGAATGCACGGAGCAGATCGAAGGTGCGCAGAGCGGGAATGCTGTCGTTGAGCATCAGCATATCCGAGCACAGCTTATACATCGTGCCGTAGTGACCGTACAGAGAGGCTTGGGGAAATACCGGATACGGTTCGAGCTGCCCCATGCCGGAGAGATCGACGACGAACACACCGCGTCCCGCGGCAAGCTCGCGTTCGATCCACGCGCCGTGGGCATCGGTCTCGGTCGTACCGCCGTCCCAAACCGCCACCGTCAGCGGTACCCTTTCCGCATCCTTCGGCGTGATCACCAAGCCGTACCCGAACATATCCTTCTGCGTCCGCCACATCCATTTCGTGACCCTGTCATTCTCGCGAACGTCGGTCCCGCGGACGGGACGCAGATTCATCGGCATCGGCTTGCGATCCTTCCACACGCGCTTCGCGAGCCATTCTTTGCCGCCGGGTTGACCGGCGATCTGCTCGGCGTATTCGACGTAGAGCTGCGTGCTCGGCTTGAAATCGGCGTATTCCGTGCTCGTCTGCCCGCTCACGGTACAGACAGAGGCATCGATATCCGGCATCTCCAGCAGCGTGCCGTCCCATTCTTTGCCCAGAAGGTGGCGGGCGAAAAACCGACCGGCGGCGAGCTTTAAGGCGTCGGAGTATTCGTGGAAGCTCGCATCGGTCGTGCGGCCGAGGTTTTCGGGTTTGCCGCAGATCTCCCAGTAACGCGCACATTCTTCCATTGTCGCGTCGGTCCCCTCTTTGGGGAAGAAATCGTAGGCGACGGCGAGCACCATCACCGGTTTGGGTGCGCAGGAAAGCAGGATATCGGCGTGGTCGCAGCCGTTTTCGACGTAGCCCTGCCAGATTTGTTCACTGTCCTGGGCCTGACCGCTGCGCTGCATGCTGCCGAGATCCATGATAAACGTGCCCGGTGCAAACGCAGCCAGACGGCGGTCGGAGAGCATGACCATCGAGGTCTGCGTACCGCCGCCGGAGTTGCCCGTCACGCCGATGCGGCTGCTGTCGATATCGTCGCGGCCGCAGAGGTAGCTGACGGCGCACATCGCATCGCGCACGAACCACCACGCCATGCTTCGGCCGGTGAGCAGACCGCGGCATCCGGCGTGGTCATGGTCGGGTACGGTCGGATGGACGAAGGTCTGTTTGGTTTCGGGATCGTAGAAGTTCCAGCGTTCCCCCTGACCGGTCGGGTCGACCGCGAGCACGGCAAGCCCCGCCGAAACGAGATAACGGCAGACCTCGGCGTAGTTCGGGTAATTCTTCCCTTCCGCAGCGTGGCCGCAGAGGAACAGAACGGCCGCATGCGGGCCGGGTGCGGCCGGGAGATAGAGGTTCGTCGTGATATAGACGCCGGGTTCCGGCACGATCACGATATTGTCGACGGTATAGCCCGCGTAAGCACGGCTGCCGGTGACAAAGCTGTCGATCGGCTGCGGATATTCGTCCGGCTGCATCCCGAGCGAATCGAGAAACGCCTTGCGCACGTAGTCCTGACGCGCTTTCAGCGAGGCTTCGTCGGCGATCGCATCGCGGGCAGCACGGCCTTCGGCCAGTTTTGCGAAAAACCGCTCTTCGATATGGCGACCGAGTTGGGAACGGGAATCGTACGGAGTCCAGAAGCAACTGTAGTTCTCATAGTTTGCCATCGGCAGATCCTCCCTTTCCGGATGTTTCCGGCTTACTCACAGCGTGAAGCCAAGCGGAGCTGTCATCGGATTTTTATCGGCGCCGGGGCACAGGTAGACTTTTTGGTATGCAACACCCGAGGGGAAACGGCTCTGCCAGATCTCGCCGGCTTCATCGCATTTTTCCCACACGAGCTCATCGCCGGCCGCGCTTTTCAGCGTCGCCAGATAGCTTTCGGCATCGGCGACAGAAATCGGCAGTTCGGCGACCAATCCGCTTTTTAAGTTGCGCGGTTCGGCCTTTTTTTCGATCACAGGTTCAGCGGGGGCTTGGGGCTTTTTCTTAAAGAAATCAAACAATCCCATACAAAACGCTCCTATCTGATTGACTGTATATTTTTATATGATTCGCTTTCGGTTCAATGGTCGCGCCGCGCCATCATTTCGGCGAGACCGGCCAAAAATTCGTCGCCGCCGAACACTTCGAGCGCGGCAACGGCTTCGTCCGTCAGGCGATCGACCTCCGCACGGCAGCCGTCGATCCCAAGGAGCGAGGCAAACGTGACCTTGCCGTTTTCGGCGTCGTGGCCGACGGATTTGCCCATCGCCTCGGCGCTGCTCAAAACGTCGAGCATATCGTCGCGGATCTGGAACGCAAGCCCCAGCGCATCGGCGTAGCGCGCGGCGGCACCCAGTTTTTCCGGATCGGTCACGCCGGCGAGCTTCAACCCGGCCACACAGGCGCCGCGGATGATCGCTCCGGTTTTCAGGCGGCAGAGTTGCGTTAAGTCGGCGGCAGTCGGCGAGACGCGGTGGCATTCGTTTTCGATGTCGATCACCTGTCCGGCGATCATACCGAGGCGGCCCGAGGCAGCAGCCAATTCGGCCGCGGCAGCCAGCTTATATTCAGCGGCGATCGGAGAAGTCGACGAAAGCATCAGCTCGAACGCGCCGTTGAGCAACCCGTCACCAGCCAGCACCGCTCCGGCTTCGCCGAAAACGCAGTGGTTGGCCGCACGTCCGCGGCGAAGATCGCTGTTATCCATGCAAGGCAGGTCGTCGTGGATCAGCGAATAGGTGTGGATCAATTCGATCGCGCAGGCAAAGTCCATGGCTGCGTCCATGTCGCAGCCGCCCAGCTCCGCAAACGAAAGCAGCAGAACGGGGCGCAGACGCTTGCCGCCGCCGACGATGCTGTAGCGCAGCGATTCATTCAGGCGCACGCGCGGCGTCGGTTCCGGCTCGCAAAAGAGCGTATTGAGCGCAGCTTCCACCGCTGCGGCTTTCGACGCAAGGGTCCATGCAGGGTTCACTGTTCTCCCTCCCCGTCAAACGGCACCAATTTTTCACCGGTTTCGTCGCGCACGAGCAGACGCACCTTCTGTTCGGCGCTGTCGAGCATTTTTTTGCACACGCCGATCAGAGCGGTGCCTTCTTCAAACATCTTCAAGCTCTCTTCCAACGGGATATCGCCGCGTTCGAGCTTGCGGGTGATCTCTTCCAGGCGCGTCATCAGCGCCTCAAAGCTTTTGGAGTCGGTTTGTTCCATCGTTTTTCTCCTTGAATACAGGTTATGCCTGCGGTCTGTTGCCTTCGCTTTTTTCCAGCAGCTTGCGCAGCTCGTCGTAGAACGTATTGACGTCGCGGAACTGGCGATAGACCGAGGCAAACCGCACGTAGGCGACCTCGTCGAGCGCATAGAGCTTATCCATGACCATCTCGCCCAGTTCTGCCGTGCTCACTTCGTGTTCCATCGTGTTGCGGACGGTCTGTTCGATATCGTTGACCAACTCTTCGATATCGACCGCGCTCACCGGGCGTTTTTCACAAGCTTTGACGATCCCGCGGATAAGCTTATTGCGGTCGAAGCGTTCACGCTTGCCGTCCTTTTTGCTGACCAGAATCGGAAAGCTCTCAACCTGTTCATGCGTTGTGAAGCGGCGCCCGCACTTGGTACATTCGCGCCGCCGACGGATGCTGTCGTTTTCTTCGTCGGGGCGCGAATCGACAACTTTGCTGTCGGTATCGCCGCAGTAGGGACACTTCATATCGTTTACCAACGCCGAAGACAAGAGGTGCTCCGGCTGCCTTTCTTATGTATTAACGGTTGGATCGTTTACAATCCGACACCATAATTATACTGATTTTTTCCGGCCTCGTCAATATCGGTTTTCAGAATTTCTATTAACATTTCCGCACTTGACTTTCTACACTCACAGGGGTATAATAAGGTGCGAATATGTTCTTATCATAAATAATAACGATAGGAGTTACCGAAATCCATGAAGCATCTCCGTCCGACGATATGCCTGTTGCTTTGTGCCGCGATGTTCTTCGGTTTGTTTGCCTGCTCCACGGGTGAGCCCGCCGAAACCACCGTTTCCTCCACTTCCGGAAAACCGACCGTAAGCACATCCCCATCCTCCCCGGATCAAACGACCACCGAATCGGGGATGCAGAGCGGTTATGTCTCGGCAGTGCCGATCTTTACCACAACACCGGCTTCGCAGGCGACCACTACGGCTGCATCGCAAACGACCACGCAGGGCGTGACCTTCACCCCCACCGACACCGAACCGCCCGTCACCTCACAAACAACGACTTCCGCCACCACCGCCGCAACGACCCCGACACCGACGACTCCGCCGCAGACGTCTTCGCTCGTGGCCGGCTCGGTTCTGCTCCCCGTCGCAGCTCCCTCGACGGATACGCGCGGTCTGTCCGATTCGCAGATCTTCTCGTTCTTTGATGACGCCGTTTTCGTCGGCGACTCGATCTCGCTCGGCTGGCGCAACTACGTTTCCAAGGTTCGTAAGTCCGATTCGCTCTTCTTCGGCGGCAGCGACGGCGCGCAGTTCCTCGTTTCCGGCAGTTTGGGGGCCGGCAACTCGCTTTGGGCTGTCAGCGGTGAATCCGTCCACCCGGCGTATCAGGGCGAGCAGATGCAGCTTTGGCAGTCGATCCCGCTGACGGGTGCGAAAAAGGTCTTTGTCATGTTCGGTTTGAACGACGTCGGCCTCTACGGCGTGGAAAAAACGATCGAAAACTTCGGCACGCTATTCGGCAAGATCAAGGCCGCAGTTCCGGATGTGCAGTTCTACGTTTTGAGCGCGACCTACGTAAAAGCAGGCGGCGAACGAGGCAAGCTCACCAGCGCCAACCTGCGTGCACTGAACCTCGCGCTGATCGACTTCTGCCACACCAACGGCTATGAATTCATCAACATCGCCGACCCGCTCGCCGATACCGACGGCAACCTCAAAGCGGCCTACTGCTCCGACGGCTACGTCCATCAGACGACCGCTGCCTACGACGTTTGGACCGCTCTGCTGAAGGGCTACGCGGCCTCCAAGCTCAGCTAAATTTCCCACTCAAATTCAGAAAGAAGGATTTTTATGAAACACACGAAATCGATCATGCTTTTTGTTCTCGCCCTCTGCATGCTCTTTGCCATGGCAGCCTGCGGCGGCAGCGAAGAAAAAGAAGTGAAGCCCATTGCCGAGATCTACGCCGACATCACCGCCAAGGTCACGCTGCCCGAACTTTTAGAGCTCGACGCCGCTGAGACGCTCGCCTACGTCGGCATTCCCGAAGCCGCCTACTCCGAAGGCGTGGCGCTGATCCCCGCCGATGCGGTTCTGGGCGATATGCTCTTCATCTACCACGCCGCCGACAAGGATTCGCTGGAAACGATCAAAGCAAAGCTCGAAAGCTTCCGTACCCAGAAACTCAACGAAATGAACAACTACATCCCGGCGGAATACGACAAGATCAACGCCTCGGAAATCAAAACGAGCGGCGACTACGTCTGGCTCGTCGTCTCCGACGATGCAGCGACGATCTTAGAAACGATCGAAGGCGCAATCAAATAATAAACGCAATCAAAAACGGTGTACGATTTGATCGTACACCGTTTTTTTCAGACTTATCAGACTTAAAAGAACTAAGACCGCATATCCGCCTCATTGCGCCACGCTCTGTATAAAGCCACAGCTTCCTCTTTTGTCGGCATTGACAAATAAGACAACATCGACTCCGATTCAAAATAATCCCAAAAGTTACTTTTGTAGAACCACGCTCCTCCGGTAAAGCCGTAAGCTTCGTCATCCTCTGTGATCAGATAAAGGACTCTGTTGTCAAATAAGCAGAGCTCTTTTGCGTTGAGAATGTCCTGTTCCGTAAACTGCCGATCCATAACTTGCCTCCAAAATTCGGACGTTGTCCGTTTCGTTACGGTTACAGTATAGCAGATTTTACGTGTTCCATGGTCGCTTTGGGAGCGACATTTACCGGTGCGGCTGAAACTCCGTCATGTGGCGGCGGTACTTCAGCGGTACAAAATGCTGCTGCAGCTTCAAGTTGCGCCGCCACGGGATCGCCACGGAGTCGAAGTAGTGCTGCCAGAGCGACGCAAACTGCGGATCTTCCGGCAGCGGTTGGTCGAGAAGCTCGGGGAAGGTGACGATCTGGCAGGAATGGGTGTCGTAGACGAGGGCTTGGGCATGGGTCTTGTCACGGATGATGAACCGTTGATCCTGGAAACGGCGGGCAAAATGACCGGCGATTTTGGGGAGGATATCGTACTCCGGTTCGATATCGGCGACGTACAGCCCCGGCGTTTCGGTGCCGTCGGTCAGAGCCGGTTGATTGGGCGCGATCTTGACAAAGCGGACGAATTGCAGATAGCGGTGGGCTTCGTTGCCGACGCGTCCGGCCGCTTTGACGACCACGCGCACGTCGGGATGCCACAGGCGCTGCAAGGGTGTCGTCTGTTCGCGGAGGGCGAGCGAGATCACCGAGAGCAGACGGTTTTCGATCTCTCCCTCGCGCGAGAGCCACGCGTCGAACACCGTCTCGGCGATTTCCAGCGCGATCAAGCGTTTGGCCACGCGGTCAGCTTTCGCGCCGTCGGATACGGTCTCGACCCATGCGTCGAGCGGCAGCGACGCATTGCTGTCGGTGGGACAAATCAGCGCTTCGCTTTGGCGTTTGGTGGCGTATACGTCAAAAACAGCGGTCAGGAAACCTTCATAAGTTCCGTCATAGAGAAATACCACGGGATCTCCTCCTTTAAATTTCCGCGGCGGCAAGCTGCGGCTGCAGGGTTTCGGCTAAGCTCATTTGGTCGGGATTCTCACGCGCGTCTGCGAGGATCGCGCGCAGAAGTTCCGGCGGGAATGCGTGTTTGAGGGCGCTGCGGCCCTTACAGGTGATAAAATAGCGCGCACGTTTGGTGACCACGCCGAGCTTGGCGAGGTCTTCGAGTTCCAGCTTGCGGCTGCGGCGGGCGGCGATAATATGCCGCGCACCGATGAGGCCGATCCCGGGAACGCGGATCAGCATTTCCTGATCGGCGGTGTTGATCTCGACCGGGAAGAATTCGGGGTGGCGGAGCGCCCACGCGCACTTGGGATCGACCGCTTCGTCGAGGTTTTCGTCGTCGCCGGTGATCTCGGAAACGTCGAACCGATAGCGGCGCATCAGCCAATCGGCCTGATAGAGGCGGTGCTCGCGCCGCAGCGGTGTTTTGACGTCGGCCGGCGGCAGAGCAGGGTGGCTGCCGACGGGAACGTAGGCGGAGAAATAGACGCGCCGCAATTCATAGTTTTTATAGAGCCCGGAGGCAAGGCGCAAGATCTGGCTGTCGCTCTCCCCCGTCGCGCCGACGATCATTTGCGTCGACTGGCCGCCCGGTGCAAACTTCGGTGCAGAGCGGAATCGGCGGCGTTCGGCAAGATTCTGCGTTTGCATCGCGCGGATCTGGCCCATCGGCGCAAGGATCTTTTGTTTGGACTTTTGCGGTGCCAGCAGCTCGAGGGAACGCTCCGACGGCAGCTCGATGTTGACGCTCACACGGTCGACCATCAGCCCCAGCCGCTGCACGAGCAGCGGATCGGTCCCCGGGATCACCTTGGCGTGGATATAGCCGTAGAAGCGGTATTCCGTGCGCAAAAGCCGCACCGCTTCGGCCATCAGCTCCATCGTGTAGTCGGCGTTTTTGACCACGCCGGAGCTGATAAACAAGCCCTCAATATAATTGCGGCGGAAAAATTCCGCGGTTAAGTGGGCGATCTCACGCGGGGTCATCGTCGCACGTTCGGTATTGGCGCTGCAGCGGTTGGCACAGTAGGCGCAGTTATACTGGCAGGCATTGGACATCAGCACCTTCAGCAGAGACACACAGCGGCCGTCTTCCGTCCACGAATGGCAGATCCCCGCTTTGTAGGCATTCCCCACGCCTTTTCCCTTTGGCGCCTGACGTTCGCTCCCGCACGATGCGCAGGACGCATCGTAGCGCGCGGCCTCGCCGAGGATCGCCAGTTTTTGTTCCAGATCCATCTTTCCCGCCTCCGTTTGCTTTGCTTGTCCATAGTATAACACAGCCATTTGTCCATAAAACGGACAGTGATTTGCATTGTCGAACATTTGTACAGTTATTATACCACACCTCTCTCCGAAAAAGAACAAATGTTTTTATACATTTCTGTGAAGTTTTGATTAAAACGTTTGTTCTGCCCCCCCCCATCAACGTGTGCCTCCTGCAGGAAGACGGCGATTTCTTCGCAATTTTGAAGAAAGAATTGACAAGCGGGCGATTCTCGTGTACAATATAATAGCTTATGGACAAAATTCGACAGTCCCCTTTCAGGCTGTCGCCCACATACTATGTTTTCGTCACAGAAAGGCGGTTCCCACTATGAAATACAGACAGTTTACCTCCGAGTCCGTCACCGAAGGACATCCGGATAAGGTTTGCGACGCCATCTCCGACGGCGTTCTGGACGCGATCCTCGCGTACGACCCGCAGGCACACGTCGCCTGCGAGACCCTCACGACGACCGGTGTGGTCGTTGTGGCCGGCGAGATCACCGCGAACTGCTCGCCCGACATCCAGGCGATCGTCCGCAACACCGTCAAAGAGATCGGCTACACCGATTCGGCAATGGGCTTTGACTACAAGACCTGTGCGGTCATGACCTGCCTCGACAAGCAGTCGCCGGACATCGCGATGGGCGTCAACGCGTCGATCGAAGCCAAGAGCGCGAGCGAAGACCGCTTCGACTCCACCGGTGCCGGTGACCAGGGCATGGTTTTCGGCCTTGCGTGCAACGAAACGGCCGAGCTGATGCCCGCCCCGATCTACTACGCCCACCAGCTCACCAAGCGTCTGGCCGAAGTCCGCAAAGCGGGCATTCTGCCCTTCGTGTGGCCGGACGGCAAGGCGCAGGTCAGCGTCGAGTACGACGACGACCGCAAGGTGCGCGCGATCCCCTCTGTCGTTGTCTCGACCCAGCACTCCGGCGACGTTTCGATCGAAACGGTGCGCGAAGGCGTGATGGAAGAAGTCATCAAAAAGGTGCTGCCGGCAGAGCTGCTCTCGGCCGACACGCGTTACTACATCAACCCCACCGGTCGCTTTGTTGTCGGCGGCCCGCAGGGTGACAGCGGTCTCACCGGCCGTAAGATCATCGTCGACACCTACGGCGGCTACGCCCGTCACGGCGGCGGTGCCTATTCGGGCAAGGACCCGACGAAGGTCGACCGTTCGGCCTCGTACATGGCGCGCTACGTTGCCAAGCACATCGTCGCCGCCGGCCTCGCCACGATCGCCGAGGTTTCGATCGCCTACGCCATCGGTGTTGCCCGCCCCGTCATGGTCGCCGTGGACACCTTCGGCACCGGCAAGATTAGCGATGACCGTCTGAACGCGCTGATCAACGAATGCTTCGATCTGCGCCCCGCGGCCATCATCGAAACGCTCGATCTGCGCCGTCCGATCTACCGCCCGGTCGCGGCCTACGGTCACTTCGGCCGCAACGAGCTCAACCTGCCGTGGGAACGCCTGGACAAGGTGGAACTCCTGCAGGCCAAGGCGCTGTAAGGCGTATTGCCGACCGCATTTTTGCACATACTGTCTGCACAAACGATGAAAGGCAGACAGGCTTATGATCCACGCGCGAGGACTCCGCAAAACCTACCAAAGTGCCGCCGGCCGCGTTGACGCGGTCGACGAGATCGATCTGGATATCGCCGCGGGCGAATTCACCGCCATCGTCGGCAGTTCCGGATCCGGAAAATCGACGCTGCTCAATATCCTCGGCCTGCTCGACCGCGCCGACAGCGGGAAGTACACGCTGAACGGCCACGAGATCTCGCGCGCGAGCGACCGCAGACTGACGAAGCTGCGCCGCAACCTGATCGGTTTCATCTTTCAGAACTACAACCTCGTCCCGCGGATGACCGCGCTCGAAAACGTTGAGCTTGGGTTGGTATTCCGCTCGGTCGCACCCGATGCCCGTCGGGCGGCCGCTTTGGCTGCCCTCGATCTCGTGGGGCTTTCGCACCGCATCCACCACTACCCGTCGGAGATGTCGGGCGGGCAGCAGCAGCGCGTTGCGATCGCAAGGGCGATCGCAACCTCGCCGAGGCTGATCCTCGCGGACGAACCGACCGGCAACCTCGACGCAGAATCGGCCATGCAGGTGACTTCGATCTTAAAGCGGCTGAACGAAACCGGCGTGACCATCGTTTTGATCACGCACGATGCAAAGGTCGCGCAGTCAGCCGGACGAACTCTGCAGATCCACACCGGAAAAATCATCGGCGACACACTTGCTGTGCCGCCGATCACCTTTTAGAAACGGAGCTTAGCTATGAGCGATCCTTTTTACAGCCGCACACAGATGCTTTTCGGCGAAGACGCCGTCGACAGATTCCAAAACGCCTGCGTGGCGGTAATCGGTCTCGGCGGTGTCGGCGCAGCTGCGGCCGAAGCGCTCGCGCGGACCGGGATCGGACGGCTCGTCCTCGTCGACGGCGACGAGATCGCCCCTTCCAACCTGAACCGGCAAATGTTCGCCCTTCGCTCCACGGTCGGCCTCGCCAAAACCGAAGCCGCCGCCCGCCGCATCGCCGACATCCATCCGGATTGCCGGTTGACGACGATCACAGAAATGCTCACGCCGGATTCCGACTTTTCGTTTTTGGACGACGTTGACTACTGCATCGACGCGATCGACGACGTTCGCGCAAAGCTCCGCCTGTACGCCGTTTGCAGCGAAAAAAAGATCCCCGTGATTGCGGCAATGGGTTGCGGGAAGCGCACCGATCCGACCAAGCTGATCGTCACCGACGTGTTTTCCGTCACCGGCTGTCCGCTCTGCCGCCGTATCCGCCAAGGACTCCGCAAGCTCGGGATCGGCAGTTTGCCCGTGGTGGCATCCACCGAACCGCCGCGCGAGGATTTTGCACCAAATACCGCACAATCGCCCGATGATCCACCGCGCAAGATCGCAAGTGCGGCTTTCGTACCGAATGCCGCCGGGTTGATCCTCGCTTCGCGCGCGGTCGACTTTTTACTTACAAACAAAAAGAATACATAATTTTTCTCTGGAGAAGCATCGTCGCTTCTCCAGAGATTCTTTGTTTCACACACAATTTGCAAAGCCAATCCCATCCATCGTTTTGGGTCTTTTATTTTTTCTGTTTTTGTCACTTTTTGCGTCCGAATTTACAATTTGTTCTTGAATTTCAGGAAAAATAATCTTATAATAATTGCACTCGGTGCACCCACACCAAAACAAAACAAGGAGGCTCTCATCTTGAGCACACACAGTCAAGACCGTTCCGCTTTGATCGCCGAACTGGGCAGCGATCCCGTCCGCGGACTCCGCGCATCCGAGGCCGACAAACGTCTTTCGGAGAACGGCGCAAACAAACTGCAGGAAAAGAAGAAGCGCTCGATGCTTCTGCGGTTTTTGGATCAGTTCAAAGACGCGATGATTTTGATTCTGATCGCCGCGGCGATCGTCTCGTTTGCGATCGCCTGTTACGAAGGCAACCCGAAGGAATTTTTTGAACCCGCGCTGATTTTAGCGATCGTGATTCTCAACGCGGTCATGGGTGTTTTTCAGGAGAGCAAAGCCGAAAAAGCGCTGGATGCGCTGAAAAACATGTCGGCACCGCACGCACGCGTGATCCGCGACGGCGTTGAAACGATCATCCCCGCCGCCGATCTGGTCGTCGGCGATATCATCAAGCTGGAGGCCGGCGATTTCGTCCCGGCGGATGCACGGCTTCTCCTGTCGGCGAGTCTGAAATCGGAAGAATCGGCGCTGACCGGTGAATCGGTCCCCTCGGAAAAAGATGCCGAGGCGGAGGTTTCGGAAAACGCACCGATCGGCGACCGCACGAACATGGTCTTCTCCGGCTGCAGCATCACCTACGGCACGGCCACGGCGATCGTTACGGCAACGGGGATGCAGACGGAGATGGGCAAGATCGCAGGGCTTTTGAACAGCGAAAACGACGGCCAAACGCCGCTGCAGCAAAAGCTCGCTAAGCTCGGCAAATACCTCGGCTTCGTCGCGCTCGGTGCCTGCGCCGTCATCTTCGCCGTCGGTTTGGCCAACGGGATGCACGTAATGGAGATCTTTATGACCGCAGTTTCGCTGGCGGTCTCGGCGATCCCCGAAGGACTGCCCGCAATCGTTACGATTGTTTTGTCGATCGGCGTGCAGCGCATGGTGAAGAAAAACGCGATCATCCGTCGCCTGCCCGCAGTCGAAACGCTGGGCAGCGCCTCGATCATCTGCTCGGATAAAACCGGCACGCTGACGCAAAACCGCATGACGCTCGTTAAAGCCTACGACAGTCTCGCCGAACAAAGCGAGGATATTTCCGGCGAAAACACCGATCCGATCCGCAAGCTGCTGCGTTTTGGCACGCTCTGCTCCAACGGTGCGATCGCCTTTGAAGGCGATGCCGTTCGCCACATCGGCGATCCGACCGAAACAGCCATCGTCTTTGCCGCACACCGAAACGGCATGGAAAAAGACGCGCTCAATCAAAGCTATCCGCGGCTCGCCGAGATCCCCTTCGACTCCGACCGCAAGCTGATGACGACGGTGAATAAAATCGACGGCAAGCTCGTCGTGATCGTCAAGGGTGCGTTTGATATGCTCGCACAGCGCTGCGTTGGCGGCAATATCGACGCCGCCCGCGCGCAAAACGACGCAATGAGCCGCGAGGCCCTGCGCGTTCTCGCAATCGCCGCCAAAGAGATCGACGCTCTGCCTGCAGAGATCACGAGCGAGACGCTCGAAGATGGGCTCACTTTGCTCGGTCTGGTCGGCATGATCGACCCGCCGCGCCCGGAAGCCAAGGCCGCCGTTGCGGTCTGCCGCAAGGCCGGTATCAAGCCCGTGATGATCACCGGTGACCACGTCGTTACCGCTTCGGCGATCGCACGGCAGCTCGGTATTTTAGAAGACGGTGACCGCGCGATCACGGGTGCGGAACTGGATGCAATGAGCGAACAGGAACTGGATCAGAGCGTGCGCGAGATCGCGGTCTACGCCCGTGTTTCGCCGGAAAACAAGATCCGTATCGTCCGCGCGTGGCAGAAGAAAGGCGAAGTCGTTTCGATGACGGGCGACGGCGTCAACGATGCACCGGCGCTGAAGGCCGCCGACATCGGCTGCGCGATGGGCATTACCGGTACAGACGTCGCCAAGGGTGCGGCCGACATGACGCTCACCGACGACAATTTTGCCACCATCGTCGATGCGGTGCGCGAGGGCCGCGGCATTTACGCCAATATCAAAAAGGTCGTCGGGTTCCTGCTGGGTACCAACATCGGCGAAGTACTGACCGTTTTTCTGGCGATGATCCTTTGGCAAAAAACACCGCTGCTTTCGATGCAGCTTTTGTGGATCAACCTTGTCACCGACAGTCTGCCGGCGATCGCACTCGGCATGGAGGCCGTGGAACCGGGCGTGATGGAACGCAAGCCCAAGCCCAAGGATGAAGGCATTTTTGCCAACGGACTGGGTGTACGCATCTGCTTGCAGGGCTGTATGTTCGCCGCGCTGACGCTGATCGCCTTCCGTCTCGGCGAATCGATGACCGGGCTTTTAGAGGGTGGCCAGACCGCCGCATTCATGGTACTGGCGTTGACGCAGATCGTTCAGGCTTACAACCAGCGCTCCGAACGCTCGCTTTTTGCCATCGGCCCCTTCGGCAACCGTACGCTGAATCTGGCCGCGCTCGCTTCCCTCGCACTTGTGGCGATCGTGCTTTTCACGCCGGTTTCCGCAGCATTTGGGCTGATCCGTCTGCCCGGCAAGCTGTATGCGATCCTCGTCGGGCTGATTTTCGTACCGCTCGCGGCCATGGAAGCCGCAAAACTCTTTGGACTGATCCGCCCCGAACACCGCCGCAAGCAAAAATAACGCACCCGACCCCGGAGACTTTGGAGAAGAGTCTCCGGGGTTTTTCCTTTTTGGACAAAAAGTATTGATTTTTTTGGTCACTTCTTGTATAATTAATGCAAGAACATTTTATCGCGCACCGCGAGGATCGCGCTTTGGAGGAGGTTGACGGATGTTCAAATCCAGAACCCTGCGAGGAATCCGACTGTCGCACAAAAAGCACACGCGTTTTTGCGAAACCATAGAGATGCCTGTTCCCGCCACCGTCACGATCCCCATGCGCCAGCATATTGGTGCGGTGTGCGATCCGATCGTTGCGGTCGGCGATACCGTTTACGTCGGGCAAAAAATCGGCGACTCGTCGGCATTTGTCTCGTCGCCCGTGCACTCCCCGGTATCCGGCGTGGTCAAGGCACGAGAGATCGTCCTGATGCCCAACGGTGTGCCTACGCCCAGCCTTACCATCGAATCCGACGGCTTGCAAACGCCGTGGCCGGAGCTGAAACCACCAACGATCACCAACGCCAAAGAACTGGTGGCTGCGGTACGCGAATCCGGCATCGTCGGTTTGGGCGGCGCCGGATTCCCCGCTCACGTCAAGCTCGCCTACGAACATATGGACCGGATCAAGGCACTGTACATCAACTTAGCCGAATGCGAACCCTACATCACCAGCGACAACCGTGAGGTACTGGAAAACGCCGACGGCATTTTTGCCGGGATTGAGCTCATCATGCGCTGCACACAAATCCCGCACACGGTCATTTGCGTCGAGCACAACAAGCCCGCCGCCATCAACGAGCTGGAACGCCGCTGCGCCGGCCGTACCGATATTGAAGTGCGGATCCTCGGCGACAAATACCCCAAGGGTGCGGAAAAGGTTTTGCTTTACGAAGCCGACGGTATCGTCGTCGGCAGAGGCAAGCTCCCCGCCGACTGCGGCGCGATCGTTATGAACGTCTCGACGGTCTCCGCCATCGCCGACTACGCCAAGTCCGGCATGCCGCTGCTTTCGCGCAGACTGACCGTTGACGGCGATCTCGTCCCCAAGCCGCTGAACGTGCGCGTGCCGATCGGTACGCCGATCGACGACGTGCTCGCGTTCTGCAACGTTCCGAAAGAAAAGCTGCAAATGGTGATCGCCGGCGGCGTTATGATGGGTAACTGCGTGATCGACACGACCCGTCCCGTGACCAAAACGGCCAACGCCCTGCTCTGTTTCCAAAAGCCCTACGACCGAGATCACTCGCCGTGCATCCGCTGCGGGAAATGCGTGGAAGCGTGCCCGATCCGGCTAGCGCCGCTGATGATCGAAAAGGCGTACGCCCGCCGCGATATCGACGAGCTCCGGCGCCAGAACGTCGAGCTCTGCATCAACTGCGGCTGTTGCTCGTACGTTTGCCCGGCCAAGCGCGATCTCTCGCACAAAAACCAGATCGCCAAGGGCTACCTGAAGGCCGAGGACGCCGCCAAAAAAGCTTTGAATATTCAATCGTAACCAGAGGAGGAGCGCGTATTTATGGAACATTCCTTCGTCGTCACCTCATCTCCGCATATAAAATCCCCAACCACGACCACCCGCATCATGCTCGACGTGATGATAGCACTTTGCCCGTCGCTGGCAGCATCGGTCTGGTGGTTTGGGCCACGGACGCTTTTGATGACCGCGATCAGCGTGATCTGCTGCGTTGGCTGTGAATGGGGCGCGCAAAAGCTCTTCCGCCGTCAAAGTACGATCTCCGACCTCAGCGCCGTGGTCACCGGGATGCTGATCGCCTTCAACCTGCCGTCGACCGCACCGCTGTGGCTCCTGCCGATCGGTGCGATCTTTGCCATCGTTTTCACCAAACAGCTCTTTGGCGGCATCGGCCAGAACTTCGCCAATCCCGCCATCGTCGCCCGTATCGTTCTCTTCCTCTCGTTTGCCTCGCATATGACTGCCTACACCGCCCCCGGTGCATGGCGCAGCGCGGCCGATGCCGTGACGACGGCGACACCGATGCAGGAAAATGCGGTTCTCCCCTCGCTTTGGGAAATGTTCATCGGTCAGCGCGGAGGCTGCTTCGGCGAGACCTGTGCGCTCGCGCTGCTCGTCGGCGGCATCTATTTGGTCGTCCGCCGCGTGATCTCGCCGCTGATTCCGCTCTGCTACATCGGCTCGACCACCCTGCTCTGCTGGCTCTTCGGTGCCGACCCGCTCTACTCCATCCTTTCCGGCGGTCTGCTGTTGGGTGCGATCTTTATGGCGACCGACTATTCGACCACCCCAGTGACGAAGGCGGGCAAAGTGATCTTTGCGCTCGGCTGCGGTCTGGTGACCGCCGTGATCCGCTCGTTCGGCGCTTATGCGGAAGGTGTTTCGTTTGCGATCCTGCTGATGAACATCCTCACACCGCTGATCGACCGTTACGTCCGTCCGCGTCCCTTCGGCGCATAAGCGACTACAAATCGAAAGAAAGCACGGTGCGCACGTATGAAAAAAGAAACTCTCCGCCCAACACTCGTTTTGCTTTGTATCTGCGCGGCAGTCGGCGGACTGCTGGCGGTTATCAACCATTTCACTTCACAGGCGATGATCATGGACCCCGCCGAGGTCGTTGAATCGCTGAAAGAAGACTACCTTGCGATCCTGCCGGACGCTACCGAATTTGAACTCCTCTACCCGACCGAAAGCGGGATCCCCGAAGAAAAAGGGACGGCCGTTCAGGTCGTTAAAACAAACGCCGGTTACCTGATCACCGCCCTCAGCAGCGGGCAGTACGACTCCTCGCCGATCCGCGTGCTCGTCGGCATCGGAGCGGACGGCAAGGTCGTTGGGGTACGGATTCTGAAAAGCACGGAAACGCCCGGTGTCGGTTCGCGAACCGGGAGCGATTCGTTCTTAAACCGCTTTGTCGGCGGCGAGTATTTCTCGGCTGACGGCAAAACGGGTGTCAAGGTCGATACCGTTACCGGCGCGACAAAATCGTCGAAGGCCGTGATCGTCGCGGTCAACGCGGCAATGGATGCCTACGCCGAATGGTCGGCGCAATAACACGAAGGAGGGAGACAATGCAGTACAAAAAAATCCTTTTGAACGGCATGTTCAATGAAAACCCCAACCTGCGGTTATTGCTCGGCATGTGCCCCTCGCTCGCCGTGACCACGATGGCGGAAAACGCCGTCGGCATGGGACTTGCGACGACGGCCGTTCTGATCTGCTCCAATGCGGCGATCTCGGCGCTGCGCAACGTGATCCCCAAGGAAGTGCGTCTGCCCTCGTATATCGTCATCGTCGCCGGCTTCGTCACCGCGATCTCTTTATTAATGGAAGCATACCTCTCTACGCTCTACGAATCTTTAGGCTTGTTTCTCTCGCTGATCGTTGTCAACTGCATCATCCTCGGCCGAGCCGAGATGTTCGCCTCAAAAAATCCGGTCGGTGCATCGATCGTCGACGGGCTGGGCATGGGGCTCGGGTTTACCGGTTCCCTGCTCCTGATCAGCACGGTGCGCGAGATCATCGGCAATCTGAGCTGGTTTGGTCTTCATTTCGCCGGTGAGGACGCTTCGGGAATGCTCTTCTTCATCCTGCCGGCAGGCGGTTTCTTCGTCCTCGGACTGATCACCGCCGCGATCAACGCCCTCAGCGGATACCGACTGTCGAAGCAAAAGGTCGGCTGCAGCGGATGTCCGGCGGCTTCGGCCTGCGCCAAGGCCTGTGAAAAGGAGGCTGTCTGATGGAACTTTGGAAAAGCATTGCCGTCATTCTGGTTGGTTCGATTTTCGTGGATAACTTCGTTCTCTCCAAGTTTTTAGGGTGCTGCCCTTTCCTCGGCGTTTCCAAAAAGACCTCGAGCGCACTCGGCATGAGCGGCGCGGTCACCTTCGTCATGACGCTTTCCGCCGCCGTCACTTGGCCGATCTTCCATTATATATTAGATCCCTTCGGGATGAGCTATCTGAAGATCATCGCGTTTATCCTGATCATCGCAACGCTCGTTCAGGTCGTTGAAATCGTTTTGAAGCGCGTTCTGCCCTCGCTCTACGCTTCCCTCGGCGTTTATCTGCCGCTGATTACCACCAACTGCGCCGTGCTCGGCGTGACGATTTTGAACATCGACAACAACTACGGCTTTATTGAGTCGATCGTCAACGCCTTCGGCGCCGGCATCGGTTTCTCTGTTGCGCTGGTGATGTTCTCCGGCGTGCGCGAAAAGCTGGAGACCTGCGACATTCCCAAGGCCTTCCGCGGGATCCCCTCGGCGCTGATCGCAGCGTCGATCGTCAGCCTGTCGTTTGCAGGCTTTGCCGGTCTGATCGGCTGAACCAACAGGAAAGGAGCACCCCGATGGAATATTTGCTTCCGCTGTTATTGTTTGTCGGCCTGGCGCTCATCGCCGGCATCCTGCTCACCTACCTCTCCCGCAAATTTCCCGGCCAGCAGACCGATGACGAGCTGAAGGTGCGCGATGCGCTGCCCGGGCTCAACTGCGGTCTCTGCGGTTTTGCCGGATGCGACGAATACGCCAAAAAGGCGGTTACGGAAAAGCTCGCCCCCAACCTCTGCGTTCCCGGCGGTATGGCATCTGCCAAGGCGATCAGCGAGATCACGGGTGTAGCGTTCCAGGCCGTCGAGGAACAGATCGCGTTCGTCGCCTGCCGCGGCCATTACGACGTCACGCGTGACAAGTACGAATACAAGGGCGTTCTCTCCTGCGCGGCATCGTCGCAGTTCTACGGAGGGCGCAGCTCGTGTCTGGACGGCTGCCTCGGCTTTGGCGACTGCGCGAAGGTCTGCGCGTACGGCGCGATCACCGTTACCAACGGCTGCGCCGAGATCGACCCGCACAAGTGCACGGGCTGTCTGCTCTGCGCCCGTACCTGCCCCAAGCACATGATCCTGCCGCGCCCCAAAAACTCGACGGAATTCGTCACCTGCAGCTCCAAAGCCTCCGGCAAGGAAACGCGCCTCACCTGCAAAAACGGTTGCATCGCCTGCAAGAAGTGCGAGAGAGTCTGCGAATCCGGTGCGATCAAGGTTCACGGCAACACCGCCGTGATCGAATACTCCAAATGTATCGGCTGCGGCAAGTGCGTCGAAGGCTGCCCGGTCGGCTGTATCCAACGCTATGAACCGTGTCATTGCTGATCCGTCCAAACGATCCGACAAAAAAGGCCGCCTGAAATCAGGCGACCTTTTCATCGTTTGTCTCATTTTGCTGGCGGCTGTTGTTTTATTCCTGCTCGGCCTGCGCGGTGAAGCGGCGGCTCACGTCGAGGTTACCGTCGGTTCTGCCCCGGCGGAAGCATTCCCTCTTGCGAAGGACGGATCGTATCTCATTGACGGACATTTGACCGTTGTGATCGAATCCGGCAGCGTCCGCATCGAGGACGCCGATTGCCCCGATCGGTTCTGCGTGCGAACGGGAGCGATCCGCAGCTCCGGGCAAATGCTCGTCTGCCTGCCCAACCAAATCGTTGTCCGCATCGTCGGTACGGGAGAAACGGAGGTGGATGCCGTTGTCTACTAAACCGACTGTCCGCAGAGTGGCGGTTTCGGCCATGTTCGTGGCCGCCGCGCTGATCGTCTCCTGGCTGGAGCGTCCGCTGATGGCAGCACTCCCCTTGCCCATTCCCGGCTTCAAACTCGGACTCGCCAACGTCATCGTCCTGTTTGCGCTCTACCGCTTCGGGATCGCAAATGCGCTCACCGTGCAGTTTTTGCGGCTGGCGCTCGGTGCGCTCCTGTTCGGCTCGCCGATCTCCGCTTTGCTCAGCATCAGCGGCGGCACGCTGGCGGTTTTGGTTTCGTGCGTGGTCTTTCGGCTGCCGCACGTTTCGCCCGTCGGCACATCGATCCTTGCCGCCGCCATGCACATGGTCGGTCAGATCGCCGCTGCCGCGATCGTGCTTGCCGAGCCGTTGCTGTTCACGGCGTACCTGCCGTACCTGCTTTTGCTGTCGGTCGTTTCCGGCGGTATTTGCGGCGTAGTCGCCCAAATTTTGCTCACGCGGCTGCCCTGCTGACTATTCGTCCAGCTGCTTGCCCAGAAACAGCGCAACGCTTTGGCAGAGCTTGCGCTCGGTATCCGTGCAGACGTCGTTTTCGCCGCCGATCATCAGCGCACATCCCGTGATGTCGCCGAGCACGATCACCGGGATCGCTGCCATAGCCTTGACCTCGCTGCCATCAGCGACCGGTACACCGCCGCCGCGCGTTTCCGCAAAATGCGGCTTGCGTTCCTTCATCACCGCCTCCAGCTCCGCGCTGACCTTCTTCTCGGTCAGCGCCTTTTTTTGCGGTCCGGCAGAGGCAATCACGGCGTCGCGGTCGCAGATCGCGACGGTATAGCCCGTCGTCTTGGCCATCGTCTCGCAGAGCTGCTGGGCAAACGGTGTCAGTTCGCCGACGGGCGAATACTTCTTGAAGATCACTTCGCCTTCGCGGTTCGTAAAGATCTCCATCGGATCGCCGTCGCGGATGCGGAGCACACGGCGGATCTCTTTGGGGATCACGACACGTCCAAGGTCGTCGATACGGCGTACAATACCTGTTGCTTTCATATATACAAATCTCCTCTGAATTCAGATCGTGATCCTATTATTTGTAATACATGGTGATTTATACGCAATGCATCCGGTTTCACTTTTTGTTTGAGCGAATAAGCTTCTGTTTTCGGGGTGTTCTTTCATTTGCATGTGTTTTAAGAGTATCATGAGCGAGCAAAAGCAGCGTCCATTTGATATTATTGCCGCCATACAAAGCTCCGCTTCCCGCTTTTTTCAGCCGAAAACGAATGTTTCAATTATTGTTGCTTTTTCGGCCTGCCCTTGCCGCTTTTCCACTTTATTTTGCTAAACCAGTGCATAAAATACGACGAAAACTGACATTAAATTACGAACGACGGTTGACAAACAACAGTTTATATGCTACAATTATCGTATCCATGTTTTCTATGTGGTTTTTCGTTGTAATCACGCGGGTTCTGGCATGATTACAACGAAATGACTGCTTGGATAACAAGAAAAAATATTCTTCACAGGAGGAGAAAACAATGACCCGCAGACTCATTTCTATGTGTTTGTGTCTGGTGCTTGTTGCGGCGATCTTCGCGGGTTGCGGTACCAAAGAAATCCCCGACGCCAACCTCAAGCAGGCAGAATACAACACGACGACGTCCGTCATGCCCAGCAACTGGAACGAGTTCACCTACGCTGACAACAATGATACTCAGATCATGAGCTACATTGGTTCTTCGTTCTTCGAATATGACTACAAATTCGAAAACGACGAAAAGTTCAACGATGACGGTACCATCAACAAGGCCGGCCTCGTTTCCGGTGCCTACACCACCAACTACTCCGCCGCGACCAAGCTCGAGGACGTTACCTCGACCGTCGATGCGAAGTGGGGCTACACCGATGAACAGAAGGCTGAAGGCGGCTACGCCTGGAAGATCACCCTTCGCGATGACCTGAAGTGGGACGACGGCACGGCCATCACCGCCGCTGACTTCGAATACTCGATGAAGCAGCTGCTCGACCCGGCCTTCATGAACTTCCGCGCCAACACCTACTACGACACCCTGATGATCAAGAACTCTAAGACCTACTTCTTCCAGAACCAGGAAGGTACTTATGAGACCGTCGCGAGCCTCGGCTACGGCTCCAACCAGGAAGCCATCGACGCCGGCCAGAAGCTGTACGTGAACCTTTGGAACATGTGGGGCGCCGCCGGTTATCTGGATGCTGAAGGCAACGAAGCTCCGGAATGGGCCGCTATCGACGATACGACCGTTTACAACAACGCTGACGGTTCCGACCCGATCTCCGGTGCGGATCTGTGGGCTGGCTACGCTGACTACACCGAAGTCGGTGTCGGCGCTGGCTACGACGCTGCTATCTACGTCGAAAACAAAGACCGTAACGTCGCTTGGGAAAACGTTGGTATCTACGCGATCCCCGAAGAAAACGCTATCGTTCTCTGCCTCGACAAGACCTACTCCTTCCTGAAGGAAGACGGCAGCCTCTCCGTTTGGGCTCCGTACTACTTCTCCAGCCTCCCGGTTGTCCACCAGGCGAAGTATGAAGCCTCCAAGATCGCTCCGGCCGACGGCGCGACCCTCTGGACCTCCAACTACAACTCCTCGCTCGAAACGACCGCCAGCTGGGGCCCGTACAAACTCGTTGAGTTTGAAGCCGGTTCTCACTACAAGCTCGTTAAGAACGAAAACTGGTACGGCTGGAACATGGACCAGTACAAGAACCAGTACAACGTCAGCGCCATCAACTGCCGTAAGGTCGAAGAATTCGCCACCAAGTGGATGGGCTTCCTGAACGGCTCCTACGACGACGCTTCCCTCCAGACCGAAAACGTCGCCGAATACCTCGACTCCAAGTACGTTTACTTCACCTCGACCTCTACCGGTACCTTCGGTATGCAGCTCTTCAGCGACCTCACCAAGCTGAAGAACAGCGAAAACAACAACGGTATCCTCGCGATCCAGGAATTCAGACATGCGTTCAACCTCGGTCTGAACCGCAGCGACATCGTTGAAAAGATCTGGCCGGGTTCTGCTGTTCCCTGCTTCGGTCTGCTGAATGTTGCTTACTACTATGACATCGAAAACTCGCCTGAACTCGCCGACGGTGGTCAGTATCGTAACGCCACCATCGCCAAGGAAGGCATCCTCCGCGCCTACGGCTTCGAACAGAATGCTGACGGCAAGTGGTCCGGCGGCGACCTCACCAACCTCACCACCGACGAAGCTTACAGCGCTCTGACCGGTTACAACCCGACCCTCGCGAAACAGAAGATGCAGGAAGCCATCGACATCCTCCTCGCCAACCCCGATGAGTATGGCTACGATGCCTCCAAGAACATCACCCTTGTTTACGGTTCCTCTTCCGACACCGATAAGCAGAGATTCCGCGCCAGCTACCTCCAGGATGTTCTCGACGGTCTGACCGCCGGCACCGCCCTGGAAGGCAAGATTGACGTCGTCTTTGACGCCTCCGCCGGCGCCCAGTGGGCCGAAGCGTTCCGCTCCGGTGACACCCAGATCGGCTTCGGTTACGGCTTCTCCGGCAACGCGTTCAACCCGTTCGACATCATCGGCGCGTTCGTCAACCCGGACGATGACCTCAACTACCATATGTACTGGGATACCTCCGCTATCAACCTGACTCTCAAGATGCCGGCCGGCGAATACGAAGGCGCGGGCGAAGAGATCACGATGAGCGTCCAGAACTGGTACTACTGCCTCAACGGTCTTGCCGCTACCGAAAACCAGGCCAAGACCTACAACTGGAGCGAAGGCTACGCCCCGGTCGAAGCGAGACTTATGATCCTCTCCGCTCTCGAAGAACTCACCATTAAGGAAAGCCGTTCCGTCATGCTGATCGCCGACGGCGGTGGCTCCTTCCTCGGCGCGAAGTTCTCCTACTTCTCCGAAGAAGAACACACCTTCATGGGCTTCGGTGGTCTCAGATACATCGAAGTTAACTACACCGACGCTGAATGGGCCGAATATGTTGCCGCGAACAACAACGACCTCTCCGCCGAGTACAAGAAGTCCGAGTAATTTCAGGTAACTGATTGCTTAGATTAATCTAACTATCTAACCAATGCCAACGGCGGTGAGCATTTTGCTCACCGCTGGTTTGGCATTGTTAGACATTAAAAAGAGCACGGAAATCCACAAAATTGCCATAGTGAAAGATAAGACTGTTACGAAGATAGAGAGTCGCAAATCCCCTGTTATCCCCTGCAAAAGAATCAGAAAAACTATTAGTCGCAGGTTTTAAACGTCGTTTTGGCAGTGCGCACAGATCTTTACGGACAACTCCTTTTTAGGCTCGAACACTATATGAATTGGAAAACAACAAAAACAGAGGAGAAAAACCTATGTATATGTTTAAATATGTGTCGAAGCGTTTGGGCTTGATGCTGTTCACATTCATCATCATTTTCACGATGTGCTTTGTGCTGATCAAGCTCCTGCCGATCCCCACGAATGCGCTTCCGGGACAGGACCCTGAAATCATTTATAAAACTCTTGAAGGCAGAGGTTGGATTACCAACATTCAAGAGGGCGAAAACGGTGTCTGGGATTATGACCGTGTCCCGATCCTCACCCAGTTCGTAACCTATATCAAGAGAATAGTGACCCAAGGTGACTTCGGTATCGTCACCACCTACGGCGAATATCTGAACATGAACATCTGGAAGGTATTCGTCAGCCATCTCCCGCCCACGATCCTGATCAACATTTATTCTACCCTCATCGGTGTTCCGATCGGTCTCGGTTTGGGTATTTTGGCTGCGCTGAAAAAGAACAAATGGCAAGACCAGTTGATCAATATTTTCATTATTTTGTTGATATCGGTTCCCGGCATTGTTCTGGCCATTATGATTCAGTACGTGTTCTGCTTTAAGCTCGGTTGGTTCCCGCTAACCATGTCGACGAGTAACGACTACTTCACTTGGGAAGTTTTCCGTTCCATGATCCCCGCCGTATTTGCCATGTGTCTGGGCTCTATCGCAGGCTACGCGCGTTACACCCGTGCAGAGCTCTCCGAAGTTCTGACCGGTGAGTTCATGCTTCTGGCGCGTACCAAAGGTCTGACCAAGAAGCAGGCGATCTATCGTCACGCGATGCGCAACTCGATGGTCGTTATCTTCCCCTCGATCTTGAGTGAGTTCATTTCGGTTCTGTCCGGCTCGCTGATCTACGAAAGAATCTTCGGTATCAACGGCGTCGGTGGTCTCTACCTCAACTCGATCACCTTCCAGGACTACGACTTCTTTATGCTGCTGTCCGGCTTCTATACCCTCGTCGGCCTGGCCGCCGGTATCGTTATCGACATCAGCTACGGCTTCATTGACCCTAGAATCAGAATGGGGGCTAAGTAATTATGGAAAACAAGAATACGATTACCATCCCCGCAGAGAAATTCCGGTTTGTGACCAAAAACGACCTGTCCCACGACAGCAAGTTCGCAACAAAGCCCGTCAGCTATTTCCAGGGCGCTTTCAAGCGTTTCTGCAAGAACAAGGGCGCGGTCGTCGGCGGCATCGTCATTTCCGTGCTGGTGCTTTTTGCGATCATTGCTCCGCTGTTCACCCCCTTCAAGCCCGCATACTATGACATGGTCTATGCCTACGTGACCCCCAAGGTCAACTTCTTCGCCGAAAACGACCTCGGTTTTTGGGACGGCTGTAAAGAGAAGAACACAAGCCGAATCGGTTACCTCAAGGATCTCGCGCTCGAAACCGAAACGGGCAGAGAAATCATCAAAGGCGGCGAATACACCATCAGCGATGACGGTGCCAACTACAGCTACCGCTACGATACCTATTTCGGTGTCGGCTTCGGTAAATACAAGATCATCTCTCCGGAAGAATACAAAGACATCCAGAGATATCAGAACGAAACCGGCAGACAGGTTCTCTATCCGGTGGTCAACGTCAATGACAGACCGACGCTGGAAAAGAACAAATACGACGCCAACATCTACTACAAAGTGGAAAACCCCAATGCCGCTACCCTGCGCCCCAAGCTGGAAAACGGCAAGATCGTCCCCAACTACTGGAAGTATTCGGTCGGTAACGAAAACGGCCTGATGGCCGAGTACGACTCCCTCCGAATTGAAGGGAAAGACGGTATTCTCAAGGACGGCGACCAGTACTTCTACGTCTACGGCCGTAAGGTCGACGGCGGTATCGAAGTCCGTGCCGAATACTACGAATACTACATCTACCAGCACACGCAGGTCATGCAGGACGGCATCACGGAACCGCTGTTCCTCTTCGGTACGACGCAGACCGGTAAGGATATCTTCGCCTGCCTCGCCTACGGCGCCAGATTCTCGTTCATTTTTGCTTCGGTCGTTGCGATCGTCAACTTCGTCGTCGGTGTTATCTGGGGTTCCATCTCCGGTTACTTTGGCGGCAAGATCGACCTCTTCATGGAAAGATTTGCCGAAATCCTGGGCTCTGTCCCCTCGATGATCGTTATCACACTTCTGAAGTACCACATGGGCGCGTCCAGCCAGGTGCTCGTTCTGTTCATTTCGTTCTTTGTCACGGGATGGATCGGCATGGCCGGCAGAACGCGTATGCAGTTCTACCGCTTTAAGAACCAGGAATACGTTTTGGCGGCCAGAACGCTGGGCGCAAGAGACGCGCGAATCATGTTCAAGCACATCTTCCCCAACGGTCTCGGTACGATCGTCACGAGCTTTGCCCTGGTCATCCCCTCGATGATCTACTCGGAAACCAGCCTTTCCTATCTGGGTATTATCAACCTCGAAGCCGGTAACACGACCAGCGTCGGTACGCTGATCGCCGCCGGCCAGCAGTCCATCATGGCAGACGCCGGTTATGTGGCGCTCTTCCCCTGTATGTTCCTGGTTCTTTTGATGCTCAGCTTCAACTTGTTCGGCAACGGTTTGCGCGATGCGTTTAACCCGTCGCTCAGAGGAACGGAGGATTAAGCATGAATAAAGAAGTCAAATTATCGGTCAACGACCTTAAAGTCTCTTTCCGTACTGACGCCGGTAAGGTTCAGGCCGTTCGCAACATTTCCTTCGACCTTTACAAGGGTGAAACACTCGCCATCGTCGGTGAATCCGGCTCCGGTAAGTCCGTTACGTCGAAGGCGATCATGGGTATTTCCGCCGGCAACGCGATCTTCGAAGGCGGCGAGATCCTTTACGACGGCCAGGATCTGATGCGCATCCCGGAAGAAGAGATGCACAAGCTCCGCGGCGACAAGATCGCGATGATCTTCCAGGATCCCCTTTCCGCTCTGAACCCCATCATGCGCATCGGTAAGCAGATCACCGAAGCCATGCTCTTGAAAAACAAGGCCAACCGCAAAGAAGGCCGCGCCACGTTTAATGCGACCCTTGCGGAGCTGTCCGAAATGATGAAGAAGGCGCTTGCTGAGACCCCCAACGCGAGCGCTTCCGTCGCGGACATCGAAAAATACATCAAGACCTTTGACGATTTCAACATTCAGGCGATCAAGCTGGAAAACAGCTACAACGAAGCCCGTACCGCAGCGGAAGAAATGATCGCCGTGATTGAAGATCTCCTCTTCCTCACCGAGAAGAAGCAGAAGGTCGACGTGGTGGGTACGATGAAGCTCATCGGCCGTCGCCTCAAGGAAATCGACGACAAGTATTTTGTTTCGAAGTATGCGGACGTTCTGAAGGAACATGCTGCCGCGTTTGACACCGTGATGCGTGCCGAGCGCTCGAAAGTCTCCGTTTTTGACGGCGTTAAGAAGATCGCCGGCATGAACGCCGCCAAGAAAGAAGCCTCTCCCGAAACCGTCAAGGTGCTCGAGGCGCTGAAGCAAACGGCAACGGAAATGCTGGAGCAGCCCCAGTACAACTTCTTCAGAATCGGTTACTACGTCTACAAAAAGCCCGAAACCGATTTCAGCCAGATGCCTGCCGACGAAGCGAACGAGATCGCGGGCAAGTTCCTCGACGAGGACTTCATGAACGCCTTCATCGCGCTCGAAAAGATCGCGGTGCTCTACTCGTTTAAGAAAAACGTCGAAAACAAGAAGGCTGCCATCGAGGCCCTTAAAAATGCGATCAGCTTCTTCAAAGCCGGAAAGTTCTCTGACAAAGAAGCGGATGCAACCTGCAAGAGCGTCAACCAGAGCGTTCTCGCGGCGATCGATCCGTTGGCCGTTATCAAGGACAACGTGGCCTACACCTTCGGCGGTGCACTCCAGAGAGAAGTTGAGAAATACTTCTTCTATATCAAGAACAATCCCAAGGAAGAAGCGCGTTTTGCGCGTCAGACCGCAAAACGCGAGGACCTTCTTGCCAAGGGCAAGAAGGTCGACTGGAAAGTCGTTCCGAAGTCGGTCATCGATCCCGAATTCCAGATCGAAACAATCGTTTCGGTTCTCACCCGCGTTATGAACAAGTTCACGGCTGACCTCGAAGTCGTCGCAAACTTTGACGCCGACAAGCGCTGCATCGAGATCATCGATTACCTCAAGGACAAGGCTTCGCAGATCGTTTACACGCTGACCAAGCGAATCGCCAAAGAAAAGGCGATCAAGCTCATGGAAGAGGTCGGTATTCCCGAAGCGAGAATGCGTTACAGACAGTATCCGTTTGAGTTCTCGGGCGGTATGCGTCAGCGTATCGTTATCGCGATCGCGCTCTCCGCGAACCCCGATATCCTCATCTGTGACGAACCCACGACGGCTCTTGACGTTACGATCCAGGCGCAGATCCTGGAACTGATCAACCGCCTGAAGCGCGAACACAACCTCTCGATCATCTTCATCACGCACGACCTCGGCGTCGTCGCCAACATGGCGGACAGAATTGCCGTTATGTATGCCGGTAAGATCGTCGAGTACGGCACTGCCGAAGAAGTGTTCTACAACCCGCAGCACCCCTACACCTGGGCTCTGCTCTCCTCCATGCCCGACCTCGACACCAACGAAAAGCTGGATGCGATCCCCGGCACGCCGCCGAACATGATCTATCCCCCGGTCGGCGATGCGTTCGCGGAAAGAAACAAGTACGCCATGGAGATCGACTTCGAGATGCAGCCTCCGATGTACGAGGTTTCGCCCACGCACTATGCCGCAACCTGGCTGCTCCATCCCAATGCACCCAAGGTTGAAATGCCCAAGATCATCACCGATCGTATTCAGAGAATGAAGGAAAGAGGTGGCAACCATGGAGAATAAACGCGAAGTTTTGCTGAAAGTGGACCACCTTTGCCAGTATTTCCGTCTGGGCCACAAAGACCTGAAAGCCGTCGACGACGTCAGTTTTGAGGTTCACAAGGGCGAAACCTTTGGTCTCGTCGGTGAATCCGGCTGCGGTAAGACCACGACCGGTCGATCCATCATCAAGCTGTACAACGCAACCTCCGGTAACGTCTACTTCAAAGGGCAGCGAATCGGTGCCGGTATCCGCTCCTATCAGGATGCGATTTCTGCCGCCAAGTCCGATGCTTCCAAGAAAATCAAGGCGCTCCGCGCCGAAAAGACCGAGGATGCTGCGAGAAAAGCGGCCATCCAGGCAGAGATCCAGCAGATCAAAAAGGATCTCGACGATACCGTTGCCAAGAACCGTGCGCTGATCAAAGACGCCAAGTCCGACAGCAAGCAGGTTGACAAGCAGCATGCGGAAGCCCAGCTCAAGGCGCTGGAAGCCGAATACGCCGAAAAATTTGAGGCTGCCAAGGGCGATGAAGCCCAGCTCAAAGCGCTGCACAAGGAATACAAAAGCCGCTGCCGCGTTGCGAAAAAGTCTAAGCTCATCACCCAGATCCAGATGATCTTCCAGGATCCGATCGCTTCTCTCGACCCCCGTATGACCGTCCGTGATATCATTGCCGAAGGTCTCGTGATCAACGGGATCACCGACAAGGATTACATCAACGAAAAGGTCTACGAGATCCTCGAGACGGTCGGTCTCGTGCGTGAACACGCCGACCGCTATCCGCACGAATTCTCCGGCGGTCAGCGCCAGCGCATCGGTATCGCGCGAGCGGTCGTCATGCAGCCCGAGATGATCATCGCCGACGAGCCGATCTCCGCGCTCGACGTTTCGATCCAGGCGCAGGTCATCAACCTGCTCAACGATCTCCGCGAACGCCTGGGGCTCACCATTATGTTCATCGCGCACGACCTGTCGGTTGTTAAATACTTCTCCGACCGTATCGGCGTTATGTACTTCGGTAAGATGGTCGAGCTGGCCGATTCCGACGAGCTCTTCAAGAATCCCCTGCACCCGTACACGAAGTCGCTGCTCTCCGCGATCCCCCTGCCCGACCCCGTGTACGAAAAGCAGCGCACGAGAATCCACTACAATCCCATCGCAGAGCACGATTATTCGGTCGATGCGCCGTCGTTCCGCGAGATCACGCCGGGACACTTCGTGCAGTGCAACGATGCGGAAGAAGCGAGATACAAGCAGCAAGTCAAGTAACAGGACGGATGGTTAAAGCAAAGTGAACGATAAAACCAAAGCAACGTTAACAAAATACGCGATTTGTGTTGGCATCGAGGTGTTTATCGCCTTCCTCGTGATCTGGTCGAAGGGCTTCTTCACGGACAGGGCTGCGGTAAACGTCCAGATCCTCTCTGACGCTTTCTTCGTTTCCGGCATACTGATGACGCTGTTTGCCGGCATGCTGTACATCAGCGGCGAAGGCGCGCTCCTTGGGATTGGGTTTATTCTCCGAAACGTTGTGCTCACCTTCATTCCGATGGGCAGAATGAAACACGAGAAATACGCCGATTACCGTGCGCGCAAGCTCAGCAAATCCAAAAAGCAAAGCAGCCACTGTATTTTGGTAACAGGACTTATCTTCCTTGCCATCGGCATCCTCTTTACGGCGATCTGGCACGTTAAATTCTATAACGTATGAAAGTATCCCCGCGCCTTTTGTGCGCGGGGATCTCTTTTTATACGATTCCGTCTCTCAATATCCCGGTTGATTTACTTTTTGGGGGCGATGTGCTATAATAGCGGTACATACTGGCTCACGAGAGGTGGCTTTTAGATGAATAATTATCTGTTTTTGAATAACAAAACCGTTGCTGTTGCCGACGAACGCATGCAGAACGAAACGGTCCGAAAGCTTTGGAACAGCTTTACGCTGACAGCCGGCGAAATCGAATTTGAACCGGGCGAAGACGCCACGTTTCGCGTTGGCAGTACGCAGTTGCCCGCGCTTCCCGACGGAAAGGAATACGCGTTGACCGTCGACGAGTGCGGGATCGCGATCGTCGGCAAAGACTACCGCGGACTGATGCACGGTTTTCTGTCGCTGCTGATGAAGATCGAACCGGACGAAACCGCGCTGAAGATCCGATACGTCACAGAAGAAAGCAATTACAGGCTCGCCAACCGCATGATCCATATCTGCATTTTCCCGGAAAACGATTTGTACTATATCAAAAAGCTTACCCGTCTTGCGGCTCTTTGCCAGTACACGCATATCGTGTTCGAGTTTTGGGGGATGCTGCAATACGATTGCCTGCAGGAGTTGGCGTGGCCGCACGCTTTCCCCAAAGAAGCGGCAAAGGAGCTGGCCAAGGAATGCCGAGAGCTTGGGCTCGAAGCTATCCCGATGTTTAACCAGCTCGGCCATGCGTCGGCTTCCCGCGTGTGCTACGGCAAGCACGTTGTGCTCGATCAAAACCCGCGTCTTGGCCATCTCTTTACGCCGGACGGTTGGGCTTGGAACATTTCGTCCGAGCGGGTGTTCTCGCTTTTGAAGCAGGTTCGGGCCGAGCTTTACGAGGTGTTTCCCGACAGCGAGTTCATCCATATCGGGTGCGATGAGGCCGATTATATCTCCCGAAATCCGGCACTCCGCCAAGAACTGCCCGGTTATCTCGCCCGCCTGACCCACGAAGTCGAGACCGAAGGACGGCGGCCGATGCTGTGGATGGATATGCTATTGGAGAAAGGTATTTTCAAAGATTGCTATTCCTCCGGGGAAAAAGACGAGGTCGAAGCCCTCCGCAATGCCACCGCAAAATCCTCGGTGTTCGTGGATTGGCAGTACGATTGCTGCGACGTCCCCGTCCCCTCGTTGCTCTCTTTGAAAGACTGCGGCAGAGACGTGATCGGTGCGCCTTGGTACGACGGCGACAATTACTGCGCCCACATCCAAACGGTCGAACAAAACGCCATGTTCGGCGTAATGCTGACGACCTGGCACACGTTAAAAGAACACATCAGCTCCGTTTTGGGCTGCGCCCAAGCCTTTGGCGCGGTGACCTTCCCCTGGTCGAAATTCAGCGGATCCCGCACGGAAACGGCCACCATGCTGCGCAGAGTGAGCTTTGAGGGCAACACCTACGCCGACTGCGGCTGGGCCAAAGAACAGATTGAGGTGTAAAATATGACCGCGATCCTCTATTTACTCAACGTCGTCTGTTCAGCCGGACAATCCACGCTTGGCAAGTACTACGCCAAGCGCGGCGGAGGTACGCTGCGCTTTAACATTGCGAAAGCGGCGATCGGTGCGATCCTGTTCCTCGCCATCGGCATCGTAGCCGGTTTTTCCTTTCACCTTCCAACCGTCCTGTTCGGAGTCGGTTACGGCATTTCGCTTTGCATCTCTATGCACACGGGCCTAAAAGCTTTAGCCATCGGCCCGATGGCCCTGACGAGCACCATCGCCGCGTTTTCGCTGGTCATCCCCTTTTTCTTCGGAATCATCTTTTGGGATGAACAATTGACGGTCTTCAAAACGATCGGGATCGTTCTGCTGCTGCTCTCTATGCTGCTGATCAACCGAAAAAAAGAAAACGGATTCTCCGCAAAATGGCTGTTTTATTCGCTGGCCACCTTGCTTACAAACGGTGTCTGCTCGGTCGTACAAAAGCTGCACCAAATCAAATTCCCTGCGCTCTACAGAACAGAGTTTATGTTTTGGGCGATGCTCTGCATCTCGCTCATTCTGGTGGCAATCATTTACGCCAAAAGAGAACAAAAAGAAGCGTTTCGGCCGAGTTTTCTGGGGCTGCTGGCCGGCGTTGCCAACTGCAGCTCAACCTATATCGTGCTGTACCTGTCTGCGACGGAAAACGCATCCGTACTGTTCCCGATCGTTTCCATCGCCCAGATGATCGCCGTCTGGGGCATCGGAATTTTGTGCTTCAAGGAAAAGCTGAAGCTTCTGCAAACCATAGGTTTGGTCATCGGCGTTGCTTCGATCGTACTGCTGAAAGTTTAAGAACCAAGCAAGAGACCTTCATCCTTATCCCCCGCGCATTTTGTGGAATGCGCGGGGGATAAGCTTTGGTTCGATAGATATTCAACTATCAGTTAAAAATTCTTACAACCAATTCGAAAATCATTCCATTGTGTTTGATGCCACTCCTGTGTATAATATAACTGTAAGCTTACAAAAAAATATCAGGAGGAACGCATATGAACATTCATGAGACCATATTTTCCTTGCGCCGCGAACGCGGATATACTCAAGAGCGTTTGGCTGATATGCTCGGCGTCTCTATTGCCGCAGTCTCCAAATGGGAAACATGTAACGCTTACCCGGATATTACCCTACTGCCAAAATTAGCCGAAATATTTGACTGTTCCGTCGTCTATCTCCTCGGCTATAACACCCAAATCAAGAAAACTGCAGCTGACATAGTAGCCGAAGCAAACACATATTACCATGCAGGCAATGCCGAGAAAGCGCTGGAACTTCTTGCACATGCATCCAAACGATATCCTGCTAACACCCATTTAATGTTCGAACTCGCGCGTCACAAGCTGCTCGCCACCCGAGGCAAAGGCAAAAACGAAAGAGAGCTTTTAGAAAGCGAAGCATTTACGCTCTTTTCTGCGGTTGCCGAAAACGACCCCGTTGTTGCTCGAAAATCGTGGGCAATGAACTATCTGGCTAATCTTTATTGTCTCCGGGGCGATTATGAACACGCTAAAACATGCTGTTCCCAAATCGGCAGCAATATCCCAGGGCTTTTCCCACAGCTCACACAAGCAGCAATTATTGCCCAAAGCGACGTATCGGCCAAGGACAACCTGAAACTCCTGTTGGATCGCACAATCTATGAGTTCTCACAGTTGTTTTCGTGGTACGCAACGGTATTGTACCGTACCCAAGACAGCGATGCAGTCATTTCTAAATGTACGTGGGCAATCAAGATTCTATCCGAGGCTGCTACTGACTCCCGGTTTGGGGCCGAGTTATCCGCCTGTTATGAGTTGTTAGCTTGGGCATATGCATCGCAAAACGCATTTGACGATGCATGGTGTGCCTTAGAAACAGCACGGGACCACGCGGTCGCATTTGATCATTACGCCGCAAACCATGATATACCGGCCTATCTCGTTTCGGCAGAATTCGATGTCGATTTGACACAAGCATCTGCGAAAGACGATATGGTTGGGGCAATCACTTCAGCAGAACGCGCGGTTTACGCACCACTCCGGGAAACCGCGCGTTGGAGTGATTTGCTTCTCTCTCTCGCGTAAGCCACTATATACAGCTCGGCGGCCAAAGCATTCGCTTTGGCCGCCGTTTTCTATGCCATCGTTTTGAGCATTTCTGCCGTCACTTCGTAGCGGCAGGGTCTATTTTGCGTCAGATTTTCATATTCCTCGCGCATGAACTCACCCATGCGCCGCACTTCCCTGCCGCTGCTGCCGGCGATATGCGGGGTCAGGATGCAGTTAGTAAGCGAGTAGAGCGGACTTCCGGGCAAGGGCGGTTCGGGATCGGTGACGTCGAGGATCGCGGTCAGGTCGGGGCGGGATTGGAGCGAGCGGATCAGATCGGCCTCGACCACCTGTGCGCCACGGCCGGTATTCAAAAAGGTGGCGTTGGGGCGCATCGATGCAAAAAGCGCGCCGTTGAGCATTCCTTGCGTCTCGGCATTGTTGGCGAGGTGATTGGAAACCACGTCGCACTCGGCAAAGATCGTTTGCAGATCAACCTTCTTTACGCCGAGCTCCGCTGCCGTTTCGTCGGGCAGGAACGGATCGAACACGAGCACCTCAAGTGCGTAGTCCTTCAGCTTCCGGATCACCAGTTTGCCGATCATGCCGGCACCGATGATGCCGACCTTCGCATCATAGTTACCGGGATAGGCCGCAGAATCGGCCTCGGCGCGCTTGCGATCGGTATAGCGCATCGAGCGGAAAAAGCCTTTGTTGGCGAGAATGATCTGCGCCACCGTGTATTCCGCGACCGGCACGGCATTGGCCGCCCACGCGGAAAAGACCTTGACACCGGACGCGAGAAACGGGCGGGCAAACGCCTGCACCGATCCGGCAGCGTAGAAAACGGCTTTCAGCCGCGGCAGCAGATGGCGGATCTCCGCCTCGTTCAAAGGGGGCATTCCCCACGTAGAAAAAACGTACTCCGTTTCGGCAAACGCAGCCGGATCGGCCAGCAGATCGGCCTTGCGGAACACGGGATCTTCGGTTTGGTAAACATTGCGGACGTTCTGGACATGCTCGCAGAGATAGATCGCGGTCATAAAAACCCTCATTTCGCCTTTGGCGTTGTATGCTTCATCGCTACTGTTATTGTATCCGCCGACAAGGAATTTGTCAAGCCGTCTTCCAAACTGCATATTTTATTGCGATTCCTTGCGGTTTGTCCATATTTCCGTATTTACACACCGATATCCTTATGTTATAATAAATTCAGAGGAGGCGATATTTGGTTTTCCGCCAATTTTGCACAAGGAGGTTTTACGATGAGAAAAGGAATCATTCGGATGGTTGTCGGCGGAATTTTTACGGTTCTTTGGCTGCTGATTCTTTTGAATCTGAATACCCGAAACAAAAGCATCGGAGAAATCGTCACCGCCTGGATCATCATGTGCCACCCTGCGATTGTTTGGCTCGCCATACTGATTTCCGGGATTCGTGCTTTCTGCCAAGGCGAACGGTTTGACATTTTACCGCATATCAAGCTTTCCCGAAAGGAATTGACGTTTGCCGTCGGCATCCTTCTCCCGTCGCTGCTCTGTATGGCGTTTTACGGTATTCTTACATGTTCAGAGTCTTCGATAGAGCGCCACTCCCCGACCCGAATAGAGCTTGAAATCATTCCCAATTTAAATCACCTAGCGTTGGCGATCGGCATCGGTTTGATTACAGCCTACTCTATCCTGCTCATCAAAAGACGGTCTCACGGTTTATTGGTCGCGGCGATCGCACTATTCGGCTATGTTTATTTTTCGGAAAACGTACTGCAGCTATTGCTGATTCTTTGGTCGGCGTTGCGTGGGAATACCAATATCGTGGCCGAAATTTTCCTTTTGCTGCCATATCCGTTGTTCGTCTTTGCCGGAGTTGGATACTTACAGATTGCCAAAGCCTTGTATGCCGAAACACCCGTGCGCAAAACAATTCGCAGTTGCAGTTTAAGTTGTGCGGTTTTGCTGTGTACAGCATTTCTTATGCAATACGTTTCGTACTATTCCCTTTACAATAATCCGCCGGCATCCGCTTTGTGGATCGCTTTTCTGCAAGAATATCTGCCGCAAATGCTTTTGCCCGTCATTGCTTGTTTGGTGCTGAACCAGCTACCGCTGTACAATCAGGAAGGGAAGAATTAAGCTTCTTCCCACCGCACGTAAAGGAGGTTTACGATGAGAAAAGGTTTGATCCGCATATTGCTCGGTTTGCTCGGTCTCGGTTTGGCCGCAGTTTTCATCTCGGAAGGCGACTTTCTCGATATTCATCGCCTCAAAGACATGTTTGATCCGGTCAATTTGGTCATGTTGCTTCTCAATGGCGCTCCCGGAATCGTTGGTATCGTTTTGATCATATCAGGGCTGCGCGCTTACGAATTCGGGACTTCGGTTGACACAGTCCTGCATGCCGATGGCAGCCGACTGCACACGGTTTTACGCTATCTCGCAGCCGCATTGGCAGCGTACAGTTCGGTATTTTATCTGGTCAACCTGATCCCGCCGCTGCAATGGTTCAAGTTGGATACCGATCCATATGGTCTTCTGATATTTCCATTTTGGGGGCTCAGCGCCTTGTGTCTGACGATCTATCTGCTGTTCTTCTACAGCCGTAAGCCCTCTCAACTTCTTCCGGCAGCCTTTTGGCTTGCCGCCGCAGGACAGCTATTCTTCCCGTTACTGATCTCGGTGTCTGTCATTTTCGGGCTTACCTTCGGAGCGGATGAAGCTTTGTCATTTCTCCCGTTCTTATTTATCGGGCTCGCCGCAACTTCCCTGCTCGCCTATCTCGCCATTCTCACCCGCCCTGCTCGCCGCAGCACAAAAAAATTCCGTATCGCCGGTTCGCTTTCATTTTTGGCCAATCTTTTCTTTTTTGCCGTCCTCTATTCCATAACCAATGGGCTTGGCCACCCTGTTTGCAAACTTTTGCCGATCGGAGAATTCTTCCTTGTCATCCTGCCGATGACCGGACTGTTTGTGGCCATGCTGATCTCGACAGTATTTCTCCCGCTGCGCGTGCAAAACAAAGAGCCGGATCAGTGCGCGGAGGTTCCGGTTATACCGACATAAAAAGGGAGGTTTCACAATGAGAAAAGGACTGACCCGTTTATCGCTTGGCGGAATCGGACTGCTTTCGCTTTGTTTCATTCTGTTTGTTCCCGGATTTGCCGCTGAATCCACAACAAAAACATATTCCGCGATCAGCCGGATCTTCCTTTATCTGCCGTCTGCAATCCTGATCGGTATAGGATTCAGCGGATATTGGGCGTATGCCGCCCACGGACGCCACGAGGTTTTGCTGCATCGCAAACAGGGTCGATGGCAAACGGCTTTGCGCGTTGTGGCGGCAGCCTGTGCAATGGCCGCAACAGTCTTTTACATCTGCAATCTGATTCCTTCCCTGCAGTTTCTCGAGAGCGTTTTCTACTTCTCGCGCCACTGGTTTTTGCTGCACATCCTCGCTGGGGTCATGCTGACGGTTTATTTTCTCGCCTGCTTCGGCCGTCGGCCAACTGCGCTGTTTTCCGGCGCACTGGCGTTGACAGGGGCGGCCTATTTCGGAGAAGCAATTTACGGTTGTTTCTTTGCCTTGGCAAGAGTTTCCGCTCGAGGTGATGACTATTGGATTTTAGTCGGTTTTGTCCTTGAGCTTTTAGCAGGACTTTTTGCGATGCTTTTGGCAAAGGAAATCTCTTCGCCCAACCCTCGCCGAAAGCTGCCTGTTCTGGAAGCGTTAGCATTTTTGCTTTTCATTCTTATATACCCACACCTTCTCGTCCCCTACACCGTTTCTCCCCTTGACGTGCATTTCCCCGGCATCTTTTCAGACTTCCCGGGGCTCATTCGGTTTTGGGATCGTTCCTCGTGGGAACTGGCGGCATGGCTGCTCTATTCCTGCATTCCGTTTGCTTGTTTCCTCGGTTTGATGCTGTTGCCGAAAGAGAACGCTTCGGAAAATAGCGACTGCGAAAATCATTGACCGCCGTTTGTTTACAAAATTCTGCTTGATTTGACTGTGGCTCTTCTGTAGAATATGGGAGAGATTTTTGGGAGGGATGCGTATGCGATTTTCCGGCGGTATGGCCGTTTTACTGGTCTTTCTTTTGGCCGCGGCAGTTGGTATGGGGTACTACGTTTTCCGCGTACTGCGCCGCACAGCCGGCAATCTGCGCCTGCGCACGGATACGAAGCCGCGCACGGCTCTGCTGATCGTCCTCGCCGTTTTCATTATGCTTTGTTCGCTCAACCTCTTTTCGATGTCCGGTGTCATCCTGCTCCATTTCCTCTTTTTCTCGATGCTCACCGACCTCATCTTTCTGCTTCTGCACCGACTCTGCAAGGAAGGCCTGCCCAAAGCCCTCGGAATGCTGCACAAGGCCTTTCTCGCCCCCGTTCTGGTCACTTCCGCGCTGATGGGGATTGGATATTGGAACATGCAAAACGTTTCGCAGACGGCCGTTACAGTCGAAACAGACAAGGCGATCCGCAGTGAGGGTTACCGTGTGGCATTGATTGCCGATCTGCACTTCGGCGTTTCCATCGACGAAGCCGAGCTGCAGGCGGTCTGCGACGAGATCAGCGCGCAAGGCGTTGACGTACTTTGTCTGGTCGGCGACATCACCGACGAAAGCACGACCAAAGCGCAGATGCAGGCGGTCTACAAGGCGTTTGGCTCGGTCGAGACCACGCTTGGGACGTACTTTTCCTACGGGAATCACGACCGCCAGCGCTACTCGCAGCATTCGAAATACACCACCGACGAGCTCGTAGATGCGATCGAGCAAAACGGGATCACGATCCTTTGCGACAGCACCGTTGCCGCCGCCGACGATCTGGTGATCGCCGGGCGCGAGGATCTTTCGATGGAGCGAAACGCGCCGCGCTCGTCCGTGGAGAATCTGTTTACCGACGCGGACCCGAGCGACTATTGGCTCGTGCTCGACCATCAGCCGCAGAACTACGAAGAAAACATCCGCGCCGGCACCGATCTGCTGCTCTCCGGCCATACCCACGCCGGGCAGTTTTGGCCGGTCAACTGGCTGCTGGCGATCTTCGGGATCAACGACAATGATTACGGCTTGGTCGAGACCGACGGATTCGCCGGATTCGTCACTGCCGGGATCGCCGGCTGGAAATACCCCATCAAAACCTCCGCCCCGGCAGAATACGTGATCATCGATATTCTCCCTGCCGCAAATTGAGCAAGCAAAAAGACCGTTCTGACGGACAACCCGTCAGAACGGTCTTTTTTAATGCACGGATCGATCAACCCATCGTCGAAACGCTGATCTCGTCGAAGATCTCGGCGTATTCGACCGTATAGCCTTCAGCGGCATCCAGCAGGAGCTGCGAGAAGATACTGCCGTAGTAGTCACTGATCATGTCTTCGATATTCTGCTCGATGTACTCCGTTTCCGGCGCAAGGCGCTTGATCACGTAGAACGCGTGGTCGGTCTCAACAAGACCGCTGATCTCGTTTTCTTCCAGCGCAAAACTGGCCGATTCAAAAGCCGCATCCGTCGTCATACCCGCTCGGAGATAGAGACCGTCGGGATTGCTGACCATGCCCTTTTCTTCGCTGTACTGGTTGACAAGCTCGACAAAGTTCTCGTCCGTGGCCATCTGTGCCAGATTTTCGGCGTGAGCACGTTTTTCAGCGTAGTTCGATGCATCGTAGTTGATCGCGAGATAGCGCACGCGCACATAGTCGCTGCGGACCAGCTCGACAAATTCCTCGTTGCTGAGCGCATAGCGGCCGCCTTCGCCGAAGAGCGTCGAATACAGCTGCATTTGCAGATAGTCGGATTCCAGCTGGTATTTATACGAGGTTTCGTTCATATAGAGCCCGGCCATGGCGTCGTGGAACTCCTCTTCGCTGGCAAAGCCCGCCTGCGTCGCCAAAAATTCCTGTTCGGCATAGGCGGCAGATTCGGCCCCACGCACAATGCCGTAGTCGGCGGCGAGTTCTTCGACGGTGACGAGCAGAGCAACAAACTCGGTGACCTGTTCTTTCAAAGTCGCGGCGTTTTCGTCGGTCCAAAAGTTCTCGTCGCCTTCGTCATTTTCATCGCGCATCGTCAGGAACTGGTAGCGGTAGGTATCGGCGCTGACTTCTTTCCCGTTGATCTTGAGTACCCAATCGACCGCGACGTTTTCGCCGTTCAAAAAGAGGCATCCGGCTTCTCCGGCGACCTCCGCCGAGCAAGCGCACAGGCAGAGGATCACCAGACAAAGAGCAACCGCTGCAATCGACCGCAGTCGGCGCATGGAATTGGACAACAGCATAGTTGATTCCCTTTCTTTCGGGGATTGGAAATTTCGGGCAGAGAATTTCCAAAATTTCAGGTATTCCGTATTTTTGAAAAGTGTTGTATAATCATCTTGTCCGTTTTCATATCAATAAGCAGACAAAATGAAGTTTGAGAGGATGTGACCCATGCGCAAGCTCACGATTGGTGCGCGAAGTGTCGTTCTGTTTTTGAGCCGAAGAGAGCAAGCCTTTTTTGCCGATCTCTGCCGCCAATACGGGCACAGCGAAGCTGTACATACGCTGCTCGCCGAGGCAGATGTTTTTTTGCCGGATGGGCAGCTGACGGTAGAATCCTTCGAGCGCGGCGGACAAAGCATGCTGTTCATCACCGCCCAATCCGCTGCAGAACACGCCGTGTTTCGATTCCGCAGTGCAAGTGACCTAATCGACGCCGTCCGATCGCTGCACCATATCGCAACTCCCGACCGCTCGGCGCTCTACGACTACGGCGGTGCGCTCTATCTGCTGCTCTCGCCGCCGTTTTCCGTCGTACCCGATCAGCTCTGCGAATTCGCCGAACCGATCGAGAGCGCAGTTCTCGCGGCAAAATTACACGAGCACGGCCGGATCTTGGCAGCTCCGGCCGCGCTCAGCGAATTATCGGTTCGGTTTTAGCCTTCGACTACGCCGGTCGCAATGACCTGCTCAGCTTCGGCGAGGTTGGGGCACGAAGAAGCGCCGCCAAAGCGCGCCACACTCAGCGAGCCGCAGGCGTTGCCGTAGCAAAGCGATTTTTCCAGCGAGTAGCCCGCAAGGAACGCATAGAGGAAGCCCGCGTTGAACGAGTCACCGGCACCGGTCGTATCGCGCACAGGGGCTTTGTAGGTCGCAGCTTCATAGACCTGGCCGTTCGAGGCGCAAACGGCACCCTTGCCGCCGCATTTGACCACGCAGATGCGGCAGATTTTGGAGAGTTCCAGCGCGGCTTCGCGGACGTTTTCGTTCTTGGTGATGGCCGCGGATTCGACTTCATTGGGCAGGAACACGTCGGTGTGCTTCAGAACGTCCATCAGACCGTAGTCCCAAACGTTCGTATCGTCCCAGCCGGCGTCGAGCGACGTCGTGACGCCGAGCTCGTGCGCACGTTCAAAGAGCTTGGCCAGACCCGGACGCAGATCGCTCTGCAGGAAGAAAGAGCCGACGTGGATATGGCGCGTTTTCGCCAGCAGCTCGTCGCTGACGTCTTCAGCGCGCATCGCGCTGATCGCACCCAGATAGGTCACCATCGCACGGTCGCTGTTATCCTTGGCGGAAAGCGAAACCGTAATGCCCGTCTGGATCGACGGATCGACGATCAGGTGAGAAAGATCGATGCCGTAGCCCGCAAGGGTCGAGGAAGCAAGTTCGCCGTAGCCATCTTTGCCGACCTTACCGGTAAAGGCGGTTTTCAGACCGAGACCGGCCATACCCGCAGCGCAGATAGCCGTCGAGCTGCCCATCGTCAGGGTACAAGTTTCGGCGATCAGTTCGCGGCCCGGAATCGGCAGAGAGCTCATACCGGTTAAGATCAGGTCGACGTTGAGTTCGCCGATGGCTAAAATATCAAAGGGTTTCATACAAAATCCTCCGTTTTTTCTGTTACAGCTTGATCCAGGCATCCAGACCGGTCGGGGCATCGGGGTTGACGCCGCGGACGAGCGATTTGTAGTAGGCAGCAAGCTGGCAGACAACGATCAGGGCAAGGCCGCGGCCGATCACGTCGAGCGGACGGCCGAAGGCGATGTTGGCGTAGGTCTTCGGCAGCTCCTTGGCTTCGTCGGAAACCGTGAGGACCGTGGCGTATTTCTTCGTCACGTCGGCAACAAGGCGGCATTCCTGCTCGCCGGCAGCGCCGAGACTGGCGATGACGAGCGTGGTCTTGCCGACCATGACCATCGGACCGTGACGGCTGTCGAGCAAACCGTAGTAGTTGGAGTTGAGCTGGCAGATTTCCTTGAAGGCAAGCGCGCCTTCTTCGGCGATGCCGCCGATCTCACCGTCGGCGAGAACGACCGCATGGTCCCATTTTTCCTTCGCGAGCTGCAAGAACATCGGTTCGATGCGTTCGGCATAGGCTTCGAGTTCGTTGACGGTCGCTTCGACCGCGTCGATCGCTTCGAAGTTCTTGGCGATACCGGCGGCAAGGATCGCACCGGCGAGGTAGAGGTTCGAGACGGTTCTCGTCTGGCAGACGCTTTCGTCAAACGCCCACGGCATATTGAAGGTAACGTCGGAGAGTTCGGTGATCGGAGCGCCTTCAACACAGGTCAGAGCGATCACGCGGACGGAGGCGATCGCTTTGATTGCTTCCAGCGCACGCAGAACTTCGCTCGTGCTGCCCGAACGGGTAACGGCGACGATGACGGAATCTTCCAGCGCGATGCGGTAGTTTTCGGTGTGGAGCATCAGATCGCCGGCGGCAAGGCTCATCGCGGAGTTGCCGGAGAGGTTGCGGTAGATCGCTTCCAGAGATTTGGAAACGGAGAAGCTGGAGCCGCAGCCGAGGAACGCGACGGTTTTGACCGGTTTTTCTTCGAGGAAGCGGTTCAGAACGTTGATGCGGTTGCGGATATACAAGGCGGTTTCACGCAGGGCGCCATACTGGCTTTTCATTTCGTCATAAGTCTTGCTCATTGGAATTCGTCCTCACAATCTATTATAATTTTTTATTCTCCGATCAGTTTGCGGATATTTTTCGTGTAGAGCTTCTCCAGAACTTCGTCCGGCAGGTCGATACCGTAGATACGCCATCTGCCCTGACGGCCGTTGGGCGTCCAGTCGTACTGGAAGTATTCGTCACGGGTCTCGAGGAAGCGGAAGTAGATCTTGTGACGGGTCATGTCGGTCGTCGGCGTCATGTCCGTGCCGAAGATGACGCGGTCGGCGTATTTTTCGAAAAACGCGCGCGACGAGTACGGCTGGCGGCCGAGTTCGGAAATACGTTCGGCGATGTCGACGTACATATTCGGCAGCTCGTCCAGCCACTTGCCGACGGCGCCGAGGTTCTCGGAATAGCCAGCAACGTGTGCGAGAATGAACTTAGTCTGCGGGTTTTCGGCGACCATTTTGTACTGCATTTCCATCAGTTCCTGGAACTTATAGAGTTCCGGCGCGTTGAACGCCCAGTCGGGATGCTCGTGCAGTTCTTCGTAGCGTTCGTTCACTTCGTCGATCGGTTTGAAGAAGGCAACCGGGTCGGCGATGTGGAAGAGCACCGGCAGATCAAATTCCGCCGCGCACTGCCAGATGCAGCGCAACTGCTCGTCATCGGGGCGGATAAATTCGCCGTTCGGATAGCGGTACAGAAGGCCGATGACCTTCCAGAATTTCAGGCCGGCCACCCCTTTGGCTTTGGCATCGCGGATCGTGCGGTAAACGAGCGATTCGAAATCACGTTCGCCGGCACGCGTCACGTCGACGCTGGAGAAGGTTTTGATGAAACCTGCGGATTCTTCGGTCTTGGCGAGCATTTTGTCGAGTTCTTCGCCCCAGAAACCGTCGACGTTGACGATGCCTTCGAGGCCGACCGACTTGAGCGCGTTGACGACCGCCGTCGTATCGTAGGCGGCGTTATAGTTATCGCCTAAGAGGAGCTTTCCCCAGTGGGAGTGGGCGTCGATGACCGGCAGGCGCGATTTGGTAACTTCGGTTTCGGGGACGACCAGTTCACTGAAAGGCACATATTCTTCCAATCTCATAAAAACGTCTCCTTTTTTCACCGATCAGGTATTGCGGTCGGTGTTTTTCATTTGTTTCAGATTTCCGATTTTGGCGCTGCGGGCGGCAAGCTCGGCGAAAACGTCGTCGAGCGGTACGCCGGTCTCGTTCATCATAACGAGCAGATGGTAGATCAGGTCGCAGACTTCGTAGCAGATCTCGCCTTTATCGGCGTTTTTGGCGGCAATGATCGTTTCGCCGCATTCTTCCGCGACTTTTTTGAGGATCTTATCGAGTCCTTTTTCAAACAGATAGCAGGTGTAGGAGCCTTCCTGCGGTTCGGCACGGCGCTGTTCGATCACCGCCGCAAGATCTTTGAGCACGTCGGACATGGTTTTGTTCTCCTTTGCGGGTAAATTCCAGTTTATTGTAATTGGGTGAAAAAGCAGGTGCGGTTGCCGGTGTGGCAGGCCGGACCGGCCGGTGTCGCTTTGATAAGGATGGTATCGGCATCGCAGTCGAGCCAAATCGAACGCACCGTCTGCTTGTTCCCGCTGGTCTCACCTTTGTTCCAGAGCTTTTGGCGCGAACGGCTGAAGAACCAGGTCGTGCCGGTTTCGATGGTCAGGCGGAGCGATTCGCGGTTCATGTACGCAAGCATCAGAACTTCCCCCGTCGCATCGTCCTGCACGATTGCCGGGACGAGTTCGCGGCCGGAAAAGATCTGATCGTAGTCGATCGTCTGCACGGTATCCCCTCCCTATTTCGCCAGACGCACCGGAATGCCGCGGTCGGCAAGGTAGCGTTTGAGTTCGAGGATATCGATTTCGCGGAAGTGGAACAGCGATGCGGCAAGTGCCGCCGAGACGTTGGTTTTTTCAAAAGCTTCGGCAAAATGCTCCATCGTGCCCGCACCGCCGGAGGCGATAACGGGGATGTTGACGGCTTTACAGATATCATCGAGCGTCGTCAGGTCGTAGCCTTTTTTGGTTCCGTCGGTGTCCATTGAGGTGACGAGCAGTTCACCTGCGCCGAGCTTTTCGACCTTTTTCGCCCATTCGATCGCATCGACTCCGGTATCGATGCGGCCGCCGTTGATCACGACGTGACGCGCGCCGTCGGGCATCGTTTTGGTATCGATGGCGACCACCACGCACTGGCTGCCAAAACGGTCGGCTGCGCGGGCGACGAGCTCGGGATCGCGGATCGCGGCGGAGTTGATCGAGATCTTATCCGCACCGGCGCGCAGCAGATCGTGCATCGTTTCGACCGAAGAGATACCGCCGCCAACCGTCAGAGGGATAAAAACCTCGCGCGCCGTGCGCTCGACGACGTCGATAACGGTCTTGCGCTGTTCGTGCGTTGCGGTGATATCGAGGAATACGAGTTCGTCCGCACCGGACTCGTTATAAAACTTCGCGGCCTCAACCGGATCGCCGACGTCGCGCAGGTCCACGAAATTGAGCCCCTTGACGACGCGCCCGTCCTTGACGTCGAGGCACGGAATGATTCGTTTTGCAAGCATACGTTTCTCCTTTGAACCAAATGGTTTCTATCCTATATTATACCATAAGCGATGTGAAAAAAAAAGTATATTTGGTAAACTGCCGGGATTTTGTCTGATTTTATCGGTAAAAAAACGCGGCAGCCCGTTACACACAGGCTGCCACATCGTCAAGGCTGCATTGCAAGAAAGCGCTTCAGGATCGACAGCCCGAAGGTGCCGCTTTTTTCCGGGTGGAACTGCGCGCCAAGCACGTTGCCGCGCGCCACCAGCGCCGGGATCTGTTCGCCGTAAGAAGAGTCGGCGGCGATAAAGTCGTCGGCGCAGTCGGCACGGAACGAATGGACGAAATAGACGTATCGGCCGGCATCTTCCGCCAAGAGACAGGGCGTGGCAAACCGCACGTCCAGCGCGTTCCAGCCCATATGCGGGACCGGAAGCGTTTCGGCATCGATCGGGATCACCCTGCCCGGGATCAGACCGAGACCGGCGTGAATCCCAAATTCCATGCTCTCGTCAAAGAGCATCTGCATTCCCAGGCAGATTCCCAAAAACGGTTTGCCGGATGCGGCAAACGCGCGAAGCGCTTCCACGAGGCCGCAGCGCGCAAGCTGCGCCATGGCCGGCCCGAACGCACCGACACCGGGCAGGATCAGACGGTCGCATTCCGCCAGATCGGCCGCAGAGGTGCAGAGCTTCAGATCGGCACCGAGAAAGGAAAGAGCGTTGCGGACGCTGTGCAGATTGCCCGCACCATAGTCGATAATTCCGGTCATCAGTCGAGGATCCCCTTTGTTGAAACAACGCGTTCCGTCGGTGCGACCGCAATGCGCAGCGCACGGCCCAGCGACTTAAAGAGCGCTTCGGCCATGTGGTGGGCGTTGTCGCCGTAGCGGATCGACGCGTGCAGCGTGATACCGGCGTTCATCGCGACCGCGCGCAAAAATTCCACCGGCAACGCCGAGTCGAAGCCCGGCATGATCTTCTGCGAGAGGCCACCGTCGTCAAAGCGCAGATACGCACGGCCGGAGATATCGAGGATCGTTTCGGCAAGTGCCTCGTCCATCGGCACGGCAGCCGTGCCGTAGCGCACGATTTTCTTATCACCCAAAGCGGAAAGCAACGCTTTGCCGATCAGGATACCCGTATCTTCGACGGTGTGGTGGAAGTCGACGTGCAGATCGCCGACCGCCTTGACCTTGAGATCAAAGTTTGCGTGGCAGGCGAGCGCCGTGAGCATATGGTCAAAAAAGCCGATGCCGGTATCGATCTCGGCGATCCCACTGCCATCGAGATTGATCTCGACTAAGATGTCGGTTTCTTTGGAGGTTCTTTTTTCGGCAGCTGTGCGCATGGTCACTGCTCCTTTCGCGCCTGTTCGGCGCAGTATGATTCGATCGCGGAGATGATCGCTTCGTTGTCGGTCTCACCGCAGGCGGTGATGCGCAGGCGCGTACCGAGGCGGCGAACCAGAATCGCCCGCTGTTTCAGGTATTCCTGCGCGGCAGCCGCGTCGGCCGTTTCGACGAACACGAAATTCGCTTTCGTCGGCAACGCCCGGATCACGCCGTAGGTCTCTTCGGCAGCCTTCAGCCCGGCGTAAAGCCGCGCCGTCGCCTGGCGGATGCGCATGCAGGCACTGCGCAGATACGAGCGGTCGGAAAGCACCGCGGCAGCCATCGCATTGGTCAGAGCGTTGACGTTTGCCGGAGATTTCGCTTTTCTGAGCGCCTCGGTCAGCGTATCGCCGCAGATGGCAAATCCAAGGCGGAGCGCAGCCAGACCGACCGCCTTCGAGCAGGTGCGCAGTACGATCATGTTGCCGCGTGTAAGCGCATCCTTGTGGGTCGGTTCGTCCCAGAAATCCATATAGGCTTCGTCAACGATCCACAAAACGTCCGGACAGGAATCGACGCAATCGAGCACTTCTTCGCGCGAAAGGGCCTGGCCCGTCGGAGAACAGGGATTGGAGAACATGATCGCCTTCGCGCCGTATTCCTTTGCGGCCTTTTTGAGCGCATCGGCGCTCAGGCAATAATCGGCGTCTTTGCCGATATTGACCGCTTCGACCTCGGCGAGGTTTGCGTAGAAGCGATACATGGAGAAGTCCGGTTCGGCGACCAGCAGCTTATCGCCGCGCGAGAGAAGAGAGTTGATGATAATCATCAGAAGCTCATCCGAACCGTTGCCGGCGGTGATATAGCGGCTGTCGACACCGACGTAAGCACCGTAGGCAGCGCAGGCATCGGTCGAAAGCGGATCGGGATAGCGGTTGAAGAGCGCGTTTTGGGCGATTTTGGCGAGTTTGGCGCGCAGATCGTCGGGGAGCGAAACAAAGCTCTCGTTGGCATCGGCTTTGATCGTGCATCCGCTCGTATCTTCAAAGCCGTAGGGCTTGAGCGTCTGCACTTTTTCGGGGATCAAAGATAAAGACATCGGTGGTCGTTCCTTTCGTTAGCGGACTATCGGAGCGGATGCTCGCGGCGAACGCGGATCGCCTGGGCGTGGGCATCGAGCCCTTCGTTTTCGGCAAGGACCACGATATCGTCGGTCAGGGATTCCAAGAGTTCGGGAGTGGCCATGATAAAGCTGCTCTTTTTGATAAAGCTGTCGACACCGAGCGGCGACATAAAGCGCGCTGTGCCGCTCGTGGGCAGAACGTGATTGGGGCCGGCCATATAGTCGCCGAGCGGTTCGGGCGAATAAGCTCCGAGGAAGATCGAACCGGCGTTGCGGATCTTCGGCAGCATGGCCATCGGATTTTCGGTCACGATCTCGAGGTGTTCCGGCGCGATCGTGTTGGCAATTTCGGCGGCCGATGCAAGGCTCTCACAAACGACGATCAGGCCGTTACTTGCGAGCGATTTTTCGATGATCTCGCGGCGGCTGCGTTCGGCGGTCTGGCGCTTAAGCGCGGCGGCGGTCTCTTCGGCCACGCGCTGCGAGGTCGTCAGCAGCACGCTGCTGGCAAGCGCATCGTGCTCGGCCTGCGAAAGCATATCGGCTGCGAGGTACTCGGCATCGGCCGTGTCGTCGGCGATGATCAGGATCTCGCTGGGACCGGCAACCATATCGATATCGACCTTTCCGTAGACCATGCTCTTGGCCGCCGCAACGAATGCATTGCCCGGGCCGGTGATCTTGTCGACCTTGGGGATCGATTCGGTACCGTAGGCAACGGCGGCAATGGCCTGCGCACCGCCGACGGTGAACACACGGTCGGCGCCGGCGATCTTCGCCGCCGACAAAACGGCCAGTCTCCCCCGTTCACTCTTGAACGGCGGCGTGATGACGATGACCTCGTCAACACCGGCGAGCTTGGCCGGAATAATATTCATCAGCACCGACGACGGATACGCCGCGCTTCCGCCCGGCACGTAGACGCCGACGCGTTCCAGCGGCAGCACGCGCTGTCCAAGCACCGTGCCATCGGCCGACTCCGTCATCCAGCTGTTCTGCAGCTGTTTGGCATGGAACGCGCGGATACGCGCAGCGGCGCGCTCCAAAGCATTCGTCAGTTCGGCCGGAGCGGCGGCAAGCGCTGCATCCAGTTCGCTTTTCGCCAGTTCGAACGAATCGAGCTCGATTCCGTCAAACTGCTTGGTATAGCGGCGAACGGCGGCATCGCCCTCGGTGCGCACGGCAGCCAGGATCGGTTCGACGGCAGCGTTGATATTTTTGCCGACCGCTTCGGTTTGGCGGTTCATTTCCGCCCAAACAGTCAGGACCTGTTTTTCTTCGATCAATCGGATCTGTTCCATCGTCACAGTTCTTCTTTCTTTTGAAATTCCCGGCTCACGCCTTCAAAACAGCCTCGATCTTGCGCGTAAACGCATCGATCTCGCTCTTTCTGAGCTTCAGCGATGCCACGTTGACCACGAGCCGCGCCGAGATCTCGGCCACGGTTTCGTAGACCTCAAGGCCGTTGGCTTTCAGAGTCGAGCCGGTCTCAACGATATCGACGATGACGTCGGAGAGGTCGAGGAGCGGTGCCAGTTCGACCGAGCCTTCGATTTTGATCAGTTCGACGTCCATCTTTTTGCGTTCAAAATAGTTGCCGGCGACCGTGAGATATTTCGTCGCCGCACGGCGGTATTTGCCGTCGGCAAGCGTGCGTTCTTTCGGTCCCGCCACGGCAAAGCGGCAGCGGCCAAAGCCGAGATCCATGATCTCATAAAGGCCGGTGGCACATTCCATGATCGTATCCTTGCCGACGATACCGATGTCGCAGACACCGTTTTCGACGTAGGTAATGACGTCGGCAGCCTTGGCCAGCACGGCTTCCATCTCGCCGTCAGCGATCGGCAGGATCAGACGGCGCCCCGGATGGCGCAGGCTTTCGCATTCGATGCCGGCGCGTTCAAAAAGTGCGATCGACTCTTCCAGAAGCCGGCCTTTGGTTAAAGCAATGCGGATCTTTCTCATTCAGCCGTCCTCCCCTCGAGTCTGCGGATCCCGGAGGCGTCAAAGACGACGAGCACAGGGATCTCCTTCTGATTGGCGACCGCAAGTGCGGCCTCCACGCTCTCTTCGCAGGAGAGCTCTACGGTAAAACCGGCCGCGCGTTTTTCGGCGGCATAGGCGTAGGCAAACGAGGCAAAATCCGGCTCGTAGTGCACGAGCTCGGCGGCAGGTGCCGGTCCGGCCGAAAGACCGCTTTTCTCCAGTGCTTCGGCGACAGCATCGACGTTGACAACGAAACCGGTCGCTGCGACGTCCATACCGTAGTTAGCGATCAGCGTATCGTAACGGCCGCCGGAAATGATCGGCTCGCCGGTTCCGTGGGCGTAGCCGCTGAGGACGATACCGGTATAGTATTCCATATGGTTGACGAGCGCCAGATCGAGAACGACCCGATCGCCGCAGCCGAGCGCACAAAGCGCCTCGTAGACGGTTTTCAGATACGCAAGCGCTTCCGCCGCGGCCGGCGTTTTGATGATCTGTTCGGCTTCGGCGAAGATCTCACCGCCGCCAAAAATGCGCGGCAGACGGCGCAGCGCCTCGCACGCATCGTGGTACTCGGCGTCGTATTCCTTCAGAACATCGTTGACCGCCGCGTAGTTCTTGATTTCGGTCAGGTAACGGACTTTTTCGCCGTCGCCTTCGCGGAACTCGATCGCCGCAGCCAATGCGCGGAAGATCCCGGCGTGGCCGAGTTCGATCTTATAGTCCTGCAGCCCCGTTTCCGCCAGCGCGCGCAATGCCGTTTCGGCGATCTCGGTGTCGGCGCGCAGACCCTTAGCGCCGATCAATTCCACGCCGCACTGCGTCGTTTGGGCGCGTTCGCCGCGATGGCCGCCGCAAACACGGAACACATCCTGGTGGTAGTAGAGCCGCAGCGGCAGCGGTGCGGTCTGCAGGCGGGACGAAACCAAACGCCCGATCGGGGCGGTGGAGTCGGGACGGATGACGAGCACCTCACCGCCGTCGACCAACTTGTACATACTGGCCGTATCTGAAGCGCTTTCGCCCTGCAAGAAGAGATCATAATATTCCAAAAGCGGCGTTTTCACTTCCGCATAGCCGCGTTTTTCATAACATTCCGTCAGCTTTGTACCGATCTGACGGCGCATACGGCTCTGCGCAAACAAAACGTCGTGGACGCCGTGCGGGGTGCCGCAGCCACGTTTCAACATACTACTTCATTCCTTTATCTGTTTATCAATTTACTTTGATAAATTATACTACAACTATCCGTTAAATTCTATGGCGCATCTTCACAAAAATCCGCACATTATTTATGCGGTTTTCATTTTTTTCGACGGGCCGACCGTTACAGCGGCATCAGCGATGCGACGATCTGCGCATAGGCACGGTGGAGATAGTCGTTGGGATGGTTGACGTTGTTGCCGGTCATATCGACGTAGCGCTTTTTCGTCAGCAGTTCTTCGTGTACCGGCATCATATCGGCAACCGCGATCCCCTCGCCTTTCAGGCTGCGCATCCCTTCGGCGCAGTCCGCCTGCGTGCCGTAGAGACAAGCCTTGGCGTTGGGAAGAATCGAGGTCACAAGGATAAATTCGCAATTGGGGTTTGCGGCACGCGTTGTTTCAATGATCGAACGCACGCGGTTAGCAAATTCTTCTTTCGTGCAATGGCCGCTGCCGTCGTTCATACCGAAGCCGATCAGCACCAGATCGGGACGGTAGACCGCGACGTTTTCTCCGGCGGTCTTCATGCCCCAGTCGGCAGCCATGCCGCCGACGGCGGTGTTGACCGCGTCGATCGCGCAGCCGCTGCGGCGGACAAGATCCTCGGCGAACAGTTCGCCAAAGCGCGGCAGATACGGCGCGATGCCGGTACAACCGCTGGCATTGCCGCCTGCGGTGATCGAATCGCCGAAGATCAGGAAGCGGAAGGGCGCTCTTTCGGCCAGTTTTCGGGCCAGTTTGGGCAGAAGTTCGGTCTTTCCGGCAGGGACAGGGCCGCGCCAGCCATCGCTGTGGCGGTAAGTCACGGCCAGCTGACGTTCGTGGAAAAACGTGCCTTCGCCAAAGAGCAGATACGGAACACCGTCGCGGCCGCCGAAGGTATGGTCGTGTTTTTCGTTCGGATACAGCTCGTCTAACGTGAGGACAGAGATCGCGCTGCCCGGCAGGATGCGGAGGCATCCGTTTTCCAAAGCGTAGTCCTTCCCTGCTTCGTAGGTCACGCGAAGATCAGCGCTTTGCACCGAGAGGATCTCGTCGGCATGGTAATAGAGCGGGATCAGCGTTTCGCCGGGAGCGGTCTCGGCCGCCATAACGGATTCACACCACGCAAGGCCGCCATCGTTCCAGATCGGCTGCATAACTTTTTCAAAATCAAAAGTACGTTCCATCCGTTTCGCCTCCGTTTATTTCCGCAGATTGACCGGTGTATAGGCCGGGAGTTTTTGTTCGGCGAAGATTTTTTCCAGCCGCGCAAAGCGCTGCAGGCCGTTTTCCATCGGGATCTCGGGTACACGATCGCCGATCAGTGGGCGCGCATAGCGGACGAAATCGTCGGTAACGTCGGTACCGTCGGCGGTGATCCACGATTTGGGCAGGAAGCGTTCGCTGCCGGCGACGACCGCCAGCGGCGCATAACGGTATTCCGCACGGTAGACGTCCGTGGCGGCGCGCACAATCGTCGCCATGTAGCCGCTACCGACGGTGATCGAGGTCTCAACACCGCTTTTGGCAACCTCATAGGCTTCGGTGACGTCGGTTTCGGAGATAAAGAGCGAGCACGAACGCTGCATAACGCCCGGGATCTGACCGGTCGCCTGGCCGCGGGCGGCAAGCTTTTGATTGTTCAGATAGGTGACGACCGCCTGCATGGCCGTCGTCCCCGACGCACCGTATTCGATGTGGCCGAAGCCATCGTGACGGGCGGCGGTATCACCGATGTCGAAGCCTTCGTTGACGACGACGATGCAGCGTTTGGCCTCTTTGAGCTTTTGATTGACGCGTTCGGCCAGCTGCTCGAGGTTGAAATTGGTTTCGGCAAAGAACATCAAAAGCGGCATTTCGCGGTTCGGGTCGCCGAGGCGAGCAGCCGCCGTGATGAAGCCGGCCTTGCGCCCCATCGCCTGATAGACCGAGACACACTCGGAGGGATAGATCGCGCGGTTTTCTTCGTCGGCGTTCTGCATCAGATACGCCCAGTAACGCGCACAGCTGCCGTAGCCGGGCGTATGGTCGAGGAGCTTGAATTCGCTGTCGCCGACGTCGTTGTCGATCGTTTTGGGAATGCCGGTCACGACCAACGGATAGCCCTGTTCGCGGGCGAGGCGGGCAACTTTGTCGGCAGTATCCATCGAATCGTTGCCGCCGATGTAGTAAAAATAGCCGATCTCGTGGGCGCGGAAGACGTCGAGAATGCGCTGGAAATCTTCGGAGCCTTCGTCGGCGAGCTTATAGCGGCAGGTTCCGACCGCGCCGGCCGACGGCGTCGTCTTCAAAAGCGCAAGCTCACGCGGATCCTGCGCGGAGAGATCGATCAATTCTTCGTTCAAAACGCCTTCGATCCCGTGGTAACCGGCATAGATCGTGCCGAAACGATCGGGATAAGCGCGGCAGGCATCGACCACGCCGCAAAGGCTGGCATTGATAACGGGAGAGGGGCCGCCGGATTGGGCAACCAGTACGTTTTTATTCACAAAAACCCTTCCTTTCCAAGAAAACAGGGATAAAATTCACGATTCGATTGCGGTCACTTCGCAGTTGGCTTTTCCTTCGGCAAACCGCACGGAGACCGAATCGCCGACGGCAAGATCGGCGGCACGGCGCACGGCGCTGCCGTCTTCGCGCATAGCGATCGCGTAGCCGCGCCCCAAAACCTTCAGCGGGCTCATCGCATCTAACCGCGCAGCGGCGTTGGCAAGCCGATGCTGACCGGCCGTCAGCACTTTTTCGCCGACGTGCTGGAAGCGGTTGACCAGATAGTCGAGCGCCATGCGTTTTTCGTCGATATAATTGACCGGCGAGGCATAGACGCGCTTTTCGCCGATCGCCTCCAGCCGTTTGGCGAGAGCATCAATGCGGGCGGTCATCTGCCGTGCGAGCAGCACCTGCCGTTCGTTTAAGCGCATCGTCAGTTCGGCGGCATCCGGCGTCGTCAGTTCGGCGCCGTTGGAGGGGGTGGCTGCGCGCAGGTCGGCGGCGTAGTCGGCAATCGTAACGTCCGGCTCATGGCCGACCGCCGAGACCACCGGGATCTTTGACGCGGCGATCGCCCGAGCAACGACTTCTTCGTTGAAGCACCAGAGATCTTCGATCGAACCACCGCCGCGGCCGGCGATGATGACGTCGATATACCGTTTGCCGTTCAGATAGGTGATCGCTTCGGCGATCTCTTCGGCCGCGCCGACACCCTGCACTTTGACAGGTACGACGAGCACGCGCGCGATCGGATAGCGTTTCTTCAAAATGCGCAGCATATCACGGATGGCGGCCCCTGTCGGCGAGGTGACCAGCGCGATCATACGCGGGTAGCGCGGGATCGGCTTTTTCTTCGCCGGATCAAAAAGTCCTTCGGCGCCAAGGCGCTGTTTGAGCTGTTCAAACGCGACGTACAGATCGCCCACACCGTCCGGCGTGAGCGACGAGAGGTAGAGTTGATATTGCCCATCGCGGACAAATGCCGAAATACTGCCGACGGCAATCACTTTCATGCCGTTCTCGGGCGTAAAACTCAACTTTTGGGCAGCAGCTTTGAACATCACGCAGCGGATCGCGCTGCCCTCGTCCTTCAAGGTAAAATAAAGATGGCCCGAGGAATTCGGGCGATAATTGGAGATCTCGCCCTTGACGGCGATCCGCTTCAGAAGCGGATTGTCGTCAAGCAGCGATTTGATATACGAATTCAGTTCGGTGACGCTGATCACCTGACGGTTTTCAGTTTCCATGGCTTTCCTCCGCACGTTTATGGCGCAGATAGGTGAGCACGGCCGTGCCCGAGGCGTTGTCGGCGGAATAGATCGCGTCGGCAAACGATGCGCCAAAACGCGCCTCCATTTCGCGGCGGATGATCGTATTGCACATGACGCCGCCGGCGCACAAAACCGGTAGCTTGCCGTAGATTTCAAACGCAGCTTCGGTCACGCGGACAACGCTGGAAAGCACCGTTTCCAGCACAAAACGGGCAATCTTTGCCGGTTCTTCGCCTTTTTCGACCAGCGCTTTGGACTTGTTTTCCAGTCCAGACAGGCTCATCTCCAACCCCTTGACCGAAAGCTTCGCCGGTTTCAGCGGAGATTCCACCGTCAGCGACAGCGCATCCAGCGCCTTGCCGCAGGGAAAGTTGAGGCCGAGCATCACGCCGCTGCGGTCGATCACCTGTCCGGCGGCCAGATCGCTCGTGCCGCCGATGCGTTCGCAGCGGATGATCGCGGCATCGTCGGGCTGCACGTAGAGAAGCTCGCTGGTGCCGCCGGAAAGATGCCACGCCAAAAAAGGCCGCTCGAGCAGCCGGGGATTTCCCGATGCATAAGCGGCCGCAGCCACATGGTTGGCCTGATGAGAACATTCATAGAGCGGCAGGCGCATGGCCGCCGCAACAGACGACGCCGCCGCGATCCCGGTCAGGAAACACGGCATATACGAACCGTCGACGTCGCGCGGGCGCGCAGAAACGCCGATCGCCACCAGCTCGCCCGAAAACTGCGCCATCGCCGCAGAGACGATTTCGGGCAGGTTTTTCACATGGGCAAACACGGCGTCGCTTTGACGCAGACCGCAGCCGCCGCTGGCGACCGAAAGCAGACGGCCGACAGCAATCGGCTTTTCCAGTTCGGGCGAATAGACGGCGGCAGAGGTCGTATAGTTGCTGGTATCGATGCCTAACGTGCCGATCATTGGGCAGATTCCGGTTCGGCCCGGTCGCGCAGATAGCTGCCGAGGATGCCGTTGATGTACGACGGCGCTTTTTCGGTATCGTACTGTTTGGCAAGCTCAACGGCTTCGTTGACGGCGACAGAAGGCGGAACGTCCTTCAAATATTCGATCTCCGCCAGCGCAAGGCAAAGGATGGCACGGGTCATACGCGCGATACGCGATCTGCTCCACGACTGCGAGCGCACGTCGACGGCGGCATAATACTTATCGGCGTTCATCACCGCCGCCACGACGACTTCGCGGATATAGGCGGCGTCTTTTTCGGTGAGATCGTTTTGGTAAACGATCGCTTCGTCGGCGAGATCGGCAATCGCCTCTTTGGTCAGGCGCTGATCGAGGATCTCATTGGGCTCTTCCCGGCGGGAAAAGCATTCAAAAATACAGCCGAGGGCAATTTCTCTGGCACTTTTTCTGGTCATGGCAGTTCTCTCTCAGCTTATTTCGCGTCGTTTTTCATCGCGTCTTTGGTGAACGCAATACCCGTGCAGTGGACGTTGACGGCATCCACGCGCAGACCGGTCATGGATTCGATGCATTCCTGGACGTTGTCCTGCACGGCCTGACCGACTTCCGGGATCGTGTAGCCGTATTTGACAACGATCGACACGTCGACCGTGACCGACGAATCGGTAAAGGTCAGCTTGACAAATTTATTGGCTTTTTTCGAGATGGCGGCAGGCTTTTTGCCGCTCAGGAATTTCACACCGTCGATCTCGCTGGCAGCAACTGCCGCGACCGAGGCAATGACGTCTTCGGAAATTTTCACCGTGCCGGTGCCGTGTTCTTGTTTTGCCATTATCGTAACCTCCGTTTTTTCAGACATTCAGGGAGTATGTCGGTAAGCTCGTCAGACGGGATAAATTCGTATAGAACCCCAGTCTTATCTTTATTATACCATATTCTGCGTAAAATGGGAACACACAAACGGAATTTTCTCAAGTTTTTCCCGCTATTTTTTTCATCCGATCCGCCTATTTCTGACAAGTAGCACAGAAAACGCTGCCGCGGCCACCGACCGTTTTTTTCGTCAGCATACCGCCGCACGTTCTGCAAGGCTTTCCGCCGCGGCCATAGACGTCGAGGTACGGCGAGTTCCGGTAGTCTTTGCCCTGCCCTTTCAGATAATCCGCCGGGCTGATTTCGTTTTTCTCCACGAAAAATCGTATCGTCGGCGCGATCAGCAATGCGACCCGTGCGATCTCTGCGACCGACAGCGTTCCGGCGCGGCGATCCGGCCGGACACCGGCGCGATGGAGGATCTCGTCGCTGTAGATATTGCCGATGCCCGCGATCAGCGCTTGATCCATCAGGCACTCCTTGACCGTTTTGGTTCGCCCACAAAAGGCCGCTGCGAGATACTCCGGCGTGATCGCCGCATCAAACGGCTCCGGCCCAAGCCGGTCGATCCCGCTCACCATGTCTTCCGTGTCGGCACCGACCAGCCACCAGCGGCCAAACCGCCGCTGATCGGAAAATTGCAGTTCTTTTCCGCTCGTAAGGCGCAGGATCAGATGCGTATGCGGCAGCGGATCGAACAAGGGCGGTGTCAGCAGCAGGATCCCCGTCATACGGAAATGCAGCACCGCGCGCTTTCCGCTTTGAAAGCGGATCGTCAGGAACTTACCGCGGCGCGTCATCGCTGCGACCGTTTCGCCGGTGAGTTCCCGGCAGAATTCCTCCGCCGAGATCCCCGAAACGATCTCTTCGCGCAAAACGCGTACGTCAGCAATCGTCTCGCCGACGAGCTGCGGCTCCAGCACCGTGCGCACCATCTCGACTTCCGGCAGTTCCGGCATCGTTATCCCACCTTTCTTTTTTGCTATTATATCATAAACACCGCCTTCCGTACAAGAAAAAACACATCCGACGATATACAATACCATTGGATGTGTCTTTCTTTTACTGTTCAACTGCCGCACGCAGAGCCTGCAGTGAAGCGATAATGGTCTCGCGGTACGGAAGCTCCGGAAAGCGTTCGACGTTGATCTCCATATTGAAAACGCCTTTATATCCGGCCTTTTTGAGTGCTTTCACATAGCATTCGAGCGGCATGACCGAGCCTTTGACGAGCGGAAAATGCGTTTTCTTTTCGCAGAGGGCGTGGATATGGGTATGGAATGCGCGGTGCAGAAATGCCTCGGGCGGCATTTTGTCGGGCGTGCCGTCGTTATAGAGCATGTTGTAATAATAGTGGCCGAAATCGAAGCACGAACCGACCAAGTCGGCGCGATCCGGCAGCATCTCCAAAACACCCTCGCAGCTGTTGCCGGGATCGTACTCGCCTTTCCTGCGGTTATTCTCGAGCGCAAGCCGATAACCCAAGTGCTCGGCATCTTCTGCCCAAAGAGACAAGATGCGCTTGGTGTCGGTGGCAAATTTTGCGACGTCGGTGTCGTCTTCTGAACTGTAGGCGTGAACAGTAATGTTGACAAAATTCTGATGCGCCTTTGCCTCACGGAGAATCTGCATAAGCGAGGGATAGACGGTTTCAAACCTGCCGATCGTTTCGGGAAGCGAACCGTGGACGGTGATCTTGAGTCCGGCCTCCCAAATCCGTTTGGCAACGGCAAGCATCGCTTCGCCGTCGGCGTTGGGCGAGACCGTCCGCAGTTCTACGTGTGTTGCCCCAAGCTCCTTTAGGGTTCGAAGCAGTGCATCCATTCCGCCGAATTCTTCGGCAAGCCTTCTCTCGTGTTCCTTAGCTTTTGCCGGGTCAAACGCCCTCGGCGCGATCGACATTCCGATCTTATACTCTTCCTTCGGCAAACAACCTGCACGCCGCATGATTTCGCGCAAAATATCCTTATCGGCCGGGCAAAAATCATATTCCGGGATCTCGGCCGGTGTGATCCAGCGGAGATCGCTGTGTTCGAGCATCTGCGGTTCGCCCTCTGTGATCACGGCATTGAAAAGCGTCAGCCGTACGGTGATATCGGGATAGGTGTGCATCACCTGCATGAACGGTTCCCGCGGTTCGACCGTGATCGCAAGCTCCTCGCGGCACTCGCGAATCAAAGTTTCCTCCAGCGTTTCGCCCGGTTCCGCCTTTCCACCGACGAATTCCCACAGAAGCGCATTCGATTTGTGCGCCGGCCGGCGGCAGATCAGAAATCGATCGCCGTCCCAGATCAGTGCAGCGGCAACGTCGGTATACGGTTTCATCGTTCGGTCTCCTTATGGTGCAGATCACAGAAATAGCGCCGCTTGCCCGCAGTCGATTTGCCGTAGTTGATCGCCTGTTTGCGGCAGACGCCGATGCACGCAAGGCACTGCGCACAGCGCTCGCCCCAAACCGGACGGCCGTTTTCCAGACGAATATTGCCGAGCGGACAAGCTTCTTCGCACTTCCCGCACGACACGCACGCATCGCTGACACGGAATTTCTTCGGTTGGGCGGCATATTTGGCAAACAAGGGCGCGATCAGGCGCGATTTCAGCCGATCGGCGGCCGACAGGCTCGCCTGCGGGAACGCTTTGCCCGCCGCGATCCACTCCGCCGCCCTGGCAAGAACCGGCCGTGCCGCGCGGATGATCTCCACGGCCTCGGCTTTTTCGGGCACGTTTCCAAACAGGTAGTTGTTGGGCATTTCGACCGGAACGACACCCATATACCGGAGACCGACTTCTTCGCAGAGCTTTATAAGCATCTCGCTTGCCGCGCCGATCTCGCTGCCGCAGGTCAGGCAGAACCATGCGCGGTCATCGCCCTTGAATTCGCCCGTGCGGATAAAGTCGGCAAAGACCTGCGGGATCTGCCAGGCATAGGTCGGCGCGACAAATACCCACGGTTTTCCGCTGATCAGCTCGGCGGCAATTTGGTGCTTGATGTAGTTTCGGCTGTCGAGCAGCTCGTCGCCGAGTTGGTCGGCCAAAAATTCGGCGCAGTAGCGGCTGTTGCCGGTGCCGGAAAAATATACGATCATATGCTTCCTCCTCGTTCAGATCAGAATGCCGTCGCAGTGGTCGATCTCGTGCTGGATCACCTGTGCGGCAAAGCCGGCATACTGTTTGGTTTGGGTGCGCATGGATTCGTCCTGATAGCGCACGCGGATCGTTTGAAAGCGCGTAGTCGGGCGCACACCCTCCAGCGAAAGGCAGCCCTCTTCGGTCTCGTAGGGACCGGTCTTTTTGGTGATCTCCGGATTGAGCATCACCGTTGCACTCAATCCGTCGGCAAAAATGATGATTCGCTTTAAAACGCCGATCATGTTGGCCGCCATCCCAACGCAGCCCGCACGATGCGCCGCAAGCGTATCGCGCAGATCGCGGGCGACCGGCAGATCAAGCGCCGTCGCCGGGAGAGATTTTCGGGCCAGAAAGAGCGGATCTTTGATGATTTCTCGGATCATACGGTTCTCCTTCTCACGCTTTTTCCATTTGTGCGATGATCATATCCTGCCACTCTTTCTGCAGGGTGACAAAGCGCGCATTCCAGCCGGAAATGCGCACAGAAAGCGTCGGATAGTTTTCCGGATCGGCCTGCGCGCGCCGCAGTTCGGCGGCATCGGCCACGTCGGGCTGCAGGAAGAATCCACCCAGCGCCAGAAATCCGCGGATCAGACCGACCAACGTCTGCAGTCCCGCCTCACCGGCGACGTCGCGCGGCATCAGACGCAGATCCAGCGCGGCACCGCTCTGCTGCAGTCTGAGGTCGGCTTTGCAATAGGAACGGATAATGGCGGTCGCGCCTTCTTTATCCGTCCCCGGCGTCGGAGAGCAGTTCCCCGCCAGAACGGCCGCTTTGTGCTTGCCAAACGGCGTGGCAAAGCGGTGCGGCGCCCACTCCAGCTGACGGCCGAACGTGCTGACACCGGCCGGAAATTTGACCGCGCCAAATCCGTCGACAGCACGGCAGGCGGCAGAAAAATCGGCGAGCAGCTGCACGGCAATCGCATCGACCGCATCGTTATCGTTGCTGAAGTAGCGGTACTTTTCGGCAGCATGGCGGCGCAGCTCTTCGTTTCCGGCCCAGTCTTCGCGCAGGATCGCCAGAAGCTCAGGCAAAGAGAGGCGTTTTTCTTCGTAGACCAGCTTTCGGATTGCGTACAGGCTGTTGACAATGTCGGCCAAGCCGCCGATATGCGGCGAATAGACCGTGTGGTTCGGGCCGCCTTCCAGATAGGACCTAGCCTTGGCGATACAACCGCGCTCAAACAGAGATACAAGTGTGCACGTTCCCTGCGGTTTCCACGAAACGCTGCGGTCTTCCCCGATCTCCAGCCGCCGGTCGATCCACTCGCGGCAGATTCTACCCACGCGCGCGGAAAGATCGCGGATAAATGCGTTGTAAAGTGCCTCATAGGTTGGGTAGTCGACACCTTCGGCATAGCCGCCGAGCGTGACCGACTGCAGGATCTCCAAACCGTCAAATGCGGCATAGGAAAAGCAGGTCTCGCCGGGGATCTGTACCTCCCAGCAGCCGTCGTTGGCAAACCGTCGGGCATCGGCGAGAGGATAGCCGTAGTTCACAAGGGATTCAATAATGAGGTCTTCGTTGTAGACCGCGACCACACCGCCGCCGTGCCGGATGACTTCGGCCGCAGCCGTCAGGAGCTCTGGCGGCGAATCTTCGCGGAGGCGCAGCGTGATCGGAAAATCGCTGATGCCAAGCTCCTCGATCAGTTCCAAAAGCAGATAGGTCACGTCGTTGGTGACTTCAACGCCGTTTTCATCCACACCGGCAAGGACAAGGTTCTGATAATGTTGGGCATCGCCGCTGCCGTTGGAAGTGCCGGTGATCCATTCGCAGCCTTTGATCAGAAAGTGTGCGAGGATCTCGCGGGCTTCATCCCGCGTGAGCGCACCGGCAGCCAGATCGCGCTGCAGGTACGGCCCAAGCATTGCATCCAGTCGGCCGATGCCCGGCCAGTTGCCGCACAGACGCACGAAAGCAAAGATAAACCAAACACTCTGCACGGCTTCGTAAAAGCTGCGCGGCGGCGCAAACGGCACGCGGCACAGCGCCTCGTAGTTTGCACGGTATTCAGCCCGATCCTGCAGCGCTTCCAGATAGCGCCCGTGCCAGATCTTCAGGCTCTCCATGCACGAAAGTGCGCTTTCCAAAAAGCGTACCTCTCGCGGTTGGGTATGCGTTTGCATGGACGCGTGGATGTTGTCGATGATCCCGTCGCAGCCGATGCGCAAAACATCAAAAAAGTCGATCGTCAGGTGGCTGATACTGTGGCAGACGGGCTTTCCGCCGATCGTGGCAGGGACGGCATGGTCGATCGCCAGCCCCAGCGTCGCCGCCCCGCTCAGGCGTTCGCCCTCGCAGATACGGATCGGCGCGTGCAGGGCAATCGCACGGATCGCGGCATCGTAGCGGTCAAGATCGGTCATGGTCTCGATGCCTTCGACCGAATCCAGACTGACGGCGGGAACCTTGCGGGTATCCAGCCCGTAACGGTGGTGCAGCGAGTCGTAGGCAAAGCGGCGCGTCGGCTCCGACAAACGGATCGGACGCGGGGTTTCGGATGCGGTATAGAACGTCACAGCGATCCCCTCTTTTCTTCGGCGGTCGTTTCGGCAAACGCCGCAAATATTTCGGCGGCCAGTTGCTGCATGGCCACAGGTTCGACTTTGGTAACCTGACGGTCGTAGGTCACAAGTCCGTTGGTCTCGTCCTCGACGTCGCTGACCTGCGTAAGCACGGCCGCACCGAGTCCCGAATGGATCGCCGGTATGACCTCGCTGCGGTAGAGCTCGGCCAAGGCGGTCTGGAATTCCGTTTTCGTCGCAAGCTTGCGGTAACCGTAGGTTTTGTCGGGGTTAAACGAATGGTTTTCAATTTTACAGGCGTAACCGCCGAACTCCGAAAGGACTTGCGGACGATCGGGGCTTTTTTTCATGCGGATCTTTTTGAAATAGACGTGTTCGCTGGAAATGTCGCTCTGCTTTTTCCAAAACCAACCGGACGTCGCATCCCACAGGCGCGTCGGATCCAACGTTTTCATCCGCGCGTAAACGTTGTCGGCGTCAAACTGGCCCCAACCCTCGTTAAAGATCGTATAACAGAGAACCGACGGATGGTTATAGAGCGTTTCGACGGTGGCTTCGGCCTCGCGGTAAAAGGCGGCTCTGCGGCGTTTATCTGCGCGGTGCTGCGGCAGACGCTTGAAGCCGATCGTCGGCAGCGCGGTGTCGTAGAAAAAGCTGTATTTTCCGCTGTTGACCAAGTCCTGGAACACCGCCATCCCGTAAAGATCGCAGTAGTAGTAAAAGAGGTCGGGTTCGATCTTGATGTGTTTGCGCAGCATATTGAAGCCGAGCCGTTTCATTTCCAGCACGTCGAACCGGTATCCTTCGGGAGAGGCCGGCAGATAGATCCCGTCGCTGTAGTAGCCTTGGTCGAGCAGGCCGTGGAAGAAATGCGGTTTTCCGTTCAGGCAGAGATACGCCTGTCCGCGTGCGGTCTCAATGCTGACGGTGCGCAGAGCAAAATAGGATTCCACGCGGTCATCGCCGGAAAGAAGCGTAAAGCGGTAAAGATACGGCGATTCCGGCGACCAAAGCTTCGGGGATTTCGGAGAGAGCACGAATCGGTCACCCGTATAGGAATACGAGAGATCGCCTTCGTCTGTGTGGAGGACCAGCGTTTTTTCGAGCGCTCCGCCGACGGTTTCGATGGCGGCGGAAGTCATTGTCGGCGTAATACGCAGAGAACGGATATGGTTTTGGGGCACACCCTCCAGCCAGACCGGCTGCCAAATGCCGCTGATCGGCGTGTACCACATGCCGCCGCGTTTCCGGCATTGCTTGCCGTAGCCGAGAGCGGGATCGAGCGGATCATAGACGGCGACCTTCAGTTCGTTTTCGCCTGGCTGCAAACAGGCGGTGATATCGAACGAAAACGGCAGATAGCCGCCGACGTGTTCGCCCACAGGTTTTCCGTTGAGCCAAACCTCGCAGCGTTGGTCGACTGCGCCGAAGTGGAGTAACACATTTTTCCCGCACAAATCATCCGTTAAAGCAAAGCGTTTCCGATAGACCCATGCATCGGACGGCGCAAGCGGACGTTCGATCCCGGAGATGCGCGATTCCGGCGGAAACGGTACGGCGATCTCACCCACGGCAGTTTCGCTGCCGCCGTGTTCGAGCGCAAGCGACCACGTACCGCACAAGCTCTGCCACGAATCCCGCCGCATCTGCGGGCGCGGATGGACCTCCGACCAGCTTTCGGCGGTCGGCGCTTCAAACGGCGTCTGCAGCCGGCAAAACCGAGGCATTGGTTTTTTCATGTGCGCATCACCCTTTCCGAGTTCTCCCTAACATTATACTACATTTTTGCGCGGTTGTAAAACTTTGTTTTCCGGTCTTCCCCGCGGTATTTTCCGGTACTTGCAATCTGTTTCGAATCTGCTATAATAAAACCATACCAAACAAAACGAGGGATCACCATGCTCGCTTATACATATCTCGCACCCCATCAATTTGCTCTGACCGAAAAAGAACGGCCTGTTTTAGCTTCTCCGCGCGATGCAATCGTCAAAGTAACGCTCGCCTCCATCTGCGCGAGCGATCTGCACATCAAGCACGGCAGCGTTCCGCGCGCCGTCCCCGGAATCACCGTCGGCCACGAGATGGTCGGGATCGTCGAGGTGGTCGGCAGCGAGGTGCACACGGTTCGTCCCGGCGACCGCGTCGCCGTCAACGTCGAGACATTCTGCGGCGATTGCTTTTTCTGCAAGCGCGGATTCGTCAACAACTGCACCGACGAAAACGGCGGTTGGGCGCTCGGCTGCCGCATCGACGGCGGGCAGGCCGAATACGTGCGCGTGCCGTTGGCGGATCAAGGGCTGACGAAGATCCCGGACACGGTCTCTGACGAGCAGGCTCTTTTGGCAGGCGACGTACTCGCCACCGGCTTTTGGGCGGCGAAGATCGCCGAAATCCGCCCCGACGACACGGTTCTGATCATCGGAGCAGGGCCTACCGGCCTTTGCACGCTGCTCTGCGCGATGCTCCGCTCGCCCGCACAAATCATCGTCTGCGAAAAAGACGCGGAGCGGCAGGCCTTCATCCGGGCACATTACCCCACCGTTGATGTCGTTTCGCCCGAGGATTGCCGCAGCCATATCGCGAAATACTGCGATCGCGGCGGGGCCGACGTCGTATTTGAGGTCGCAGGTGCAGACAATACCTTCCGCCTCGCGTGGGAATGTGCACGGCCAAACGCGACGGTCGTGGTCGTTGCACTATATAACGCGCCACAGATCCTGCCGTTGCCGGAGATGTACGGCAAGAACCTCACCTTCAAGACCGGCGGTGTCGACGGCTGCGACTGCGGCGAGATCCTTGCGCTGATCGCAGAAGGAAAACTCGACACCCTCCCGCTCATCACCCACACCTATCCGCTCGCAGAGATCGACGCGGCCTACGAGCTTTTTGAAGCCCGGAAAGACGGCGTAATAAAAGTTGCGATCCGACCGTAGTTTTTTTGATCATCGGCTTGTATTCCGTACGGGATATGGTATAATTAGAACACAATACTTTATTTTGTCCACAATCCGCACAAGGGAGAGTTTTTGATATGAACGCCATTGCCGCCAAGTTTTATGAAATCGGCGAGCCCTATGCCGCCGGTTTGTTTGAAGCACCCGAAAAAGGTTATTTTTACCGCCACGCCATTGCAAATGCTCGTTTTTTCGAACAGCTGCCACCGGCCGAGTACGTCCCCGGTGATAAGCTCTACCCCTCCTACCGCCGATTCTTCTGCTCCGGCTGTGCTGTGTGCCCGCAGTTTGCAAAGACGTACGACATCGACTGGGACAAACTGGAGGCCAAAGATGCCTCAGCTGCGCAGGCGCTGCGTGAATTCTACGATCTGAGCCATATGCAGCGCGGATGGACACATTCGACCCCCAACTACAAGCGTATCGTGCGCGAAGGCCTTGCCTCGTACCGCGAGCGCATCCGCAAGCAGGAAAACGAGGAATTCCGCGAAGGTCTGCTCGCGCTGATCGACGCGTTTGAAGGCTATATCCACCGCAGCGTGGAGTACCTGCGATCGGTCAACGCACCGGCCGAGCTGATCGAAGCGCTGGAGCGCGTGCCGTTTGCCCCGGCAGAGACTTATTATCAGGGTTTGGTCGCGTGGAACATGATTTTCCACTTCGATAACGGCGACAACCTCGGCTGCTTAGATGACGGTCTTGCCGATCTCTACCGAGGCGAAGACCTGACCGAGGCGATCGCCGAGCTGTTTGATAACCTTGAAGCCGTGGACAACTGGTCGTGTACGATCGGCACCAACGGATACAACGAGATCACCAAGCAGGCGCTCCGCGCGATCGGCAAGAAGCGCCGTCCGATGCTCGAATTGCTGGTTCGTCCGGAGATGCCGCAGGAGATCTGGGATCTGGCGATCGAAAACTTAAAAAACGGCAGCACACACCCCTCCTTCTATAACATCAACGGCATCAAAGCGATGCTCCACGACCGATTCCCCCAAATTTCGGCAGAAGACCTGGAGCTTTTCTGCGGCTGCGGCTGCACCGAAACGGTGTTTCAGGGCGTGACCCGCGCCGGCGGCACCGACGACGACGTTCCCCTGCTCCTGCTCTTTGAAGAATACATGCACGCCCACCTCACCGAGGCCGAGTCGTTTGAAGCGTTCTACGAAGGTTTCTGCGCTTACGTCGAGCGTTATATCGACCGATTCCTCGACGGTGTTTTAGAAGTATATCTCTATCACGCGAAGTATCTGCCCAATCCCGTACGCACGCTTCTGACCGACGACTGTATCGACAAAGGGCTCGACTTCAACGCCGGCGGTGCGCGTTACACGTGGACGCAATCGTCCGAAAGCGGCCTGATCAACGCGATCGACTCGCTTTTGGCCGTGCGCGACCTCGTTTTCGAGAAGAAGATGTTTGGCGCGGAGGAGTTCCTCGCCAAGCTCAAGGCCGAAGATGCGGCGCTGTTTGCGGTTTTGAAAACTTGCCCGTGCTACGGTGTGGATAACGAAAAGGCCGACGAGTTGGCTTCGGCGTTTGCCACGCGCGTTTACATGGCGTTCCGCAACAAAAAGCCCGTCGCATTCATCGACGGTTGCCTGCTCACCGAGCACCAGTTCTCGCGCTATGAATATCAGGGCACACGCGTCGGCCCCACGCCGGACGGCCGCCGTGCACGTCAGGCGACCTGCGACTCCATCGCCGCCCTTCGCGGCAAAGCGACACTCGGCCCCACGGCAATGCTGCAGAGCGCGGCCAAGCTGCCGCAGCACCTCGCCGACGGCATCTCCGTTCTCAACCTGACGCTCTCGAAAAACTTTGTCAGTTCCTCCCTGCAGGCCCTCGTCGAAGGCTATTTCGCCCTCGGCGGTATCCAGGTACAGGTGACGGTCACGTCGGTCGAAGAGCTGCAGGATGCGCTCGCGCACCCCGAACGCCACGAAGATCTGATCGTGCGCGTCGGCGGGTACTCCGAGCTCTTTATCCGCCTCTCGCCCACGCTGCGTAAGGCGGTCGTGGAGCGCAATGTCCACGAGTTGGGCTAAACGAAACCAGCAGACCAAATCTCCGATGCCTCCGACCGCTAAAAATTCGGAGGCATCGAGCTTTTACGAGGTACACTATGCCGGAAAACTATCGCATCCTCGTCGTCGACGACGATTTTGCCATCGTCAATATCATTGAAAGCGCGCTCAAGACCGCAGGCTACGGTGTTCTGACCGCCCACGACGGCGAACGCGCCTGCGCGCTTGCGGCATCGGAATCGCCGCATCTGATCATCATGGACGTGATGATGCCGCGCTGCAACGGGATCCTCGCCACGATGCGCATTCGCGAGCACCTCAACGTGCCGATCCTGATGCTCTCGGCCAAGGCCGAAGGCAGCGACCGCGTGCTCGGTCTGGAGGCCGGCGCCGACGACTACCTGGTCAAACCGTTTTACCAGCAGGAACTCCTCGCCCGCGTAGCCGCGCTGCTCCGCCGCTACGATACGCTCGGTTCGATCCGGGAGACCGCTCCGAACGAACAGATCCGCGTGGGCGACATCGTTTTGGACAAGGCCGCCAAACAGCTCATCGTGCGCGGGGAGCCCGTGCGGCTGACCGCGACGGAGTTTAAGATCCTCTCGGTGCTGATGGCGACACCGGGAAGAGTCTACTCCGCCGAAGAGATCTACGAGCGGGCATGGGACACCGACGCTTACGCCGTGGAAAACACGGTGATGGTTCACATCAGCCGCATCCGCGAAAAGCTGGAGCTGAACCCGAAAAAGCCCGCATATTTAAAAGTCGTTTGGGGGATCGGATATGTCTTCGAAGCGCCGTGATTTGTTTGCCATCTTTTTCTGTCTGATCGCCGCGGTCTGCTGGACCTACGGCCGCACCACGCTTGCCCGCACGGAGCCGTCCGGTTCGGAAACAGCCGTCACCACCTCGGTCGGCGTCACAGACACAACGACCAATCCGACGGCGGCGGGTACCACGGCGACAACGGTCACCGCGACAACAGTAACGGAGGTTACGACGACTGCAACGGCCACCTCCGCCGATACCTCTACCACAAGGACCTCGCCGACTTCCGTCACGGAAATAACCGTTAGCGAAACCGCAGGCACCACGACTGGCTTGACCGAGCCCGCCGTTTTGCTGGGGTCGACCATCGTGACCTACGATTCCACGGCGGCCCCACCCGATCCGGCAAGCCAACCGGAAAACCGCGGCGCAAAGATCCTCGGAACATCCCTCACTCTCGCCGCCGTCGGTGCGGCGATTTTGGCTCTCGTTGTCTTCTCGCAGAAGCGGCCGCATCTGGGCCCCGACGGTCTCTGCATGATCGCTGCCGCACTAACCGCCGGAGCTGCACTGCTCTTGCGCGACGGATTTGGCGCAAGCGTCTCAACATTGCGGTTTGCCGACGGTGTGATCGTCTTTGCCGCGCTTATGGGACTGCGCGAGCTTTGGGGTTGGATTCGGTCAAAGCTTTCGCTCGCGTGGTGCGCCTCGTACCGGATCGCTACCCGCTGCAAAACGCCGCAGGGTGCGCTTTCGGTTTGGGTACTTTGGCTCGCCTTGGCAATCACCGGTATCGCCGCGATCGCTTTCGGGCTGCATCTCCACGCCGCTCTGCCGCGCGTTTCGGCCGCCTCGCTTGTGCTCTCGGCCCTGCTCGTCTTCCTCTGCCTTTGGAAATACGGCGCCGACCTCAACCACTTTGAAACGCAGTTGGAAAGCTACCGTCAGGGGCTGCCGATTGCCGTCGGCACGGGAGCGTTTGCCGAGACCGAAGCGCAGCTTTTGGACGTGCAGCAGAAGCACGAAGAAGCCGTGCGCACGGCGGTGACGAGTGAGCGCTTTAAGGTCGAGCTGATCTCGAACGTTTCGCACGATCTGCGCACGCCGCTGACGGCGATTTTAGGTTACAGCGAGCTTTTGGAGACCGAAACGCTCTCGGCCGAAGGACAGGAACGCCTGGCGCGTCTGCTGCAAAAGGCCGGATACATGAGCGAGCTTTTGGAATCGCTTTTTGAACTGACAAAGGTCTCCAGCGGGGCGATTGAGGCCAAGCGTGAAGAGATCGACCTGATCCGCCTCTTGGAGCAGACGATCGGCCTCTTCGACGACCAGCTTGCGATGGAGGGACTGACGATCCGCCGCAGTTATCCCGCCGACGCGATCCCGCTCGTTTCCGACGGTGCGCGGATGCATCAAGTGTTTGCCAACCTCATCGGCAACGCCATCAAGTACGCGCTGGCCGGCACGCGCATTTACCTCACCGTGCGCGAGGAGCCCGACCGCGTGATCGTGCGCCTCGTCAACACGGCGTCCTACGAGATGGATTTCCGCCCCGACGAGATCACCGAGCGCTTTGCCCGCGGCGACAAGGCGCGATCGACCCAAGGCAGCGGTTTGGGGCTTGCGATCGCGCAGACCTACACCGAATCGGTCGGAGGGGCCTTCCGCGTAGTCGTCGACGGTGACCAATTCGGCGCGATCGTCGAGCTGCCGAAAACCGACAGAAATCTGTAAGAATCCGATCGGTCTTTTTGAAAGATACCTCCTGTACACTATTTGGTACAGGAGGTATTTTTATGACACGATTTTTAATCGGCAGACGCGTTTTCCCGAAGGCGGCCGACGGATTCCGGCGGTTACTGCTCGCATGGCTGAACGCCGTACTGCTTGAATATTGCTTGCTTCCCGCATTTTTGCGCGGCCTCGGCGACACGAGCGGTTTGGGCGAAATGTCGGCGGTGCGCGTGGGGATCGTGACCCTGCTCACGTTTCTCGCGTTGCACGCACTTTCGCTAAAGTTCCGGACGCAAAAGGCCGAGCGAATTGCGCTGGCAGTCGTTTTTTTGCTGTTGGCGGCGGCAGCGGTCTTCGGCGGGCCGACGCTGCCGTTTTCGATCGCGTGTCTGCTGGCGGTAGCCGCTTTTGCCGTGTACGCAATTTGGGGTTGGAATGACCGGCCGGAAGTCACCGCAGAGCCGAAAAAGGTGCGGAAGATCTGGCCGATTCTGACGGCGGTGTTTGCCGTTTTGTTTTTCGCCTTCGACTGCGCTTGGACGCTCGGACGCACCGCCACTCTCTCCTCGCCGACTTACGACTTCGGCATCTTCGCGCAGATGTTTCACTCGATGAAGGAGACCGGTCTTCCGCTGACAACGCTGGAGCGCAGCGGTCTGCTCTCACACTTCGCCGTCCACGTTTCGCCGATCTACTACCTGATGCTGCCCGTCTACTGTCTGTTTCCCGCACCGGCCACGCTGCAGGTTTTGCAGGCGGCGGTGATTACCTCGGCGGTCGTGCCGCTTTGGCTGATCGGCCGTCGGCGCGGCCTTTCCGGACCGCAGCGGATGCTTCTCTGTCTGCTGCTGCTCCTTTTGCCGGCGTTTTCCGGCGGAACAGGCTACGACCTGCACGAAAACTGCTTTCTAACACCGCTGATTCTGTGGCTTCTCTATGGGGTCGAACGAAAAAATATCCTCTTGACCGCGCTCGCCGCCGGGCTCACGCTGCTGGTCAAGGAAGACGCTGCCGTTTACGTCGCGGTGATCGCGCTTTGGCTGATCGTCCGTTCACTGCTCGGCGGCGCACGCGAGAATCGGCGCGAGCTTTTTCTCGGCGCGGCGATGTTTGGCGGCGCGGTGCTATATTTTTTGCTCGTGACGTTTTTGCTCGCGCGGTTTGGCGACGGCGTGATGACCTACCGCTACCGAAATTTTGCCGCCGGTGATTCCGCTTCGCTCATGGCCGTCGTGCGGGCAGTATTCGTCCACCCGATGAAGGCGCTTTTCGAATGCGTCGATGCCGAAAAGCTCCGCTACCTCGCGCTGACGTTGCTCCCCTTGCTCGGTCTTCCCTTTCTGACACGGCGATACGAGCGGTATTTGCTGCTGATCCCCTATCTGCTCGTCAATCTGATGTCCGACTACGCCTACCAGCACGATATCTTTTTCCAATACGGCTTCGGCTCAACGGCGCTGCTCATCTATCTGACGGCGATCAACCTCGCCGACCTGCGAAAGTCTTGGTTGCGGCTCGCCGTGCTGATCACCGCAGCAGCTACGGCGGCAGCATTCTTCGGCGCGGTCGTCGTCCCCAAGGCGATCCGTTACCCCACCAACGCGATCCGTTACCGCGCGTATTACAGCTACGTCCGCGATCTGCTCGACCGGATCCCGCACGATGCTCCCGTTGCCGCTTCGACCTTCTACACCGCCGAGCTCTCCGCGCGGGAGATCGTTTACGACCTCGACTACTGCTCGCGCAAGCAACTTTTAGAGTGCGAATACGTCGCGGTGGCCTCACATCAAAAGGACAAGGAAAAGACAATCCGCTATCTGACAACAAACGGCTATACCGTGTACTTAACGTACGAAAACGTGCTGACGATTTACAAAAAGGATGCTCCTTAATGCCAAAAACGGTGCTGTTACCGCGCGGTAACAGCACCGTTTTTTTATTCTTCCGATCCGCCGAACGTTTCGCGCAGCAGGCGGTCGAGTGTTGATTTCGGCAGGAACGGCGCGATCGCAGAGAGCGAACCGACATCGCCGTTATGATCGGCAACACATTTTTCCGCCAGCTCCACCAATACATCCTTGCTGACAAAGGGCGCAACGCGCACCATCTGTTTCAAATTGGAATGGCGTTCGTAGACCTTGCGCACAAGCTCGTCGAGCACACTTTTGCTGATAAAAGGTGCTACCTTGGCAATTTCAATAAAATCACCGTTTTCTTCATAGCACTCCCGTACCATTTGGTCGAGCAGCTGGCGGTCGACAAACGGCGCGATCCGCACCACGTCATTGAACGAATACTTTTTACCTTGCGCGGATTCTTTTGCCGCATCCTCTCCGCCGAGCGTTTCGCGGAGCAAGCGGTCGAGCGTTGATTTCGGCAGGAACGGAGCGAGCGCAGAGAGCGAACCGACATCGCCGTTATGATCAGCAACACATTTTTCCGCCAGCTCCACCAATACATCCTTGCTGACAAAGGGCGCAATGCGCACCATCTGTTTCAAATTGGAATGGCGTTCGTAGTCCTTGCGCACAAGCTCGTCGAGCAAACTTTTGCTGATAAAAGGTGCTACCTTGGCAATTTCAATAAAATCACCGTTTTCTTCATAGCACTCCCGTACCATTTGGTCGAGCAGCTGGCGGTCGACAAACGGCGCGATCCGCACCACGTCATTGAACGAATACTTTTTACCTTGCGCGGATTCTTTTGCCGCATCCTCTTTCGGCTTGCGATCCGACTTTTGGTTCCAGCGGCAGCGTTCGGCGGCTTCGGCCACCTCGCCGATGCTATCTTCGCTCATGTAATCAAGCAGCGATTGAATCCCATCGAGATCGCCCGTTTGATTGACGTATTGAAGCGCAACTTCATCGACGTCGTCGATATCCATGTAATCGAGCAGCGGAACGATCGAGCCGACCGTCCCCGTCTTTTCGACGAAGATCCGGGCAACCTCGCCGATATCGTCGACGTCCATGTAGTCGAGCAAGGGTTGGATCGTTGCGATCGCGCCCGTTTTTTCGACGAAGTCGCGGGCGATCTCGCCGATGTCGTCGACGTCCATGTAATCGAGCATCGGGACGATCGACGTGATCGCGCCGGTTTTCGCGACGCGCCTTCTGGCGATCTCGCCGACCGCGTCGGCGTCCATCCGCTCGATCAGAGGCATCAAAGATGCAAGATCGTCGTTTTCGACCACGGGCGGTTCTTCCGGTTCGGCCGCTTCTTCTGCGGGTTCTTCCGGTTCGAGTACCTCGCCGGTGGCCGCGTCGACGGCAACGACCGTTTCCTTGGCGGAGGGGGCTGCCACCTCGTTACCAAGGATCGCGTCGACCGAAACGCCGAAGAGCTGCGAGAGCTCGATCAGCTTGGCCACGTCCGGACAGCTTTGGCCGCGCTCCCAATTGGAAACCGCCTGAAAGCTGATGCCCATTTTATCGGCAAGATCCGTTTGGGTCATGCCTGCTTCTTTGCGAAAGCGCATAATATTTGCGCCAACCAGTTCCATATTAAATCCCATGTCGGCCTCCGACTGTGCTTTTGATTTTCCAAACAGCATATTGTTCGCTCGCTTTCTTTGTGTTCTGCAAATCGATTTGTTGTATTCAGCATACACAAAACACGCAAAAAATGCAAGCAAGTGCTCGTTGAATGATCGGTTTTCACCTGTTTTCCAAAATTCAACCTGTGCTTGAATCCCGATTTCAGAAGCGGATCAGGCACCAGCCTCCGGCCGGAACAGTCAGATGATAGCGTTCGCCGTGCTTTTCGAGGGAAACGCCGCCTTCGCAGAGCTGCGGTTCGGCATCGGGGCTGAACAAAACAGCAACGGGCTCGTCGGCTTCGGGCAAGGTATACTCGCCGTCGGCGACCGAGCGCACCACGCCGCTGTGGTTGAAGATCGCCAGATAGTATCCTCCGCCGATGCGACGGTTGACCATCCAATGGACGTTGCCTTCAACCCAGCACGGGAGCAGCGTTTTGAGCTTTGCGGGAACGTCGTCGATCGCGCAGGTATTCGGATGCCGCGCGGCAAAGCGCGGATCGTCGGTAAGGTCGACGAGGAAATCGTAGGTCGAAAGATCACCTGCACCGTCGTTCACGAGGTCGAGCGAATCGGGGATCAAGCTGTTGATCAGCGTTTTCTGCTCGGTCCCCTGCATCGGTGTTGCGGTGCCAAAGAGACAACGCACGCCGCCCTTGGCTTTTGCGAGCACCGTCTGTACGTCGGGATCGACCGCATAGCCGAGGAAGATTCCCGGGCTGTCGATCTCTTCGAGCACGGTAAGGTGCTTGGGCAGTACGGCCGCGATCGGCGTAAGCTTTTCACCGACGTCGGGGTAACGGCGCACAAATTGCTGGAATTCGCGTTTGGTTTGGCCGTAGGGCGAGAGGGCAAAGGATTCCCAATCGGTAAAGACGTTGCAGAGTCCCCACTCCTCGCTCAAAAATTCGGCGTTGGAGAAATAGGCGTAGAGGAAGATGCGCATTTGCAGCGAGCGCGAGCTGCCGCCGTTTTCGCCGGCGGTTTCGAACGGGAAATCGGACGATTCGCCGATGCCCCATTCGTTTTTGCCGTTCCTTTGGTAGCAGCAGGCCGAAAACGGCGATCCGCCCCACGGCTCGTAGTAAACGCCAAAGGTGCGGCCGTAGGCCTTGGCCATGCCGCGGGCGTAGCAGACCTGCACACGCGCATCGGCCGTCTGCGCGCCGACCTCGGGTACGATGCGTTTGGTGCCGACCGCGAGCTCGAACGGATAGGCGAGGAAGGCGCTGTCGCAGGGGATCAGGTCGCCGACTTCGGCCATGCGTTTTCGGTAGATCGCCGTCATCGCGCGGTAGAATTCCGCGACCGTTTTCGGTTTGCCGGCAGCGGCCATTTCTTCCGCGGTCATGCTTTCGAGGAAGATGCACGGAAAGGGAAACTTTCCAAAAATCGTGCGTTCAATTTCTGCCTGCGTCCAACGGTCGGTGTCGAGCTTATCGAGTTTTTGGAGGTCGCTCCGGTAGTTCGAAAGCCACTCGTGCATCTGGAAACCCCAGAAATTCTCGCCGAGGAGGGTACGGTATTCTGCAAGGAGTCCTTGGTCGTAGACGTAGTCGTCGATATAGCAGCCGCCCTGCAGACGGTCGATATAGAACGGACATTTGCGTTCGGAAAGGATTTGGTACAATTCACCGCCTTTGGCCGCCAATCGGTTGAATTTCAGATCGTCGGCGATCAGCTTACTTTGGCAAAAGCGGATGCCGTCGCCGTCGTTGACGAGCCCGGCGTCAACCTGCGGCTGCCAGAGAAGCGGGTGATAGCCATGGAGAAAGGCAAACACAGCGGAAATCCCCTTTCTTACGGATAAAATGTAATGTCGCCCTGCAGGCGCGGGCAGTTGCAGATCAGCTGTCGATCGCGCCACTTTGTATCGTCAACATCCCGGCAATCGATCTGCACGTTCTCCAGAACAAGCCCTTCGGCGTTTTCGGCATAGAAGAAGAAACCGCCGCGGTCTTCAAAATCGCGTTCGGTCGACGCTTCCGGATTGTCGCGAAGGGTGACGTGGATATTTTGCAGGCGAATATCCCGCATCCACCCTGCTTCATTCGCACAGATCGACGTCATCGCGCCGGCTTCGGCGGTGTAGTTGGTCACGGAAATGCGGCTGAAGGTCGCACCTGCGCCTCCGTGGATCTGCAGCGGATGGGCAAGATCGGCAGCAGAGACGTCTGAGAAATGGATATCGTGAAGATGGCTGAATTTCCCATAGGTCCAATAGCCCATAAACATCATTCCCACCGCGCCGCGGCCGATCGTGATATTGCTGACGCGAACGTGGCGCACGGTTCCGCTACCGACACCGATACGAAAAACTGAGGACGAGGAAGAAAGCACACAGTTGGTGATCGTAACGTATTCACAGACGGAATCGCAATGGCTGAGCCGCTCTCCGTCGCATCGCAGAGCGATCGCATCGTCTCCGGTATCGATGATGCAGTCGGAAACGGTCACAAAGCGGCAGGTATCGATGTCGATGCCGTCGGTATTGGCAGCAACACGCGGATTATAGACTTTGATCCCACGAACCTGCACAAAGCTGCAGCCGTGGAGGAAACAGTTCCAGCAAGTGGCATTTTGCAGTGTTACATCGCGAATCGTCACATGATTGCACGCAATGATCGCCAGCATTTGGCCCGGTCGAAGTGCCTTTTTGTCTTTCGCCAATGCCAGCCCCTCTCGCCAACAGTATGCATTCCACGGGATCGGCGGGGCATAGAACACAGGTCCGGATCCATCGATGACGCCGCTGCCGGTAATGGCGATCTGCTCGCATTCGTGGGCAATAATCAGGTGTTTGCCGTTCCACTCCTCTGCGTCGGAGTGAAAATTTTGGGGATACGCATCCTCGTCGTTATAGTCCGCAAGCGACGAACTCGCTTGCAGCACCGCGCCATGGGCAAGATGCAGCTCTACCCAACTGCGCAGCCAAAGTGTACCGATCAGATAATGTCCGGCTGGTACGACAACGCGTCCGCCGCCGGCCGCTGCACAGGCATCAATCGCCTCCTGAATGGCAGTTGTCGATAACTTCTGTCCGGAGGGATCTGCACCGAACACAGAAACACAATAGTCCATACGAATCACTCCTCCATACCAAGCTGCGGTTTAATGTTTCGCCTGTTCTTTCAATTTTTTGGCGGCTTCGGCGCGTTGGCGGCAGATCTCGGCCCAGCTGGGGATCTTGGCAAGCGTTTCGGAGAATTCGCGCAGATGGGTGGGGATATCGATCTTCTGCGGGCAAACGGCACTGCACGCGCCGCAGCCGATGCAGGCAGTGGGTTGTTTTTCGGGCGGCAGCGCTTCGATGACCATTGCGGTGTTGGTCGTGGGCGCGTAGCGAATGTTGTTATAGACCGAGAGGAGCATAGGGATATCGAGTCCGGCCGGGCATCCGTCGCAGCAGTAGCGGCAGGCCGTGCACGGGATCGCATCCTTGAGGCTTTCGGCGATATCGAGAACCAAGGATCGCTCGCCTTCGGCAAGCGGATCACGCGAGGCAAAGGTTTTCAGGTTGTCTTCCAACTGGTCGGGAGCCGACATCCCGCTCAGAACGACCGCCACGTTTGAGAGCCCCTGCAGGAAACGGAACGACCACGCCGCAGTCGATTCATCCGGGCGCAGCGCACGGAGACCGGCGGTATCTTCGATACCGAGGCTCGCCAGCTTGCCGCCGCGCAGCGGCTCCATCACCCAAACGGGGATACCGCGTTCGGTCAGCAGTTCGTACTTCGCGCGGGCGTTTTCGAGCGTCCAGTCGAGGTAATTGAGCTGGATCTGGCAAAACTCCATATCGCTGCCGAAGGCATCGAGGAATGCGCGCAGGCAATCGACGGAGGCGTGCGAGGAGAAGCCGAGGTGGCGGATGCGGCCAAGGCGCTTCTGCTCCTTGAAGTAGTCGATGATGCCCCATTTCGGGTCGGTATAGACCTCGACCGATTTTTCGTAGACGTTGTGGAGGAGATAGTAATCGAAATACTCCACGCCGCATTTTTTGAGCTGATCCTCAAAGATCTCGGAGGGATCGTAGGTTTCGGCGATCTGGTGGCCGGGATATTTGTCGGCGAGAAAATAGCTCTCGCGCGGATAGTCGCGCAGGCAATTGGCGAGAACGACCTCGGAAAGTCCGCCGTGATAAGGGTAGGCCGTGTCGTAGTAGTTGACACCGGCGGCCATCGCGCGGTCGACCATCGCTTTGGTCGTCGCTTCGTCGATAGAACCATCGGATTTGGTCGGCAGACGCATTGCGCCGAACCCAAGCAGAGAAAGCTTTTGGCCGTGGACTTCGGAATAGAGCATATTTTACCTCCGCAAAACCGCAAAGCGGCATTTTTCTTCTTCGATAGCTTCATTATATCACGCAAAGAAAGCAGATGTCAACAGACGCAAAAGAATTGCAAAACGCCGCATTCTATGGTATACTTTTGACAGGAACACAGCGACAGGAGGAAGCGATATGCAAACGATTCGACTCGGGCGCACCAACTTGGTCGTCAGCAAAAACGGATTCGGCGCGCTGCCGATCCAGCGCGTAGACATGGATACCGCCAAGAAGATTCTGCGCAAGGCCTACGACGGCGGCATCAACTATTTCGACACCGCACGCGCCTATACCGACAGCGAGGACAAAATGGGCGCGGCACTTTCCGACGTGCGCAAAGAGATCATCATCTCCACCAAAACCGTATCGACCACGGTTGAAGGATTCTGGAACGATCTGCGCGCCAGCCTTGCCGCATTGAAAACCGACTATATCGATATCTACCAGTTCCACAATCCGGACTTCTGCCCGCGTCCCGGCGACGGAACCGGGCTCTACGAGGCGATGCTGGAGGCGAAGGCGCAAGGGCTGATCCGCTTCATCGGCATCACCAACCACCGCCTGTCGATCGCGGAGGAGGCGGTCGTGTCCGGGCTGTACGACACGCTGCAGTTCCCCTTCTCCTATCTTTCGGGCGAAAAAGACCTCGCGCTCGTGCGGTTGTGCGAAGAGCACGACGTTGGCTTTATCTGCATGAAGGCGTTGGCCGGCGGGCTTATCACCAATGCGCGGGCGGCTTACGCGTATCTCGCCCAACTTCCGGTCGCGCCGATCTGGGGCATCCAGCGCGAGCGCGAACTCGACGACTTCCTCGTTTTCCAAAACGCTCCGGCGGAAATGGACGAGGAGATTACCGCGGTTCTGGACGCCGACCGCAAGGAGCTGCAGGGCGATTTTTGCCGCGGTTGCGGCTACTGCATGCCCTGTCCTGCCGGGATCAACATCGGCATTTGCTCGCGCATCGGGCTGATCATGCGCAGAGCGCCTTCGGAGGGGTATTACTCAAAGTTTTGGCAGGATGAGATGGAAAAGACGAAAAACTGTCTCCACTGCGGCCAATGCACGCAAAAATGCCCCTACGGGTTGGACGCGCCTTCGCTCTTGGAAAAAAGCTATCTCGACTACCAAAAACTTTTGGCTGAATAACATACAAAAAGTCCCGCTTTCCCAAACGGAAAGCGGGACTTTTTTGATCTTATCCGATGAGTTTTGCAAGTTGTTTTTCGCTCGCATGCGGCAGCAGCGCGGCGAGGTGCGTCAGAATTCGTTCACGGGATTTCTCCGGTTCGCGCCGGTAGATCTGTTGGCGGAACTCAGGACCGAAGAACCGTTCGGAAGTTGCATAGCGGGCAACACCCCAGCCGTATGGCTTGCCGTGTTTGTCGGTTTGGTATTCAAAGTCGGTCGTAACGACGTAGCCCTGCATTTGCAGATGCGTGAGGATCGCATCGAAGCCCTTTTTCTGCTTGTCGCCAAACGACCACAGGCGTTTCAGCTCTTTGGAGAGCAGATCGCCGTTTGCCTCCAGAATCTCGTAGAGCTCGCGGTCGCGGTAGGGCGCCAAGCCTTCGTCGCAGCGGGCATCAAAATCATACCCATCGCGGCGGTAGTTGGCAAAATCAAGGAACCACTCTCTGCTGATAAACACGGCTTTGCCTCCGAAAAATTTGCCGTAGGCACACCCGCTCGCGCGGATCACCGGGCCCTTCCATTCCCACGGGCCGTCGACGTCGGAGGCAAACCACAGTTCTTTGGGCGTCAGCTCTTCCACGGAAAAACCGGGAATCCCGTTTTCAAAAAACGGCAGAAAGCCCCATTCGTTTGTTAAAGCGACGATATCCGCCGCGCTGCGGATCGAACGCATCGCACGCGCCTCCTTTTATGCGTGGTTTTCGGATGCCAACACGCTTTCCGCATAGCGCACGGTTTCCATCGCATCTTTTGCGTAAGCGTCGGCGCCGATTTTTTCGGCATACTCTTTGGTCAGCACCGCACCGCCGACGACCGTTTTGCACCAAGGGGCGGCTACTTTCAGCCGGCGGATCGTTTCTTCCATCGCCGGGACGGTCGTCGTCATCAGCGCACTGAGCCCCACAAGCGGCGCACGGTGCTCGATGACTGCCGCAACGACCGTTTCGGGAGCGACGTCCTTGCCGAGGTCGATGACCTCAAAGCCGTAGTTTTCCAGCAGCAGCTTGACGATATTTTTGCCGATATCGTGGATATCGCCTTCGACGGTTGCGATCACGAATTTGCCTTTTCCGACCGCTTTTTCCCCGTTTTGGACGAGATGTTGCTTGATTTTTTCAAACGCGCTCTTGGCCGCCTCCGCGCTCATCAGAAGCTGCGGAAGGTAAACGGTCTTTTCTTCAAAACCCTTGCCGACGATATTGAGCGCAGGAATGATCTCATCGGCGACGATGGCCATCGGGTCGGTCGTTTGCACGAGTCCGGCGGTCAGCTCGCCCGCTTTTTCCTGGAAGCCCTTGACGATCGCGCGCTGCAGCTCCGAGCGGTATTCCTCCGGCGTTTTTGCCGCCGGTGCTGCCGTTGCAACAACAGTCGGCGCGAACGAATCGGCGGCGGCGATATAGGCCGCACAGTTTTCGTCGAGGTTTTTGAGCGCGTGGTAGGTATAGTAGGTCTTCATCATATCGGCCGAAAAGGGATTCATAATCGCCGCGGAAAGGCCGTTTTCCAGCGCGAGGGCAAAGAACGTGCCGTTGACGGCATCGCGGTTGGGCAGACCGAAGGAAATATTGGAGACGCCGAGCAAGGTATGGCAGCCGAGCTCGGTTTGGATGCGTTTCAGCGCAGAAAGCGTGGTCACGGCAGCGGAAGTATCGGCGCTGATCGTCATCGCCAGAGGATCAAAGATCAGATCCTTTTTGGCGATCCCGTAGCTTTGGGCGCAGGCGAGGATCTTTCGGGCGACGGCCACTCTGCCTTCGGCCGTTGCGGGGATCCCATTTTCGTCGAGCGTGAGGGCGACGACGAGGCCGCCGTATTTTTTCACCAACGGGAATACCGCCGCCATGCTCTCGGCCTTGCCGTTGACGGAATTGACCATCGCTTTGCCGTTATAGCGGCGGAGTGCCGCTTCCATCGCGGCCGGATCGGCCGTGTCGATCTGCAGCGGCAGATCGCAGACGGCCTGCAGCTCGCAGACCGTTTCCCGCAGGAGCTTGACCTCGTCGATCTCCGGCAGGCCGACGTTGACATCGAGGACGTGCACACCCTTTTCCTGTTGGGCAACACCCTCGCTTAAGATATAGTCCATATCGTTTTCGACCAGCGCCTGCTTGAAGCGTTTTTTACCGGTCGGATTGATGCGTTCGCCGATCATGACCGCCTTTTCGCCGAATTTGACGGCATGGGAATAGGAGGAAACAACGGTCAGATTCTTTTCGGTCAGCGGAACGGGAGCTAACGCGGCGAGTTTTTCGGTCAGGGCACGGATATACTCCGGCGTCGTGCCGCAGCAACCGCCGGCTACGCGAACGCCTTTGGCGACAATCCGAGCGACCTCTTCGGCAAATTCCGTCGGCGAAACGTCGAACACGGTTCTCCCCTGTTCGGAACGCGGCAGACCGGCATTCGGCTTCAGCAGAACCGGCACAGAGGCGTTTTCGAGCAGTTCCCCGACGACACCGCGCAGCTGACGCGGGCCGAGCGAGCAGTTGGCGCCGATCGCATCGGCACCCATCCCTTCGAGCATCGCGACCATCGCCGCGGGCGTCGCGCCGGTCATCAGCTTGCCGTCTTCGCCGTAAGCGTTGGAGACAAGTACCGGGAGCGTGCACGTTTCTTTGGCGGCGAGCAATGCGGCTTTGGTCTCGTAGCTGTCGTTCATCGTTTCGATCAGGATCAGATCGACGCCGTACGCCGCACCAAGGCGGATCGTTTGGGCAAACAGTTCCACCGCCGCCTCGAAATCGAGGTCGCCAAGCGGCTTCAAAAGCTTGCCCGTCGGGCCGATATCGAGCGCAACGAACGTTTCGCCGCCGTTCGCGCTCGCTTTTTGAGCGGCTCTGGCGTTTTCCACCGCCGCGCGGACGATCGCATCCAGCTCATCGGCGGAGAACTTCAGCGCGTTTGCACCGAAGGTATTGGTGCTGACGACGTTGCTGCCGGCATCGTAATAGGCTTTGTGGATCGCCGTCACGACTTCGGGATGCGAGAGATTCCAATATTCGGGGTGTTCGCCCGGTTGCAGCCCCTGCGCCTGCAGAAGCGTACCCATGCCGCCGTCCAGACACACGATATTATGTTCCAAAAATTCAGAAAACTGCATATTTTTTCTCCTCACTCCCGCATTCCCACAAACGCCGTTACCGATTTGGTCGGCGACATCAGCAAGCTTTCGTTCAGCGAAAGCCCGATCCGCTTTTCACACCCGAGCAGGGCAAAGATCTCCCGCTGTACTTCCAGAGGCAGATCGCCGTAGCCGGGGCTGAAGCGCGGCCGCAGCGCGCATCCGTTCTTCAGCTCCGCACAAAACGCGTCGCACAGCGCTTCGATGCGTTCGGCGCCGATCGCCTGCATCAAGAGCGCTTTGGCCGGGGCGATCCGGCTGTATTTCAAAATCAGGCGGTCGAGCTCGATCCCAACCGTCGCGGCAAACAATACGACACGCCCGCAGCCCTGCAAGTTATTTGCCAAATCCTTCGATTCGATCGTCATATACTGCAGGTCGCACCGATTTTTATCAATCTTTACCGGAAGCTCGACCCAGCAAACCCGGTAGGAAAGCGCACCGTGTGCCTCACCAAGACAGGTTTCCATCAGCGCGCGAACCGCGTCGTCGGCTTCTTTGCACCCAGCATAGCGCAGGATCGCGCGTTCATCGATCGGCGGTTCGGGATAAGTTTTCGTTAAAATCGCTTGATTCATCTCGTCCGCCTCCCATTCGTTCAGATTTTGCAGAAAACCACATGTCGCGCATCTATTATACCACGAATCCGGTACGTTTCTCAAGTATCGTGTCAAACATTTGAAAAACACCGATGCGGAAGGTAACCACCTCCGCATCGGTGAACAGCTTTACTCGCAGAAGAGCGGCGTAGAGAGGTAGCGGTCGCCCGTATCAGGCAGCAAAACAACAATCGTCTTCCCTTCGTTCTCGGAGCACTTGGCCACTTCGATTGCGGCAAACAGCGCAGCACCCGAAGAGATCCCGACTAAAACGCCTTCTTTTTGGCCGATCACACGGCCGGCAACATAGGCGTCCGCTTCCGTCACAGGGATGACCTCGTCATAGATCGCGGTATTTAATACCGCCGGGATAAATCCGGCGCCGATTCCCTGCAGACCGTGCGGTCCGGCATTCCCGCCCGAAAGCACCGGCGAAGAGGCAGGTTCGACGGCAATGACCTTGACCGACGGTTTTTTTGATTTCAGATACTCGCCGACACCGGTGATCGTGCCGCCCGTGCCGACGCCGGCGACAAAGCAATCGACCTCGCCGTCGGTATCGGCGAAGATCTCGGGGCCGGTCGTTTGGCGGTGTGCATCGGCGTTGGCCGGGTTGACAAACTGCCCCGGGATAAAGCTATTGGGGATCTCGGCGGCCAGTTCTTCAGCTTTGGCGATTGCACCGTTCATGCCCTTGCTGCCATCGGTCAGCACAAGCTCCGCGCCGTACGCTTTCATCAATACCCGCCGCTCAACCGACATCGTCTCGGGCATCACGATGATCACGCGGTAGCCGCGCGCGGCGGCAACGGAGGCGAGCCCGATGCCGGTATTGCCGGAAGTCGGCTCGATGATCACGGAATCGGGCGTAAGCCTGCCACTCGCCTCGGCATCATCCAGCATCGCTTTGGCGACGCGGTCTTTGGCTGAGCCGGCCGGATTGAAGTATTCGAGTTTTGCCAAAAGTCTTGCCTTCAGGCCGTAGGCTTTTTCGATATTCGTCAGCTCCAGAAGCGGTGTTTTGCCGATCAGTTGATCGGCTGAGGTATAGATAATTGCCACAAAAACACTTCCTTTTATACAAATAACGGCAAAAACACAGGCGGAATCCCCCGCATATGCCGGTTTCGGTCACCGCCTGTATTATAGCACCGCGCGCAACCCATGTCAACCGCAAAGAAAAATCGCACCGGGAACCAAACGGTTCCCGGTGCGGGTAGAGAGTTGATTTATTCGCAGGCTTCGCGGAAAGCCGTAAAGGCTTCGAGGTGCGCCGCATCGGCTTCGGGCGTGATGTTGCCGATCATTTCCATCTGATCCGCGGAGAATTCGGTCGGAAGCGTCAGGAAGCTGCGGTATTCTTCGGAGATCAGCGCATCGGCTGCGGCGTTGGTGCAATAGTAGCCGAGGTATTCATAGCACTTCGCGCTCACTTCGGGATCGAGGATATATTCGATGAATTCATGCGCGGCTTCGCTGTCGGGAGCCTGCGACGGAATAAACATCGCCATGATGCCAAAGCCGATGCCCTCTTCGGGGAACACGACCTTTAGGTCGGGATTCGTCATCTTCGCCACGGTCACCTGCGAGGTATACATGATGGCCGCATCGATCTCGCCGGAGAGGAGATCATCTTGGATGTTGTCATCCTTGATCAAGCGAATGTTCGGCGCGAGCGACTGCAGCTTTTCACCGGCGGCGGCGATTTTGGCGGTATCGGTGATGTTATAGCTCTCGCCCATCGTCTTGAGCGCCATGCCGTTGATCACGCGGTAGTTCGAGATGATACCGACCTGATCGGCCAACGACGCATCCCAGAGATCGGCGTAGCCGCGGATATCGAGGTTAATCTTGGCCGGGTTATAGACGATCGTCTGCACGCCGGCACCGTAGGGCACGGTGTACTCATCGGTCGGATCGTAGAACTGGCCCTGATAGAGCGGGTTGACGTTTTTGAGCGACGGGAGCTTTGCCGTATCGAGCTTCTGCACCAGACCCTCGGCGATCGCCACTTCGATGATGTAGTCGTCGGCGATCACGAGGTCGTAGTCGCCGCCGTTCGCGGCCTGGAGCTTGGCGAGCATCGTTTCGTCGTAGTCGAAGTTCACGTAGTTGACTTCAATGCCGGTTTTTGCTTCAAAATCGGCGATCACTTCGTCCGGGAACATCCCCGCCCAGGTAAAGAGGTTGAGCGTACGGTCGGACGATTCGGACGAGCACGACGCCAGCGACAACGTAAGGGTCAGCATAGCGACCACCAGAAGAATCGAAACAAGTTTTTTCATAAGGTTCCTCCTTGATTTTTCAGAATCCCGCGGATCATTTCACCCGGGGCTTTTTGCGTTTTAAAAGTGCGGCCGCAATATAGCAAAGGATCGTCACGGCCAACATCAGGGTACAGAGGGCGTTGATCTCGGGCGTTACACCGGTCTTGAGCTGCGTATAGACGCGGATCGGCAGCGTGTTGACGGAAACACCCGTGCAGAAGATGGAAATGATGACGTCGTCGAAACTCATAGCAAACGACAGGAACATCCCCGAGAGGATCGCCGGTGCGAGCATCGGCAAGGTCACCGTAAAAAACGCAGTCCAGCCGGATGCGCCGAGGTCACGCGCGGCTTCGACCACGGCGTGATCCATCACCGTCAGACGCGCACGCACCTGCGTATAGATATACGGCACGCAAAACGCCGTATGCGCCAAGATCAGCGTAAGCATACCAAACGGCAGGCCGAGAAGCGAGAAGAAGGACAAAAACACCATACCGAGCACGATCTCCGGGATGATCAGCGGCAGCAGCGATGCCTGCTCCAAAAGCCGCTTGCCCGGCAGGCGGGCATTTTTGATCCCAAGGGCGGCGGCCGTTGCAAGGATCGCCGCAAGGACCGAGGAAGTCAGTGCGAGAACAAGCGAGTTCAAAAGCGCTTCGAACATCCCTTCGTCGGCAAACAGATCCCGATACCACTTCAGCGAGAATCCTCCCCAAGTGGAAGTGAGCTTACTCTCGTTGAATGAATAGACCGCGACGACCAGAATCGGCAGATACGTCAGAAGTGTGATCATAAGCGGATAGGCAAGGCGTAGAAATGTCGTTTTTTTCTTCATACGCCACCTCACTTCTGCCACTTAGCCCGGCGGAGCAAAAAGACGCAGACGACCGCCGTCATCAGCATCAGGATCACCGACAGCGCGGCCGCACCCGGCTGGTTGTGCGCCTTCATCAGCAGCTCTTCGATCAGCGAACCGACCAGAACGGTCTTGTTGCCGCCGAGGATCTGGGCGATGAAAAAGAGCCCCATCGACGGGATAAATGTCAGCACGACGCCGGTCTTCAGCCCCGGCAGCGTCATCGGCAGGATCACCGAGCAGAACGTGCGCACGCCGCCCGCGCCGAGATCGCGCGAGGCCTCGACGAGCGAAAGATCCAATTTTTCCGCCACCTGATAGACCGAGGTGAACATAAACGGCAGCAGCACGTAGATCATGCCCACCACCACCGCCGGATAGGTATACAGCAACTTGAGCGGTTCGGCGGTCAGACCGACACCCATCAGCACCTGATCGAGCAGGCCGTTGGCGCGGAAGATGATGATCCAGCCGTACAGCCGCAGCAGCGAGTTGACCCAGTACGGGATCATCTGCGATGCGACGAAGAAACGCGTCCACTTTCCCGGCAGCAGTGCCGTGCAGAGTCCGAACGGATAGCCGATGACGATCACGGCCAGCGTAGCGATCACCGCCAGCTTCAGCGAAGTTGCAAAGATATTCAGATACGAGGCGGAAAAGACCGCCCGATAGTTGTCCCAGGTAAAGCCCGTGCCGTAGCTCCATCCGTCCTGCGGTGCAAACGAGAGGACGAGCATCAAAATCAGCGGGCCAACCACAAAGACCAACGCAAAGAGATACAGAGGCAGGAGCGCCAGCGTTGCGCCCTTGGCTTTTTTGATCATAACGTCACTCCACCAGCGTCAGTTTTCGATCAGGATACCGGCCAGCTCCGGGATCTCCAGCCAAACCTGCTGGCCGACCGAGATCGTTTGGTCGAGGCCGTATCGCATGGCCGTGATCGGCGTACCGGACACGTCGACCGTCACACGCATGACGCCGCCGGCAAAGTTCAGCGAGGTCACTGTTGCGGGAATACCGTCGGTTTCAGCGGCGGAAACACGGATCTTTTCCCCGCGCACCGCGGCTAAAACCGCCTCACCTGCGGCAGGGGTATGGCCGCCGGAGCGCACGGTCAGAGACCGGTCGGCAAAGCGCACGCAGGCAGACTCTTTGTCACCGCGTTCGTAGGTGCACGCAAGGACGTTTGCCTCGCCGACGAAGCGCGCAACGTAGGCGTTTTGGGGAGAATCGTAGATCTCGGAGGGAGTACCGAGCTGCAAAAATCCGCCGGCGTGCATGACGGCGACACGGTCGGACATATTCAGCGCTTCTTCTTGATCGTGGGTGATATAAAGGAAGGTGATGCCAAGCGTTTTCTGCAGGTTTTTGAGTTCGATCTGCATCGCGTGGCGCAGGTTCAGATCGAGCGCACCGAGCGGCTCGTCGAGCAGAAGGATCTTCGGCCGTGCGATCACCGCACGGGCAATGGCAACGCGCTGCTTTTGGCCGCCGGAAAGCTCGGACGGATACCGTTTTTCATATCCGTTCATCTGCACCAGAGAGAGCGCCTCGGCCACTTTTTCTTTGATCTCGGCCTTGGGTCTGCGGGCGATCTTGAGTGCATAGGCAACGTTATCGTAAACCGTCATGTGCGGAAAGAGCGCGTAGTTCTGGAAAACCGTATTGACGGCGCGGTGGTTGGGATCGGCACAGGTGACGTCCTTGCCGTCCAGCACGATCGCACCGGCATCCGCCTCCTCCAATCCGCAGACGAGGCGCAGGAGCGTGGTTTTTCCGCAGCCGGATGCGCCGAGGATCGTCAGAAATTCACCGGCCGCAACGTCGAACGAGAGGTCGCGGATGACTTCGGTTTTGCCGAAGGATTTGGAAATATGCTGAATTTGCAGGATCGGCGTTGTTTGGGAAGTCATGTACGCGGGCACCTCCGATGCGTTGTCGTTTTATTGGGAAAGCAAACGATTTCAAGTCGGCAAGCCAAAGTCTGCCATGATATCAGCTTTTAGTATACACGTTTTTCAATAGTTCGTCAAGATAAATAACCGCATTTTTACGGCAGCACGAGGTAGGCTTTTTTGCCCTCGTGTTCTACGGCGGCAACCTGCACGCCAAAGGCTTTTCCGATGGTGTTATCGGCGCAGAGCTCCGATGGCGTGCCGTCGGCAAACACCGCGCCTTGCCGCATCACGATCAGCCGGTCGGCATATGAGAGCGCCAACGGCAGGTCGTGGAGCACGCAGACCACGCACCTTCCGCCATCGGCTTCCTGCCGCAGCGCATCCATCATCGAAAATCGGGCTGCGGGATCGAGGAAGTTGGTCGGTTCATCCAGCAGGCAATGATCGGCGCCTTGGGCAAGCAGCATCGCCAGATAGACCTTTTGCCGCTCGCCGAGCGACAGCGTTTGCATCGCGCGGTCGGCCAAGTCGGCCGCACCGACTTCCGCGAGCGCTTTTTGCGCGAGGATGCGGTCTTCCTTGGGCGTGACGAGTTTGCCGCGGGTATAGGGATAGCGCCCCAGCACGGCGACCTCCAGCGCGGTCATATCAGGCGTCGGACGCCCCTGCGGAAAATAGGAAAGGCGCTTGGCGAGATCGGTTCGCCGCAGCGACGCGGTCGGAACTCCGCCGACGGCGATCGTTCCGCCCATCGGTTTCAGCTCGCCGGCAATGAGCTTTAAAAGCGTTGATTTCCCGGAGCCGTTTTCGCCGACGATAGCCGTCAGGCAGCCATCGGCCAAGTCCAGCGAAAGCTTGGTGAGATACGGTTCGGCACCGTAGGAAAAGGACAGTTCGGTCAGTCGGATCATCGCTGCACCCGCCTTTCCCAAAGGAGCAGGCAGATGAAGAACGGCCCGCCGATCAGCGAGAGCAGGATCCCCACCGGCAGCTCATAGGGGGCAAACAACAGGCGCGAGACCGTATCGGCGAGCAGCAAAAAGGCGCTGCCGCCGAAGATCGAGACAGAAATCAACCTGCGGTGCATACCGCCGACAAGTCGGCGCATGATGTGCGGGACGATCAGGCCGACAAAGCCGATCAGACCGGCAAAGCTCACCGCCGCACCGGCCAGAACCGACGCCAGCACCAGCCACAAAAACCGCGACCGCCGCACCGATACGCCAATGCCGCCGGCAACCGCACCGCCCAACGAGAGCGCATCGAGCGAACGGGCACATATGACAGCCAGAAAAAGTGCCGGCAGGATCATTGCCGCGGCGGGCAGAACGGAACGGAAGCTGACGGCAGACAAGCCGCCGATCAAAAAGCCGGAAACGTCGTAGACGCTGTCGGGAAACAGCGTTTTGACCGTATTGATCCCGGCCGTTAAAATACTGCCCACGGCCACGCCGACGAGCGTGACCGTCACACGCCCGGCACCGGTGACGGCGCTGATCGCATAGATCAGGAGTGCGGCAAGGAGCGCACCGAGAAACGCCGCCAGCGGCAGATGGGCAACCAGTTGCGGAAAAAGCGCCATCGCAACGATGACGAAAAAGCCCGCTCCGGCGTTGACGCCGATCAGATTGGGCGCGGCCATCGGATTATTGAGCACCGCTTGGATGATAATGCCGGAAACGGAAAGCGCCGCACCGGCCAAAAGCGCCCCCAAAGCGCGCGGCAAGCGGATGTAGGCAACGATCCGCCACGCGGGATCATTCCGATCCCCGCTGAAAAGCGCCTTCAGCGCATCAACAAGCGAGGCGTCCGACGACCCGATCGCCAGAGCAGCACAAAAAGCCGCCAGCACGAGCAGCGGCAAGCCGATCAGTGCGCGGCGGCGTTTAGCTTGTTGGGAAGATTTCGGGATAGAGAATGTGCGCGAGGAAGGCATAGCTTTCGTCCCAGCTTTCGTTGGGTTTGTAGTGAAACAGCGCCTTCGGCAGCATCACGTAGCGGCCATTTTGCACGGCAGAGAGTGCGGCGAAGGCAGGATTGGATTCGATCTGTGCAGAGAGATAGCTGCGGGCAGCTTCTTCGCTGCCCATCGTAAGCACAAAAATATAGTCGGGATCGGCGGCGACGATATGCTCGAGCCCCATATCCTCCAGAAGCGACGGGGACGCATCGGCGATATTTCGGAGGCCGAATTCCTTGAGGATCCTGCCGGCGAGATTGTCGTCGCGTTTGGCTTTGATGCCGGAGGAATACGCGCGCATCAGAAGCACCGTGCGCGATTCGTCCGCGGGGATCTGCGCACGGATCGCATCGATGCGCTCACCGACGGCGGTCACGTTCTGCGCATAGAGGTCGGCCCGGCCGGTCACGGAGCAAAAGAGCTTCATCAGCCCGGCGTAGTCGCCAAAGGTATCGACGCGGAAATAAAGGCAGCGGATGCCGAGGTCGGTCAGAGCCGCCTCCAGTTCCAGATGCGCCGTCAGATCGGCCGAGAGGAGTGCGACCGTTGCGCCCGACGCCACCAACGCCTCTGGATCGACGGTTTTAGCCGTGCCGATGATCGCGGCATCGCCGACCGCCAGCCCGTGATCCTCGAACGCATCGGCGGTCACACCGACGAGTTCCCCGCCCGCCAGCAGCCAGCAATCGGCAAACGAGGCGTGGCAAGCGGCGATTTTGTCTTCTGCGGTCAGTTCGATCGGCCGTCCCAGCGCATCCGTCAGCCCGTCCGACGGTTTCGGTGCGGCGCAAGCAGCAAGCAAAAGGAGCGTCAGGGCTGCCAAAAGGATCAGAAATACGCGTCTCACTTGGCGAGGATCTCCGCTTTACGCGCGAGAATCTCGTCGCCCAAAATCTCCGCCTCTGCCTTTTCGACGCCAATGCGGTCAATCGCTTTGCCGAAGCGCTCTTTGGGCTGGCCGTTTTCTTTGAACCAGAGGATCGATTTTTCGAGGATCGGCAGAACCTCATCTTCGCCGACCAGGCGCGATACGGGCGTACCCATGCGGGTATGCTTGCCCCAGGTACCGCCGAGGAAGATCTGGTAGCGCGTTTCGCTTTCGGCCGCGACCGCGCCAAACGGACATTTGCCGACGCAGACGCCGCAGTTGATACACACAGAACGGTCAATCACAAGCTTGCCGTCTTGCACCTTGGCCGCTTTCATCGGGCAGCGCGTTTCCACCGCGCAGGTCTTGCAGTTGCGGCAGAGAGAAGGATCGAGCGCGGGTACCTTGCGGCCTTCGATGCCGAAATCGTTGAGGCTCGGTTTCATGCAACTGTTGGGACAACCGCCGACGCCGATCTTGAATTTGTGCGGGAGCGTGACGCTGCTCCAGCCGAGATAATAGGTTTCGTGGATCTTTTTGGCAAGGGCGTGGGTATCGCAGTTGCCGTAAACACAGGTCGTGCCCTTGCAGGCCGTGACCGGGCGCACCTTCGCCCCCGTACCGCCGAAAGAAAGACCGTGTGCGGCGGCAAACGCTTCAGCCGCTGCGATTTTTTCATAGGGAATGCCGGGGACTTCCACGGAAAGACGGCTCGTGCAGATCAGCTTGCCGCTGCCGTAGGTTTCCGCAAGGATCGAGAGATCGCGGAAATTTTCGGCCGAGAAGACCGTACCCGGGGCGACTACGCGGCCGGAGAAGCAATCGGTTCCGCGGTTGCGCAAAAATCCGCGCCCCTTCACGGCGTTGATTTGTTCCATCGTCAGTTTCATATCATTATGCCTCCGCCTCATATTTTCTACAACTAATATATATTTTACCATAACCCACCGCAAAGTCAAGGTTTGCCTACGGGGTTACGGGCGGATACGCTTTTGCGCGCGCCACGCCGCCGGCGCCATGCCGTTTTTTCGGCAGAACAGACGGTAGAAATGGGAGTACTGCCGGAACCCCGCAGCTTCGGCCACAGCCTCGGTCGATTCCGACGTCGCTTCCAGAAGATGCTCGGCATAGCGCAGGCGCAGATCGTTGACGTAGGCGATCGGCGTGACGCCAAACTGCGCCTTAAAGCTGTTGACGACGTGGTTTTTGCTGAAATGAAACGCCTCGCAGAGATCTTCGAGCGTAACTGCCGTTTTGAAATGCTCGTTCAGATACGCAGCGGTGCGGTCGGCAAGTGTCGGCGCATCGCTTTGCGGCAGCAATGCTTCCAAAATGGCAAAAAACTGCGTGGCCGGGGTGAGATAACTCGTCTGCGCATGGGCCGTGCGATCGAGCGCTTCCATCTGCGGCCACAGCGCCGCAACGTCAAACCGGCCGCGCCGCGGCAAAACGGCATGTTCCGTCCAGTCGGCGTAAAAGTGGACGTAGAGGTAGCGCGGCACGTCGCTTTCCGTCTCGCCGGTCTGGACTGTATCGTGCCGCTGGATGTAGTACTCCCCCGCTCCGACCGCACAGGCTTCACAGTCCTCGGTAAAGCGCAGCACACCGTCGAACACGAGCAGCAGCACGTCGTCGGTACAAAAGCGATCGATATGGTGCTCGCCCGGTTTGAAGTAGCGGAGCGAAGCGTGTTGATAGATGATCGGTTTCGTCAGATCGATTCCCAGCATAGCATCACCGCTATCATTATAGCAAAAACTGTGATATTGTCAATCTTTTTTTCGATATCCGCAATTAATAAGCAAAATCGAATGTGATAAAATAAAAGTAAAAAAGCGGAACGTCCGCAGACGTCCCGCTTTGTAGTTCAGGGTTCCACCGGCCCGCGATCGCCGATTTCGCAGAGCTCGGCAAAATAGTCGGTTGGGATTCGGTAAATGATGCCGTTGACGACCAGTTCACGGCGGCCGCCTAACTCAAACGCATACAAATCGCCGTCCGTCGTTTCCAGATAAATATAATATTCCCATCCACCATCAAAAAACGGCGGCTCTGCAAATATTGCCCCACACGGCATATTGTTCATTTGATCTACGTATTTCTCAACGTCTGTCCGATCGTATAATTTGACCGTGCGCAGTTTTTCTTCATAGAAGCTGCGAATCCAGACGGAAGAGATATCGTCGGGGTCGATGCAGAAGATTCGCGGAGCAAATGCGTAATACCGTGTCACGGCGGAAAAGCGCGTCACGATGTACACACCGCGCAGCGCCATGATGACCGCGACCAAAATCACAATCACGATTTTCGTTCGCTTCCGCATGGTTCTCCCCCCCCAAAATCTGCTGCAATTTGCAAAGCTTTGCTATTTTTATTATAATCGTTTCCAAGTTTTCTGTCAATACATTTCACCGTCAGGAGGGCATTCACATGAACAAATGGAAACTCTGTACAACCAAAGAGATCAAGCCGCGCGGTTGGCTCAAACGCCAGCTCGAGATCCAGGCGGAAGGATTGAGCGGCAATCTGGACAAGATCTGGCGCGACATCCGCGACAGCGCGTGGATCGGCGGCAGCGCCGACGGGTGGGAGCGCGTGCCTTACTGGCTCGACGGTTTTATCCCGCTCGCCTACCTTTTGGAAAACGACGACATGATCGCCCGCGCGAAGACCTACGTCGACGCGATCCTCGCTCACCAGAAGCCCGACGGCTGGATCTGCCCGTGCAGCGACGAAGAGCGCGCGACCTACGACACTTGGGCGGTTCTTTTGATCGCAAAAACGCTGACGGTTTACTTTGAGTGTTCGGGCGACGAGCGCATTCCCGACGCGCTCTATCGCGTTTTGAAAAACTACTACGATATGCTCTCTGCGGGCGAGATCAAGCTCTTCGGTTGGGGCAAGTTCCGCTGGTTTGAGGGATTCCTTGCGATCAACTTCCTCTACGCCCGGCAGCCCGAACCTTGGCTGAAAGACCTCGCTAAGATCCTAAAAGAGCAGGGCGCGAACTACGACGAGGCGATCCCGCTCTGGAAACGCCCGCTGAACCGTTGGCGCTTCGACACACACATCGTCAACCTTGGGATGATGCTGAAATCCGAAGCCGTTTCGCACGAGATCCTCGGCGAGGATTACACCGATCACGCAGAAGATCTGCACGAGATCCTCGCGAAATACAACGGTACGCCCGTCGGCATCTTTACCGGCGACGAATGTCTTTCCGGCCTGAGTCCGATCCAAGGGACCGAGCTTTGCGCGGTAGCCGAGCAGATGTACTCCTACGAGCTTCTCTATGCCGCCACCGGCGATAAAAAGTGGGCCGAACGGCTCGAGCTGCTCGCGTTCAACGCGCTGCCGGCGACGATCAGCGATGATATGTGGACGCATCAGTACGTGCAGATGAGCAACCAGATCGCATGCCAGCGCTTCCCCGGCAAATCGCTCTTCCGCACGAATTCGAGCGAGGCGCACCTTTTCGGGCTTGAGCCGAACTACGGCTGCTGTACGGCGAACTTCAATCAGGCCTGGCCGAAGTTTGCACTCGCAGCGTTCCTCTATTCGAAAGACAGCGTGATCAGCGCCGTGCCGGTTCCGTCGGAATTTGCCGCCGACGGCAAACGGATCCTCCTGGAAACGAACTACCCCTTTGAAAACAGCTTTACTTACACGATCGAGACCGAAAAGGCTTTCACTTTCCGCCTGCGCGTACCTCCGTTTGCAAAGAACTACACCGTCGACGGGGCAAAGATTACCGGCGACGAGGTCGCATTTGCGATTGAAGCCGGCGAAAAGAAGACCATCTCCGTGCAGTTTGAGACCGAGCCTTACTTCGAGGCGCGGCCGCACGGTCTGGTCGCGGCGAAATGCGGTTCGCTCGTGTTTTCCGTGCCGATTACGGCAGAATGGAAGATGCTGGAGTACGAGCGCGACGGCGTTGAGCGCAAGTTCCCCTACTGCGACTACGAGCTCATTCCCACCTCGGACTGGAGCTTCGCCTACGCCGCACCGGAGCTTTCGGTCAGCTTTGGAGCGGTCGGCGACGTGCCGTTTTCGGCCAAGTCCCCGGCCGTCACGCTCAAGGCCTCCGTCTGCCCGATCGACTGGGGCTACGAGGACGGCTACGACACCGTCTGTGCGAAAGTCCCCGATTCGCGCGAACCGATCGGTGAGGCAAAAACGATCGAGCTCATCCCCTACGGTGCCGCCAAGCTCCGCATGACCGAGCTGCCGCTGCTCGGATAAATCCACACTTTCTGCCGTGTCTGTCGCCCTCGACAGGCACGGCTTTTTTACTTTTGCAGAAGAAATTTTGTTTAAGTTACGAATGATTTAATTAAGTCTTGACAAAATCAAACAAGGGGCGTATAATTAGCAATGGCACTTTGCCAAGTTCAAAAGGAGGCGACACCTACGGATATTGAAGCCATGAAGGCATTGGGCGAACCAAGCCGCTGCCGGATCGTGACCCTGCTCGCAGAGCGCGCATACTGCGTGAGTGCGCTGGCGATGCTGCTGGATATTTCCGCACCCGCCGTTTCGCAGCATTTGCGCGTGCTCCGCGACTGCGGGATCGTTTACTGTGAAAAATACGGCTACCACACCCACTACAAGCTGAACAAAGAGCGCATTGCGGAGATCTCGGCGCAGATCGCCGACCTCACGCGCGAAAAAACAGACATCTGCCGCAACAAGGGGACGAAGTGTGAAGTCGCCGACGAGGTCGGCTGCCGCACGAAGACCGCAAAACAGAAATAAATAGAGAGGATTTTGATATGCTGAAGCGTTTTATTGCCTACTACCGCCCGCATAAATTCATGTTTGCCATGGATATGCTGGCGTCGCTCCTGATCTCCGTCATCGGCATGGTGTACCCGATGGTCACCAACCGTATGCTCAACGACCTGATCCCCAACAAGCTTTACAGCCAGATCATCGTCGCCGGTCTGATCGTTCTCGGATTGTACATCTTCCGCATGTGGCTGCGCTATTTCGTGCAGTACTACGGCCACATCATCGGCGTCCGGATGCAAAAAAAGATGCGCAGCGACCTGTTTGCGCACATGGAAAAGCTGCCCTACTCTTTCTTCGATAACAACGAAACCGGTAGTCTGCTCACGCGCCTGACGAGCGACCTCTTTGAAGTCAGCGAGCTCGCGCACCACGGCCCGGAAAACCTCTTTATCTGTGCGGTCATGATCGTCGGCTCGTTTGCCTACCTCTGCACGATCGACGTACCGCTGACGCTGATCATCTTCGCCTGTGTGCCGGTCATGGTCGCCGTTTCGGTCGTCATGCGGAAAAAGATGCGCGATGCGTTCACCGAACGCAGAAAGAGCACGGCCGTGATCAACGCCGCGACTGAATCCTCCATCACCGGTGTACGCGTGACCAAGGCCTTTACGAACTCGCAGAAGGAGATCGAAAAATTCGAGGTCGGCAACGAGCAGTTCGTGGAAGCCAGCCGCCAATCCTACGATGCGATGGCTAAATTCCACGCCTCAACCTCGTTTATTACCGACGTCTTCAACGTTATCATTCTCATTGCCGGCGGTCTCTTCCTCTACAGCGGCCGCATCAACTTCGCCGAGTATTCGACCTTTATCGTTTCGGTCAACCTCTTCATCTCCCCGGTCAACACGCTGATCGGCTTCGTCGAACAGTACCAGAACGGTATCACCGGCTTTAAGCGTTTCTTAGAGATCATGGACGAAGCACCAGAAGTCGAATCGCCCGAGGCTTACGATCTCGAAAACGTGCACGGTGAGATCGAGCTCAAGAACGTCAGCTTCAGCTACGACGACAGCCGCGAGGTCCTCGACAACGTTTCGCTGAATGTCAAGAAGGGCGATATCATGGCGCTCGTCGGCCCCTCCGGCGGCGGCAAGACGACGATCTGCCACCTGATCCCCAAGTTCTACCCGCTCAGCGAGGGTTCGATCACCATCGACGGCCACAACATCAACGACCTCACGCTCGAATCGCTGCGCAGAAATATCGGTATCGTGCAGCAGGACGTCTTCCTCTTCAACGGCACGATCCGCGACAACATCCTCTACGGCCGACTGGACGCGACCGAAGAAGAAGTGATCGAAGCCGCCAAACGCGCCAACATTCACGACTACGTGATGTCGCTTGAAAAGGGCTACGACACCGAGATCGGTGAACGCGGCGTGCGCCTTTCGGGCGGTCAAAAGCAGCGTTTGTCGATCGCACGCGTCTTCCTCAAAGACCCGGCGATCCTAATCCTCGACGAAGCGACCTCCGCCCTCGACAACACGACCGAAATCATGATCCAGCAGGCACTCGACGAGCTCTGCCGCGGCAGAACGACCATCGTCGTCGCCCACCGCCTCTCGACGATCAAACGTGCCAACTCGATCGCCGTAATCTCCGAAGGGCGTATCACCGAACAAGGCACGCACGAAGAGCTGATGAATCTCGGCGGCACCTACAAGCACCTTTACAGCCTGCAGTTCAGAGATAGCGAACTGTAAGCCCCACTCTCTCCAATCCCTCCATTTGTTAAAAGACGCCAAGCGGCCTCAACGGAATTTCGTTGGGGCCGTTTGACGTTATATGGTAAGTTTCGGATTTGTTGAAAGGATTGAGTTCTTATTCTTCATCCAAGCGCGAAACGTGTTGTGCGACACACCAAGCTGCCGGGATGCTTCCCTGCCGGACAGTTCCCCATTTTCCCACCGTAGACAAACGTCCGGGTAGTTGCTCGGTTTCGCAATTGCAGCCCGGCCAAAGCGAACACCTCTTGCTCGTGCCGCTTCGATCCCTTCTCTCTGCCGTTGACGAATGAATTCTCGTTCCGTTTGGGCAATATAGGATAGCAACTGCAAAACAATATCTGCGATCAGCGTGCCTGTCAAGTCGCGCCCATTGCGGGTATCCAGCAGCGGCATATCTAAAACAACGATATTTGCCTGGATGTCCTTCGTGATATGTCTCCATTGCTCCAAAATCTCCTCGTAATTTCGTCCAAGTCGGTCGATGCTCTTGACCACAAGAGTATCTTCCGGTTTTAGTTTTTTGATCAGCTTTCGGTACAACGGCCTTTCAAAATCTTTACCCGATTGTTTTTCGATCACCATGTTTCTCTCAGCAATGCCGAAATCCCGCATGGCAATCACCTGCCGCTCTTCATTCTGTTCACGGGTGCTGACCCGTATGTATGCATACATCTGCATATTTGTTTCCACCTCGGTTGGAATTTAGTCGACCAAACTCGTTTTATTTGTCACTTTTACGCGTTTTTTGTCGCCAACTATATTCTAACACAATAAAAAGCACCGTTTCTGCAAACCTCACAGAAACGGTGCTTTCTCTTATGATTTATGATAGAATGCTGTACAGCTTACTCAAATGCGGATTCGAACAGAATCTCAGTATTTTCCAAAAATTTTGCAGAATCGCCACTGGTAAGCAAGAACAGCAGCAAGGTCAAACCGCTGCAACAAGATTGGCCGTGCTCCAGTTTGATATACGAGCGTTCGTCCATGCAAAGAAGTTGTGCCATTTGAGCCTGCGTCAATTTCTTCGATTTTCGAGACAGGTACAGTTCACTGCTGAATCTCGCCTTCAAAAGTTGTGTGTATTGCGCCCGAACAGTCATAATTAAACCCTCTTTCTTTTTTCATATAAATTTTATTTTATATGATTATAGAGGAAAGGTATAGACACCGCCATGAGCTGTAGTTCAGATCTCAGCTAAAATTCGACATTATTTTTATTATCTCACAAATATGTTATTTAGTATATTGTAAAAGTAATGCTGTTTCCATCAAAAATTAGCCTTGACATTTGCAAAAGGCTCATATATAATATAAGTAATTCACACATAATCGAGGTGAGAGCATGGCCAATGTGCGGTTTCTCAAAGACCCCGGTTTTCTATACGATTTGTTTTTTCTTTTTGTTCTTCGATTCAATAAAGAAACCTGTCTGAAAAACTATGTCAACCGCAACACCTCCGAAGAGGATCTGACCTACTACAAAAATCTGGCTGAAGAAGCAAGCGAGGTTTCGGACGGACTGCTCCCCTTTTTCTATCTGCGCAAAGACAATCTTTGCTTTATGACGATGTACTATTTCCGTGATCTCGTCTCCAAAGATATCGAATCCTGCGGTTTTGACACGGTACAGAAGGAACTGAAGAAGCCGGAACAGATCGTCACTCAGATGATGCGTTTCTACTTCCCTGAGCTTTCGGACAAGCAGCTTGCCGCTTGCCGGGAATCGTTTGTGGAAATCAGCCGAATGATCCATAAGTCGGTCTACCCTGCTGAGGTCAAAAGCAGCCTGTATTCGTTCTTCCTGTACCCCGAGCAGAGCGTGCAGCAGCTTGCCTATGATATGTTGGCGGTAAAGCAGACCCTTTCACAGAGATATGAGCGGAACTATGAAAAGGTGCTGGAGCTGTATCAGCAGTTCGATTATGAGAAGGTCACTTCGGTTTTGGCATCTACGACTAATCAAACGTTCGACTTTACTGAATTTGCTGAAATATGTGTTTCTTTTTGTCAATGCAATAAAAACTGCTTAAAACTGTATACAAGTACTACCGTTCCCGTTCTCATTTTAGGTAAAGACTATAAAGCCATACTCACCGAACTGCAGAGCCAAAACGAACGTCCCGAATTGGACCTACTCGGTACAATTCTCTCAGAAAGAAACCGCATTGAATTGCTTGACATGATGGCTAAAAAAGGCGAAGTAACGATCCGAGATATTGAGTCGGAGCTCAATATTGTGGGGACCAACGCGTACTACCACCTTTCGATGATGTTGCGTGTCGGTATGGTAAAAACTCGTAATCGCGGTCGCACATTGCTATACAGCTTAAGTGGCGAATACTTCACATCTGTCTCTAACGCGCTTTTGCAATATGCAAATAAATAATTGAGAGGGGAAACTTCGGATGAAATCGTGGAAAAAGCCGATTGTCAGTTCATTGCGTGCTTTAGAACTGACCACCTACATCAAGGTCGCTGCTCGTTCCGATATTTGTTGGTTCGCTCATTTCCGTTAAACACAAAGTACCTACGGCAAACAAACTAAAGACACAACTGAAAATCGGTTGAGGAGATTAGCACCGGTCATAGAGGATCTTATACGCTGCCTGTTTTAGTCCATCCTCACCATCTTTGGTGTGTACTCCGCAGACACAAAAAAGCACCGTTTCGGCAAGAAGAACCTCGCTAAAACGGTGCTTTTTGTTATTTCCCACTTGCCGTGGAAATCAATGGTGGAGGCGACGTGGGCACGAGGAAATAAGGTAGGCTGGGCTAGGAAGACAATCGGCGACAATCGACTTAGGTAGGACAGCATCTCCCGTCAAGATCATGCAAATTACTCCACGGCAGCAGCGCCGTATTCACGCACCATTGCATCAACGGAAACAACCCATTGCTTTCCAAATTTACAAACATCGACACCGTTCACAAGCTTGCCGTAAGCTATTGCCTTGCGCAGCGTGCTTTCATGCAATCCCCAAAGTGCCGAAGCATCGCTGAAGGCCATTAAACCGTCAAATGGGGTTTCGACTTGTACGCCATTTTCCCAAAGCTCATCACAGGACAGGTCTAAATCGTCATCCCAAATGACTCCGTAACCGCCGACATCAACGGAAACACAGCCAAAGAGTTCCGGGGTTTCCTTAAACTGTTGGAATGCCGAAATTTTTGCAAAAAGCGGTTTAACGTCATAGATCTTCGTAACGCCCTCGCAAAACTGTACACTCAGGCGAAAATCTGTCAGCGGTGATACGTTTTTGACTTTATGAAACATACACGTTCTCCTTATTCCAGCGGCGGAATTTTTTTAAACTCCTGTGTTTCCCAGATTTCCTGTAACGTATGCTTGTGGATAGAAAGCCATTCTCTCACCAGCGCAAGTGCTTTTGTCGGCAAATCGCCTTCTATAACCTCACCAGTCATAAAATCAATGGCAGCCACATCATCATTATAAATCGCGTGGATATGCGGAGGATTGTGTTCACTTTGCAAGAAATACATTCGAATGATAATACCGTAGAATCTCGATAACACAGGCATAATAACAACTCCTTCCTCGTCCTGTTTATATTATATCACGATATCGTGATATATGCAATAGCTAATAGAAGATGTTGTAATTTGTAGCTTTGTATAAAACAAAAATCGACACCTCATTTGGACCGATCCCGAACAAAAAGAAATGAAGGAACTGCTCGGCTTATATGTCACGCCATCACGAGGACTTAGAGAAAAGCTTCTCTGACGAGCAAAGAGAAGTCTTTGAAAAGTTCCACGATTGTTGGAGCGAGTATATGAGCTTGGCAGAAGCATCCATATTTGAATACGCTTTCAAGCTCGGTATGCAGATTGCTATCGAAACACTAACGGATAAATAATATCAACTTAGGCGTCGGTGAAAGATCCGATACCATCTTGTTTGGCGCGTATCAAGGTAAAAGAAGAGAAACACCTTGAATTATTCACAGTTTTGTGATATAGTAGAATAAATATGTAAGCAGTGCAATGAGAGGAGGACCTGTATATGAATATTCTACATATGAAATACGCGGTCGAGGTTGCAAGACTTGGATCGCTGAATAAAGCAGCGGAAACGCTGATGATTGCACAACCGAATATCAGCCGATCTATCAAAGAGCTCGAAGCCGATCTTGGAATTACCATATTCCAACGAAGCGCAAAAGGAATGGTCTTGACTCCGGATGGCGAGGAGTTTATGGACTATGCGCGTGACATTCTTCTACGTATTGAAAAAATCGAGCAGTCCTACCGTGACGGCTCGCATAAAAAGCGTAAGTTTTCAATATCCGTTCCACGCGCGTGCTATATCTCTGCCGCAATGGCGGAATTTTCAAAAAACATCGGTGATACTCCCGTAGAAATATATTACAAGGAAACCAACTCCAAAAAGACCATAAAAAAGCTTCTTGAAAACGAATACAAGCTCGGTATTATTCGTTATTCGGACAATTATGATAAATACTACAAGGATATGCTTGAGGAAAAAGGGCTTTCTTACGAGCTTGTAGCTGAGTTCTCCTACGTTCTTATTATGAGCCGAGATAATCCTCTCGCGGAGAAGGAAACGATCACTTACGAGGATCTTTCCGATTATATAGAGATAGCGCACGCAGATCCCTACGTTCCCACACTATCTATGTCCAAGGTGTTCCGCGAGGAACTTCCCGACAAAGTGGATCAAAGAATATTTGTATTCGAGAGAGCAAGTCAGTTTGATCTTCTTTCGGAAAATCCCAAAACATTTATGTGGGTATCGCCTGCTTCACAGCAGATACTTGACAGATATAATCTTGTTCAGCGTGTGTGTGAGGGCAATAAAAAGGTATATAGGGATGTTCTCATCTATCATAAAGGATACAAACTGACAAAGCTCGATAAGGATTTCATTACCGCGCTTTGCAACGCGAGAAGAAAATTTGTTAAGTAAATAAATATGAATATAAATGATGGCTTTGCAACAATGCAGAGCCATTTTTGTATTGATACGGCATATATCGATATTGATAATACCGATATAACATTTTAATTATTCCCAAGCCCTTTGGGGTGTGATATACTGTAGCCGTAAAGAAAAAACACATACTCACAAGGAGAAAAAATTATGGCACGTTTTACATTACCCCGTGATCTCTATCATGGCAAGGGCGCTCTTGAGGCGCTGAAGACTCTTAAGGGAACCCGCGCAATGGTTTGCGTTGGTGGCGGTTCTATGAAGCGCTTCGGTTTCCTTGACAAGGTTGTTTCCTACCTTAAGGAAGCTGGCATGGAGGTTGAGCTCTTTGAAGGCATCGAGCCCGATCCTTCCGTTACCACCGTTATGAAGGGCGCTGAGGCTATGGCTAAGTTCCAGCCCGACTGGATCGTTGCAATCGGCGGCGGTTCGCCTATCGACGCTGCAAAGGCTATGTGGATCAAGTACGAGTATCCCGAAATCACCTTCGAGCAGATGTGCGTAGTATTCGGTATTCCCGAGCTTCGTAAGAAGGCTCACTTCTGCGCAATTCCCTCTACCTCCGGTACTGCTACCGAGGTTACCGCATTCTCTGTTATCACAGACTACGAAAAGGGTATCAAGTATCCTCTCGCTGACTTCGAGATCACTCCCGACGTTGCGATCGTTGATCCCGAGCTTGCAGAGACCATGCCTAAGAAGCTTACTGCTCACACCGGCATGGACGCTATGACTCACGCAATCGAGGCATACGTTTCCACCGCAAACTGCGACTTCACCGATCCTCTCGCAATCTTCGCTATCAAGATGATTCAGGAAGATCTCGTTGCTTCCTACAACGGCGACATGACCAAGCGTGCTTCTATGCACAACGCTCAGTGCCTTGCAGGTATGGCATTCTCCAACGCGCTTCTCGGTATTGTTCACTCTATGGCACACAAGACCGGTGCTGTATTCGAGGATCTCGGCGCAC
>SVLQ01000020.1 GCA_015067825.1 Oscillospiraceae bacterium | reverse complement strand
ACAAGATTTACTATGTTGCACAATATTAGCCTACTAAACGAGAAATGGACCTTGTCGGTTTTACCGACAAGGTCCATTTGATAATTTAGTTTGCCTTTTTTGTTATATTTGGGATTGCCCAAAAACAGGTCAAACCGATTACTTCGATTCCTTGATCGCAGCCTGCGCAGCGGCGAGGCGGGCGATCGGCACGCGGAACGGCGAGCAGGAAACGTAGTCGAGGCCGATCTTGTGGCAGAATTCAACGGAGACCGGGTCGCCGCCGTGTTCGCCGCAGATGCCGCAGTGCATCGTCGGACGGACCTTCTTGCCCAGGGTAACGGCCATTTCCATCAGCTTGCCGACACCGTTCTGGTCGAGCTTGGCAAACGGATCGTTTTCGTAGATCTTGCTGTCGTAGTAGGCGGAGAGGAACTTGCCGGCGTCGTCGCGGCTGAAGCCGAAGGTCATCTGCGTGAGGTCGTTGGTGCCGAAGCAGAAGAATTCGGCTTCGGTGGCGATCTCATCGGCGGTCAGGCAGGCGCGCGGGATTTCCATCATCGTACCGACTTCGTAGTGCAGTTCAACACCGGCCTTGGCGATCTCGGCGTCGGCGGTGGCAACCACGATGTCCTTGACGAACTTCATTTCTTTCACTTCGCCGGTCAGCGGGATCATGATCTCGGGGACGAGGTTCCAATCCGGATGTGCCTTCTTGACGTTGATGGCGGCACGGATGACGGCGGAAGTCTGCATTCTGGCGATTTCGGGGTAGGTGACGGCCAGACGGCAGCCGCGGTGGCCCATCATCGGGTTGAACTCGTGGAGGCCGGAGATGATGTTCTTGATGTCGGCGACGGTCTTGCCCTGGGCGTTGGCCAGCGCTACGATATCGGCTTCTTCGGTCGGCACGAACTCGTGCAGCGGCGGGTCGAGGAAGCGGATCGTGACCGGGCAGCCTTCCAGCGCTTCATAGAGCTTCTCAAAGTCGCCCTGCTGATACGGCAGGATCTTTTCGAGCGCGGCTTCACGGGCTTCGGCGGTGTCGGAGCAGATCATTTCGCGGAAAGCGGCGATACGGTCGGCTTCGAAGAACATGTGCTCGGTGCGGCAGAGGCCGATGCCTTCGGCGCCCAGTTCGCGGGCCTTCTTGGCGTCGGTCGGGGTGTCGGCGTTGGTGCGGACCTTGAGGGTGCGGAATTCGTCGGCCCAGGCCATGATGCGGCCGAATTCGCCGGCGATCTCGGCGTCGACGGTCGGGATGATGCCGTCGTAGATGTTACCGGTCGAACCGTCGATGGAGATGTAATCGCCTTCGGTGTAGGTTTTACCGGCGAGGGTGAACTTCTTGTTTTCTTCGTCCATGACGATGTCACCGCAGCCGGAAACGCAGCAGGTACCCATGCCGCGGGCGACGACGGCGGCGTGCGAGGTCATACCACCGCGGACGGTGAGGATGCCCTGCGCGGCCTTCATGCCGGTGATGTCTTCCGGAGAGGTTTCGAGGCGGACGAGAACGACCTTTTCGCCGCGGGCGTTCCAAGCTTCGGCGTCTTCGGCGGTGAAGACGACCTTACCGCAGGCAGCACCGGGCGAAGCGCCCAGACCGCGGCCAGCCGGCGCGGTGGCCTTGAGGGCCTTGGCGTCGAACTGCGGGTGCAGCAGCGTGTCGAGGTTACGCGGGTCGATCATGGCGACGGCCTGTTTCTTGTCGATCATGCCTTCGTCGACGAGGTCGCAGGCGATCTTCAGCGCGGCCTTGGCGGTGCGCTTGCCGTTACGCGTCTGCAGCATGTAGAGTTTGCCGTCTTCGACGGTGAATTCCATGTCCTGCATATCGCGGTAGTGGTTTTCGAGGATTTCGCAGACGTTCTTGAATTCTTCGAACGCGGACGGGAATTTTTCGGCCATTTCGGCGATGGGCATCGGGGTGCGGACGCCGGCAACGACGTCTTCGCCCTGCGCGTTGGTCAAAAATTCGCCCATCAGGCCCGGTTCGCCGGTGGCGGGGTCACGGGTGAACGCGACGCCGGTGCCGCAGTTGTCGCCCATGTTGCCGAACGCCATCATCTGCACGTTGACGGCAGTACCCCAGGAGTAGGGGATGTCGTTGTCGCGGCGGTAAACGTTGGCGCGCGGGTTGTCCCAGGAACGGAAAACGGCTTCAACAGCGCCCATGAGCTGTTCTTTCGGATCGGTCGGGAAGTCCTTGCCGATCTTGGCCTTGTATTCGGCCTTGAACTGGGCAGCCAGTTCCTTGAGGTCTTCGGCGGTGAGTTCGACGTCGAGGGTGACGCCTTTTTCTTCCTTCATCTTGTCGATGAGTTCTTCGAAGTATTTTTTACCGACTTCCATAACGACGTCGGAATACATCTGGATGAAGCGGCGGTAGCAGTCCCAGGCCCAGCGGGCGTTGCCGGACTTGGCGATCATGACGTCAACGACTTCTTCGTTGAGGCCGAGGTTCAAAATGGTGTCCATCATGCCGGGCATGGAGGCGCGGGCGCCGGAACGGACGGAGACGAGCAGCGGGTTTTCCTTGTCGCCGAACTTCTTGCCGGTGATGCCTTCCATCTTGTCGATGTATTCCATGATCTGCGCCTGGATATCGGCGTTGATCTTGCGACCGTCGGCGTAATACTGCGTGCAGGCTTCGGTGGTGACCGTAAAGCCCTGCGGGACCGGCAGACCGATCTTGGTCATTTCGGCGAGGTTCGCGCCCTTGCCGCCGAGCAGCTCGCGCATTTTGCCGGAACCTTCGCTAAACAGGTAGACGTACTTTTTGTTCATAGATTACTCTCCATTCTTCTTCCATGGACACCAACCGGATGGATCGTGCTGCAAAGATTAACGCGACCCGTTTGAAGAAATCGTGATGCCCAACTTTCTAACTTATATAATATAGCATGGATGGCGTGAAAAATCAAGGGGCATTTTATACTTTGGCATCAAAAGTTTGCGTTTTTTTGCAAATAAAAACGGTAAAATGAAAAACCACGCGAAAAAGAGAGCAAAAGACAGCGGCTGACTTGAGAAGAAAGAAAAAATATGGTATAATGCCTTTGCAAAGAAAACGGACACGAAAGGGAGAGAAAACGATGGTTTTATCCGCGTCGCGGCGCACCGATATCCCGCGGTTTTATACCGACTGGCTGCTCGCACGGCTGGCTGCAGGCAGTGTGGTGACGAAAAATCCGATGAATCCGTTACAGGTCTCGCGGCTGCGGTTTTCTTCCGCTTCGGTCGATTGCCTGGTTTTTTGGTCGAAGGATCCCGAACCGCTCCGAAAGCGGCTGACGGAGATCGACCGCATGGGCTACCGGTATTATTTCCAGTTTACGCTCACGCCTTACGGCAGAGCGATCGAAAAAAATCTGCGTCCGAAGACGGAGATCGTTGAGACGTTTCAGGCGCTTTCCGAACAGATCGGGCGCGAAAAGGTCGTCTGGCGCTACGATCCGATCCTTTTGGCCGATGGGATCGACGTGACGTGGCATCGCCGGCAGTTTGCGGACATGTGCGAACGGCTTGCGCCGTATACCGATACGGTGACGGTGAGCTTCGTCGATCTTTACGCCAAGCTGAAGCATCCGGTCTTTTCTTCGCCCGATGAGGCTGAACGGGCCGAACTGGCAGGATGGATCGGAGAATGCGCGCGGAGAGCGGGGATCGCGGCGGTCGCCTGCTCGGAAAGCGGCGACTGGAGTGCGTATGGGATCGGCCGATCCTCCTGCATCGACCGGGCGCGCATTGAACGCATCTGCGGCTGTCCGCTGACGCTGAAGGCCGACAAAAACCAACGCGGTGGCTGCGGCTGTGCCGAGAGCATCGACATCGGCGTCTACGATACCTGTACCAACGGCTGCGTCTACTGCTATGCCAACCGCAGCGAAAAACGCGCGGCAGAGCTGCGCGCCAAGCACGACCCGGCAAGTGAGATCCTCGTCGGCGATACGGCAGGTGCGGTCATCCGCGAAAAGATCCTCCGGTCGTCGCGCAGGGAACAGTACGAACTGTTTTAGGGGAGAAACGCCGGGATCCGACAAAAAACTTCGGCAGACTAATTGACAAGCTGCTGTATGCATGGTATAATAAATAGAAATGTCCGGACGGGACTCCGGACACGGTCTTTGATAAAACAGGAGGCGAACCCGATGAAATTTTTGCTGAAAAACGCGAAGATCTACCGGAACCGCGCATTTGAAAGCGCGGATATCGTCGTTTCTGACGGCCGTATTGCCGATATCGTTTCCGCGCATCCCCCCATCGACGGGTTTACTGTCCTTGATTTGAATCAGTATTTCCTTTTTCCGGGTCTTGTTGATGTTCATGTACATCTACGGGAGCCGGGTTTTTCATATAAGGAGACGATGGAAAGCGGTACGCTGGCGGCTGCGCGCGGCGGATTTACCGCGGTCTGCGCGATGCCGAACCTGAAGCCCGTACCCGACAACGGTGAGGCGTTGGCGGTGTCGGAGCGGCGGATCGCCGAGGGCGCGTGCGTGCACGTTTACCCCTACGGTGCGATCACCTGCGGCGAAGCGGGCAGGGTGCTGGCCGATCTGGAAGCGATGGCGCCGCGCGTCGTCGCGTTTTCCGACGACGGCAAAGGCGTACAGAACGACGACATGATGCGCGAGGCGATGCTGCGTGCCAAACGGCTTGGCAAGGTGATCGCGGCGCACTGCGAGGACGAATCGCTGCTGGGCGACTCGGTCTGGGGCGGATCACCGGAGAGTGAGTGGAAGCAGGTCGAACGCGACCTGAAGCTGGTGGCAGAGACGGGCTGCGCGTACCACGTCTGCCACGTTTCGACCAAAGAAAGCGTCGCGCTGCTGCGCGAAGCCAAACGCGCCGGGTTGGACGTGACCGCCGAGACCGCACCGCATTACCTGCTCCTGACGGAAGACGACCGCCGCGAGGAAGGCCGGTTCAAGATGAATCCGCCGATCCGTGCGAAGGCCGACCGCGAGGCGCTGCGCGAAGGTCTGGCCGACGGCACGATCGATATGGTCGCCACCGACCACGCGCCCCATTCCGCCGAAGAAAAGGCGGGCGGAGCGAAGGCGATGAACGGCGTGACCGGTCTGGAGACCTCGTTTGCCACGCTTTATACGGGCCTGGTCAAGCCCGGAATCCTCACGCTGGAAACGCTCCTTGAGCGTATGCATACAAATCCGGCCAAACGCTTCGGGATCGCAAAGGGCATCGAGATCGGCGCCCCTGCCGACCTGACGGTCTTTGATCTGGACGCGGAATGGACGGTCGATGAAGAAAAACTGGTGTCGAAAGCAAAATGCACACCGTTCCATGGGATGAAGGTCAGCGGCGAGTGCCGCCTGACGATGACGGAGGGAAAAATTGTATGGCAGCATATGACAGAAAATTAGTTTTGGAAAACGGCGAAGAATACTACGGCTTCGGCTTTGGTGCGCCCGTTTCGGGCAAGGTGAGCGAGCTCGTGTTCCAGACCTCGATGATGGGGTATCAGGAAGTCGTCGCCGATCCCGCCTATGCGTACAAGACGGTCGTGATGACGTATTCGATCATCGGCAACTACGGTTTGACCGATGACGATACCGAAAACCGTTCGTGGTCGGCCTCCGGTCTGGTCGTGCGCGAATACAACAACAAACCGAGTAACTTCCGCTATACGAAAACGCTGGCCGAACAGATGGAAGAAAACGGCGTGCCCGGTCTGGCCGGTGTCGATACCCGCAAGCTGACGCGCGTTCTGCGCGACTGCGGGACGATGAAGGCGGTCATGGTCGACGCCGACACCGCCAAAGAAACGGCGCTTGCGGCCATCGCCGCAGCAAGTCTGCCGGAAAACCGCGTCCGAGACGTCAGCTGTGAAAAACGCTGGCACGCCCGCACGACGAAACCGGTCTACAACGTCGCGGCCATCGACTGCGGCAGCAAAACGAGCGCGGTCCGCGCGCTCAATACCCGCGGCTGCAACGTCACGGTCGTGCCGTGGAACACCTCGGTCAAAGAGATCTTAGAGCTGCATCCCGACGGCATCTTCGTCACCTCCGGCCCCGGCAATCCCGAAGCCGTCGGTGAAACGATCGAAACGATCCGCGCCTTGAAGGGCACGCTGCCGATCTTCGGCGTCGGTCTGGGCTGCACGCTGGCAGCACTTGCCTGCGGCGCGAAAACGGTTCGTCTGCCGCACGGCCACCACGGCGGCAGCACGCCCGTGCGCAATCTGAAAACGAATGGCATCGAAAGCACGATGCAGAACCACGACTACGCCGTCGATGCCTCCTCGCTCAAAGGCACCGGTCTGACCGTTACCTACACCAACGTGATGGACGGCTCGGTCGAAGGCGTGGAGAACAGCGCGGCCAAACTGTTCGGCGTCTGTTTTGACCCCGAAGGAACGGACAGCCCGGCGGTGATGGCACAGTTTATGGCGATGCTGCAGAAGCAAAAGAACGGTCGCTGAGGGAAGGAGAGAAAACAATGCCCAAACGCAAAGATATCCACAAAGTACTTGTCATCGGTTCTGGTCCGATCGTCATCGGTCAGGCCGCCGAATTCGACTATGCCGGCACGCAGGCGTGCCTTTCGCTGAAAGAAGAGGGCTACGAAGTCATCCTCTGCAACTCCAACCCGGCGACGATCATGACCGACACGACGATCGCCGATAAGGTCTACATGGAGCCGCTCACGCTCGAATACGTCGCCAAGATCCTCCGTTACGAGCGCCCTGACGCGATCGTGCCGGGCATCGGTGGCCAGACCGGCCTCAACCTTGCGATGCAGCTTGCGCGCAAGGGCGTTCTGGAAGAATGCGGTGTTGAGCTTCTGGGCACGACCTGCGAATCGATCGAACGCGCCGAAGACCGCGAGCTTTTTAAAGAACTCTGCGAAGAGATCGGCGAGCCCGTTCTGCCGTCGCTGATCGCCAACTCGATGGAAGATGGCGTTGCGGCTGCCGAAGCGATCGGCTATCCGGTCGTTCTGCGCCCGGCGTTCACCCTCGGCGGCACCGGCGGCGGTTTTGCCGACAACGAAGAAGAACTGCGCGAGATCATGAAGAACGCGCTGGTGCTCTCTCCGGTGGGCCAGGTGCTCGTTGAAAAGAGCATCAAGGGCTATAAAGAGATCGAATACGAAGTCATCCGCGACTCCGCCGACAACGCGATCACCGTCTGCAACATGGAAAACGTCGACCCCGTCGGCATCCACACCGGCGACTCGATCGTCGTTGCCCCGACGCAGACGCTGACGGCCAAAGAAACCTCAATGCTCCGCGAAAGCGCGCTTAAAATCATCCGCGCGCTCAAGATCGAAGGCGGCTGCAACGTACAGTTCGCGCTCGATCCCTATTCGTTTGAATATTACGTGATCGAAGTCAACCCGCGCGTTTCGCGTTCGAGCGCGCTGGCGTCGAAGGCGAGCGGTTTCCCGATTGCCCGCGTGACCGCCAAGATCGCCGTTGGCATGACGCTTGACGAGATTCAGCTTGCCAATACGCCGGCCTGCTTTGAGCCGACGCTGGACTATATCGTCATGAAAATGGCGCGTTTCCCCTTCGATAAATTTGCCACCGCCTCCAACCGTCTGAGCACGCAGATGAAGGCCACCGGCGAAGTTATGAGCATCGGCCGCACGATCGAAGAGAGCCTTCTGAAGGCTGTCCGTTCGCTCGAAAACGGCGCGACGCACATCTATATGCCGAAATTTGACGATGTACCGGCCGAAGAACTGCTTGACTATATCGTCGAGGGCACCGACGACCGCCTCTACGCGATCGCCCAGCTCATCCGCCTCGGCACCGACCTGCACGAGATCGCCCGCGTGACGAAGATCGATATGCTCTTCCTCGACGCGGTCAAGAATATCGTCGATTACGAAGCTGTTCTTTCCGCCAATCCGATGGACGTCGAAACGCTGCGCGAAGCCAAACGCATGGGCTTTGGCGACAAGACGATCGCCCGCCTCTGGCAGGTCGGCGAACGCGCCGTCAGCGATCTGCGCGAAGCCGAAAAGATCCTGCCGGTCTACAAGAGCATCGACAGCTGCGCCGGTGAATTCGACGGTTACATCCCGTATTTCTACTCGACCTACGACGACGAAAACGAATCGGTTATTTCCGACCGCAAGAAGATCATCGTGCTCGGTTCCGGCCCGATCCGTATCGGTCAGGGCGTTGAATTCGACTATTCGACCGTCCACGCCGTCACCACGATCAAAAACGCCGGCTATGAGTCGATCATCATCAACAACAACCCCGAAACGGTCTCGACCGACTACACGACCTCGGACAAGCTCTACTTCGAGCCGCTGACGGTCGAAGACGTCATGAACGTCATCCGCATGGAAAAACCCTACGGCGTTATCGCCTCGCTGGGCGGCCAGACGGCCATCAACCTCGCCGAGCCGCTGAGAGAACGCGGCGTCAAGATCATCGGCACGGACAGCGAAGCGATCGAACGCGCCGAAAACCGCGGCTCGTTTGAGGCGATCCTCAAACAGCTCAATATCCCGCAGCCGCCCGGAGACGCCGTTACCGATATCGACGCCGGTGTCGCCGTTGCCGAACGCATCGGTTATCCGGTGCTCGTGCGCCCGAGCTACGTGCTCGGCGGCCGCGCAATGCAGATCGTCGCCGGCGAAAAGGCGCTGCGCCGCTATCTGCGCACCGCCGCGGAGGTCAATACCGAACAGCCGGTCCTCGTCGATAAGTACATCAGCGGCAAGGAACTCGAGGTCGACGCGGTCTGCGACGGCACCGACGTTTTCGTGCCGGGCATCATGGAGCACGTTGAGCGCACGGGCATCCACTCGGGCGACTCGATCAGCGTGTATCCGCCGTTCTCTGTCTCCGAAAAAGTGCGCGAAACGATCCTTGACTACACCAAAAAGCTCGGCCTCGGCATCGGTATCGTCGGCCTTTATAACATTCAGTTCATCGTCGACAAAAACGACGAGGTCTACATCATCGAAGTGAACCCGCGCAGCTCGCGCACCGTTCCGTTCCTCTCCAAGGCCACCGGCTACAGCCTTGCCGACATTGCCACCATGGCGATCCTCGGCCATTCGCTCAAGGAACAGGGCATCACCGAGATCTACCCGAAAGAAAAGGACAAGTGGTACGTCAAGGTTCCGGCGTTCTCATTCTCGAAGATCCGCGGCCTCGACGCCTACCTCTCGCCGGAAATGAAGTCGACGGGCGAAGCCATCGGCTACGACAAAACGCTCACGCGTGCGCTCTACAAGGCGCTGCAGTCGTCGGGTATGCGCGTTTCCAACTACGGCACGATCTTCGTCACCATCGCCGACAAGGATAAGGACGAAGCGCTGCCGCTGATCCGCCGCTTCTATAACCTCGGCTTCAACATCGAAGCCACCCAAGGCACGGCGGCTTACCTGAAGAATCACGGCATCCGCACGCGCGTCCGCGCCAAGCTGAGCGAAGGCAACGACGAAGTGCTCCGTTCACTGCGTCAGGGCCACATCAGCTACGTCATCAATACGCGCGATCCCGATTCGCTCGATCAGGAATCCGACGGCTACCAGATCCGCCGGGCGACGGTCGAGAACAACGTCACGATGTTCACGGCACTCGATACGGTGCGCGTGCTGCTTGACGTTCTGGAGGAGACCACGCTCTGCATCTCGACGATCGATTCGTAAGCCGTGAAGCTCCGAACGGTCTGTTCCGTCGGGTATCAGCCCGACGTGGGATATTACCGCATCCCCGGAATCGTACGCACGGCGGCGGGAACGCTGCTGGTGGTCTGTGAGGCGCGCGCCGCCGCAAGCGATTGGGCAGGCATCGACCTGACCTTGCTGCGCTCGGAAGACGGCGGCGAAAGCTGGAGCGAGCCGGTTGTTTTAACCGCGGGGATCCGGGAGCATAAGACGATCAACAATCCCGTTCTCTTCGCCTCCGGCGATGGGACGGTGCACCTGCTATACTGCGTCGAATACGGTCTGGAAGGCGCTGGCGGCGTGTTTTGCCGGAAAAGCTGCGACGACGGGCGCACGTGGAGCGAGGTGCGCGAGATCAGTGCCGACTGTGTGCCAAAGCTCCACAACGTGTTTGCACCCGGCCCGGGCCACGGCATCTGCCGCCGAAACGGCCAGCTGCTCGTCCCGGTGTGGCTGGTGCCGAAGTCGGCCGGCGTGGAACGGATGGCACACCATCCGGCCGAAGTGCGGACGCTGACGAGCGACGACGGCGGCCAGCGCTGGACGCTGTCGGAGCAGATTCCCGACGGCGGCATCCACGATCCCAACGAAACGGCGGCTGCCGAGCTTTGCGACGGACGCGTGATCTTAAACGTGCGCGCCACCCGGCTGGGCTGCCGAGCACAGACGATCGGCGACGGCCAACGGTTTGCGCCGATGCGAGCCGTACCGGAACTCGTCGATCCGACCTGCTTTGGGAGCATTGCCGCAGCGGAGATCGATGGCATCCATGCGGTCGCCTGCGTCAACTGCGCCGACCAAAACGCGCGCAGAAACCTGACGGTTTCGGTCAGCACGGACGGCGGGACGACGTGGAGTGCGAAAACCGTCATCACCGAAGGTGCTGCGGGATACGCCGATCTTGCGATCGGACCGGACGGCACGATGTTCGTCGTTTTCGAAAACGAGACCTTTTCCTGTCTGCGTTTGGCGGTCCTGCCGCGCGCAGACTGGCTTGACAAATCATAACCCGATCCGGTTTAAAAATACGATTTTTAAATCGAAAAAAGGAGAAAAACCGTGCAGAAAACACGTTTGACAGTGACAGAAAATATCCAGCTCACCGCCGGCGTTTACCGCATGACTTTGGTGGGCAAGGACCTCGAGACCGCCCGCCCCGGTCAGTTCGTCGGCCTTGCGCTCGACGGTCTGACGCTGCGCCGCCCGATCTCGGTCTGCGACGCACAAAACGATACGCTGACTTTGATCTACAAGGTCGTCGGCGAAGGCACTGCCCAAATGGCGACCATGCAGCCCGGTAAAGAGATCGACACGCTTCTCTACCTCGGCAACGGCTACACGCTCGAAAAGAGCGGCGAAGCCCCTGTTTTGCTGGGCGGCGGCGTCGGCGTGCCGCCGCTGTACCTGTTGGCCAAAAAGCTGATCGCCGAGGGTAAAAAGCCGCGCGTGATCCTCGGCTTCAACACGGCGAGCGAGATCTTCTACGCCGAAGAATTCGCCGCGCTCGGCCTCGACGTGACGGTCACGACCGTCGACGGCAGTCTGGGCGTCAAGGGGTTCGTCACCGACGCGCTCAAAACGATGGAAGGCTATACCTATACCTTCGCCTGCGGGCCCGAACCGATGCTGAAGGCGATCTGGAACACGGCCGCAAGCGACGGCCAGTACAGCTTTGAAGAGCGCATGGGCTGCGGCTTCGGCGCGTGCATGGGCTGCACCTGCAAGACCAAATACGGCAACAAACGCATCTGCAAGGATGGCCCGGTTCTGGAGAAGGGAGAGATCATATGGTGACAAGCGTCAATCTGAGCGGTGTCACGCTGAAAAATCCGCTGATTGCCGCCAGCGGCACCTTCGGCTTCGGCTACGAAATGGCCGAACTCTTCGACATCAACTGTCTCGGCGGCATCTCCTTCAAGGGCACCACGCGCGATCCGCGCTTCGGCAACCCCACACCGCGCATCGCCGAGACCCCCGGCGGCATGCTCAACGCGGTCGGCCTGCAGAATCCCGGCATCGACGCGGTCATCGCCGAAGAACTGCCGAAGCTCGCCGCCTGCTACAGCGGTGCGGTCATCGCCAACATCGGCGGCTTCTCGCTGGAGGAATACAAAGAGTGCGTGGCCAAGATCGACGCGCAGGACAACGTGGCGATGATCGAGGTCAACATCAGCTGTCCCAATGTCCATGCCGGCGGCACGAACTTCGGTTCGAGCGCGGCGGGCGCGGAAGAGGTCACCCGTGCGGTGCGCGACGTGACCAAAAAGCCGCTTTATATCAAGCTCAGCCCCAACGTTACCGACATCGCCGAGATCGCCCGTGCCTGTGAGGCCGGCGGCGCCGACGGTGTCAGCCTGATCAACACGTTGGTCGGGATGCGTCTGGATCTGAAAAAACGCAAGCCGATCCTCGCCAACGTCACGGGCGGTCTCTCGGGCAGAGCGATCTTCCCGGTCGCCGTGCGGTGTGTGTGGCAGGTCTACAACGCCGTTTCGATCCCGATCATCGGCATGGGCGGCGTGGCGTCGGCCAGCGACGTGATCGAGCTGATGCTCGCCGGTGCGAGCGCGGTGCAGGTCGGCGCGGCCACGCTGATCAATCCCTACGCCTGCAAGGAGATCAGCGAAGCTCTGCCTGCGGAAATGGAAAAATACGGAATCAAAGATATCAAAGAAATCATCGGAGGTGCGCACTGATTATGGGCAAAGACGTTATTATTGCATTGGATTTTGACAGTAAAGAAAAAACGTTGGCGTTCCTCGACAGCTTCGTCGAGGAAAAACCGTTCGTCAAGATCGGTATGGAACTCTACTACGCCGAAGGCCCGGCGATCGTCCGCGAGATCAAAGCCCGCGGCCACAAGATCTTCCTCGACCTCAAGCTCCACGACATTCCCAACACCGTCAAAAAGGCGATGGCTGTTCTGGCGCGCCTCGACGTCGATATGACCAATCTCCACGCCGGCGGCACCAAGGCCATGATGGAAGCCGCGCTGGAAGGTCTGACCCGTCCCGACGGCACCCGCCCGATCCTGATCGCCGTCACGCAGCTCACCTCCACCAACCAGGAACGCATGGAAGCCGACCTGCTGATCAAAGAGCCGATCGACGAGGTCGTTCTGCACTACGCCAAGTGCGCCGCCGAAGCCGGCTTGGCGGGCGTCGTCTGTTCACCGCTGGAAGCCGGTAAGGTCCACGAAAAATGCGGCGACGGCTTCGTGACCGTCACGCCGGGCGTGCGTTTTGCCGACGGCGACGTCGGTGACCAAGCGCGCGTCACCACCCCTGCCAAAGCCAAAGAGATCGGCAGCGACTACATCGTCGTCGGCCGTCCGATCACGCAGGCTGCCGATCCCGTTGCGGCCTACCGCCGCTGTGTTGCCGAATTCGTCGGCTGATTGACAACGAAAGAGAGGACGTAAACCATGACTGATATCAAAAGAACCGTTGCCGAAGCGCTGCTTTCCATCCGTGCGGTGTTTTTCCGCCCCGAAGAACCCTTCACCTGGGCCAGCGGCATCAAGAGCCCCGTTTACTGCGACAACCGCCTGATCCTGACCGCTCCGGAAGCGCGTCTGATCGTGGAAAGCGCGATCGCCGAGACCGTCAAGCGCGAATACCCCGAATGCGAAGTGCTGATGGGCACGAGCACGGCGGGCATCGCCCACGCCGCCATCGCCGGCCATCTGCTCAATATGCCGATGGGCTACGTCCGCGGCAGCGCCAAGGATCACGGCCGCAACAACCGCATCGAAGGCAAGCTGGAAAAGGGCCAGAAGGTCGTCGTCGTTGAAGACCTGATCTCCACCGGCGGCAGCTGCATCGACGTTGTCGACGCCCTGCGTGAAGCCGGCGCCGAGGTTTTGGGTATCGTCAGCATCTTCACCTACAATATGCAGAAGGGCAAGGATCGTCTGGCTGCGGCGAACGTCAAAAACATCAGCCTGACCGACTTCGATGCTATCGCCGAAGTCGCCGCCGAACAGAACTACATCCGCAAAGAGGACGTTGCGCGCCTGCTGAAGTTCCGCGACAATCCGTCCGACGAGAGCTGGATCGGTGCGTAATATGAGAAGCCTGATTGATATTCTGGATCTTTCGGTCGAAGAGATCGCCGCGCTGATCGCCCGCGCCGAAGACATCATCGCCAATCCCGAAAAATACGCCGAGATCTGCCGCCACAAAAAGCTGGCCACGCTCTTCTTCGAGCCCTCCACGCGCACGCGCCTCAGCTTCGAGGCGGCAATGATGGAACTGGGCGGCAACGTGCTCGGCTTCTCGGAAGCCAATTCGAGCTCTGCGTCCAAGGGCGAAAGCGTTTCCGACACCGTCAAGGTCGTCAGCTGTTACGCCGATATCATCGCGATGCGCCATCCCAAGGAAGGTGCGCCGATGGTCGCGTCGATGAAGGCGTCGATCCCGGTGATCAACGCCGGTGACGGCGGCCACAACCACCCGACGCAGACGCTTGCCGACCTGCTGACGATCCACCGCGAGAAGGGCCGTTTTTCGGGGCTGAACATCGGCCTCTGCGGCGACCTCAAGTTCGGCCGCACCGTCCATTCGCTGATCAACGCCGTTGCGCGCTACGAAAACGTGCGCTTTACGCTGATCTCCCCGAACGAGCTGCGCCTGCCCGACTACGTCCTCAAGGATACGCTCGATAAAAATAACATCCCCTACGTCGAGACCGAATCGCTCGAAGCGGTGATGCCGGAGCTGGATATCCTCTACATGACGCGCGTCCAGCGCGAACGCTTCTTCAACGAAGCCGACTACATCCGCCTCAAGGACAGCTATATCTTGACGCCGGAAAAGCTGATCCCGGCCAAGCCCGATCTCTGCGTGCTGCATCCGCTGCCGCGCGTCAACGAGATCGCCGTCGCCGTCGACGACGATCCGCGTGCCTGCTACTTCAAACAGGCGCTCAACGGCAAGTATATGCGTATGGCGCTGATCCTGATGCTCTTGGGTCTGTAAGGGGAGGAGAACGAACATGACAGTTGATTCTATCAAAAACGGGATCGTCATCGACCATATCGAAGCCGGTAAGGGCATGAAGATCTACCGCTTTTTAAATCTCGACCGCCTGACCTGCCCGGTCGCGCTTCTGAAAAACGTCGTCAGCGCGCAGAAGGGCAAAAAGGACATCATCAAGATCGACGGCACGCTGGATATCGACTTTGGCGTGCTCGGCTATATCGCTCCGGGCATTACGATCAACATCATCCGCGACGGCAAGATCGCCCGCAAGGTGCATCCGCAGCTGCCGGAACTGGTGAAGGACGTTATCCGCTGCAAGAACCCGCGCTGCATCACCTCGACCGAACAGGAGCTGCAGCACGTCTTCAAGCTCACCGACCGCGAAAACCACGTTTACCGCTGCCTCTACTGCGAGACGAAAGCGAAAACGGAAGATTAAATTTTAATTCATAAATACGCCGCAGGGTTTTTGGAAATAAACCGAAAACCTTGCGGTGTATTTTTATGTCTTTTTCAAAAATAAATAAATTAAAGATTGACAAGGAACGGAAAATATGGTATGATGTAATCAAAGAAAAGGGAATCCCTTCGCACACGGATCCGGTTGCAAAAACAACATCAATATGTAGAATACGGAAAGGAATGTCTGTATGAAACGCGTATTATGTCTGCTTTGCTTGCTCTGTATCCTCTTTTCCGCTTGCGGAAAAAATGAAAATGTCATAACTTCGACGTCTGATTCCAATGCATCGGTGCAAACCGATGTGACGCCGGACGGCGGCCAAATAGCGACGACCGCCGAACCGAAAGAAAAACTTCCGCTCTCGCCGGAACTGGAGGCGGCTGCCCGAAGCGCAATGGGCGGGTACGTCTACGATCTGACGCCGGAACTGCTTTCCGGTATCGTTACGCTCAAAGTGGTCGGGTTCGGCGACGAACGGTATGGCGCGGGAGCCTTGGGGGAAACCGCCTTTGAGGGAATCGAATATTTTACCGCGCTGCGCGGACTGGAGATCACGGCCTATACCGGGCCGACGCTGGATTTCGTGCGGCACTTGCCGAGTTTGAAGGTGCTGTCGGTGCGCGGGCCGGAGGTTTTGTCCAGAGCCACGCCCGTTGTGGATATTTCGGCGCTGACGGGACTGGTGCATCTGGAAGAACTGGAACTGACGAATCTGCATCTTAACACCTTGGTGCCGATCGGAACGCTGGAACGCCTGCAGGTTCTGTGGCTGCGGAATTTCTACACGACCGATCTGAATCCGCTGGTAACCTTGCAGGAGCTGCGGGAGCTGAGCGTTGCGACCGATTTTAATTTCATGGCACAGTCGACGATCACGGACATTTCGGCGCTTGCGCGGCTGCCAAAGCTGGAGTTCTTGCGTATCTGCGGATTTTCCGGCGATCTGTCGCCGATCCGGTACCTGCCGCTGACGGCGCTTGGCTTGGTGCTCTGCGACGTGCCGGACTACAGCGTGATCCCGCCGACGGTGCGAGCCTTTTACGCTGAGAAAAGCAATTTTTCCGACGAAGATATGAAATATGTCGAACAGCTGAAAGATTTGGAAAGCCTGCAACTGTACAATCAGCCGATCCAATACGAGGGTGCGCTGCGGGAACTGACGATCCGCGGAATCCACGTGCATTATCCCGATTTTTTTGCGCCCGGATATTTATCGGATACCATGGAGAAATTGTGGGATCCGTGGATGGACTACTCGGCCAAAAAAATCCAACAGGAATACGTCAAAGAAAAGAATCCGTTCTGATTTTACAAAGCAAAAAGGACTGCCCGAAGGCAGTCCTTCCATAAAGCAGGTTTTACCTGCCGAAACACAAAAGGAGTACGGACGATTTGTTCGTGAAATAGTCAATAGTTAGTAGACACAAAAAAGGAACACATTAAGCTGCCAGTTCAATTCTGTATTGGACTGGCGGTTTTCTTTTGAGCTTTCGCACAGGACGAATGTAATTAAAGTAGTAAATGGT
>SVLQ01000014.1 GCA_015067825.1 Oscillospiraceae bacterium | reverse complement strand
GTTACTATGAAAACGAAACGGAATTTGCCGTTTGGAAACGTTGGAGACCGAATGAGCCGACACCTACAGATCATATCCGTATCTGCGGACACACGCCTACTATAAAGTATCAAGAGGATAACCCGCTGAAGATTTGGTATGGCAACAATATGATCGGTATCGATTGTGGGGCAGGGTTCCCCGAAAAGCAGCCGTATGAGCCTATATATTATAAAGGTAGACTTTCTTGTCTGCGCCTTGATGATATGCAGGAGTTTTACTCGGAGGAAGAATACTAAATTGAATTAAAAAGTTTAAGGTCGCAAATCGTTGAGAAATGCGACCTTTTCTTTGCGCTCTTGCGAGGTTGAACGCTGAAATCTTGTTTTTTCAGTTTTTATTACATTCAACCGCCCGATTTGTCGGTGTGAAGCACCCCGCCCGCGAGTGCCCAGCGTAATCGGAACGGCATTGCCGTTTCCGTCAAATGCGTAGCTGCCGTTCACACCGGCAGTGTAGACGACAAACAGGTTTTCATCGGTGAAGAGCGATTGGCTGTAGTTGACGCGCTGTGCGATGGGATCCGTCGCTGCCATGACCACCGGTGATTCACCGGTCGGCACCACGCCGTAGCCTAAAATGGCGGGGTCGTCGGCAGCATAGCTCGTTTCGGCGACGGCATTATCCAGATCGCCTTCGATAACGGCGATCCCACTCTCGTCAAGTGCTGCGATGATCGCAACGGCATCGGCGGCGGCATCCCCGTTTTGATCGAGGAAGAGGAGATTGCCGATTACGGGTGCGGCATCGGCGGCTATAACGTAAAGCCCGGCATCTTCCCATTCCCAGCGCATGGCCTCGGGGCCGGCGTTAATCGGGGTATCTGCCCCGGCGTAGTGCAGACAGAAAGCGGCAAACATCGCCGACCAGTCGCCGTAGGGGTTGCCGTACCACTGGCCGTAACGCGTGATGCCCCGGCGAACGCCTGAAGCATCGACCTGAAAGTTTTGCACACTTTCCGTGTAGCCGAGCTGTGAGCGGGCCACCAAAACCAAGTTTTCCCGGATCGTCGGGCCGCGGGCGATATCGGCGAGCGTCAGCTCCCAATCGTCGCTGGTTTCCAGGTCGGCCAGCAGGTTGCTGTAGCAGCTTTCGGTGTGGGTGTGCTCGTCCAGCAGACAGGGGTTGTCTGCATCTGTGCATTGTTCGGTGTGCGTGTGTTCGTCAAACCCGCAGAACGCTTCGCCGGCAACACCGATGCCGGTGAGCTTCAAGCTCCAGAAAACCACCAAAATGACCGCAAGCGAGAGCCATGTGACGGCTCGGCGGAGTGTGTGGTGTCCGGAATCGCGGGATATGATATGTTCGTAGCTGAGATCGAGATTGTCCGGCAAGACCACACCTCCTTTCTGTGCGGCGTTTTCGGTCAGCCGATAAAGTCAAATTCTCCAAGCGGCCAGAATTTGCAGAAAATTTTGCCGACCAGTTGATCTTTGGGGATACAGCCGATGACGCTGCTGCGGCTGTCGATCGAGGTTTCGCGCTGGTCGCCCATCACGAAAAAGTTGTTTTCCGGCACCTGATACGGAAATTCCACATCGCATTCGCCCAACGCCTTCTCGGAAACGTAAGGCTCGTCCAGCGGATCGCCGTTGAGAAATACCGTGCCGTCGGGTTCGATCCAAATGTAATCGCCCGGCGTGGCGATCACGCGCTTGATCAAAATTTTATTCGAGTAGTAGAACGCGCACAAATCGCCGGTTTCCAGCTTACTTGTCTTGACCAGCAAAACGATATCGCCGTCGTTCAAAGTCGGCGACATGCTCGTCCCGGCGATCTGCAAAACGGGCAGAACCAACGTTGCCACCAGAGCCGCGACGGCGGCAACGACGATCAAGGCGTTGATCGTGCTGCGCAGCAGCCTGCGGAATCGGCGTTTGTAGCGCTCTCTCTTCAATTCTCTTTGCAGCGCATCCAACTGTGGCAGATCTTGTTGGCTGTGCTTGGCAGCGAGTTTTCCCATAGGTGATCCCATCCAACCTTACAGTGAATCGTTGATGTGCTTTACCTTTTCGTTGGCCTCGGCCAAAATGTCGGCGGCTTTTTTGCGTGCGGCGAACTCAACGCCGACAGCACGTTTTTTCGCCGCCAGCAAGTAGGCATCGGCGGCCTCTTGTGCGGCTTGGAATACGCCGTTTAACCGCAACGAAGCTTCGGCGATCGAACCGAGCGCATCCATTTCAATATCTCGGTCGGCAAGTAACTGTTCCAGCTCGTCCAGCCGGGCCTGCAACTCGTCGGCGCGCTTTGTTTGTGCCACCAATAACTCCAAAAGCTGATAGCGATTGAGCTTTTTCAGTTCCTTTTCCGTCACAAAAGCACCCCCTTGCAGATTGCCGTAAAACGCTCTTTAGGGATGGAAAAGATCTCGTTTGCGAAATCTTTTCCACCCCTGAAAACTTGTCTTTTCTTTACCACAACAAAGTCGCGAGTCTTTGAAATATTATAACACAAATTTAGATAAATTTCAACATAGCATTATATATATATATATATATAATGCTGTTTTTGCTCAAAAATGCAACAATATCGAAAAGAAAATCGATGAAAACTTGCTTATTAGATAAACTAACAAACATTTTGTGGAAAATGCTTGTTAGGGAAAATAAATTTTGCACCTTACAGTGGTTGCGGTACATGATATGATAAGGAAAGAATTGGGCTGAGAGGGGGATTTCTGATGCTGCAAGCGTGTATTTTCGCATTGTGATGCTCCTTTCCGGCGTATGGCCAAATATGCAAAAAGGGCGCTGAGAGAGACCGCTTGCGGCCGCTCTCGCCCAATCATATTTTGTTGGTAGTTGTCGGTGCGTAGCCAGCTGAGCCGACGGAGAGCCGGCTGTTCCTGCGCTCAAACATCGAGCCGACATGAAAACCGACAAATATTTCGGTCTAAATACCACTACTTCCGCCTATATCCCGATATCGAAAACAACAAAAAAAGACTCGGAATCAGCTGATTCCGAGTCTTTCCTATGGTTGCGGGGATGGGATTTGAACCACATGACCTCCGGGTTATGAGGGCTTCGAACGGTTTTGGCTTTAAAATCCATCGACTGGCCAAAACATATGCCGATGCACCCGAGCCGACCCAAAAGCCGACAAACGTGGGAGGAGAGGGGAAGAAGGAATTTAGTTGATATTTGACCGATAATAAATGTGCAAAAGTTTTGTTATATCAAATAATTCATACATTCAAACGTTTTTTGAACGATGAGATGGTTGAAGGGTTAGTTTTCGCTGGAAAATATCGTTACTCAAATCGATAAATATTGAATTAGGATATATTTCTGAAGCCGTAGTCAATGGTAGATGGTCTCCCCTCCAAACGAAGTTATAATCTGGATGCTTTTTCAATAATCGATAACGTTTTTATCACTGCCTCCAAAAAATTGCTGGCAGTCATTAATCCAATACTATCAAATACGATTGATGCAACCGGAGAAGAATCTTTTGTTGCATATGAGGCCGCGTCAATTGCGGTTTTAAAGTTGTGACGATACATCTGTTCGTCTTGTTGGGGAAATACAGAGGGACTATTCGACCAATAGCTGACATAATTGTTTTCAAATATTGAGTATGGAGCGTTCCACCTGTTGGGGGCAATTGGGGCCATTGCATGGTACGGCAATTGATTTGCATACCCGACAAGTTCTCGTTTGATGTTGTTACTTAAATTTTGTAATTCTCTGAGCTTGTACTCGTTTTCCAAAATATGATCAATGAGTTGTTTGTGGAAAAGATTGCTTGAATATAATCCGGAATCAATATACATTTGTTAGCCTCCACAAAATTCGGTTATTCTAGTCGGAACAACCAATAGTTCTCCTTTAGACTACAGATACAACCGCATCTCTTGCCTTGAGATAAATGTCGATATCATGGTTGATGTACTGATACCCTGTAGTATGCAGCACATCGAAAAAATCGTGGATATACTCAAACACACCGTATTTCTCAAAAAGCTCGGATACCTGCTTGCCGGTCAAAGATTTGTATACCTTATAGCTTTCCATACAGAATACGGTGAACTGTGCTTCTCTGCTCATCTTGTTTCCTCCCTTACACATCGGGATAGCGGATCGTACCGCTGTTCCATTCCTGTTCCAACAGAGCGTAAAGCATGAGAGTGCTGTACTGCCAAACCTTGGTTTCTTCCTGTTCCAGAGCTGCATACAACTGGGATGTGTACAGTAACTTGATGGCTTCCTTTTCGGAAACGCATCGCTTCTCGCAAATCATTTTTACGATATCTGCGCTGATCACAGGCATAATGGCGTTAAATTGATCCTGTCCCACTTCACTTTACCTCCTTCACTTCTTTGTATTCGATAAACTTGCAATACGACAGCATTTTGTCGGTATGGAACGTCCACTGATCCTGTAGTAATTCCGTTTTCAAACGCTTGACTGTCTCTTCCGCGTCTAAAATACCGGTTTCGAAGAATCGAATGGACTGATACACGTTATCATCCGCCACGGGGCCGATGTGCATATCCACCGCTTCAGCAAACGGTATGCCGCGACGATTGTTGACCACAAACAGCAACCAATCCATATCTGCTGCATCAAACTTGCGAATCACCGTGTTTTCCTTGGCGGTCTCGAAGTCGAAATCGTAAACAGCTACATATCCGGTGTCCTTATTTTCACGACGCATCTTGATTCGCGCCCAACGATCTGCTTGGTCATAGGAAGTCGTTGTATAAAAGCCAGGGCCAAAATCCAGGAAGGCTTCACCCACAAGGATTTCCGGCTTCGCTACCAAAACGGTACTGCCGTGATAGATGATCATGCAAATCCCTCCAATATTTTCTGAATAACCTTCTGCTCCTGCTTCAATGTGGTCAGCATTTCTGTATAGTGTTTTCTTTGTTCTAGTTTGGAACGGATGTCGGCAACGACAACGGGGTCTTTGCCGATGTATTCATCACATACCTTTCCGTCTTTGCGGTACTTTAGGTAGTAGTATTCCTTTTTACGGCAGATCAAAGAGCCGCGAGGCAATGTTTCGATCAAAGCCTCGTATTGACGGATCATGTTTTCATTGCGATTCGCTTCATTCTGCACAACACTCTGTATTAGCATCGTTTATCACCATTATCATTATACCACACATTTTGGGGTTGTACAACTATCTGTGTGGTATTTTGCTAGAGACTTTTGAGGTGAAAAAGCCGATAAAAAAATAGTCAGCGGGAGTCGAACCCGTTGACTATTTTCTCTTTCTATGCACGCTTCAGCATGATGGAATCCAGCTTTTCTGCGGCATCGATGTCCATCTCCAGCAGAACGTGGGTATAGGTATTCAGCGTGATATTTACATCGGAATGGCCGAGTCTTTGCTGGACGACTCTGGGGTTGACTCCTGCCTGGATCAATGCGGTGGCGTTGCTATGACGGAGGTCGTGCAGGCGGATCTTCGGCAGGTTGTTTTTCTCGAGCAGGCGTTCCCACTTCTGTGTCATAGAATCGGGCTTATATGGTGCACCATTGGGCTGCTTGATGACATAACCGTGGTTCTGGAAACCAATGCCATATGCGAAGGCATCTCTCGCATACTGCGCCCTGGCTTTGCGAAGCTCATGGACAATCTCATCGCCGAGAGAAATATCGCGGATACCAGCCTCACTCTTGGGTGCCTTGATGATGTAACCCTTTTCGCCGCGCACCATGTTGCTTCTGACCTTGAGGATCTTGTTCTCAAAGTCAATATGCTCCCAACGCAGCGCAAGCAGTTCTCCGCGTCTCAAACCAACGGCAACGCACAGAAGCACCGGCAGATACATATCCGTTCCGCGGGTGACATCCAACAACGTATGGATGAGTGCCTGATTATACACCTTCGCACGGTACTTCTTCTGTTTAGGCAAAACCACACCCTCACAGGGGTTATACGCGATGTGGCGCAGGACAACGGCCTTCTTCATCGCGGCATTGATGTTGTTGAAGGTGTCGCGGATATTCTTGGGGGAGAGGTTTCTGGCGATCATATCGTTGACGAGTTTCTGCACATGCTCAGCGCGCAAGGCATGGATTCTGATCTCGCCGATTGCCGGGATGATGTAGCATTTGAGCTTGGTCTTGTAGCCGATACGCGTGGTTTCCTCGATGTCCGGCAGATAGAGGGAAATCCATTCCGCCATCCATTCGGCAACGGTAAGGTCGCACTTCTTGACGACCTTGCCGCTTTCCATTTCGGTGATCATCTGGCGCATGACGGCGTTGGCTTCCTTCTTGCTGCCGTCGACGTTTTTGTAGATGCGGTTGCGCTTGCCGGTTAGGATTGTGGAGAATAAACGGAGACAGGAATGAAATGAATTTTGAATTGAATGAAAAAACTTGATAAACATCCAATGACATGGCATAATGACATAGAAGTGACATGTCATGTTGGAGGGGAATATGGCGCAAAAGGTGATTCAAGGAAATGCAGATTTGGCGAAACAAATCAAAAATAGACGTAACGAGTTGGGGCTGACTATTGAGGAGGCTGCGCAACGAGCTGGTGTGGGAACGAAAACGTGGAGTAGGTATGAAGCGGGGGAGTCAATTCGTACAGATAAAGGAAAAGGAATTTGTAAGGCACTAAAATGGCATTGTCTGCCCGAGGAGGATAACGAGGACGACGATACGTGGAACATCGAATACTTCCGAAATCATAGAGCGTGGTCAACATATTTGGAAAAAAACTTTGGTGTGGGTGCTGCAGTAGCCTTTGCAGTAGGTAGTGAAGTACTGATGGATCATATTAATGAGGATATTCGTGAACTATCTTCGAGACCTGCGGGTACTCATATTGGTCAACTTGAAATTTCGTGGTTGTGCGATGATCTTCCTGAACAATTCTTGATGTATTATGATTATGAATTCCTGTACCGCTTGAAGAGTACACTGAATACTATGATAAACCGGGCAAATAATCATTGCAATATGCTGGCGCATAGCGTTCTGGAAGAACTTGTGATTTACCTTTGTAACGAAGAAGCAGTCGCAATGATAGAACTTTGCGGCAGAATTGATGGTACAGAAGAAAGTGAAGTTACGGATCCTAGAGACTGGGTTTTCGATTTGTTTGATGATTCAGATATTATAATGTTTTTGTACTCTGGAATGTATCTTGAACCCAATGATGCGTATCATATCAAAAACTGGGGGATATAGACGTTTTGGACGGGTTTAACAAAACACCCACACACTCGATATGGACTGGACTATACCCGAAAAAATAGACATTGAATCAAAACCACCAGTTAAACTGGTGGTATGCACACCCCTAAAAGGGGATAATACTGGCTTAGCTCCTAAAAGGGGCATTGAAGGTTTAGCGCCGCATTACCATCTCAGGCAGCCGCTCTCGCGCGGCTGTCTTTTTTTGCCTACTTGGACTTGCTACCCGTAAACGGGTCGTAGAATTCCTTTAGGCTCATTTGATCGTTTGCTAAATCTTCTTCCAGTTGATTTCGGATATATTCTGCTATCGCTTTTTTATTCCTCCCAACAGTATCTACATAGTATCCTCGGCACCAAAAGTGCCGACTTCCATACTTATATCGCAAGTTCGCATGTCGGTCAAATATCATTAAGCTACTCTTTCCCTTGAGATATCTCATGAATTGTGCTATACTTATACGTGGTGGTATACTTACAAGCATGTGGATGTGATCTTTACACGCCTCTGCTTCCAGTATTTCTACCTCTTTCTGATCGCACAGTTTTCGTAGTATTTCGCCGATATCTTTTTTTATTTCACCATATACTACCTGTCTTCGATATTTTGGTGCAAATACAATATGGTATTGACAACGGTACTTTGAATGTGCTGTGCTTCTTATTTCGTTCTTTTCCTTCACTTATTAAGCCTTCTTTGTTTTGGTAATGCGGTCGCCAAACCTTTACCATTATAACGGGGGGCTTAATTTTTTGCAACTTCTCCGCTCGCATCAAGCTCGCTCGTCTTTTCGTAGCTCCGCTCGTCTCCCTCCCCCAGTAAAACTGGGGGGTATTTGCATCTAAAGATGACAAAAAATACCGCTAACAGCACATGGCCGTTAGCGGTTCAAAGTTATAATATATAGTTGTAAGGGGCTTTGATACGGGGACAGAATTTCCTAAACGATATTTTTTACTGTTCTGTTTTCAGTTCGATCGATACAAAGTTGTCGCTTTGTGCAGCAAGGTAGATCATCCAGGTCCCCCGATCGGTGCGTCCGCCAAGGCGGGTGTTGGCTATATTGAAACGCCCTCGTATCCCGGGGACGTCATCTATAAAGATGGAAGCAACCTCGGTTTTTTCGCCGCTATCCATCTGGTAGATAACACCTTCTACACTTTGGTTGGATTGCTGCGTCTGTTCTTGCATACAGATAAGATAAATCTCTCCGTTACCACCTGTAAAGCAGGCAAACGGATTGTCGCCGCTTAGGACAAATTCGTCAGAAACAACGCCGCCACCGGATACCGCAGCATGACGAATTTCGGTTTCATTTTCCCAAACTCTATAAAACACATGCAAGGCTCCTGTTTGATCCAACGCCACATCAAATGCCCCTATGTTTTCATCAATATTTCCCGAAGCTATTGTAATCGTGTTCCCAACGGTCTGCGAAGAGGTGCCGAGTCCTGTTGCAGAAAAGCAACAGAGCATACCGTCTTTTGCGAGGACAATTTGTGCATTTGATTGTTCATCAAACACCAAATATCCAGCGGCAAACGGATACGGTGTGGCAGACAATACCTGCTCGGTAACGGTTCTGCTTGCAATATCCAACGTGAAGACTTTTGTATCGTCGTCAATCCCCGGATGGGAGATAATCATGTATACCATGCCTTCTTCTCCGGCATGAGGATCAACGCCGGAAATATATCTCTGTACAGAGTAGCCTGTTTTTGCATATTTGACCTCTGCAAATTCTCCAGTCATTTCGTCGTAGATCCCGAACGCGATCCCATATTCTTCCGGCGTGACAGCTACCAGCTTCCCTTTTTGGTTACTGTACAATGCAAGCTGCGGGAAATATCCACAGGTTCTCGCCTGACAGACGACTTCCCATCCGTTGTTCCCGTGACGCATAACCCGGTAATTCTTCAACGAACGGTCTCCGCCAATGGTACCGACAAGCCCGTCGTGCTGAATCGTATAGGTTCCTGTATCCGTGGTCAGAATGCTGTCCGTTGCGGCCGTTCCGCTGTACAGCGGATAACGATTGCTTTGGGGATTGGTGTAGTGATCGCTCTCATACGGAGACGGGCAAAAGACTGTAATCTCCCCAACCGTAAACGCATCACTGCCGGAACAACCGACTGTACAGAGCAACGTTATCAACACCAGAATAAAACAGGTTTTTCGCCCGACCATATCTACACCTCTATTCGGCAATGAGTTCTAAGCTGACAAAATCATCGCAATCCGCACCATGGTATACCAAATAGGTGCCGTTTGTTGTACGGCCTCCAAGACGTGTGTTTGCAACCTTTACGTGATCCCGCATGACCGGAACATCTTCCAATGAGATGTACAGCAGTTCTTCCATGTCATCCATTCGTATCACAGAGCCCTCCGTTCCGTAAACTTCCATGCAAACGGCATAAACGAATTCATCTCCGCCGATAAAGCTTGCCACGTCGTATTTTATCAGTTCTGCCAAAAACAAATCATTTTTGGTGATTTCTCCGTTTTCAACGACTGCATAATAGTACGAAAACGCATCGGCGTAGAAAAGGTGCAGTTTTCCTTGCGCATCAAGCTCCACGCTCTGAACAAAACCATCGTTTTCCGGAGACGCGATAACAACGGGAGCACCGACAGTTTGTGTGGGCTCTCCCAAGTCGGTCACACGGAAATAGTGCACGTTCATATCCGGCGAATCCAGTACCACATGGGCAACGGACTGATCGTCTACGATGATATATCCGCCGGTGGAATACGCAGTATCAGAAAACTGCTGCTCTTCTACTGTTCGAGTTGCAATATCAAACGAGATGAGTTGTGTGTTTTTATCAACTGTGCTATGAGAGACAATGATATATACCTTTCCTTCGGCCCCTGCACGCGGATCAATCCCACATGCAAAATAATACGCTTTGGAACTGTAACCACGTTTTGTATATGCAGTTTCCGTAAATTCCCCGGTCTGCTCGTGATAAACGCCAAATCCGATCCCTTCAGAAACCGGTGTTACCACAACCAATTTGCCCTTTTGATTGCTGCATAGGGTTAGGTGCGGCTCGGGACCTTCACACTTTTTCCCCACAGCAACCTCTGTCCATTCCGTTTCGTCTTTCCGAAGAAGCCGATATGTCTTCTTGGTAACCGACGATGTCTGTCTGCCGTTGTGGAAAACAGCATAGGTCGCGGTGTCAGTTGTAATGACGCGATCTCCGGGGGAGGTATCATAGTATAGTGGAAATTTTTGAGTTGGTTGCGTAGACGGACAAAACACTTGTGTATCTCCGACTGCAAACGAGCTAATTACCAAATTGTCTTGCGACGAGCCGCAGGCTACGCACACACATAAGACTGTGCAAAGAAGTAATACCAAAGCCAATCGTTTCATCAAGATTTCCCTCCCTGCTTGTTTTTTTAGTTGAACTTCCGAAATCTTTTTCTCGCAAGCAAATACCCTCCGAACAGCAACGCAATCCCAACGAAACAAATATTGAAATATCCGCTCCATGCCCCCGGAATTGTATATATCGGTTTAAAAGACAGAACTGCTGCGATGCTGTCGCCGGGAAAACCGTAAAAGTAGAAGCGGGTTTCTTGCGGGAGATAAATCCAACGGAAATCCAAGAAAAATTCGGGGTATATATCGAATTTGATAAACAAATTAACCAAAAGGTGGTACGCGGTACACGCGACAAGACCGGCTGCGGGTTTGCGAAACAGTTGTGAAAAGAAAATTGCCAAACCACTGTACGTTAAAAATCCGGCAAATCCCAGCACAAGACACAGTAACAGCATACGAAAAATCGTTTCCAGGTCAAATAACTCTCCAAAGGTAAATTCTGTATTCCACATCGTACGGAACACCGCAGTAACCGTTGAGGCAGTCAGCGACACCGCAAAACACAGCACACCATACGCCAATAGTTTTCCCAAAAACCACCGCCCGGTTCGCAAGCCGCTGGATGCCATCAGCTCGGCATTATTGGTGGTGAAATCTGCCACACAGTCCCAAGAAATCACCAAACCACAGAAGAAAAACATGATCGCCTTATATGGAAATTCTGCAGCGTTATACCCGACCAAATTGCGCGCCTCCGCCAGCTTATCCATTCCTTCTATTCCTGTAATCTCAATAAAATGATAGATCACATTCCACATCATGATGATGGAACCCAAAACAGCCGTTAGCAAAAGGGTATTACGCAAACAGGATTTCAACGTGTTCGTAAATATTTTTCTCAGCATTGCTTTCACCATCCTTTGGCTGTCGTTATGTACGTTTGCGTTCAGTGAAGAACAAAATCAGCCACGACACGGTCAAAAGTAATAGGCAACAGACGGCTGTGACAATTCGACCGGTCCGGAAGATACGGTCGGACAAAATATCCATGGAACCATAAATTTGGAAATAGCGCATATTGCCTTTCCATGTAACCGTATTGTGCACGAAAGATAACAATGCCGCGGTCAAAAGAGCCGCTGAAATGTTATGATTGAGGATCGTGCGGAAAAAGAATGTAATCGAACTGACCGTAAATGTGAGCGACAGCACTACAATCATAAGGCGGTCGGTTGCTGTCGGTAACAATGTGCAGCAAATTGCCATCGGAACGCAGAAGAGCAAAACCACCGCCGCAAAACGTATGATTCGTATGTTGGCCGTCGCTGTTGAAGCCACTGTAAGCAGCTCTGCTTCCTGTCCGCGAAAGACCGAAAAACAAATCAGAATTGGTAAGAGAATGATATTTTCCTCCAACAGTGCAATATCAAACCCATATAGAAAATCAAACGCAAATATCAAAACTACCGCCGCCGGAATACACCAAAGCCGATAGCGAAATTCTTTTAAAATAAGCATCATAGTTCAGAGTACCTCCTTCTATGATTTTGATAAGTAAACGCGATCCTTACAAAAGTATTATATCTTGCATCGTTTGAATCGCCACAGCGCAATCAGAAATGTTGCCGTCAGAAGAACGAGCGACACCGCAACGAGATTTAGCCGTGCGGCTTCCATGCTCTTTTGAGATGTACCGAGAAAATCAAGAGTGCCGCCGCCCCAATACCAGGTAAAATAATAGTAGGTGTATTCTTTTGGCGCAAACATATAGTGAAAAAGCGTATCGGTTTGCAGTCCAAGATACCCCAAAACATAATACGATTGTGTGCGCAATAGATTGTACGCAGTCACAGCGATGAATCCTACGGCAGCGCTTTGAAAGAGCATAGCAAAAAACAAGGCCACGCTCGCATAGCAAAGAAACCCTGTTATGTTGAAAATCCAAAACAGTTCCAGTTGTTTGATGATCACTCGTGAGGTAAAGAATGTGCCGAATGAAACATCCGCACCGGAGAGAAACAGCAAATTGTATAGCCACGTTACCATGTAGCCAAGGATTGTGCAAACCGTAAAATAGACAAGCAGTTTTCCCAAAAACCAACTCCAAGGGCGCAGGCGGCTCGTGCGGATCAACTCGATCTGGTTGCGCTTGAAATCGCTTAGAATATCCGTGGAAAGTAAAATGCCTATCACAAAATACATGGCATGTGCATAGGGGTACAATGCTCCTTCGTAGACAACATTGTTTTGCCATGCACCGAGTTCCCTGGAAACCACGGTACCACTGGTGACATTTACCCCGTTGATAACGTCCGGAACTGTCCCTGAAAAAGAACCACTGCAAACGATCATAGCCAGCATTCCCAAAAACGCAATCGGTATCAATCGGCTGCGCAGCAGGGATTTAAACGTCGTTGCATATATTTTGAGAATTTTCATTTGCCGAGCCTCCTTAGTAATTGATCGTGCAAGTGACTAAATCGTTGGTGAACCATCCTTTATAATAGAGATAGAAGGTTCTGCCGTGTTCGTCCGGACAAACCAGAAAATCGTATTTGACATATGGTACATGATCGATGTAAATCTCGGACAGTTCTTCTACACCGTGTGCATCCAGCAGATACAAAGCCCCTTGTACCCAACCGTCCGGATCGCCGATTTGGGTTTGACTGAACAGAGCAGCCGGTTGAACAAAATGTTCGTCCTGAATCAGCACAAAGTACAGTTCACCGTCCAATCCGTTAAACATCTGTATCATATTGTGAGAGTTCGGCATCAGCACGGTTTCTTCTGTAATAATACCATCTTTGATAACGGAGCGGGCTAAGTTTTGACTTTCTAAATTATCCAGATCAATGATTGTGTATATAACGTGCAGGTTTCCTTCCGCATCATACGCGGCATCACCGTCAGACAAAAAGTCCATTCCCAAACTGTAGTTTTCGAATGTGCTGCCGAGCTGCAGGCTTTTGGAGACAGAATATGTCTTTTGGTCGGAAGATTCGAGCAGATAATACACGATCGATCTTTCGTTTGGTGCAATGAATTCTAAAGCACCGTCGTCCCGGAGAAACAAAAATGGATTTGCATCATTGAGCGCTTCCTGCACTTTTAGATCGGTTTCTTCAAAACGATCGTAGGCAATATCATATTGCAGCAGATACAAATTCCGATTGATGCTGTAGACCATGTAAATCATGCCGTTGACACTTGCATTCGGATCCAAAACTGCTCCAATATTCAAAAACTTCCGCTGCGGTTCGTGTTTGATCTGATAAGTATACGGAAATACCTGCATCCCGTCAGCCGACTCCATGAATTGATAAACACAGATCCCCGTATCTACTTCCGTCACTGCGTATAGTGTATCGCCATTTCCTACCAACAAATGGCAAACATTGTTTCCGTTTTTAGTCGATTTGGAAATTGTTGCAATACGTTCCCATTGCTCATTTTGGGATCGCAGCAGATACAATTCGTCCGTCATTTCCCCGACAGCCGCCGGATTGATGCCCTCATCTACGATGAGATATTGCCGTCCACCAGCAGTTGCCATATTGTTTGAGCAAAACGGATTATAGTATATCATATCATCGTCATATTCCGATTCATATCCAGCGTGGATGGACGGACAAAACAGCCGAATATCGGTTGCTTCGTATTTACTTCCGGAGCAACTGGTGAGTATTCCGCAGAGTATGAGTAACAACGCTGGCAATATACGCTTTTTCATAAAACCCTTCTTTCTGCCGAAGTGCTGATCGGTAAAAACCGATCGTGATGTGGAGATCTCGTCGCTTTTGAATTGATATGCCCATAACCGGGGACCATCAAATGCTTTTTCCGCGTCGTTCCTTGAAACGCAGTAACCAACTGCATACTGCAACTATTAGCACAGATGCGATGATAATATACCAACGGCTGCGCCAGAAAAGCCGGTTGGATGCCAGTCCCATCGAGCGATACAGCTGGAAATTTCGCGCAAACCCACGGAAACGGATCACGTGCTGGAAAAACAGCAGTGTTGCTACCGCAAGTAACGCAGAACCGATACTGCTGCCGGTGATACACCGCCAAAGCACGGTAAATGCGGTTGCCGCCGCAGTCAAGGCGACAAATACAATCGCATATTTTGCCGGATCCAATTCGCCAAATTGCCATATCACGCTGATCGTCAACGGTACCATTGTCACAAGATAGGTCGCAGCCACACGTGTAGCAAAAACATAAGGAAACGGTGCTGCCGACGCAACCAGCAATTCCTGCTCACCGCTGCCGCGAAACAACGTCGCAGACAGAATTAACGGAAGTAAGATTACATAGGTTTCCAAAATATTCGGATCTGATCCATACAGCAGCGGAAGCAACCAACTGACCAACAACGACAACGGGATAAAGTACAAACGGTAGCGCAGTTCTTTTACAAAGATCAGCAGTGATTGCATACAAACATTTCGCATATTCATCACCCGACCGCCCCGAAGTTTCCGCCGCATTATCGCTTTACGCCGCCGAGCGTGTAGATGCAGGCGTCCTCCAGTGTGGGGACGACCACTTCGCTGTCGGCGTGAATTGCTTCGTCGCAGATATATCGTACGTACGGAAGGTTATTGATGTACGTCACGCTGGTGACAACAGCTTTTTCCCGCAATGCCGCTTCTTCGCCCGGTGCAACAGTCACACCAAATGTTTTGCCGCGCAGTGTTTCCAACAAACCGTGGATGTTGCCGGTGTACATCAACTTACCGCGCTCTAAAATTGCAATATTTTTGCAGATATTTTCGATATCCTGAATGATATGTGTTGAGAAGACAATCGTCTTGTCCACGCTCATTTTAGAGAGCAGATTCAAGAAATACAGACGCTCTTCGGGATCAAGACCGGTTGTCGGCTCGTCGATAATCAGGAGCTTGGGGTCGCCGAGCAACGCCTGTGCGATACCTGCGCGGCGCAGCATCCCGCCCGAATATTTGGCCAAACGCTTTTTGCCTTCATTCTCAAGTCCGACGATCTCCATGCAGCGGGCGATTTCGCTTTTTCGCGTTTTTGGGTTGGAGATGCCGTTGATCACACAGGAATAGTCGAGAAATTCTTCCAAATCGAGGTATGGCATCAGTTGGGTGTTTTGCGGCAGGTACCCAAGCATTTTGCGATATTGCTTCAGATGGCGTGTGATCGGTTCGCCATCGATCAACACGTTACCGTCGGTGGCATCGTAGATCGTGGCCATGATGCGCATCAAAGTTGTTTTGCCTGCACCGTTTCGGCCGATCAGACCGAAAAGTCCGCTTTGGATTTCAAAAGAAACGTCATCCAGCGCGGTCACGTTTCTCCCAAATCGTTTGCTCACATGGTCAATGGTGATCGTCATTCTGCATCTTCCTTTCAAATGTATTTTTTTGTGAAAATTTTATTTAGATCTATCTCATTTTGCAAACGCATCGATTTATAGTAACAATGCCATATTTCCAATTTGAAGTCGTTGGGGGATCGGTCAATCGTAAACATTGCCCTCTCGCAGTCATTTTGCTTTTGCAATAGGTGTACTATGATTCGTAGTACACCTATTATACCATTTCTTTGTATGGTTGTCAATTCTTCTGTAATATTTTTTTGCGGCCGACGACAGCGAATACTACGTGCACATGATGATCGCGTGGTATTTTGCCACGGCGTTGGCCGCACAGTACGATGCGATCTTGCCGTGGTTCGAATCAGTCCAGCTTTCGCCGAAAACCCACAACAAAGCGCTGCAAAAGGCGCTGGAAAGTAACCGATTGACAAGTGCGCAGAAAGCCTATCTGCGCACGCTGAAGGTATAAAATAACGGCGGAGAGCTTTGCTCTCCGCCGCTTTTGCTATCGGATCTTGTTATCCCGATCGGTCACAGGGCCGGTATGGTGTGTGTAAACACGGTACGGCGCGTCGAATTCGTTGCCGGTGATCTCGGCCTCGGCGAGGTATTCCAGCCAGATCGAGTGGTGTTCTCCTTGCGGTTTGGAGAATCGGTTGTCTGCGAGCGTCAGCTTACCGTGGACTTTGCGGTTCGCAGGGAATCCGAACGATATGCAGCTGTCGGCATGAAGAATTGCGAGACCGTTTTCGAGCCGTCTGGCTTGGGCAAAGCAGATCTCGTCCGAGCCTAGGCTGACGGCATGGTTTAGATATTCTGCCGTGTCACACAGCATTGTGATAGTGGGATGCTCTCCCGGCTTGATCATGAGTGCAGTCACCATTACCGTTCACCTCACAGATGAAGAGGAAAGTTTGCCCGGTCGGGATCGGCAAGTAATGTCTCCAACTGCCGACGGTCGACATAGATGCGATTGCCGATGCGTTTGGGATCCATATACAAGGAAACAAACTTCCGAGCCTTGCGCTTACTGATGGGAAGATATGTCTTGGTAATTTCAGTGATGCCCACCATTGCGCTTAGATTTTCTTTCATTTGATGTTGAACCTCCTAAATTGATACTTGAAAATAGCTTTGGGATCTGAATACAGTGTTCTTTCAGCTCTGACTGACAGATTAACCGCCCGATGCGCACGGCATCTCCCTGTGACGGTGTCGGTGAAACGTAGTAGCAGCCAGCTTCCACTTGCACGCTGGCTGTCGGCATAACCGTGTGGACAGTCGTCTCGATCGTTTGGCGATAGTCGCGCAGGTCGACGGTATCTCTCGCTGCTGGTGATGCGAGCGTGTATTTTCGCATTGTAATGCTCCTTTCCGGCATGTGGCCAAATATGCAAAAAGGGCGCTGAGTGAGACCATTTGCGGCCACTCGCGCCCGATAATATTTTGTTGGTAGTTGTCGGTGCGGAGCCGACCGAGCCGACGTGGGGCGGTTGTTCCTTCACTCAAACATCGAGCCGGCAGTAAAACCGACAAATACTTCGGCATAAATACCACTACTTACGCCTACATCCCAATATCGAAAACAACAAAAAAAGACTCGGAATCAAAAGATTTCCGAGTCTTTCCTATGGTTGCGGGGATGGGATTTGAACCACATGACCTCCGGGTTATGAGCCCGACGAGCTACCGAACTGCTCTACCCCGCGATATCGCGCATCAACGATGCTCATATATTATACCGTGTTTTCGCCGATTTGTCAAGCCCTCTTTTTCAAAAATCGCAAAACCTTTTTCGACGGTTTGTGCGCAGAGCGGGAGGAGGTATGTCGACCGGAAAAAACGGGAGACATCTTGCACGGCGGGCAAAAATCGTGTATAATATGTGTAAGGATTTTTAGAAGAAGCGAGGACTACGTGATTGAAAAAAAGGTGCGATGCAAGGTTGATGGACAGATGGATCCGCATCGACTTTTTGGATGAACGAATAGAATGACAGCAAGGTTCGTGCAGGATTCGTTGGGTGAATTCTGCGCGCCTTGCTTTTTTGCTTTTTACGGTAACCAATCTGTCTGCGGCGCCCTCCCAAAACGCTGTGGGCGGTTGATAGGATAAATGAAACAAGATCCGATAAGGAGGATGTACATGCAAAAACGAATTTTGAGTTTTTTCCTCGCCATTGTCATGGTGCTGGGCATGCTTCCGGGCACAGCACTGACATCGTTTGCAGCGGGGGATGATGCCAACGTAGCATCCGTCACCAGTCAGGACAAACCGACTACCTATTACACCGATCTTCAGGATGCCATTGATGCGGCTGTGGCCGGAGATAGGGTTAATCTGCTGGCGAACATCGTCGGAACAACGACCTATACGGTTGGTGCGCAGCAGAATATCGTCATCGACCTGAACGGGTATACGCTGCAGAATACCGCAGGCAATGCCCTTGTTGTCGAGGGAGCCACTGTGGAGATCCTCGGCACAAATGGCGGATCAATCGTCGCTGACAGCGGTATTGCGATTACCTGTAAGACAAACGGGTATATCACCGTTTGTGATGCTATCACCGTTAGATGTGGGACCGAAGACAGTGATCATGTGTTTTCACTCGAGAATGAAGCCGCCGCTGCTATTATAAGTATTGGCGGCCGGTACTATAAGGATCCCACCTCCGTTGGTGTAGCGCTTCCGAATGGATTGGCGATCAGCGGTTCCGGCGACAACTGGACCGTCGTTCCGAAGCCGGTTGTTTCTACCGCCGAAGTCAAATACGGCGCATCGGCTGACGCATCCCTCACCGAGGGCACCCTCGCCGAGGCAATCGCGGCGAACGCCGCATACATTCAGCTGCTGGAGGACATCACGTCCGACAGCACGCTGACGTTCAACAACTCCGTCACGATCGACCTCAACGGCAAGACGCTGACCGCCACCTCCGACCAAAGTCACGGCGTAGAGGTCATCGGCGATCTGACCATCACCGACACCAGTGACGCGAAAAATGGCAGCCTGTGTGGCGCATCCTCCGGCGAATACGGCCGCGGCGTATATGCCACCGGAGGCATCACCGTCGAAGACGGCAGCCTGAGCGGCGAATCCGATAACTACCTCGGCGTCCTGGGCAACAGCATCACCGTCACGGGCGGCACTCTGCGCGGCGAGAGCGGCTACTACGCCGTATATTCCCACAACAGCATCACCGTCACGGGCGGCAGCCTGAGCGGCACGGCGACGGGTTCGTCCAGCGTCGGCGTATATGCCGTAGACACCATCACGGTCTCGGGCGGCGAATTGACTGCCTCGTGTGACTTCATTGGTGTTTATTCCGAAGGCACCGTCACGGTCTCGGGAGAAGGCAAGATCGCTGCCACGGGTGCGATCGCCGTACAGATCGGCAACGAAACCGGCTCCAGCTATACCGTGGAGTCCGAGGAAACCGACGAGGCGACCGGCCTGACCACTAAGGTGCTCACGGCGAGTACAGCCGTTACACCGCCCGACAGCATTGGCAAAATCGTTATCGTGATGCATGACAGCTACGGTGACGGCTGGAATGGTGCTGCTATCAACATCTATAAAAATGATGTACGGGTCGGTAAGGCGACCATAGAGGATGGAGACTACGGCGTATTCGAGATGGAATATGACGGAATGGCCCAATACCGTTTTACATGGACTCCCGGGAATTATGACAGCGAGTGCACACACACGATCTATATAAACGGCGAAAAATATACCGGCGACCTCGACACAGAGACAGATGTCTCTGTCACGGGGGATACTGTCGTCGGACAGACGCTGACGGCTGAGACCTCCGGCTTTGATCCTGCTGAAGAGCTGAAGTATCAGTGGTACAGAGCTGCGGAAAATAATACGCTGATCGACGGTGCGACAGAACGCACCTATACCCTGACAGAAACCGATCTTAACCATAAGATCTACTGTGTGGTCAACGGCGTGGAGAGCAACCGTGTCGGCCCTGTCGTCACTCCAGCAGTTCTCTGGGGCACGTCGGCTGACGCATCCCTCACCGAGGGCACCCTCGCCGCGGCGATCGAAGCGAATGCCGAATACATTCAGCTGTTGGAGGACATCACGTCCGACAGCACGCTGACGTTCAACAACTCCGTCACGATCGACCTCAACGGCAGGACGCTGACGGTCAACACGGATCAAGCTTACGCCGTAGAGGTCCTCGGTGATCTGACCATCACCGACACCAGTGACGCGAAAAATGGCAGCCTGTGTGGCGCATCCTCCGGCGAATACGGCTGCGGCGTATGTGCCACCGGAGGCATCACCGTCGAAGACGGCAGCCTGAGCGGCGAATCCGATAACTACCTCGGCGTCCTAGGCAACAGCATCACCGTCACGGGCGGCACTCTGCGCGGCGAGAGCGTCGTCTACGCCGTATATTCCTACAACGACATCACCGTCGAAAGCGGCAGCCTGAGCGGCACGGCAGAGGATTCAGACAGTGTCGGCGTCTGTTCCGAAGGCAACATCACCGTCAGCGGCGGCACATTGAGCGGCACGGCTGCCCTCTACGGCGTATATAGCTATAAAGGCATCACCGTCTTGGGCGAAGGCAAGATCACGGCCACGGGCTCGGACGCTGTAGCGGGCGAAGACGAAGCCAATTTCAGCTATACCGTAGAGTCCGAGACGACCGATTCGGCGACCGGCCTGACCACCATGGTGCTGGTGAAGAAGGCGGAAGCACCCGCCAACTCCGTCGCATCCGTGACGACGGCGGGCGATGTGACCACCGACTACACCGACCTTGCCGAAGCCGTCGAAGCGGCAAAGGCAAGCGAGGGCTCCACGCTGAAGCTGCTGGCCGATATTACCACAACAGCTGCGATCAAAATCGACAGCGGCAGCTTTACCATTGACCTGAACGGCAAGACATGTCAGTGTGCGCTGTATCTTATGGATATCTACGGCAATGCCGATATCACGATCATCGACAGCAGCACCGAAAAGAGCGGCAAGCTGCTCAGTACCGGCAGCGCCCATACAATCACGCTTTATGGCAACGCCAATCTGGAGTTTGCCGGCGGCACGGTAGAGAGTAGTAACGTTGCCATTGCTATGGACGAATTCGGTGTTCTATCGCAAGCAACACTGACCATATCGGGCGGTAAGGTGGTCACAACCGGCAACTACGCAATCAGTGCATACGGCGCATCGGTCACAGTAACCGGCGGCACGATCGAGAGCGGATACACGGACATTTATTACAAATCCGGCACGATAGATCTGTCCGGTCACAGCAATCCCACAGGCATCACGATCTACAATTACACCGGTGCGGAAGTTACCCCGGGTGAGAATACCGTCCTCCTGCCCGAGGACTATGTCCTGCTGGACAGCGCCGGCAACGCGGTGACTACTCTTATAATGGGTACCGTGGGTACCGTGGGTATGGCTCCCGCCAACTCCGTCGCATCCGTGACGACGGCGGGCGATGTGACCACCAACTACACCGACCTTGCCGAAGCCATCGCAGCGGCAAAGGCAAGCGAAGGCTCCACGCTGACGCTGCTGGAGGATATCATCTCAAACCATCCCAGTGACGGTCTCATCGACAGCGGCAGCTTCACCATTGACCTGAACGGCAAGACGTGGACGCTCACCGATGATGTATACCTGCAAATCAGCGGCACCTCCACGGTCACCATCATCGATTCTTCCTCGGACGGCACCGGCAAGCTGCTGGGAGCCGCCGACCAATGGATGACCGTCCGGCTTATAGACACCGCCCAGCTGGAGATTGCCGGCGGCACGATAGAAAACAGTGTATTCTCTTACGTTGTCATTATGGATGATTCCGGTAGCACAACAAATGCCCGCCTGACCGTATCGGGCGGTAAGGTGGTCACAACCGGCAACCACGCAATCAGTGCATTCGGTAAATCGGTCACCGTGACCGGCGGCACGATCGAGAGCGGACGCACGGACATCTACTACAAAACCGGCACCATCGACCTGTCCGAGCACAATGATCCCACGGGCATCACGATTTTCAACGACGTCTCTGACAGTCTCACCGTTTCCGACGACACCATCAGTCTGCCCGATGGCTATATCCTGCTGGACGACGAAGGCAACGCGGTGACCACTCTTGTGCTGTATGAACTCTACACCGTGGGCGTGGCACCCGCCACCCATTCGGTCTATGTCTCGGCGGTGGATGCTTCAAACGGCGTGGAGATCACAGGCGCGACCATGCAGATTCTGGATGAACAGAGCAATGTTGTCGCGGAATGGGAGTCCGTAATCACACAGCACACCGTCGAAGGCCTAGAGTCCGGCGTGACCTATACCATTATGGCCGTCGTTGCGCCCAACGGATACTCGATTCCCAACGGTATGACCTTCTCCATCGACGAAACGGGCAAGGTGACCACCTCCGGCCTTTTGACCGAGGACGGCGTTCTGCTCCTTGCGTTTGAACGGACCGTGGTTAAGGTCAATGCCGTGGATGCCGAGGGCCAAAGCCTTGGAGGTGCAAAACTGAAGATTCAGGATCCGGAAGGCATCATCGTGGCAGAATGGACTTCCCACGGTGATGCCATGGAGATCCCCGGTTTACATACCGGTGAGGTATACACCATCCTCACCGACATCGCGCCTGATGGATATACCCATGCTCCCTCCGTAACGTTCTCTATCGATCTAAACGGCAAGGTGACCTCCTCCAGCAGCACAACCACGGACGGAGTTCTGTTGGTCGAGTTTGCTCTGACAGAGTTCAGCGTCAAGGCCGTCGATGCCGAAGGCGCGGCCATCGAAGGCGCAACCTTGCAGATTCTGAATGCACAGGGCAGTGTTGTGGCGGAATGGACTTCTGCCGCAGATATTGAATCCACCGAGGATACCGATGAATCCGTCTGGGAAGTCCTCGGTCTGAAGGCCGGTGAGGGTTATACCCTGAAGGTGGCCGTCACGCCCGACGGATATGAGACGCCCGGCAATATTTTCTTCTTCCTTGAGAAAAACGGCAAGGTAGTCTACGACGGCGATGCCGTCACGGACAACGTTCTGCTTCTTACGTTTGCAGAGGCTGTGCCCGCCATCACCTCCTTCGACTTCAACCGGGACAGCGAGGCATACGACGCGCAGACCAACACCTTCTATGTAGACGAAGAGCATCCGTTGGTCATCACTGCGGAAGGTGAGAACCTTATCGGGGAAAACGTATGGTTTTTATTAGCAAATACCGATAATGATATATACTACATTGAAGTTACGGCTGATGATGCCGACCGGGTCAGCTTTACGCTTGATCTTGGTACCTACCGGGAGTTTCTGGCTGTATTGAAGAAAATCGGCGATAAGGAAAACCTTGCGTATATCGCCGCAATTCTTGACGATGGCAGTTATCCCGCGGACAAACTGATTCCGCTTAATGTGGTTGAGAAAACCTACGAAGTCGTTCTTCCCACGCCCGAGGGCGGCGAGGTTTCAACCGACAACGAAACCCCCGTCAAGGGTGACCAAGTGACCATCACGGTCACACCCGACGAAGGCAAGGAAGTTGTCGATGTGGTTGTCACCGATGAAAACGGTGATCCTGTGGACGTCACCGACAACGGCGATGGCACGTACACCTACGAGCAGCCTGCCGGAGATGTGGAAATCACCGTTGAGCTGAAGACCAAGAGCTACACGGTCACCTTTGTGGACTGGGATAACAAGGAGCTGAAATCCGAGACCGTCGAGCACGGCAAATCTGCGACAGCTCCCGCCGATCCCACCCGCGAGGGCTGGAAGTTCACCGGCTGGGACACCGATTTCAGCAGCGTAACAGGTGATCTGACCGTCAAGGCAGAGTACACCATCAATCAGTACACCATCACATTCGATAGCGATGGCGGTTCGGATGTTGATCCCATCACACAGGATTATGGTACAGCAGTTACCGTTCCCGCAGATCCCACCAAGACCGGTTATACATTCGCAGGTTGGGATAAGCAGATTCCCGCAACAATGCCGGCTGAAAATGTGACCATCACGGCTCTGTGGACGATCAACCGGTACAGACTGACATGGAGCAATGGTAACGGCGGCAGCTACGATCAGGATATTGTGTACGGCGAGGAGATTACCGTTCCCAATAGCGAGTTCTTCCATGACACCATGCGCAAGACCGGTTACACCTTGACCGGATGGGACAATGCCGAGGGCTACACGGTGGGCAACACCATGCCGGCTCAGGAGCTGACCTTTACAGCGCAGTATACCGCCAACACCTACACTGTTTCCTTTGTCACCAACGGCGGCGAAGCGCTCGCGCCCATCACCGTGACCTACGGCGAAAAGTACGGCAATCTGCCGTCCTCTTCCGTTGTCGGTCTCTCCGGCGGCGATAGCAACTGGTATCTGGTGGATGAAAACGGTGTGGTGACCGAAACAAAGATCACGAATCGGTCGGCTGTTGCAACTGCGCGCGACCATACGCTCTGTGTGGTGCGTACGGTGTTGTCGCCGAACGTGAAGATCACGCTGGAAGTTCCCGGCGGCATTTCCGATGGCTATCAGTACTACATCCCGGGCAATTCGACCAGAATCCTCACCGTCACGATCAACAACCGAAATGACGATGTGTTGGCCTATTCCTATCAGTGGTATAAGGACGGTACTCCCGTTGACGGTGCGACCGAAGCGGTGCTGACGCTCGCAGGCAACGTTTCCGACCGTGGCACCTATAAGGTTGTCGTCACGGCAACGCTGAAGGACGGTACCGGCATCACCGTGACCGCAAGCAGCAACAGTGCAGAAAAAGAGAAAGAAGTGAAAATTCTGCATGTGGCCAACACGCTCAGCTACGATGCCAACGGTGGCGAGAATGCCCCGGGCAGCCACTATACGGGCGGCGCGACGAGTACGGTAGCCTCCGGTATTCCGGAACGCTTGGGTTATACCTTTGCCGGTTGGTGTGACAACGCCGAAGGCACGGGTACGCTCTACGCCGCGGGCGACACCTACACCTTTGCAGAAGACAACGGCAACGGCGGCTGCAAGGTCACGATGTACGCGCAGTGGACGGCCAATGTTTATAGCGTGACGCTCAACACCAACGGCGGCACGATCAAATCCGGCGATGTGACCGAATACACCTACGGTGTGGGTGCGACACTGCCGACGGATGTGACCAGATCCGGTTATCGTTTCCTCGGTTGGTATGACAATGCCGACTTCGCGGGCGAAGCTGTGACGGAAATCACGGCAGAAGACCTCGGCGATAAGGAATTCTTTGCCAAGTGGAAGGTTGCGTTCGTTGTCATAGATCCGATCGAGGAAGAACCTGACCCGATCATCCCGGACAATCCGGTCGATGATTGCCAACAGGGAGACGATTGCCCGGCCGGTATCTTCACCGATCTCGATCTCTCCGAGTGGTATCACGACGGCATCCACTTCTGCGTGGAAGAATCGCTGATGAACGGAACGAGCGCGACCACGTTTGAACCCGCGACCACCACCTCGCGCGCGATGATCGTGACGATCCTCTATCGTCTGGCCGGCAGCCCGGCGGTCGATGCGGATAATCCGCTCGCCGATGTCGAAGAGGGCATGTGGTACACCGATGCGGTGATCTGGGCGGCCGAAAACGGCATTGTCAGCGGCTACGGCAACGGCAAGTTCGGCCCGAACGATGCGATCACGCGTGAACAGACGGCGAAGATCCTCTATAGCTACGCTGCGTTTGCGGGCAAGGATGTCTCGGTCGATGCCGACGATGTGTTCGCTGGCTTTGGCGACGCCGATGCGATCAGCGTGTGGGCGAAAGACGCCATGCTTTGGGCGGTCGACAGCGGCCTGATCAACGGCAAGACCGGCAATCTCCTCGACCCGAAGGGCGAGGCCAGCCGTGCGGAAGCCGCGACGATGATCTATCGTTTCTGCGAGCTCATGAAATAAGTATAAATGACGCAAAAGGCCGATCTCTTCGGAGATCGGCCTTTTGGTTTGCCTGCGGCGACGAAAAAAGTTTTGCGCTTGCGGCGATTCCCTCTGTTTTTTGTGGGAAAAATATGGTATACTAATAATGGTTCGCAAGTAGTATGCGGGCAAGTGAAAAAACACCACGGAGGTTCTCTTGATGAACATCACAAAAGATATTTTTTATGTCGGTGTCAACGACCTCGACATCGATTTGTTTGAAGGCCAGTACGTTGTGCCCAAGGGCATGTCATACAACTCCTACCTGATCGTCGACGAAAAGACGGCCGTGTTCGACACCGTCGATGCGCGTTTTACCGACGCGTGGCTCGCGAACATCCGTGCCGTCCTCGGTGACCGCGCGCCCGACTACCTGATCGTCCAGCACATGGAACCCGACCACTCGGCCAACATCGCTAATTTCCTCGCCGCCTATCCGACCGCAACCGTTGTAGCGACGGCGCGCGCGTTTGCGATGATGGGCCAGTTCTTCGGCACCGACTACGCTGACCGCCGCATCGTTGCCGCCGAAGGCAGCACTTTGAATCTCGGCACTCACACGCTGACCTTCGTCACCGCACCGATGGTGCATTGGCCGGAAGTTATGGTCACCTACGACAGCACCGACCGCGTGCTGTTCTCGGCCGACGGCTTCGGCAAATTCGGCGCATTCGACGCGGACGAACCGTGGACGGATGAATCCCGCCGCTACTACATCGGCATCGTCGGCAAGTACGGCATGCAGGTGCAGGCGCTTCTGAAAAAAGCTTCCAAGCTCGACATCGCCATGATCTGCCCGCTGCACGGCCCGGTGCTCAGCGAGAATCTCGGCGAATATCTGCGCCTCTACGATCTTTGGTCGTCGTACACGCCCGAATCGGACGATATCTGCGTCTGCTACACCTCGGTCTACGGCAACACCAAAAAGGCTGTTTTGCAACTGGTGGAAAAGCTGCGCGAAGCCGGCCAGAACGTCGTCGTTTACGATCTTGCCCGTTCGGATATGAGTGCGGCGGTGGCCGATGCGTTCCGCTGCGCAAAGGTCGTGCTCGCCACCACCACCTACAACGCCGAGATCTTCCCCTTCATGAACGATTTTATCCACCATCTGACCGAGCGCAACTTCCAGAACCGCACGATCGGCCTGATCGAAAACGGTTCGTGGGCGCCGATGGCGGCCAAAACGATGCGCGAGATGCTCGCGCAGAGCAAGGCGCTCAACATCCTCGACCCGGTCGTGACGATCAAGTCCGCTCTCAACGACCAGAGTGCGGCGCAGCTCGATGCGCTCTGCGAGGCGCTGTGCCGTCCGGCCGCTGCGGCCTCGGCGGAAGCAGCCGCAGGCGGCAAGAAATTTGTCTGCAAGGTCTGCGGCTATACCTACACGGGCGAGTCGCTGCCCGAAGGCTTTACCTGCCCGCTCTGCAAACGCCCGGCAACGGCTTTTGTCGAAGCGGAATAACATCAGAGACTGTAAAAAAACAAGATGCGAAAGCATCTTGTTTTTTCTTCCGTTTTGATCGAGAGGAGAGTTTGTTTTGAAGCTTGGAATTGCAAAAACGCTTGCCCACGTATCTCCGGAAGAGTGGGCGCAGAAGCACAGGGCTTTGGGACTTAGCGCCGTTTGCTTTCCGTGTTCGCACACCGATGACCAGCAAACCATCGACCGGTACGTGCAGGCTTGCCGCGTGTTTGACCTGCAAATTGCGGAAGTGGGGGCGTGGAAAAACCTTTTGGTGTCGGATTTGGCGGAGCGGGAGACGAATTTTGCGTACTGCAAGGGACGGCTGGAGCTTGCCGAATATATCGGTGCGGATTGCTGCGTGAATATTTCCGGAGCAAAGGGCGAAATCTGGGACGGGCCATACCGCGAAAACTATTCCGAGAAAACATATGAAGAAATCATCCTGACCGTGCAGCGGCTCATCGACGCCGTAAAACCGCGCAAAACCTTCTATACCTTAGAGCCGATGCCGTGGATGCATCCGTTTTCCCCCGAAGATTATCTGCAGATGATCCGTGATATCGACCGGGACAGGTTTGCGGTCCACATGGATATCGTGAACATGATCAACACACCGGAAAAATACTTGTTTTGCCGGGAGTTTACCGATCGCGCATTTGCGATTTTGGGAAAATACATCAAAAGCTGCCACATAAAAGACGTTGTTTTGCAACCGCAACTGACGACGATCATCCGGGAGACGGCACTTGGCACGGGCGGATTCGACCTGAAACACTATATCGACTGCATAGATACCGTATCGCCGGAAATGTCGGTCGTGATCGAACATCTGGATGGCGAAGACGACTATATCCGCGCGGTCGAATACGTAAAAAGCATAACGGGAGGAACAGAGAGGCATGAGTAAGATCAAAGTCGGCATTTTGGGCGCGAGCAGGGGGATGGATTTCTCTGAACGCATCCTGAAATCGTACGATTATGCGTGCCTGACCGCCGTTTGCGAAACGTACGATGTGCTGCGGACAAAAACCGAAAATTATTTGCAGGAAAACGGGATTCCGGCCAAATGCTACGTGGATTACGACGAATTTCTGGATTCCGGCATTGATGCGGTGATCATCGCCAATTACGCCAACGAGCACTGTGAATATGCGGTCCGTGCTTTGGAAAAAGGGATCCACGTTTACAGCGAGGTGCAGCCGGTACAAACGCTTGCGGAGGCGTGCAGACTGTGTGATGCCGTTGAAAAGAGCGGGCGTGTGTACGCGTACGGCGAAAACTACTGCTATTCCAACGGTGCCGTGGCCTTGAAAGAGCTTTATGAAGCAGGAGTGATCGGCGAGGCGGTGTGCATGGAGGGCACGTTTATCAACGACTGCTCGCCTAAGTGGCATATGCTGACGCGCGGCATCCGCGATCACTGGCGCAACTATGTGCCGTCGACGTTTTATTGCACCCACAGTATCGGGCCGTTGTTTTTTGCGACCGGCAGACGCGCTGTTTGCGTGAACGGTCTGGAAATTCCGCGCATGGACTATATGGCAGAGGGCGGTGCGCGTTCGGGCAGCGCCGGCATGGAAGTGATGGAGCTGGATAACGGCGGTATCGCCAGAAGCCTAAACGGCAACCTGAAGCATCCGTATGAAGCGAGCTTCCGCGTGATCGGCTCGAAGGGAACTCTGGAAGGGACGACCTCGCATCTCGATTCGCTCCGCTATACGGGTGGATTTTCGTTCGATGAACAGGAGATTGCGCTTGCCCACCGAGCGTATCGGTATCGCCCGGAAGGAACGCGCGGCGGTGTGGAAAACGGCGATTTTGCGGCGTTCGGATATTTCATCGGCGCGATTTTGGGCGATGAAGAGGGCAAAAAATACAGCATCGACGTATACCGCGCGCTGGATATGGCGCTCCCCGGTTTGCTGGCGTTTCGTTCGATCGTTGACAAAGGCGTGCCGTACGAGGTCCCGGATCTTCGGGACAAAATTGTCCGGGAAAAATACCGCAGCGATCACTACTGCACCGATCCGCGGACACCGGCAGAGTTCCGCTTGCCGACCTCGAAAAACGGCACGCCCGAGGTGGAAGAAGGCGTTTACGAAGCGGTGCGGAAACGCTTTGCCGATACGGTTTTGCGGCCGGGCATGCAATAAACGAAAAGAAAACTCCGTCAGAAGCAACTGTTTCTGACGGAGTTTTTGCTTGAAACGATATGGCAGACCGGGAGAATACTGTTGGGCGGAAAATTGGAGAACGTCGGACAACCGCTTATTCCGCCAAAAACGCTTCGACTGCGCGGTTGAACTCCGCGCTTTCCTCGGCGGCGATGAAGTGGCTGCCGGGAAGGATGACGAATTTGGCGTTGGGGATCGAATCGGCGATCAGCTTGGAATGGCGGTGGCGGATCATGTCTCTGTCGCCGACGATGACGAGTGTTTGGTGGGGGAGTGCGGCGAGCGATTTGGGGTCGATATGCGGTTCGCGGACCATCAGGCCGAGGATCTCTTTTTTTGCGACTGCCTTTTTATCGAACTTCGCAATCAGCGAAACGATGCCGTAACCCAAAACGACCGGCAGCTGCACGGCGAGCTTGACACCGCGCGGGTAAAGATTTGCGCCGTTTAAAATGAGGCGGTCAACGCGCTCCGGGTACTTGAGCGCGAACAGCATGGCGATGTTGCCGCCGTCGGAAAATCCGAGGAGGTCGGCTTTTTCAATGCCTTTTTGGTCGAGCAGCTCGCGCAGATCTTCAGCAAATTGTGCGAGGGTAAAGGGGGCTGTGCCGCGCGGCGACTTGCCGTGGCCGCGCGTATCGACGGCGATCACGCGGCGGGATGCCGGAAAAACGGCGAGCTGGTGGGTGAAATATTCGCTCGATTCGCCGTTGCCGTGGAGCAAAACGAGTGGCTTGCCCGCACCGACGTCGACGGCGTGCAGTGTGATATCCATGTATGTTCTCCGTGATCGGTTATTTTTTGGTCGTTTCGCGGTAATGATACCCTTGCTTTGCGACGGCGCTCAAGGTGGCGAGATAGTCCAAGATCTCAGCCACCGCGTAGAGCAGCAGAACTTCAACGACCGTGGCGATCGCCGTGGTCAGGAAGGAGAAAACGCTGTCATTGAGCAAAACGAGTCCGCTGATGAGCCCGACGGCGAGGATCGCGAGGGCGAGCACGCGCAGCAAAAACGCGAGCTTGCACTTTCCCGTCTCCTCCAAAACGATCGGACGGCCGTTTTCATCGCGCTGCTCGGGCAGCTTGAAAATCGGCAGCCATTGCTTTTCGGTCTTGGCAGGACGCTTTTTTGCCTGTTCGGCGGTATTTTTCTGGCGGATGGCCTCAACTGCGGCGGTTTTGGCCAGAATCTGGGCGTATTCCTCGTCGGTGACAGAAATGGCTACCTCGCGGTAGTAGCGTTTTTCGCCGTCGACCAACTCCTCCTGGGGGTATTCGCGCGAGGGGAGGTTATCGGGGGCGTACTCTTTTTCGGTCAGCCCGAGGGCGACCAGCGTTTGCGCGCGGTCAGCGGCGATGATATCGTCCTGAGTCTTGAGGAAGGATTGCAGCTTGGTCATGTGGCCTCCTTATTCGTCTCTGAGCTTGGCGCGGATCTCGCGGTATTTTTTGGCCGTGAAATTCAGCGCGTAGTTGGCGGCGAAGAACACCGACGGGATCAGTAGGGTGAATACGACGAGGATCAGCCAACCGCGCAGATCAAGCGCGGAAAGCGTAAAGAATTTCGGCATCAAGAGGATCGCGGCGAAGAAAATCACGACGAGGGCAGCAAGCAGGGCGGCGCGCAGCTTGTTGAAGGGCAAAGAAATCCGCACGATCATTGCAAATCCGACGAAGCTCATCAAGAGGGTGGCGATCGTGGTGGCGGTGGCATCTGTGAGCGAGAAGGCGGAAACGAAGAGCAGCACGCCGCCGATGACGAAGAGATCGGTCACAGCTGCGGGCAGCGCGCGGAAGATCACGTTGCGCAAAAACTTCCCGCGGACACGGTTTTCGTTTTTCTCCAGCGCGAGGCAGAAGGCGGGAATGCCGATCGTGACCATACTGATCAGCGAGATCTGCGACGGTGTGAGCGGGTAGGCAAACACGGCGAAGATAGAGATCAGCGAAAGCACGAAGGAAAAGATGTTCTTGACCAAAAAGAGCGAGGCCGAGCGTTCGAGGTTGTTGATGACCTGCCGTCCCTCGCGGACGACGGCGGGCATCGCCGAAAAGTCGGAATCGAGCAGGACGAGGTGCGAGACCTGACAGGCGACGTCGCTGCCCGAGGCCATCGCCACGCTGCAGTCGGCCTCTTTGAGCGCGAGCACGTCGTTGACGCCGTCACCGGTCATGGCGACGGTGTGCTTGGCGGCCTTTAGATGCTGCACCAGCCGGCGCTTTTGGTCAGGGGTGACGCGGCCGAACACGGTGTACTCCTCGGCGGCATGGGCAAGCTCTTCGTCGCTCTTGATCGCCGAGAGGTCGATCGCGCAGTCGGCGTTGGGGATACCGGCCGCCGCGGCTGCGGCCGAGACGGTGAGCGGGTTGTCGCCGGAGATGACCTTGATCGCAACACCCTGCTCCACAAAATACGAAAACGTTTCCTTGGCGTTGATGCGCAGGCGGTTCGAGAGCAGCACGAGCGCCAGCGGTGTCAAGATCCCATCGTGGTCGAGCAGGGCGAGCATCAGAACGCGCGCACCTTTTTGCGCGTGGGGCTCGACGTGCTCGCGCCAAACTTCGTAGCCCTCCCGGAGCAGAAATTCCGGCGCACCGAGCAGGTAGGTCTCGCTTTCGCCGAAGGAAACGCTGCTTGTTTTGGTTGTTGAGGAGAAGGGCTTGGTCTGCTTGGCACGGCGGTAGGATGCCTTCTTAAAGCGCTCGGAAAGCGCCTTCATCGTTGCGTTGTCAACGCTCATGTTGCCGACGAAATCGGCCATCAGCGCGGTCAGGCGCGGTTCGGCGTAGTCGGGCGAGAGCGAGATCAGCTCGTCGACCTTCATCGTCGGCTCGGTGATCGTACCGGTCTTGTCCACGCACAAAACGTCGACTCTGGCCAGCGTTTCGATGCAGGTGAGGTCGTGGACGAGCGTGCGCTGTTTGGCGAGCTTGACCACGCTGACGGCAAGTGCGACGTTGGCGAGCAGGTAGAGCCCCTCGGGGATCATGCCGATCAGCGCGGCAGTCGTTTTTTCCACGTTTTCGCGGATCGGAAGCTCCAAAAGCAAATGCTGGCGCAAAAGGATCGCAACACCCATGGGAATGATGGCAATGCCGATGACCTGCACGAGGCGCGTCAGCGAGCGCATCATGCCGGGGGCCTGCTTTTTCTTGTGTTTTTTGGCTTCTAAGGTCAGCCGTGAAACAAACGATTCGGCACCGACGCGCGTCAGCCGTGCGCGGCACGAGCCGGAAATAACGAAACTGCCGGAGAGCAGCTCGTCGTCGGCGCGCTTGACGATCTCGTCGGCCTCGCCGGTGATCAGCGATTCGTTGACCTGCACCTCGCCGTCGACGACGACCGCGTCGGCGCAGATCTGATTGCCGGCGGAAAAACAGACGATGTCGTCGAGGACAAGTGCGGCGGTCTCGACGGGGAAGGTCTGCCCCTCGCGCACGACGGTGGCGTGCGGCTGGGAGAGCAGCGTGAGCTTGTCCAGCGTTTTCTTGGCGTTGAGCTCCTGCACGATGCCGATGACCGTGTTGACCACGACGACGAACAAAAACGTCAGGTTGTGGAACGAGCCGACGGCAATGAGCGCGGCAGCCAGTACGAAAAAGATGCAGTTAAAATAGGTGAGGACGTTGGAGAGAATGATCTGCCGCACCGATTTGGTCGGCGAGGAAACGGGCGTGTTGGCAAGCCCGCGGGCGTAGCGCTCGTTGACCTCGGCGGCGGTCAGCCCTTGGTCGGGTGGGGCGATCCGGCGGGAAAAGGTCGGATTTGTCTGTTCCATATGCAAAACCTCCGTGGAAAACGGTCGGTACCGCTTATTCTTTTACTATCCTTATTATATGCCACTGCCATGGGAAAAGCAAGCAAAACCGCGAAAATTTACCAAACGGACACAAAAATGCGCACAGCGGGAGGATGACGGAACAAAGGATAAAAAGTTTCAAAAAAGTCTTGACTTTGCCGGAATGATGTGATAAAATATCCGCAACAAATGCGAAGAGCAGAAACCAGTAGGTTGGAAAGAACCTGGAGAGAGTTGCCGGTCGGTGCGAGGCAAAGGGGGCGTCCTTCTCGAATTCATTCTGTTAGCAGTGCGCTGAATCGGATCGTTCCGTAGTAGGATGCAACGGGTGTTCCCGTTACAGAACTAAGGTATTTTGTGTACCTGAAAAGGCCGTTATTGCGAGATGACGGCGAATTGAGGTGGTACCACGGGAGTTTTTTCTCGTCCTCTGTATTCTTTCGGAATGCGGAGGGCTTTTTTATTTGTCCGCCGAAGTTCCGGGAAACCAAAATCGAAAGGATGAAGCATCATGGAACAGCAGAACTACTTCCAAAAAGAAATTGAAACCATGCCGAGAGAGGAAATGCGCAAGCTCCAGTCGGAAAAACTGGTCAAGCAGGTCAAACACGTTTACGAAAACGTGCCCTACTACCGCGATCTGATGGACAAAAAAGGCGTTTCTCCCGATGATATCCAAAGCATCGACGATCTGCACAAGCTGCCGTTTTTGACCAAGGCAGACCTCCGCGATGCGTATCCCTACGGTCTGCTGGCCAAGCCGTTGGAAGATTGTGTGCGCATCCAGTCCACCTCGGGCACGACCGGCCGCCGTGTGGTCGCTTTCTATACGCAGAACGATATCGACCTTTGGGAAGATTGCTGCGCCCGCGCGATCGTTGCGGTCGGCGGCACCAAAAAGGATGTTTGCCAGGTCGCCTACGGCTACGGCCTGTTCACCGGCGGCCCGGGTCTCAACGGCGGTTCGCATAAGGTCGGCTGCCTGACGCTGCCGCTCTCCTCCGGCAATACCGAACGGCAGATCCAGTTCATGACCGACCTGCAGGCGACGATCCTCTGCTGCACCCCGTCGTATGCGGCGTACATCGGCGAAAGCCTGAAGGAAATGGGCTACAAACCGGAGGATATTCCGCTGAAAGCGGGTATCTTCGGCGCGGAACCGTGGACGGAAGAAATGCGCCGCGGCATTGAAAAAACGCTGGGCATCAAAGCCTACGATATTTATGGTCTGACCGAAACCACCGGTCCGGGGGTCTCGTTTGAATGCAGCGAGCAGACCGGTATGCACATCAACGAAGACCATTTCTACGCAGAAATCATCGATCCCGACACGGGCGAAGTGCTGCCCGAGGGCAGCAAGGGCGAACTCGTGTTCACCTCGCTCGACAAAGAAGCCTTCCCGCTGCTGCGCTACCGCACGCGCGACATCTGCGTGCTCTCGCGCAAACCGTGCTCCTGCGGCCGTACGCTCGTCAAAATGGCCAAACCGATGGGCCGTACCGACGATATGCTGATCATCCGCGGCGTCAACGTGTTCCCCAGCCAGATCGAAACCGTCCTGCTGAAGGAAGGCTATGAACCGAACTATCAGATCGTCGTTGACCGCGTGAAAAACAACGACACCTTTGACGTCAACGTCGAAATGCCGGCCGAAAAATTCACGGATAAGGTCGCCGAAGTGATGGCGATGGAAAAATCCCTCGCCGGCGCATTGAAAACCATGCTCGGCATCAATCCTGCGGTCCACCTCGTCCCGCCGAAGAGCATCGTGCGCAGCGAAGGCAAGGCGGTTCGAGTGATCGATAAGCGCAAGCTGATCTAATTGAGAAAGGGGCGACAAACATGGCAATCCAGCAATTAACCGTATTTGTGCAAAACAAGAAGGGCACGGTCGTTTCCGTGACGAACATCCTTTCGCAAAACAACATCAACCTGCGGGCACTTTCCATCGCGGAAACGCAGGATTTCGGCATTCTGCGCCTGATCGTGGACAACGCGGAACTCGCTGAATCGGTGCTGAAGGAAAACGGCTACCTGATCAAAACGATCGACGTGGTCGGTGTGAAGATCGGCGATGCGCCCGGCAAGCTGAGTGCAGCACTTGGTGTGCTCGATAAGGCCGACATCAACGTCGAGTACCTCTACGCGTTTATGGCGCGCACGGAGCGTCATGCCTACGTGGTCCTGCGCGTGGAGGACAATGCGGCCGCCGAACAGGTTCTGACGGACGCCGGCTTCCATATGATCACGCTCGCGGACGTCTGCAAGCTGTAAGATAACTGAATAGACGAAAAAGCGCGGAACCGAGACCAAGCGGCACGAAAAAACGCCGCGTCCGGTTTTGACGATGGTTTTGCTATCCGTTTGATCGGCAGAGAGATTTTCTCTGCCGATCTTTTTTTATTCCAAAGCAGCGCGCGGTCATCCGATAGAAAAATTTTCCCCGCACTATTGACACGAGGAACGACACATGCTATAATAGGTGTACTACGAAGCATAGTACACCAGTTGTGGTGTGCGGACAGAAAGGGGAGAGCCTGTGTTTACCATCGACCGATATTCGCCGATCCCGATCTACGAACAGCTGATCGCGCAGTTTGAACGGCTGATTCTGCTGGGCATTTTAGCGCCCAACGCCGTTTTGCCTTCGGTTCGCGCTTTGTCGCAGGAGCTGTCGGTCAACCCGAACACGATCCAAAAGGCGTACACCGAGCTCGAACGCCGCGGTCTCAGCTTTACCGCGCCGGGCACGGGCCGCTTTATCACACTCAACGCCGTCCAGATCCTGCGTGGCGAAAAAGAAGCCCTGCTGGAAAGCCTGCGCGAGCTGGCCGAACAGCTTGCGGTCTACGGCATTGCGCCGGAAGCGGCGGAAGAAGCTCTGCGCGAGGGATATCGCCGCCAGAGCGCGAAAGGAGAGAACAAAGAATGATCTGTGCCGAACAGGTAACGATGAAATTCGGGCAGTTTACTGCCCTTGATCACTTGCAATGCTCGATCCCACGCGGCTGCGTCTACGGCCTCGTCGGATCCAACGGTGCGGGCAAATCGACCTTTATGCGTCTGATCGCCGGCGTCTACCGTCCGTATGCCGGACAGGTGACGGTTGAGGGCGTTCCCGTCTACGATTCGCCGGAGGTAAAGGAGAAGGTGGTATTTGTGCCCGACGATCTCTTTTTCCTGCCACACGCGTCGATGGACCGCATGGCGGAGCTCTACGAAGCCAACTACGCGAAGTTCAACCGCACGCGTTACGCCGAGCTTTCCGACGGCTTCGGCCTCGACCGCAAGGCCAATATCGGCACCTTCTCAAAGGGTATGCGCCGTCAGGCGGCGATCATCCTCGCCCTCTCGACGATGCCGGACTACATCCTCTTCGACGAGACCTTCGACGGGCTCGACCCGGTCATGCGCAATCTGGTGCGCAAGGTGATCTACGGCGACGTCGAGGAGCGCAACGCCACGGCGGTCATCTCCAGCCATTCTCTGCGCGATCTCGAAGATACCTGCGACCAGCTCGCACTCTTGCATAAGGGCGGTCTGATCTTTGAAAGCGACATCGAAAACTTAAAAACCAATCTCTTCAAGGTGCAGTTTGCCTTTGCCGGCGACTACGACAAGCACGTTTTAGACGGCGTCGAGGTTTTAAGCTGGGTCAAAAAAGGCTCGGTCGCCAACGCGATCGTGCGCGGAGACCGCGAAGCGGTGCGGGCAAAGCTGACGGCCGATTCGCCGCTGCTGCTTGATATCCTGCCGCTGACGCTGGAAGAGATCTTCATCCACGAAATGGAAGCGCTCGGCTACGCCTTCCACGACGTTTTGTAGAAAGGGGGCGGCCCAAATGACCCAAGCGAAACAACACAAATGGTTTAACCTGCGGCTGTACGTCGATATGCTGCGCCAGCTCAAGCTGGTCGGCTTCATCCTCGCCGGTGCGTGCGTGGTGATCACGCTGCTGCCGCCGGCCGTCAACCTGATCGACGGCCATACCCCCGGCGAGATCCACATCGCCGAAATCGCTCCGGCGCTGTGGGGCTTTCTCTACATCGGTGGTGCCGGGCTCATCTACGCGGCGTTTTCCTATCTGACCCAGCGCAACGCCTGCGACTTTTACTACAGCCTGCCCAGCAAGGCGCGGGCGATCTATCTCTCCAATATCGCCGCTGTCGCCACGTGGATCTTTGGCACGGTCGTCGGTACGGTTTTCATCGGCTGGATCGGCTACGGTCTGTGCGGTGCGTGGACGAATTTTAGCTACGTGCTCTATCTGATCGCCTATTTTGCCAGCGGCACGCTTCTGGTTGCGGCCTGTGCGGCGATCGCCGTTTGCATCTCGGGCACGAAGTTCTCGAACCTGACTCTGACCGCGCTGATCCTCTTCCTGCCGCGCTTTTTGCTGACGTTGGTGGGTCTGTCGATCTGCGAGGTCGCGCGCAACGTGCCCCAAAGCGCGCTGCCGTTCCTCTTAACGCCCAACTGCAACGTCACGGCTATGCCGTTCTCGCTCTTTACGAGCGGGTTCGGAACCGAATCGCTCGAGGTCATCACCTCGATCCCGGCCTACCTGTATACGTTGGGGCTGGCACTCGTCTGGCTTGCCCTCGGTCTGTGGCTCTACTGCCGCCGCCGCTCCGAAACCGCCGGCCAAAGCGCGCCTTCGCGCCTGATGCAGCACGTCTACCGCTGTGCGCTGACCGTGCCGCTGCTTTCAATCATCGGGTTCTGGGCGATCATGGATCGCCAGTCGCTGTCGGGCTTACTTGGCAGCGAGACCGATGTAGTATTCGTCGTGGTGGTGTTGTCCGCGATCCTCTATTTTGCCTACGAACTGATCACGACCAAACGCTTCAAAAACCTGCTCTCAACGCTGCCGCTCTTCCTCGCGCTGGCGGTTGCCATTCCGCTTGCGGCGTATCTGCCCAGCAAGGGGATCGCCAACGTCATGCTTTCCCGCTCGGCCACGGCCGAGGAACTCGACTCGGTGCAGATCGCGCTGCACGATGGCTACGGCCGTCCGACCTATACCCAGATCGCGACCGACGAGATCGACTACGAGAGCGAAACGCTGCTTGCCTTGCTCGCCAAAGCGCATGAACGCACGATCAACGATATCGAAGAGAGGTTCTCGGCGTTCTCGGGTATGGTGGCCTACGAGGTGACCTTTGATACCGGTTTCTCCTCGTTTACGCGCAAAGTCGCCTTAACGGAAAAGGAACACCGCCAACTGCGCCAGTTGATCCAGGAAAATCCGAAATACATCGCCGCCCAGCGCGAGCTGCCGAAACCGGGCGAGGTGCAAAGCCTCACCTTCAACGGCACGCACGTGTCGGAGGAACTGTGGAAGCTCTATCTCTCCGAGCTCAGCGCCTACAGCGGCGAGACCTACGACAAAGCGATCACGGATTCGCCGTATGTCGATTTTCTGATGCTCGGTGTCAGCGGTGACCGCGGTGTCACGAGCTACCGTTCGAGCTATCCGCTCAATTCCTATACGCCCAAAACGCTGGCTGCCTGCATCCGCGAACTGAACGAGCGGAGCGCCCGCGCTTTGGAAATCGCTGCCAACGCGTATGCGGATCCGGAGTCGGGCAACATGAGCTACGGCTGGGTGCAGATCGATTTCCTCAACTGCGGCAACTTCTACAATTCGATCAACGTGGACTACAACCGCTATAACGAAGCAGTGAACCAGATGATTGCCTACGTCAACGGCGGAAAGACGAAAACGCTCGATCCGGGCGACAATCCGCTGACCGAACTTATGGCACGCGCCATTGCCGAAACGCCGACCGCGCACGAAACGATCGATTCCGCCGTGCCTCTGCTGCTGATCCGCTTTAGCTGTGAGGTCGACAATGAAGACGGTTGGTCTTACTACGACGGCACGGTCTACCTGCCGGTGACGGAGCTGGAAGCCGAGGAGATCTTCGCTTCGTTTATGCCGGAGCAGGATAACGAATTGGCAAAATAACGGCCGAAATTTTGCAAAGTTTTACCCGACTGGAAAAAGAAAGGGTGGTTGGCATGAAGAAAGCGATAGCGTTGCTGCTGGCAGTCGGCTGTGTGCTGGGCTTGGTCGGCTGCAGCAGGAACGTGGGCAACGTGGAGAACGTGCAGATCGGTGTGTATCGCTCTGTGATTTATTCCGACGCGGAAATCGACAGCGCGATCGACGTTGCGATCGAATACTTCCAAAAACAGTTCGACGGCTGTACTCTCACCGAAATCACCTATTTTGGTGATGATAAGCTTGCGGAGTGGAAGGAATTTGCGGAGCGTCATCAGATGGATGAGGTCATCGTGCTGGTTTCCTCGTTTGACGTCGATTCGTTTGGCGGTGACGGCTCTCTGAATCCCAACAGCACCTATACGGGCTGGAAATGGATCCTGGGCCGAACCCAAAACGGAAAATGGAAGCATCTCGACCACGGGTACTGAGAAAAATCGATTGATTGAAAGAATAGAACGGTGAAATTTTCTGACTGACGAAGCTGTAAACACAGATTCTCCGCGACCATTTTACCGAATATTCGGTGGAAGAAAGGATGGTTGAAATGAAAAGACGCATATTCACGCTGATTTTGGCGGTCTGCCTCTTGTGTCCGCTGTTTGGGGCGTGCGGTTCCGACGATAAGGAACTCAAGCTGTCTCCGACGGTGGAAAAGGCGGTGCGGTCGGCGATCGGCGACGGGATTTTTGAAGGGGAACTGACGCCGGAGCTGCTCGCGGGCGTTGTGATGCTCGACGTGGCGTTCGACCCGCAGGAATCCGACGGTTCGTTCAGCGAGCACACGGCGGAAGACCTACAAGGATTAGAGTATCTGACCGCGCTGCGCAGTCTGCGGATCTCCTATTATAATGGTACGTCGCTGGCGTTTTTAGAGGACGTGCCGAAGCTGCGGCTGCTGGAACTGAAATGGGACGGCGGCGATATGCTGACCGGCCCGACGCCGGATCTGACGGCGCTGCAAAATCTTTCCAACCTCGCGTATCTGCAGATCAGCGGCTATCGCGTGGGCGATTTGCAGGAGATCGGAAAGCTCGGCTCGCTCGAACATTTGGCGCTCAACGGCCACGGCTGTAGCTTTACCGACCTCAAACCTCTGGCCAAGCTGCAGCAGCTGCACAGTCTCAGCCTAACGCGCTGGAGCGATAAGGCCTCGGTCACAATGCTCACCGACCTGCTGCCCATAGCGGCTTTGGGACAGCTTGAATACCTGAAACTGGATTCGTTTGCAGGGAATATTGCCGCTCTGCAAGATTTGCCGATCCGCGCGCTCTCTCTTTCCCATAGCCAGATCGACGATTTCTCCGTTCTGCCGCAAACTATCGAAGCGTTGATGATCGGTGCGCTCAAGGACGTGAACGATCAGGTGCATACGCTGCTGGAACAGGACGACATCAACTTTACCGACGATGACGTCAAGTACTTGCTGAATTTGCCGGAGCTGCGCTATTTGCAGGTGTATCAAAGACTGGCGACGTCGGTGGAGCTGGATTCGCTGCCGGTTCACAGGTATTATTACGCCTACACAGCGGGCGGCGCACCTATGCTGACCGACGCCGACAGTACGCTGTTGCGCAACGACAAAGGCTGGAACGACGACGTCTATACAGAAATCTATCGCGATTATCTGGCGGAAACTCCGCGTTAAAACTCCTCCTGTTTGATGCGAATCCCGCGGCCAAACCTTTGGCCGCGGGATTTGCGCGTTGGACGAATAAATTTCCGCTTCCGTGGGAAAATATGCTTTACAAACAGGAGCGGGTGTGGTATAATATTAGGCAGTTCAGTATAAGGAGACGGCGGATCGTGGTTCGGACGAGCGTTTCGACAATCGGATATTTTTATTTCCGCTTTAGCTTTACCTACTTTTATGGGGGTAAGGCTTATTCGTGTTTGTCCAAAGATCTGGTTTCACTGAACGGGTAAGGCGATTTTTTCAGTCGCCTGCCACTTGCAAAAGGAAACCGAAGACCTCTGTGGCAAACGCCGCGGGGGTCTTTTTTGTTGGGTCTCCGCAATTTTGAAAGGGTACTTCGGGAAAATGGAGGAAAAGTAGTATGGTAGTCATTCTCAAAGAACAGTACAATCAGGCGCAACTCGATAATTTGGTCGATTGGCTGAAAAGCATGGAGATCGAGATCCACTTCAGCGAAGGTATGAAGCACACGATTCTCGGTCTCGTAGGCGACACGAGCAGCGTGGACATCGATCTGATCAAAGCGCTCGACATCGTCGAAGAAGTCAAGCGCATTCAGGAACCGTATAAAAATGCCAACCGCAAATTCCACCCTGCCGACACCGAGGTCGTGATCGACTCGGCGCAGGGGATCTCGATCGGCAACGGCAGCTTCCAGTTGATCGCCGGGCCGTGCTCGGTCGAATCGGAAGAGCAGATCTGCGCGGTCGCCGAAAGCGTGAAGAAATCGGGCGCGACGATCCTGCGCGGCGGCGCGTTCAAGCCCCGTACCTCGCCGTACGCCTTCCAGGGTCTGCGCGGCGACGGCATCCGCCTTCTGCTGGAGGCGAAGAAGCTGACGGGCATGCCTATCGTTTCGGAGATCATGGATATCTCGCAGCTGTCGCTCTTCGCCGACGTCGACGTCATTCAGGTCGGCGCGAGAAATATGCAGAACTTTGAGCTTCTGAAAGAACTTGGCCACAGCCGCAAGCCGATTTTGCTCAAACGCGGCCTCGCCAACACGCTGCAGGAGCTTTTGATGAGCGCGGAGTACATTATGGCCGGCGGCAACGACAACGTGATCCTCTGCGAACGCGGCATCCGCACCTTTGAAACCTACACGAGAAATACGCTCGATATCTCTGCCATTCCGGCCCTCAAGGCAATGACCCATCTGCCGGTCATCATCGACCCCAGCCACGCCACCGGTATTTCGCGCATGGTCATGCCGATGTCGCTGGCGGCGACGGCAGCCGGTGCCGACGGCCTGATCATCGAGGTTCACAATGATCCCGCTCACGCCCTCTGCGACGGCCCGCAGTCGCTGACGCCTGAAGGATTTGCCGAGGTCGCCGACGCCGTGCGCAATATCCTGCCGTACTCCCACGGCCGCATGGCGAAATAGGGAGGCGGGCTCCATGAAAATTGCTGTTATCGGGCTTGGTCTGATCGGCGGTTCGATCGCCAAGGCGATCAAAGAGCAGACCGACCACACCGTTTTGGGCGCCGACATCGTGCAGAGCGTTCTGCTGCGCGCCAAGCTGACCGAAGCGATCGACGATGCGCTGACGGAAGCAAATCTCCCCGAATGCGAAACGGTGATCATCGCGTTGTATCCCGAAGCCGCCGTGCGCTGGCTGCGCGAAAACGCCAAGCGCATTGCCAAGCACGCCCTTGTGGTCGATTGCTGCGGCGTCAAGAAATACGTCTGCGACCGCGTGAAGGATCTGGCGGAGGAGCACGGTTTTGTCTTCATCGGCGGCCATCCGATGGCCGGCCGCGAGCGCTCGGGCTTTGACTTCTCCACGAGCGAAATGTTCAAAAAAGCGTCGATGATCTTAACGCCCTACGCCGATACCGATATCCGCGAGATCGAACGGGCGAAAAAGCTCTTTCTCTCCATCGGCTTCGGCCGCATCACGATCCGCACGCCCGAGGAACACGACCGCATCATCGCCTATACCTCGCAGCTCGCCCACGTTTTGTCCAACGCCTACATCAAAAGTCCGACCGCACCCTACCACAGCGGTCTTTCGGCAGGCAGCTTCCGCGATATGACGCGTGTGGCCACCCTGAATCCGACGATGTGGGTCGAGCTCTTCTTTGAAAACCGCGACAATCTGATCACCGAGATCGATACGCTGGCCGATCGTCTGACCGAGTACAGCCGGGCGCTGAAAGAAAACGACGCCGATGCGCTCCGCCGTCTGTTGGAGGACGGCGTGATGATGAAAGCTCTCTGCGACCGTATGGACGGTACGCAGGGGTAAGACGGAGGAAACGATATGAACGGAATCCTGCAAACGGTCGAAGTGGCCGCCGCCAAACCCTATCGTGTGGAGATCGGCCGCAACGTGCTTGCTTCCTCCGGTACCGCGATCCGCGCGGTTACCAAGGCCAAACGCCTTGCTGTCATCACCGATACGACCGTCGAAGCGCTCTATGCGCCCGTCGTGTGTGATTCGCTCTCCGCGGCGGGCTTTCAGGTGTGCAAATTTGCCTTTGCCCCCGGTGAAACGAGCAAAAATCTGGAAACCATCGGCAAGATCCTCGATTTTCTGACCGAAAACGGCCTTACCCGCACGGACTGCATCGTCGCTTTGGGCGGCGGTATCGTCGGCGACGTGGCAGGCTTTGCCGCTTCGATCTATCTGCGCGGCATCTCCGTGATCCAATTGCCGACGACCTTCCTCGCCGCGGTCGATTCGTCCGTCGGCGGCAAGACCGGCGTCAATCTGCCGGCGGGCAAAAACCTCGTCGGTGCGTTTTGGCAGCCGTCCTACGTGCTCTGCGACTGCGCCTGCTTTGAAACGCTGCCCAAAGAGACCTTCCTCGACGGTGTTTCCGAAACGGTCAAGTACGGTGTGATCGCCGATGCCGATCTGTTTGCCAAGCTGGAGGCCGGTGCACTGGAGACCGAGATCGAAGCGATCACGGCGCGATGCGTTGCAATCAAGAGCCAATTTGTCGCGGCCGACGAATTCGACCGCGGCCTGCGCCAAATCTTAAACTACGGCCATACGCTCGGTCATGCGGTGGAAAAATGCAGCGATTACGCCGTGACCCACGGCCACGCCGTCGCCATCGGCATGGTCGCCGCCGCCAAAACGGCGGTGCGCCTTGGCTTGTGCGATTCGGCGGTCAGCGAGCGCGTCTACGCGCTGCTGACGCGCCTTGGCCTGCCGACGAAAACCGATATCGCCGTCGAAACGCTGGCGTCGGTCATGCGCAACGATAAAAAAGCGGCGGGGGACGCGATCACGCTCGTCCTGCCCGCCAAAATCGGCGAATGCGTGCTGCACCCCGTACCGCTCGCTTCGCTGGAAACCGTGTTTGCCGGATAAACGAAACGAGAGGCTTCTATGGATATTAAAATCACACCGCACGCCCTTTCCGGCCGCCTCCGCGCGATCGCTTCCAAATCCGACGCCCACAGAGTTCTGATCTGTGCCGCGCTGTGCGATGGAGCAGGCGACGCATTCGATGCGCTTTGTGCGCGTTTCGTCGGCGGCGAGGCCGGTTTCGACCCTTCGGAAGATATTTTAGCGACAATCGCCTGCCTGCGCGCGTTCAAAAGCGGCGCGCAGATCCCCACGCTCGACTGCGGCGAAAGCGGTTCGACCCTCCGTTTTTTGCTGCCGGTGGCGATGGCGGTTGCCGATGCCGCAGCGTTTGACGGCCATGGCCGTCTGCCGGAGCGGCCGCTCGGCGAATTGAAGCGCGAAATGGAGGCCCATGGCTGCAAATTTTCTGCCCCATGCCTGCCGTTTACCGTGCGCGGCCGTCTGACCGGCGGTACCTATACGCTCCCGGGCAACGTCAGCTCACAGTACGTCACCGGCCTGCTGCTTGCTCTGCCGATGCTCGGTTCCGATAGCCGCATCGTGCTCACGAGCAAGCTCCAATCGGCCGCTTACGTCGAAATGACCTTGCGCACGCTGCGCGCCTTTGGCATCCGCATCTGCGAGACCGCCGACGGCTACGAGATCCCCGGCAACCAGCGCTATACGTGGCCGCAGAAGTTGGCGGTCGAGGGCGACTGGTCGAACGCGGCGTTTTTCCTCACGGCGGGAATGCTCGGCAGCCCCGTCACCGTGACCGACCTGATGCCCGATTCTCCCCAAGCTGACCGCGCGATCGCCGTTCTCCTCGCCGGATTCGGCGCGGACTGCAAGAATGCCGGCGGCGACTACACGGTTGCCCCCGCTGCTGACGGCAAGCCCATGCGCATCGACGTGTCGGAGTGTCCGGACCTGTTCCCGATCCTTTCGGTCGCGGCTGCCGGCGTTTGCGGCGAGACGGTGCTCGAAAATGCCGCCCGCCTGCGCCTGAAGGAGAGCGACCGCATCCAAACGACGGCGCAGATGCTCCAAGCCCTCGGCGGCAATGTTAGCGAGCGCGAAGACGCGCTCGTGATCTATGGCACCGGCAAGCTCTGCGGCGGCTGTGTCGATAGCTGCGGCGACCACCGCATTGCGATGGCGGCGGCGATTGCCTCGGTTTTGTGCGAGGAGCCGGTCGTGATCGGCCATGCCGAAGCCGTGCGCAAATCGTATCCGCGCTTTTTTGAAGATTTCAGACAACTCGGAGGGATCGCAGATGTCATCGGAACTGGGAAATAACCTGAAAATCACGATCTTCGGCGAATCGCACGGGACAGCCATCGGCATGACGATGGACGGTGTGCCCGCAGGCGAAGCGGTCGACGCAGCCGAGATCTATGCCTTTATGGAACGGCGCATGGGCGGCAAACGGTTCTCGACCGCCCGCAAAGAAGCCGACCTGCCGCACTTTCTCTCCGGCGTGCGCGACGGTGTGACCACCGGTTCGCCGATCTGCGCCGTTATCGAAAACACCAACGTGCGCTCGAAGGATTACAGCGCACTCGAAAACAAACCGCGTCCCTCCCACGCCGATTATCCTGCGTGGGTCAAATACGGCGGGTTTGCCGATGCCCGCGGCGGCGGCCATTTTTCCGGCCGTCTGACCGCACCGCTCTGTGCGGCCGGCGCGATCTGCAAGCAGATGCTGGCGCGGCACGGTATCTTCGTCGGCGCCCATATCGCCTCCGTCGGCCAGATTGCCGATGCGCGCTACGATCCCGTCTCTGTCACGGCCGAAGAGCTTGCGCTTGCCGGCGGCCGTGCGTTCCCGGTTTTGGACGAGGCTGCGGGTGAGGCCATGCAGGCAGAGATTGCCGCAGCGGCCGCCGAAAAGGATTCGGTCGGCGGCGTGGTCGAATGCGCGATCGTCGGATTGCCGGTCGGTTTGGGCGAACCGCTCTACGGCGGCGTCGAGAATCGCCTGTCGAGCGCGATCTTTGGTCTCGGCGCGGTGCGCGGGATCGAGTTCGGCGACGGTTTTGCCGCCGCCGCGATGCGTGGCTCGCAGCACAACGACCCCTATTGCATCGAAAACGGCCGCGTCCGTACGAAAACCAACCGCCACGGCGGGGTGCTCGGCGGTATGACCAGCGGGATGCCCGTGGTGTTCCGCGTGGCCTTTAAGCCTACACCGTCGATCGCACAGCCGCAGCAGACGGTCGACCTGGCGAAGATGGAAGAAACGACGATCACGATCGAAGGCCGCCACGACCCGTGCATTGTGCCGCGCGCCGTGCCGTGTGTCGAGGCGATCGCCGCGATTATCGCGATGGATCTGCTTTTGGAAAAGAAATAACCGATATTTGGGAGGAAAAAACCATGGATCTGGAAGCCTTACGCGAAAAACTCAACGGTGTCGACGATGAGATCCTGCGCCTGTTTCTCGAACGCATGGAGACCGTCGGCAAGATCGCCGATTACAAGAAGGAACACAATCTGCCCGTGCTCAGCGCGAAGCGCGAACGCTCGATCTTAGAGCGCGTCTGCGAAAAATCCGGCGAAGAGCTCGAGGACTATACGCGCATTCTCTATACGACGCTCTTTGATCTCAGCCGCTCCTATCAGACCCGCAAGCTTAATCCAAACGGCGGTGTTTTGTCGTCGAAGATCCAATCTGCGCTGGAAAACACGCCCCAGCTCTTCCCAAAACGCGGCATCGTCGCCTGTCAGGGCGTGGAAGGCGCGTACTCGCAGCACGCCTGCGACAAGCTCTTCCCCTCGGCCAACATCATCTACTTCAAGAATTTTGAAGGTGTTTTCAGCGCGGTCGAACGCGGTCTCTGCCAGTACGGCATGCTGCCGATCGAAAACAGCATCCACGGCACGGTCAACGAGGTCTACGATCTCATGCGCCACTTCCGCTTCTACATCGTCCGCAGCGTCAAGCTCAAGATCGACCACGCGCTTCTGACTGCGCCGGGCGTGCGCATGACCGACATCCGCGAGATCTTCTCGCACGAGCAGGCGGTCGGCCAGTGCTCCGAATTTTTGAAAAAATACCCGCAGATCAAGGTCACGATCTGTGAAAATACCGCAATGGCCGCGCAGAAAGTCGCGGAAAGCGGCCGCAAGGATTGCGCGTCGATCTCCTCGCGCGATTGCGCTGCGCTCTACGGTCTGCAGGTCGCTGAGGACGGCATCCAGAACAGCGACAGCAACTACACGCGCTTTATCTGCATCGCCAAAGAAATGGCGATCTATCCCGGTGCCAACCGCATCAGCCTGATGCTCTCCGTGCCGCATACGCCGGGCGCGCTGTACACGATGATCTCGAAGTTCTCGGCACTCGGCCTGAACCTGACCAAGCTCGAAAGCCGTCCGATCCCCGGCCGCGATTTCGAATTCCTCTTCTATTTCGATATGGAAGCCTCGGTCTATTCGCCGGCGGTGCTTTCGCTCTTGGACGAACTGGCGGGCGGACCGGAGCAGTTCGTGTTCCTTGGCAGCTATTCGGAGGGCTAAGACATGGAATTCGGTCTGATCGGCGAGCGGCTGGGCCACAGCTATTCCGCCGAGATCCATCGCGCCTTCGGTGCCTACGACTACGAACTCAAGAGCATGCCGCCGGAAGCGGTCGGGCCCTTTCTGACGGAAAAAAGCTTCCGCGGCATCAACGTGACGATCCCGTATAAGAAAACGGTGATGCCGTACTGCGACGAGATCTCTGCGACGGCCCAAAAGATCGGCAGCGTCAACACGATCGTCAAGCGCGCCGACGGTTCGCTCTTTGGCGACAACACCGACTACGCCGGATTTTCGGCGATGGCGGCGCGCGCGGGCATCTCGTTTGCCGGGCGCAAAGTGGCGATTTTAGGCAGCGGCGGCACTTCGCTGACGGCGCGTACGGTCGCCGCCGACGAGGGTGCGCGCGAAGTCGTGGTCGTTTCGCGCAGCGGCGCGGTCAACTACGGTGATCTTTCGCCGGTGGCCGACAGCGACATCGTCATCAACACGACGCCCATCGGTATGTACCCCAAAAACGGCGAGGCCGTCGTCCCTCTCGATGCCTTCCCCAATTGCTGCGGCGTCATCGACGTCATCTACAATCCTCTGCGTACTGCGATCATCTCGGATGCGTGTGAGCGCGGCATTCCCCACACGGGCGGACTTTATATGCTCACGGCGCAGGCCGCCTACGCCTACGAGCGCTTCATCGGCAAAACGCTCGCGCCGAGCGTTTTGGATCGGGTCTACCGCGAGCTTCTGCAGTCGGTCGAAAACGTCGTTTTGGTCGGGATGCCCGGCAGCGGCAAAACGACCGTGGGCAAGCTGGTGGCTGCGCGTTTGGGACGCGAGCTCGTCGATCTCGACGCAGTCGTCGCCGCGCGTGCGGGTATGAGCGTGCCGGAGATCTTTGCCTCGCAGGGCGAAGCCGCGTTCCGCCAAATGGAAGCGGAGGCGGCCGCCGACTTCGGCAAACAGAAGGGTCTTGTGATCGCCGGCGGCGGCGGGATCATTTTGACGGAAAAAAATCGCGCATCTCTGCGCCAAAACGGGCGCGTTTACTGCCTGCAGCGCGCGTTGGAAACGCTGTCGACCGCGGGTCGGCCGCTGTCCAAAAGCCCGGAAGCGCTCCGAGAAATGGAGCGCGTGCGCGCACCGCTTTATGCGCTCGCGAGTGACGTGACGGTTGCCAACAACGGAACCGCGGCCGATGCTGCTGCGGCGATTTTGGAGGATTTTTATGAAACTGCTTGTTATTAACGGCCCGAACCTGAATATGCTCGGCATCCGTGAACCGGCCGTCTACGGCAAAGCCGACTACGCCGCGCTCTGTGCGTTTGTCCGTGAAGCCGCTGCAGAAGCCGGAGTTGCGGCCGAGATCGTGCAGTCGAACCACGAAGGCGTGCTCGTCGATACGATCCAGGCGGCCCTCGGCGTTTACGATGGCATCGTCATCAACCCGGCGGCCTATACCCATACGAGCGTGGCGATCCTGGATGCGCTCAAGGCGGTCGCGCTGCCGGCGGTCGAGGTGCATCTGTCGAACGTCTACGAGCGCGAGGCCTTCCGCCACGTCTCCTACGCGGGCATGGCCTGCGTCAAGACCTACTGCGGCCTCGGCTTCGAGGGTTACCGCAAGGCGATCCGTTTCCTCGCCGGTCTGGAAGAGGCGTAGGAGATGGTTGTTGCAATCTTCGGCGAAAGCTGTACCGGCAAGTCAACGCTTGCCAAAGCGCTGTCGGAGCAGATTTCGGCGGAATGCTACGCCGGCAGAGATTATCTGCGCCTTGCCAAAAACGAAGCGGCAGCCGAAGCCGCTTTCCGTGCCAAGCTCGCGGAAGCGCTATCGGACGGAAACGTGATCTATCTCTGTACGGAGCCGAAGCTTTTGGCGCTGGTTCCGGATGGCGCGGTGCGCGTTTTGGTAACGGCGGAGCTCGAATTGATCAAAACTCGTTTTGCCCAGCGGATGCGCGGCGTGCTGCCGCCGCCGGTTGCGGCGATGCTTGAGCGCCAGCACGGTGTTTTTGATGCGGAACCGCACGACGTCCACGTTGTGTCGGGCGAAACGACGATCGAAGAAGCGTGCGCACAGATTCTGGCGCTGCTGTAAAAAATCACAGCCGATGCGCCCTGACGTGCATCGGCTGTCTCTTTCCCGATAAAACGCGGAAGGATAAATAGGCTTCCGTTCTGCTTTTTCATACCGTTCTGTAACGATACCGACGTTTGAAGGAGGAAAAATCATGCGAAATCGATCGGCCGTACTGCGTTTTACCTTCACAGTTCTTTTGATTTTGCTTGTTCTGGTCGGTTGCACAACTCCGATAGAGCCGGTTCAGGAGCAATATGCATACAAGCAGCGGGAAAAGGCTTGCTTCTTTCCTTCTTTTACGAATGAAAATGAGAAAACGGAAGTTTTGAGCGTATCCACGGCGGATGGTTACTTTGTCTGTATGACAACGGAAGCGGCACAGGCGGATTCCTTTATCAACGCGCAGCGCACGCTCCTGCAATTTCTTCGCAATAACGGGGTAGCACTGCGGGAACTGAACTACGTCGCCGTAAATTTCGACGACAACTTTAGCGAAAGCGCGAAAGACAACGCATATATCGCCCTTTCGTCCGCTTCGACTTGGCGGCAGGTGCTTGTGACTTTGCAAGCGCTTTGGGGAGACTATACCGATTATGGATACGTCTATGCCAAGGCCAACGCCATTGCCGCGCAACTTGGGTGGGAAACGGACGCTTTACAGACGGCAGAACCGTCTGCGATGGATGCGTTTTTTCACGAGAATCCCGAAGCGCTCAACCTTTTGTACCCTGCATTTACAGCACGCTATGCAACGGATGAAACCATCCGGTATTCCAAATTACTGAGTCTTGATTTGTTTGAACAAATCAACTTGTGGGATGCATGCAAGCAGCCGATCGAAACACAGTTGGATGCGTTTCGGGGATTGCTCCGCGGGTATGCCGGGAAGATCGGCGCTTCGTTTTCGCCGCAGGCTTGCGGCTACGCATACCGGGGGCCTTATCAGCCCCTCTGTATTCAGACGACCTATGCCACACATATTGTAGACCACGGTTACAAGGATTATCACGGTGATATATTCGAAGACTATTTTGGCGATTATATCACCATCTACAAAGCTGCCGAGCTTTTGGACGAAGAAATCGCTGACGCGGTGGAGCGTTTTGACTTGGAGGACAGGGCCGGCAACATCAGCATCAACTGGCTTTCCGAAGAAAGCGCTGTGACAAAATTTGCAAAGCGCCATGTCAATACGTGTTACGTCCTCCGACAAGAGGCGTACGTCACAACGATCAGTCTGTATCTGCATGCATATTACCAACATATTGAGAACTTAATCAATCCGGATTCGGAGATGTCATGGCAATCGCAGGCCTTTTGCGAAATCGGTCGGTCATACTCTCAGCCAGCTCTCTATGCTACGGAAAAAACGTTTACGCAGAACCCGAAATGGGCCGAACTCTTTTACTACTTGACCGGGCACACCTACAAGGCGGGAATGGAGAACTATTTCGAAGTATTTGATGTTTTGGTCTATGCGCTCAATGATGATTTTCGTCTGGATTATCATAGAGACGGCGCATTTATCAGCTCTTTTACCCACTATTTGATCAAAAACTTTGGAGAAGCTGCGATAACGAATCTGATGCTGTTTCCGGACACGGTCATTGACGTGACCGGCAAAACCTGGGAGGCTCTGGAAAATGAATGGAAACAATCGATTCTGGAGAAGTATGCCGGTAAGGAAATTCCGGATTGGCTGAGCGAGGAGCCGTAAGGTGATACACATCCCATAGAGCGAAGGGCCGTTTCTTGACAAACGAAGTGGCATATGGTAAGATTAGGTATACTAACGAGAAAGAAGAGGAATTCCGATGAAAAAAGGCAGAATCGTCGCTATGGGCGGCGGTGGATTTGATGACGGCGAAATGATGCCGGTGTTTGAACGCATCGTGGCGATGACCGAAAAGGCCGCGCCGAAGGTGATCTCGCTGCCGACGGCGAGCTTTGACCATCTCGACGGCGAAGAAGAACTGGAAACGATCTTTAAGGGACTGGGCTGCTCCTCGTTTGAAACGATCACGCTTTCGAATACCCAACTGACGCGCGAAGAAGTGCGTGCGAAGCTGCTGGGTGCGGATATCGTTTTTGTCGGCGGCGGCAATCTGGAATTTTTGATGAATACATGGAACGCGACCGGTGCGACTGAGGCGCTGCGCGAAGCTTTTGCGCAGGGGATCGTTCTGGCCGGTGTCAGCTCGGGTGCAATGTGCTGGTTCGACGAAGGCTACGATGACTGCCGCGGCGACGAACAGTTTTTGTTTGTCGACTGTGTCGGTCTGCTGCCCTACTGCAACTGTCCGCATTTTGAAAGCGAGTACTGGCAGAGCGTGATTCCGGCGCTTCGCGAGCGCGATTCTCGCCCGTATTCGTGCATCGGCTGCGAAAACGGTGCGGCGCTCGTCTACTGCGACGGCAAGTACGAAGCGGTCCACGGCAACGGAGGCCGCGGTAAGGTTTGGTTCATGGACAAAGATAACGACTTTGCCCTGAGCGAAGTGGACGCCAGCAAGCTGTAAAACGCGGAGGACGAATCGATGAAGACCTGGACGAATCCCGTGGTCGACGGCTGGTATGCCGATCCGGAATCGCGCGTGTACGGCGATACCGTTTTTATGTACGTGACGAAATCGCGCCCGTTTGAGGAGCAGGACAACCTCGTTTTGGTGACGACGGACGATCTGACCAACTTTGCGATCCATCCCGATATCCTCGATATGCCGACCTACGTCGGTGCGCATTTTGCGATCTGGGCGCCCAGCGTGATCGACAAAGACGGCAAATACTACCTCATCTTTGCCGCCAACGATATCCACAGCGAGGAAGAGGTCGGCGGCCTGTACCTCGGTGTGGCCGACACGCCCTACGGCCCGTTTGCCAACGTCTTTGCCGACGGCCGTCCGCTTCTGAATGCGATCTTCAACCGCGCTCAACCGATCGACGCCCATTTTTTCAAGGATGACGACGGCACGATCTATCTCTACTACGGCGGTTGGGGCCACATGATGGTCTGCCGCATGAACGAAACGATGGACGGCTTTTTGCCGATGGCCGAGCCCGCGTTCGGCGGCATTGCCCGCGAATTGACGCCGGAGGAATACAAAGAGGCGCCCTACGTGGAGAAGATCGACGGCAAGTACCACCTGATGTATTCCTCGGGCAACTGGACCAACGGCAGCTACCGCGTGAAGGCGGCGGTCGCCGACGATCCGTGTGCGCCGTTTGTCTGCTACGGCGAGGTGCTTTCGGCCTCCGAAATCGCCGACGGCCCCGGCCACAACAGTGCGTTCACCTTCCGCGGCGTGCACTACGTCGCCTACCACCGCCGCATCATCGGCGACACAAACGCTCACCATCGCCAACTCTGCATCGACCGTCAGGATATTGCCGACGGCAAGCTGCAGCCCGTGACGATGACGGTATAAGAAAAAGCGGAGATGAAACATTGCGTTTCATCTCCGTTTTGGCTATTTTTGGCGCTCGGCAATCAAATTTGCCAGGATCTCCGCGGCGGTTTCGACGAAACGGACGCAAGGCCGAACCTTGTAGAATTCGGCGGTGCGCTTGGTCGGTTCGGGCGTGTCGGTGGGTTTGAGGCTTGCCAGCAGCTCGCGGCAGATGATCGTGCCGTGCTTGGCGCGGAAGTCGGCAGCCATCCGCTGGATCAGAGCGTAGTGCTCTTTCTTAACGGTATCGTCGGTGAGATCACTGTAGCCGTAGAGCCAACCGGCGATCAAAAACATCCCCGAGCAAGCGCCGCAGACCTCGCGCATCCGTCCCATGCCGCCGCCGAACGACGAGGAGATGCGCAGCATCGTCTCGGTATCCACGCCGACGAGATCGGCAAACGCCGCCGCGACAGCCTGCGCACAGTTGGCGCCGCCGCAAAAGAGCGCGCACGCCGCATCGGCGCGCGCAGCCGGAGAAATCGGATCATTCGTCATACGTTTGCGTTCCTTTCAATACCGCCCGAAACAAAACTGTTTCGGGCGGTATTTTTTTTCTATTTTTTCGGTGTTTTTTCCATACAGAAGGTCGCTTCCATGTCGGCGGTGAAGAGCGCGAGCGTCAGCGGATAGAGCTCGAACACTTGGCCGATCGTGCGGTTGTCTTCCGTGCCGGTAAAGCCCATGTGGTAGCGGATGGCAAACGCCTCTTCGCGCGTGAGCTTCATGTAGTCGGAGATCAAGAGCACCGATTTTTCGCCGTGGCCGTAGGGGAGCATATCCTCGAACTCGTAGCTCGTGACCGTCTGCCAATCGCCCGAGGAATCGCGCACCTTGCGCTTGCCCTCTTTGTAGCAGTTGATCTTGCAGAGATCGTGCAGCAGCGCAACGATCGCCACGGTCTCACCGCTCACGTTCAGGCCGTAGCGCTCCTTAACGCGCGGCCGCGCGAGATAGTCGACCAGACAGTCGTAGACGTTCAGACTGTGCTCCAAAAGTCCGCCGGGGTACGAGCCGTGAAAGCGCGTACTGGCCGGGGCGGTCGTGAAGTCGCAGGCGCGCGAGCAGAGGTAGGCGAGGAGCTTGTCGGCACCTTCGCGCTTGACCTCTTTTTTGAAAATCGCCTGAAAGCGATCGATGTGGGTCATATCGTCGGACCTTCTTTCAAAGAGTGGCTTATTCGCAGAGCGCTTCCATTTCGTCGATCAGTTCGCCGAAGAGCTTCAGCGCGTCGTTGATCGGAGCGGGCGTGGTCATATCGACACCGGCGATCTTGAGAAGCGAGATCGGATCGGCCGTCGAGCCCGAGGAGAGGAACTTGAGGTAATCGTCGACCGCCGGCTGGCCTTCGGTGAGGATGCGGTTGGCGATCGCCACGGCGGCGGAAAAGCCCGTCGCGTACTGGAAGACGTAGAAGTTGTAGAAGAAGTGCGGGATGCGCGCCCATTCCATCGCGATTTCCTTGTCGGTGATGATGGCTTCGCCGTAGTACTTCTTGTTCAGCTCGAAGTACATTGCGCACAGCGCCTCAGCCGTCAGGCTTTCGCCGGCTTCGGCCTTCTGGCTCATCATCAGTTCGAATTCGGCGAACATCGTCTGGCGGTAGAGCGTGCCGCGGAACTGTTCGAGGAAGTGGTTGATCAGGTAGGCGCGTTCGCGCTTATCGGTCGTTTTGGCGAGCAGGTGGCGCATCAGGAGGACTTCGTTGCAGGTCGAGGCGACTTCGGCGACGAAGATCACGTAATGCGAGTAGACGGTCGGCTGGGTTTTGATCGAGAAGTAGCTGTGGAGCGCGTGGCCCATTTCGTGGGCAAGCGTGAACTCGGAGTCGAGCGTGTTCTTGTGGTTCAAAAGGACGTACGGATGCGGATGGCCGCCGGAGGAGTAGGCGCCGCTGCGCTTGCCTTCGTTTTCGTAAACGTCGATCCAGTGGTTGGCAAAGCCTTCCTTCAAAACGTTGAGGTAGCCCTCGCCCAGCGGAGCCAGACCTTCGAGGACGTTTTTCTGCGCGTCTTCGTAGGAAATTTCGCTTTCAACGTCGGAGACCAGCGTGGTGTAGAGGTCGTACATGTGCAGCTCGTCGACGTTCATCAGCTTCTTGCGCAGTTCGACGTAGCGGTGCATGTAGGAGAGGTTATCGTTGACGGTTTTGATCAGGTTGTGGTAGACTTCAACCGGAACTTCCGTGCGCGAGAGCGAGGCTTCCAGCGCACTGCCGTATTTTCTGGCGCGGGAGAAGAACAGAAGCTGCTTCATCTGCGCATCGAGGAAAGCGGCGGTGGTGTTTTTGAAGCTGCCAAACGTCGCATACAGCGTTTCAAACGCCGATTTGCGCAGAACGCGGTCGGCGCTTTCGAGCATTGGGATGTAGGAACCCTGCGTGAGCTGATGCTTGTTGCCTTCGGCGTCGACGGCATCGGGGAACTTGAGGTCGGCGTTGCGGAACATCGATCCGATGTTTTCCGGCGCTTCCGAAAGCTCACCGGCGGCAGCCAACAGTTTTTCTTCGGCATCGGAGAGGATGTGGGCGCGGCGGGCGCGCATCTTGTCGAGGGCGCGGCGGTAGAGCTCCAAGCCCGGGGTTTCGGCGTAGAATTTTTCCAGCGTTTCGTCCGGGATTGCCAGAATCTCCGGCGTGTCAAACGCCGAAGCCGAGCTGATCGCGACGTCCATGCTGATGACCTTGCCGCGCATCTCCTGGTATTTGCCGACGGACGTATCTTCGTCGGCTTTGCGGAAGGCGTAGTTGGCGATCAGGCCGATGGCCAGACCGAGCTCATCGCCGAGCTGCAGGTACTCCAGCAGCGTGGCGCCGCTTTCGCCGAGCTTGCCCTTGTAAGCGGCCAGGCGGTCGGGCATCGAGCTCATTTCGGCAAGGGCTTCTTCCCATTTTTCGTCCGAGGCGAACATATCTTCCGTCGCCCAGGTGTACTGTTTTTCGGCTTCGCTTCTCTTGGGGATCTTTTTCGTTTCAGGCATGGTTACGTCTCCTTATCAAACTGTTTTGGCAGTGTTTTTTCTTACGCGGGGAGGATCGCCAGTTCCTCGCAGCTGATCGGGCTCTCGCAGGCGGAAAGGAGCGGCAGGAGCTGGTCGGTCGTGCGGGCGGCGATCACGGGGATATCGGGGAAGGGCTGCGCGAGGTGGAACCCGACGGTGTAGTCGGTGACGGTGCGGCCGGTCTCGGCGCAGAGGCGCGTGAGGGTTTGGAAACGGCGGGCGTTTTCGGGCGTGCCGAGCGAAGAGAGGAGCGACGGCGCGATCTGCGCGGTGTCGCAGACGATCGTTCCGTCTTGGACGGAGGCTCCGGCGCGCGTGAGCTTTTCGAAAAAACCGAACGCCAGCGCCGAATACGGCACGAGCGGCAGGCCGCTTTCGCGGTGGAAACGGTAAAACTCATCGTCGGTTGCGACCAGTCCGTTTTGGTCGGCGCGGCCGTCCGAGGGGACTTTGGCCAGCGAAAAGCGGTTGGAAACGGCCTTGGCGCCCAACGTGTACGCTTCTGCGGCGCGATCCTGCTCCCAGTTGGAGATCGCCCAATAGCGGATCTTACCAACGCAGACAAGCTCGTTCATAAATCCGGCGATCTCCGCGACGGGGAGTGCAGAATTGTCGCGGTGGAGCCAGTAGAAGTCGATCGCGTCCAGATGCAGCAGCCGCAGGCTGGTCTCAACGTCGGCGCAAACGTCCGCGCTGGTCACGCGCGAAACGCTTGGGCCGCGGTGGTCGTAGTGGCCGCCCTTGGTGGCGACGACTGCTTTGCCGCGTCCGCCGCTGCGCAGCCAGCGGCCAATGATCTCTTCGCCGACTCCGCCGCCGTAGATGCGTGCGGTGTCGATCATGCGTCCACCGGCATCGGTGTAGGCATCGAGCAGGGAATGTGCGGTTTTCTCGTCGATCGAGCTGCCGAATCCCGCCGTCCCGAAGCAAAGCGCAGAAACGGTGAGGTCGGTACCCGGGAATTGAAACGCACGCATCGTCCTATACCGCTTTGCTGCCCAAAAGGGTCAGATGGCGGCCGATATGCGTATGGAGCGCATCGGCGTAGACTTGGGCGTTTTCGCTCCAACAGGCGTACAGGCGATCGCGGAAACGATAGCTGCCGTCGGCGTTGCGCGCTTCCAAGATCAGACCGTAGGTGATGTGGATGAGCTGGCGGCTGTCGTTTTGGGTGAGAAGATCGGGCAGCTCGGCGTCGGAAAGCGTGTCGAGCGCGGGAACTTTAGCGAGATCGGTCGTTACCTTGTAGTATTTACAGGCTTCGGCGAAGTTTTCGAGCGCGAAGGCGTGGACCTTGCGGTAGAGCGCCGGATCCGCTTCGGCGATGACCTGCATCGCGCAGAGCCAGTTGGTACCGGCTGTCTTCAGATGGAATTGCCCCTTAGTCGCCTCGGCGACAATGGGGAAGACCGAGAATTTATCCGAGCCGGAGTGTACGCTCAGTTTGCAGCCGAAGTGGCGAGCGATCGCCGCGTCGGCGTAAATATCCTTGGTAAAGGCGGCGATATCGCCGATGTAGTCGATGCCCTTCTGGAATTCGCCGGTAAAGCGCGGTGCGATCGTGGCAAAGCGCACGCCTCGGCGCGTCAGTTCGGAGGCGACGTACCAAAGCTGGGCTGGTGTGGTTTCGGTATCGGTCTCATCGACGGAGATCTCCAGATCGGCGGTGTCGGAACCGGCAAAGCAGGTCTGCCAGACCTCTGCGGCGAAATCGAGCGCCTTGCCGTAAATGCGGCGGGCGCGCAGATAATCCTCGCGCGAGATCGCGATTTCGATGTCTTCGACGGCAAAGGTGCGGTCGGCGTAGAGCGCATCCTGTTCGTCGGCGGGGAGTTCGAGCTCGGTACACGGCAGCGTGACTGCGGATTTGTCGATATGGTCGCTCAGGTCGAGCGTGATCATCGTGTAGCCTTTTTGGAGAGAGTCTTGGATGTCGGCGATCGTTTTCAGATGGTCGCCGTCTGCGCCGAAACCGCCGCGGTAGCCCGCACGGAATACGGCGAAGGTCGCCGCGTCTAAAACGTCGTCGTAGGTGCGGCCGGTCAGATCGAGTTCACGCATCGACTGTTGAGCGAGAATGGGGGTAAAATCGGGGTGGGACTGCAGCAGACGGCAATGCGCCGTACCGGCGATCCCGAGGCGGTCGCCCAGACCGATCGTTTTCTCGCGGGTGAGAACGCGCTGCGGTGCGCAGAAGGGGAAGAGCTTGCGCAGCAAAACGGCAGCTTCGTGCGTCAGCGGCGCTTTGGTATATTCGTGGCGGGCGAGGCGAACGGTTTCGCCGCAAAAGCCGAGCTCGGGCGGGGCGATAATATAGTCCGCACCGTTGTCGGCAACCATGAAAACAGAACTGTCGCCCAACGGGGCAATCGAGGACTGGTATGCAACACCCAATTTTCTGGCCATATCAGCATTCTCCTTTGTGCGTTCGGCCTGCCGTTTTTTTGAAAAAACGCGCAAGGCATACTCGCTCAATTATATATACATTATAATATATCTGTCGGCCAAAATCAAGCAAATACCGCCTGAAAAAGCGCCCAAAACAAAACTCGCCCCGCAAGAATCTGTCTTGCGGGGCGAGAGATCGGGTGGCTTACAATGCGGCTTTGGTTGGGCGGAATTCGGTCACCACCGGCTGCCGGAGCACGGCACCGCAGCTGGGGCAGAAACGCGCCGTATTCGCAACGACCGTGTCGCACACCGGGCAGTAGAGATGGTGCACCTTGTAGAGATCAAAGAGTGTCTCTTTGGGCAAAACCGTGCCGCATCTTCGGCAGAAGCTTTCCGCAGCATCCTCGGTCGCGCCACAAACGCGGCAGACCTTGCGCTGCTTCATCGCCTCCGGGCCGAAGCCAAAGCGCTTCATTGCTTCGGCGCGCACTTCGCGGGGGTCAGGCATCGTTTTGGCCTCCTTCGTCAAAAAACGATACGCCGCAGTTGGGACAGGATGGGCTTACGGCATCGAGCTTATACCCGCACTGCGGACAATAGTTGAGATCGCTTTCCCACGGCGTACAGGCGACACATTCGAGTACGTCGGCGTTGAACATCGTGTCCGAAACCCATTTCCCACATTTTTTGCAGTGGTTGAAGTGACTGCGGCCTTCTGTTTCCCACGCGGCCATCAGTTCGGCTTCGGGTGTCTGGCGGCGGTATGGGCCTGTCGTGCAGATGGCTGCGCCGGACAGATCGCAGTAAAAACAGTAGCGATTGCCGTCGGCGGCAGAGATGATTTTGTAGGCGGCGGTTTCTTTGTTTACCATAAGGATTCGATCACTCCTCTCCGACCGCTCGGGTGTTCTACTTGCGCTTTTTGAGGAACACCAGCGTTCCGCCGACACCAGCGGCAGCAGCTGCAACACCGATCGCGGGCGCCGCCCAAACCGGAAGCCCCGATTTGGGTTCTTCGGTCGGCTCAGTAGCCGACGGCGTGGTCTGTGTGGCATCCGGTTCGGTTGCCGGAGTGGTGACCGCTTCGACCGTGGTCGCGGCAGGTGTGGTCTCACCGGTCGGTGCGGGTGTCGTTTCGGACGTTGCCGGGGTGGTAGCCGGAGTGGTGGCCTCGGAGGTCACTTCGGTTGTCGGTGCGGGCGTGGTCGGAAGGGTGGTTGTGGGTGTGGTGATATTAGTGGCCGGAGTCGTTTCGGGGGCGTGAACCGTAAGGGTGAATTCACGGTAGGCTTCGTCACGCGCGCCCATCGCGCAAACTGTGAAGCGATATGTACCGGGGGTGGTGGGGGTGCCGGAGAGGAGACCGTCCTCGGAGAGCTTCAATCCGGTTTTTTCAAAGTCCGTGGGACCGGTAAGGGTATAGATGTAGAAGAACGCGTTGGGTTCGGAGCAGGTGAGCTGGAATTCGTACGGTTCGTCCGCAGTCGCGTCAGAAATCGAAAGCACGGTGATTTCCGGCGGGTAGTAGACTTCGGCTTCTTCGACGACGAGCGTGTAGAACTTATAGTCCTCGTTTGCCGCACCCATCGCGCAAATCGCGAAGGAATAGGTGCCGGGGGTTGTAGGCGTGCCAAAGAGGACACCGTCCGAGGTGATTTCCAGTCCCGCATCGGCCATTTGGTTGGGGCCGGTGGGGGAAAGATAGGGGTAGAAGATCGCGTTGGGATCGGTGCAACCGAGCGTGACGGAGTAGGATTCTCCGACGACGGCATTGGGAAGCGAATCGGTCAGGATCTTCGGCGGCGCGGCCTGCGGCTCTTCGACCGTAACGGCGATGACGTTGCTGTAGGTCATGGCGCCTTCATCGGTCTGGACACCGCAGACGTAGTAACGCGTGCCGGTCACGGAGGTATCACAGGTCAGATAATCGGAATACATCGAGGCATCTTCCAACGCCTTGATGTCGGGGAGCTCGCCGGTGGTGGTTTCGTACCAAATATAGGTGAGCTGGTGGCCTTCCGGAGCCGCAGCAACACAGGGAATATCCAGCGGCTCGTTGAGGGCAACCGTAATGCCGTAGGGGACATAGAGGATCGTGGGCGGTTCGGCGCTGCCCTGCACGGTGATGTAGGCGTTTTGGCTGCGGACGGTGTTCACGCCGTCGGTGATCTCGCACCAGATCCGGCTGCCGCTGAGCCCGGCACCGATGCCGTCGAAGAAATAGCTGAAGACATTGCCGTCTTCACGCGCACCAAACGCAACGCTGACGTGCTCTTTCCACGGTCTGGACGCGTTTGGGTCGGAAAGGTTGTAGGTCACGCCGTTGTAGTCCAGATACCACGTGCAGCTCATATCGTAGCTTTCGACCTCGACGGAATAGACGGCCTCACCGCCTTCCGGGTAATGGGGGCTCTGCGGCTGCAGGACGATGGTCGGGAACCCCGGAATGGCGGCCGCGGGCAGGAGGAAGACGCCGGCTAAAACTGCGGCCAGCAGCAGAATGCTGCAAATTCTCTGTTTCATGGTTGCTCTCCAATCTTCTGGTTATTCACCGCTGATCGCGCGGAAGAGGAAGGTGACGATCTGACCGCGCGTACAGACGGTGTTGGGGCTGAACGTGGTCGCCGAGGTGCCGTTGGTGATACCGCGTTCAACCGCCCACATCACAGCGTCGTAATAGTAAGCGTTGGCGGGGACATCGGTGAAGGGATTTTTGCCGGAGACTTCGGGACAGCCGAACATACGCCACAGGAGCGTGACGATCTGAGCGCGGGAACAGTCGGTGTTCGGGCTGAAGGTCGTCGCGGAGGTACCGTTGGTGATGCTGCTGCCGACCGCCCATTTGACGGCTTTTTCGTAATACGCACCGGCCGGAACATCGGCAAAGGTCTTGGCAAATACCGACGGATCGGGTGAACCGGTTGCGCGCCAAAGGAAGGTCACGGCCTGCGCACGAGAACAGGTGGCGTCGGGGCTGAAGGTGGTAGCAGAGGTACCTGTGGTGATGTCATAGGCAACGGCCCACAAAACGGGCTCATAGTAATAGGCAGAAGAACTGACGTCGGTGAACGGCGAGGCCATCGGATCGATGAAACCGCAGCCCTCACATTTGCCGTACTCGTTGAGCTGGTGGTATTCCAGGTCGATGATGTCGCCGCAGATCGCGCATTCTTTCCAATGCTCCCAAAGCTGGGCACTGCTGTAGTATTCATGCGTGTGGGTGGCGTATTCCCCGTAGGGCGAACCGCAGACGTCGCAGTGGGCGAGCTCGGTTACGGTTGCCGTACCGCCGGTGTGGCCGGGTGCGGGGATCGCGCCCCACGTTTTGGGGTCAATTTGGGTCGATCCGGCGGCATCGGCAAAGAACTTGCCGCAGGTCACGCAGAGATAGTGCGCCTCCTGACCGTCTTCGGTGCAGGTGGGTTCGAGGCGGGCGATCGCGGTCATCTGGTGGGTGTGGAGCGTGCCGAAATCGTAGAAAAGCTCGATCACGTCCGACGGATCCTGTTCGTAGGCGCGGTTCACCTTGATCGACTCACCGTTAAAACGGGCCGAAACCGAGGGATTGCCGGTAACGCCGGTGGCAAATTCGTAGCCGGGCTTGGCCTGCAGCCAGATCGAAACGGCGTAGCGGTGGCCTTCGCGGAAGGTATCGGTCGGATTCATGCTGTAGCCGTCTTCCGTCCAGGTCATGCCGTCGGTCGGGTACAGGTAGTATCCGGCGCTGCCGAGCGCAAAGTGCATGTCGGGCGTGCGGCCGGCCTTGGGTACGTCGATCTCAAAGACGCTGACGTCGGTAATACTGTCGGTGGCGGGGCGCGAGAGGATGGTGTAGGTGAAGCCGAGCGTATATTCCTTCGAATAGTCCTTGTAGGCAACTTGCTTGGCCGAATAGGCGTCGAACGGATGGTGGCTCAAATAGCCTGCGGTATCGGTGCTGAATTTATGGGTCAAGGGGTTCTTGGGTGAAACGAAGACGGTGTAGGAGTACTTCCGACCGGAGATAAACGGGTCGTTGGAGGTCATTGCCTTGCCGTTTTCGTCGTGCCAGACGCCTTCGTAGGTGATATCGTCGATCTTGTAGTTGGCATCGGACGGGACCTTGAGCTGGCCGGATTTCAACGGATGCGCGTAGCTGCCGGCGGTCGGCCACAGTCCTTCAATGCAGACGGAGCCGATGATATCGGAAGGCGGAAGCGTGTAGTAGCTGGTCAGGGTGACAGCTCTGCCGATGCTGGAGATATAGTCGGGGCGCTTGCCGTCGATGGTGACGTCGAGCGAACCGTCGGTGGCGAATTTGTAGCCGTCGACGGCGTAGACGGTGAGTTTCATCGTATAGGTCCAACCGTCACGGAAGCGGCCGTCGGCATCGAATTCACCGCGCCAGGAGAGGTGGTAGCCGTTGGTGTTGTTGTAGGTAACCGTCACTTCTTCGGCCGGCGTTCCCAACACCTGGGGTGTGCCGATACCGCTGATACGCAGCGTGTCGATTGTGGTATCGGTCGTGGTTCCGCCGAGGCGGAAGGTGAAGACGTAGGAAAGGTAACCGTTGATGCAGTTATCGAACCGGACCGAGTAGGCCGAGGTGGGGATATCCTTCAGGCGCATTTTGGTTGCGGTGGTAAAACCGTCAGCCAATTCCGTGTGGACGGTGATCTTGATCGAATAGGTGCGGTTGGCTTCAAAGCGGTAGTTCTCGTCGTTGATCTCGTTGCCGTATTCGTCCCGCCAATAGCTCACGAAAACGCCTTCGTACGGGGCGTCTTCGGGGACTTCGATGTTGCCGTTCCAGTAGCGGATTGCCCGCCCGCCGACGACGGGACGGGTGATACCGACTTCAACGTAGGGGATGAAGGTTGCTTGTGCGGGCAGGGGCATCAGGGCGAAGAGAAATGAAAAACACAAAAGGAAGCAAAGAAGACGTCGTTTCATAGCTGATTCCTCCGTTTACAGTCAAGGATATGGGGAAACGTGCCGCTTAATTGCCGCTGATCGCGCGGTAGAGGAAGGTGACGATCTGACCGCGGGAACAGACTGCGTTGGGGCTGAAGGTGGTCGCCGAGGTGCCGTTGGTGATACCGCGTTCGACCGCCCACATCACGGCGTCGTAGTAGTAAGCGTTGGCGGGGACATCGGTGAAGGGGTTATTGCCGGAGACTTCGGGGCAGCCGAACATACGCCACAGGAGCGTGACGATCTGGCCGCGGGAGCAGTCGAGATTCGGACTGAAGGTGGTCGCGGAGGTGCCGTTGGTGATGTCGCTGCCAACCGCCCATTTGACGGCCTTTTCGTAGTATGCGCCGGCCGGAACGTCGGCAAAGGCCTTGGCGAATACCGAAGGTTCAGGCGAACCGGTCGCGCGCCAGAGGAAGGTCACGGCCTGCGCACGAGAGCAGGTGGCGTTGGGGCTGAAGGTGGTCGCAGAGGTGCCGGTGGTAATTCCTTCCTCTACCGCCCACATCACGGCGTCATAGTAGTAGGCCGTTTTGGAAACGTCGGTGAAGAAAACGTCGTCGTAGGTGACTTCTTTGGCTCCGCATTCGGTGCAGACGCCGTTCACGAATGTGTGAAGCTCCATCTGGTCCATCACGCCGCAGCTCGTGCACTCGTCCCAGTGCATGTATTCGCTCTGCTTGGGAACAAAGTTGTGCGTGTGCGCATTCGGCGAACCATATTCCGTGCCGCAGACCACGCAGATTGGGCCTTCATTTACCGTGGCGGAACCACCGCTGTGCTGGCCTTCCGTCCCCGCGATCTGAATGCCGCAGTCGGTGCACTTCTTGTAGTGCTTGTATTCGCTGACCACCCAATCCGATTCGGTGTGACCGGTTGCCGGAATTATGGCGACCGAGCTGAGAGAAACAGGCGAACCGCCGGTAGCGTTGAGGTAGATCTTGCCGCATTCACAGCGGTAGTAAGCGGCGCGGCCGGATTCGGTACAGGTCGGTTCCACCTTCGGGATCAAAACGCGGTGGCAGGTATGGGTGCTGGCGAGCGGAGCGTACGTTTTTACAAGCTCGATCACATAACTCGGATCCTGTTCATAGGGGCGGTGGACGCCCACGACTTCTCCGTTGAGCTTGCCGATAACGGTGGGGTTGCCGGAAAGATCGGTCGTAAACTGGCAACCGTCGGCAACCTCGAGCCAAATGGTGGCGGAGTAGGTGTGGCCGGCGATAAAACGGTCGCCCGGATCCAAAAAACTGCCGGCAGTTTTGTCGTACCAGTCAACGCTGTGCTGCGTATAGGTCGTGTCGGTAATTTCAACCGTGGAATCGGCGACATTCCCGGCGACAGGGGCCTCAAGGCGCACGTCGACCGAGCCGATAAACTGGTTGATGACCAGCGCAGACGTGGCGGCATAACCGATCGTATTTTTGTAGGAAACGAGCCACCAACTGGAACCGGCCGGTGCGAGCAGAATGACACCGTCGTTTTTCGGTACGGTGATCAGCTTCTTCGACTGGTTGTAGGGATATTCGAGCAACGAGAACTCGTAACGGGTCTGCGCCGAGCCGATCGCGTTGGGTGCGACCACGCTGACGTAGTTGGTCTGTTCCGTGATGGCCTCTTCGATCTTGTTGCCGCCGATCTCCATGCGCAGCACAAACTGCACCTGAACGGTGTTTTTGCCGATCGTGCGGGGCATGTAGGTGCCTTCACCGCGGTATCGGGTGACCTCGGTACCTTCGGTCACGATGATCTCAGGCACGAAAACGACTTCGGATTCCTCCAGATAGGTGTTGGCATCCGAACCGCCTCCGATATCTTCCAGACGGAACGAGAAGCTTTCGCCGGCTTCACAGGAGAAGGGCGTGCTGCTGCTAGCGGTGACCGTAACGTCATCGAAGAACGCACGGAAGTTACCCTGACCGGAGCGTTCCATATCGTCGAAGAGCTGCTCGAGCGGCAGGATGTTGATGTGGCAGGGCTGCGTGGGATAATGCTTGCCGTCGACGGTGACCAGGCAGCGGTAGGGAATGTCCTCCCAACCGGAGCCGAGGGTGTTGCCGTTGTTGGGCTCGGTCAGGAGCTGCAGGTGCGCCGTCTGCGTGCCCTTCCAGCGCTGATTATCTTCCAAATCTAACCAGTGACCGTCGCCGAATGCGGCGTCTGCCTGCCACTGGTAACTGATATTGGGCGAGGAAGACGAAACGTAGACTTCCGCGTCGAAAATACCGCCGGAGTAGATGTAGGGGTCGATTTTGCTGTACGAAACGCGAACCGTTTCGGCTGCAGCACCAAACGGCGCGAGGCTCAAAAGCATCGCACAGCAGAGCAGCAAGCTGACAATTCTCTTTTTCATGGCAAATTCTCTCTTTCTCTTGATGAACGGTTTATCGCTCTTGGTTTTCAGGGATAGCGCCCCGATTGGCAAAAGCCCTGACAAAATCTGTCAGGGCAGCCGGTGGCAGAAAACAATCCTCATTGTCGGATGCGGAGATGGATTCACCGGATGCGTAGCAGATGCGGAGCTCGGCACCGTAGAAATCCGGCAGACCGGAAACGCTTGTGTGCATGCCGTTGAACTGCACCAACTTCCGTTTCCCGACGATTCCGGAGAGATCGTCGAGAAACGAACGGTCGGCGGTAAATATCGTGTCGGTACAGCTGTCGTCGCGCGGACGGAAGCTGTATCGGCAGTCGGCTGAGTTTCCGGTTCGTCTGGCCTCCAGTCGGTAAATTCCGGCCGGCGGAGCTTCGGGGGAATCCAGATACGCCACGGTGGAAAACGTGCAGAAAAACGAGGTGATCCTGCGGCAACGGATCGATTTGGGCACAGTCGTGTCAACAACGCTGTACTTTCCGCCGTCAATCGCTTCCGTATCGGTCGGTTTGCGGCAAAACGCTGTTCGGAGTGCGCCCAAGAGCCTCGCAGGCTTGCTTACGCCCACGGATCGTCCTCGTGCGCTTTGCGGATACTGACGAGCAGGAACTGCTCCCAAAGGCACCACGTGCCGTCTCCTTTTCTGCGCAGCACGATCTCACGCGGATTGTCGGCGCCGCCGCTGGCGATAAAGAGCTTCTTGTAGCCTTCGTTGGCGTCGGAATAGGGGTTGGACGTGATGGTCACCGTGTAGGGTTCGGACGGCGTGTAGTTGTTTTCGGGTGTCGCGCCCTGGAAGTAGGAGAAGGGGACGTGGTGGCCGTCGCGGAAACGGTCGTTCAGGAAAGAAATGTCGACGCCGCTCAGCGGGCGCGGGCCGCGCAGGAAGTTGAGCATCTCCGTGCCGATCTGCTTGTCGGCGGCGTAGGCGCACAGCGCGCAGACCGTCAGCGCGGCCGTCTGATAGGGCGAGCTCAGGCTCGCTTCGGGCAGCGCCTTCATCTGTGCAAGGCTTTCGGGCAGAGACGTGAAGGTAAAGGTCTCGCTTTTGTTGCCGAGCGACTGCACGGCCTGGGTTGCTTTGTTCTTCAGCTTGTCAAAAATACTCATAGTGTACACCTCAAACCTTTCTTTTGGAATTATTTGTATGAGATTCCGCGGCGAAGCGGGTCAGGCTCATTTGTTCGAGCAATTGCTCGAGTGTGGCAGACTCGGGGCATGCGGGCAACGCGGCGTCAAAGCGGTGGAGCTTACGGCCTCTATGGAAGAAAATCGTCAGCCTGCGATACGCCGTACCATCGGATGCGGCGGGAAAATTCTTGCGGACAAACAGCCGCAAGAACCTCTTGTTTCGGGATAGGTGCGGCAAAAGTGTGGCTATGGCTGCGGTGAGTTGCGGCCACTCTTCCGGTGCCAGTACTTGATTTGTGCGGGTGAGCAGAGTGCGCGTTGGATCGGCGGGATCAAAAAAACGGGTGACGACCAATTCTTTGGCTGTAAGCTCGGTAAAAAACTGGTTTCCCCAGGCCGAACCGTGTCCACGGTCAAAAATCACCCGCTCCAATGCGGCAATGTCCGATTCCGTCATCGACACACCTCCTTGCAAAATTACGGCAATGTTTTCCAAAACCGCACGCTATCCTTGCGAATGCAAAGGAAATATGGTATAATTTGATCGATAAAAGGGGATCTCCGCCCGTTGGCGCGATGTCGGAGATCATTGCTTTGCGGCGGCAAACCGCAGAACAATCGGGGCCCTTTTTTCAATCGACCTATCCGGCAATGCCTTATCCCTCCTTCAGCATGCTTGCACCTACTATTTTAATCGTCGCGGCAGGTTTTGTCCCCATCAATACCCCGCAAATTGAGGGGAAGAGGGGAGAAAAAACTTCTGTTCCTGCCCGATTTGGCGGATGACCGCCGAGGAGGAACCCGGTATGAGAAAAATATGGATGCTTTTGTTGGCGGTGCTGATGGCAACCGCCTTGTTTGGATGCGGCGAAGCGTCGTTGCTGTCGCCCGATGAACCCGTCACCTTGACGATGTGGCACGTTTACGGCGAGCAGGCCGATTCACCGATGAACCGCCTGATTGCCGAGTTCAACGCGACGGTCGGCAAGGAAAAGGGGATCGTGGTCACGGTTACCAACGTGACGAGCACGTCCAAGATCCTGCCGCAGCTGGTCGAAGCGCGGGCCGGCGGTCCCAATGTGCCGGAGCTGCCGGATCTCTTTTCCGCCCACACGATCACGGCGACCGAGTTCGGCGAGGAATCTCTGCTCGACTGGCAAACGCAGTTTGATGAAAAAGAGCTGGAAGCGTTTGTGCCGCAGTTTTTGGAAGATGGGATGATCGGTGATTCGCTGGCGGTCTTTCCGGTCTCCAAGTCGAGCTATGCGCTTTTCTTAAACGGCTCGCAGTTTGCGTGCTTTTCCGCCGACACCGGTGTGACCTGCGAATCGCTTGCCACATGGGAGGGCTTTTTCGACGCCGCTGCGAAGTACTACGTGTGGTCGGGCGGCAAGCCGTTCTGCGCACTGGATTACCTGATCCGCCACGTCGAGCTCGATATGATGGCGCGCCGCGGCGAGGTCGGATACACCGCCGACGGCTGGTACGATGCGGCCGACGCGTCGTTTTACGAATCGTGGATGAAATTTGCCGAGCCGCTGGCCAAGGGGCATATTGCCGTGGCCGATCAGTATGCGAATACGCAGGTCATGACCGGTGAGACGCTGGGCGGCATCGGCTCGACCGCGGCGGTCGCGTACTACAACGAAACCGTCACCTACCCCGATAACACCTCCGAACCGACCAATCTGATCGTGCTGCCGTTGCCGAAGAGCGGCGACGGCGTGCAGTATATGCCTGTGACGGGTGTCGGCATCTGTGCGATGCGGACGACCGATCAAAAGGCCGAGGCGGCGGGCGAATTCGTCCGCTGGCTCACCACGGGCGAGCGCAACCTGGACTTCGTGGTTGAGACCGGCTATATGCCTGTACACAACGACGCGTTTGCGGCGATCGAATCCTACGACTTCGCCGACGAAGCCCACGCTTCGTTGTTTGCCGCCATCAAAACCATGCGCGAGGGCTACGTTCCCGTCGTGCGTCCGGATTTTGCCGGCTACTACGATAAGGTCAATGCGCTGTACGACGGCTTGCGCGAGCTGCAGCCCGTACTGAAGGCGCGTGCCGATGCCGGTGAAGCGATCGATACGCTGACGGCGGAAACCTGGGCGCTCTTCTGCTCGATCCGCTGAAGCGGAGGTGTGGGTTTCATGCACGGATGGAAAGCATTTCACTATTCTGCGTGGTCATTGCGGCGCAAGCTGTTTGGCTACATGCTGCTGCTGACAATGCTTTTGCTCTTGGCGCTAGTGGGCGGCCTGCTCTTTTTCGAGCTTTTTGACAGCGTTGAAAAACGGACGCACGAGGCGCTGGATATCCAGTTGGAAATTTTTGAGAAAGACGTTTCCTCGCATTTTGAGAACCTTGCCGCCGCCGGTCTGCAACTTTCGCATGCGATCAGCGGATATCTCGACGATTATCTTGCGGAAGAAGAGATCGGCCTGACCGCGCTGAACGACGATACCCAAAGGCTGGAGCAGATCCAAAGGGAATGGATCGAGCCTTTGCAGGAGACGATGCAGAAGGAAAATTGCTCGGGCGTGTTTTTTATGCTGGATGCGACGGTCAACAGCGGCGTGGCCGGTGCCGAATATTCGCGTGTTGGGCTTTATCTGCAGCGAAACGGCTATCGCGATTCCGCCGATGAAAGTTTACTTCTGTACCGCGGACCGGCTGAGCTCGGCAAAGAGTTTGGGATCATGCCGCATCGGAAATGGCGGCTGGAGTTTCGTACCGACCTGTTCCCGAATTACCGGGAGCTGTGTGCCTGCGCCGAAAAAACGCACGTTGAGTCCTATCTGCTGACCGACCGCTTTGTTTTGCCGGGGACTTCGGACGAGGCGGTGCTGATGACCGCTCCGATCGTCGGTGCCGACGGTGTGTTCTACGGCGTCTGCGGCTACGAGGTCAGCACGAGTTATTTTACGGCCTATCACGCGCAGCCGACGAAGCTCTCCTCACTGACGTGTATGGTTGTTCCCGACGGCGATACACTCGATGCGCAGAAAGGACTCTTCTGCGGGTCTTCCGATGGGTGCGGACTGGTGCCGGATGCGCAGATGACCATGGAGCAGCGCGGCAGCCTTGCGACGGTGTCCGACGGCGATACTACGTATATCGGCCTTTTGCGTCACTATGAGCCAACGCCGAACAATCCGCCGTTTTTGCTGGCGGTGATGATTCGGCAGTCGGATTACGACCGCGAAATTGCGCAGACACGGGCGCAATTCTTGGTGCTGCTGGCGTTGCTGGGATTTTTCTGTGTCAGCTGCTGCCTCTTTTTCAGCCGCCGCTATCTTTCGCCGATCCTGCGCGGATTGGAAAAGCTGAAATCCGACGCCCATACCGATGCGCAGACGGAGATCCCCGAGATCGACGACCTTTTCCGCTTCTTGGCCGAAAAGGACCGGGACCGCGAGGATGCGCTTTCGGTGCTGCTGCGGGAAAAAGAGCTTGCCCAAGCGGAAAAAGAGCGTTTGCAACGGGAGTTTGCGGCCGCACAGAACCAGTACGAGACGGCGCGTGCCGAGATCGCCCGCCTCGCCTACGACCGCAAAAACGAGATCGATCCCGCCGACTATCGGCAGTTTTTGGAGGGCATCGACCGCCTGACGCCGACGGAGCGGCGGATCTTCGACTACTATCTCTCCGGCAAAAGCGTGAAGGAAATTATCGAGATCGCCGGGATCAAGGAGAGTACGCTCCGCTACCATAACCAGAATATCTACGGCAAGCTGGGGGTCAACTCGCTCAAGCAGCTGCTCAGATGTGCGGCGCTGATGCACGAAGACGAGCAGAATCCGGAAAAATGATAAAAAAACAGGTCGGAATGCATTTGCATTCCGACCTGTTTTTTGTTCTTTGGAGCTCAGCCGACGACGACCGTACCGTTTTCTTTGATCTCGATGGTCATGCCCGTTTGGGCGTATTGCAAAAATTCTTCGCCGAGCGAGTCGATGACCGGCATTTTCGCGTCCTTGAGCCAAATATCGGCGAGGATAACACCGGCGCCGGCGAGCGAATCGATCGGCTGCGAGAAGAGCATGCACGCCGGCTGGCGGCCCATCGCGCAGGCGCAGTAGAGAACCAAACCGCCGGTGGTCGAGCCGATCGTCTGCGGCAGGCAGAGCGCCTTGCCGGCCATCTGTTTGCCGTAGAGGTCGGGGTTGTTCTGGTCGCCGCAGGTGGCATTTTTATCGCCGAACTGCAGCGCCTTCTGGAACGATGCGAGCGTGTTGAGTCCGCCGTGCGAAACGAGCGCTTCGGCCGTCACGGTGCCGGGGGCAACGACGCGTCCCTGAAAAGTTTTCATCTTCATTTACCCCCTTTTGTGATCTGCTCGAGGATCTCATCGTCGGTGTAGTAGCGCGCCGTGGTGTAGGTGCGGAGCTTGTTCGACGAGGTGATGACGGGCATCTTGCCGCAGAGCGGGTTGTTCATGTACATGAGCGGGCAGATGTAGGAGACGACGACGCCCATTGCCTTCAAGCGGGCGGCGTAGTCGGTTTTGCTGAACTCTCGGAGCACGGCAGGTGCGGTCGTGAACACCGTGGGGATCTGCACTTTTTTGTTGCCGGCGGCCTTCAGCGCGGTCTCCAAACGGTCGGTCCAGCTCTTGAGCTGCTCCATGCTCATGTGCGGGCAACCCATAAAGCAGAGCTTCGGCTTGGCGTCTTTGTTCTTCCAAACAACCGGATAGCTGTCGTAGACGCGCTGCAGCTCGGCGTCGTCGATGACGTAGGTGGCGGCGTTTTCGGCGATCAGCGCGCTGCCAAGCTCCTTGGCTTCGGGCGTGAGATTGTCGATGTGGTAGAGGCCGACGGCACCGTTGGAGGCGGTGGCGGCGCCGAAATCCTTGAGGTAAGCGCGGGCCGCGTCATCGAGTTCGCTGCCGAGCCATTTGTCCAGCCCCCTAACGTACGGCACGGCTTCCATCACCTTCATGCCGATCGCCGAACCCAAAAGCTGGGCTTCGGGCTTTTTGGTCGTTTTGATCTCAACGACCCACGTCGCCTTGCGGCCCTCGTCGGTCACGAGACCAAAATAGGGGACGTAGCCGACGATCGAGCCCATGATGTCGATGATGCCGGAGTTGCGGTTGCAGCGCGCACCGAGCACGGAGTTAGCGTAGACGACGGCCGAGGATTCCGACCAACTCAAAACTTCGCCCTTGGCCGGGGTATTGCCGACTTCGTCGAGGTAGCAAGCGCAGGAGAATGCGTCTTTTTCCATCAGACCGAGCTCTCTGAGCTGGCCTTCGTAGAAATCCTGCTTGGAATACATGAATTTGTTGAAGATCAGCTTCTGCAGGAAGTTTGCGGGGACGTTTTTGTCGACCGGACGCGGGTCGGCGGAAAACTGCTGGGCGCTGACGGCTCCGGCTTCGATCAGCTCGTTCATCAGGTCGTAGACCGGCCCGATCATTTTCAGACCGAACGAGGTGACGAGGTGGTTATACTTGCTCGTCACCGGCACGAGCTTGGTCGCACCGAACAGTTCGCCGTAGCGCACGACGGTCTGCATGACCTTCGAAAGGGTCTCGCCCTTTTCGCCGTTCAGTATCGCCTGTTGTTCATCGGTTAAAAACATATACGCTCTCCTTTACAGTTTGGTGCAAACGTCCCACGCGCCCCAAATGACGGTGCGCAGGTTGCCTACGGCTTTGGCGTCGCCGATCACGTGGACGTGCTTCTGTTTTTTGGCGACGGGAGCGGGCGTGTAGCCGACCGAGAGGATGACCGAATCGGCGGCGATCGTTTGGGTCTCGCCCGATTTCGTGCGGACGACGACGCCCTTGTCGGTGATCTCGGAAAGTGCGGTCTCGAGGTGGACCTCGACCTTGTTGGCCGCAAAGAAATCGCGCAGATAGCTGGAGTTGGCGAGGCAGACGCCCTTGGCGACGATGAGGTCGTTCTGCATCTCCACGATCACCGGTTTTTTGCCTTCGAGATAGAGATCGTATGCGATCTCACAGCCGGTCAGACCGCCGCCGACGACGACAACGGTTTCGCCGACATCCGGCTTTTCCAGCAGGTAGTCAACGGCTTCGATCGCTTTTTCCGCGCCCTTGACCGGCAGCTTACGCGCCTTCGCGCCGGTAGCGACGATCACTTCGTCGGCATCGAGCGCGGCGACGTCAGAGACTTTGGTGTTGAGCTTGACGGCGATCTGCGGATATTTCTGCAGTTCGCGGACGTACCACGCGATCAGCGCGCGGTCTTTTTCCTTGAACGAGGGCGCGGCCGCCGCGATGAACACACCGCCCAAACAGTCGCTCTGTTCGTAGAGGGTGACGGTATGGCCGCGTTTGGCGCAAACGAGTGCGGCTTCCATGCCGCCGATACCGCCGCCGATCACGGCGATCTTTTTCTGCGTTTTGGCCGGTTCGAGCTTATATTTCTCCGATTGCATCACGCGCGGATCGAGCGCGCAGCGGGCGATGTGGCTGGCGTCGTAGATCGACTGCGCGTTGGCCACGCCCTTGTAGTGCGACATGTTGAAGCAGGCGTTGTGGCAGCAGATGCAGGGGCGGATGTCTTCCATGCGGTTTTCGATCAGCTTGGTCACCCACTCGCTGTCCGCGAGGAACTGGCGCGCCACGCCGACTGCGTCGATCTTGCCTTCGGCAACGGCTTTTGCGCCCACGTCGGGCTCCATGCGCCCCGCGCAGACGACCGGGATGTCGACGAACTGTTTGATGTGTGCGACGTCGTCGAGGTTGCAGTTCTGCGGCATGTACATCGGCGGATGCGCCCAATACCACGAGTCGTAGGTGCCGTTGTCGGCGTTGAGCATATCGTAGCCCGCGTCCTGCAGATATTTCGCCGCGCGTTCGCTTTCTTCCATATCACGGCCGATCTCGGTGTATTCCTCACCCGGAACGGCGCCGACGCAGAAATCCTTGACCTTGGAGGTCACGGAGTAGCGCAGCGAGACCGGATAGTCGCTGCCGCAGGAGGCCTTGATCGCCTTGACGATCTCGACCGGGAAGCGGTAGCGGTTTTCAAACGAACCGCCCCATTGGTCGGTGCGTTTGTTGGTGTAGTTGAGCGTAAACTGGTCGAGCAGATAGCCCTCGTGGACCGCGTGCACCTCCACGCCGTCGACACCGGCTTCTTTGCAGAGCTTGGCGGTTTTGGCGAAGGCTTCGATGATCTTTTTGATCTCCTTTTCGGTGATCGCGCGGCACTTTACCTTGTCGCTCCAGCGGCTGGGCAGTTCGCTCGGGCTCGCCGACTGGTAGGGAATGTTGATGATCGGCTTGATCAGATCGCGCACGATGGGCATGTTGTGCAGCATCACGAGCGGAGTGGGGATCGCCCATGAACGGCCCATGCCGGCGGTGATCTGCACGAAGAGCTTGGCACCGGTCTGGTGCAGCTCGTCCATAAAGACCTTCAGCTCTTTGAACATCTTTTTGTTCTGGTAGAGCCATTGGTTCATGAAAGTGCTTTTGATCGGCGCGATGCCGGGGATGATCAGACCGACGTTGTTGCGCGCCTTTTCCAGAAAGAACTTTGCGGCTTCTTTGTCGAAGTGGTTGCCCGTGTGCTCCATCCAGCCAAACAGCGAGGTGCCGCCCATCGGACACATGACGATCCTGTTTTTGATCTCGACGTTGCCGATCTTCCACGGCGTAAAGAGCGCTTCGTATTTTGCGTCGACGTTTGCCATGTATCAAAACTCCCTTTCTTTTGTTCGTAAGGTTATTGTACCGCAAAAACGTTGAAGTGTCAACAATTGGCGGAGGTTTTTTGAGGATCGGTATAAAATCAACCGTTAGATGAAACCAAAACGGCGGCTCAACCGCAGGTTGTGAAGATTTCCGAACGCGTTGTTTACAAACAAAAAACGCGGTGTTATAATATCAACAGTAACCGCGTGCGCACACGGAACGAAAAACGGAGGAGACTTTCGGATGAAAAATGCCAACCTCGCCAAAAATATTGCCGCCCTGCGCAAACGCGCCGCCCTCACGCAAGAGCAGCTCGCCGCATCTCTGAATGTCACACCGCAGGCGGTCTCCAAATGGGAAAACGACGTCTGCCAGCCGGATGCGGCCATGCTCCCCGCGATCGCCGAGCGGTTCGGTGTCAGCATCGACTACCTTTTCTACGGGGAAACGCTGGTGTACGACGATCTCTTTGAGGCGGTCACGCAAAAGATCAAAACACACCTGCAAATGAGCCGCGAGCAGTTTGAAGAGCTGTTTGCGGTCTTTACCGCCGCGCACAAAGCGTTCTTTCTTGCAAACGCATATTGCCCCGGCAGCACCGTCCACATTTCCAACGAAAACGGCGTTGCGGTGTGGTCGGATAACGCCTACGGCGCGGTCGTCACGCGGGAATACTTCCGTTTCATCAACCGCGGCACGGTGGAATTTGCGGCAGGGCTGTTTGCGCAGCTCGCCGACGAAAAACGCCTGCTCGTCGTTTTGGCGATCCTTTCGATGAGCGATATCAGCTTCGGCGAGCTCAAGGAAAAGCTTGGGTTCTCCGACGAAGAGCTCTCTGCCGCGCTTGCGCCGCTGATCGCATCCAAACTGGTCGTTGAGGTCGTCTCCAAGCACAAATCACTCGGCACGACCTACACGGTCCACGAAACGTTCCATAGCGGGCTCTGCCTTTTGGCGGCGACTGCGGAAATGCAGCGGCAGTCGCTGGAGGGGCTATCCTGTCAGATGGGGTTCGGCGATTACCCGATCGATTTGCAGTAAACGGAAAAACCGCCCCGGAAGGGCGGTTTTGGTCAGCCGAAGAATCGGCGCGAGGCCGCAGCCTGCATCGATTCGGGTGGGAACTCCATCAGTTCGATGCGGTTGCCGTCGGGGTCAAGGATCCAAAAGAGCTTGCAGCCGGTGTAACCGGTACGGATTTCGGATGCGATCGGAACACCTTTGGCCTGCATTTCGTCGTAGGCCGCTTGGATATCCTCGACTTCCAAACAGAGGTGCTGGTATCCCGCCGCTTCGGGAGCGGTGGTCGGTTCGCGGCCGTCGGGGCCGAGCAGCTCGATAAACTGCATGGGCGCGACGATCAGATAGGCAAAAAACGGCGTGCCGTCGTCGTGGTTTAGGCGGAACGCTTCTTTGATCCTAAGCGTTTCGGTGTAGAAGCGCAGCGTGGTTTCAAAATCCTTGGGGAAGATCGCGGTGTGGGAAACGCCCTTGAACATAAACGCACCTCAAATTCCGTAACAAAACTATAGGGATATTGTACCGCAAAATTCGGCAGGATGTCAATGCCTTGGCGCTTGACTTTTGCGGCCGGCGGGATTATAATAAAAACGCATTTTGCAGAGTAGATGGCCGAGCGTCAAGTGCCGCATAAACGGGGAGTTGTTATGCGGACGAAGGGTTACCGCGGTTCGGTCGTCGCATCCCGCTGCCGAAACTATCGGATCCCCCTGCGCGGCCGCGCGTTCGATCTCCTTATTTTCGGATAAAACGGGAAATAAGGAGGTATTTTTATGCAAAAAACAGGAAGAAGCAACTACGTACGGCTGATGTGCCTTGCCGGTGTGATGGCCGGGCTCTACGTCGGGCTCGATTATTTGGCCGTCAGCATCAGCGCACCCTTTGGTGGGACCCTAAAGATCTCGTTTTCGGGCCTGCCGGTAATTCTGGTCGCCATCTTCGGCGGTCCGTGGTGGGGCGCGGCGACCGGGTTCATCGGTGCGTTTTTGGGGCAGATGATTACCTACGGCTTTTCGGCCACCACCTTGCTGTGGGTACTGCCGGCGGTCGTGCGCGGGCTTTCGATGGGGCTTTTGTTCCGCGCGTTCAAAAAGAGTCTGAACCCCGGCGTGCTGATTGTAGAAACGGCGATCAGCTCGCTTTTGGTGACGATCTGTAACACCGCTGCTATGCTTGTTGAGCAGAAGGTCTATGCCTACTACGCGTCGTATGCGGCGATTTTTGCGGGCGTGCCGATGCGTGTCCTTTCGGGGATCATTACCGCCGTGATCTTCTCGCTGCTGCTGCCGATCCTTGTGCGGTCGCTGAAACGCTTTTTTTAAAGAACTCCCAACAAAACACCCCGGAAGCGGCCGCTTCCGGGGTGAAATTTATGCTTTTTTCTGCTGTGCGCGCCAGACGAGTGCGGCGACGGCGACGGCCGTAACGCCCGAAACGAGCTTGGCGACGATCAACGCCGGGGTGAAATCGCCGTTGAAAACGGTGGTGAAGGCCAAATGGTCGCCGAAGACGAAAGCCGCCGAAACGGCGAATGCGAGGTTCAAAACCCGGCCTTTGGGGTCCATGTCGCCGGCCATCTGCATCGTGGGGATGCTGTTGGCGAGCGTGGAGAGAAAACCGAGGATCGAAGCGTCTTTCATCCCAAACTTCCGCGCGAGTGCCGAGAGGGGCCTCGCGAGCAGCTTGGAAACAACGTAGATCAGCGGGAACACGCCCGAAAGCACGACGGCGATCTCGGCGACAACGGCAAATCCGTCGGCGATGTCGCCAACGCCGGGGATCAGCGTTTTGTCGGTCAGCGCGGTGAAAATACCGGCCGCCAAGCCGACGGTGATCAGCGCGACGATCAGCTTGCCGAGGATGGAGAAGACGGCAATACAGACACGCGGAAACTTCGCGATGCCAACGCAGGTGAGGGCGGCGATGACGATCACGGGCAGCAGATTTATTAGCAGCGTGGCCACCGGGATACCGAGCATCAATCCGGAAACGAAGCTGCCGACGGGGATCGTGCTGATGCCGCAGAGAATACCCGTGAGCACCTCTTTGTGGCAGGATTTGTCGATCGTCGAGAGCGCGGTCGGGATCGTAAACGACAAGGTCGCGCCCATCATCGCCGCAACGATCAGACCGTTGAAACCGCCGACGAGCGGATCTTTGGCGAGGTCAGCCGCCAAGGCCGCACCGCCCATGTCGTTGGCGAAGACGATGCCGGCGATGACCGACGGGTCGAACCCGCAAAACTCGGCTACCGGGCCGATGACCGGCAGCAGGAGGTTGGTCAGCGCCGGGGAGATGCAGATCATACCGACCATCGCGAGCGCCAACGGCGCCATCGCTTCGATGCCCTTTTCAAATTCGCGGCCGACGCCGAAACGGTTGCCGATGATGCGGTCGGCTGCACCGAGCAGCGCGAAGGCGGCGAAGATATACATGAGAATATCCATAGAAAACCCCGTTATTTTGCGTACTTTCCTATAGTATAGCAGACTTTTGCGCGCCGGTCAACGGTTGGAGAAACAGTTGGTATCGCTAAAAATGACCGTGACGACCGAAAGCCTTGTTTGAAAACCGCTTTATTTGATCGTGCAGTAAATTGGGATTTGGTTTACAACTTTTTAGTAATTATATTCACATTATCACATATTGGTAACGTTCCATCTACTCTGATAATGGGACAGCATATAGTTGATAGCCAATCGTTAACTAAGTTTTCATCCCTTGAAGCACAAAAATTATGAAATGACTCGATTTGCTCGTAAAAAGCACCGCCTTTACAACTTTTCTCGCCGAAAAGCATGTATGACCTATCATTTACTCGCTTTAATCGTATCTCTTTTGGGACTTCAATTAATATTACACACTTCAAATGAGAGATAAATCCATCTCCGAAACTACCCGTTACCGATGCCAAAACGAAGTCGTTTTCATCGTTTACGATGTTTGTAAGCAGTGATACAACCTCTCCATAGGAACGAGATTTTTCATACGGATAATTAGGATTGTCTTTTTTATCAAAGTATATATCTTCAATATCAATGAAGCGGAGATTTAATCTTTCGGCAAGTGCTTTTGCCAGTGTGCTTTTTCCTGCTCCGTTCAAGCCGCAGACTAATATAGCATTACCCATATTCATTTCCCCTTGTAAATTCTGATTTGTTGAACCAAAACAGATCGGCCTCGTTTATTCTTGCGCGAAGTAGTTTGCGATCTCTGCCATGCGTGCCGTCTGATTGACGCCGAAGGGGCTGCGGCTGTCGCAATGGCCGCACTGCAGGCAGGCATCGGCCTTGACACTAAGCTTTGTGTAGTGGTTGGCGGCGATACGATCGCCGGCAAGAGCCAGATCGTAGTACTTATTGGCGAGACCGATGTCGATCCCGGCAGGGCAAGGCTGGCAGTGGTTACAGTAGACGCAGGTGCCGGAGATCGTGTCGGCTGTGAACGAACCGACGACGGAATAGTCAGTCTCTTCCTCGGTGGCCGAGAGGAAACGGAGTACCTGATCCAAATGCTCCATCGTCTGTACGCCCGGAACAGCCGTCAGAACGGCGGGGCGATCGAGCGCGTATTGTAGGCACTGGACGTGGGTCAGCGCCTGCCCAAACGGCGAATGCTCGGCCGAAAGCAGCTGACCGGCGAAAAACGGCTTCATCACGGAGATGCCCACGCCTTCTTTGGCGCAGCGGCGGAAGAGGGCAAAGCGCTCGCCGACCGAGCCGATACCGTAGTCGTCGCCTTTTTCAAAATCGTACGCCGGGTTGATGGAGAACATCATCATGTCGATCAGCCCGGTATCGAGGATGCGGTTGGCAACCGACGGCGTATGCGAGGAGAAGCCGATGTGGCGGACCGTACCCTGGGCTTTGAGCTCTTTTAAGTAATCGAGCACGCCGATTTCGCAGAGCTTATCAAAGTCGGCGTCTTCGTCGACGCAGTGGAGAAAGCCAAAGTCGGCGTAGTCGGTGCCCATGGTCTCCAGTTCCCAAAGGAAGGTTTTTTTGATCGTGTCGAAGTCCCGACACCAACCGTATTCGCCGTTTTCGTTGTAGACCGCGCCGAAGTGCATCTGCAAAAACACCTTGTCGCGCTTGCCGGCGATGGCGCGGCCGAGCGGCGCGTAAGTGGCGCCGGCGGTGCAGAGGTCGAAGAAGTTGATGCCATGGTCGATCGCCTTGCGAATGATGGCTTCGATCTCGTCGGCAGGAGTCTGGCCGATGCCGCCCAAACCGAGACCGATCACGCTGAATTTTTCGGCGGCTGTGCCGTGCGGGAGCTGTCTGTATTCCATATGTAATAATGTCCCTTTCTGATATCAGTTCTCGAGAAGTTCCGCGACTTCTTTCAGGTGCTTGCGGATCGGCAGATGCTGCGGGCAGTGCGATTCGCATTTGCCGCAGCCGATGCACGCCGATGCCTTGCCGTGGTGCATCGTCAGGTTCGCGTAATAAACGCCGGAAGTGATCGTGTTGTAGCGCTTTTTCTCGTTGTACATAGCGAAATAATCCGGGATCATGATGTCCATCGGGCATTTCGTTTCGCTGACGCAGTAGCGGCAGGCGGTGCAGGGGATGGCGACGCCGGAATTATCCCAGTCCAGATAGTTCAGCTGCAGCCGCACAAATTCGACCTCGGGGCGATCCGAATGGTATCTCGCCCTTTTTGCTGTAAAACATATATTCGTCAGAAACCAAAGGAACGCGATGGAAAAAGATATCTTTTTCGATTGCGGGGTATTACTTTAATAGGTATTATACCATAATTGGGACGCTGATTCAACGCTTTGGGGAGTAAAGCTGTCTTTGTTTCTTCTTGGCGCAGTGAGCGATGATAAATCCGAACCGTTAAGATGGTGTCAGCTGAGAGAGGATATATTTTTATATAGGATTGAAAAATGTGAAATCCTGTGATACAATTATAAAAAACGTTTATAGATTCATAAAATGGAGAAACTATGAAAGCATACGAAAGATTTTTAAAATACGCAAAAATGTATACGACAAGCGATGAGAGAAGCGGAACACACCCGTCTTCCGCTATCCAATTTGACTTGGCGCACTGTTTGGTCGAAGAGCTTAAAAATATGGGAATCTCTGCTGAATGCGATGAATATTGCTACGTTTACGCAACGATCCCTGCTACCGAGGGTTGTGAGAATGTGCCTGCTATTGGGTTTATAGCACACATGGACACGTCTCCCGATTTTTGCGGAGAAAACGTTTCTCCTCGTATCATTGAAAATTATGACGGCGAGGACGTGGAGCTGGGAGAGGGAAGAACGCTCAAGTGCGCCGACTTTCCGCATCTTGCGGGGTTGAAGGGAAGAACCTTGATCGTTACTGACGGAAAGACACTTCTCGGAGCTGACGACAAGGCGGGAATCGCCGAGATCATGACCTTTGCGGCTGCGCTGATCGAGAACAAGCTGCCTCACGGAAAGATCTGTATTGCTTTTACTCCCGACGAGGAGATCGGAGAGGGCGCAGATCATTTTGATGTGGCGCGCTTCGGAGCCGACTTTGCTTATACTGCAGACGGTGACGTAGAGGGCGGAATTGAATATGAGAATTTTAATGCCGCAGGTGCTGCCTTTGAGATCAACGGCTTTAATATTCATCCGGGCTCTGCAAAGGATAAGATGATCAACGCTTCCTTGATAGCAATGGAGATCAATTCGCTTTTGCCTGCCGATGAAATACCGTCTAAAACCGAGGGTTATGAGGGATTCTTCCATTTGACGGATATGGAGGGGTGCGTGGAGCACGCGACCGTCAGATATATCATTCGCGACCACTCCGCAGAGTCCTTTGCAAAACGCTGTGAGCTCGCCCGTCAAATTGAAAAACAGATCAATGCTGCCTACGGAGAAGGAACGGTCGTTCTTACCCTGAAGGAGCAGTACAGAAATATGGAAGAGAAGATCCGTCCCTGCTTCCACGTTGTCGAGACGGCAAAACGGGCAATCCTTGCGGCGGGACTTGAGCCTGTCATCAAGCCCATCAGAGGCGGCACGGACGGTGCAAGACTTTCCTTTGAGGGATTGCCTTGCCCCAATCTTGGTACAGGCGGCTATGCCTTCCACGGCCCCTATGAACATATTACTGTTGAGGGAATGGATAAGGCGGTTGAGATCTTGCTCGGAATCGTCAGATTGTATCAGGAACAGCCCGCCGCAGTATAACAAAAAAAGAGCGGAAACACTGCACCAAATAAACATGATAGGTAAAAAATATCCGGTGTTCATCACGAAAGTGAGGAACACCGGATATTGAACATATGAGCATTCACCAAAAGGAAAAGGCATCCGAAAAAATCGGATGCTTTTCTTTTTTTGAAGTGTATTGATAATAATGATACGGTTTCAAATAGTTTCATTTGGTTTTGCTCAAAGAATGAAACGAATAAACGGGAAGTGAAACTCTCTTTTGGGACTGAAACTATGCGATTCAGCTTGTCAAATTGGAGTTTGTATTACTGTCTATCTTCTGCAAGTATGCCATAAAGGTATAGGTCTGCCCAGTTTCCAAAATTATCCTTTGTCTGACTTCTTTGTATTCCTTCTAATTTCATTCCGAGTTTTTTCATCAGACCAACGGATTTTATTCCATCAATCGCTTCCGCGAATATTTTATGGATGTTCATACTATTGAATGCATAATCCATAACAGCCTTACAAGATTCAAAGGCATAACCTTGCTTCCAATAGTCCTTGTTATAAATCCAGCCGATTTCATATACTTCTTCATCATATTCTTTGAAGAGAATGTAGCCAATTACTTTGTTGGTATCTTTATGGACTGCGGCAACAGCGCCCCTTTTTTCTATGCAGAACTTTTGCAAAAAGTCGGCTGTTTTCTCAATGGTATATGCAGGCTCGCAATTTTGCATTGTTTCATCGTCACCAAAAATATCGTGCATATCGTTCAAATCAGCCATTGTAAAATCACGAATGACCATTCTGCCCGTTTCAATATACATTGTGTGTACCCCTTCAAATTTGAGTTTGTCGAATAGATTATATCAAATAGCTGCGTAAATATCAACCAATATAGAAAAAGCATGATGGTTTCGTATCAAAACGATCGTGCTAATTTGGTGCCGTGTGACCCCCGCCACCTTCCCGAGTATTCACCAAAAATAAAAGACACCCGATTTTGTCGGATGCTTTTCTGTTTTTGGTGCCGTGTGGCCCCCGCCACCTTCCCGAGTATTCACCAAAAATAAAAGACACCCGATTTTGTCGGGTGTCTTTTATTTTTGGTGCCGGTGGCGGGGGTCGAACCCGCACGGGGTATTAGCCCAACGGATTTTGAGTCCGTCACGTCTGCCAATTCCATCACACCGGCGTGTTTTGTGCGCGGAGACCACGCACAAAATATTATACGCATTTTTTACGCATTTGTCAAGGGGATTCCGGAGTTTGTGCTTACTTTTCCATCAGCTTGTTGCTCTTAAACGAGAATTTCGATTCCGTCTTGGTGATCAGGCGCTTAATGTTCGTGCGGTGCTTGAAGATAATCACCAGCACCATAAACAGCGCGACGAAGAAATAGCCGAATGGCATCGGTGTTCCGCTGAGCGGGGTCTGCAGGAAGACCACGACCAACGGCAGAACCGAGATTGCCGCGCAGATCGACGCGAGCGACATGAGCTTCGTCGTGAACAGAATGATGAGGAAGAGCGAGAAGGCGATCAGGAAAATACGCCAGTCGAACATCAGGATCGTAATGCCGAAGGTCAGAACGCCTTTACCGCCCTTGAAGCCGAAGTAGAGCGGGTAGATGTGGCCAAGGAAGACGAACGTGCCGGCGATCAGACGGCCGCCTGCACCGGCGTCGAAGTTCATGCTACCGATGTAGAGAAGCTGGCCGATCACGACGGCGAGGGCGCATTTGCCGATATCGCCGAACATGACGATCAGGCCTTTCTTCCAACCCATCGAGCGCACGGCGTTGGTGAAGCCGGCGTTGCCGCTGCCGTAGTTGCGGATGTCTTTTTTGAGCGCGATCTTGGAAACGAGGATCGAAGTGTTGATGCTGCCGAGCAGATAGGCGATCAGCGCGATCACGGGCAGCTTAATCGCAACGTGCAGCTCAACAAAACTGTTCAAGAGTTCCATGCTTATTTCCTCCCGTCGTAATCAACCCGAAGTTCTTCGTTGTCGCCCTTTTCGCGGACGATCATCTTCACCGGGGTACCGCCGAAGCCAAAGACCTCGCGCAGGCGGTTTTCGATGTAGCGCAGATACGAGAAGTGGAAGAGCTCTTTGTCGTTGCAGAAGAGCACGAATGCCGGCGGACGAACTGAAACCTGCGTCATGTAGTAGATCTTCAGACGCTTGCCCTTGTCGGTCGGCGGCTGAACGCGCGCGGTCGCGTCGTTGAGCATATCGTTGAGCAGGCCCGTCGGCACACGGCGGGTCGCTTCTTCGTTGGAGTGGAGGAGATTTTCAAAGAGGGTCTGCAGGCGGGCACCGTTTTTGGCGGAGATGAACACGATCGGCGCGTACGACATGTACGAAAGATCCGTGCTGACGCGTTCGCGCAGGTGTTCCATCGTGTTGGTCTCTTTTTCAACGGCGTCCCATTTGTTGACGGCGATGACCGAGGGCTTGCCGCGGTCGTGCACCATGCCGGCGATGCGTGCATCCTGTTCGGTCACGCCGTCGGCGGCGTCGAGCATGATCACGCAGACATCGGCGCGGTCGATGGCCATCATCGCGCGCAGAACGCTGTATTTTTCGATCGCTTCGTCGACCTTGGCCTTGCGGCGGATGCCGGCGGTGTCGATGAAGCAGAATTTGCCGTATTCGTTTTCAAAGTAGGCGTCAACGGTGTCACGCGTTGTGCCGGCCATATCGCTGACGATCACGCGGTTTTCGCCGAGCACGGTGTTGACCAGGCTCGATTTGCCGACGTTGGGGCGGCCGACGATGGCGACGCGGATGTGCTCGCCGTCTTCTTCTTCGCCGGTCTCGTCCGGGAAGTAGGCAAAACAGGCATCGAGCAGGTCGCCCGAGCCGTGGCCGTGGAGCGCGGAGACCGGGTAGGGGTCGCCGAGGCCAAGGTTGTAGAATTCGTAGATCTCCGGCGGGGGCGTGCCGAGTTTGTCGACCTTGTTGACGCAAAGGATGACCGGACGGCCGGAGCGCTGCAGCATGGCGGCGACTTCGCTGTCGGAGGCGGTCACGCCGGACATCAGATCGGTGACGAAAACGACGACGTCGGCGTTTTCGATGGCGATCTCGGCCTGCAGGCGCATGAATTTCAAGATCTCGCTGTCGGCGCGCGGTTCGATACCGCCGGTGTCGACGACCTTGAACGATCTGCCGCGCCATTCGGCGTCGGCGTAGAGACGGTCGCGGGTGACGCCGGGTGTATCCTCGACGATCGAGCTGCGCGAACCGGTCAATTTATTGAAGAGCATCGACTTACCGACGTTCGGTCGGCCGACGATGGCGATAATCGGTTTATGCATAGGCTTTCACCGAGCCTTTCTGTCTTGATGGAGAGCGGATGCGGTCAGCAGTCAATGCCGCAGATCGCGTCGAAGAGTGCGCCGCCGTCGTTGGGGACGGCCTGCAGCCGCACACCGAGCGCCGACTCGACTTCGGCGGGGGTGACGTCATCGAGGAAGACCTCGCCGTCGTAGCGGAGCATCGACTGCGTTACAAGCAGGCGGTCGCCGAGTTCTTTGCCGGCGAGTCCGTCGATCAGGTCGCGGCCGGTCACCAGTCCGGCGACGGTGATCTGCGGGCCGAAAAAGCGGTTTTCGATAGCGTAGACCCTGCAGCAGACCTGCGGAAAGCGCCGCATGAGCTTTTCGGCGAGTTTTGTAAGAAACGGTGCGGCGTCCGAACCGGTGGCGATCGAAACGCTCTGCGGAGCGACCTCGCCGTCTTCGGCAAGATCCAGCGCGGAATCAAACTCGCTGATCAAGCTGGCAAGCATGCCGACGCCGTTTTCGATCTGCGGAAATTCTTCGTACGCGTCGTAATCGGGCAGGCTGCGGCCGGCGCGGATATAGATCTCGTCGGAGGCGAAGACGATGCGTGTACCGTGGCGGGATAGTGCGGCGGCGGCGCGGCCTTCGCAGATCGCAAGGATCTCATTGGCCGAAGTCTCGGTCACGGGTTCGAGCGGGGCGAGCCCTTCGCGGTATTTCGTCAGTCCCACGGGGACGACTGCGATCGACTGGACGTAGGGGTAGAGGAGGATCAAGTCGTCGAGGCTGCGCGCGAGCACGTCGCCGTCGTTGATGCCGGGGCAGACAACGATCTGCGCGTTCATCGTGATCCCGGCGGCGGCCAGATCGTGCATGATCTTGTAGCAGTCGCCGGCAAAGCGGTTGCCGCACATTTGGCGGCGGACGTCGGGATCGGTCGCATGGACGGAGACGTTGATGGGGCTGATGCGCAGGCGCTTGATGCGCGCGAAGTCGGCTTCCTTTAAATTGGTGAGCGTGACGTAGTTGCCCATCAGAAACGACATCCGCATGTCGTCGTCCTTGAAGTAGAGGCTTTCGCGCATTCCCTTGGGAAGCTGATCGATGAAGCAAAACACGCATTTGTTGTGGCAATGCGTCTGCTTGTCCATCAGATAGGTCTCAAACTCCAGACCGAGCGGACGGTACGCGGTGTTTCGGATGTGGATCTCACGCGTGCGGCCGTTTTCGTCCGCGACCAAAAGCCGCAGATCGGGATCGGCGGCGTAGAACCGGTAATCGAGCACGTCGGTGATCTCGTTGCCGTTGATGGAGATCAGCGTTTCTCCGGGGACGATCCCCGCGCGAAACGCCGGACTGCCGCGGTCGACCGCGGTGATCTTGGACGCCATGCGTGCGCTCCTCTCTGAGATGCTGTTTTTGATAAAAATCGATAAGACAAATAGGGGCGCATATCACTATCGCCCCAGAAAGGTTTGTCTTATAAGCTTCCGAAAAAAATCAGAAACTATTTCTCGTCGACTTTGACGACTTCACGGCCGTTGTAGTAGCCGCACTCCTTGCACATTCTGTGCGGGAGTCTCGCCGCGCCGCACTGCGGGCACTTGACGATGGACGGCAGCGTCATTTTCCAGTGGGAATTACGGCGCGTATCACGTCTGGCCTTGGAGTGTTTTCTTTTCGGTTCTGCCATTTTGGATTACACCTCCTGTTTGTGTAAAACCCGCAGCAAGCAGTGCGGGCGCTCAGTCATAAAGTTTGCGATCTTATTCAGAGACGTGGCTCTCGCAGGTACATGGGCCGTCGTTCAGGTTCGCACCGCAACCAAAGCAAACGCCTTTGCAGTCGGGCGAGCACATCGGACGCATGTCCATGTTCAAAGCCGTCAGGTCGGCGACGACTTCATCAAGCTCCAGCTTGTCATCTGCGTAGAGCAGGATCTCGTCGTTGTCTTCGTACATCGTACGGGCAAGCAGGTATTCCGCTTCCACCGTAAACGGACGGGAGATCGCTTTGCCGCAACTGGCACACAGCGTGTCCAACTCAGCCGCAAGCGAAAGCTGCAGCGTGATCAGGCCGGTACGCTTTTCGATCGTACCGCGGACGGTCAAGCCGGAGCGAAACGGACGCACACCGTACATCTCGAAATCCGACATATCCTGCGTTTCTTCAAACGAAAGGGTATTGACCTTGCCGTCGAGCAGTGCTTTCAGGTTAACGACCATCGACAAAAATCCTCTTGTCTCACAGAATCATTTCTCTTTATTCAGAGATCGCGCAAAAGAAATTATATCGCAAATACGACCGTTTGTCAAGTAAAAAAACGACTTTTTTTAATTTTGTATATTCTGCCGACGAAACGCTTTGAAAACTTGCCGATACGGTTGCCAATGACGGGGGATTTATGTTATAATACGGGTGAATTGATTGTGATCTTCGGAGGTGAGCTATGCCTTTTACCGAAAAATCGGTGATTTTTTTTGATCTCGACGGCACGATCGTCGATTCGTCGCTGGGGATCACCAATTCCGTGATGTTTGCGTTGAAACGGTACGGATTTGCGATCCCGCCGCGGGAAGAGCTGTATTTCTTCGTCGGCCCGCCGCTCAACGAATCGTTTGAACGCTATTGCAACTTTTCCCGCGAGGAGAGCTTTGCGGCCGTTGAGGTCTATCGCGAGTATTACCGCGAGCGCGGTATGTACGAAAATGCGATCTATCCCGGTATGCGCGCGCTGTTTTCGGCACTCAAAGCGCAGGGCCGGCAGGTCTGGCTGGCGACCTCCAAGCCCGAGGTCTTTGCCGAAAAGATCGCCGTCCGGTTTGGCTTTGCCGAATTTCTGGACGGTGTGGTCGGCAGCCTGCTGGATGGGCGCCGCGTGAAGAAGGATGAAGTCGTTGCCGAGGCGCTTGCGCGAGCCGGCGTGAGAGATAAGTCCAAAGCTCTGATGGTCGGCGACCGCAAGCACGATATCTTCGGTGCATCTGCCAACGGCATCGATTCGGTCGGCGTGCTCTATGGATTTGGCGACCGGGCTGAGCTGGAAGGTGCCGGCGCGACCGCGATTGCCGAAACCGTGCGGGATCTGCGCCGCTTGCTTCTTTGAAAACAAGCAAACCATATTATATAGGAAACAAATTCTACAAACAGAAAGGTTGGTTTTTCCATGACTGAGATCCGCCGCGGCACCGCCGCTGAATTTGATGAGATCATTAACCTGATCGACTACGTGTTTTCCAGAAGCAGCAGACCCCACGATTTCCCCGCGATGTACCCGAACCTCTATCAGCGCACCGATGAATCGATGCACGATATGATCAATATGTGGGAAGACGGCAAGGTTATCGGTTCGGTGCTGGCGCACGAACGCGTGCTTTCCGTCTGCGGCAGAGAAATGAAGGTCGTTGGCATCGGCAACGTCGCCGCACATCCGCGTATGCGCGGCAAGGGCATCATGAGCCGTCTGATGAGCTACACGGTCGAAGAATTGAAAAAGGACGGCGTTGCGATCTCGATTCTGGGCGGCAAGCGCTCGCGTTACAACCGCTTCGGCTATGAGCTCGGCGGCGCTGCCTACGGTCTGCGCATCGGCGACGAAGAGGTTGCACCCGTTTACGACAAGGCGATCACCGAAAAGTACGACTTCCGCGCCTTCACTGCCGATGACAAAGAAACTGCCGCGGCCTGCAAGGCGATCTACGAAGCGCAGGACGTCCACTACAACTACGACGACGACGGTTTTGTGCTCCGCTTCTACGACTGGCACAACCGTATGCCCTATGCCGTCTACGACGCCGACGATAAGCTTATCGGCTATCTTGCGTTGGGCGAGCTCCCGTCGAATCCGCGCAGTGCCTGTGAATACGCGTTTGTCGACGGCATCGATGTCGCCGAAGTGCTCGCGGCTTACGTGCTCAAAACGCATGAAGATCTCCGCCTGACCGTCCGTGACTGGGAAATGGTCCTGTTCGCGAAGCTGATCCGCGTCGGCGGTGGCCACTCGTTTGGTCCGACGGAGATGTGGAGCATCCTCGACTGGGAGGTCGTTTTCGATGCGTTCCTGACGCTGAAGGCGAGCTACGCCAACCTCGAAAACGGCTCGATGGTCATCGAGATTGCCGAACGCGGTAAGTGGGAACTCTCTGTTGATGGTAAAAAGGTCTCCGTCGAAGCGACCGATAAGGCAGCCGACCTCTCCTTCAGCGCGCTCGACGCTGTCTACGCCCTCACCGGCCCGCAGCCGATGGCGCTGATCGGCTACGATCATCCCGAAGCCGTACTCAGAATGGCGCGCAGCTGGTTCCCGCTGCCGCTCGTTTCCCTCGAAGCCGACCGCGTATAACCCGGAATCAACCAAAACAGAGGTGAGGATATGCCGCATCGTTCTGTTCCGACAGCCGACGGGATCGTTGTAACTCGTTTGGCACCCAACGATCAGACTCTGCAGGTGAGCTTTCGCCACGGCTTGCAACTGTCCGGCGCGCGCTTTTTTGCGGAGGTGCGTGAAAACGACGCGCTGATCCTGCGGCAGGAGACCGATTCCTGCGATTTCGTGCTGACCGGTCTGCCCAACGGCCGCGATTGCTCGCTGCGGATCGTCGCCGAAGCTGGCGGCGGTGCGCGGCTTGCCCAAAGCTGCGATCGCCTGTTCCGCACGAATTTCGTGCCGGGCGTTGTCGTCGCCTATCTGCATCCGGCCGACCGCACGTTCTACGATTCCGGAACGGCGACCTGCAGCCCGTCGATCTGCCGTCTGGAAAACGGCGACTTGCTCATCTCTCACGATATCTTCCGTGGCAATGGCGGACAAAATCTCACCCACGTCTATCGCTCACGGGATAACGGTACGACCTGGGAATTTGCCTCGGCGGTTTCGCCGTGTTTCTGGGGCAGCCTGTTTCCCCATCGCGGTGCGGTCTATATGCTTGCGATGTCGACCGAATACGGCGCGCTGCAGATTTTCCGTTCAGACGACGGCGGCGACAGCTGGATCGGTCCGGTCGTTTTGATCGAAGGCGGCTCGCGTGAGGCGGGCGGTCCGCACAAAGCGCCCATGCCGGTGCTTTTCCACGCCGGGCGCATCTGGACGGCGATCGAATTCGGTTCGTGGACGACGGAAATGCACTGTCCCGGTGCCGTTTCCGCCGACGAAAACGCCGATCTGATGGATCCGTCCTCGTGGGTCTGCACGGGCTTTTTGCCCTACGACCAGTCGGCCGTGACCGGTGTGACCGGCAAGAGCAAGGGCGGAACGATCGAGGGCAACCTCGTTGTTGCGCCGAACGGTGAACTCGTCGATCTGCTGCGCTTTTCCACCGAGCTCTGCGAACCGAGCTACGGCAAGGCCTATCTGACGCGTGTGACGGCACCCGATCAGATGATGGAGTTTGTGGATACGGTCGATTTCCCCGGAAATCTGACGAAGTTCTTTGTTCTGAAGAGCCCTGCCGACGGCCGTTACTATGCGCTCTCCAACCCGGTCACAACCGCAAACCTGCACCAACGCAACATCCTGCGCCTTTCAGTGTCGGACGATCTCCTGCACTGGACAACGGTACGCGATATCTTGAACTACGAGGACAACTGCTTTGGCGAGGACAGCAAAAAAGTCGGCTTCCAGTACCCGAGCTTTCTCTTCGACGGCGACGATATCCTTGCAGCCGTGCGTACGGCGCTCAACGGTGCCGAGAATTTCCACAACGCTAACCATATCACCTTCCACCGCATCCGCAACTACGCAAAATAACGGAAAACTTTACAAAAAGGTAAAAATCCGTCCGGTCTATGCCGTTGACAGCGGTAACTCGGCGTGATATAATGAAACCGTTCCGTCGGCGGCCGCTTGCGGTCGCCGATGTTGTTTTCGTTGCAAAAATCCACCAAAGGAGTGTGTTTCTGCCGTGGCAGATCAACCGAAAAAAGTAACGCAAACTTCCGCGCCTGTGTCCGATGCGGTGCGCCGAGAGGCCGAAAAAATTCTTGCGGCCAAGCGGGATGCCGCCAAAAAACGCAACAAACTGATTTTGAAGATCGTGATCGCCGCTGTGGCTGTTGCGGTCATCGCGGTCGTTGCCGTGGTTCTGTCCAAAACGGTTTTTGCCGATATGATCGCCTACAACAAGGCCGAAGCGCTTTGGGAGCAGGGTGACTACGAGGCTGCCGCCGAAGGCTTCCGCGCGCTCGGCGACTACGAAGACAGCCGCGAACGCTACAAGGCGGCGAAGTTTGAGATTGCGATGGATATCTACGAATCCGGCGACCTTGCAAAGGCGCGCAGTGCCTTCACCGCGTTGCTTGGCTACGGCGAAGGCCCGACGATGATCAAGCGGATCGACTACGAAACCGCCGCAGCCGCCGAAGCAAACGAAGACTACGTGACGGCCTACAAAAATTACCAGAGCGCCGGAGATTATCTCGATGCCGCCGCCAAAGTCGAGGAAATCCGTACCCGGATGTACGACTATGCGGTGCAGCAGATTGCCGAGGGCAGATTCCAGACCGCGCTTTCGATCTTTGTTGATATCCATGACTACCGCGACAGCGCTTCTCTCGCCCGCAGCATTGCCCATAAGGTTACGGCGAATGCGATGGATGCCGGCCCGAATACGGTCGCGGTTTTGCGGAAGGACGGTACGCTCTTTACGAGCGGCAACAACGTCTACGGCCAGCTCAACGCCTATGGCTGGACTGATCTTGTTTCCGTGGCGCTGGGCAGCCGCCATATGATCGCCGCGCGCGCCGACGGCACGGTGCTTGCAAAGGGCGAAAATCCCTATGGCCAGTGCGACGTCGAAGGTTGGAGCGATATCGTTTCGGTTGCCGCTTCGTATATGCACTCCGTCGGTCTTCGCGCCGATGGCACGGTCGTGGCGACGGGCGACAACGAATTCCACCAGTGCGACGTTGGGGACTGGAGCGATATCGTGATGATCGATGCCGGAGAAATGCACACGGTCGGCCTCCGTGCCGACGGTACGGTTGTGGCCGCCGGTGACGGCGATGACGGTCAGTGCGATGTGGAAGACTGGCGCGATATCACGATGGTTGCCGCCGGCCCGTACTACACGGTCGGCGTTAAGTCCGATGGCACGCTGGTCTATACCGGTCAGAACGTTTTCGGCCAGTGCGATTTCGAAGAATACACCGATGTGATCGCGGTTTCGGCCACCGAGATGAATACGCTTCTCTTAAAAGCCGACGGCACGGCTTGGTCGGTCGGCGATATCGAAAACGAGCAGGGCTTCCTCGGCTACTACACCGGTATCATCGGTGTGCTTGCAAGCGATGAACGCTGTTCCTTGATCCTCAAAAACGACGGCACACTTTCGATCGTTGGTAAACTGAATCCCTTCACCGACGTTTACGGCCGGACTGATTTCGGCCTGATGGAAAAATAAGAACTTCAATAAAAAAAGCACCGAAAGCCAAGGGATTTCGCTCAAAGGGACAAAAAGTGACCAATGGGAGAAAGCCGGTACGGGGCAAGCAAAAATCCGATCATCAAACACGATGGTCGGATTTTTTGCTATTTTGATTTGTATGCTGAATGT
>SVLQ01000013.1 GCA_015067825.1 Oscillospiraceae bacterium | reverse complement strand
TCTTCTGTTTCATCCATTGTTTAATTTACAAGGTACATTCTCTGGTTTTGCGCTTTCGTTGCTCGCCGCAGCGGCGGTCAACTATTTAAGTATACCACAATCGGTACGCTTTGTCAAGAGGTTTTTTGAAATTTTTTCAAGTTTTTTCTTGAAGCATTTCGTTCTCTCGACCGCTTGCCGCCCTTTGCGACAGCCTGACTATTATATCATACTCAAGCTGGTTTGTCAAGAGGTTTTTTGAAGTTTTTCAAGTTTTTTTCTTGAGGTTCTTCATTCTCTCGACTGTTTGCCGTTCTTTGCGACAGCCTGACTATTATATCACAGATGCATCGGCTTGTCAAGGGGTTTTCAAACTTTTTTGAAGAAGTTTTAGAACCACTTGGCAAAGCCGAGCTTGAGTGATTTGCGCTGCTTACTTCAGGCCAAAGCGCTTCTTGAACTTATCCACGCGGCCGCCCGTATCAACAAGCTTCTGCTTACCGGTGTAGAACGGGTGACACTTCGAACAGATTTCAACGTGCATGTCCTTCGCTGTGGAACCGGTTTCAATGACTTCGCCGCAGGCACAGTAAATCTTCGTCTGGTTATAAGACGGATGGATTCCCTGCTTCATTAGTATTCACCTCATTCTTCCTGTGGGAACTTCGCGCCGTCAAGTGGCGCGTAGAATATAATACCACATTCCAAAGAAAAATGCAAGCCCTTTTTTGCATTTTTTCAAAATTTTTTTCAGGGAATTTTCGCCGATCGGTTTCCCATCAACTTTCCTTCCTATTATATATTATAATACGTCACCGTCTTCACTGCCGGCAAACGGCGCACGGCGGTTCGGGCAGTCGACCCGGGGACAGAGCATGCAGTTCTCGTAGTGCTCGTTATGGGCAAAGTAGATTCCCGAGCCGGACTTCGTCGGCACCATCAGGTAGCTTTCCTTTAATATAACGCCGATGGCATCCGCACCGCCGCCGAGCATGGCAAACAACTTTTTCTGTTCGGAGATCGGCCACTGCGGCAGGCTGCCCGGATTGAGCGAGGCCATATGCTCGCTTTCAGCAAAATGCGCCGCCTTAACAACATCGCGCAGGGCTCGCTGTACGCGCCCAAGCAGCAACAGCTTGAGCCGATCGGCCCAATAGCGTTCCAGCGGATCGGCCAAACTCTCGGACCACGCTTCAACTTCCGCACCGCAGGTACCGACGTAGGGCACGGCAAAGCTGCACGGCGCGAGTTTTTCGACGACAAACGGCGCGTCGATCACGACATCGCCGACCGTCACACCGCCTTCGCACAAACTGACCGGCAGGCAGGCATACACCGCTTTCGGCGCGGCGACCGCAAGGCAGGCGTCAACCAGCTCCTCGGCGACATCCATCAGGCCCTCGTACGCTTCCGATAGTTCAAGCCCCTGCAAAAGTTCTTCCCGCGACGGCAATTCGCCACAAATAATCCGATACATCCGATCCGCTCCTTTCGCTGTTCCGTACGCATATGATAGCACACTTTCCGCCAAAAGAAAAGCCCTATTTTATCGTTTTCACAACCTTTTTCAACCTCTTCCCTTTTGCAAAGGTTTGTGGTATAATAATGATGTGTTGATGTACCTATTACAGAATTCACGATGTTTCCGAAAGGACGATCTTTCATATGAATCAAGTACTCCGCGTATTCCGCGCAATCGGGCTCGGTCTGGTTTCGCTTTTCATGCTCGTCACCTATATCTCCGGCGCATTGTTGATGATCGGCGGCGGTTTTTACTACATGGCGCGCAACGATAACCCCGAGGCCGTCGAAAACTTCACCGACACGGCTTCGTTCCGTGAATTCACCCGCGATGCCTTCGACACGCTCTACACCGCCGTGACCGACGGCGTTTACCCCGAGCTCGACGATCGTATCGCCTACTTCGCCTACAGCCTGAACACGAACCTGCTCTTCTGCTCCGACCCGCTCGTCTCCGATATCCCGAGCTTCGAGGAAACCTACGGCACGGGCGATCCCTACGTCTTCTACTGCCGTTACACGGCCAATACCTTCCGCGGGATCAACGCCTGCGGCACAGAGACCGAAGAATTCGAATTCTCCTACATTGACGCCGCCGACACGATCTTCGACGGTTCGATCCGCAACTACAGCGGAACGGCCATCATCGTCGCCATCAAGGCGCCGGCCGAAACCACCCTCGGCGGATATCTCGACGGTTACGGCGTGACCGAGCTGGAATCCACCATTCTGCGCAACGGTATCGCCGTGATGGCAATGCTTTTGGGCATCTTCTGCGTTTCGCTGGCGATCGTTTTGTTTGCCGGATCGCTCCGTCGCCGCATCGAACGCGCCATCTCCAGCCTGATCTCCTGGCTGTACCTCGAGATCCGCCTAGCCATCGTCGCGGCTGCCGTGCTCTTCTGCATCCACCATTGGACATGGCCGATCAGCTACGCGAGCTGGATCGTCCTTTCGATCGTGCCGTTCCCGGTTTTGTACCTCATCCGCTGCAACATGCGCTACTCCGGCGGCGGTATGTTTTTCAAACGCAGCGCAATTCTGCACGTCGCGCGCTTTGTGCGCCGGGAGATCGACCGCATCTACCCGATCTCTTCGCTGCAGCACTCTTTGCGCACACAAGCGGCCTGCCTCGTGATTTTCGGGCTGGTGCTGCCGTTTGTGCTCTTCTTCCTCGGCGATCTGCTGCTCGGCACGGCCGTTGTGCGGTTGCTGATCCCCTTCTTCCCGCTCTATTTCGGCATCATTTTCATCCTCTTCTACCGCAAATACGCACAGATCATCAACGAAATCTCCGTGCTGGAGCGTTTGAGCGCGCTGTTGCCGCTGGGCGATCAGGTGCCGGAGATGGAAGTGGAGGAGGGCGATCCGCTCTATCCGCTGGCCAAAAACATCCGCGCCATCGACGTCGCCGTCGACGCCCGCGCCGAAACGAAGTTTAAGAGCGCGCACAAAAAGCTCGCGCATATCGCCGGAACGGTCGATGAACTGAAGGAACAGCTGCACCTGCTCGAAACGGATGTCCGCGCAAGCGAAGGCGGCAACGGCGACCCTGTCGCCGTTTACATCGGCCTCAAGCGCATGAACGAGCTCGTCGGCGCAATCGCCGAAGCCGCCGTGCCCGATCGCCCGGTCTCGGCACCGATCCTCAAACGTTTTGACCTGCTGCCCCTGCTTGCGGAGGTCGAAACCGCACGTCTCGCCGAGCTGAGCGCGGCCCGCCTCGCCGTACATACCGATGCGCCGCAGACGGCTGTTCTGATCACGGCCGACCCGCTCCACATCCGCACCGTGCTCGACATCCTCTACACCAACGCCGCCATGTACGCAAACGCCGATTCGACCGTCGAGGTACAGATCCGCCGTGAGGGCGACAACTGGCGCTTTATTATGATGAACACCACCGCACACGAGATCAATGCCGACGCGCCCGAAAGCGCACTCGCCTCCGGGCTGGATCAGGCGCGAACCTACCTCTCGCTCAACGGCGGCGAACTCGACTACACAACGATGAACGGCCGCTTCGGCGTTTCGTTTGTGCTGCCGGCGGCGCACTGACCGTCAAATTTTGTAAAGCAAAAATTTTTGCGCGATATATTTACTTTTCTCGCGGAATAGTGTACAATATAGTTACACCTTGTGCAACAAATCGGAACGCGGCCGCACAAATCCCACCGTTTTCCGCAGAACGCTTGAAACGTCAGATCGAATTTTCGCGGCTGGCGTTTTCGGTGTTTTTATCTGGCAGAAACACCCCGAATCTCAATGGAAAGGGTCACCGTTATGATTGAACGCGTCGGACCGTCGACATATGAAGCATACGACCAATTTATCGCCAACCATCGCCGCGGGCACTTTATGCAGACGCGCGCATGGGGCCGCCACAAATCGAGCTGGCGCTGGGAAGCGATTTTAGCCCGCGATGAAGCCGGCGAGATCAAAGGCTCGCTGGCCGTAATGATCCGCAAAGTGCCGGGCATGCCCTACTCGATGATGTACGGCTGCCGCGGCCCGGTCTGCGATGAGAATGATCTCGAGACCGCACGCGAGCTCTTCGAGGGCGCAAAAAAACTCGCCAAAGAGCTCCGCTGCTATATCCTGAAGCTCGACCCGGATATCCGCTCGGACCGCGCCGATTTTGCCGCTTTGATGGCCGAGCTCGGGTTCACGTTGCCGCCTGACACCAAAAACTTTGAGTCGATCCAGCCGCGCTACGTCTTCCGCCTCGATGTGGAAGACCGCACGGAAGAAAACCTGCTCAATTCGTTTGAATCGAAAACGCGCTACAATATCCGTTTGGCGATGCGCAAGGGCGTTGAAGTAAAGATCTGCGGCGACGAAGCCGTCGATGATTTCAGCCGCATCATGAACGAGACCGGCGAGCGCGACCACTTTATCGTCCGCAACGCCGACTACTTCCGCTCGATCCTCCGGGAGCTCGGCGACGACGCGCGCATCTACATGGCCTACCACGAGGGCACGCCGATTGCCGGCACGCTGGCGATCCACTTCGCCGGCAAGGTCTGGTACCTCTACGGCGCCTCCTCGAACCAGAGCCGCAACCTGATGCCCAACTACCTGCTGCAGTGGGAGATGATCCGCTGGGCGGTCGAGACGGGCTGCTTCCTCTACGATTTCCGCGGTGTCTCCGGCGATCTCTCGCCCGAAAACCCGCTTTACGGGCTTTACCGCTTCAAGAAGGGCTTTATGGGCGACTTCACGGAATTCTTGGGCGAATACGATTACGTCCTGAAGCCTTGGGTGGTTTCGGCCGTCAAGGGCGGACGAAACCTGCTCAGCTTGGTGCGGCGCGCCAAGCGCCGTCTGCGCGGCGGCAAGAAAAACAAGGAAAGCGCCGAATAGCTCCCTGCACAAAACTACCGAACGGAGGATAACGGTATGGCGAAGTTTTTAGTCGTCGAACGCGAAAAGGTCCGCGCAAACATCCGCAAGATCCGCCAGCGCGCCGGTGCAGCCACCGTGTACGGTGTCATCAAGGGCAACGGCTACGGCTTTGGCATGATCGACATGGCCGATATGCTGCGCGACGAGGGTGTCTCGCACTTTGCCGTCACCGAGCTCCGCGACCTGATCATCCTCCGCAACTCCGGTTTCGTCGACGAAGAGATCCTCGTTCTGCGCTCGACCTCGATTCCCGACGAGATCGAAAAGATCATCGAGTACAACGGCGTTGCCACCATCGGCTCCTACGAAGCGGCTGTCGCTTTAAACGGGATCGCCGAGAAGAATATGACCACCGTCGACGCGCACATCGAGATCGACACCGGCATGGGCCGCTACGGCTTCCTGCCCGAAGAGACCGATAAGGTCATTAACGTCTTCAAATATTTTTCCTCCATCAACATCACCGGGATGTACACCCATTTTTATAAGGCATTTTCCGGCAGCAAAACCACCAAGGCACAGTTCGAGGCCTTTATGGGCGTGGTCAAAGCGGTCGAAAAGGCCGGATTCACGCCGGGAACGCTCCACGCCGCCAACTCTTCGGCGCTCTTAAAATTCCCCTACACCGTCCTCGACGCCGTGCGCGTGGGGTCGGCTTTGACCGGCAGGGTGGCCGCGAAGGGCAATTTCGGGCTCGCGCGCGCGGGCTACGCCGAAAGCAACGTCGTTGAGGTGCGCTGGCTGCAGAAAAACCAGACCATCGGTTACGGCGGCGACTGGAAATGCAAGAAATCAACGCGCATTGCCATCGTGCCCATCGGCTACGCCGACGGCATCTGCGCGGAAAAGCAGCGCGATACCTTCGGGTTCCGCTCCAGCCTGCGCGTCGCGCTGAGCGCGATGAAGGCGTGGATCACCCACAAAAAGCTCACAGCCACCATCGGCGGCAAGACCGTACGCGTACTCGGCCACGTCGGCATGCAGCACACGGTCATCGACGTCACCAACGTCGAATGTGCCGTCGGCGACCCGGTGCGGTTTGAGGTCAACCCGATCATCGCCGGTGCGATGCTGCCGAAAAAATATGTCTGATACGCCGATCTGGGCGGCCCTCACCCGCTACGCCGCGCGTAAGACGCTGCGGATGCACATGCCCGGGCACAAGGGCAAGTCCGTTTTTCCCGCAGAGATCCCGCTTTCCGCCCTCGACGTCACCGAGCTCGCCGATACCGGCTGCCTCTACGACAATGCTCCGCCGTTTTCCGAAGCAAACCGCCTGGCCGCAGGCGCATGGGGCGTGCCGCAGGCGATGATTTTGGCGGGCGGTGCGACCTTGGGGATCCAGGCGATGCTCCGATACGCGTTTGCCGGAAGCGAAAACCGCCGCATCCTCGTCGACCGCGGCTCGCACAAGAGCGTTTACCACGCGCTCGCCTTCCTCGATCTCGATCCCACCTATCTCCGCCCCGATCAAAGCGGCCGCGAGCCGTTTGAAGCGATCGGCGCGACCTTTTCACCCGCGGCGATCGACCGCGCACTCGCCGAAACCCGTGCGCGCGCCGTCATTCTCACCTCGCCGACTTATTACGGCACGGTGCACGATATCGCCGCCATCGCAGAAGTTGTCCACCGCCACGGCGCGCTGCTCCTCGTCGATGAGGCCCACGGCGCCCATTTTCCCTTTATCGCCGGGATGTCGCCGGCCGTCTTGCTGGGCGCGGATATCGCCGTCTGCTCGCTGCACAAAACGCTTTCGGCACTGACCGGTGCGGCACTTCTGACCGCTTCCGTATCGGTCGACATGCGCGAGCTTTCGCGTGTGGCCGCCGAATTCGGCTCCTCGAGCCCCTCGTTTCTGATCGCCGCTTCCGCCGACTGCGCACGAGCCGCGGCAGAAGCTTCGCGGGGGAAATTTTCCGAACTCGCCGCCGCCCTCGCTGCGCATCCCTGCAAGTTTCCCCGCCTTTCTGCCCGAATCACGGCATCCGGCCTTGCCGACCCGCTCCGTCTGACCGTCTGCACGTCTGCGTGCGGTCTCGCCGGTTCCGACGCCGCCAAGCGCTTGGACGCAGCCGGTGTGACCGTGGAAATGAGTGACGCCGACTACGTCGTCGCGATCCTCTCGGCCGCCGACAGCATTGCCGACCTCGAACGGCTTTTCGCCGCACTAAACGCGCTGCCGACCGGCAGCCCGATCCCGCGCTCCGCTGCCTGTTTCCCCGCGCCAACGCGCATCTGCTCGCCGCGAGCAGCGTGGATGGCTTCGGGCGAGACCGTTTTGACGAAAGACTGCGTCGGGCGCGTGGCCGCCGAGACCGTCGGCCGCTATCCGCCGGGCATCCCGCTCGTCGCCCCGGGCGAAGCGATCACCGCCGAGATCGGCGCGATCTTCGCCGCCGACCCCGACAGCTACCCCGCAAACATCCGCGTGCTCTGCCGGAGCGGAAATCCGCTCTGCTGAAACGATATAATCCAAAAAAATGGAGGGTACCTCTATGAAACTCGTTCTCGCCATCATCAACCACGACGACGCGCACGTCGTTGTCCACAACCTGACCAAAGAAGGCTTCCTCGTGACCAAGCTCTCGACGACCGGCGGCTTCCTGATGGTCGGCAATATGACCGTTCTCATCGGTGTTCCGGACGATAAGGTCAACACCGTCATCAAGATCATCGACCGCTACTCCAAGAGCCGCAAGCAGGTCATGCCCAGCATGTCCGAGATCGGCATGGAAATGTACCCGGCGATGCCCGTCGAGGTCACCGTCGGCGGTGCGACCATCTTCGTTCTCGACGTCGATCGCTTTGAAAAAGTATGATCGCTGAGCGCATCCGCGCGAAGCTCCGCGGCAATCCCGCTGTCTGGCAGCTCGTTGAGGCGGCCGCAGCGGGATCGTCGCTGCATGCCTGCGTCATCAGCGGCGCGGCCGGCACCGGCAAGAAAACCGCCGCCAAGATCCTCGCGCAGGCACTCGTCTGCACCTCTGCCCACGAGCGTCCCTGCGGCGTCTGTACGGCCTGCAAAAAGGTCGAAAAGGACATCCACCCCGATGTTCTGACCGTCCGCAAGGATAACAAGACCGGTTACAGCGTAGACTATGTGCGGGAGATCCGCCAATCGCTCTACGTGCGCCCAAACGAGGCTACCCGCAAGATCTACATTTTCGCCGACGGAGATTTTCTCTCGCCGTCAGCGCAGAACGCCATGCTCAAGCTGCTGGAAGAGCCGCCGGCCTATGGCGCTGTCTTCCTCGTCTGCAACGATCCCGCCTCGCTCCTTGAGACCGTGCGCAGCCGTTGTACCGAGGTGCGCACCGAACCCTTGCCGGCCGACGTGCTCACCGAGCTTTTGACGGCGCGCGGCAACACCGACCCCGAAGCCGTCCGGCTCGCGGTCGCTTCGGCCAACGGATCGCTGGGGGCGGCGATCGAATTTTTGGCGGGAACGCCCGAAACCGAAAAAATCGCCGTTTCGATCTGCGATGCGCTTGCCGCCACGGATGAAGCGGCGCTCTACAACGCCTATTTTGCCGCCGAACGGCTCACGCGCGACGAGATCGAAGCCATATACGCCTTTGTCGCCGGCATCCTCGGCGACGCCCTTTCCGCCCGGTTCGGCGCCCCTGCGCCGGCCTATCCGCAATTTGCCGCCGTTTCTGCGCGTCTGAAGGCTGCGTTCTCGCCCGAACGCCTGCTTGCCGTCTACGAGCGCGCGCGGCAGTGCTACGACGATACCGCGCTGTATTTGACCCCGGGGAATCTGCTGGCCGCCACGGTCGCGCAGCTCTTCGAGGCGGTGACGGCGCGTCTCAAATAATTGGAGGAACTACCCTTGACTGAGATCATCGGCGTCCGTTTTAAGGACATCGGAAAAGTATATTATTTCGACCCGCAGGGCAAGACTGCCGAGGCGGGGCAAATGGTCATCGTCGAGACCGCCCGCGGGCTGGAGCTCGGCGAATGCACCGTCGGCAACAAAATGGTGGAGGATAACGAGATCGTCTCGCCCCTGAAACCCCTGATCCGCATCGCCACCGACGAGGATCTGCGCATTGCCGAACAGACCAAAAAGAAGGAAAAAGAAGCCTTTATTATCTGCAACGAATGCATCGAAAAGCACAAGATCGATATGCACCTCGTGGACGCAGAGTACACCTTCGACGGCTCGAAGCTGATGTTCTACTTCACCTCCGACGGGCGCGTCGACTTCCGTGAGCTTTTAAAAGAGCTCGCGCGCATTTTCCGCACGCGCATCGACCTGCGCCAGATCGGCGTGCGTGATGAGGCCAAAATGCTCGGCGGCATCGGCATCTGCGGCCGTCCGTTCTGCTGCTCGTCGTTTTTGAACGAGTTCCAGCCCGTTTCGATCAAAATGGCCAAAGAGCAGTCGCTTTCTTTGAACCCGATGAAGATCTCGGGCGCATGCGGCCGCCTGATGTGCTGCTTGAAATACGAGCAGGCTGCCTACGAAGACCTCGCCAAGCGCGTACCGCCGGTGGGCTCGCTCGTCGAAACGCCCGACGGCAAGGGTATTGTCACCGAGGCGACGCTTCTCAAGGAGCGTGTGAAGGTGCGCCTCGACCGCGCACCCGACCAGCCGCCGACGGAATACACCGCCTCGCAGTGCACGATCCTCAAAAAATCGCGCGGCGGCTACGATAAGACCGAAAACATCCCCGACTAAAGACTTCCCCACGAAACGGAGTTTCGCGGGGACTCCGAGAGTTCACCCCACAAAGCAGAGCTTTGCGGGGACCCCGAGATTACCCCACGAAACAGCACAGGGGCAGCATTTTCCGAAATGCTGCCCCTGTTTTTATAAAGCATCATCAGGCCGACAAATCAGAATTTGAGGGAAATACCGCCAGCGTAGGCCTTGGCTCCCCCTTTGGGGGAGCTGTCAAAAACCGGTTCTTAGGAACCGTTTTTTGACTGAGAGGGTATGGTTCCGCTTGTTTTTTTCATCAAGACCCTCTCCGCCCCAGTTTGCGAACTGGGGCACCTCTCCCAAAGGGAGAGGCGAGAGCGTGTTGCCGACCTTTCACCAACTTCCAATTCGCCGGACGTTTTTTGTTGCCCTATCCTAAAAAATATGATATAATGCAGGCAAAGAAGCGAAAAATCGGAGGGAGCGGCATGGCAAATTACGATTACAGCAAAACCATGTGGAAAATTTGAGGCATTTGTCATCCAACCGGCGTAAAACGGCATAAAAAATCCCACCAAGATCGATCTCTTGGCGGGATTTTTGCGTATGTGCTTATTTTTCGCAGAAGAACTCGAGCAGTTCGCCGTCGAAGCCGCGGACAAACGCCAGACGGACAGCGATCTTGACGTCACCGTCGCCGAGCAGCGCCTCGCGCGGGGTACGGTAGTCTTCACAGCCGGCGGCCATTGCGCGTTCGTAGGCCGCATCGACATCGTCGACCTTCAGCGCGACGTGCCAGAAAATGCCCTGCGCCTCTTCGGTCGTTCTGCCGGCAAACAGCTCCAGGCAGCCGCCGTCGCCGAGGTCGAGTAGTGCAACTTTGCCGTCGCCCTCGCCCCACGAGGTGCGAAGGCGGAAGCCGAGCGTTTCGGTGTAGAATTTGTAGCTCTTGTCGAAATCGCGGACGCGCAGCGCCAGATGGTGGAAGCCGCAGCCCGGAATGCAGGTATTCGCCATGGTTGATTCCTCCGTTATCCTTTGGTTTCAGCGCACCGATCGGCCGCTACCGATATTATACCACAAGTGCCGCCAAGATGGTATCCGCAAACCACCCTTTTCGCATATTTTTTTGCGCGCGGGCATATCATGCAGTGACCGATCAAACAAAAGAAGGAGACAAGCCGATGAAAAAAAGTATCCTCTTGGCCATCGTTCTGTTCGTGACAGCCGCCGCACTGCCCATTGCCGTTTTGGCAGGGCGAATGCCGCAGACAGCCGCACTGCCGGAAACGACTGCACCAACCACAACCGTGACAACCGCCGCGCCTCCGGTTTCGACGACTGTGCCGACAACCACCGCGCAGACCACGCCCGAACCGGTTGAACCGCAGCAAACGACGATCGCCGTGCTTTCCGACGGGATTCTCACCGAGCTCGAGCTCGAAGCGGCCGTGGTTGCCATCGTCGCGGCCGAAATGCCCGCGCTCTTTCCGCCCGAAGCGCTCAAGGCGCAGGCCGTCGCCGCCCGCACCTACCTCGCCTACCGCGCGGCACATCCCGTTTCCGCCCATCCCGAGGCGGTCATCTGCGACAATCCATCTCATTGCTGCGCACTCGCCGACCTCGATACGCTGGCTGCGAGCTGGGGCGAATCGGGCCGGGACTACGCTGCGCGCATCGTCGATGCCGTTTCGGCGACGGCCGGCGAGATCGCGACCTTTGCCGGTGAGCCGATCATGGCCGTGTTCCACGCGATGTCCTCGGCCTACACCAACAGTGCCACCGACGTCTGGGGCGGGAATGTGCCCTACCTTGTCAGCGTGGCCGCGCCGGCGGAGGAGGCCGAGCTGGCCGGCTACGCCGACAGCGCGGTGTTCGCGGCGGCCGATTTTCGCGCGGCCTTCCTCGCGCGTTACCCCAAGGCTGTGCTCGAGCCCAACGCGTTCGACTGGTTTTCCGGGTTCGACTACGCCGTCAGCGGGCTTTTGCGCACGGTGGATGTCGGCGGCGTGACCGTCAGCGGCGGTGAGCTGCGCGCGCTCTGCGGACTGCGGAGTGCTGCAATCACGATCACACAAGGCACCGACCGCATCCGTTTCGACACGGTCGGCTATGGCCACGGTGTCGGCCTGAGCCAGCACGGCGCTAAGGTGCTCGCGCAGCGCGGGCTCGGCTATCGGGCGATTTTGGCGTATTATTATACCGGTGTGGAGATCGGACAGATCGAGGAAATCGCGCGATGACGGGTTTGCGAGGGACGGGAAACCCGTCCCTTACGGCCTTGCGGATATGGATACGTCCGGGCGATTCGTGAATCGCCCCTACGGCGGTTGTTTGATGCGTGCGCCAACATCCAAACCGCGTGGCAATCGTTTGTCCGGGAGGGCGCGGAGGCCCTCCCCTACATCGGTTGGGTGGAGAAACACATACCGCGCAGCGATTGGCTCGTGCGGGAGGCTGATAGCCTCCCCTACGGTGGCGTGGTTACCGGTTGGCCGTCGAACGGGGGCTTCGACCGCCGTTTGTCGCGGGTGGATGCACCTCACCTTGCGGCAATAGATACATGCGGAACGGCACACAGGCCGTTCCCTACGAGTGCGATTTCATCATTCTCCATCCCTGTGCCTGCAAAAAGGACGCTGCAGAGAATTCTCTGCAGCGTCCTTTTTATGTCTCTTGGGGAAATTCCGGAGGGGTGGTCTTTATTCGTCGTCATCGTCGTCGTTGGCGACGCGGGCATCAGTGGGATTCGGCGTGATTTCGCCGGCCTTGGTGAGGGCGATTTTCGTGAGCAGCGGGCCAACCAGTTCGTAGATGAGAACGGCAAACAGCGCGACATTGCGGATGACCGCGCCTTCGGCACCGAGCACCTGCGCGGCCGTCAGCGACATACCGAGCGCAACGCCGGCCTGCGGCAGCAGCGTGATACCCAGATACTTGACGATCGTCGGCGCACATTTCGTGCCCTTGGCACCGACGTACGCACCGAAGATCTTACCGACCGAACGGGCGATGATGTAGACAACGCCGATCAGAACGACCGTCCACTCGGAGAAGACGCTGAGCTCGAGCTCCGCGCCGCTCAGAACGAAGAACAGCACGAAGAGCGGCGCCGTCCATTTGTCGGTGCGTTCCATCAGCTCTTCGGAGAAGTCACAGATGTTGCAGAAGACCGAGCCGAGCATCATGCACACCAACAGCGAGGAGAAGCCGACGTGGACGCCGCCGACCTCAAACTTGAGCATCGACAGGGCAACCGTGAGGATAACGAAGGTGATCGAAAGGCTGAGGCGCTTGCTGTTGGAATGGAACCACTTTTCAAAGAAGGTGAAGAGCAGACCCATGATCAGACCGAGCGCAAGCGAGAGAATGACCTCGAGGATCGGCTCGAGGATGATCGAGATCATGCTGAAGGTGCCCTGCGTCATCGCTTTGGCGATGCCGAAGGAGATGGCAAAGACGACCAGACCGACCGCGTCGTCGAGGGCGACGACCGGCAGCAGCATATCGGTGACCTTACCCTTGGCCTTGTACTGACGGACGACCATCAGCGTGGCGGCCGGAGCGGTCGCGGTGGCGATAGCGCCCAGCGTGATCGCCGTGGGGATCGGAAGCTTATCGGGGCCGAGGATGAAGTGCAGACCGATCAGCGCGATATCGACGAGGATCGTCGCCATGACCGCCTGCACGATGGCAACGACCGTCGCCTGCTTGCCCGTCTGCTTGAGCTGGGAGAGGCGGAATTCGTTACCGATGGCAAAGGCGATAAAGCCGAGCGCGACCTGCGACATCAGATCAAGCGACTTGACCGATTCCATGCTCGTGAAGCCGAAGCCTTCGATGCCGAGCTGGCCGAGGCAGTAGGGGCCGATCAGGATACCGGCGACGAGATAACCGGTGACGGCCGGCAGCTTGATGACCTTCGCCAAACGGGACATCAAAAGACCCGCGATCAGGGCTACGCAGATGTTCAACAAAGTAACCATGAGGGACACAACTTCTTTCTCGAAAAATCGATGTTCTTTGCGCTTTTCGCGCACCGTAATATGATAACACAAACCTTGTTTTTTGTAAATCGACGAAAAGATAGAATCTCGCTCCGCTTTTTTCGTTTTTTTGGTGATAAAGGCGAAAGAATCCTGTTTTTCGGCAGGAAAATTGCCGTTTTAGCGGCGTTTTCCGTAAGTTTCATTTATTCGGTAAAGAATTGGCAAAGATTGGGAAGTGTGGTATAATAGAGCGTAGAATACAGCGCCGTGAGGTATGGTTTTTCCACCCGCGACAAACGGCGGGAGTAAACCCCCGCCCTACGCAATCCGGTAAACCGAGACACCGTAGGGGAGGCTATCAGCCTCCCGCGCGTACGTCCGGCACACGGTTGGTTGTTTGGCACGCACGTTAAACAACCGTCGTAGGGGCGATTCACGAATCGCCCGAATGCATCGCCGCGAGGTGAGGTAACCCCCGCCCTACGCAATCCGGTAACCGCATACCATTCCAACAATCCCATCTTCCCCGGAGGTTTTTCATGATCATCGATTTCCACACGCATTGCTTCCCCGATTCCCTCGCCGAACGCGCCCTCGGCAAGCTCTCGGCGATCGGCGGGATCCCCACCTACACCAACGGCACGGCCGCCGACACCGTCCGCGCACTCGACGACGCCGGGATCGACCGCGCCGTGATCTGCAACATCGCCACCAACGACCGCCAGACCACCAACGTCAACAACTTCGCCATCGCCACCAACGCGCACCCGCGCCTTTACGCCCTCGGCTCGGTCAACCCGACCAGCAGCGAGGACTTTATCGACGCCGAGCTGACGCGCCTGCACGCTGCCGGCATCAAAGGCATCAAGATCCACCCCGACTACATGGGCATAGAGCTCGACGATGCGCGCTTCGACCCGATCTTTTCCCGCGCCGCCGAGCTCGGCCTTTTCGTCATCACCCACGCGGGTTGGGACTTCATCTCGCCCGATAAGATCCACGCCACGCCCACGGCGATCGCGCGCGTGCTCGAAAAGCACCCGCACTTAAACCTCGTCGCCGCGCACTTCGGTGGCAACCGCCAGTGGGACGACGTGGAAGAGCTGCTCATCGGCCGCCGTGTTTGGTTGGATCTCTCACTGACGGAGATGTTCAGCCTCGATCCGGCGCAGTACCGGCGCATGATCCTCGCCCACGGCAGCGACCATCTGCTCTTCGGCAGCGATTTGCCGTGGTGCGACCCCGCCAAAGCCCTCGGCTACCTTTCTGATCTCGACCTGCCGTCCGACCTGATGGAAAAAATTTGCGAGAAAAACGCCCTCGCACTCGTCGGCGAAAAATAAAACATAAAAAATCCCGGAAGACTTCGATAAAACGAAGTCTTCCGGGATCATTTTTTAGCTTTAGAGCAATGCGGAGATCAGCGGGATCGTTGCGGCGGAGAGGAGAGTTGAGAGGAACACACCGATCGAACCGGTTTTTTCGTCGCCGCCGTATTCCTTCGCTAAAATCACGCAGAACACCGCACACGGCATCGCCGTGACCAGAACGGGGATACCCAGCGTCAGCGAGTCGATCGGCAGGAGCTTCAGAACGCCCAGCACGATCAGCGGCAGCACGAGCAGACGCACCGCGCAAACGCCCCAAACGCGCCAGTTTTTCAGAACGGCGTCGAGCTTGACCGTCGCCAGAACGCAGCCGATGACGAGCATGGAGAGCGGAACGGTGGTATCGCCGAGGCAGTCGAGCCCACTCCAGAGCACGCCGCGGTAGATCCAGTCGTAGACCTTCGTATCCATGATCAGCGGCGAAACGAGGAACATCAGCGCACCGGCGACCACGCTCAGCGTGCCCGGATTCAAAAACATTTCCTTTTTGTTGACGGCCATATCCGTGCGGCCGCGGTGGAGAAGCCAGATGCCCAGCGAGTAGGCGAGGATATTGAACGGCAGGTTATAGAACGCGGCAAAAAAGATCGCTTCTTCGCCCAAAACCGCGCGCAAAACCGGGAAACCCATGTAGGCGGCGTTGGAAAAAATCATCATAAACTGGTAAACGCCGCGGCTCTTTTCGTCCGCACGCGTCACCTTGACGTAGAGGAAGCCGATGGCCGTGGCCAGCGCGTAGTAGCCGGCGCTGATGGCAAACAGCGTGCCGATGCGCTTTAGGGAGCTCGTCGAGAACGGCTGGGCCATGAAGGTGGAGAGGTACATCGCCGGCATCGTCACGCGCGAGATCAGCGCGGAGATCTTATCGGAACCGACTTTGTCGATGAGCTTGATCTTCGTGCCGATGAAGCCGATGGCCATCAGGACGAATAAGAGCAATAACTGTTTCACAACTTCCGGATTCATGCGTGTTCCTCCTCGGTATAGCGGTGATATTTTTCCGCGTAGGCGGGGTTTTGCAGCAGATCGACCAGCGCGCTCACCGAAACGTGGGGCGGCAGATCGAGAGCGGCGAGCAGATCGGCACGGCGGCGGGCGCTGTCGGCACGGCCGAAAAAGCCCATCTCGTAGAGATCGCCGCGCGTGACCGCCGGTTTCGGCGGGGGATCGTCCGGTTTCGGCTCGTTCAAAGGTGTCGCGCCGGCTTCACGGAGTGCCTGCAGGATCACCTCGGGCGGCATGCCCTCGACGCCCAAAAGGCCTTCCTTGCCGCCCTTTTCCTTGCGCCGCTCCTTGCCCGCCACGGCCGGGACGTAGGCCATTTTCACCGTACCGGTTTTTAGCGCATCCTTGAGCTTTGCGCGGATCAGGAATCCGGCCGAATCGCTGTCGGTGAGCACGATCAGACCTTGCGTTGCCGCCAAAGTCGCCAGCATTTTGCGTTTTGCGTTATTTTTTAGGATCGAAAATCCGCCGAGTTCGACCACCGTGGCGTCGACCGCCGCCCGCACCACGTGTGCGTCGTAGCGGCCCTCAACGGCGATCGCTTCCCGAATCTTTTGTTTCATGGTTCCTCCGGAGCGTTGCAGAATTTGAGTGGGGGAGACAGCCCACGGTACGTGCGGGCGATTCGTGAATCGCCCCTACGACGGTTGTTTGACGTGTGGTGTAACAACCTCGCCTCGCGCCGCTGGGTACGACTGATTCCAAGGCTCCCTTGTGTAAAGGGAGCTGGCGCGGAGCGCCTGAGGGATTGTCTGTCGCGGGTGGAGGCCCTTACCTTGCGGCAAGAGATACGCTCTTTACCCCGCCGTGCACACGGCCATCGCCGCAAACGCGGCGGCTGCGATCGCGCGCACGATTTTTTCCGTTTTCGTTTCGTGTTCCCGCATGAGGCAGACCGCGCCGCGGGCAAGCGCAAGACCCGCGAGCCCGCCAAAGAAGGTCGCCCACGGTGCGGCCGCGCCATGGGCCGAGGCAAACACCGCGAGCACAACACCCCACGCGCTGCCGCACGCCGTACAGACCGCCGCAGCCGCGCAGAACACTACCGAGCTCGCCGCGCAGATCCCGCCGAACAGCGCGATTGCCGCCGAGCCCGCCGCAACAAAACCCGCGTCGGCCGCAAGCCGACCGCGGTCAGCGCGCCCGTGGGCCATCGCCGCCAAAGCGACGCAAACCATCGCCGAAATCATCATTCTCCCGCCCAAACCGATCCCTCCGTTTCGTTTTCCTACAAAACGGTATGACCGAGTGGCGCGGGATATGCGTTTTTTCCTTTACTCGATCGCCAGCCCGAAGACCTCTGCCAGAATCGCCTTGCGCCCGGCCTCGTCGGTCTCGCGCGCGATCACTTCGTCGCCGGAGAAGATCTTATAGACCGGGCCGTCGAAGGTATGGCGGTCGGCACCCTTACGAATCGCCAGCATGTAGCCTGCGCGGAAGGGCGAATCGGGCGCGTGCTCGCACCAAAAGCAGGGATAGGTGAAGTCGCAGGGGAGCTGGACGTCCTCGTTAAACGAGTAGACGTCGCGCCAAGCCCCCTCATGCAGCTCGGTAAGCACCTTGCCGAACGTCGGATCTTCGCGCAGGGCGTAGCAGATGCCGTTTTGGTCGCAGACTTCGCCGACCACGTACGGCACGGGCCACAGCGGGATCACCGCGCCGACGCCGACGTCGCAGAGAAATTCATGGTTTTCGCACGTTTTCACGCGCAGAACCTGGTGGCGGCGCAGCGGGATCGACGTTTCGCCGCGCCAATACCGCGCGACGTAGTCGGTGACCTCGTAGCCGAGGCCGCGCAAGAGCTCGCCGAACAGGCGGTTCAGCTCGAAGCAGAAGCCGCCGCGGTGGTGGGTGACGATTTTTTCAAAAATATCGCCGAGCTCCAGCGAGATCGCCTTACCCGCCAAAATATCGAGATTTTCGTACGGCACGGTCTGCAGATGGGCATACTGCAGCGCGGCAAGCGTTTTATCGTCGGCGCACGCGACTTCGACCACGCCGATGCGCGCAAGATACGCGCGGATCTGTTCGATCGTCAACATAGCTTTCCTCCGAAGGGATGAAAATGGAAAATTGAAAATGAAAAATGGAAAATTAAGAGGAAAAGGATTTGAAATTGAGAATTGAAAATGGAAAACGGAAAATTAAGAGGAAAAGGATTTTCAATTTCTCTTTACCGCGCACAGGTTTTCGCCGACGTACTCAACGATCGCTCTGCCGGCGGTGCGCTCCATCAGGGTTCCCTTCAGATCGTCGATATCCTCCGGGCACAGTTCAACCGGCACGGTGACGTCGGCGGCGTATTCGACCTCGCCGACCTGTACGCCGTCGTACTTGCGGATCACGGGTTCGACCCGCGCCCAATCGGCGTAGGTGAAGGCGCAGAGCAGTTGGGCTCGCGGCAGCATATCGTAGATGCCGGCCGCGCCCAAGGCTTGTGCGGCCGACGCGGCATACGCGCGGACGAGGCCGTTGGCGCCCAGCAGCGTGCCGCCGAAATAGCGCGTGACGACCACGGCGCAGTCGGTGACGCCCGAACGCGTCAGCACTTCGAGTGCCGGTCGGCCGGCCGTGCCCTGCGGTTCGCCGTCGTCGGAAAAGCGCATGATGTTCTGCTCGCGCAGGACGTAGGCGTAGACGTTATGGGTCGCATCGCGGTGTTTGGCCGAGATCTCGGCCACGAATGCCTTGGCCTCGACCTCGGATTCCACGTGCTTCATCGTGCCGATGAAGCGCGATTTTTTTTCGACGAATTCGGCGCGGCCGTCGCCGCTTGTGGCATAGACGGGATCGCTCATTCGTTCACCCCCAGCAGCTTGCACACTTGCCCGTAGAGCTTTTGGTCGCACGAGCCCTTCACGCGAATGCCGTCGGCCTCGTACTCCTCGCTGTCGACGCGCGCGGTATCATAGAGCTTCGAGAGGAGCCCGGCTTTGGCGTACGGCAGCTTCCAGTCGAAGTCAACGCGCCGCGCCGAGACGGCCGTGCGGATCATTTCGATCAGTTTTTCCAGATTGCGGCGCTTGACCGCGGAAATGCAGACGGTATCGGCGGTTTCGGCCACGAGCTGGTCGGGCGTGCAGCGGTCGCACTTGTTATAAACGCGGATGCGCGGCACTTCCGAGCCGCAGAGCTCGTCGGCGAGTTGATCGGTGACGCGCATCTGCTCGTCGCGCATTTCGTCGGAGGCGTCGACGATGTGGAGCACCAGATCGGCGTACTCCAGCTCTTCGAGTGTTGCGCGGAAGGCGGAGATCAGCTGGTGCGGCAGATTTTTGATAAAGCCGACCGTATCGGTCAGCAGAATTTCGCTTTTATCCGGCAGCGTTAAGCTGCGCGTGGTCGGGTCGAGCGTATCGAACAGGCGGTCGGCCGTATGGACGGCGTCGCTGCCTTCGGCGTTGGTCAGCGCGTTTAAGAGGGTCGATTTGCCGGCGTTGGTGTAGCCGACGAGCGCGACCAGCGGGATCTCGCTTTTTTCGCGCTTTTTGCGCTGCTCGCCGCGCACGCGCCGCACGGTTTCGAGCTCGGCCTCCAGGCGCGTGATGCGTTCGCGGATATGGCGGCGGTCGGTTTCGAGCTTGGTCTCGCCGGGGCCGCGCGTTCCGATCGGGCTTTTGCCGCCGGATGCGGTCTGGCGCGAGAGGTTGCGCCCCTGACCGGCCAGGCGCGGCAGCAGGTATTTGTACTGCGCGAGCGCGACCTGCAGCTTGCCTTCGGCGGTGGACGCGCGCGAGGCGAAGATATCGAGGATGACGCCCGTGCGGTCGAGGATCGGGCAGTTGAGGCGATCCTCCAGGTTTTTCATTTGGATCGGCGAGAGGTCGTTATCGAAGACGACGAGGTCGATATCATTCGCCTCGACGGCCTCGCGGATCTCTTCGCATTTGCCCTCGCCGAACAGCGTTGCCGGTTCGGGCGCGGCGCGGTTCTGGATCGTGCGCAAAACGACGTCGCCGCCGGCGGTAGAAATCAGCGCTTCGAGCTCGTCGAGTGTTTCGTCGGTCGATTCCAGCCCAAGCTCACGCGAGCCGGCATGAAATCCGGCGATCAGCACGCGTTCGCGCGCGGTATCGGTTGTTTGTCTGTGTTCCATAGTTATCACCAGTTTCGTTCTTTGCGGGTGGAGTGTTCGGATCTTGCGGCAAGGGGAAACGTTTCGGGACGGGAGACCCGTCCCCTACGGCGGCCGTTTGGTATTGTCGCATGGTTACCGTTAGCCGTAGGGCGGGGGGAGGCTTGCTCCCGCCGTTTTCGCGGGTGGAACCACCTTCCCTTTCGGCAATCGGTACGTTTCGGGCGATTCGTGAATCGCCCCTACGGCGGCGCGTATGGTTCCGGCGGCAAAAATCACACGATCGTCAGCGAATACGCCTTCAGATGGCCTTCGCAGCCGAAACGGATCGAAAATCCGACCATCGCATCGGGCACGGCGGACAGATCGATCCGGTGTGCGGCGCGTTCGCCGCTTGCGGAGAGCGCAAACGGAACGGCAAACGGGCGGAGCTTATGCCAATGCTTTTCGTCGATGCCCTCGTAGAGTTGGCAAACGACCTCGCCGGTGATCTCGCCGTCAAACGCGAGCTCAAGCTTCAGCGCTCTGTTTTCGCCCTTGCCGATAAAAACTGCCGGGCTCTTCCACTCCGCACCCGCGGAAAAATCGAACGCGAGGCAACCACCGGTGGGATAGCCTTGGTCGGTGATGTCTTGATAATAAAAGTGATCGCGCCCCTTGGAAAAATCGTAGTGGCGGCGGTCGGCCGCTTTGTCCTTTCCATAAACGGTTTGGCGGATGACGTCCACCGAGCCGACGATCAGCGAATAATCGTAGGAAAACTCGATATTATGGTCGAGGATCTCCGTCGAGATCGGTGCGATGTAGCCGGTCTGGCCGTCTTTCGGGCCGCCCCAGCCCTTGTTTTCGACGCCGGCAAAGCCGATCGCCGCGTGGTTGACGATGCCGTTATAGACCCCAAGGCCGTAATTTTCGTCGTCGACCAGTGCCGACCAGTTTTCCGTGGGACAGAAGTAGATCCACGGCCAGCCGAGGCCGTCGTCTTTTGCGACCAGTTCGGTCAGCTCGCCGCCCGTGAACGGCTCTTTGCCGACGTAGGAAACGGCTTTGTACCACTCGCCGTTGGTGTAGACCGCCGGCAGTTCCTGGTTGCGCGCGGGATAAAACGTTTGATCCGGGCGGGCATTGTTGATTTTGGCGGTGACGTCGACGCTGCGGCCGTTCAGCCGATACCAGACCTCGTAGGTGCACTCGCCGGGATAGTTGTCCAGCGGCCAATGCATGGGGATGCACTTGACGTAGAGCTCCGTATCCTCCGCGTGGTATTCAAGAATTTTGGAACGGTTTCCGTAGTGGTCGCCCGACTGGATCGGATTCCAGCCGATAAACTTCCAGCATTCGGCCATTTCCGTGCCTTCCGGCTGAAACGGCGCCGGGCCGCTGTAGCAGGACATCTGCACCTGCCGGCCCCAGTCCCAACTGTTGATGAGGTTTTTGCGGCCTTTTTCGGCGAGGTAGGTCAGCGCGCCGCCCAGCGACAGATTGGCGCCGAGGCGGAGAAACTCATTTTCAATAAAAACCAAGTTGTCTTCTGTGAGATAACGATCAACAACAGATGGGTCGAGCATAGTGTTCCTCCCTGCATCTCCGTACCGTAGCGGCAAATGATACCATCTTCGATTATACCATTGCATACCGGGTTTGTCAATGAAAACGGCCGCCTTTTCTCGTTTTTCGAACAGATCTTCCCGTTTCTGCCACCTTCGTTTGCCGTATTGCCGGCAAGCGCGTATCGCGCGGACTGAATGAAGGAACCCCCACTCCAAAGCGCAGGGCGGATCCTCTATTGATTGACAACGAACATAGCGTATAGTATAATGAATATATGACAATTTCAAAGGAGAAACCACATGAAACGATTCCAATCGTTCCTTTTTTCGACACTTCTGTGCACAACTCTGCTGGCCGGCTGCCAATCCGCACCCGCCGGCCCGGAAACGACCACCTCGCCCACGACCGCCGCACCCGTTACCACGCCGTCTGCGACCACGCAACCCGAAGCTCTCCGCACGCAGATCAACGTTGCCACCGACTGGGGCATCACACCCGGCCAAGGCTACGGCATGCAGAACGCGCTGATTTTAGCGGACAAGCTGGCCTCTTTGCCGGATCACTCTGACGTTCTGTTTCCCGAGGGCGAATACGAGCTGGCCTTTCCCATGTATCTGACCGGAAAGCGCAGCATCTCGCTTTTGGGAACGAACGTCACCATCGTGCGCACGCACGTTTCCAATCAGGTCGCGCGGCAAGGGGAGCTGACGGACGCGGCCATCCCCGAAGACGTGCGCCCCAACACCGCTTCATCGAGCGCATTGGTGATCAAGGATTGTCATTCCGTTACGGCCGAAGGTTTCACATTCCGATACGCCGTTCCCACCTCGCTTTCGGGCACCGTGATCGAAAGACAGGGCAACAGCCTGACGCTGCAGATCGACGATACCACCGATTTTACCGGTGACGAATACGCCGCCATAATCAACACCTTCACGGAGGAAGGTGTGCCCGACAAAACTCTGGAACAATACGCCACCGCCAACTTCCCGCTGGAAAAGCTCTCGGACAACACCCTGCGCGTGGACGGCTTGGATGCCGCCGGCGTCGACCGCGTGAAAAAAGGTACGCGCGTCAGCCTGCGATTGGCAACCGGCAACGATTACGTGATCAACCTGTCGGCTTCCACCGACGTAAGTTTTCAGTCTTTGACCATGTACAACTCGCTCAACGGCGGTATCATCGTGCGCGGCCGATGCAAAGACCTGAGCTTGACGGGTATTGCCGTCAAGCCCGAGAACGAGAAGTCTCTCTTCAGCCTCAACGCCGATATTTTGCACATCGCCTCGCTGGAGGGCTCGCTTACCGTCGATTCCTGCCACTTTGAACGCCCCGGCGACGACTGTATCAATATCCACCACATGGCCTACGAGGTGGAAAGCATCAACGGAACCACGGCAACCATCCGCGCCCCGCGGTATTCCGTTGACAAGACTTGGGCAAAAGCAGGAGACGCCATTGATTTTTACGATCCCGCCACCTTCGCACTTCTCGGCAGCGCAAAGATCACCAAAGTCGAGGAAAATCAATACACCTTTGACGCGTTGCCCACGGGAATCTGCGAAGGCGCCATCATCGCCAACGATGCGCTGCGCCCGCAGGCCACCATCCAAAACGTGACCGTGCTCTCCAACCGTGCGCGCGGCTTCTTGCTGCAGACCGACACGGTTTTGGTCGAGAATTGTACCTTCAAAGATACCGCGTTGGCAGCAATCCTGCTCGCTCCCGACGTGGAATACTGGTATGAGATGTCGCCCGCCGCCAATATTACCATTCAAAACAACACCTTTGAAAATTGCGGCAAATATGCTCCCGGTATCCTCCAGATCACGACAAGCCACGACGATCCAAACAAAACCTATCCCTCGTATATCCATCAAAATATTTCCGTTACGAAAAATAACTTTATCCGCGGCAACCAATGCGCGCTGTTTGGCATTTGTGTGGATACCCTGACCTTCCGCGAAAACACATTCACCAGTAACCGATACAACCAGGTTGTGCTGAACATTTGCAAAAACGTCACCTTGGACGAAAAGACCCTCAAAAACAGCACGCTGACCGATATAGCCGAATAACGAAAAGAGGAAGCCGCAAGGGCTTCCTCTTTTTCTGCATACAAAAGGCACGAGACCAATTCGATCTCGTGCCTTTTTCGGTTATTTCTGTTCGCCGTTTTCGCTCTTGGGAGCGCCCGAGCGCGAACGGCCGCCACGGTGGCCGCGCGGACGGTAGCCGTTGCGCGGACGGCTGCCGGAGTTGCCCTTATGGGCGCCTTCCTTGTTTTCGCCGCCTTCGGGGGCAACGACAACACGGCGGTTCGGCTCGCTGCCGGTCGAGAAGGTCGTCACGCCTTCGATCTCCTGAATCGTGGCGTGGATCATGCGGCGGTCGTGCGAGACCATCGGTTCGAGGGCGATGCTGCGGTTGTAGCGCTTGACGCGTTCGGCGGTTTTTTCCGCCATGCGCTTCAGGTAATCTTCGCGCTTTTCGCGGTAGTTCTCGGAGTTGATCGAGACCTTGGTGTACTTTTCTTCGCCGCGGTTGATCGCCAGGGCGGTGATGTACTGGATCGCGTCGAGCGTTTCGCCGCGGCGGCCGATGATGATGCCCATATCGTCGCCTTCGAGCGTGACGTTGATGCGTTCGTCTTCTTCGGCGATCTGCATCGTCGCCGCGACGTTCATGCGTTCAAACAGGCCTTTGAGGAATTCTTCGGTTTTGTAGGCAGCGCCTTCTTCGTAGAAAACGCGCACCTTCGCCGTTTTTTCGCCCAGTCCGAACAGACCGCCTTTTTTCTGGTCGATCAGCTCGTAGGTGATCTCCTCGCGCGATCTGCCAAGCTTCTCCAGCGCAGCGGCGACCGCCTTTTCCAGCGCGTCGTTGATGTTCTTCGCGCTGCCCTCCACGTCTATATATTTATTCATTCGTTTTCTTCCTCTTTATTCGTCGTCGTTGTCGAGGATCGAATCGTCGTCGGATTCTTTCGTTTCTTCCTCGGCTTCCTCTTCGACCGTTTCAACCGCTTCGACGGTCTTAACTTCTTCACCGGTCGTTTCGATCACGGGCTTGGCCTTTTTCTTGCCCTTTTCTTCGACCGCGGGCATATTGCCGCCGTACTTCTTCTTGGCGATTATCATCAGGATCGGTTCCTGAATGGCCGAAAGGATGTTGTTGACGATCCAGTACAGCGTCAGACCGGCCGGCAGCGTGAAGCCGATGACCAGCGACATGATCGGCATGAAGTAGAGCATCATCTTCGACGTGTTGGCTGCCTGCGCAGCAGCGGAGTTATTGACCGAGGCCGCGTTGAGCTTCTGCGTGAGCATGCTCATTAGGTAGGCGGTGATCGCCGAAATGATCGGCAGCAGCGCCTGGATGTTAAACGGGCTGTAGCTCGGCTGGATGCCGAGGTTGAGGCCGAAGAAATTGAAATCGATTTCAAAGAGACCGGCATAGCCTTCGGGCGCGCCGATGAGCGCCTGCACGCGTTCGACGTTGCCGTTCAAGGCCTGCGAAAGCGTCAGTTCGTCGACGCGGCCGGCTTCGATCTGCTTGTTGACCTTGACGATCGCCGAATCTTCGCCGGTATCGCCGAGGTAGGCGCCGTTGGCGTAGTCGACGGAGAGCTGGTTGGAGAGAGCGGCGACGGTATCGGCGTTTTTGTCGACCATCAGGTAGTGGATCGGACGGTAGATCGGGCCGTAGAGACCGAGGATGACAACGAGCATCAAGAGGGTCGGCAAACAGCCGCCCATCATGCTCACGCCTTCTTTTTTATAGAGCTTCTGGACTTCTTCAGAGTATTTCTGCTTGTTGTTGCGGTATTTCTTTTCCAGCGCCGCCAGCTGCGGAGCGATGCGCTGCTGATCGATCATGCCCTTTTTCGATTTGAGCTGCAGCGGAAAGAGCAGGATCTTGGTGATGACCGTAAACAGAATAATGGCGATACCGAAATTGTTGCTGATCACTTCCATGATCAGCTTCATGATCATGGCAAACACATCGGTTACGATCGGGATATTCATGCATTTCCTCCCTAAATTTTGCAGGGCTTAAGGCACCGGGTCGTATCCCCCCGGATGAAACGGGTGACATCTGCACAGTCGCTTGAGTGCGAGCCAGCCGCCTTTGCACGCGCCGTATTTTTCGATGGCTTCGACCGCATAGGCCGAGCAGGTGGGAATAAAACGGCAGCATGGTTTTTTGGCGGGCGAAACGTGCTTCCGATAGAAGCGGATCATAGCCAGCAAAAATCTCTTCATGCCGCAAACCTCCCATCAAACGGGCAACAAAACACGCGGAAAACGCCATTATTTTTCAAAAACAAACATTTTCCGCTGCTTTTTTGCCGGGCAAAGACGCATATGACAAAGAAGCGGTCTGCCGAAAAGGCCGTCTGCCGCGCACGTCGGCCGCTATACGCGGCCTTCGCCGGATTCGTACAGACTGCTTGCTTCAAACAGCCGCTTCAGCTCTCGTTCCAGCGTTCGATAATCGGCGCTGCGCGCACGCGTGCGGGCAACGATGACGAGGTCGTAGCCGCATTTCAGCTGCGGCTCCTCGAGCCGGTAGATCTCACGCAGCTTCCGTTTGATGCGGTTGCGCACCACAGCGGAGCCGAGCTTTGTTCCTACTGTCAGACCGAGCCGCGTCGTCTTTTTGCCGGTGCGCCGGTAGTACAGCGCAAGCGACGGCGAAACGGCTCGCTTTCCCTTGTTGTATAACCTTTGAAATACCCTGTTTTCAGTCAGCGATACGGTAAACCGCATCCGCCGTTCACCCCTTTCAGGGCCATTGGGCGCCGAATTTTTGTACACAAAAAACAGAGGGCACCCCCGCGGTCCTTCCGCGGGCCCCAAACGGATTATGTACGAGCGGCGCAGTTGATTCTAGTGCGTCAGTCTGGCACGGCCTTTCGCACGACGACGAGCCAGCACCTTGCGGCCGTTGGTCGTGCTCATTCTCTTGCGGAAGCCGGCTTCCTTGCTTCTCTGGCGCTTCTTGGGCTGATAAGTTCTGAGCATTTCGTTCACCTCGCTTGTACCATTTTTGCGGACATTCGCGTAGAGTATAATTATATACTATTTTATCCCCATCTGTCAATAGATTTTTGCGAAATTTTGTTTCCCTGCCAAAATTTTCCGCGCTTTTCGCGGCGGACAAGCGGTTTTCCACAGGGGTATCCACGATTTCCACATAGATTTCAACATTCTCTCATCTTTTTCTCACCTTTTTCTCTTTCGCCCTCTCGCAAAACGCCGATATCGCTTGCCGCCCTAAGGAAAGGAGTTTTTGTGCACTTTTTTGGCCGCGCAAAATCGAGCGTTTTCAGCCCTTGCAAAACGTGCAAAAATCGGGTATAATATATAGTAGAAAAAAAGTGTGTATCGGTCCTGCCGCAGGCAGAAACGAAAAGGAGATATTGCATGCATTCCGCCGACGACGTTTTGAGAAGTTTGCTCGCGCTTCTCGAAAAAGACATCCAGAAAATGACGATCGACATCTGGTTTTCCGATGCGACCGCCGTTGAGCTCCGCCGTGACTGTTTCATCATCCGCACGACGACGCCCTACAAAAAAGAGATCATCACCTCGCGCTTTGGCGATCTCGTCAAAAAAACGCTCGAACAGATCTTCTCGGCAGAGATGGATCTGATTGTGCTCGACGCCGACGAACCAATCCCGGGACTCGACAGCGGCGCCAACACCGCCGCCAACGCGCCGCACGCCCCGAAATACACCTTCGACGACTTTATCGTCGGCGCTTCAAACCGCTTTGCCCACGCCGCGGCCATCGCCGTTTCCAAAAAGCCCGCCCACGTTTATAACCCGCTCTTCATCTACGGCGGCAGCGGACTGGGCAAAACGCACCTGATGCGCGCCATCGCCAGCTCGATCCAGCGCGACCGCCCGCACTTCCGGATCCTCTATCTCCGCTGCGAAGACTTCACCAACGAAGTCATTGCCGCCATCCAGAACGGCAGCATGGAGGAATTCCGCAACAAGTACAATATGGTCGACGTTTTGCTGATCGACGATATTCAGTTCATCGCCGGCAAGGAGCAGACGCAAAACGAATTCTTCAACACCTTCAATACGCTTTACGACGCGCACAAGCAGATCGTGCTCACCTCCGACCGTCCGCCGCGCGAAATGTACACGCTCGACAAGCGCATCCAGTCCCGCTTTGAAATGGGCCTCCTCGCCGACATTCAGCCGCCGGACTACGAGACGAAGATCGCCATTTTGAAGCAGAAGTGCATCAACATCGACCTCGACGTCCCCGATACCCTCTTAAAATACATCGCCACCAACGCGACCGCCAACGTCCGCCAGCTGGAAGGTATCTTGAACCACCTCAAAGCCGACCACGATCTGGAAGGCGGCGAGATCACGATGGACACCGTCCGCCGTTCGATCAAGGACATTCTGATCGGCACCGGCTCGAAGCCCACGCCGTCGCTGATCATCGAAGAGGTCTGCAAGTACTACAACATCAAGCCCGACCGCATCAAGGTTAAGAACCAATCGAAGGACATCGTCGTCCCGCGGCAGATCGCCTGTTACATTCTGCAGCAGCTGACCGACCTTTCGCTCAAGGAAATCGGCACGCAATTCGGCGGCCAGCACTACACAACAGTTATCAGCTCGATCAACAAGATCAAGAACGAAATGCGCGACAACCCCGAAATCGCCAACATCGTCAAGGACCTGATGAGCAACCTTTCGGAGATCGAGCCTTCCACATAATTCTCCACATTCCACACAAAGTTTTCCACATCCTTCATACTGCTCCAATCCCCACATGGAAACCGACGAAAACCACCAAATTTTTCCACACCCCCGCAAGGACGCCTTTTCACCCATTCTTCTAAGGGATTTCGCCGACTTCCACATTTCCGACAGCCCCTACTACGACGACAAATAAAATATACTAAAAGAGTACCCCACAAAGCAAAGCTTTGCGGGGGCCCCGACTTCGCCGATCTCCACTGAGATTCTCTCTTCGCAAAATATATGGAGGTTTTTTGTGCGAAGCCAAAAAACCCATCCTTAACTTATCACCTATCATTTACCACTTATCACTTACTTCGAGGTGTTATACATGAAATTTCACTGCACCAAACAAGCGCTCCAGGAGGCCATCAACGCCGCCGGCCGCGCCGTCGCTTCTAAAAGTACGATCCCTGCACTGGAAGGCTTGCTGATCAACGCCGATGAAACGCTCAAGATCACCGGCTTTAACCTGGAACTCGGCATCATCTGCACGGTCGATGCCACCGTCACCGAAACCGGTATCGCCGTTTTTAACGCCGCAATGTTCTCCGATATCGTGGCCAAGCTCCCCAACGACATGGTCTTCATCGAGGTCGACGAAGATTACAAGATCTCCGTCCGCTGCGGCATCGCCCGCTTTGCGCTGATTGCCATGCCCGCCGACGAATTCCCGGAACTTCCGGTCGTCGAAGAAGGCCAGGCCCTTTCGCTCAAGAGCGACGTTTTGCGTTCGATGATCAACCAGACCGTCTTTTCGGTCTCGATCCTCGATACGAAACCCGTTCTCACCGGCGCACTGTTTGACGTCACCGAAAATACGCTGCGCGTCGTCGCTTCCGACAGCAACCGCCTCGCGATCCGCGAAGAACTCATCAGCACCGCCGGTCTGGAGACGCCCTTCCGCTTCATCGTTCCGTCGCCGGCGCTTCGAGAGATCGAAAAACTTTTGAAACGCGACGATACGATGGCCGAGATCCGCCTGACGAGAAAGCATATGACAATCGTTTCCGACAACGCGACCTTAGTGACCCGCCTTCTCGAAGGCCAGTTTATCAAATACGAACACTTCCTCACCTTCCAGAACGCCGGAAAAGTGACCGTTGAACGCGACGCGTTTGCCGAAAGTGTTGCGCGTATGGACGTAAAAAACTCCGACCGCGTGAAAAACTCGATCCGCTGCAGCTTTGAAGACGGCGTGATCCGCTTCAATTACGTCTCCTCGCGCGTCACCGGCTACGACGAATGCCGCTACGAGGGCGAATGTGAACCGATCGAGATCGGCCTCTCTAACAAATTCGTCTCCGATGCGCTGCACGTCATCGACGACGAAAAGATTCTGCTCTGCTTCAACTCGGCGTCTTCGCCGTTTGTGATAGCCCCGCTCGAGGGGAACGCCTACCGCTACATCATCGCCCCGGTTCGCCTCGGCTAAGGAGAAGCGCTATGGAAATTGCCATCACTACCGAATTTATCCGCCTGGATTCCTTTTTGAAGCTCTGCGGCGCCGTTGTTACCGGCGGCGAAGCGAAGATCGCGATCGCCGAGGGCATGGTTTTCGTCAACGGCGAGGTCTGCACGATGCGCGGCAAAAAGCTGCGCCCGGGCGACAAGGTGATCTTTGAACGCGGCGAATACGCCGTGATCGCCGGATAAACATGAACATTTCGGCTCTCCGACTGTCTAATTACCGCAATTTCGCCGACGAATCGATCCAGCTTCATCCGTCGGTCAATATCATCGCCGGCAACAACGCGATGGGCAAAACGAACCTCATCGAAAGCGTTTTCTACCTCTCGGCGCTGCGGCCGATCCGCCCGGTCCGCGACCGTGAGCTGATCCGCCGCGGATGCGTGGCCGCCAGGATCGATGCCACGCTCGAAACGGTCGAACGCCCGCAGACACTTTCGGTGACGATTCCGCTCGACAGCCGCAAAAAAATCGTCAAAAACGGCGTTTCGCAGAAAAAAGCCGCCGATTTTATCGGCACGGCCCGCACCGTTCTCTTCGCACCGGACGATTTGAACCTGATCAAGGACGCGGCGGTCAAGCGGCGGAGAATGGTCGACATCGCCCTCTCGCAGCTGCGGCCGAATTATCTGATGCACCTGGTCGAGTACAACCGCGTGATCGAGCAAAAGGGCAAGTTACTAAAATCGCTCGACGAAAAACCGTCCTACGCGGCGATGCTGCCGGCCTATAACGAAAAGATCGCCTTTCACGGGGCGCATCTGATCCACTACCGCCGGGCTTACCTCGAAAAGCTCGCGCGGTACGCCGCCGCCAACGCACAGGCGATCAGCGGCGGGCGCGACCAAATGTCGCTTTGCTACAAGACCCTTTCCAATATCGAAGACCCGGCCACCGATGTCGATACGCTCGCAAACCTGATCCGCGCGCATTGCGAAAGCCATTATCACGCCGAGATCGCCGCAAAATCGTGCCTTTCGGGGCCGCACAAAGACGATTTTTTGGTCGACATCAACGGTGCGTCGGCGCGGAGCTTTGCCTCGCAGGGGCAGATCCGCACGGCCGTGCTCTCGCTGAAGCTTGCGGAGCGCGATATCGCCCAGCGTGACACCGGCGAATACCCGATCCTGCTTTTAGACGACGTTTTGAGTGAGCTCGACGGCGACCGGCAGAATTTCGTTTTGAACAAGATCGGCCGCGGCCAGGTGATCATCTCCAGCTGTACGATCGACCGCTACGCCGAAATGCTCGCCGGGCGGCTGTTTACGATCGAAAACGGCAAGGTCACGGAAACGAGAGAGATGGAATAAACGGGTCAGCGTTCCCGGTACCCAACGAAACTTTCTCCGGAGGAATCTTATGTATCTGCATCTCGGCGCCGATACGGTCGTAAAAAGCCGCGAGGTCATCGGTGTGTTTGACATGGACAACACCACCACCGCCGCCTCGACCCGCAAATTTCTGAATACCGCCGAAAAAGAAAAGCGCCTGATTAATATCAGCGAAGAGCTGCCGAAATCGTTTATCGTCTGCGGCAGCCGCGAAGATCCGACCGTTTATATCTCGACCGTTTCGTCGCAGACGATCGAAAAACGAACAGGTAGGAAGCAAATTGAAAATTGAGAATTGAAAATTGAAAATTCAGAGGAATCAGTAAAAAACAATTGAAAACGGAAAAAAGAGTTCATTTTCAACTTTCCATTTTCAATTTGTATATGTGTTTTGGGAGTAACAGCCATCATGAGTGAACAGAACCGAATCGAACAATACGACGAATCGCAAATTCAGGTGCTTGAGGGACTGGAAGCCGTCCGCAAACGCCCGGGTATGTACATCGGTACGACGTCGCTGAGGGGCCTGCACCACCTCGTTTACGAGATCGTGGACAACGCGATCGACGAAGCGCTGGCCGGCCGCTGCGACACCATTACCGTGACGATCCTGCCCGGCGACATCATCTGCGTCACCGACAACGGCCACGGCATCCCCACGGGTATGAACGAAAAACTGCACATCTCGACCGTTGAGGTCGTTTATACGGTGCTCCACGCCGGCGGTAAGTTCGGCGGCGGGGCTTATAAGGTTGCCGGCGGTCTCCACGGCGTCGGCGCCAGCGTCGTCAACGCGCTGTCGGAGTGGCTGGAGGTTGAGACCAACTGCAACGGCCAGGATATCATGATGCAGCGCTACGAGCGCGGCACGCCGTGCTTCCCGCTGAAAAAGATCGGCGAACGCGAGACCCGCGGCACGAAGGTTACCTTCAAGCCCGACGGCGAGATCTTTGATGAGACCGTTTTCGAGTACGATACGCTGCTCATCCGCCTCAGAGAACAGGCGTTTTTGAACCGCGGCGTGCGCATCGTTCTCGCGGACGAACGCGGCGAAGAGAGAAGAGAGGACGATCTTTTCTACGAAGGCGGCATCTCTTCGTTCGTCGAATTTTTAAATAAGGGCAAAGAAGTCCTGCACCCGGAGATCATCTACGTTTCGGGCATGAAGGACTCCTCGTTTGCCGAGATCGCACTGCAGTATAACGCGACCTACAACGAAAATATCCTCTCGTTTGCCAACAACATCCGCACGGGTGAAGGCGGCATGCACGAGCTCGGCTTCAAAAACGCGCTGACGAAGGTCATTAACGACTACGCCCGCAAGCGTAATTACCTGAAAGCCGACGATAAAAACCTCATGGGCGAGGACGTCCGCGAAGGTCTTTCGGCGATCATTTCGGTCAAGCTGACCGAAGCGCAGTTTGAAGGCCAGACGAAGACCAAGCTCGGCAACGCCGAGATCCGTACGCTCGTCGAAGGCATCATTTCCGATAAATTGGCGGCGTTTTTGGAAGAAAATCCGTCGGTTTCCAAGGCGATCCTCTCGAAAGCCGTCGATGCGTCCCGCGCGAGAGAGGCCGCGAGAAAAGCGAGAGAAAACACGCGCCGCAAGTCGGTTCTGGAATCTGGCAACCTGCCGGGTAAGCTGGCTGACTGCCAGGAGCGCGATCCGGCAAAGACCGAGCTCTACATCGTCGAGGGCGACTCGGCTGCCGGCAGCGCCAAGCAGGGCCGCGATTCGAAATACCAAGCGATCTTGGCGCTTTGGGGTAAGATGCTCAACGTCGAGAAGGCGCGCGTCGACAAGATCTACGGCAACGACAAGCTCTCGCCGGTCATTCAGGCGCTCGGCGCCGGGATCGGTAGCGAATTCGACGTCTCCAAGCTCCGCTACCATAAGATCATCATCATGGCCGATGCCGACGTCGACGGTATGCATATCCGCTGCCTGCTTCTGACCTTCTTCTACCGCTTTATGCGCCCGGCGATCGAAAACGGCTACATCTACATCGCCCAGCCGCCGCTTTACAAGGTGACGAAGGGCAAGCAGATCCGCTACGCTTATTCCGAACAGGAATTCAACGATATCTTAAAAGAAGTCGGCCCGGTCCCCGATGACGCGGTCCAGCGCTACAAGGGTCTCGGTGAGATGGACGCCGAACAGCTTTGGGAAACGACGATGGACCCCGCGCACAGAACGCTATTGCGCGTCGAGCTCAATGATGCCGTCGTCGCCGACCAGATGTTTACGATGCTGATGGGCGACGAGGTCGGTCCGCGCAGAGATTACATCGAAGCCAACGCGAAGTACGTGGAGAACATCGACTACGTGTAAACACCATAATGTACAGGAACGCTGTACATGAAAGGAACACAGGAACAAATGGAATTTGATTTTGAAAATCAGAAGATCATAGATATCGACATCGAAAAAGAAGTTAAGAAGTCGTTTATGGAATACGCCGTCAGCGTTATCGTCAGCCGCGCGCTGCCGGACGCCCGCGACGGCCTGAAGCCTGTTCAGCGCCGCATCCTCTACACGATGTACGATACCGGCCTCACGCCCGACAAAGCCTACCGCAAGTCGGTTACCGCCGTTGGTGACGTGCTCGGCCGCTACCATCCGCACGGTGACGCTTCCGTTTACGACGCGATGGTGCGTTTGGCGCAGGATTTCTCGCTCCGCTATCCGCTCGTCGACGGCCACGGCAACTTCGGTTCGGTCGACGGCGACCCGCCGGCAGCCTACCGTTACACCGAAGCAAAGCTCAAAAAGCTGAGCTTAGAAATGCTCCGAGACATCGACAAAGAAACCGTTGACTACATGCCCAACTTCGACGGCCGCTTGAAAGAGCCGACCGTTTTGCCGTCGCGCTTCCCCAATATGCTCGTCAACGGTTCGGTCGGTATCGCCGTCGGCTACGCCACGAATATCCCGCCGCACAACCTCGGTGAGGTCGTTGACGGCGCAATTTGCCTGCTCGAAAACCCCGATGCGACGATGGACGACCTGATGCAGCACATCAAAGGGCCGGATTTCCCGACCGGCGGCATCATCCTCGGCAAATCGGCGATCCGCGAAGCCTACGCCACCGGCCGCGCCCACATCAAGGTGCGCGCCCGCACCGAGATCGAAGAGGATCCCAACGGCAAGAGCCGCATTATCGTCACCGAGATCCCCTACATGGTCAATAAGGCCAAGCTCTGCGAATCGATCGGCGATCTGGTCAAGGAAAAGCGCGTCGAGGGCATCACCGCCATCCGCGATGAATCCAACCGCCTCGGCATGCGCGTTGTCATCGAGCTTTCGAAGTCGGCGAATGCCAACGTCGTTTTAAATCAGCTCTTCCAGTATACCCGCCTGCAGGATACCTTCGCGGTCAATATGCTCGCGATCGTCGATAATACCCCCAAGATCCTCACGCTCAAGGATTCGCTCTACTACTACCTCGGCCATCAGAAGGAAGTTATCCTCCGCCGCACGAAGTACGACCTCAAAAAGGCGCTCGACCGCGCCCACATCCTGAAGGGTCTGCGCATCGCCGTCGATCACATCGACGAAGTCGTGCGCATCATTCGCGCGTCCAATTCCGTCGCCGATGCGAAGGCGGCCTTGATGGCGCGCTTCTCGGGCGAAGAAGTCGCCAACCTCTTAAAACGCGGCGAAGCCTACGACGAGCTTGCCGACAACACCACCGGCCTCACCGAAGAACAGGCGACCGCCATCGTCAGCATGACGCTCGGCCAGCTCACCGGATTGGGTGTTGACAAGATCGAGAAAGAACTCGAAGAAAAAATGGCGATCGTGAAAAACTGCAGCGAGATCCTCGGCAGCGAAGCGAAAGTCAGCGAAGTCATCAAAGAAGAACTGCTGGAGATCAAGCGCAAGTTCAACGACGAACGCCGCACCGAGATCGCCCCGGTCGACAACGATATCGATATCGAAGACCTGATCGAAGAAGAAACCTGCGTCTTCACGCTGACGAAGCTCGGCTACATCAAGCGCATCCCCGCCGATACCTACCGCACGCAGCGCCGCGGCGGCCGCGGTGTTTCGGGCATGACGATCCGCGAAGAGGACGTCGCCGATACGCTCTTCGTCGCCGGCACGCACGATTACATCCTCTTCTTCACCGACGCCGGCCGCGTCTTCCGCATGAAGGGCTACCAGATCCCCGAAGCGGGTAGAACGGCCAAGGGCATGAACATCGTCAATCTCCTGCAGCTCGATAACGGCGAGCGCGTGACGACGATGCTGCACGTCCGCGCCGACAACGAAGAAGATTCGTTCATGTTCATGGTCACGAAGAAGGGCACGGTCAAGCGCCTCTCGCTCGAAGAGATCCGCTCGTTCCGCAAGTCCGGTCTGCGCGTGCTCTCGCTCAACGACGACGACCAGCTGATCGCCGTTCTGCCGACCAACGGCAGCGACGAAGTGCTGCTCGGCACCAAAAAGGGTCAGGCCGTTCGATTCAGAGAAGACGGCGTGCGTCCGATGGGCCGTACGGCTGCCGGCGTGATCGGCATCCGCCTGGAAGACGACGACGAGGTCATCGGCGCGGCGGTCGTTGATCCGACCAGCTACGTGCTGACGATCACCGAATCCGGCTATGGCAAGCTCTCCGAAGTCGAAAAATTCCCGATCCACAACCGCGGCGGCAAGGGCGTCGTCATGCACCAGGTCACCGATAAGACCGGCGACGTCGCCGGCCTGATGGTCTGCGGCAGCGAAGGCGACATCTTCCTCGTCACCAGCGAAGGCACGATGATCCGAACCGAGCTCGACTCGATCCGCATCTGCGGCCGCAGCTCGCAGGGCGTCATCGTCATGCGCACCGGCGAGGGCGAAAAGGTCATCGGCATCGCCTCGGCACCCAAGGAAGCTAATGAGGAAAACGAGGAAGTTTTTTCCGATGATTCCGTTGAGTCGGTCGAAAATGCAACCGAATCTGCCGAAATTAGCGCAGAAAGCGAAGAATAAAACAAATTTCGACATCTTGTGAGATGTGGAAAACTATGTGGAAACTGTCAGTATTCTATGGAAAACCGCAGTCTCCGCGAGGAAAACACGATGAGAAAACACGTTGATATCTATACCGACGGCGCCTGCTCGGGAAATCCCGGGCCGGGCGGCTACGGTGTTATTCTGATGTACGGCAGCTTAAAGCGCGAGCTCAGCGGCGGCGAAAAACAGACGACGAACAACCGGATGGAGCTCACCGGCGTCATCCGCGGGCTTTCCGCCTTAAAAGAACCGTGCGACGTCACGCTCTACACCGATTCGCAATACGTCGTGAACGCGATCAATCAAGGCTGGGCGAAAAAATGGCGCGCCAACGGCTGGATGCGCAACAAAAAGGAAAAGGCGCTCAATCCGGACCTTTGGGAAACGCTCCTCGGCCTCTGCGAAACGCACGACGTGACCTTCGTTTGGGTCAAGGGCCACGCGCAAAACCCGTACAATAACCGCTGCGACGAGCTCGCCGTCGCAGCCACCGCCGCCCAGCGGTAAACAGTAGGGAACGGCCTGTGTGCCGTTCCGTCATTCCGGTTGCTGCGCGGCAAGATTTCTCCACCTGTTACGAATCCACGGTTGTAGGGGAGGGCCTCTGTGCCCTCCCGCACGAACCGGTCGCCGCGCGGTTGGTTTTGACCGACCCGTCACCCAACCTCCGTAGGGGCGATTCACGAATCGCCCGTACGAACCGGTTGCCGCGCGGCAAGGTTTCTCCACCCACGATAAACAATCCCTCAGGCGCTTCGCGCCAGCTCCCTTTACACAAGGGAGCCTTGGAAGCAGTAGAACCCATCGCCGCAAGGGAAGGTTATCCCACCCGTTATAAATCCACGGTTGTAGGGGAGATTCACGTTTTACCCGTAAAACCACACAAACTACGCCAAAAAGATGCAAAATCTGCATTTTACATACAGCAATCTAAATTTCAGAAAGGTAATCACAATGGACAAAAACGGATATGTTTATGCCGACAACGCCGCGACTACGAGAGTCTGCGACGAAGCGGTTGCGGCAATGATGCCGTATTTTGGAGAGCTCTACGGCAACCCGTCGTCGATCTACTCCTTTGCCTCCGCCCCGCGTGAGGCCCTTGCCAACGCCAGAGCCACGATCGCGAAGATCATCAACGCCGAACCCGACGAGATCATCTTCACCAGCGGCGGCACCGAATCGGACAACCACGCCATCCTCGGCGCGGCCTACGAAAACGCCGCCCGCGGCAAGCACATCATCACTACCCAAATCGAGCACCACGCCGTGCTGCACACGGCCAAACGCCTCGAAAAAGAGGGCTTTACCGTCACCTACCTGCCCGTCGACAGCGAAGGCCGCGTCGATCCGGCCGCGCTGGAAGCGGCGATCACGCCGGAGACCACGCTGGTGACCGTAATGGCCGCCAACAACGAGGTCGGCACGATCGAACCCATCGCCGAGATCGGCAAGATCTGCCGCGAACGCAAGATCCTCTTCCACACCGACGCCGTACAAGCCGTCGGCCACATCGAAATCGACGTCAAGGCGATGAACATTGATATGCTCTCGGCCAGCGCGCACAAATTCAACGGCCCGCGCGGTGTCGGCTTCCTCTACATCCGCCGCGGCTCGAAGGTGCGCCGTCTGATCGAAGGCGGCGGCCAGGAACGCAATCGCCGCAGCGGTACGGAAAATATCGCCGGCATCGTCGGCATGGCCACCGCGCTCTCCTACGCGCACGAGCACATGGCCGAAGAAGCCGCCCGCCTGAGCGCCCTGCGCGATAAGCTGATGGGCGAGATCCTCAAGATCCCGGCCACCTCCGCCACCGGCAGCCTGACCCACCGCCTGCCCGGCATCGTCAGCGTCACCGTCGAAGGCATCGAGGGCGAATCGATGGTTTTGCTGCTCGATCTGAATAAGATCGCCGCCTCGACCGGTTCGGCCTGCTCGACCGGCTCGCTCGACCCCTCGCACGTGCTGATCGCGCTGGGCATGAAGCACGAGGTCGCCCACGGCTCGCTGCGCCTTTCGCTCGGCCGCTACTCGACCGAAGAAGACGTTGAAAAGATCGCATCCACCCTCCCCGGTATCGTCGAGCGCCTGCGCATGATGAGCCCGGTTTGGAATAACTGAGTAACGAAAGAAGGAACCAATTTATGTATACCGAAAAAGTGATGGACCACTTCGCCAACCCGCGCAACGTGGGTGAACTGAAAGATGCCAACGCCGTTGGCCAGGTCGGCAACATGAAATGCGGCGATATCATGAAAATCTACATGAAGATCGAAAACGACATCATCGAAGACGTCAAGTTCCAGACGTTCGGCTGCGGTGCGGCCGTTGCGACCTCGTCGATGGCGACCGAGATGGTCAAGGGCAAACCGATCAGCGAAGCGCTCAAGCTGACGAACTCCGCCGTCGTCGAAGCGCTCGAAGGCCTGCCGCCGGCAAAGATCCACTGCTCCGTCCTCGCCGAAGAGGCGATCAAATCGGCTCTCGCCGACTACTACCGCCGCCAGGGCATCGACCCGACGCCCATTGTCGGCTGCACCGGCGACTGCGACGCCTGCCACGCGCACGCTCACGAAGCGGAAGAATAAGCAAAACGTAACCGCGCGGCCGTAGGGGATGGGTTTCCCGTTCTGCACGAACCCATTGCCACCTGTATCCCGTGCATTTGTAGGGGAGGGCCTCTGTGCCCTCCCGAAAACGAACCCACCGTTGATCGGTACAGGGTCTCTACCCGTAAAAACGGCGGGAGTAAACCCCCGCCCTACGAGATCCCGGTAACCGCGCGGCTTCCCGGACGTACGATCGGCACATGGTTTGATTTTGGCTCACGTCCCAAACAACCGTCGTAGGGGCGATTCACGAATCGCCCGCCGTACCCATAGCCGCACCTCTGTCGGAGACGGGTCTCCCGTCCCGCGCAAACCCCACAACCAAAACAAAAAACAGCCGACTTTCCGTCGGCTGTTTTTCCACCTTAATTTTCTTCCAAATCCCACGAAATAAACGGAGAAACCACCATGAAACACGCAAAACGCGCAGTTTTAGGACTTTCCGGCGGTGTCGATTCCGCTGTTTGCGCGGCGCTTTTAAAACGCGAGGGCTACGAAGTGCTCGGCGTCTACCTTAAAAGCCGCCGCTTCCGCGACGATTCCGAAGCCGCGGCCAAAGCTGCCACCGCCGCAGATATCAGCTTCCGCATCGTCGATATCAGCGACGAGCTCGACACCCACGTCGTCGCGCCGTTTATCTCCTGTTACCTCTGCGGCCAAACGCCGAACCCCTGTATTTCCTGCAATCCGACGGTCAAGTTCCCGACCCTCGTGCGCGCAGCCGACGAATTCGGCGCCGAAACGATCGTGACCGGCCACTACGCGCGCATCGTGCGCGTGCCGTCGTGCGAATGTCCGTTGGTCGCCGCCAGTAATTGCCGGAACGACCAGTCGTATATGCTTTACCGCCTGCCGCCCGAGATCCTTGCACGGCTGAAATTCCCGCTGGCGGAGGTCGATAAGGAAACGGTGCGTTTCCTCGCTTCCGATCTGATCCCCGACCTCGCCGAAAAGCCCGACAGCATGGAGATCTGCTTCATCCCCGACGACGACCGCCTTGGTTTTCTCGCGCGCGAGGCGGGAGCGGATACGCTCGAGAGCCTGCGCGGTGATTTCATCGACGCTAACGGCAACGTGCTTGGCCGCCACGACGGCATCCATTGCTATACGATCGGCCAGCGCCGCGGCCTAACGCTCGCCTTTGGCGAACGCGCCTACGTTGCGGCGATCGACCCGGTGAAGAAAACGGTCACCCTCGCCGATAACGCCGCCGTGACCAAGCACACCGTGTTTTTGAAGGACTGCGTCTGGCATTACCTGCCCGCCGAGACCTTCCCCGTGCGCGTGCGCGTGCGCCATTCGCGCACCTACGCCGAGGGCGTGGTCACACCCAACTCCGACGGTACGGCGGTGATCACCTTCGCCGACGGTGTCCGCGCACCCGCACCCGGCCAGTCGGCGGTCTGCTACGGCGACCTCGACGGCGAAACGAATGTCGTTTTCGGCGGCGGTATTATCATTTGAGTAAATTATCCAATATTTTAGCAGTGAAAACCTTGTTTTCACTGCTAATTTTTATAGTTTAGAAATATAAAAAAGACTTTCAGACGCCTCGGATCTTCGAATTCGAATATCCAAATTGCCGGAATGTTTCACGTGAAACATGAACCGCGCAAATAAATTTTCAATTTTCCATTTTCAACTTTCCATTTTTCCCAATGTGTGGTATAATATAAACTAACGAACTATGCAGTGAGAGGAGTGGATAACATGACAGCATCACAAGGGGCACTGACTATTGCGGTCGCCAACCAAAAAGGCGGTGTCGGCAAAACGACGACGGCTGTCAACTTGTCTGCCGGGCTCACGCTCGCAGGATACCGCGTGCTGCTCGTCGATTTTGACCCGCAGGGCAACGCGACCTCGAGCTTTGGCGTTTCCAAACGCGACGCGCAAAAAAATATCTTCGACCTGCTCGGGGGTGAGGGCGATCCCGCTTCTGCCGTCCATAAAACCAAATTCGGCGATATCATCCCTTCCAGCCTCGACCTCGCCGGCAGCGAGATCATGCTCGTCAACCGCGAAAAGCGCGAATACTGCCTAAAAAACATCCTCGATCCGCTCAAAAGTGCCTACGATGTGATTGTCATCGACTGCCCGCCGGGTTTGGGGCTTTTGATGATCAACGCGCTCACCGCCGCCGACGGCGTGATGATCCCGCTGCAATGCGAATATTTCGCGCTTGAAGGGCTGACGATGATGGTCGAGACGATCCGTTCGGTCCGCAAGCGTCTGAACCCCAAGCTCGAGATCAACGGCTTCCTCTTTACGATGTTCGACGGCCGCACAAATCTGGCCGCACAGGTCGTCAGAGAGGTGAAAAAATACTTCGCCGACAAGATCTACAAAACAGTAATCGTGCGCAACGTGCGTTTGAGCGAAGCGCCGAGCCACGGCAAGCCCGTGCAGTTCTACGACAAGCACTCGAAGGGTGCGAAATGCTACAACGAGCTGACCGAGGAGTTCATCGCGCGGGTTCGGCTCGCAAAACGCTGAAGTTTGAAATTTCCCAAAACCGTGCGGTTTTTGAACCGTAAACGGAGAAATGGAGCGATATATGGCAAAATTTGCCGGGCTTGGCCGCGGACTGGACGAACTGTTCGGCGCGCCGCCCGAAGAACAATCGACCGGGCCGGTCGCGATGCTTGCAATCAGTGCGATCGAACCCAACCGCGAGCAACCGCGCCGCTATTTTGACGAAGCGCAGCTCTCCACCCTCGCCGACAGCATTGCCCGCCACGGCGTGGTCACGCCACTGACCGTGCGCAAGCTCGGTGAAGACCGCTACAAGCTGATCGCCGGCGAACGCCGCTACCGCGCGGCGCGCATCGCCGGACTCACCGAAGTGCCGGTGATCATCCTGGAGGCTGACGAACTGGCCGCCGCAGAGATCGCGCTGGTGGAAAATCTGCAGCGCGCCGACTTAAACCCGATCGAAGAAGCCGCCGGCTTCCGCTCGCTGATTGCAAGCTACGGTTTGACGCAGGAAGACGTCGCCGAGCGCGTCGGCAAAAGCCGCAGTGCGGTCACCAATGCGATGCGCCTTCTCGATCTGCCCGATGCGGTCGCCAAGCTGGTGATCGACGGCTCGCTTTCAGCCGGCCACGCCCGCGCGCTGCTCGCGCTGAAATCGGCCAAGCTGATCGAAACCGCCGCGCAGACGGTGATCGACGGAGAGCTTTCGGTGCGGCAGACTGAGGCACTTGTCAAGCGGATACAAAAAGAGCAGGAGATCGAGCTGAAGCCGGTTTCCGCCGAACCCGACTACGTCGGTGAGCTCTCGCGTGAGCTTTCTGTGGAGCTCGGCAGAAGCGTGAAGATCGCGCCAAGAAGCAAATCGAAGGGCAAGGTCGTCATCGATTATCAGAGTCTCGACGATCTCGACGAGATCCTAAAGATTCTCCGCAGAAAGTAAAGACCCGGCACACCGCAACATAAGATTTTGAAAGAGAATTGCATATGAAAATTACTTTTATCACTTCCAACCGCGTAAAATTCGCTATTGCGGATAGCATTTTGAAGTATAAAGGAATTTCGCTCGTGCGAAACCAAATGAATTTAGAAGAAATTCAAAGCGAAAATGTTTTGGATATCGCCCGAAACTCTGCAAAAATCGCATTTTCCAAGATAAAAAAATCTGTTGCCGTAACAGATGCCGGATTCTACATCACTGCGCTCAACGGCTTCCCGGGACCATTCGTCAAATATGCAAACCGCTATTTTGATGCCGACAAACTTATTCAATTGATGTCTGATGAACCCAATCGGGAACTGATCGTCAGAGAGGCGTTGGTTGTAATTGACGATTTCGGAGCAGAGCATTGCTACCAAACGGAATTTTACGGCAGTGTTGCCACAAACGTTTATTGTAGTGATACCGCCTCGACCTTTGAAAAAATATTTATTCCAAAAAATTGTGACAGACCGATTGCCGCTTTTTCAAAAGATGAGCAGTTTAATTATTGGAAAGAAGGCAGTACTTGGAACTTCGTCGAATGCGCGGATTATCAACAGAAACGGTAAACTGCACATAAGACAAACCTCAGCAGACTTTTAGAAGCACAGTATAAAAATAAATATAAGAATATTACAGGAAAAGGATTGAAAAATATGCTGGATATCAAATTGATCAAAGAAAATCCGCAGGACGTGAAGGATCGCCTGCTCGCCAAGGGCAGCGACTGCTGCGCCGAGATCGACCGCATTCTCGAGCTCGATGAAAAGCGCCGCGATCTGATCCACAACGGCGAACAGCTCAAGGCCCGCCAGAACAAGGCATCGAAAGAGATCCCGATGAAGAAAAAAGCGGGCGAAGACGTCGCGCCGATCATGGCCGAGATGAAGGCCATCGCCGAAGAGATCAAGGCCTCCGACGCCCAGCTCAAGGAAGTCGACGCCGAATACCGCACGCTGATGCTCTCGCTGCCGAACCTGCCGGACAAAGACCTCGCGCCCGGCGGCAAAGAAAACAACGAACCGATCCGCTACTACGGCGAACCGCACGTTTTCGACTTTGAACCCAAAAACCACGTCGATCTCTGCACCAACCTCGGTCTGATCGACTACCCGCGCGGCACCAAGCTCTCGGGCAGCGGCTTCTGGATCTATCGCGGTCTGGGCGCCCGTCTGGAATGGGCCCTGCTCAACTACTTCATCGACACCCACATCGCCGACGGCTACGAGCTCGTTCTCGTGCCGCATATGCTCGGCTACGAATGCGGCCTGACCGCCGGTCAGTTCCCGAAATTCGCCGAAGACGTTTACTGGCTCGACACCGCTGAAGATCAGCAGCGCCGCTTCATGCTGCCGACCGCCGAAACCGCGCTCGTCAGCCTCCACCGCGACGAAATCCTCACCGAAGCCGATCTTCCGCGCAAATACATCTCCTACACGCCCTGCTTCCGCCGCGAAGCCGGCAGCTACCGCGCCGACGAACGCGGTATGGTCCGCGGCCACCAGTTCAACAAGGTCGAAATGGTCCAGTACACGCTGCCGGAGAAATCCGACGAAGCGTTTGAAGAGCTCGTCGGCAAGGCCGAAGCGCTCGTGAAGGGCCTTGGCTTCCACTTCCGCACGGTCAAGCTCGCCGCCGCCGACTGCTCGGCCTCGATGGCGCGCACCTACGATATCGAGATCCATATCCCGTCGATGGACGGCTACAAGGAAGTTTCGTCGGTCTCCAACGCCCGCGAATACCAGGCGCGCCGCGGCATGATGCGTTTCCGCCGCGACGGATCCAAGCAGACCGAATTCCTCCACACGCTGAACGGTTCCGGCCTTGCCACCTCGCGCATCCTGCCGGCGATCGTCGAACAGAATCAGCTCGCCAACGGCGACGTTGTCGTGCCTGAAGTGCTCCGTAAGTACCTCGGCGGCATCGAAGTTCTCACCCGCGACGCAAAATGATCTTCTCGCAAAAACCGCTTGATCTCTGCGGCACGGTCACGATCGAAACGCCGCGGCTCACCCTGCGGCGGCTGACGTTGGCCGATGCGGCGTCGATGCACAAAAACTGGGCGGCCGACGTCGAGGTCTACCGCTTTATGACCTCCCGCCGGATGCCGGAATACACCGACGTATGCGATTTTATCGCCGCTAAGCTGGAAGGGTATTTTCAGCGCGACGTTTTCTACTGGGGCGTTTTTGAGAAGGCGAGCGGGGAATGCATCGGCATGACCACGCTCACCGAGGTGCTGCCGCACGCGAAAACGGCCAACCTCGCCTATTCGCTGGGGCAAAACTGGTGGGGCAAGGGTCTCGCGCACGAGGCTGCCGCCGCGGTTTTGGAATTTGCGTTTGGGCGCGTCGGGTTCCGCAAGATCTACGGCTGTCATTTCGTCGGCAACGAGCGTTCGGGCTACGTGCTTGCGGCGTGCGGTATGCGCCACATGGGGCGCAGCCAGACGGCTGTACCGCATCATGGCGAGTATCTGCGGTTTGAGAGCTACGAGATCACGGTGAAAGAATACGCGAAATTTGTTGCAAAAAAATAGCAAAAAACAGGATGATACGGCTGTATCATCCTGTTTTTTTACGAAATCGCATGGAAATTGGTTTTGGTGCCGCACGGTTGCAAACACGCCGTAGGGGTGGATATCATCCGCCCGATTGCTGCGGGTGGAGAAACCTCACCGCGAGGAGATCGGTACGTTGTGGGACGGCGCAGAGGCCGTCCTCCACGGGTGCTGTTAATCGCGCGTCGGGTGGTTACAAAAACATCGTAGGGCGGGGGCTTGCTCCCGCCGTTTGTTCTGGGTGGAAAAACCTCACCTACAGAGAAACGGTGAATCCGGCAAAGCCAAACGCGGGGATATCGGTGGAAAACCGCACGGTATTACTTTCCAGCGCGGCCTCGCCGTTGATCGTCTCGATTGCCGTGTAGGCCTTGTCGAGCACAACGGTCGGACAAAGCACCTCGTCGGCAAAGAGGTTCCACATCCCAACGGAAAGCTCCTTTTCGTCGCGCTTGACCATCAGGTAAAGATCCGGATGCCCAAAGCACGTTGCCGGCAAGGGCTCGCGCCCTGCCCATGCGAGCAGCTCGCCCAGCAGCTTCGGCAGACAATAGTTGCGGCGGAAACGGTCGTTGGCGATCGCCTTTTCGCCGTCGATCGCGAGGATCACGGTGCGCAGCCCCTGCGCATTTTCGTACCGCGCGACGGCCGGATGCGCCTGCTCCCCGTCAAATTCCGCCAAAACCGCAGCACCATCCTTAAATCTCGCGGCCATCAACCCGGTTGCCGAACCCATCGGCGTGCGCTCGGCGTAAGTTGGGAACGAAAACGCCGTGGGGGTCTTCGCCAAAGGCTCGGCTGCCGCCAACCCGACGTCCAGGCCGCGCGCCTCCAAAATCAGCGCGGCGGGAACGTCGAGCAAAAGCCCCTTGGGCAGCGCGCTGAGGTCGAGATGGCGCGCGTTTTCACCGAATACCGCCATCGTCGGGGCGGCGTCGTAGGTGATCGGCAGCGAGCACTCGGTCAAAAGCTGCTGCTCGGGCTGGAAGAATCCGTTATCGTAGCAAACGCCGATCTCGCGCTGCGGGTCGGAAAAGACCTTTTCCGCAATTTTTTTCATCGTGCAGGCCACGCCGACTCCGACGGCGCGCTTGCCGGCAAACGCCTTTTCGATCGCCACGTAAAGCGGGCGGTTACGCTCGGCGCGCAAAGCGTAGCCCATTTCGTAATTCGCCGACGAAAAATAGTCGACGCCGTATTTTAAACAGCCGTCCAACCCGCCGTCGGCGCGCAAGATCGTGTCGAACGCTTCCAGATTTGCCGCCGGCACAACGTAGCGCGGGCGCGGATACACGTCGCCCTCGCCGAAGATCTCAATGTCCTCGCCCTCGCACCAATGGCGCTGCATCCGCTCCAGCTCGGCGACGTAGGCGAGGCGGTTGCACGGCGGCGCCCAAAATGCCGGCCAGTAGGCCGCACCGATCAGGCGCAAAAACGGCTTGGTCGAACCGGCAAAGATCCGCGCCAACTCGATGGAATCCACGCCGTCGCTGTCCCAGACCGACATGCACGAGCACGCGCCCAAACGGATCGTCGGGTCCACGCGGTCGACGGCCGCCCGCATCTGCCGAGCGAAATCCCGCAGCGTGTCGCCCATGAGCCCGAGCCACGCGTCGCGGTATTTGTTCTTGCCGCCGGTAAAGACCTTGGCGAGCACGTCCTCGCGCGCGATCTTTTCGCCGAGGCGCTTTTCGTATTCTGCCATGTGGCGCTCGCAGGTGCAGCCGCAGTCGTTGCGCGAGGCGAGACGGTAGTCGTCGTCGACCATGATCAGCTTGGGGCCGCAGCGGGCGATGTTTTCAATGTGGTCGCAGATCGTTTTGGAAAAGGCTGGATCGAGCGGACAGAAGGAATCGCTCGTCGACCGCCCCCTAAGTCCGATCAGGCGTGTAAAGCTGGCCGTTGCCGCGCCGTCGGGGCCGCCCACGAGCTCACCGCCGTGGCCGATCGTCGAGATCCAAACGCCGACCTCATAGCCGGCATCGGTGTAGAAACGGATGTTTTCGGCGAGGCGCGCGTATTCCGCGCGTTTTTCCTCTTCACTGCCGAATCCGCGGCTCGGACATAAAAACACGCGTTCAGCACCAAAACGGCGTAAATGCGCTAAATTTTCTTCGTGAAACTCGTCGTAACGAACGAGCGGAACAGAAATCTTGTACATAAGCCACCAACCTTCTCCCAATCTATCATCTATCCGTTTTTTCGGTGGCTTTGCCGCCGAAAAAACACCACCAAGACGAGCGTAAGCTCGTCCACGCGCCGAGGGGAGCCGACGAAATCACAGATTTTGTCGGCGGCGATCAGCGCGTGAAAACCCCGCCGTAGCGGCCCGATTTGGAAACGCAGTTTCCAAATCGATAAGGCTTTGCCGCCGAAAAAACACCACCAAGACGAGCGTAAGCTCGTCCACGCGCCGAGGGGAGCCGACGAAATCGCAGATTTTGTCGGCGGGGATCAGCGCGTGAGAACCCCGCCGCAGCGGATACCGATTTGGAAACGCAGTTTCCAAATCGAATATTTATCGGATAAAATTCGTGCGGGCGCGGCTGGCGATCACCGGGTGCTCAACGCCCTTCATTTTGCCGAGCGCGATGCATTTTAAGATCCACGCCATGTTTTTGCCCAGATTTTCCATGATCTGCACGCCCTCAAGGTCTCTCTGCACTTCCTCCGGCAGGTTACCGTGCACCATGTTCCAGTAGCACGACGAGACGATCGGCATGTTCGAGATCGTCAGATATTTGTTCAGCTGATCGAGCGTGGCCGTCGAACCGGCGCGGCGGCACGAAACGACGCACGCACCCGGCTTATAAGCAAACGCCGAACTGCCGGAATAGAAGCAGCGGTCGAGGAACGCGGTGACCGCGCCGGATGCCGAAGCGTAGTGGACGGGCGAACCGAAGATAAAACCGTCGGCCTCACGGGCCTTCGCGACGAATTCGTTGACCGCGTCGTCGGTGAAAACGCAGCCCTTGCCGGCGCGGCAGCCGCCGCAGCCCGTGCAGCCGATCACCGGCTTGGCACCGACCTGGCAGATCTCCGTGTCGATCCCCTCGGCTTCCAGCGAGGCGGCGACGATGGAAAGCGCGGTATAGGTACAGCCGGAGGGATCCGGACTGCCGTTCAAAAGCAAAACTTTCATAAATAGGTACCTCCAAACGCGTATTTCTCTGCTATCATAATATCATATTTCCGCCGAAAAAACAACGCGGCAGAAAAATTTTTTGTCCCCCTCTTTACCTCGGCAAAGTTTTCGGCTATAATAAAGATAACACAAAACTGTCAGCGACTGTAAATCGGTAGTTTTACAATCCAAGGTGTTTTTTCGGTGGCTTTGCCGCCGAAAAAACACCTCTGAGACGAGCTGTGCGAGTCCACACGCCGCGCGGTCCCGATTGTAAAACTTCGTTTTACAATCGCCTAAATGGGAGGTCACACTATGTTTGTCAATACGCCCCCGCTCGGCTGGAACACCTGGAATACCTTCGGCGCCAACATCAATGAACAGCTTATCCTCGAATCCGCCGACGCGATGGTCTCCAGCGGGCTCAAGGATGCCGGCTACGAATACATCGTCATCGACGATATCTGGGCGCTCAAGGAACGCGGAAAAGACGGCCGTATCGTCCCCGATCCCGAAAAATTCCCGCACGGCATGAAATACGTCGCCGACTACGTCCACTCCAAGGGCCTGAAGTTCGGCATGTATTCTTGCGCCGGTTACCTTACCTGCGCAGGATATCCCGGCAGCTACGGCTACGAATGGGTCGATGCCCAGACCTTTGCCGAATGGGAGATCGACTTCTTGAAGTACGACTACTGCTTCCATCCGATCTCTGTCCGCCCCGATATTATGTATAAGCGCATGAGCCTTGCGCTTGCCAACTGCGGCCGCGATATCCTCTTCAGCGCGTGCTCGTGGGGCTCGGCGCATACCCGCCAGTGGATCAAAGAGACCGGCGCGCATATGTGGCGCTCGACCGGCGACATCAACGACAGCTGGGAGTCGATCAAAGAGCTGGCGCAGTCGCAGCTCATGGCGCAGGAATACAACGCCAAAGGCTGCTTCAACGATATGGATATGCTCGTCGTCGGCATGGGCGGCAAGGGCAACGTCGCGCTGACCGGCTGCACCGAGGACGAATACCGCCTGCACTTCTCGCTGTGGGCACTCTTGAATTCGCCGCTGATGATCGGTTGCGATATCCGCTCGATGGACGATGCGACCAAGTCGATCTTGATGAACAAAGAAGTGATCGCCATCAACCAGGATCCGCGCGGCTGTCAGCCGTTTATGGCGCACAGCGAGTGGTTTGAGATCAATCCGAATCGCGGCCCCGACGACTTCTACTATAAAAATTATTTCCTCGACAACCCGATCATTGCCAAATTCCTCGATAACGGCGATATCGCCATCGGCTTCTTCAACTTCACCGATGAGGCCGGCGGCCGCTGGCGCTACACCTTTGAACCCGAAAACGTCGGCCTGCCGCACGCGATCGGCAAAACACTGGAGCTCACCGACCTCTGGACGGGCGAAGTCATGCACACGCTCAACGGCGCGGTCGAGATCGATCACATCCCGGCGCACGCCTGCCGTCTCTTCCGCGCGAAGATCGTCGATGCGTAATGGCGCGGTGCATCCAATGCGGCAAAACGCTCACGAGTGACGAGATCGGGCTTTATAAAAAGCTCGTCAACCGCGGCGCGACGGAGTATATGTGCATCACCTGCCTCGGCAAGCGATTTCGCTGCTCGGAAGAGCGCCTGCGCGAGAAGATCGAAGAGTTCCGCGCGATGGGCTGTATGCTGTTTGCCGCCAAAAAAGAGAATTGAACAAGCCGGATCCCTCCGAACAAATCGTTCGGAGGGATTTTTCTCTTTCGGGTAATTTGCACGGGAAAATCGGCGAAAATTTTGCGCGGCGCTTGTTTTCCATTTACAAAACCGGCAAAATCATGTATAATATTAGGTGAAGAAAAAATAGAAGAGGTTCACGGATATGTTTGAAATCTATACGCCTAAAGCGTGGTTTTCTATCTTCGGCGGCAGTGAATCGCTCCGCATTGACGATAATGGCTACATCTATACCCTCAAAGAAGCGACCCGCGTGTTTGGTGGCAATCCCTGCGGCAAAATCGAATGGAGCGAAGGAAAAATCTACGGCAAAGACTTTGCCAATTTTACGCGCGCACCGATTGGCTACATGAAAACCGACAGCGACGGCGTGATCGAGGTGTACAACGATGTTCCCGGCTTTACCGCCGCTCCTGTTCTCTACATTAAGAAGAACGTCGACAACGTAGGTGAAGTCTATACGGCCGAAAACTACCTCAGTGTGATCCGCCGCGATCCTTGCGGCTATATCAAGCCGATGCCGGTGATCGGAACGCCCACGCCGCCTACACCGCCCACACCGCCTACACCGCCCGATCCGCCTCCGGTCGACGGCAAGATCACCAGCCTCATTCCGGCAGGTGTTTGGGTGGTTCTCGGCATTGCTATTTTCCTTCTGTTCGGTGAAGAAATTGGAGAAAAACTGTCCAACCCGGTTTTCGTGATTTCTTGGCTTGGTCTCAGTGCGCTTATGGTCGTTTGGGCTCGCCATAACCGGAAGAAAAAGGCGAACAAGCAGGCAAACAAACAGCAAAACAACGCACGCGTGACCAAACCCACGCCAGCTCCCACGCCAACTCCCACACCAACTCCTGCACCGATTAGCTATGCTCATATCTGCGAAAACTGCGGCAAAACCTACCATTCGCAGGCCGTGAATCCGCGCGTCAATCTCTGCAACGCCTGCAAAAAAGCGGTTAAAAACGGGGAAATTCCCCAGCCCACGCCGACTCCGCAACCCAAACCGACGCCCAAGCCTGCTCCGCAGGTCGACGGAACGGCAAATTTCGTGCAGGAGACCAACGGCAAGTCTGTTTTCGCCTGTCCGTTCTGCGGCGCTAAGCTGGCTGTGCCCACCGGAAAAGGCCAACTTGTGATCAAATGTGCCAAGTGTGCCAAAACGCTCGCGGCCAAGAGCTGACAGTACGCAATAAAAAAACAGGGAACTTGATTCCCTGTTTTTTTATTGCCGGCGCGAATGTTTCACGTGAAACATTTTGGACAAACCATTTTCCGCTTTTCATTTTCCCGCATTTGTGGTACAATATATTTGCCACGCAACAAAATCAAATCCGTTTTTCCGACGGCTTTGCCGCCGAAAAAACTCCACCAAGACGATCTTCGATCGTCCACGCGCGGCGGGGATCAGCGCGTGAGAGACCGATCGAAAACTCTGTTTTCGATCGATTAGCTTGGAGGTTTATATTATATGGAAGAAAACCTGCAGCCGATCCGGGAGGAGATGCGGCGGCTGGAAGAGATCCTTCGCTACCACGCCGAACGCTACTATACCTACGACGATCCCGAGATCAGCGATTTTGAATACGACGCGCTTTCGCGCAAGCTGCGCGAGCTGGAGGCTGCTTACCCCGATCTGGCCGCGCCCGATTCGCCGACCAAGCGTGTCGGCGGTGCGGTGCTGCCGTTTTTTGAAACGCGCACCCATGAATATCCGATGCAGAGCTTAAACGACGTGTTCAGCTTCGACGAGCTGACGGTGTTCGATTCGCGTGTTCGCGAGGCGGTCGGCGCGGTCGACTACGTGGTCGAACGCAAATTCGACGGTTTAAGCGTTTGCGCCACCTACGAAAACGGCATTTTCGTGCAGGGAGTGACCCGCGGCGACGGTCTGGTCGGCGAAGACGTCACCGAAAACCTGAAAACGATCCGCTCGCTGCCCCTCAAGCTCAAGGATCCGTCGATCCCCAAGCTCGTTGTGCGCGGCGAGGTCTATCTCTCCAACAAGAGCTTTGCTGCGCTGAACGCCCGCCGCGAAGAGGCCGGCGAACAGCTTTTCGCCAACCCGCGCAATGCCGCCGCCGGATCGCTGCGACAGCTCGATTCCCGTATCTGTGCCTCCCGCGGGCTGGATATTTTCGTGTTCAACCTGCAAAACACCGAGGATTTCGCCTTTTCGACCCATTCCGAGACACTTGCCTTCCTCGCATCCCTCGGATTTGCCGTCAGCCCCGGATACAAGATCTGCGCGACGATCGGCGAGGCGATCGACGAGATCAACGCGATCGGCGAGGCGCGCGGCACGCTCGACTACGCCACCGACGGTGCGGTCGTCAAGGTCGACCGCTTCGATGCCCGCGCTGCCCTCGGCTCAACGGCCAAAGCGCCGCGCTGGGCCGCCGCCTATAAGTACCCGCCCGAGGAAAAAGAGACGAAGCTCATCGATATCGTCATTCAGGTCGGCCGCACGGGCGTGCTGACGCCCAACGCCGTGCTGGAGCCCGTCCACCTCGCCGGAACGACCGTCTCGCGCGCCACGCTCCACAACGCCGATCTGATCGCCGCCAAGGATATCCGCATCGGCGATACCGTGGTCGTGCGCAAGGCGGGCGAGATCATCCCCGAAGTCGTTTGCGCGGTTGCCGCCAAACGCAACGGCAGCGAACGCGTCTTTTCGATGCCGGAGATCTGCCCGGTCTGCGGCGGCAAGGTGGTCAAACCGGAAGGCGAAGCCGCCGCGCGCTGTTCGTCGCCCACTTGCCCGGCACAGCTCGAACGCGGGATCGAACACTTCGCCTCGCGCGATGCGATGGATATCGACGGTCTCGGCCCGGCCATCGTCACCCAGCTAATCGCCGCCGACCTCGTGCGCGACGCCGCCGATCTCTACACGCTGACGGTCGAAAACGTGGCCAAGCTCGACCGCATGGCCGAACGTTCGGCACAAAATCTCGTCGCCGCCATCGAAAAATCGAAGCAGCAGCCGCTTTCCCGCCTGCTTTTCGCGCTTGGCATCCGTCAGGTCGGCCAAAAAGCCGCCGCCACCCTCGCCAAGTCCTTCCGTACGATCGATGCCCTCGCCGCCGCCGATGCGGCCACGCTGGCGGAGATCCGCGACGTCGGCGCGATCACGGCCGAAACGATTACCGCGTGGTTTGCCGATCCGGCTGCCGCCGCATTGGTCGCCAAGCTCAAATCCCTCGGTGTCAATACCGAAGAACCCGAAACCGAGACCGGCAGCAAGCTGGAAGGCAAAACGTTTGTTCTGACCGGCACGCTGCCGACGATGAAACGGAGCGAAGCCGCCGCCCTGATCACCCAAAACGGCGGCAACGTCAGCGGTTCGGTCTCCAAAAAGACCGATTTCGTCGTCGCCGGCGAGGAAGCGGGCAGCAAACTCGACAAAGCCAATGCCCTCGGGATTCCCGTTTTGAGCGAGGCGGAATTGCTTGCGATGCTCGGCGAAGTCTGATTTTGCCGCACAAACGAAAAAAATTACCGTCCGAAGCGAGAAAATTTACAAAATGGGCTATGCAAAACGACGTTTTTGTATTAAAATAATAAGGGGCAGTGTGCGATCCCGTAAACTGCCGAAGAGAGCGGGGCGAACCCGCGGAAGAATCGGAGTGATTGGTTTTGAACGAACTCAAATATAAACGCGTGCTCATTAAGATCAGCGGCGAAGCGCTGGCCGGTGAAGCCGGTTTCGGCCTCGACCACGACGTGATTGACAGCGTCGTCGAAGCGATCGCCGAAACGGTGCGCCTCGGCTGTGAAGTCGGCATCGTCGTCGGCGGCGGCAACTTCTGGCGCGGCGTCAAAAACGGCAAGGGCATGGAACGCACCCGCGCCGACCACATGGGCATGCTCGCCACCACGATGAACAGCCTTGCGCTGGCCGATGCGTTTGAAAAACGCGGGATCCCGGTGCGCGTGCAGACGGCGATCGAAATGCGCGCCATCGCCGAACCGTACATCCGCCTGCGCGCCGTGCGCCACCTCGAGAAGGGCCGCGTCGTCATCTTCGGCTGCGGCATGGGCAACCCCTTCTTCTCGACCGATACGGTCGCGGTTCTCCGCGGCGCCGAGATCAACGCCGAGATCATCATGATGGCCAAGAACATCGACGGCGTCTACGACGATGACCCGCGCACGAATCCCGATGCCAAAAAGTTTGACGAGCTCACCTATCAGGAAATCCTCGCCAGAAATCTCCACGCGCTCGACTCGACGGCGACCTCGCTCTCGATGGACAACGATATCCCCGTCCTGCTCTTCGCGCTCGAAGACCCCAAAAATATCGTCCGCGCCGTCTGCGGCGAACAGATCGGCACGATGATCCGCAAGTAATTTTGCTCCCCCAAAAACGGATGTTTTGATAAAAAGAAGGAGGATTTTAAAATGAAAAACAACTATCCCGAATATGAAGCGAAAATGAAGAAATGTATCGACGCGCTCGCCTATGAGCTTTCGACGATCCGTGCCGGCCGCGCTTCCGCCGCCGTGCTCGACAAAGTTATGGTCGACTACTACGGCTCGCCCACGCCGATCGCGCAGGTCGCGGCCATCGCCACGCCCGAACCGCGCATGCTCACCGTCACCCCGTGGGATCCGCAGCTTCTGCGCGCCGCCGAAAAGGCGATCATGCAGTCCGAAGTCGGCATCACGCCGGTCAACGACGGCAAATGCCTGCGCCTGAACTTCCCGCCGCTGACGGAAGAACGCCGCAGAGACCTCGCCAAAAACGTCAAGAAGTACGGTGAAGAAGCCAAGGTCGCCGTCCGCAACATCCGCCGCGACGCGCTGGACAAGTTCAAGGCCCAGAAGAAGAAGAGCGAGATCACCGAAGACGATCTCAAGATCGCCGAAAAGGATATCACCGAACTCGTCGACAAAATGATCAAAGAAGTCGAAAAAGTCGTCGAAGCGAAGGAAAAGGAAATCCTCGAAGTCTGATGAAGCTGTTTGGCAAACGTCGGGATATCCTGCCCGACAAAGAGAAATTTCCCCGCCACATCGCGATCATCATGGACGGCAACGGCCGCTGGGCGTCCAAGCGCGGTATGCCGCGCAAGCTCGGCCACTCCGCCGGCGCCGAGCGCTTCCGCGAGATCAGCGAGTACTGCGGCGAGATCGGCGTCGAGGCGCTCTCGGTCTTCGCGTTTTCCACCGAAAACTGGAACCGTCCGGCCGATGAGGTCGAGGGGATCCTGAATCTTCTGCGCAAGTACCTCGACGAATCGTGCGAGAAGCTCGCGGCCAAAAACGCGCGCCTGCGCTTTTTGGGACGGCTGGATGCGCTGCCGGAGGATATCCGTGAGAAGATCGCGCGGATCGATGCGATCTCCGCCAAACAGACGGGGATCATCGTCAACGTCTGCATCAACTACGGCGGCCGTGCCGACATCGTCGATGCCGTCAAGCGCTACGCTGCCGACTGTGCTGCGGGCAAGGCCGATCCGGCCGCGCTCGACGAGGCGGCGTTCTCGCCGTATCTCTATACCGGCGACCTGCCCGACCCGGATCTGCTGATCCGCACGGGCGGAGAAATGCGCATTTCCAACTTCCTGCTGTGGCAGTCGGCGTATGCCGAGCTCTATTTCACCGATACGCTCTGGCCGGAGTTCAAGCCGGCCGAGCTCGACAAAGCCATTGCGTGGTTTGCCTCGCGCAAACGCCGTTTTGGCCGCGCCGAAGAGGTAAAACCGGCGAAATAACGAAAATTTTTCAAAAAATAACACTTGCAGGGCGGCTTTTTGCGGGCCGCCCTACAAATGTTTTCTGACGGGGAAAAGAGCCTGCCGTTCCCATCGCCGCACGGCAAAGTCTCTCCACCGACATTGGCTAACCGCCCAAGCCTCCCTTGTAAAGGGAGGTGGGTTTTGCCGCAGGCAAAAGCCGGAGGGATTCCGTTTCCCACCGCCTCACGGTAAAGTCTCTCCACCGACATTGGCTAACCACCCAAAGCCTCCCTTGTAAAGGGAGGTGGGTTTTGCCGCAGGCAAAAGCCGGAGGGATTCCGATCCCGCCGCCGCACGGTAAGGCCTTGCCACCCGCAACAGAAATCCCCCAGTCTTCCGCGTATGCTTGCGCAATCGCGGAAGCCAGCCCCCTTTACAAGGGGGCCTTGGAGCCTGCCGTTCCCGCCGCCGCATGGCAAAGCCTCTCCACCGACATTGGCTAACCACCCAAGCCTCCCTTGTAAAGGGAGGTGGGTTTTGCCGCAGGCAAAAGCCGGAGGGATTCCGTTTCCCACCGCCGCACGGCAAAGTCTCGCCACCGGCGTTGGCTAATCACCCAAAGCCTCCCTTGTAAAGGGAGGTGGGTTTTGCCGCAGGCAAAAGCCGGAGGGATTTCGACCCCATCGCCGCACGGTGAAGTCTCTCCACCCGCAGCAGAAATCCCCCAGTCTTCCGCGTTTGCTCGCGCAATCGCGGAAGCCAGCCCCCTTTACAAGGGGGCCTTAAAGCCTACCTGCTCGATCCCCCAAAACAATCTGCCGTTTCTATCACCTGATCCCCACCAATCTCACCCGAAAAGAGGTTTTTTTATGTTAATCCGCACGATCGTTGGCGCCGTACTGGTTCCGGTCATGCTGCTCATTCTGTTCGTCTGCCCGGCATGGGTGCTGCCCTGCTTCTACGCGCTGCTCGCGGCCATCGCCCAGCACGAACTGCTCTTTACGACCGGCGTGGTCAAAAACCGCCTCGTGATTGCCCTTTGCGCCGTCACCGCCGCGGTGATTCCGTTTGCCGTGTACTTCGCGTGGCCGACCGCCGTTCTGACGGCTATGCTGCTCGTCTTGACGGTCGTTCTCTTCGTCATCGCCATGAACACGGGCAAAACGATCGGCTTTGGCGCGATCGCGGCCTCGCTCTTTTCGGCGTTTTTGGTGCCGTGGTTTCTCTCGCAGGCGGTCGCGATCCGCATGAGCGCCAACGGCATCTACCTGATCGTCCTGCCGTTTTTGGCGGCGTGGATGTCGGATACGGGCGCGTATTTTACCGGCTCGTTTTTGGGCAAGCATAAGCTCTGCCCCAATATCAGCCCCAAAAAATCGGTCGAAGGTGCGGTCGGCGGCGTGTTCGGCGCGCTTTTGGGCGGTGCGATCTACGCCGTGGTGATGATCTTCGCCTTCGACTTCTCCGTCAACTATCTCACCCTCGCGGTCATCTGCGCCCTCGGCAGCGTTGCCGGCCAGTTCGGTGACCTCATTTTCTCCTACATCAAGCGCGAATTCGGCATCAAAGACTACGGCAAGCTCTTCCCCGGTCACGGCGGCGTGCTCGACCGCTTCGACAGCATCTTCCTCACCACGCCGACGACCGCCGTTCTGCTCGCGCTGATGCCCACGCTGCTGAAATAACCGTTTTTTGAAACCAAACCGAGAGGGATCCGACCATGAATCAACCGATTTCCAAAATTTCCGTCCTCGGCGCTACCGGTTCGATCGGCCGCCAGACGCTCGACGTCGCCGAGCGGCAGAACCTGCGCGTGACGGCTATTGCCGCGGGAACCAACGTCAAGGCGATGGAAGAAGCGGTGCGCCGCTTCCGCCCGGCGTTTGCGGCCATGCGCGATGAGACGGCGGCCGAACAGTTGAAGCTCGCCCTCGCCGATACCGATACGCGCGTCGCCGGCGGCGAAGAAGCCGTCCTCGAAGCCGCGCGCTTTGACGCCGACATGACGGTCGCCTCGATCGTCGGCATCGCCGGCCTGCGCCCCTGCATGGCGGCAATCGAAGCCGGCCACGATCTGGCGCTGGCGAACAAGGAAGCGCTCGTTTGCGGCGGCGCGCTCGTCACGCGCGCGGCCAAAGAAAAAGGCGTGCGCATCCTGCCGGTCGATTCCGAACATTCCGCAGTCTATCAGTGCCTGCAAGGGCATAAAAATAAACGAAAGATCCTCTTAACCGCTTCCGGCGGGCCGTTTTTCGGCAAAACCCGCGCGGAACTCGCGGACGTAACGGTCGCCGATGCCCTCGCGCACCCCAACTGGAGCATGGGCGCGAAGATCACGATCGACTCGGCGACGATGGTCAACAAGGGCCTCGAGCTGATCGAAGCGTGCTGGCTCTTTGGCGTCGACGAATCGGCGATCGAAATTCTCGTCCACCGCCAAAGCATCGTCCACTCGATGGTCGAATTTGCCGACGGTGCGGTCATCGCCCAGCTCGGCGTGCCGGATATGCGCGTGCCGATCGCCTATGCGCTGCTGGGGCCGGATCGCGTCGATTTCGGCGCGGCGCGGCTCGATTTCGCCTCGCTTGCCTCCCTGACCTTTGCCCAACCCGATGAAGCCACCTTCCCGGCCACGCGCCTCGCCCGCGAGGTGCACCGCGCCGGCGGCAGCAAGCCGATCGTTTTCAACGGCGCCAACGAAGCCGCCGTCGCCGCGTTCCTGGCGGGGAAGATCAAGTTCCTCGCGATCACCGATCTCGTCGCGCAGGCGGTCGCCGATCTGCCGGCAATGCCGGTCGATTCGATCGATGCGATCCTGGAAGCCGACCGCGCCGCACGCGAATACGTGGAAAAACTGCAAAAGGCGTAACCGCCGCACGATTCCCTTGTGCTTCGTTTGGGCGATTCACGAATCGCCCGCCCAAATGATTGCTGCATGGCAGAATGACTCCGCCCGCAAAACGGCGGGAGCAAGCCCCCGCCCTACGCGCATGGACCACCCATCGTAGGGGACGGGTCACCCGTCCCGATGTACCCGACCGCTGTGGGATAACGTCTCCTCACCCAAAAAAAGGTTGTAGGGGAGAGCCTCTGCGCCCTCCCGCACGATCCCACCACCCACCACCGAAAGGAGCTGAAACCGTGAGCATCGTCGATACGTTTGATCCGATCGGCGCAGAGATCGTCAAAGCCGAAAACAACGTAACACCGATCGAAAACTTCCCAAAAACGATGCTGATCGCGTTTTCGGCGAAGTTTTGTTCCCTTTTTCTCCAAAACCACGCAGCCGAAGAGATCGGCTGTCTGAAGGCGGGCGGCATGCGCTTCCCGATCTACCGCTTTGCGCACGAAGGCTGCGAGATCGGCTTTTTCCAGTCGATGATCGGCAGTTCGCTTGCCGCGGCGTTTCTCGAAGAGCTGATCGCCTTGGGCGCGGAGAAATTCCTCTATTTCGGTTCCTGCGGCGCGCTCGACAAAGAAATCGCCGAGGGAAATCTGCTGATCCCCTCTGCCGCATACCGCGACGAAGGCACGAGCTACCACTACGCCGCCCCGTCGGACTATCTGCAGATCCTCTCCGCGCCAAAGCTCGCGCAGATCTTTACGGAGCTGCACGTCCCCTTCCGCATGACGAAAACCTGGACGACCGACGCCTTTTACCGCGAAACGAGCCGCAATTTAGATCTGCGCCGGCAAGAAGGCTGCAATACGGTCGAGATGGAATGCGCCGCGCTGATGGCCGTCGGCCAATTCCGCAAAAAAGAAGTGTACCAATTTTTTTATGCCGCCGACTGCCTCGATGCCCAAACTTGGGACAAACGGATGCTCGGACAGATGCCCGCCGACCTGCGCGGGCGCATCCTCGCAGTCGCGCTCGAAACCGCCGTCAGATTGTAATTATTCTGTTTTCAAACCGATTTTCCTGTGAAAGGACATTTTTATGCAACTATTTCTCAATATTCTGTATGCGATCCTGATCTTTGGCGTCCTGATCTTCGTCCACGAAATGGGCCATTTTCTCGCCGCCAAGACCGTCGGCGTCAAGGTCAACGGCTTTTCGCTCGGTCTGGGGCCGCGTCTCTGCGGCGTGAAGATCGGCGAGACCGATTTTTCGCTGCGCCTGCTGCCGGTCGGCGGCGCGTGCATGATGGAAGGCGAGGACGAGGATTCGGTCGAGCCGCGCGCCTTCGGCAACAAGCCGATCTGGGCGCGCTTTATCGTGCTCGTCGCCGGCTCGCTGATGAATTTCCTCTTCGGCTTCGTCGTCATCATCGTGCTGTTGCTGCCAAGCGACCGCCTTGTGACCACGACGGTCGAATCGTTCCCCGCCGAACTCGGCAGTTCTAACGCCGGTGTGCTCGTCGGCGACGAACTCTACGAGATCAACGGCGAACGCGTCTACACCTCCGATAACATCGCCTTCCTCTTCCAGCGCTATCAGGGCGAACCGTACACGGTCACGGTCATCCGCGACGGCCAAAAGGTCACGCTCGAAAACGTCGAGATCGCGCCGCGCACCTTCGAAGGCAGCGACCAGCTCCGCTACGGCTTCAACATGGGCACGAAAGAGGCCGGCTTCTTCGATAAGGTCGGCTACGGTATCGATATCGCCCGCGACTATGTCCGCACGATCCGCATGAGCCTCGCCGACCTCTTCAAGGGCAACGCCGGCGTCGACGACCTCACGGGTCCCATCGGCATCACCGCCACGATGAGTCAGGTCGACAGCGGCCGCACGCTTTGGGCGTTCGCCGCGTTCATCGCGATCAACCTCGCCGTGATGAATCTGCTGCCGCTGCCCGCGCTCGATGGCGGCCGCGTGCTGTTTTTGCTGATCGAGCTCGTGCTCAAGCCCTTCGGCAAACGCCTGGATTCCAAATACGAAAACTATATCCACCTCGCCGGTCTGCTGCTCTTTTTGCTGCTGATGGTCTACGTCGGCTACAACGACGTGGCAAGACTGATCGGATAACTTGAAAATTGGAGGCCGAGAACGGAAAATATGCCGTTTTCGGCGCAAAAGGGACGTTTTTATGTTTGATTTTTCGCAGAAGAAGACCCGGCAGATCCATGCCGGAAGTGTGGCGATCGGGGGCGGTGCGCCGATCTCGATCCAATCGATGACCAATACGAAAACGACCGACGTCGAAGCGAGCGTCGCGCAGGTTTGTGCGCTGGCGGAAGCCGGGTGCGATATCGTGCGTCTGGCCGTGCCGGATATGGCCGCGGCCCGCGCCTTCGCCGCGATCCGCGAGCGCTCGCCCGTGCCGCTCGTCGCCGACATCCACTTCGACTATCGCCTCGCGATCGAATCCGTCGCCGCCGGCGCGGACAAGATCCGCATCAACCCCGGCAACATCGGCAGCGAGGAGCGGGTCAAAGCCGTCGCCGACGCCTGCCGTGCGCGCGGCATCCCCATCCGCATCGGCGTCAACAGCGGCTCGCTCGAGCGTTCGCTCGTCGAGCAGTACGGCGTGACCGCCGAAGCCGCCGTCGAAAGTGCGGCGCGCCATATCCAAATGCTGGAAGCCTGCGATTTTTACGATATCTGCCTGTCGATCAAGCTCTCCGACGCGGGCCGCACGATCCGTGCGAACTTACTGGCCGCCGAGCGCTTCGACTATCCCCTGCATATCGGCGTCACCGAAGCCGGTATGGGTGAGCGCGGACTCATCAAAAGCGCTGCCGGTATCGGCGGGCTCTTGGCAATGGGCGTGGGCGATACGATCCGCGTCTCGCTCACAGGGGATCCGCTCGAAGAGGCGCGCGCCGCCTACGAGATCCTGCGCGCCGCCGACCGGCTGGAGAGCGGGATCCGCGTCGTCTCTTGCCCCACCTGCGGCCGCACCTGTGTCGATCTGGTCTCGCTGGTGGAAAAGGTGGAAAAACTTACTGATGCGATCCAAACGAACAAACGCCTGACGGTTGCCGTCATGGGCTGCGCCGTCAACGGCCCCGGCGAAGCGCGCGAAGCCGACGTCGGCCTCGCCGGCGGCAACGGCGATTTCCTGCTCTTTGCCGACGGTAAGACCCTCGGCCGCTACGCCCCTGACGAGGCGCTACGCCGACTGGAAGAAGAGCTCAAAAAGCGCTGCTAGAAAAACGGCGATTCATGAATTGCCCTGCGCCCATAGGCAACCTGTTGTAACCATCCGCTGCCGCACGGTAGCATTTCTCCACCTGCGTTGGATAACCACCCAAGCCTCCCTTGTAAAGGGAGGTGGGTTTTGCTGCAGGCAAAAGCCGGAGGGATTCCGATCCCACCGCCGCACGGTAAGGCCTTTCCACCCGCAGCAGAAATCCCCCAGTCTTCCGCGTTTGCTTACGCAATCGCGGAAGCCAGCCCCCTTTACAAGGGGGCCTTGGAGCCTGCCGTATCAGCCGTAGCACGGCAAAGCCTTGCCACCGGCGTTGGCTAACCACCCAAAGCCTCCCTTGTAAAGGGAGGTGGGTTTTGCCGCAGGCAAAAGCCGGAGGGATTCCGTTTCCCACCGCTGCACGGCAAAATCTCTCCACCCGCAACAGAAATCCCCCAGTCTTCCGCGTATGCTTGCGCAATCGCGGAAGCCAGCCCCCTTTACAAGGGGGCCTTGGAGCCTGCCGTTTCCCACCGCCACACGGCAAAGCCTCGTCACCGGCGTTGGCTAGCCACCCCAAGCCTCCCTTGTAAAGGGAGGTGGGTTTTGCCGCAGGCAAAACTCGGAGGGATTCCGTTTCCCACCGCTGCACGGTAAAATCTCTCCACCCGCAGCAGGAATCCCCCAGTCTTCCGCGTTTGCTCGCGCAATCGCGGAAGCCAGCCCCCTTTACAAGGGGGCCTTGGAGCCTGCCGTTCCCACCGCCGCGCGGTAAAGCCTCGCCACCGGCGTTGGCTAGCCACCCCAAGCCTCCCTTGTAAAGGGAGGTGGGTTTTGCCGCAGGCAAAAGCCGGAGGGATTCCGACCCCACCGCCGCACGGTGAAGTCTCTCCACCCGCAGCAGGAATCCCCCAGTCTTCCGCATTTGCTTGCGCAATCGCGGAAGCCAGCCCCCCTTTACAAGGGGGCCTTGGAGATTGCCGTTCCCATTGCCGCATGGTAAAGTCTCTCCACCGACATTGGCTAACCACCCAAGCCTCCCTTGTAAAGGGAGGTGGGTTTTGCCGCAGGCAAAAGCCGGAGGGATTCCGACCCCACCGCCGCACGGTGAAGTCTCTCCACCCGCAGCAGGAATCCCCCAGTCTTCCGCATTTGCTTGCGCAATCGCGGAAGCCAGCCCCCCTTTACAAGGGGGCCTTGGAGATTGCCGTTCCCATTGCCGCATGGTAAAGTCTCTCCACCGACATTGGCTAACCACCCAAGCCTCCCTTGTAAAGGGAGGTGGGTTTTGCCGCAGGCAAAAGCCGGAGGGATTCCGACCCCACCGCCGCACGGTAAGGCCTCTCCACCCGCAACAGAAATCCCCCAGTCTTCCGCGTTTGCTTGCGCAATCGCGGAAGCCAGCCCCCTTTACAAGGGGGCCTTGGAGCCTGCCGTTCCACTGCCGCATGGTAAAGTCTCTCCACCGGCGTTGGCTAGCCACCCCAAGCCTCCCTTGTAAAGGGAGGTGGGTTTTGCCGCAGGCAAAAGCCGGAGGGATTCCGTTTCCCACCGCCTCACGGTAAAATCTTTCCACCCGCAACAGAAATCCCCCAGTCTTCCGCGTTTGCTTACGCAATCGCGGAAGCCAGCCCCCTTTGCAAGGGGGCCTTGGAGTTTGCCGTTCCCATCCATCACATTCTGCATTTCTCCGGAGGAGAACTATGAACCGAGCCTTTTCCCTTGCGCTCTCGCGCTACGCCCCCGCCACGGCCGAGCTGCGCGCCGCAGTCGCCCACGCGGAGATCGAGCATATGGAGCTCTACAAAGAACAACGAAAATTGGCGGTCACCATCCGCTTTGATACATACTGCGACGCCGAAACGCTCGCGCAGCTCTCCGCGGGCATCACTGCGGCCTACGGCCTGAGCGCTGCGGAGATCACGCCGCGCTATTCCGAACGCGAATTTTCCCCGGCAGCCCTGCGCGAATTGCTCGACGAGCTCGCGGCCGATTCGCCCGTTGCCGCCCGCACGCTGTCGGGCTGCGCGATCGTCGAGGAAGGCGCGCAGATCCGTCTGCTCGCCGAAAGCGGCGGCGAGGTCATTCTGGCCTCGCTCAATATCGCCGAAAAGCTTGCCCGCCGTATCGGCGAACGCTTCGGGCTGCGCCGCGAGGTCGTAATAGCCGCCGCCGAAGCCGTTGCCGCGCCCGAAAAGGCACTCGTCGACTACGAATCGCGCCTGCTCGCCGAGGTCGAACGCAACGCGCCGCCTCCGCCGCCTCCGCCTGTGGCCAAGCCCGCTGCCCCGGCGAACGCGCCCAAACGCGACCGCGCACCCCAGCGCCGCACGCCGCGCCCGCCCGCACCGACCGATATCCCGCCCGAAAATATCCTCATCGGCCAGCCGTTTGGCGAACAGAGCGTGCCGATGAACGAACTCCAAAACCAAACCGGCCGCTTTGCCGTTGAGGGCACGGTCTTTGCCATCGATACCCGCGAGATCCAGGAAGGCCGTTCGGTCGTCATCAACATGGATATCACCGACAAAAAAGGCTCGGTGCGCGTCAAGCGCATCCTTCCCAAGGACGATGCCAATATCCTCCTGCAGGCCGTCGACACCGGCACCTATCTCCGCATTCGCGGCGAAATGGAGTACGACCGCTTCTACGAAGACTACACGATGAAGCCCATCGACCTCTATATCTCCAAGAAAAAGGTGCGCCCCGACAACGCCGAGAAAAAGCGCGTCGAGCTCCATATGCACACGACGATGAGCCGCATGGACGGCGTCTCCTCCGCGCACGATCTGATCGGCCGCGCCAAAGAATGGGGCCACACCGCCATCGCCGTCACCGACCACGGCGTCACGCAAGGCTATCCGGAAGCGCTCCACTCCGCCAAGGGCATCAAGATCCTCTACGGCTGCGAGGGCTACTTCGTCAACGATATGCAGGACGTCACCTTTGTCGCCGGTTCGGCTGACGCCCCCCTTACCGGTGAGTTCATCTGCTTCGATATCGAATCGACCGGCACGAACCCGCAGACCGACGGCATTACCGAAATTGCCGCCGTCCTCGTCAAAAACGGCGAGATCTGCGAGTCGTTCCAAACCTATACCAATCCCGACCGCCCAATCCCGGCGTTCATCACCGAGCTCACCGGCATCTCCGACGCCACCGTCGCCGATGCGCCGAGCCAGGCCGAGGGCGTGGCGGCGTTCCGCGCGTTCTGCGGCGACCGCATCGTCGTCGCCCACAACGCCAAATTCGACACGTCCTTCATCGAAAAGGTCAGCGCCGACGCGGGTACCCCGTGGGAAATGACCTCGATCGATACGCTCGAGCTTGCGCGCACGCTGATGCCCGAGCTCTCGCGCCACAAGCTCAATATCGTCGCCGAGGGGCTCGATCTGCCCAAGTTCAAGCACCACAGCGCCTCCGAGGATACGAAGGTTCTGGCGATGATCTTCGTCGAGTTTTTGAAACGCATGCAGGCCGAAGGCGTGGAAAACGTCAGCGAGATCAACGAAAAAATGTCCGATCTGCGCCGCCGGAACACCTACGGCGGAGCGGGTCTGAGCACGCTGCCGGTGCGCCATATCATCCTCATCGCCAAAAACCAGACGGGCATCATCAACCTCTACCGCCTCATTTCCTACGGCCATATCAAGTATCTGAACCGCCGCAAGCAGCCGGTCATCCCGCGCCACGAGCTCGATAAATACCGCGAAGGCCTGATCGTCGGCAGCGCGTGCGAGGCGGGCGAGCTGTTCCGCGCGATGCTCGACGGAAAATCGTACCACGAGCTCAAAAAAATCGCCAAATACTACGATTTCCTCGAGATCCAACCGCTCGGCAACAACGAATTCTTAACGCGCAGCGGCTACAAAAAGTCGAAGACCGAAGTCACCAAGTACACGCGCGAAGACCTCATGAACTTCAACCGCACGATCGTCAAGCTCGGCGAGGACCTGCGCATCCCCGTCGTCGCCACCGGCGACGTCCACTTCCTCGATATGGACGATTCGATCTACCGCGCGGTCATCATGACCAGTGAAGGCTTCCCCGATGCCGACGAGCAAGCGCCGCTCTATCTGCGCACGACGGAAGAAATGCTGGCGGAATTTGACTACCTCGGCCCCAAAAAAGCCTACGAGGTCGTCGTCGAAAACACGAACCTCATCGCCGATATGTGCGGCGACGTCGCGCCGTTCCAAAAGGATCTGTTCGCGCCCAAGCTCGAAGGCTCGGCCGATGAGCTCCGGCGGCTGACGTGGACGCGTGCGCACGATATGTACGGCGACGAGCTCCCCGAGATCGTCGAAAAAACGATCACCAAAGAGCTCGAATCGATCATTGGCCACGGCTACGACGTTATGTATATGTTCGCGCAGAAGCTGATCGCCCGAAGCGAAGAAAACGGCTACGTCGTCGGCTCGCGAGGCTCGGTCGGCTCGTCGATCGTCGCCTTCTTCTCCGGCATCACCGAGGTCAACGCCCTGCCGCCGCACTATCGCTGCCCTTCCTGCCGCTATTCCGAGTTCCACCCCGAAGCCGACTGCGGCCCCGATATGGAGGACAAGGACTGCCCGCATTGCGGCACGCGCATGATCAAGGACGGCTACGATATTCCCTTTGCCACCTTCCTCGGCTTCAACGCCGACAAAGAACCCGATATCGACCTCAACTTCTCCGGCGAGTACCAGGCGCAAGCCCACCGCCACACGATCGAGCTCTTCGGCGAGCAGAACGTGTTCCGCGCGGGCACGATCTCCACGGTCGCCCAGGCGACGGCGTTCGGCTACGTCAAGAACTACGAGGAGAAAACGGGCAAAAAGTTCTCAAAAACCGACGAAGCGCGCCTTGCCGTCGGCTGTGTCGGCGTCAAGCGCACGACCGGCCAGCATCCGGGCGGTCTGATCGTCGTTCCCAAGGGGCACGAGATCTACGAGTTCTGCCCCGTCTGCTACCCCGCCGACAAGCCCGACGCCGGCATGGTCATCACCCACGTCGACTACCACTCCATCGATAAAAACCTTTTGAAGTTCGACCTGCTCGGCAAGGACGACCCCACGGTTCTCCGCTACCTCGAGGATAACTCCGGCATGCCGTTTATGCAGGTCCCGCTCGACGATCCCAAAGCGCTCGGCATCTTCACGTCCAACGAGCCGCTCGGCATCGAGGGCGACGCCATCACCGGCAAAAACGGCGCACTCGGCATCCCCGAATTCGGCACGAGCTTCGTCCGCGGCATGCTCGACGATACGCAGCCGCGCGGTGTGGCCGACCTGATCCGCATTTCCGGCCTCTCCCACGGTACGGACGTCTGGCTCGGAAACGTCGAAGTGTTGATCAACGAAAAGGGCATGAAAATGCGCGACTGCGTTTGCTGCCGCGACGACATCATGAACTATCTGATCAGCATGGGCATGGATCCGCTCCTGTCGTTCAAGATCATGGAGCAGGTGCGTAAGCCCAAACGTCTGCCCGACGGCAAAAAACTGACGGCAGAATGGGAAAAAGAGATGCTCGACCACGGCGTGCCGCAGTGGTATATCGACTCCTGCAACACCCTGAGCTACCTCTTCCCCAAGGCCCACGCCACCGCCTACGTTCTGATGGCGATCCGCATCGCCTGGTACAAGGTCTACTACCCCCTCGCCTACTACGGCTCGTTCTTCTCGATCAAGGCGGTCGCCCTGGACGGCGAGACGATGATGGCCGGCGACGAGGCGATCTTAAAGAAGCTCGCCGAGATCGCGCAGATCCCGCCGGGAAAAATGACCCAGAACGACAAGGAACTGCGCCGCAGCCTCGAGATCGCCCACGAATATTATCTCCGCGGTTTCCATTTCCTGCCGGTCGATATCTACGAGTCCGAGCCGGCGTACTTCAAGTACGACAAAGAAGCCGAGGCGCTGCGCCTGCCGCTGCGCGCGATCGCCGGCCTCGGCGATTCCGCCGCCGCCGAGATCGTCGAAGAACGGCAGAAAGAACCGTTCTCGTCGATCGAGGATTTCAAAACGCGCTGCCGCCACAGCTCGCAGTCGATCACCGATGCGCTGCGCATGGCCGGTGCGTTCGGCGATATCCCGGCGTCCAGCCAGTTCTCGCTGTTTGAGTTTGAATAAAGGCGATCGGAAATTTATTTCCGATCGGGTCGCTGCGGCGGGTTCGTCGGGCGCCCGCGCCCGACGGGCGAGCTTGCGCTCGCTGGTGCGGAGTCTTTTTCGGTGGCAAAGCCACCGAAGCGACGCGAAAAATCGTTTGAAAACGGAGTTTTCAAACGGATCGCTGCGGCGGATTTGAGCCCGGAGCCCATTGTAGGGAGCGGGCCTCCCGTCCTGCATGATTCCCCCTCTCCTCGTAGGGAACGGCCTGTGTGCCGTTCCGTTGTACCCCATTGCCACGCGGCAAGGTTTCTCCACCCGAAACGGAGCGGGCGGATGCTATCCGCCTCTACGAGGTACCGGCAACCACGTCACTGTGAAGCTATCAGCCTCCCGCACGAACCGGTTGCCGCCCGTATCCCACATATTTGTAGGGGAGGGCCTCTGTGCCCTCCCGGACGTACGATCGCCGCGCGGTTACGTTTGGCACACCCGTCAAATATCCGTCGTAGGGGCGATTCATGAATCGCCCGGACGTATCCGTTGCCGCATACCCCCATCCCCCCTACCTGCAAAAAAATACCGGCGCGCGCATAAAAATTTTTCATCAAGGTCTTGACAAATCAAAAATGCCGGCGTATAATATACCCAAGATTTGAATATCACAAAACAACGACGGTGACGAAGACGGTCGGAGTGCGGATCCTTCAGAGAGTTGGCGGTTGCTGCGAGCCAATGGTGAGGCGTTCCAAATGACCTATCCCTTCCGAGTCGGAGGATCGAACGCATTTTGCAAGTAGACTCCTTCCGTAATGCTGCGTAAAAGCAAAAGGCTTGATAGAGCCTGGAAAGTGGCGAAACGATTGTTTCGCAATTTGAGTGGTACCGCGGGTTGAACAACTCGTCTCAAAGCAATTTGAGACGAGTTTTTTTGTTTTATTCAAAGCCGAATTCCAAACCGCTCCCGCTGCGGAGCAAAAGGCTGAAAGGAGCAAAACAACATGGACTACAATCTGAAAGAGGTCGCAGGACGAATCAAGGATCTGCGCGAAGCGACAGGGTATTCGCAGGAAGAACTCGCCCACCTGACGGGCGTTTCGGTCGAAGACTATCTGCAGCTCGAAGCCGGCGAGACCGACTTCAGCTTTACCTTTATCTACAAATGCGCGAAAGCCTGCGGCGTCGAAGTCGTCGACCTGCTCGAAGGTACCAGCACCACGCTGACCTCGTTTGCCATCACCCGCAAGGGCGAAGGCCTTAAGATCATCAAGAAAAAGGGCGTCGTCTACAATAACCTCGCCCCCAAGTTCAAGGATAAGCTCGCCGAGCCCTTCCTCGTCAAGTTCCCCTACCTGCCCGAAGAGCAGAACGCGCCCATCGCGCTCAACTCGCACAACGGCCAGGAATTCGACGTTATCGTCAAGGGTTCGCTGAAGGTTCAGGTCGGCAACCATGTCGACGTTCTGAACGAAGGCGATTCGATCTTCTATAACAGCCTGATCCCCCACGGCATGGTCGCCGTCAGCGAAGGCGGCTGCGAATTCCACGCCGTCGTCTTAAACCCGCAGGACGGCCAGGTCAGCGAGGAATACCCCGAAGCGCCGTTCATCGCCGCCAAGACCGCCGTCGCCGCCGCCCGCGCGGAGAAGACCGTCGCCGACGACTTTATCGAATCGACCTACGATGAACACGGCGTCTTTAACGGCATTTCCTTCAAAAATGACGATAAGTTCAACTTTGCCTTCGACTGCGTCGATGCGATCGCCAAGAAAAATCCCGACAAGCTGGCGATGATGTGGGTCGCCAACGACAAGTCCGACCGCCGCTTCACCTTCTCGGACATGAAGAAGTACTCCGCCAAAACCGCCAACTACTTCGAATCGCTCGGCATCAAGCGCGGCGACACCGTCATGCTCGTGCTCAAGCGCCACTACCAGTTCTGGTTCTGCATGCTCGCGCTGCACAAGATCGGCGCGATCGCCATCCCCGCCACCAACCAGCTCGTCGAGCACGACTTCACCTACCGCTTCAAGGCCGCTAAAGTCAAGGCGATCGTCTGCACCGCCGACGGTACAGTCTCCGACGAAGCCGAAAAGGCCGCGGCCGAATTCCCGGGTATGCGCAAGATCCTCGTGGGCGGCCAGAAGGACGGCTGGCACGACTTCAACGTCGAAATGGAACGCTTCAGCACGCATTTCGACCGCCGCGAAGATTCCCCCTGCGGCAACGACCCGATGCTGATGCTCTTCACCTCCGGTACGACCGGCTATCCGCGCATCGCCACCCATTCGTATAAATATGCACTCGGCCACTACCCGACCGCCAAGCATTGGCACAACGTCAACCCCGACGGCCTGCACTTCACGATCTCCGATACCGGCTGGGGCAAGGCGCTCTGGGGCAAGCTCTACGGCCAGTGGCTCTGTGAAGCGGGCGTTTTCACCTACGACTTCGACCGCTTCCACTCCGAAGACATCCTGCCTCTCTTCAAAAAGTACAACATCACCACCTTCTGCGCCCCGCCGACGATGTACCGCTTCTTCATCAAAGAAGACCTCTCCAAGTACGACCTCTCGTCGATCCAGTACGCGACGACGGCCGGCGAAGCGCTCAACCCCGAAGTGTTCAACCAGTTCAAAAAGGCGACCGGCCTGACGATCATGGAAGGTTTCGGCCAGACCGAAACGACGCTCTCGATCGCCAACTTCGTCGGCTCCACCCCGAAGGTCGGCTCGATGGGCCGTCCGAGCCCGCTCTACGACGTCGTCCTCCTCGATCCGGACGGCAACGAGTGCAAAACGGGCGATACCGGTGAGATCTGCATCCGCACCAAAGACGGCGCGCCCTGCGGCCTCTTCATCGGCTACTACCTCGACGACGAAAAAACCGCAGACGTCTGGCACGACGGCTACTACCACACCGGCGACCAGGCCACGATGGACGAAGACGGCTACCTCTGGTACGTCGGCCGCATCGACGACGTCATCAAGTCGTCCGGCTACCGCATCGGGCCGTTCGAGATCGAAAGCGTCATCATGGAGCTGCCGTACGTTTTGGAATGCGCGATCACGCCGGTCCCGGACGAAGTCCGCGGCCAGATCGTCAAGGCGACGATCGTTCTCACCAAAGGCACGGTCGGTACCGACGCGCTGAAGAAGGAAGTTCAGGAATACGTCAAGACGCACACCGCGCCGTATAAGTACCCGCGCATCGTCGAATTCGTCGACGAACTGCCGAAAACCATCAGCGGCAAGGTGCGCCGCGTCGAGATCCGCAAAAAAGACCTCGAAAAGAGCAAAGCCGAATAACCAAAGCACAAAAAACGCCCCGTCCATTCGATGGACGGGGCGTTTGCCTGTTATTTTGCGGTGTCGCGGCGGTCGAGGCGTTCCGACCACTGCTCGCGGAAGCGGTCGAAGCGCTGTTTTTCGATTGCCTTGCGGATCTCGGCCATGAGGTTATTATAGAACCACAGGTTGTGCATGACGCACAGGCGCAGTCCGAGCACCTCGCCGGAACGCAGCAGGTGGCGGATATAGGCGCGCGAATGCTTGGCGCAGACGGGACAGCCGCATTCCGGGTCGATCGGCAGCGGATCGTCGGCGAACTTTTGGTTGTTAAGGTTGATACGGCCGTTTTTCGTATAGAGATGGCCGTGGCGGGCGTTGCGCGCAGGCAGCACGCAGTCGAAGAAATCGACGCCGCGCCAGACCGCTTCGATGATGTTGCCCGGCGTACCGACGCCCATCAGATAGCGCGGACGGTCGGCCGGCATATGCGGTTCGACCGCGTCGATCACACGGTACATCTCCTCGGTCGGTTCGCCGACGGCGAGACCGCCAATCGCGTAGCCGGGCAGGTCGAGCTTGGCGATCTCCTGCATGTGCCAGACGCGGATGTCGGCGTTAATACCGCCCTGGTTGATGCCCCAAAGCTGTTGGCCGGGGTTGACGGCCGTGCCCTCGGCGCGGATGCGCTCGAGCTCGGCCTTGCAGCGCGCGAGCCAGCGCACCGTGCGCTCACACGAGCGGCGCACGTAGTCGTCGGGCGAGGGGTTTTCGATGCACTCGTCGAAGGCCATTGCAATATCGCTGCCGAGCGCCGACTGCACGCGAATACTCTCTTCCGGCCCCATGAAGATGCGGCGGCCGTCGATATGCGAGGCGAACTTGACGCCTTCCTCGGTGATCTTGCGCAGCGTCGCCAGCGAAAATACCTGGAATCCGCCGCTGTCGGTCAAGATGGGGCGTTGCCAGTTCATGAAGCCGTGCAGCCCGCCGAGGTTGCGGACGGTCTCTTCTCCCGGGCGCAGATGGAGATGGTAGGTATTCGACAGCTCGACCTGACAACCGATCTGTTCGAGATCCTCGGCGGCGAGTCCGCCCTTAATCGCGGCCTGCGTGCCGACGTTCATAAACACCGGCGTTTCGACCACGCCGTGTGCACAAGTAAACCGACCGCGGCGCGCGCGGCCGTCTTTGGAAAGCAGTTCAAACAATTTCTTCACCTGTTTTTCTTTGGTTTCTGCAAAAATTTGCCGCAGAGATACCACTAATATGCCATAAAATTGTCCGCTTGGTTACAAAATCACCGACCAATGCGGGCAGCGACGGCGCGCGGGATATTTTGCAGGTCGTTTTTGACGGCAACATCGGTATAGCCGGCTGCGGCAAGCAGTGCGGCGACCGCTTCGGCTTGATCGAAGCCGACCTCGAAGGCGAGCACCGCGCCGGGCTTGAGGATCATCGGTGCAGACGCGACGATCGCGCGGTAGAAATCCAGACCGTCGGCGCCGCCGTCGAGCGCCATATGCGGTTCAAAATCGGCGACAGTGCGGTCGAGCGCGGGGACGACGGCGGATTCGATATACGGCGGATTGCAGATGCAGCCGTCGAACGCGCGGCCGGCAAGCGTTTCGAGCGCGAATGCATCGGCGCGGACGCATTCGATTTGGGCGCAAAGGCCGTGGAGCGCGACGTTTTCGCGCGCGAGCGAGAGTGCTTCCGGCGAGAGATCGGCGAGGACTGCGCAGGCTGCTTGGCCGCGGTCGGCGAGCTCGGCGACCGCGGAGATGCCGAGACAGCCCGTTCCGGTGCAGAGATCAAGAAGCGAAAGCGGAGCTGAGCGGTCGGCGAGCTGCTCTAAAAACAGCTCCAGCACGGCCATGCTGTCGTCGCGCGGGATCAGGGCGCGGCGATCGGTGAAGAAGCGGCGGCCGCAGAAATCCCACTCGCCGAGCAAATACGCAAGCGGCTCGCCGGCAATGCGGCGGGCGAGGAGATCGTCGAGTTTTTCGCGATCAACGGGGGCGTCGCCGGCCAGAAAGAAGCGGCTGCGGTCGATGCCGGCGGCAAACGACGCCAGCTCGCGCGCCTCCAGCGAAAGGCCGGCGGGATCGGTATCGGAGATCGCGCCGATCAGTTGGGCGCGCGCGCGGCGATAGGCCGCGGAAAGCGGTTCGGTTGGCATACGTTTGCCTCCTTTTGGGCAGAGATTGGGGAGAATGGCGCTGAAATGCAAGAAACTGTGAGCACTCGCGGCAAGTCTCACCTCATCAGTCTCGCTGCCGCTCGACAGCTTCCCCTCAAGGGGAAGCCTTGGTGCTCATTTTTGCGGTAGGTGTCGTAAAATATCGGTGCAGACACCCTCGAAGTTACGTTGTACTTCCAAATTGGTATACCGCAAAACGGTCAAACCGCGATCCAGCAGCGCTGTATCACGGACAGAATCAGCCGCCATTCCGGCTTCGCTGTAGTGCTGTGAGCCATCCAACTCGATGACCAACCCTGCTGAAGCACAATAAAAATCTACAACATAGCAGCCGATGATTTTTTGCCGATAAAACGGAACGGAAAGCCCTTTCAGAAAGTCATACCACAAATGCCGTTCTTCTTTGGTCATGTTTTTGCGGAGTGTCCGGGCATTTGACCGGAGCGGATCGTGTGTTTTCATGGTGGATCCTTTCTGATGTGGTGAAAGGTAAAGTAAGTGCCAACAGCAAGTCTCACCTCATCAGTCTCGCTGCCGCTCGACAGCTTCCCCTCAAGGGGAAGCCTTGGAATCCATCATACAGGTTTCCACAAGGTAAAGCTTCATTGTTCCACAACGGATATCTGCCCAAGCCTTCCCCTCATAGGGGAAGGTGGGTTTTGCGCAGCAAAACCCGGATGAGGTGAAAGGGAAAGGAAGTACCAACTGCAAGTCTCACTTCATCAGCGCAGCAAGTCCCGCGACAAGTGGTGTCTTAGAGACCATCCTTCAACATGTTCGCCCCGCAAAACGTTGTTTCGTGGGGCGATTTTAGGATGCAATCGGTGCTCTTTACCACTTATCCGCGTCGGTCTCCTTGGGGATCACGCGCGTGAGCGCGTCGATGGCGACCTCGATCATTTCGTCGTCGGGTTCGCGCGTGGTCAGCCCCTGCAGCGCCACACCGGGCGCACGCAGCGCTTTCGTCAGCCAGTTATCGTAGCGGCCGACCAGACGGTTGGCCTCGTAGCTGACGTTGACGACCACCGGCAGCAGGACCAGGCGCAGCGCCAGCCGCAGCCAGGTGTTATCGACGCGGATGAACGAGAAGGTGAGGATCGAGATGATCATAACGACGAAGAGGAAACTCGTGCCGCAGCGGGGATGGCGGCGCGTATGGCGGCGGACGTTTTCAACCGTCAGCTCTTCGCCGGATTCGTAGCAGTGGATCGATTTATGCTCGGCGCCGTGGTAGCTATACGTGCGGCGCATATCCTTCATCAGCGAGGTGGCAAACAAAAAACCGATGAAAATGACCAGACGCAGCACGCCTTCGCAGAGGCTTCTAAGCCACCAGAGATTTTCCGGGAACGGCACCAGACTCGCCAGAACCGTCGGCAGCAGGATAAAGAGGCCGATGGGCATCAGCACGCCCAGCACGAGCGCGATGCTCGTGAGCACCTTTTCCGCCTTTTTCATGCCGAACTTGCGCTCGACCCATTGGTCGAACTTCGAGGGTTCGGTCTCTTCAAATTCGACCTGATCGGCCGACCACATCAGCTGGCGCGTGCCGTTGGCGAGCGAGCTGCCGAAGGCGAAAATGCCGCGCAGAAACGGTACTCTGGCAAGCCACAGGCGTTTGGAGAGCGGAACGTACTCTTCCTCGCGGACGACGTGGGATCCATCGAGCTTTTTGACGACGGTGGCGATGCGATCCGGCCCCATCATCATGATGCCTTCGATCAGCGCCTGACCGCCGATAGAAGTGCGTTTTTTCGGTTGTTCGGCGCATTTGGACTTTTTCATGGCGAATTTCCTTTCGTTTTGCGCTTATTCTTTCCCCGTCCAGCAATAGGTGCAGAAGCGGCAGGGATCGCCGCCGATCGAGGCGAGCATATCGTCGAGGCGCAGATACTCCAGCGAGGTGAGGTTGAGCTCCTTTCGGATCTCCTCGACCATGCGCGCGTATTCGGGCGTATCGGGGTTCGTATAGAGGTGCAGGCGCTCGGCGGCTTTGTCGCCTTCGAGGCGGGAAATGACGCGGCGGGCGATCAGATCGTTTTCGGAGGACGAGCGCGAGAAGTTCAGATACTTGCAGCCGCACATGATCGGCGGGCAGGCAAGGCGGATATGCAGTTCTTTCGCGCCGCTGTGGTAGAGGAAGCCCGTGGTCTCGCGGAGCTGGGTACCGCGGACGAGCGAGTCGTCTATCAGGAGCAGGCGCTTGCCGCGGATGAGCTTGCTCACGGGGATCAGCTTCATGTGGGCAACGCGGTTTCTCTGGCTCTGTTTTTGTGCCATGAACGACCGCGACCACGTCGGCGTATACTTGATGAACGGGCGCGAGAACGGGATGCCGGATTTGTTGGCGTAGCCGATGGCGTGGGGCGTGCCGGAGTCGGGAATGCCGGCAACGCTGTCGATATCCTTCAGCTCGTCGCGGTCGGCGAGCGCACGGCCGCAGTTGCAGCGCATTTCCTCGACGCTCACGCCCTCATAGGTCGACGACGGATGGCCGTAGTAAACCCACAGGAAGGTACAGATCTTCATGCCTTCTTCCAGCGGCGGTGAGGCGACCTCGACCGAATCCGGCGTGATGAAATCGATCTCGCCCGGGCCGAGCTCTTTGCAGAGATCGTAGTTGAGGTTTAAAAACGCAAACGACTCAAACGACGCGCAGTAAGCGCCGTCTTTTTTGCCGATGGAGACCGGCGTACGGCCAAAACGGTCACGTGCGGCGTAGATGCCCTTTGGGGTGAGGATCAGGATCGACATCGACCCATCAATCACGCTTTGGGCATAGCGAATGCCCTCGGGGATCGTGCGGCCGCGGTTCACAAGCGCGGCGACCAACTCGGTGGGGTTGATGTTGCCGCCGCTTTGCTCGAGAAAGTGCGTCATGCCGTTGGTAAAGGCATCTTCGACGAGCTCGTTGATATTATTGATGCGGCCGACTGTTGTGATCGCGAAATTGCCGAGGTGCGAGCGCACCAACAGGGGCTGCGGCTCGTTGTCGGAAATACAGCCAATGCCGAAATTTCCGTGCATTTCTTCTACATCACGTTCGAACTTCGTGCGAAACGGTGAGTTCTCGATATTATGGATCTGGCGTTGAAATCCGTCTTCGCCGTAGACCGCCATGCCGCCGCGTTTGGTGCCGAGGTGAGAATGGTAGTCGATGCCGAAAAACAGATCGAACACACAGTCAGTCTGAGATGCTACTCCAAAAAATCCGCCCACTTGTTTATCTCCTTTTACTCTGCTTTGGTTTTCCGTTTCCGCGCAGAAGCGCGGGATTTCGTATGGTTATTTTTCCTCGTTCAAAGGCAGGAGGATGGTCACGGTCGTGCCCTCGCCCTCCGTGCTTTCGATAAGGAGTTCGCCTTTGTGCATTTGGATGATCTCGTCGGAAACGGCGAGACCGATGCCGCTGCCGGGCTTATTGGCGTTGCCCTTGTAGAATTTTTGCTTGACGTGCGGCAAATCGACCGCCGAAATGCCGCTGCCGTGGTCGGCGATGATGACGGCGACCATTTCACCGCGCTCTTCGATCGAGATGTCGATGGTGGCGTCGGGCGGCGAATATTTGCGCGCGTTGTCGATGATATTGACGAACACCTGGCGCAGACGCGAACGGTCACCGAGGAGGATGACCTCGTCGTCGCAGTTGTCGGTATAGACGACGTGTAGCTTATCCTGCGCGAGGCGCTGTTCAAACATGATGATCGTATCTTCCAGCTCGGCCTTGAGGTCGATATGCGTGCGGTTGATCACCAAGCGGCCCGACTCAATGCGCGAGAAGTCGAGCAGTTCTTCGACCATTTCGCGCAGGTGGTTGGATTCGCGCAGGATCACGGAGAGGCCGCGCTGCGAGATCTTGTCGAGCCCTTCGGAATGCAGCAGCGTTTCCGTCCAGCCGTTGATCGCCGTCAGCGGCGTGCGCAGCTCGTGGGAGACCGACGAGATGAAGTCGTTTTTGATCATGATGCTGCGCTGGGTCTCGCTCGACATGAAGTTGATCGAATCGGCGAGCTCGCCGATCTCGTCGTTGAATGTTTTTTCGATGGTAATGCCGTATTCGCCCGCGGCGATGCGTTTCGTTGTTTCGTTGATCTCGCGGATCGGGTTGACGATCGAGCGGATAAAGTAGCGGTTGGAGAAGATAACGAAGAAGAAAATGATTGCGATGACGCCGATGGCGACCAAAGTGAGTTCGGTAATGCCGCGGGTGACGACCGAAAGGCCGGTGACATAGCGGATCGTGCCAATCAGTTCGCCCGAGGCCAAAAAAACCGGTGCCGAAACCGACATCACGCGTTCACCCGTCAGGCTGTCCACGCCGGTATACGGCACGGTTTTCTGCGTTGCCAAAGCCTCGGCGACGTCGGGCGTGCCCGGGCGGAAGCCGGTCAGGATCGAGCTGCTCGACGAGCTGATCACGTAGCCGGAAAGGCCGATGACCTCAAATTCCATCTTGTCTTTGTCGACGAAGTCGGCGGTATAGCGTTTTGCGCCGTCGAAAAATTCGTTTTCCGATTTGTTGATGTAGGTCTGGAACATCGAGGCGCTGGCGTTGGCGCGCGTGACAAGCAGGCTCGAAAGGTTCGAGTAGAAGAAATTATGGACCATCGCCACAAAAACGACCGCGGCGATCAGCAAAAACAGCGCGATCAAACTTAAGTTATTCGTGAGCCAACGGCGTTTGATGCCGCGAAAACGAGCCAAAACCAACACCCCCCTTGGCAGATCCGCACGGCGGATCTGCGGTGATATCTTTCGCGCAGGCGCGAAAGGTGAAATATTTGCGATGCAAATGTGAAATCCGCACAAGCGCGGGTGAAATCTGACGCGAATGCGTCAGGTGGAAACGGCGGTCAAGCGTCTAATCGATCCACTTATACCCGAAGCCTCGGACCGAGACCAGATGCACCGGATCGCCGGGATTATCCTCGAGCTTGAGGCGCAGGCGGCGGACGTTGACGTCGACGATCTTCGGTTCGCCCGTGTAATCGTTGCCCCAGACGGAATTCAGGATATCGTCGCGCGAGAGCGCTTTGTTGCGGTTTTCAAACAAATACCGCACGATCACGTATTCGACCTGCGTTAAATCGACCACTTCACCGCGTTTGTAGAGGATGCGGCTGCGAATATCGAGGCGGAAATCGCCGGAATAGATCGATTCGGCCATCGGCTTGATCTCGACGTCGGGCTTGCGTTCGACTCGCCGCGCGAGCGCATCGACGCGCAAAATCAGCTCAGTCGGCGAGAACGGCTTGGGAACGTAGTCGTCGGCGCCGATCATCAGCCCGGTGACCTTGTCCATCTCCTGCGAACGGGCGGAGAGCATGATGATGCCAAAGGAACGGCCCATCTCGCGGATACGGCGGCAAACTTCAAAGCCGTCGATGCCCGGCAGCATCACGTCCAAAAGCGCGACGGTGATATCGTCGTTCTGTTCGACCAACTCCAGCGCTTCTTCGCCAGTGCTTGCGGTGATCACGTCGTAGCCGGCGCGAATCAGGTTGATTTCTACAAATTCGCTGATGGCGGGTTCGTCTTCCAAAACAAGTGCTCGTTTCATTGGTAGCCCTCCTTTTATTGAATTCAAACTGTTAATCATAATAAAATCCCGTTTTTTCGGCGGCTCTGCTGCCGAAAAAACTCCACTAAGACGGTCGTCAGACCGTCCACGCGCCGAGAGGAGCAAGCGAAATCGCAGATTTTGCTTGCGGGGATCAGCGCGTGAGAAATCGATCGAAAACGGAGTTTTTGATCGGTTAGCCCGATTTGGAAACTGCGTTTCCAAATCGCCTAATATTCGGTGCGGTTCAAAACATCCTGCTTGAGCGCGGGCGACAGGCGGTTGAAATATTCGGAAAAGCCGCCGACGCGCACGATCAGATTTTCGTGGCGTTCGGGGTGCTCGAGCGCATCTAAGATCTCTTCCCGCGAGAGACTGCTGATCTGCAGCTGCATGCCGCCGCCGGCAAAAAACGCTTCGGTCAGCGGCCGCAGCACCGTCGGCAGATTGGCTTTGGCGATGCGCAGGTTCATGACCGGCGTTCCCAGCACCTTTTCGAGCGGCAGCTTGGCCACGCTGTTTAAAAGGGCGGTGGGACCGGCCGTATCCTTGCCGTGGACGGAGGCGAAGGAATCGCACGTCGGCGTAAAGGGATCGCGGCCGTCGGGCGTGGGGCCGACCATGCGGCCGGCTTCTTCGGTCGTTGTGAACTGGTTGGAGACCGGAAAATACTTGCCCGCGGGGTAGCACTCGACCTCGTCGAAGGCGGAATAGATCACGTCGGCGAGGGCGGCACCGAGCGCGTCGGCGCGGTCGTCGTCCACGCCCCAGCAGGGGCAGCGGCGCGCTTCGGCCAAAAAGACCGGATCGCGGGAATCGAGTGCACGGAGGAACGATTCGGGCGTATAGCGCGCTTCTTCGTAGACAAGCGTACGGATCACGAGCAGAGAATCGATGACGTTGATCAGGCCGGAGACGTTGGAAACGCTCCAGGCGTAGCGCGCACCGCCGTCGTTGAAATCGCGTTGGCGGTCGATGCAGTCGTCGATCAGAAGCGTGCGCACCGGCTGCGGGCGGAATTTGGCACGGGCCTTGCGATAGACCGTGACGTCCTCGAGCATACCGATCGCCTCTTTGCGCACGAGGCGGCAGAACGCGGAAAACAGCGCGTCGAAATCGGCGAATTCGCCGACGGCAAACGACGAACGCATAAAGCGGTCGAAGATCCACGCGGTGTGCAGACCGGCATCGTCGCTGCCGACGCAGGAAAGCCCTTCGAGCATCGTTTCGGTGCAGCCGCCAAACGACAGGCGCTCACGGTCCTCGGGCGGGATCTCGGGGAATTTTTCGGCAAGGCCTTTTTGGAAGGCCTCTTCGTTATACAAGGCGGGCTGGCCACAGCTCGTTGCCAGCGAGCGGTAAACGGCCTCCCAGACCTCGTCGGGGGTATCTTTGGTCACGCGGAGCTGCAGGTTCGGGCGGCGGATATGGTGGATCGCGTCGATGCACTGCACGGTCAGTTCGTTGCAATTCGGCCCCAGTGCACCCGACCAGCCGTCGTTGGCGTCGACGTTTCGGAAGAGCTCGCGGATCACGGGGCGCAGGTCTTCGCCGCGCCAGTAGGGGTAAAGATTTTGGTCGAGGCGGCCGATATCGTCGCAGCCGTCGACGTAGTAGACGAAGTTCCACGCAACGAGCGCATCGTAGGCCGATTTGGGCGGATCGTTGGGCGTGTATTCCAGCGCGGCGATCAGATCGGAGTCGCCGCTATGTTCCCGCAGGTGGGCAAGGCAACGCTGCCGATAGGCTTCAATGCCTGCAAGCAAAACGAGCAGACCATCGCGGAAATCCGACGCATCAAGCGCTTCGACGCGGCGGCGGTAGCCGTTCAGACCCTCGGCGAGGATGCGCTTGTAGTTGATAAAGGAATGGGTATAGCCGTCGCCGCCGATGACGTGCGGCCGGCGCGGGATCGGTGTTTTGGCAAATTCGCAGCGGATCGGCACCTCGGCTTCGGGCACAAGACTGGCAAGCTGGTCGTAGTCGGCGTCGATCGAGTAGGAAAAGCTCGGACTCACCGCGCATCCGCTCGACTGATAGAGGCTTTCGCCGCAAGGGTAAAGCTTGCCGCCGGCATAGGGCGTCATCGCGGCATGCTCGAAGTGGCGGGCAAAAGCACAGCAATAGCGGTAGAAAATCGAACGTTCGGGCGCTTCAAAAAGTCCGGCGGCGTAAAATTCACCGGCTGCGCGGAGCTTTTCCGAAAGAGTCATGGCCCGATTCCTCCTCTTATTTCAAATCCGACATGCGTCGATAGGTTCCGTCCGACAGAACAAAGACCAACCGCGAAGCGATCTCTTCCCGCGGGAGCGCCATCTCCGGGATCTCAACGGGTAAATCGTCGACATCCGTGACCGTTGCGGCGTAGTAGACGTCGTTGTAAGGCTTCAAAACGATCAGGTTTTCGATCTCGCTTTTCTGGAGTGCCGCTGCCGAAGAGAACATGTAGAGTGTCATCAGCGTCCGCGGGTGGCCGTCCACGTCGGTGGCGAAAACGCCCGCACGGTAGCCGTCGCCGGTTTCGCTGCGAACGTAGACGCGGTCGTTCCACGACTGCGGCAGCTGGAAAAACCAGCGGTTGTCGGAGGCGTGGTAGGTGTCGATCACGGCCTTGACCTCGCCGGTGGCCGCATATCCGAACCACCGCACGCAAACGCCGCCCGGATTCGTGACCGTCTGCGGGTAAGGCATGGTGAAGGCGATCGGGAATTCCAAAAATCCGTCGAAGTTGACGTCGGAGAACTGCAGCGCGACCGAGCGCTGGGTCTCAAAGCTCTGGTGGTAGATCTCGGCGTAGGAGAGGTTGGTGAAAACCCCGTCGCGGCAGAGGAGAATATCGGAGAGATAGCGCTGCGCACCTGCCGCATCGGTAAAGCTGCCCTCAACGATCATGGCCTGCATCGATTCGTTGAGATTGCCGCAGACGACCGCCGACGGTGCGTGCACCGAAGCGCTGAGCGGGGCTGTGCCGAGCGAGCCAAAGCCGTTTTCCGTGCGGCCGAAGAGCTCGGCGTGGGCGTTGATGCCGCCGGCATCGCTGTTGATGGTGACGATATCGGTCACGGTGTCGCCCGTCAGATCGTAGAGCGCGAGATCGGTGTAGGTCGCATCGGCCAAAAGCACGCCTTCGCTGTTTTTCAGGGTGAAAACGTTCAAACCGTACATCGCGGAAGTTGCGTGGCGGATACCGACGATGAATTCGCGGTTGCCGTCGCCGTTGACGTCGACGAAATCAATGCGGTGGAACTGCTCTCCGGCCATTTCGATCGTGCAGAGCTCGCCGTAGGTCGATTTGCCCGTTTTGGTGTAGATGGTGAGGCGCAGCTTGAAGTCGGTGGGATTGCGGAAAAACGCCAACGCTTCGGGGATCCCGTCCTGATAAATGTCGACGAACTGGGTCGTCAGCTTGTTGGACCCGGCAACAGGGTTGGTCGTGGTCCATGCGGAGGAAGCGGTGGCGGCGTTGATGAGCTTCAAAAGCTCGCGGTGGTCGGGTGAGATTTCCGGCAGCGTGAGCAGATCGGCGCTGTTGAGCGCCATGCAGCCCGAAAGCCCTAAAATTGCCGCCAGCAGCGCGAGCAGATATCGGATACGCCGCATTGTCTCATCCTCCTTTCCGCGATTTTGTGCAAAGCTATCCTATCCTACATTATACTACGGAATCCCGATTTTTTCAATGCGAAATTTCGGAGTTCAGAATTTATTTACCGCCGGTTCCGCAGCGAAATAAATAGACTTTTCGCAGGCGGTATGGTATAATACCATTGATGTATTCTTGATTTTTTAGTGCGATTCGAAAGGATCTTTCACATATGGTTTTTTCCGGTCTGCTGTTTTTATTTCTCTATCTGCCGATCACGCTGGCGGTCTACTATGTTGTGCCGCGCGCGTGGCGCAATCTTGTTTTGTTCATCGTCAGCCTTGTCTTCTACGGTTGGGGCGAACCGGTCTATATCGCGCTGATGCTCTTTTCGATTACCCTAAACTATGTTGCCGGCTTTTTGGTCGAGAAATGGCGCGGCGACAAAAAAGCCAAGCGCGCGGTGAGCGTTTCGGTCATTTTGAACCTCGCGCTGCTCGTTTTCTTTAAGTACTACGACTTTTTGGCCGGCTCCGTCAACGATCTGACCGGCCTCTCGTTGCCGATCCTGCACCTCAGCCTGCCCATCGGTATCTCCTTCTACACCTTCCAAGCGATGTCGTACCCGATCGACCTCTACCGCCGCGACGCCGAGCTGCAGCGCAGTTACGTTCGATTCGGCGCATTTGTCACGCTGTTCCCGCAGCTGATCGCCGGGCCGATTATCCGCTATAAGGACGTCGCCGACCAACTCAATTTCCGCATCCATTCGGCCGAGCGCTTCTCCTCCGGTGTGATCAAATTCTCAGTGGGTTTGGCCAAAAAAGTGCTGCTCGCCAACAACATTGGTCTCCTCTGGGATGCGACGATTGCCCGCCCCACCGCGTCTCTCTCGGTGATGAGCGCGTTCCTCGGAGTGGTCGCATTCACTTTCCAGATTTACTTTGATTTTTCCGGTTATTCCGACATGGCCGTCGGTTTGGGACGCATGCTGGGCTTTGAATTTCTCGAAAACTTCAACTACCCCTACATTGCCCGCTCCATCACCGATTTCTGGCGCCGCTGGCACATTTCGCTCTCTACGTGGTTCCGCGACTACGTCTACATCCCGCTCGGCGGCAACCGCGTTTCGACCGGAAAGCACTACCGCAACATCTTCGTCGTCTGGATGCTCACGGGCTTCTGGCACGGAGCGAGCTGGAATTTCCTCCTTTGGGGCGTCTATTTTGCAGTGCTTTTGATGGTCGAAAAGGCCGTTTTGCTCAAATGGCTGAAAAAAATCCCGGCGGTTTTTTCGCACATCTATACAATGGTGCTTGTCATGCTCAGCTGGGCGATTTTTGCGATCGAAGATTTCGGCACGCTGGGCGCGTATCTCGGCCAACTCTTCGGTGGCGGAGCCTTCGCCGATGCGCAGTTCTGCTACGATGTCCGCTCGTTTGCCGTGCTCCTCGTGATCCTTGTGCTGGCCTCCACCCCCCTGCCGGCCAAGCTCTACGGCAGGCTTTCGGAAAAGACCCGTGCCGTTCTCGCCCCGGTTTTGGTGCTGTTGGCGCTCGTGCTCTCTACGGCGTATCTTGTCGACTCCACCTACAACCCCTTCCTCTATTTCCGTTTTTGATTTCGTCCAATCGATTGCATGCCATTCCGGCGAGCCTGCCGGAATGGCATTTTTTTATTTTGCCGACAGACTTCGGCAGGATAAAAAAATGGAAGGAGAACGACCATGCAACCGGAACTTACCACCAAAACCACCGCGCTCTATGAGCGCCTGTCGCGCGATGACGAGCTGATCGGCGACAGCAACTCCATCATCAACCAAAAGCAGATGCTCGAAGCCTATGCCGCCCAGCACGGATTCTCCAACTGTGTCCACTACACCGACGACGGCTATTCAGGCGGCAACTTCGACCGGCCCAGCTGGAAAAAGCTGCTCGCCGACATCGAATCCGGGATTGTGGGCGCAGTGATCGCCAAGGATATGTCGCGGATCGGGCGCGACTATCTGCAAACCGGATTCTACACGGAGGTGTTGTTCCGCGAGAAAGGCATTCGCTTTATCGCCATTGGAAATGGTGTAGACAGCAACGACGGGTCAAGCAGCGAATTTGCGCCGTTTCTGAACATCATGAACGAGTGGTATCTGCGTGATGCCAGCCGCAAGCAGTTGGCGGCTTACCGTGCACGCAACTCGGCGGGCAGGCCAACCGCCAACCATGCGCTCTATGGCTTCTGCAAAGATCCGGCCGACAAACACAAACGCCTCGTCGATGCCGAAGCTGCCGCTGTTGTACAGCGCATTTTTCAGATGAGCATCGACGGCCTCGGTCCTTACCGTATCGCCTGTATTCTGCGCGATGAGGGTATCGAACGTCCGTCGGCGTATCTTGCGGCTCGTGGCTGCGGAACCCACCGCGATACCGATCCCAGCCGCCGGTATGATTGGTGCAGTGCGACGGTCAGCCAAATTCTCACGCGACCGGAGTACATGGGCCATACCGTCAATTTTCGTTCGCAAAAGCCCTCGTACAAAGAACGACGCACCGTGCGGCGCGCGCCGGAGGAATGGGTGATTTGGGAAAACACGCATGCGCCGATTGTTTCGACCGAGGTCTGGCAGCTCGCGCAGCATGTGCGCCGCAGTACCCAGCGTGTGGGACATGGAGGAGATATATTTGCCGATCTGCTCGTCTGTGCCGACTGTGGCAGCCGGTTTTACCATCACGCAGGCAAAGCGCAGCCACATCTGCCGGACGGCGGCCGAGATCTGCTGACAGGCTGCCTACCCTACGACCACTATGAATGCGCTGTCTACGCAAAAACCAATGCCTACAGCCAACGGCAGTGCTGCTCGCATTATATCAACTCGAAAAAGCTGCGGGCGGAGGTGCTGCGGATTTTGCGAGGGACCTGTTCTTATGCCGTTACGCACGAAGCGGCGTTTACGCGGCAGGTGTACGCGGAGGCTGAGGTGCGTAAAAATGGCGTGGCCGCGCAGCTTGCGCGCCGGATCGAAAAGCGCACAGCGCGTTCGACCGAACTCGACGAACTGACGCGCGCGGCCTATGAATCGCTTGCGCGCGGGCTCCTCACGGAAAAACGCTATCTGCGGCTGATGCAAACCTACGAGGCCGAGCAGGCCGCGCTGGAAGCCGCCGACGAGGCCGACCGCGCCAAGCTGCGCCAATTTTCCGTCGACAGCGAACGCATCCGGGCGTTTCTCGCCCTCGCCCATCGATATGCCACAGCCGAAACGCTGACCACACCGATGCTCTGTGCGCTTGTCGAAAAAATCCTTGTCCACGCACCTACGTATGAGTCCGGCAGGCGTACCCAAAGAATCGAGGTCGTTTTCTACTACATTGGCCAATTTGATCCGCCGCCGTCACCGATTCGCCGTTCGCGCAAGCGCCGCTGAATGAAAAAAGACCGCCCACGTTTGGTAACACCAATCGCGGGCGGCCTTTTTGGGGCTTAAATTAGTCTTCGTAGACGGTGGTGAAGATTTCGCCGTCGGCGCAGTCGAAGGTGACGGGATCGGAGTAGGCGCAGGCGCCGCCCGCATCGCACATCTCAAAAATCATCTCGTAGCTGCCGTCGAAGAGCGGTGCTTCGCCAAATGTGGTCTCGGCGGTGAACAGAACTTCTCCGGCTTCGACCAGTTCATATTCGCCGGGCTCTTCGTACGAGGTCAGTTTCCACAGAACCGAGATCAGATCGCCTTCGGAAAGGAGATAGAGCTCTTTGGCCGCCATGCCGGATTCGTCGAGACCCGGGGCCGCGCCGAGGATGATCCACGCTTCTTCGGTGAAGTCGTAGACGACCTGCAGGTTGTAGGCCTCGCCGTTGACAAGCACAGGCACCGCATAGATATTGTAGTCTTCTCCGGCAAACGACAGCTCCATGTAAACGAGAACGCCGTCAAGCGCGCCCCAAACACCGCGGAAGTTGTCGCGGAAGATGCCGTTTTCCCAGTCGGCGTTGATGTCGTTATCCGTACCGAGGAGCATTCGCTCGTCGGTTTCGGGACTTACGTAGCAGAGTGAGAAACCAATGGAAGTGAGCAGATTGTTGGCTTCGGGGCCGAGCTCGAGGGTGGCTGTGCCGTTTTCATCGACCGTGAGCGGTGCGCCGTCCCAGTCCATCGAATCAAGCGTGGGGATTTCGGGCAGCTCGGCAATCTCGAGCGAGGCGAGGAATTCCGCGCTTTCTTCGCCGAGTTCACCGTTGATGGCGTAGGCGAAAAGGTGCTTGAATGCCGTACCTGCGCCGACGGAGGCATAGCCGTTGAAATCGGCGGCGTCGCCGTTGTAGGAGTAGTAGCAGCTGAGACCGGTGGCTTCGCTGCGGTAGATGCCACCGACCTGATAGAGAACGCATTCCGCGAGTGCATCGGTGACTGCCTGCGCCGACGGCAGCATCCACGCGGTCAGGCGCGCGAGGTGGCCGAGGTCGAGCATGTTCGTATAGCCCTGTTCGCGAGTGTTGCCGCCGTAATTTTCGGTCTGCGCAGCTGCGCGGCCGAGAGTCGCGAAGAATGCGGGATCTTCGGCGGCGAGCGCAAACATCTCTTCGCCAAACATCTCGTACGCTTCCAGCAGAGCGGGCATTGCCGAGAGATCGGTCAGCGAGAGCGTTGATTCGGCTTCTGTGCCGACGAGTTCACAGCCTTCGTAGTAGGTGTTGCAGATCGCGATACCGAGGTCGTAGCCGTCGATCGACGGATTGGCCGCCAGCGCGCCCATCCAGCCGCTGTAGTACCAGCCGTTGCCCGGCTCAACCTCCTGCGAACCGACCAGGTATTTGGCAAACGGCGCAAACGTCGCCGCCACGTCGATCGTAGCCATCAGGCAGGTGTCGAAGCCGATGAGCTCGAGAGCCGGAGCTTCGGCGTTGGCCGGCCAAACGGCGTCAAACGCGCTGTACATTTCGCCGAGATCGAGCGAATCGAGGCCGTAGAGCTCGTCGAAGGCCGCACCGGTGACCGAACCGCCGCCGTGGTTCCAGAAGGTAACGGCGACCTTTTCGGCCGGGAAGTTGGTGTTTGCATAATCGAGGAAGTCATAAAGCGTCTGCGCTTCGCCCATATTGGCGCTTTCCAGCGTTTCCAAAAGCTGCAGACCGTCACTGTTATAGAGCCAGCGCTGGATTTTGCTCGCGTCAACGAGCTCGTTCTGCCAGACCTGTGCGCCGCCCGTTTCGATGACGATATTCACGCCCTCGGGAATGGCAACTTCGAGCATTTCCATCAGGTCGGTGGTCGCGCAGCCGTGGTTGGTTTCGAGGTCGCTGCCGCAAAGGTACCAGTAGATCGACCAGTCGGCGAGTTCCGGGCCGTCGGGTGTGACAGTCGCTTCGGTCGTCGTCTGCGTGGTGGCTGCGGTGGTCGCTTCGGTGGTGGTAACTGTGGTGGTTGCGGCCGTGGTGGCCGGCGTGGTCGCCTCAGAGGCCGGAGCTTCGCTGCCGCCGCAGGCTGCGAGCGAGAGGAGCATGGCAAATGCCAAAATGAGCGCGAGGAGTTTTTGTTTCATGAGTTTGCCTTTCTTTCCATTGATGTACAGAGATATCACAAGATATTTGCCGACGGAATAAAAGCCCGTCGGCAAATATTGGATTTACGAGTTTCTTTTGCCTATTTCACCGCGCGGATGAGGAAGGTGACGATCTGGCCGCGGGTGCAGGTCCAGTCGGGTGAGAAGGTCGTGCCGTCGTTCGTGCCGGTGGTAATGCCGTTGGCAACGGCCCAAGCAACCGCCTGCGCGTATTCTGCGTTGGCCGCAACGTCCTTGAAGGCGTTGGTCGGCGTGGTTTTGGGCGAACCGGCGTACTGCCAGAGGTAGATAACGGTTGAAGCGCGGGTGCAGGGCGTGGTTTCGCCGGCAAAGACCTTGCCGGTCACCATGCCGTTTTCGTAAGCCCAAAGAGCGGGTTTGTAGTAGTAGTTCGCGGGCGTTACATCGGTGAAGGGGTTGGCGATCGACGGTTCGGGCTGACCGACGGCGCGCCAGAGGAAGGTCAGGATCTGCGCGCGGGTGCAGGTCCAATCGGGCGAGAAGGTCGTGCCATCGTTCGTGCCGGTGGTAATGCCCGTACGAACCGCCCAAGCGACCGCCGGGCCGTACCATGCGTTGGCCTTGACGTCCTTAAAGCCGCCGATCTGGGCAACAACGATCGGGCGTACGGTCTTGGTGTCTTCTTCCGGATGCGATTTCAAAACCTTGCGGCCGAGCGTTGCGGAGTTCTGCCACGCCGCACCGGAAACGGAAGTGCCGTTAGAATAGCAGTTCAGGATATACTGATTCTGCACCGGCAGGATGCAGGAACCGGCACCGACGAGCTGGGTGGCGTGCGCATAGTCTTTGGCGGTGTTGGCGACCAGCTTGCCGACGTTGTAGCAGCGCTCGAGGTAGGTATCGTATTTGATGAGGTTGATGATGCCGGAGGCGAGGTTGCCGGTAATGGTGCCGGCGTTGTAGCAGTCGAAGATATAGTTCGTGCTGCCCTTCGGGTGGTTGTAGAGGCCGGGGATATTATGCCAGGTGGCATGGTTTGCGATACCGGCGGCGCGCATGGTCGCACCGGTGTCCATCACGAGGATCGGCACGGTGATCGCGCCGGTGTTGAAGCTGCGGCGGATGAAGGTGCGGGAGAGGCCGGTGGTGATACCGGCAGCCCAGAAGTTCGGAATCGCCTCTTCGCAGGTGTTGCTGCTGATCGTAACCGGCGAGGTGTTGTAGCAGTCGCGGATATCGCACTCTCCGGCGTCACCGATCAGACCGGCGGCGTAGACGTTTGCGGTCGCATTCTCGTTGGCTTTGAGGTCGAAGTCGAGGTGGATCTTGATCTCGCCGCCGGCGGCATAGCAGTTGTAGAGCCCCATGTTGCCGCTCATGCCGGCAAACGCACCGACGTACATATCGGTGATGTTGGCAGTGAGGGCGGTATAGGTGACCTTGATCTTATAGTTGACGATGCCGAGGTTGCGGAAACCGGCTTGGGTGGCAAGCTCGGTTTCGTCCTCTGTGCCGTAGGGAAGGGTAAAATCGTCGACGTCGTTGCCGACAAAGCCGGCAAGGCCGAAATACATGGTGTCGTAGGTTTTGTTGGAGCCGTACGGCGCCGCAGCGTTGATGACGATGTTCATGCCGGAGATCACGTGGCCGTCGCCGTCGATGCTGCCGGCAAACGTCATTCTGCCGGTTTCGTTGGATTCAACGTTGTAATAGCCGGCGTCGCAGCCAAACGGGATCCAGTTGCCCCAGTTGGAGAGGTCGATATCGGCAATGAGTTTATAGTGGAAGGAGGGACCCTTGCGGACGGCGTTGAGCTGTTCGGCCGTGGCGATCAGGTAGGGATCTTCATAGGTGCCCGTACCGCCTTCAAAGACGAAGTCGCTGTTGACAGGCTTGGCCGAAGCGCCCTCACTTGAATTCCACTCGTACTTTTGGACGTTGGTGAGGAAGGCGGTCGGAATAAAGCCGCACGTGCTGCCGGCGCAAACGAGTGACCAATCGCCGACAAGGTCCGGGATCAGTTCGCTGACGTCGATATCGACGATTTTGACCGCCGTACCCGCAGCGACCTTGGTGCCGTAATTCTGGTTGGCCATTCCCGTACAGGGATAGCTGTAAATCTTGGGATGGACCGTGTGGGCGACGCCTCCGACGACCGGGTTATAGATTTCCGCCGTGCCGCCGAGAATCGCGTTTTTGGCCGACATGGACTTGACGAGCTGGTTGTAGACAAACAGCATCCGCTCGGTCGCATCGGTCTTTTCGCCGTCGATCCATGCGATATAGGTGACACGCAGCGTCCGGTAGTCGATACGTTCGACCTTTTCCACGCCGCAGTTGCCGCGGACGCGGCTGAAAAGCATCTCCGAGGGATCTTTTTCGAAGGCCTCTTTGTCAAATCCCTTGCCCTCCGCAGCCGTATAGGTCACGACGGCGCGCGCCCAGGAAAACGGTTCGGTGGGAACTTCGGGGTAAAATTCGGGTTCGGAGGTCGTATAGTTCCGGTTTTCGTAGATGCTATACACCTGCTCGCCGATCACCGGGGCATATTCGATCCCGTAAACGCTGGTGATGGCGCTGAATTTGGGCTCGGTATCGGCCGGCACTTCCGGCTCGGGTTCCGGTTCCGGTTCGGGTTCGGGCGTCGCATCGCTGACGCTGTCAAAGCGGCGATAATTGCTCAGGCAGCCGCCGCCGGGCTGCGTAAACGCAGGATCGTAGTAATAATAGCTGCCACCGTTATAAAGGACGGTGTGGAAATAGGTGGCGGAGTTCGCCTTGATCACGAAAATGTCTTCGCCGGCGGCGATGCGCGGAGAATCGTCGTCATAGTCGTAGTAATCCGGGGTGCTGCGCAGGATCTCATCATCTTCGGAGGTGGCCAGACCACAGTCTCCGGTGGCAAATTTTTCGACCGCCGTAAACTTCGGAGTCTTCACTTCGCCTTGCTGGGCAGTGAAGCTGACGGTGGCCTCAAGCTTTTGGCTGGTGGAAGAGGATTCGACCTTCGCCGCGATTCCGTTGATGGTCACGCTGGCCTTGGTCGAAAGCGCGTCCCAAGCCACCAAGGGCACAAAGAAGAAATGTCCGACGTAGGTCTCGCCATTTTTGCAGCGGCCGTATTCGTCGAATTCGCCTTCCCATTGGATGTTGTTGACTTTGTAATTCCCCGTTTGGGTCAGTTTTGCATCAAACGGCGGCCACTGACCGCCAACCGGGGTGGATGTGGTAATGTTCATTGTGCTGATCGTCGCTGCAAATATGCCGACCGGGATCAACGAAGCCAGCATAACGAGCACAAGCAGCATTGCGAGAAGTCTCTTTTTCATGAAAAGTACCTCCTGTTCTCTCGACAATTTGCCCGGATTTTGACAAATCACCAAGTATAGTATACCACAGATTTTTTGCTTTTGCCAGCATTTTTGGCACAAAATGCAAAATCATTGGTTAGGATTTTAGAAAATAGTAATGATTCCTGAATAAAGACGGTGCAGACTTCCAAAAAAAGTACCGGCCGCACCCAAAAGGTGCGGCCGGCGAAAAACTTGGCAGCTTATTTCACGAGGATGTATTTTTTCAGCAGCTTTTCGGCGCGGGCGGCGACGAGTTCGAGTTCTTCCTTCGTCGCCTCACCGTTGCGGAACTGGTACATCATTTCGCCGTCCATTTCGGCCTGACGGTCGTGGATCGGGAAATAGTTTTCCATCAGGAACGACGCGTACTTCTGCAGGCGGTGTTCGCCGACGAGGCGGTACTCGGCAGAGATCGTGTCGACGGCGACGGAATAGCGCGCCTTGACCGCTTCGATCAGCGCTTTGCGCTCGTTAGCCGGCGCAAAGATGATTGTCGAGCAGATCGCGGTGTTCTGGTTGTGCTCGGTCGAACCGTGGCTGTCGGTCGAGCCGACGATCGGGTGCACGCGGCCTTCGCGGTATTCGTCGTAGTAGAGCGCAGTCTGGAAGCCGTTTTGCGTGTAGTAGTTTTCGCCACCGAGGACTTCAAAGGCGTCGAACGGGTGATCCTTGAGCATATAGCGCGTGAAAGGTTCCGGAATCTGCCACATATCGGAGATCCAGTACGGATGGGCGAAGATGCCGAGACCGTCGGCCTCGCGGATCTTGTCGAACGCCCAAACGCAGACCGCGTACCAGCGGCTGTCGACGTTGGCCGGGATCGGATCGTCGCCGCTCTTGAGCTTGGCTTCGATCGCGTCGATCTCGGCGGTGTACTGTTCCATCGGCACGATGTCCGGCGGGGTAACGGTATCGTCGAGGCGGCGCTTGTCGAGCGCGCCGTCGGTTTCGGTGTAGTTCTGCTCACAGGGCAGCAGGCCGTTGACGGAGAAGAGGCCGCCGGCGTTGACGATATGGACGCGCGTTTCCGGCAGGTGGACTTCTTCGCCCGGCAGGATGTTCAGCGCGGTCTTCACGCTGGCGTAGAAATCGATCGCTTCCAGCGACGGATAGTAGCGGTGGTGGTCGGTAACGACGATGAAGTCGTAGCCCTTTTTGCGGTAATTGGCGCAGACGGTAGCGGGATCTTCGCGGCCGTCGGAGCGGGTGGTGTGGATGTGGAGGTCGCCGCGGAAGGGATAGCGGCCGGCGAGATCTTCATCCAAAGCGTAGATGTTGAGCTCGACGAGTTCGTCCTCGCTGTCGCCTTTGTAAACGCGGACGGCGTGTTCGCATTCGGAGGCCGCCGTGTAGGTAAAGCGCAGCGCACCGTCGGCATCGGGCGTGAGGAAGAAGTCGGTGTGGTTCCAGGCAGAGAATTCGTCGCGGAGCGAGCCGGAGTCCAGACGCTGCACGACGACCTTGTATTCGCCCTCAAAACCGGGGAAACGCTTGTGTTCGCCGAGGGGCTTGACCGTGAAATCGACGGGCTGACCGGCGGGGAAAACCATCGGGAAAATATCAAAGTGGTAGAGTTCTTCTTTCATGCGGATCGGCTGATGTTGCATCATATCAAATCGTTCCTTCCCTGTATTGTTCTGCGCAGAACGCAGTTTTTTTCTACCTATATTATACTCGCCCTCACAATTCAAGTCAAGAAAAAGCGAACCGCGCGGCAATCGAAACGTGCGGTTTTGCCGATTGCCCTGCGGTGTACGGTCACACCGACGAATACATAAAAAAATCCCGCCCCGTGGAATCCCACGGGGCGGGATGATTCGCGTTATGCGCTTGCAAGAATCAGATCTTACTTCGCGAGTTCGCCGTAAGCGCCGAACTTGCCTTCTTCGTCGTAGACGATGATGTAAGCAACATCATCACCGGCGCCGATGCGCACGAAGAGAGCGGAGTTCGGAGCGGTGGTCTTGCCGCCGATGGAGACAACACCGTTGTCCGCGATCGCGTAGTCAGCAGCGCCGTAGCCGTTGCCGCTCATGTCGATGAAGGTGAACAGCTTGACTTCCTTCTCAACGCCGCCGAAAATGTCAGTAGAAGTAATCTTCTTGCCATCTTCGGAAACCTTGTAGTTCGTAAAGATCAGCGTGCCGTAGGTGTTGGCACCGGTGCCCTTCGTCTGCTTGGTCAGGGACACGATGGCTTCTTCTTCAGCGTAAGCGGCGTTGGCAGTGATCTTGAAGAGACCGGTGCTCATGGTTTCGCCTTCATCAAGAACGACCTTAACAGTTTCGGTCTTGCCGTTGATAACAACCGCGACGTAAGCGAGGTTGACGTTGGCGTCCTTGTCATCTTTGTCCTTGATCTTGGCCGGAGCGATCGTCCAGTCAACAACGATACCGTAGACGGCCGGGACCTTAACAGATTCAACTTCTTCAGCGTAGGTGCCGATGATCAGGTCTTCGTAAACGATGAGGTAGAGGTTGTATTCCTTGCCGCCTTCTTCGATGGACTTCTTGCCCTGGTTGGCGTACAGGTCAGCTTCAACGATCGTGTTGGAGTAGCCGAGGATGTCGGCATCGTAGATGGTCAGGGCTTCGCCGCCGACGGTGTAGACGTAGCCGTCCTTGGTGCTCTTAACGGCGAGTTCTTTGTAAGAAACGAGGGTCGGCTGAGCTTCAACAAGTTCGACCTTGTTGTCGATGACCTTAACAGCCAGGAGGGTGTTGTCTTCGAGTTCGCTCATTTCCTTGGTGATTTCGTAGCCAGCGTAGGTGTAGGAGTAGTTCCAGGTCTTGGTGTCCGCATCGTAGGCAGCGGAGGATCTGACGGTGTTTTCGTTGAACAGGACGAAAGCGATGCCCGCATCAAAGACGGAGATCGAGGTCTTGTTCAGAACGACGGTGACTTCCTGCCACAGGGCAGATTCATCAAGAGCTTCCTTAGCCTCGATGAGGTCAGAAATCTTGACTTCCGAGGTCAGTTTGGTTTCGGTTTCGACAAATCTGTAGGCCGAGAGATCCTTAACATCGGCGTACTTGAGAACGATTTCACCGATGGAGAGCTTTTCGCCCTTGTCATCCAGTTCGATTTCGCTCAGAGCGACGGTAACGACATCTTTGGTCAGAACGGTCAGTTCGGAAACGTCGTCGCCTTCTTCAAACCAGGAAACTTCCTTGCCGAGGTATTCAGCAGCGTCGAGATCGCCGATGGCGTAATCTTTGGCGCCGTCAACGACAAAGTACTTGACTTTTTCGCCGTCTTCTTCGACTTCCTTGGTGATGTCAACAACAACACCGGTGTAGAAGGTAGCAAGTGCGAACGGAGCATAAGTGTTGGTGGTATCCGCAGCTTCGTTCTTGTCATCCTGAGCCTTCGCGTTCTGGATCATGACCGCGATGTCGGCACGGGTAGCAGCCGCTCTGAGGTTGTCAGTCTTAACGTTCTTGAAGATGTCGATGTCGAGAGCGTCCTTAACGGCGTTTTCGTACCACTTGGCGCCGGTGTATTCGCTGATTTCTTCGCCGTCGGCGTTGACGGTAACATCGTCTTCGCCCAGAGCGCGGAGCATAACGATAGCGGCTTCGATGTAGCTGACTTCGCCAAGAGCGTTAAATTCGTTCTTTTCGTTGCCAACAAAGATGCCTTCAACAGCGGCGTAGCCGACAAAAGCCTTCGACCAATCCGGCAGTTTCGCCGAATCGACGAACGAACCAGCAAACGAACCGTAGATGGAGTTCGGTTCGTTACCAATTTTTTTCAGGGTATACATGATCTTGGCCATTTCATCGCGGGTGACCGGATCATTCGGACGGAATTCGCCCTTGTAGCCTTCCATGATGCCCCAGTTGTAGACCGCTTCGATAGCAGCGGCCTGTTCTTTCGTGACGTCCTTGGTATCCGTGTAATCAACGGCGCCGACGAACATCGTCAGAACCATCGAGACGGCCAGAACCATCGCGAGAAGTTTCGCAAACTTCTTCATTGTGTTTCCTCAGATACACAACGATTTTAGGGAGAATATATTTTATTACACTAAATAACAAATATTCTTGTTTTGCATCAAATTCTAACATGAAAACATATAAAAGCAATCGTAGAAAGTGTTTCC
>SVLQ01000012.1 GCA_015067825.1 Oscillospiraceae bacterium | reverse complement strand
TCTTCTGTTTCATCCATTGTTTAATTTACAAGGTACATTCTCTGGTTTTGCGCTTTCGTTGCTCGCCGCAGCGGCGGTCAACTATTTAAGTATACCACAATCGGTACGCTTTGTCAAGAGGTTTTTTTGAAATTTTTTCAAGTTTTTTTCTCGAAGCATTTCGTTCTCTCAACCGCTTGCCGCTCTCCGCGACAGCCTGATTATTATATCACAATCAGTTTGTCTTGTCAAGGGGTTTTCCGAAATTTTTTCAAGTTTTTTGACTTGATTTTCAGAGCCGATTGACGTTACGGAATTGGCAAGGATTCGCAAATCCGAGCAAATTCGACACGCTTGATGCATATCTCACACCGCCATCGGCGATGCTTGAATATGATACTACAAATCCTTCGATTTGTCAATACCCTTTTTGAAAAAAATCGTGAAAAAGTTGATTTGAAATTTTCCTCCCGATAGTGTATAATAGAGGCACACATTAATGATACATACCGAGGTGAACACGGATGTTTTTAGCAGACTATCATACACACTCTCACGCATCCATGGACGGCCACGTTTCGATCACGGAAATGGCGCAGGCTGCCATCCACGCAGGGCTGCAGGAGTACTGCATCACCGACCACGCGGAGTGCATGGGCTTCTTTGACCGCGGCCATCTGCCGGAGCACGTCAAATACTTCTACAAAGAGCTCGTTGACAAAGAGTTTGCCGAAGCGCAGGAAGCACTTGGTTCCAAGATCAAGCTGCTCAAAGGCATTGAGCTTGCACAAGGCCACGAAGCACCGGCTGTTTACAACGATCTGGTTCGTCACGATTGGGACTTCGTTATCAATTCGATCCATAACCTGCGTGGAGAAACCGACTTCTATTATATTGAAGACTTCGGCACAAAAGAGCGCTGTGAGGAAATGCTGGACCGCTACATTAAGGAAATCTTCGAGACCGTTTATATGAGCGATTACGACGTCATCGCCCATATCGGTTATCCGCTGCGCTATATGCGCCACAAACAGGGCTTTGACGTTTCGTTGGATGCATATCAGGCAGAACTGACCGAGCTCTTCCGGCTGATCGTTTCCAAAGGCAAAGGCATTGAGCTGAACGTTTCCGGCCTGCGCGACGGCGGCAACGTCACCTTCCCCACGCTCAACGAGCTCAAGCTCTACCGTGAATGCGGCGGCGAGATCATCACCATCGGCTCCGACGCGCACTATCCGCACTACGTCGGCGTTGGCATCGAGCGCGGCCAGGAGCTTCTGCGGGAAGCCGGCTTCCGCTACATCACCGCATTCGAAAAACGGGTGCCGCGATTTGAAAAACTCTGATTTCAAAAAACGCTGAGAAGCAGATTGCTTCTCAGCGTTTTTTCAGTTGCGTTCGAGGATCGATTTCAGCACCGGATAGATCACCGTCGCCATACGGTAGAAACCAAGGTCGTTAGGGTGGGTCGTATCAGTCGTGCAGCTTTGACGGTCGATCGTGCCGAACAGCATGCGGCCGTCGATGAACCAGACGTTTTGATCGCCGGCAGCAACTGCGTTTTTGTACGTCTGCTCAATGATTTGGCGCCGTTCCTCTGCTTCGGGCAGATAATCGTAGTTGGGTGCAGAGAGCATCAGGATCGGCAGATCCGGGCGGTTGGCGCGGAGGTATTGGTAGAACGGCTCATGCGTTTCACGCAGGAAGGCCGCATCCGGGGCGTTATGGTCGTAGTCGAGGACGAAAACGCTCGGATCAAGCGAGAGGAAATACTCGCCAAGAACGGTCTGCCCGCGGCAGCTGCCGGAGAACCCGAAGTTCAGATAGTCCGAATCGAGCCAGCGGGAAACAAGCGCCGTATAGGCGTTGCTCGCCACGGCCGCATGGCCGCCTTCGGTGATCGACGATCCGAAAAACAGGATCGGCCGTTCATAGCGGTACGGTGTCGGCGGCAGCACCTGCGCGTCGTCGGCAACCTCGATCACGACGTCGACGACCGCTTCGTTGCGCGGAAAAAGAATCGTCACGTCCTCCAGCCCCGGCCCCTTGACAAATTCCTGGGTGCGGATCAGGTCATCGCACGGATCGACCAAGCCGCCGAAGCGATAGGTCTCGCCGGAACCAAAGCAGACGTTGGCAGACGAACAGGCATAACGCGACATCCCCGCATCATGGGCAAAGGTCGCCATCTTCAGCGTGACCGAAAGCGTTTCGGCATCGGTGCGGAACCGCACACGCGCCCCCGGCACACGCCGGCCGAGATGACGGTCGATCGACGCTGCGTCGCAAAGCTCCGGCGGGAGGCGGCGGATCTCTCTGCTCCGCGCAAAGTCCGGGATCCCGCAGACCTGTAACGGACTGTCAAACATACTGTATTGCATGGTTTTCTCTCCTGATTTCCGTGATTACTGCCATTATAGCACGGCAACATCGAAAAGTAAAGCGGAAAACGGTTCAGCCGATTTTCCCATTGCGGATTTCGGCAAACGGCGCGATCACCTCTTGAAAATACGCTGTGATGGTCTCCGGACTGTCGGTCATGCGCTGCGACAGCCACCATTCCACCGTCTCTACAAAAGACGCAGCAATATGGTTGATCCGGTAATCTTCCGGCAGACAGGAGCTTTTCAGCAGGCCTTTTTCTGCATATTGCGTTACGATCAGTTGTTTCAAGTTACTCTTAAAGTAGCGCAAAAATATTTCATTATTCTCCGACGACAGCAGTTCCAAAATATTCCAATCGTTTTCCTGCAGATGCTGCAGCAGATGCAGAAAGACGGAATCGTTTTTTCCGCCGCCGGATTCGTGACTGTGGCCGTGCGGCAGTCCCATCGCCGTATCGATAATATGCCCGAACAATTCTTCGCACAAGGCCTTCAGCAGATAGTCCTTCGTTTCAAAATGCGCGTAAAAGGTCGTACGTCCCACGTTGGCGGCATCAATGATCTCCTGCACGGAAATCTGATGGTACGTTTTTTTCGCCATCAGCGAAGCAAATGCGCGAAAGATCGCATCCCGTGTTTTTTTCTGCCTTCTGTCCATGTTATCCTCCCGAACAAATCGCCTAAACTGTTCTTTATCGAACAAGAGCCGACTTTTGCGTATTGAAAAAATACGACCGACACTTTATAATAGTATCGTTACCGAACAAAATGTTCTGTAGCAAACATATTATACATCGCCTTCCCGGCGATGTCAACAAATCAGAGAGGCAGTATATGATCAAAAAAATCAATGACCTTTTGGCCGGATTGCCGGCCACGATCATTTCCGGGGTATTTTTGCTCTTGGATCTGGTTCCACATTTGATAGAAGAATTTACCGGGAAGCCCGTAGACATCAGCTTCCTGCCGTTTGATCCGGCTTGGGTCACCGTCGTTATCAGCGGTATTCCTATGCTGTATCTGGCAGTTTGGCGCGTGATCCATAACCCCGGCATCCGCAAAATCTCTTCCGCTCTGCTGATCACGATCGCCATGTTCGCCGCCATCGCGATCGGCGATTTGTTTGCGGCAGGCGAAGTCGCATGGATCATGGCAATCGGCGCAATTTTGGAAGATATGACCACCGAACGCGCCAAAAAAGGTTTGAAAAAGCTGATTTCCCTCGCACCGACGCAAGGTCGGCGCGTGACCAACGGTACGGAAGAAATGATCCCCGCCGAATCGATCCGCGCCGGCGATATCCTGCGTGTCCTCCCCGGTGAAACGATCCCCGTCGACGGCGTGATCGTCAGCGGCGAAACCTCGGTCGACCAGTCGATCATGACCGGCGAATCGTTGCCGGTGGACAAAACCGTCGGCGATGAGGTTTTCTGCGGAACGATCAATCGTTTCGGCGCGATGGATCTCCGGGCAACCAAGGTCGGCAAAGACAGTTCACTGCAAAAGCTCATCCGCATGGTGCAGGATGCCGAGGACAAAAAAGCGCCGATGGCCCGTATCGCAGACGTTGCCGCAAGCTGGCTGGTTCCCGTTGCGTTTTTGATCGCGATTGCCGCCGGCCTCATCACCAAGGACATCGTGCGGGCGGTAACGGTTTTGGTCGTGTTCTGCCCCTGCGCACTCGTTCTCGCCACACCGACTGCGATCATGGCCGCCATCGGTCAGGCTACGAAGCACGGTGTGATTATCAAATCCGGCGAAGCGCTGGAAAAAATGGGCAAGGTCAGCACCATTGCTTTTGACAAAACCGGAACGCTCACGCACGGTTCGCTGGAAGTCAGCGATATCCTCTCGTTTGATCCGGACATCGAGGAATCTGCCCTGCTCACGCTCGTCGCCTCCGCGGAGGCGCGCAGCGAGCATCCGCTCGGCAAAGCGATCGTCGCCTGCGCCAGCGAACGCCAGCTCGTGCTCGCTGACGCTGCGGATTTCAAAATGACCGCCGGAAAGGGAATTTTCGCCACCATAAACGGCAAAAAGCTGCTCTGCGGCAGCGAAAGCTTCCTCGTTGAAAACGGCGTGGCCCTCAATGACACGATTTCCGCCGCGCTCGAGACTCTCCGCGCACAAGGCAAAGCTTCCGTGCTGGCGGCAGCCGACGGACGCTGCATCGGTATTTTGGCGATGTCCGACGTCCTGCGGCCGGAAGCACACGGCATGGTAGAACGCTTGCACAAAATGGGAACGGATATCGTTCTGCTGACCGGCGACCATCAGAAAACCGCCGATTACTTCGCCAAGCAGGTGGGGATCCGTCAGGTTCGGGCTCAACTCCTGCCGGAAGAAAAGGTCCGCAGCATCACCGAGCTGCAGGAGGCAGGCCGTGAGATCTGTATGATCGGCGACGGCGTCAACGATGCCCCGGCGTTGAAAACAGCGTCGGTCGGTGTGGCAATGGGCGGTTTGGGCAGCGACATCGCCGTCGAAGCGGCCGATATCGTCCTGATGCGCGACGATCTCTCCAAGCTGCCGTATCTGAAACGGTTGTCCAACGCCACCGTCCGCACAATCAAGTTCAGCATCACGTTGTCGATGTGTATCAACTTCCTGGCCGTTACCTTATCGGTACTGGGCGTTTTGAACCCGACGACGGGTGCGCTCGTCCACAACGCCGGTTCCTGCTTCGTGGTTCTGATCGCAGCCTTGCTCTACGACCGCAAATTTGAAGAAAAGCACCCGCAAAAATAGCCGACTACAATCACTTGTTTGATACCTCCAAAGAAAAACCGCCTCCGGTTCTGTCAGTCGAACCGGAGGCGGTTTTTCATATGGTAATCAATGAACCCTTATTTTACAGAGCACCGACGGCAAAGAGATACTCGTCGATGCAGTTTTCAATGCGGTCGCCCAACAGCGCTTCGGCGGTGTTGGCAAGCTTACCTTCACGCACCTTGGTGTACTGGATGGGCATGTACTGGCTCAGAAGCGAGAACGGGATCTGCATCGCATTCAGGTTGGCAAGCAGCGTCGCTTCGGCCGCCCTCAGACGTTCATCCGGCAAATAGTAACGGCAGCGGTCGGAGTAGCTGTACTTGCGCTTAAAGGCCTGTTTGGCCGCATCGCCATGGTAGTACTTGCGCCAGTTGCCGTCGTTTTCCATCATCACGGCTTCCATCACGTTGATATAATCCGAGGGGCAAAGCTCCGCAAACTGCGGCGCGAGCGCTTCTTCCATCTTTGCCAGCGCAAACAGGCCCTCGCGGAGGGCAAACGTCAGTGCCGGGCCGACCTTGAGGATGGCAATGCCGTCGCGGACCATTTCCGCCAGACCGTATTTCGTCTGGTAGTCGGTGGAGTGGCCTTCAAAGACGATGCCTTCGTAGGCGGAACGCGCGGCAATCAGCTCGGCTGCCTTTTCGGCGTTGTACTCGATGACGTCTTCGTCGCCGAATTCCACGCCCGGCTGTACGACCACGCCGGTGACGTACGGCCAAGCCGCTTCCGCACCGGCAGCGGCGAACGCGCTGCGGAACGCCTCGACGCAATGCGTGAAGGCTTCCGGCTTCGTCACGGCAACACTGTCCTCGGCTTCCTGGGCACCGCCCGGGATCGGGACCTCGCTGCCAATGCAGTAGATCGGATGCACCGCATCGGCGACGAGCGTCTTGCGGGCGGCAAATTCTTCTTCCGCAGCCTTTGCGAGGATCGCACCGCGGCGGGCGATCGTCTCGTCGGAGAGGCGTTCTTCGCGGCTGTCATCGGCGACGCGCATGGAGGTATCGATGTGGATCTTCGTAAACCCGGCGCGGACGTAATCGCGCACGAGCTCTTCGGCCTTTTCCATCGCCGCCGCTTCCTCCAGCGACTGCCACGTCAGCGGGCCGAGATGGTCGCCGCCCAAGACGAGCTGCGTTTCCGCCAGACCGACTTCCGCGGCGATTTCTTTGACGAACGCGGCGTAGCTTTCGGGCGTCATGCCCGTGTAGCCGCCGTAGCGGTTGACCTGATTGGCCGTCGCTTCCACGAGCGCGACCGTTCCGGTCTCTTTCGCGCGTTTGCAGACCGCACGGATCACGTGGCGGTTGGCGGTGCAGGCAGAATACACGCCGACCGGTTTTTCGGCCGTGCGGGAAGCCAGCAGAGCGCGGATCGGATGCTGTTTTTCCATAACTAAAAACCCTTTCTCTGTGCGCTTATTTGCCCGAGATCGTAATTCCCGGCACCTGCACCCACGGCAGGATCGTCGCACCGTCGGTCACACGTTCGGCCGAAACGGCGCTGATATTTTTCAGCAAGGCGGCAATGTTGCCCGAGATCATCGTTTCGCTGACGCTGCAGGCGATCTTGCCGTCTTTGATCAAGAAGCTGTTTTTGGCAACACCGGAGAAATCGCCGTTGGCGCCGGGGCTGCCGCCGGAGAAACGGTTCAAGAGCAGACCGTTTTTGACCGAAGCGATCATATCGGCGAGCTTCGTCTCACCGGCATCGACGACGTAGCACATCTGCGTGTTGGCGCTGCGGGTCTTGCCCGTTTTGGCTGCACCGTAGCGCGAGAGGCAGAAGTTTTTGAGAACGCCGTTTTCGATGATCGCCATATCCCTGGCCACGTAGCCGTCGCCGCTCACCTTGCTGCTGCCGACGAGCTCGTCCGATTCGGGCAGGCTCTTCCACGTCAGCAGGTCGGAGGCAACTTTGGTTTCGAGCGCATCCTTCCAGATGCTCGTGCCCTCGATCATACAGCCGTCGGCGAGGAAATTCGACTGCGCATAGTAGAGGATATCGGGCAGGCAGGCCGGCGTGATGATCACGTCGCCTTCAAACTTGCCCGTCAGGGTTTCCGGAGTGACCTGCTGTTCGGTTTCGGCCAGCAGCGAACGCGTCATGCCGCGCTCTAAAAGCGGCGTATCCATATCGTCGTCGGAGAAAACGATGCCGCACGAGTTGAACGAGGACGTAATTTCGCCCTCTTTGGCCATGAACATCGCCGAGAACGAGTTTTCGCCTTCGGCCGTTTCCAGGCAGACGCCGTTGGTGTTGGCGTAGACCGATTCGCGGTACGAGTGACCGACCGAAACGGAGTCGAAGCTGATCTTCGGATATTCCACCTTGACCGTATCCAAAAATTCGCGCATCAAGCCGTAAAGCTTTTCGCGGTCGGGTTCTTTTTTACCCGAGGCAAACGATTTGTTTTCGATCAGCTCGGCAATGCCTTCGGCTTCGTCGGCCGGAGCGTGCTCGGCGGCCGACATCGCATCGGCGACGGCCGTGCGGATCGCTTCGCTGTCGCAGGTGTTGATGGTCACGCTGCCTTTTTTCTGATCTTTGATCACTTTGATCGATGCGCCGTGGCTGATCACGCTACGCACCATGCTGATCTTGCCCGATTCATAGTAAATCTCCGTGGTATTTCCGGCGGCAACCGAGCATTCGCCCATGTCCGCACCGGCCGCACGGATCGCGTTCAGGATCTCTTCCGCTGTTTTTCTGCAATCCATCTCTCGTCCTCCTTATCTGCCGCCGACGTTGATCCGCAGCTTGATGGCAGGGCCGCCCATGCCGACCGGGATCATCTGTTTCTTGCCGCACATACCCGAGCACGACCACGACAGGTCGTCGCTGAGCATATCAACGGTCTTCAGCACGTCAAAGGCCATACCGGCGATCGTCGTATCGCGCAGCGCGCGGCCGAGCTTGCCGTTTTTGATTTCATAGCCCATGTTGACGCCGAACATGAATTCGCCGGTGGCGTCGGCCTGACCGTTGCCGGTCTTGGTGAAGTAGTAGCCGTCGTCGATCGAGGCGATCATATCTTCAAGCTTATCTCTGCCGGGGACGATGCAGGTGTTTCTCATGCGAATCAGCGGTTCGTCGGAGAACGAGAACGCGCGCGCGTTGCCCTGCGGCTTGTGACCGAAGTGCGCCGCCGATTCTTTGTTGTGCATGTAGCCTTTCAGGATGCCGTTTTCGATGATTACGGCGTCTTCCGCGATCGTACCTTCGTCGTCCACGTAGACCGGAACCGGGCAGCGCTTGCCGAGTGCGGTATGCGCATAGTCGACGAGGGTGACCAGCTCGCTGGCTACCTGCTTGCCAAAGCACGGGCCGGCGATCGAGCCGGACTGCACGAAGTCGGCTTCGACCGTATGGCCGACCGCTTCGTGGGCGAGGATACCGGCGAGGTCGGGATGCAGGATCGCCTGTTTGTTGCCGGCTTCGGCGTAAACGCCTTCGCATTTGCGCATCAGCTGTTCGTAGAGATCGTCGATCTGGGCGTGCAGCTGGCTCGGATCGGTAAAGACCTGTTCAAAGCTGCCGAAATCGCCGAAGGGCTCGTAGAGATCGACCGGCGCACCGTCGTTGGCCATCGCCGTTAGGCCGACGGCAACGATGCTGCGCGGCGTCAGCGAATGCGAGCAAACGCCGTCGCTGGTGCGCAGGAGCTTTTCCATGCTCAGGCACGAAGCCGCCGAAAACCGGCTGACGAGCTTGGGGCAATGCGCAGCGACGTAAGCGTCAATCTCACCCATAAATTCGATGATGCGCTTCTGCGCCGTTTTTTCTTCAAAATCCAGTCCGTCCGCACGCACGATCGCCGGAACGCGGGCAAAGCTGCCGCGGCCGAGCTTTTCTTTGGCGTCGAGGAAGACGGCGTTTTCCGTCGCCGACCGCACGACTTCCGCCACCGAATCGGCCGTATAGTCCGCCGACGAGGCAAAGCCGTAGGCACCGTTTTTGACGACGCGCGCCGAGAAACCGGTGATGGCGGCCGAGGCGTTGGCCGTCATCGTGCCGTTGAGGAAGACCACGCGCTTCTGCGTATTGCACTGGCCGCGCAGTTCCGTATAATCGGAAAAACCATGTTTTTCCGCATATCCGCTGATATAATCCTGTAAGATATGTCTTCACTCCCATCTGCACCTCCACCTTGCGGCAGAGTGCGTTGTTGCATTTGTTTCCGAATATATTCATTATACCACAAAAATCGAATTCACACAATCAATTTCCTCTTGTATTTTGGCGGTGAAGTGTATATAATACGGTTAAGCACATTACATAATGCGCAGAAAGGATACTTCTCATGTTTCACTACGACTACATTCTCTTCATGCTGCCCGCCATGCTGTTTGCGTTGTGGGCGCAATATTCGGTCAACGCGAGCTTCAAAAAATACCAGCGCGTGATCAACTCCCGCGGCATGACCGGCGCACAAGCTGCCCGCGCGATCCTCGATGCCAACGGACTCCACGCGGTGCAAATCGAGCACGTCTCCGGCAATCTCTCCGACCACTACGACCCGCGCACCAACGTGATCCGTCTTTCCGACAGCGTCTACGGTTCGGCTTCGGTCGGTGCCGTCGGCGTCGCCGCCCACGAAGCGGGGCACGCCGTGCAGTACGCCGTCGGCTACGGGCCGATCAAGCTGCGTACGGCGATTTTGCCGGCCTGTCAGTTCGGTTCGGGGGCCGCACCGTATCTGATCCTTCTCGGCCTCGCACTGAGCATCGTCGAGCTCTACATCGCCGGCATCGCCGCCTTCATTTTGGTCGCGTTCTTCCAGCTCGTCACGCTCCCCGTCGAGTTCAACGCGTCCCGCCGCGCCCTCGCCGCCCTGACGACCCACGGCGGACTTTCGGAATCCGACCGCAAGGGCGCCAAAAAGGTTCTGACCGCTGCCGCCATGACCTACGTCGCCGCACTGGTCACCTCGTTTATGCAGATCCTCTACTATCTCTCCCGCCTGAATCGCCGCCGCGATTAAGGCGGTTTTTTCTGCACTCAGTACATTTTTTTGCCGCCATCTCCTAACATTTCCGTTTTCACCCCGACTATAAGGGTGAAAGCATTGATCAATCGCTTGGAGAGTAACATGAACAAACACGACCTTCTGAAATTTGTTGATGACGTCTTGCTCGACCGGTTATTTCGTTTTTGCTATGTCCGTACTAACGACAGCTACGAGGCGGAAGAACTCTGTTCCGACGTGGTGTATGCATTGATGAAAACCGCCCATACCGACGGTGAAATCAAAAACGCCAATTCATTCATCTGGAAAGTCGCCCACAACGTTTACGCCGACTTTTCGGAAAAACGCAAAAAGCGATCCGATATCCTGTATATTCAAGATGTCGAAGAGCCGATCTACGAGCCAGAAGAAACCGTATCGGATGATACCAAAGACTTATTGACTGCCGTGTATCGCCGCATCGCGTTTTTGACTGCGGCCTACCGGGAGGCGATGATCGGGTTTTATCTGGACGGACTTTCCACGGCAGAGATCGCCCAAAGGCAAGGCACAAGCGAGGTCACGATTCGGCAACGGCTTTTTTCAGCAAGGAAGAGAATCAAAAACGAGGTGACTGAAATGACGGCAACGAATAACAAACCCATCGCGTTAGAACGCATCAATTATTGTTTGTCCGGTTCCGGCAATCCCAGTTGGAGTGACCCACGCAAGGTTTGCTTCCGGCGAATGTTTTCCCGACACATCCTTTGGCTTTGCCGCAAGAAGCCGATGAGCGCCGCCGAAATCGCAGAAGAACTCAACGTGCCCACACTCTATGTAGAGGAAGAACTGGAAATTCTGCGCAACGGCGAAAATGGGAAATACGGTTTACTCCGCCGCTTTGAAAACGGAAAATACGGGATCAATATCATTCTGTTTGACCGCAAAACCATCCAAACACTCCACGCAATCTATACGGAACATCTGCCGCGCGTCGCCGATGTCATCCGTACCTATATCGACACCAACCACGATGCACTATTCACGTTCCCCTACCGAAATCACTGTGTTGATCCGAATCTGGTTCTTTGGCAACACGTTTACAACTTTGGCTGGGCTCTTTCCGAAAGCGTGACCAAGCACCTGAAAGACCAGCACTTTACTGATATTCCACAAACCAAGCGCCCGTTCAACGTATTCGGTAACGAAGATTTCGGTTACGGCGACGGTTGCGGTTGGGACGGTTTCAACGCAGAAAACATTTGTGGTTTTAGCAAAGTGCATTTCGACAACGTCTATAATCACCATATCAAAAAACACTTCGACTGCGGCGAAAACGCTTCCACAAATCCGCAGTTGCAGCTTGCATTGCGCGCCATTGACGGCCTTGCGCTTTCGACGCTTTCGGAAAAAGAACGGGAACACGCGGCCAAGGCGATCGAATGCGGATACCTCTATCGCGACGGTGACATGCTCTATACCAAAATCCTCGTTGCCCGTCTCGCCGACCGAGACCGCCTCTATGCGCTCAGCGAAGCACTACAAAACGGTTACTTCGACACTGAGGCTGCAGAAATTGCCGCAAAATTGGCGACATTGATCCGTCAGTCGGTGCCTGAATATCTGCTCGGCGAGTGGGAGTTCGCCAACATCCTCGCCGCAGATCCGATTCTCTCCGGTATCTTGGATATGCTCATTGAAAAAGGCATTCTCACTCCTCCCGAGAACGGTATCGGCGCAGAGGGCTGCTGGGTGTTCGTAGAAGAATAACGTCCTTCCCCAATCATAAAAAGCTGCCGTTGGGACTCATTTGTCCCAACGGCAGCTTTTATTTCAGAATCCGAAATTTATTTCGCCGTCTTTTTCGACTTCGTATACAGCCCACCGAGGCATGCCGCCAACAGCACGAAGCCGACACCCAGACCGAGCCAGCCGTTGTCGAGCAGGCCGGTGATCAGGTAGCCGATGAACGAGCAGGCCGCCACGATCATCGCGTACGGGATCTGCGTCGAAACGTGTTCGATGTGGTTGCAGTCGGCACCGGCAGACGCCAGAATCGTCGTATCGGAGATCGGCGAGATGTGGTCGCCACACACCGCACCGGCCAGCGTAGCCGCCACGGAGTAGACGAGCGCGTTGCTCATGCCGTCGCCGAGGACCGCCAGCGCGATAGGGATGAGGATACCGAACGTACCCCAGGAAGTACCGGTGGCAAACGCCAGACCGAGCGCGATGGCAAAGAAGATCGCCGGCATAAAGCCGATCGCCAGCGAGGAATCGCCGAGGACGTTCTTGACGCAGTTGCCGAGGTCGAGGTAGCCCTCGCCGCAGATGCCCGAAAGCGTCCACGCGAGCGTGAGGATCAGGATCGCCGGAACCATGGCCTTGAAGCCGTCGGTCAGGCTTTCCGTAAACTGCTTAAAGCTGATGACTTTGCGCGGCAGATAGAGCGCGGCGATGAAGACGATCGTCACAAACGACCCAAGCGCCAGCGATTTGGCGGAGCTGCAGTCGCCGAAAGCCGTGACAAAATCGACACCAGAGAAGAAGCCGCCCGTGTAGAGCATGAAGAGGATGCAGCTGACGATCAGCACGACGATCGGCAGCACAAGGTCGAAAACGCGGCCTTTGCTCTTCGAAGCTTCGGCAGAGGTCTCCGCTTCGGGCAGTTCCGTCATCAGTTCTTCGCATTTGCGCATCTTGCCGAAGTCGAACTTCAGCCAGACGATGATGACGATCATCGCCAGCGTTAGAAGCGCGTAGAGGTTAAAGGGGATCGTGCGCAGGAACAGCGAGAAACCGTCGGTCGTCGAGCTTTCCGGCAGCGAGCTGGAAACCGCAGCCGCCCAGCTGGAAATCGGGGCGATGATGCAGACAGGGGCCGCCGTCGCGTCGATGATATACGCGAGCTTCGCGCGCGACATCTTGAAGCGATCGGTGACCGGGCGCATGACCGCGCCGACCGTCAGGCAGTTGAAATAGTCGTCGACAAAGATCAGCGCACCCAAACCGGCGGTGGCAAAGCTCGCGCCGCGCTTGGAGCTGATCGACTTCGAGGCCCAACGGCCGTACGCCGAGGAAGCGCCGGATTTCGTCATCAACGCGACGACCATGCCGAGGAGCACAAGGAAAATGATGATATAAACATTTCCGCCGACTTTGTTATTCATCACTTCAAAGGTCGATTCGATCATACCGATCGGATTGAAGTTGGAATAGACCAAAGCGCCGGAGAGGATGCCGATCAGCAAGGAAAAATATACTTCTTTGGTGATCAGCGCCAGGACGATTGCAATGATCGGCGGCAGCGCCGCCAACAGCAGATCCAGATACATAATTGCCCCTACTTTCTTTCACTAAAGTGTTAACCCATTATACCACAAAATTCCCGCAGTTGCAACACATTTCTGCCGATTTTTCCATTTGTTGCATATTTTTATGTCGCTTTCAGTTCACTCCGGCAATTTCCCGCAATGCGCGCGCTTCCGTTGCCAGCGATGCAAGCCGATCGTCGGGCATAAATTCCAAAAGCAGTGTTTTTTCGTCCGGAAAGTTTGCGAGATACGACTGCCAGAGCCCGACGGCATCGGCGAGCGGCAGCCGCTCGTCACCGCGCCAGTGAAACACGTGCAGGCGCTCGGTGTACGGCGCTAATAACTTGGCAGCGGCGAGATTCTCCCGCTCGCTGCGGTATTGGTTCGGTTGCCAGTACATCCCAAACTGCGGCGAGCCGACCGCCTGCATCAGCTCCAGCGCCGACTCTTTGCGGTTGGTGTAGGTATAGTTGTGGCACTCCATGCAAACGGTCACGCCGTTTTTCCGGGCGATCTCCGCCGCTTTTCGGCATTCCGCAAACAGCGCCGCTTTTTCTTCTGCGCCGTATTCCTCGCTGTTTTTTTCGCCGCACCAAAGCCGCAGAATCTCCGTGCCGAGCGTTTGGGCAGCAGCAATATACCGTTCCAGTTCGGAAAGCGGTGTTTTGCCGAGGGTAAAATAAGTCCCGTAGGAAGAACAGTTGATCCCAAATTCTGCCTGCAGCCGGGCGATCTCCGCTGCCTTTTCGGGCGGTGCGTGTACGTCGCTCCCCCATTCGATCTCCGTAAGGCCCACCTCACGCATCGCCTGCAGGATCTCGCGCGGCGCGTGTTTTCGGAACGAGATCGAAACCAAGCCAAGCCGATGCACCGCTCTCTCCCCTTTCTTGTTCGTTTTTTATATAGTAACCGATTGTTCTGTATTTTGCAAGCCAAAAGCGCGTGCCTCGGCAGAGGACACGCGCTTTTTGTTGTAAATCAGACTTCGCTGCGTTCTTTGGTGTAGTTGGGCAGCAGCTTCGGCGAGACCGCGTCGTTTTCGAGACCGGCTTCCGCTCTGGCGGCGTCAAAGGCGTCGATATGGGCGAGCGTGAGCGCGCCGACGGTAACGTCCTTGCTCTTGGCGGCGGCGTGCTGACCGGCACTGCGGCCAAAGACGATGATATCGAGGAGCGAGTTGCCCATCAGACGGTTGCGGCCGTGGATGCCGCCGACGGCTTCGCCCGCGACAAACAGGTTTTCGACCTCGGTCGTCATGCCGTCGGGCGTGATGTCGAGACCGCCGTTCTGGTAGTGCAGCGTCGGGTAGACGAGGATCGGCTCTTTGCGGATGTCGATGCCGTACTGGCCGAACATACGCATCATCGCCGGAATGCGGGCTTCGATCGTGCCTTCGCCGCCGATCTTTTCGATCATCGGCGTGTCGAGCCAGACACCGTAGCCGTTGGTCGTGGCCACGCCGTTGCCGCGTTCGTTGCATTCGCGGATGATCGACGCGGCGGAAACGTCACGAGTTTCCAGCGGATGCATAAAGACTTCGCCGTTGGCGTTGACGAGCTTCGCGCCCAGCGAACGCACTTTTTCGGTGACGAGCGCACCGAAGATCTGCGACGGATACGCAGCACCGGTCGGATGGTACTGCAGCGTATCGGCGTAGAGAAGCTTCGCGCCGGCGCGGTAACCGAGCACCAGACCGTCGGCGGTCGCGCCGTAGTGGTTGGAGGTCGGGAATCCCTGGTAGTGCATGCGGCCGGCACCGCCGGTGGCAATGATGACGGTTTTGGCGCGCGCGACGTAGAGGTCCTTCGTTTCCATGTTCATCAGGACCGCACCGGCAGCCTTGCCGTTTTCGTCGAGGATCAGCTCGATCGCGGCGGTAAAGTCGACGACCGGGATCTCGCGGTTCAGAACTTCGTCGCGCAGGGTACGCATGATCTCCGCGCCGGAATAGTCGCGGGCAGCGTGCATGCGCTTGCGCGAAGTACCGCCGCCGTGGGTGGTGACCATCGTGCCGTCGGGCATTTTGTCAAATTCCACGCCCAACTTCGAGAGCCACTGGATCGCCTCGGGAGCATCGCAGACCAGCTTGGAGAGCAGGTCGCGTTTGGCCGCGAAGTGGCCGCCGCCGAACGCATCGAGGAAGTGGATCGCAGGGGAATCGTTGGGCTTGTCGGCGGCCTGGATACCGCCTTCGGCCATCATCGTGTTGGCATCACCGAGGCGGAGCTTGGTGACGATCATCACGTTGGCACCGGCTTCGTGCGCTTCGATCGCTGCGGAGGAACCGGCACCGCCACCGCCGATGACGAGAACGTCGACGTCGTAGTCGGGCTTGGTCAGATCGACCGCATCGGACGTGATGCGGCTTTTGGCCTGCAGCATTTCGGCCAGCTCGTGCGGGACGAGTTCGCCCTTGTTGGGGCCGATGACAAGCGTTTCAAACGCATCTTTGCGGTGGTCGGGATGGAACGCGGCAAGCAGCGCCGATTTTTCGTCGGCCGTCATTCTGCGCGGTTCATAGGCGATATTCGCTTCACGGGCGGCCTCGACCGCAGCCAAAGATGCTCTCACAGACTCAGGATACATTTGCCTCGCCCTCCTTATTTCTCGATATCGCGGTGGTTATAGAGTTCTTTCATCTCTTCCACCGGTTTCTGCATCAGCGCTTCGATCAGTTCGGCAAACGTGCCGTCCTTGATCTCCTGCACACGGTCATTCAGGTGACCGCAGTCGGGCGCGAGATATTTGCCGTTGATGCGGCGCGCCAGCATTGCGACCTGCGGATGCGAGATCCCCGCCGGGCAACGCGACGAACAAACGCCGCACATCACGCAGTCAAACGATTCTTCCGCGCATTTTTCGAACTCGCCGCGCTGGGCGTAGGCGATGTACTGCATGACGTTTAAGCTCTGCGTGCAGCTCTTGGTGCAGGCGTTGCAGCCGACACAGGCGTAGATCTCGGGGTAAAGCTGCATCATGACCGTTTCGGTCGTGCTGACTTTGTTGATGTCGTAGACCTGCTTGGCCAGCGGGAAGAACGGCAGCGTTGCGATATACATATCGTTTTCGACCTTCGTCTGGCAGGCAAGGCAAGCCTTCAGTTCTCTGTCGCCTTTGATTCTGTAGATCGTGGCGCAAGCACCGCAGAAACCGTTGCGGCAGCCGCAGCCGCGCACGAGCTGGTAGCCGGCATATTCCATCGCACGCATGATCGTCAGATCATCCGGAACTTCATATTTCTTGCCGAACAGGAAGATATTTACCATGTTTTCCATGAATTTCATTCTCCTACAATATTTTTTGCCTTAGTACTCGTCGGGCAGCGCATCGATCTCGTCGCAGCGGAAGACCGGGCCGTCCTTGCAGACGTACTTCGCGCCGACGTTACAGCGGCCGCATTTGCCGATACCGCACTTCATGCGCAGTTCCAGCGTTGTGTAGACCTGCTCTTTGGCAAAGCCCAGTTCCTGCAGACCGGCCAGCGTGAACTTGATCATGATCGGCGGACCGCAGAGGATCGCCGTTTTGTCGGTGGAGAAGCCGAGTTCTTTGACGTAGTTCGGCACAAATCCGACGTGTCCGTCCCAGCCATCCTCCGCACGGTCGATCGTCAGGTGCACGTTGACGCCGGCATCCGTCGCCCATTCGGTCAAGATCTCGTTGTAGTCGACGAGGTCGGCCTTGCTACGCGAACCGTAGACGATGTCGATCTTGCCGTAGCGGTCGCGATAATGGCGGCAGTAGTTGATGACCGAGCGCAGCGGCGCAAGGCCGATACCGCCGGCAATGAAGAGCATATCTTTTCCGGCGAACGCGGTGTCGACCGGGAAGGCATTGCCGTAGGGGCCGCGGATGGTGATCTGCTGGCCAACTTCCATCTGATGGAGCCAGTTGGTCACACAGCCGCATTTTTTGATGGAGAATTCCATGTATTCCGTATTGGTCGGCGACGAAGTGATCGAGAACATCGCTTCGCCCACGCCCGGCATCGAGAGCATCGCGCACTGGCCGGGCATATGGTCAAACGCCTTTTTGCCGTCCGGGGTCACCACGCGGAAGGTCTTGACATCCGGCGTATCGATGCGGATGTCGATGACTTCGCCGATGACCGGGATCAGCGCTTCTTTCATCTTATGCATCCTTGTTTCCTCCCAGCTTCTGCATGACCTTGACGATGTTCATGGAGATGGGGCAGCGGGACAGGCATCTGCCGCAGCCTACACATCCGAAGACGCCGCCGTTGTTTTCCGGGTAATAGACCAGCTTGTGCATAAAGCGCTGGCGGAAGCGCTGCAGTTGCGTCGGACGGTTGGTGCCGTGCGCCATTTTGGTGAAATCGGAGTACATACAGGAGTCCCAGCAGCGGAAGCGGATCACTTCTTTGCCGGTGTCGTAGTCTTTGATATCGTAGCACTGGCAGGTCGGACAGACGAAAGTACAGGTGCCGCAGCCGAGGCAGGCCTCGGAGAGCGACTGCCACGCGGGATCGTTGAAGAATGCATCCGTTTTGCCGCCGCCGAACGCATCCGGCTTCAGCTCTGCCAGCGGCAATTTTTCCTGACGCGCCTTTGCCAGCGCCTTTACGCCGTCGGCCGCATCGTCGCCGCAGGGCTCCGTGACCGCTTCCAGCGCGGCCAGCAGTTTTTCGCCTTTTTCGGTCTTGGCCGTCAGATAGAGGTACGTTTCATCTTCCCAGCAGACCACATCGCCGGCCGGATCGGACGCGTCGATGCCGAAGGTGCCGCAGAAGCAGGTCTCGGCCGGACGCGTACACGCCATCGAAACGACCGTGCCGTGGGCACGGCGGTTGGCGTAGTAGGTGTCGATCGGATCGACCAGAAAGACGGTATCGAGGATCGCAAAGCTCTTGACGTCGCAGGCGCGGACACCAAAGAGAATAAAGTCTTCGTGTTCGGAGCGCGTATCGACGATCTCCAGCTTTTTGCCGCTCACGCGGAATTTCATCATATCTTCCGACTGCGGGAAGAAGAAATCCTTGGCGCTGCGGTTGGTGTTCAGTTTTTTGGAGAGCTCGGTACCTTCCGCCCATTCGGCGAAAGCAGCCTGTTTATCTGCGCCGTCGACCGGGACGTACAGTTTGGACACCGCAGCCATCGCCGCAAGGAGGGCGTTTTTCTTCTCAAGCAGACATTTACGCATGCGCACTGCCTCCCTTCACGGCATCCCCCGGCTCCAAATCGCCCAGAGTATAGTCGACCAGCGGCGCTCTGCTGCCGACTTCCGCGCCAGCCTGATAGTCGCCGTAGAAGCGGTCGATATCGTGGATGAACTTGCGGTTCAGAAGATGCAGCGGGATATGCTGCGGGCAAACGCGCGAGCATTCGCCGCAGTCGGTGCAGCGGCCGGCAACGTGGAACGCACGGATGATATGGAACATCTTTTCCTCGAACGAATCCGAGATCGCCTTGTTCTCCACGCCCGATTCCGGGTTGCCGAATACGCATTTTTCGCAGGTACAGGCCGGGCAAACGTCGCGGCAGGCGTTGCAGCGGATACAGCGCGACAGTTCGTTTTGCCAGAAGGCAAAGCGTTCGTCGGGCGTCATCGCTTCCAGCGCCTCGACCTGATCGAAGCGGCCGTTTTCGCGGACAGTTCCCTCTTCGCCGATCAGCTCGTCGTAGGCAACGTGGCGGCGGCTCTTGCAGTTTTTGCAGCGCTCGGCCAGACATTCGGCCGCATCGAGCTCGATATCGCCGTCAAAGAGCGTGTGGACGATCAGCTTATCGCCTTCGGAGGCAACATCGGCGATCCCGTCGCCGGCGAGCTCGCGGATCTTGTTGATATCCGCCATCCCCTCGCAGGGCACGCCGACGGCATAGACCTTTTCGCGGTCAAAACGATGCTCGGTCAGCAGTTGGTTGAAGCTATAAGTATCGCAGGGTTTCAGGAACACCAAAACCTTACCGTCTTTGCGGCGGGTCTCGGCGATCAGATATTTCGAGAAGTTGGCACCGCAGAAATCGCCGAACACGAAATCGCGTTCAAGCTCTTCGGCGGATTCAAAGAGGGCCGGCGTCACGTCGTAGGCAAACGTGCCTTTTTTCCAGCCGTAAACACGGTTGACCGTGCCGTCTGCGAGCAGAGCCGCAGCGCGGTCGATCAGAGCCTTGCGGGTTACGCTTTGCATCGCAGATCCTCCAATCTCTTGTTTTCTCCCAGAGCCGCGACCGTTTCCACGAAATCGCTCATCGTCGCGGCAAATTTTGCACCCTCCGCGGCAGAGACCCACTCCACACGCGTGCGCTCGCGTTCGATGCCGAGGTAGTCGAGCATCGAGAACAGCAGCGCCATTCTGCGGCGGGTGTAGTAGTTGCCGGAGGTATAGTGGCAGTCACCGGGGTGGCAGCCACAGAGGATCACGCCGTCGGCTCCGCGCTGGAACGCGCGCAGAATGAACATCGGATTGACGCGGCACGAGCACGGAACGCGGATGATCTTGACTTCGGCCGGGTAGTTGAGGCGGTTGTTGCCCGCAAGGTCGGCACCCGCATACGAGCACCAGTTGCAGCAAAACGCCACGATCTTCGGTTTGTAATCGGTTACAGGCACAGCGCATCCACCTCCGCCATGATTTGTTTGTTGGCAAAGCCCTTCAGGTCCATCGCGCCGGACGGACAGGTGACCGTGCAGCAGCCGCAGCCCTGACAGACCGCAGCGTTGACCTTCGCCACGCGGCGGATCTTCACCGTGCGGTCGGGCATTCTGAATTCTTTGTCGATATAGCCGATCGCGCCGTACGGACAGACGCGTTCGCACGAGGAACAGCCGTTGCACATCATCTCGTCGGATTCGGCGATACAGGGGTTGCAGGTCAGGCGATCTTTGGCCAAGAGGCCGATGACCTTGGCCGCAGCCGCGCCGGCCTGCGAAACGGTTTCCGGAATGTCCTTCGGACCCTGGCAGGTACCGGAGAGGAACACACCGGCCGTCGGGCTTTCGACCGGACGGAGCTTCGGGTGCGCTTCGGTGAAGAAATCGTTGGTGTCCATGCTGGCGGTGAGCATCGTCGCCAGCGAACGGGCCGACTTATCGGGTTCGATCGCCGCCGCCAAAACGACGAGATCGGCATCGATCTTGAGCTGACGGTTGTCGAGCAGATCCGAGGCCTGAACCTTCAGCTTATCGCCGACGGGTTCGATCTTGCCGACCATACCCTTGATGTAATGCACGCCGTATTCCTCGACCGCGCGGCGGTAGAACTCGTCGAAGTTCTTGCCCGGCGTACGGACGTCGATGTAGAACACGTAAACATCGGTATCGGGATATTTGTCACGCGTGAGCATCGCGTGCTTGGCGGTGTACATGCAGCAGATCTTCGAGCAGTATTCCTTGCCCTTGCCTGCCTCGGAACAGCGCGAGCCGACGCACTGCACGAACACGATCTTCTGCGGGTGCTTGCCGTCGGAGGGACGCAGCAGCTTGCCGCCGGTCGGGCCCGCGGCGTTGGTCAGGCGTTCGAACTCCAGCGACGTGATGACGTCCGGGCTCTTGCTGTAGGCGTATTCGTCGAAGGCGCCCATATCGATGGGGTTGAAGCCGGTCGCCGCGACGATCGCGCCGTAGGTCTCTTCAATATATTCGTCCTGCTGCTTATAATCGATCGCACCGGCCGTACAGACCTTCGAGCAAACACCGCACTTGCCGCTTTTGAGCATCGTGCAGTGGGCGGCGTCGATGGTCGCAACCTTCGGAACGGCCTGCGCAAAGGGAATGTAGATCGCACGGCGGTTGTCCATGCCGAGGTTGAACTCGTTGGCGACCTTCTTCTGCGGACATTTTTCGGTGCACAGCCCGCAGCCGGTACACAGCTCTTCGCGGACGTATCTGGCCTTTTTCTTGATCTTTACGTTGAAATTGCCGACAAAACCGCCGACTTCCACCACTTCGCTGTAGGAGAAGATGCGGATGTTTTCATGTTGTGCGACGTCGACCATTTTCGGCGTCAGAATACACGCCGCACAGTCGAGCGTGGGGAACGTCTTATCGAGCTGGGCCATCTTTCCGCCGATCGTCGGCTTGGTCTCGACGAGGTCGACCGGGAAGCCGGCATCGGCGATATCGAGCGCGGTCTGAATGCCGGCGATGCCGCCGCCGATAACGAGCGCACGCTTGGTGACCGGGCTCTCACCCGGGATCAGCGGCGCATTCAGGCTGACCTTCGCGACCGCCGCCTTGGCGAGCATGATCGCTTTTTCGGTGCCGATGGGCATTTCCTTATGTACCCACGAGCACTGCTCGCGGATGTTGGCGATCTCCACCATGTAGGGGTTCAGGCCGGCTTTTTCCGCCGTTTTGCGGAAGGTCGCCTCATGCATACGCGGAGAGCACGAACAAACGACGATCCCCGTCAGCTTGTGCTCGGTGATCGCATCGCTGATGATCTGCTGACCCGCCTGGGAACACATATATTGATAGTCTGTCGAGAACACGACGCCCGGTTCGAGCTTTAAAGCTTCGGCGACCGCATGGACGTCGACCGTGCCGGCGATATTCGTGCCGCACCAACAGACAAATACACCAATTCGCTGCATAGCTATGCTTCCTCCCCTCTTACTTGCTGTGTTTGCGCAGCACGCTCATCAGAAGCTGCTGCGGCATTTCGTCGTCGAGCAGAGCCGGAATCTGATCCGGCTTCAGATGGTTCTTGCCTTTCTGACGGATGACCATCAGACGCACCGCCTCGACCAGCTTCGCCGGCTGCACGTTGCGCGGGCAGCGGTCGATACAGGCAAAGCACGAGAGGCAGCGGTAAAGCGATTCCGACTCCATCAGCGGGGCGATGTTGCCGGATTCGACCATCGAAACAAACTGATGCGGATGGTATTCCATCTCGTCATAGGACGGACAAGTGCCCGAGCATTTGCCGCACTTCATGCATTTGCGCGGGTTGACGCCGGACGTGCGCAGGATCTGCTCCTGCAGGCGCTCCTTCTCAGTCATTCGCGATATCCTCCTTCACGCCGAGCGCTTCGGCCAGAAGCTCGGTAAAATAGACGACGGGCATCGCGCCGCTGCCGTTTTTGATCAGATTATAGCGGCAGAGCGGACAGGCCGTGACCATCAGCTCGGCACCGTTTCCGGCCGCGCTATCCATCACGAGCGTGCTGTTTTTCTTCGCCGCAGTCGCATCCTCCAGCGACAGGTATCCGCCGCAGCATTCGTTGCGGCGGCCGAAGAAGACAGGCTCGGCGCCGATGGCACGCAGGAAGTCTTCCATGATCTGCGGATTTTCCGGATCATCCATCTGCATGACCTTCGACGGGCGCAAGAGCAGGCAGCCGTAGTACGGCGCGATCTTTTTGCCGGTCAGCGGCTTGACGACCTTTTTGGCGAGTTCGTCGAAGCCGACGGTATCGCGCAGGAGCTCCAGATAGTGTAGGACCTGCGTTTCGCCCGCGTAGGGCGCTTCGTCGGCCATGTAGTTATTCACGCGCGAAGCAAAAACCGCATCGGTCTGCATCGCGTGGTTGGTCTGTTTCAAAACGTTGTGGCAAGCCGAGCAAACGGTGACCAGCGGCTGCGACGCATCGCGGGCGGCCTTGAGCGCACGGACGGCGGCGAGCTTGGAAGCGATCTCATCGCTTGCCGTCGAAAACACACCGCCGCAGCACTGCCAGTCGGCGGGTTCTTCCAGCGTGATCCCCAGCACCTCGGCGCATTTGCGCGCCCAGACGTCGAGGTCTTTGGCTTTGGTTCTCAGCGTACAGCCGGGAAAATAGGTGGCCTTCATAGGTCCGGTTCCTCCTTCATTACACCATCTGCTCGGGGTGGAACACTTCGTCGAAGCGTTCGGCCGTCAGGAAGCCGAGCTCGACGCAGGCTTCTTTGAGCGAGATGTTGTCGCGGAACGCCTTTTTGGCGGTCTTGGCGGCGTTTTCATAGCCGATGTAGGGGTTGAGCGCGGTGACCAGCATCAGCGAGTTGTGCAGGTTGTGCGCCATTTTTTCTTTGTTCGCTTTGATGCCGACGGCGCAGTTCTTATGAAAGGAAAGGATCGCATCGGCCATCAGGCGCGCCGACTGCAGGAAGTTGTAGATGCAGACCGGCATAAAGACGTTGAGTTCGAAGTTCCCTTGTGAGGCGGCCATGCCGACGGCGACGTCGTTGCCCATGACCTGTACGGCAACCATCGTCACCGCTTCGCACTGGGTCGGATTGACCTTGCCCGGCATGATCGACGAACCCGGCTCGTTTTCGGGGATAAAGATCTCACCGAGACCGTCGCGCGGGCCGCTCGCCAGCCAACGGACGTCGTTGGCGATCTTCATCATGTCGGCCGCCAGCGCTTTGATCGCGCCGTGGGCAAACACGAGTTCATCCTTCGAGGTCAGCGCGTGGAACTTGTTTTCCGCAGTGACAAAGGGCTTGCCGGTCAGCGCGGCAACTTCGGCGGCGACCTTGGTGTCAAAACCCTTGGGCGCGTTCAGGCCGGTACCGACGGCCGTGCCGCCCAGTGCCAGCTCATAGAGCGGTTTGAGCGCCAGTTCGAGAAGTGCACAGTCACGCTCCAAGCTCGAACGCCAGCCGCTGATCTCCTGGCTGAAGGTGATCGGCGTCGCATCCTGCAGGTGGGTACGGCCGCTCTTGACGATGCCTTCGTTTTCTTTTTCGAGGCGGATAAAGGTTTCGATCAGCGTTCTCACCGCCGGCAGCAGTTTCTCTTCCAGCGCGATGACCGCGGCGATGTGCATGGCGGTGGGGAACGTATCATTCGAGGACTGGCTCATGTTGATATCGTCATTGGGGTGCAGCAGCTTTTCGCCGGCGATTTGATTGCCGCGGTTGGCAATGACTTCGTTGGCGTTCATGTTCGACTGCGTGCCCGAGCCGGTCTGCCAGACGACCAGCGGGAAATGATCGTTTAAGCTGCCCGAGATGACTTCATCGCAGGCCGCTTTGATCGCTTCCAGCTTCTTGTCGGTCATCTTTTCGGGCTTGAGCGCGTGGTTGGCGATTGCCGCCGCCTTTTTCAGAATGCCAAAGGCATGGGTGATCTCGCGGGGCATCGTCTCCAGGCCCACGCCGATCTCAAAGTTTTCATGGCTGCGCTGCGTCTGCGCCGCCCAAAGACGGTCGGCCGGAACGCGAACTTCGCCCATAGAGTCATGTTCGATACGATAATCCATTGTATATATCCTCTTTTCTCAGATTTCCAGGCTGTTGATGACGGTTTTCAGGCAATCGGCGCTGTGGCGGAGCTGCACGATTTCGTCGTCGGTGAGCTTCGGGAGCACCTTGCCCTGCACGCCCTTATGGCCGACGCGGTTCAAAACGCTGAGACAGACGTCGCTGATGCCGTATTCGCCGTGCATCATCGTCGAAACGGTCATCGTCGTGTCGATCCCGCTCAGCAGACATTTGCAGATGTGGCAGACCGAAACGGTGACAGCGTAGAAGGTCGCGCCTTTGCGCTCGATCACGCGCGCACCGGACTTCCGCACGTAGTTTTCGACCTCGGCATAATCCAGCGGCGGCCGATGCTCACCGCCGACGGCAAACGACGCGGCACAATCGGCGATGGGAATATTGGAAATGTTGGCCAGCGACCACGGAACGAACAGCGAATCGCCGTGTTCGCCCATGACGTAGGCGTGGACGTTTTGCTGATTGATCTCGTACTGCTCGGCCAGCCGCGCACAAAGGCGGGCGGTATCGAGGATCGTTCCCGAGCCGATGATCTGATTCTCCGGCAGGCCGGAGAGCTTAGTAAAGGTATAGGTCAGGACGTCGACGGGATTGGAAACGATCACGTAGACCGCATCGGGCGCGTAACGTACAATCTCCGGGATGATCGATTTGGTGATGTTGACGTTCGTCTGCGCCAGATCCAGCCGCGACTGACCGGGGCGGCGGGCAATGCCCGATGAAATGATCACGATATCCGATCCGGCGGCATCGCTGTAATTGCCGGCGTAGATCGTACAGGGACTACAGAACGGTGTACCTTGGCGGATGTCCATCGCTTCGCCCATCGCTTTTTGGGCGTTGATGTCGATCATCACGATCTCCGAGGCAAGCCCCGTCACCGTAAGCGTATACGCAATCGTCGAGCCGACACTGCCGGTACCGATAATCGTAATTTTATTCATAAAGCACCTTCATTTTCCTGCCGCTTTCGGCCTCGGACAGACCTTTTGACAGTATTGTACACGGTAATATTTTAGCATATCACCATGCAGGATGTCAAACGCAAAGCAGACCAAATTTCCCCTATAAAGGCTGGCAGATATATGTAAAAATGACAGTTCGGTTTTGTGCACAAGCCGAATAAAACCTGTATCTGGTGCATAGAAACCACATTTCGCGGCGCATACTACGGACAAATAAGGATGTGATTATCCATGGAGCTGATGATTTTCGGCGCCCACCGAAAAGAATTCCACAGTTTGCTCTCGCCCGTTTTTTCCGCTGATATCCTTTCCTGCGGCACCGGCAAACACCATACCGATGCGATTCTGGTAATTGCTCCCACCGCCGTGCATCCGGCCATCCTCGCCGTCTCCGGCCCAAGCGAAACACTCGCCCGCAGATATCCTAATGCTTGCCTCGTTACCTGCGGGATGTCCCCGCGCGACAGTGTCAGCTGCAGCAGTGTTGCCGACGGTCGGGCCGTTCTTTCCATCGTGCGCGAGCTTCCGGTGATCGGCGGCGGTTTTGTCGACGTGCAGGATATCTGTCTGCCGCTCACGATTCCGCTCCCCGCCGGTCAGATCGCACTCCTCGCCGCAGCCTGCCTTTGCGCCGGAATCTCTCCGGAACGTCTCGCACAAAAATCTGTGCCAGACGCGTCTATCTTCCCGCACCGCACCATATAATCAACCAAAGGCGTTTTACGTGCGCCCAAAAACAGGAATGAGGATGATGGCGCCATGCAGGAACAGACCACCGTTTATCAGGATCAGAATCAGGTTGAAATGTGCGGAATCGTCGCAGATTCACCGCAGGTCTCGCACACAGCCAACGAACGCACCTTCTATACGTTTCCGCTGGTGATCCCTCGCCTCTCCGGCACAGAAGATCGCCTGCGAGTCATCGCGCCGCACGTCTGCTTCGACCCGGCACAATTCCCGGCCGGCACGGCGCTCCGCCTCAGCGGATCACTCCGCTCACGCAATGTCCACGAAAACAACCGTTATCGCCTGATCCTCTCAGTCTACGCCCATCAGGTTGAACCGGAGGCCGACTGCTGCTTTCCACAGAACGACGTCCGGCTGACCGGAACGGTCTGCAAGCCACCGGTCTACCGCGTGACCCCGCTTGGACGCGAGGTCTGCGACATCATGCTCGCCGTGCGCCGACGGTACGGTCGGGCAGATTTTCTGCCGCTGATCGCTTGGGGCAAAAATGCCGTCGCCGCAAGCAATGCCGCCGTCGGCCAGTGGATCGACTGTCACGGGCGCTTCCAGAGCCGGATTTATACCAAAACCGAAGCCGATATCACCACCGAGCGCACCGCATTTGAGGTCTCGCTCGCATCTCTGCAGATCTTACCGATCGCATAACCCGCATACATATCACCAAAGAGCTGCCGTTTCGGAAAACGGCAGCTCTTTTGAACATTTTTCAAATTTTCATAGCAGCAGGATTGATTTTACCATACGTTTTTGGTAAAATGTATATAGTAAGCAACTATCGTTTCGCGATACAACATATCAAGCAGAAAGAGGGAAGATTTATGGGACTTATTAAAGCAGGAATCGGCGCTTTGGGTGGCGTGCTGGCGGATCAGTGGAAGGAGTTTTTCTACTGTGACGCGCTTCCGGTCGAGATTCTGGTCAAAAAAGGCCAGAAACGCGTTTCCGACCGCAGTTCCAACACAAAAGGTGAAGACAACATCATCTCCAACGGTTCCGTCATCGCCGTTGCCGACGGTCAGTGTATGATCATTGTCGAGCAGGGCAAGATCGTTGAGGTCTGCGCCGAACCCGGCGAATTCGTCTACGACACCTCCACCGAGCCCTCCATCTTCTCCGGCAAGCTCGGCACAAGTATCCTCGACACCTTCAAGGCCATCGGCAAGCGCTTTACCTTCGGCGGCGACACCGGCAAAGATCAGCGCATTTACTACTTCAACACCAAAGAGATCACGGGCAACAAATTCGGCACGCCCAGCCCCATCATCTTCGAGGTCATGAACAAGCGTGTCGGCTTCTCCCGCACCGTCAACGTCCGCTGCAACGGTATCTACTCCTACACCATCAGCAACCCGCTGCTCTTCTACACCAAGGTCTGCGGCAATGTCGAATCTGCCTACACCCGCAGCCAGATCGACAGCCAGCTCAAAACCGAATTCGTTTCGGCGCTGCAGCCCGCCTTCGGCGCACTGGCCGAACAGGAACTGCGCCCGGCTCAGCTCCCGGCAAAAGTCAACGAACTGAAAGCCGCAATGAACGAAGCGCTGCGTGCCGAATGGGTCGAATCCCGCGGCATTACCGTCGAAAAGATCGCGCTGAATCCGATCACCTTAAACGACGAAGACATGAAGAAGATCCAGGAAATGGAAGACTCCGTTTCCTACGGCGCCAACCCCTTCATGGCCTCTGGCCGCATGACCACGGCCACGGCCAACGCGATGGAAACCGCCGCCGGCAACTCTGCCGGTGCGATGACCGGTTTCATGGGTCTCGGCATGGCCGGCAACGCGATGGGCGGCGGATTTAACGCGGCACAGCAGTTCTACAATGCCGGTGTCCAGCAGCAGCAACAGATGCAGCAGGCCGCTCCAGCTGCGGCAGCTCCGACTGCTCCCGCAGCCGACAGCTGGCAGTGCCAGTGCGGCCACACCGCCACCGGCAAATTCTGTATGGAATGCGGTGCGAAAAAGCCCGAACCCAAACCGGCCGACAGTTGGCAGTGTTCTTGCGGTGCGACCGTGACCGGCAAGTTCTGCACGGAATGCGGTGCAAAGCGACCGGAAGCCACCGGTTGGACCTGCAAATGCGGTGCGGTCAACAAAGGTAAGTTCTGCCCCGAATGCGGTGCCAAAAAGCCCGCGGGCGTTCCGCAGTACAAATGCGACAACTGTGGCTGGGAACCGAAAAAAGGTACGAAACCGCCGAAGTTCTGCCCCGAATGCGGCGATCCCTTTGACGACGGCGATATTATTTGATCCGAATCTGCCTGATCTCACGGAAGGAGTGATGCTCTTTGGCAGCATTGCAGCAATACAAATGCCCCTGCTGTGACGGGGCGATCGAATTTGACAGCAGCCTTCAGAAAATGAAATGTCCGTATTGCGATACGGAATTCGAAATGGAAACGCTCATATCCTACGATGATGAGCTCAAAAACGCCAAAGGCGACAACATGAGCTGGGACACTGCAGCCGGCAGCGAGTGGCAGGAAGGCGAAACCGAACACCTGCGTGTCTATGTCTGCAAGTCGTGCGGCGGCGAAATTGTCGGCGACGAAACGCTCGCCGCAACCGCCTGCCCGTTCTGCGACAACCCAGTCGTGATGATGGGCCAATTCAAAGGGGATTTGAAGCCCGACTACGTGATCCCCTTCCGGCTGGACAAAAAAGCCGCCATTGCCGCGCTCAAAAAGCATTACGGCGGCAAGCGCCTTTTGCCCAAGGTCTTCAGCAAGGAAAACCACATTGAAGAAGTCAAGGGTATCTACGTCCCGGTCTGGCTCTTCGACACCGATGCCAAAGCCAACATTCGCTACAAGGCAACGCGCGTGCGCACGTGGAGCGACAGCAAGTTTTACTACACGGAAACCAGCTTCTTCTCGGTCACGCGCGGCGGCAGTCTCGGGTTCCAAAATGTCCCTGTAGATGGTTCGACCAAGATGGATGACGCGCTGATGGAATCGATCGAGCCTTTCGATTTCTCCAAAGCCGTCGATTTCCAGACAGCCTACCTCGCCGGATATCTCGCCGACAAATACGATGTGGATTCCGAGCAGAGCATTGAACGCGCCAACGAGCGCATCAAAACAAGCACGGAAAAGGCATTTGCCCAGACCGTCACCGGCTACGCGACCGTCACGCCCATGTCCTCGAACATCAGCTTCGAAAACGGTACCGCCAAATATGCGCTCTGTCCCGTGTGGTTGCTGAACACCAAATGGAAAGACCAAAAATACACCTTCGCCATGAACGGTCAAACAGGCAAGCTCGTCGGCGATCTCCCGCTCGACAAAGCCGCCTATAAGCGTTGGCTGTTCGGCCTCACCGGTATCATCGGGGCGGCGGCATTTGCCGTTTCGTACCTGATGTGGCTTCTGTAAGGAGGTGTTGGCATGACGAAAAAAGTTTTATCGTTCGTTTTGGTTCTCATTCTGTGCGTTTCCCTGTCGGCGGCGGCATTTGCGGCAAACGGTGCGCGTTTGATCGACGATGCGGATCTGCTCACGGAATCGGAAGAGCGCACGTTGACCGAAAGGCTCAACGTAATCAGCGAAGCCTACCAGGTCGACGTTATCATCGTAACTGTCGATTCAACCGGAGCGATGAACGCGGACGAGTACATCGAATTCTTCTACGACGAAGGTAGCTTCGGTTACGGCAGCGACCATGACGGTGTCATGCTGCTGGTCGCAATGGAGGAACGGCAGTATCGTATCCTCTCCAACGGCCTCGGCGCAAAAGCTATCAGCCCCAGTGATATCGACAATATCAGCGATCTGATCGCCCCATCTCTCAGCGACGAAGACTATGCGGAGGCGTTCTCGGATTTTGCGGACGAATGCGAATACCTGTTGGAGGGCGAGATCAACGGATTCCCCTTCAACTACGCCAAGAATATCCTGATTTGCCTTGCCATCGGCCTCGTGGTCGCGCTGATCGCCACCGGATCGATGAAAAGCAAGCTCAAGTCGGTGCGGATGCAGCCTGCGGCCACGCAGTATACCAAAGCCGGCAGTATGAAGATCACCGACCAGCACGAGCTGTTCCTCTATAGAAATGTCTCGCGCCGTAAGAAAGAAACCTCGAAACCCGCGGCGAAATCCCGCAGTTCGTCGAGAAACATCGGCGGCGGTTCGTTTTGATTCCCCTATCATTGTCATTCCAGTTACAAAAAGGACTTGCTGTCTGTGTGATACAGACAGCAAGTCCTTTTATTTTGCAACCTCAAAGAGCCTTGTTATTGGTTGGAGACCAGAGAGCTAAGATATGTACCATATACTTCTTCCTCGGCTCGACGTCGCGCCTTGACGGCGTCTTCAAAGTTATCATACGAACCAAAATTCATCAGTTTTCCTTGGAATTTCAACCGAGCGCACCATTTCTTTTGTTTTTTGTGGTAATAAACACCTCTGCATCCACTGGTGTTTGCCGAACTCAGTTTCATATTTTGAATTTTGGTGACTTGTGTTCCCCCCTCAAATCCGGCGGATTTTTGTGCGATCGCCGCACTATTTTTTCTCGCACAACTTACACACATGCGTTCTTTCGTGTCAGACAATTGATCACTTGTCCGATAGACAATTGCACCACATTCACACTGACACTCCCATTCCACCAACTGCCGATCACCTCGCCGCCGTCGTTCTGGCGAACGGCGCAGCACCGTAATATGACCAAACACTTTTCCGGTCAGATCCGGCGACTTCATGCACCCGCAGTTTGTTGCATGCCCGCTATTTAGATTTCCCGTCGTAGCCTCATGCAGGTTTCCACAATCACATCGGCAAAGCCATCTCCGATGTGGACTGCCATTGGATGGAATTTGTTCTAACACGACTAACTTGCCGTAGCGTCGACCAACCAGACTCTCATACTTGCGCATATGTAATATCCATTTCTGTCGTTTTCACGACGCCGCACGGCGCATTTTTTCCATTTTTTGCTTGTTCAGCATATACATGACCACGCCGATCACGATTGCCGCAATCACAAGAATGACAATCGCAAACAGCATGATCTGCGTTGCGGTAAAGCCGTGGAGTTCGCGCACACCGGTCTCGACGTACTCGATCTTCTCCAGACGCATGATCGCGTTTTGCGTCGCGCGGTCTGCCAAGATCACGTCATCCGTGCTCTCGCCAGGAACATTGATGCCGATCACATAGTCCGTTTCTTTGTCGACCGAAGCGAGGTAGAAATGCGCGTTGCCGGTCTCATCGACGGAAACCGCCTGCAGACGGGTATAGGAGCCGTCTGTCTCCTTCTGATACAAAAAGGCGTTGTTGCCCTGCGGAACCGGCAGCGCAATCAAAACTTCCGATTTCATCTCTGCCGAATCGGTAAACTGCACGGTATAGCAAGCATCCGTGCCCAGCCCGGTCTTGTCTTCTTCGGTTGCTTCGCCGACCGAGTGCGCATAGTTCAGCGTTTCGCCGACCTCGTTGGCTTTCAGCTCCGCACAATCGAGGCGCCAGACACTGCCGTCGGCCGCCAGAACCTCGGTTTGCAGATCTCTGCCCACCAGCGACTGCACAAACGACGTATCCATCGCAACGTCTTGCTCCAAATAGACCTGCAGCTCCACCGTTTCGGCATCGCCCATTTCTGTCAGCGTTTGCACGACGGCGGCCTGAGCCTCGGCCCACACCTCGTTATCCTCGACCGTCAGGGTGATCACCGGAGCGGCCGGTTCGGGGACATCGACCGCCTCGGGCGTGACCGTTGTCACCACCGTCGTCAGCTGCATACCTTCTGTTTCGCGCACCGTGCTGTTGACCAGCACCTGCACGTTGCCGGCTTCATCGGTTTGGGTCTCGGTGGAATAGGTGACCTCCGTCAGCAAACCGCCGCCGACAAAACCGCCGCTCGCAAACTGCGGCAGATCTTCGGAGAGCTCCTGCCGCACCGTCTGCGCATTGGTCGCATCGCCGCAGTAGACCGAAGTCAGCTCTTCGCATTTTTTGAAAGCAAATGTCTCGATCGCGCAAACCGTCGGCGGAAGCTCGACCTCCACCAGACTTCCGCAGCCGTAGAACGCCCACTCCGGGATCGTCGAAACGCGCGCTTCGATCCGCACGCGCACCAGCGCGCTGCAATAGGCAAACATCTCCGCGCCCAAGGTTTCGACATAGCGCGGAATCGTCACCGCCGTGAGGCTTTCGCAGAGATAAAACGCCTTTTCGCCGATTTCGTTGAGGCTACTCGGCAGCGTCAGCGTTTCCAACTTGCGGCAGCCGTAAAACGCGCGGTCGCCGATGCGGAGAAGCTGGTCGGACAAGTCAACAAAGCGCAGGCGCGAGCATTCGGCAAACGCCTTGTCCCGAATCAGGCGCACCGAATCGGGCATTGAAACGCTCTGCAGCATCGTGCATTCGTAGAACGCCAGCTGGCCGACGCTCGTCAGGCCGTCCGAAAGCACCAGACGGGTGATCTCACCGCGCAAATGGTACCACGGCGGCAGATTACCGTCGCTGTAGTCGTTCATCGCGCCCTCACCGCTGATCGTCAGCGTTCCGGCCGCATAGTGCCAGGAGAGCCCGTTGCCGCAGCTCCCCGACTCCGCGGCAAATGCCGTGAGCGGAAACGCGGCGAGCAGCACCGCCAAAAGGAGCGCGGCACACCACACGCGATGAAATTTTCGGGAAAACAGAGGCATAACGAACTCCTTTCAGAATGGATTCTTAGGAAACAATTCTGCGTTGTTGTTTTCTTTTTCTCATCCATAGAATTGCACCGACAATCGCCATAAATAAAGCGTGGAATGCAAGTTTTGAGCAGCCGAAAAGCACTTTTTCATTGTCATGCAAAAATTCAATGAAAAACCGAAGGATACCATACACGGTTAATAGGATCGGTAACAAACGTCCCGTTGGCTTATAGTTTTGTTTTTTCGACAAATACAACAAGACGCCAACGAGTGTCAACGCAATCACCGACTCCAAGATCGCAACTGGAAAGAGGTATGCGTCTTTCCATGGGTTGTAGATACCCCAACTGCAAGGATATCCATAACAACAGCCAAAGAACACACAGCCCCAACGTCCAAAGCCGTACATAAGCATCGCTGTGAACGCAAGTTGGTCGCTGACCGCTTCATAGCGCTCCCGGAAGATTTTTGACAGAAGCCACGCAATCACCGGAATGTACACAAAAACAACCGCGACATTGCGGTCACCGAACTCACGGAAGCCCGAATTGGCCCACATTACAATGTTCATGAATTGTCCCCATGCATAGGATCCCAGTTCCACCACGCAAAAGGATTTCCATGCTCGCATCTTGATCTTGTGTCCGTACCACAGGCCGTACGCACCTGCGATAAACAAAGGAATTGTTCCGCAGATGCTGTACGCCTCAGATTGTAAATCATTTTCGGCGATCCAAACAATCAACCGATTCAGCACAGAAATACCTCACATCCAATTTCGTTTTAGCAGGAATACATTGCACTTTTGTTTGATTTCACCATTGGATCAGTACGGGTTGCGGATCGTCACCTGATTGATGCTGAACGTATAGGTCGCACCATTGTAGACTGCGACCAATGTATCGCCCAAAAGTGTTCCTGCCGGAGTTTTACTGTCGTCGCCGTCTCTAGAGACGAAGTTACTGGTATCAACATACTGCAACAGTTCACCCACATACCGTCTGCAAGAATTCTCTCCGGTCCAACTGTAAGTAGATACCTGCTTACTGGCATCCGTAAAATACTTTGTTACCGAACCCAATAAACCAACACCGAAACTACTGTATTTCTCACTCGAGTACTCTGTGTACATGCGAACCGTCGTATCCGTTGTAGATTCTGTCACAAATTCCAGGGTTGCCGAAGAACCCGCAACGCTGAACAGTTCACCGGTCTGCGAAAGTACCAAGGTGACCGACGGCATTCCGTTTGCACTGTATTCATAGTGGTGGAATTCTCTGGTATCAGCAGCTGTCTTCCTGGTACCACCACTATAAGTTGCATCGTCCCGATGCGAACACTTAAAGTAAACGGTTGCTTCCAGACGATCCTCGGATATAACCGGCGTATATCCAGCCTGGTGCTTGGTGTTCGTGGTATACGTCCAGTCATAATAAACTGTCGTTTCGCCGCACTTGGTTTCCTCAACTTTATTTGACGACTTGGCTGAACCGTCCGAGATCTTACCTGAGGTTTGTGTATCGACACTGTACGTTCCGTTGGGTGTAACCGCACTGACCGTCACAGACGGTGCCTTCGACCACACTTCAATCGTATAGACGCCTTGACTGCGTTCGCTCTGCTTCTCGACAGGGACGGTCTCGTCCCCAGCGTTGATCGTATACCTCAGTTTGCCTGGCTTATACTGCGCCGCATACGTAAAGCTAACATCTTCCGATTGCGTAAACTGCGCCGTACCGGAAGTCTGGAATTTAAGCACGCAAACTTCCACGCCAACCGTCGCACCGGAGTTCGAAGTGCTCGTATAGCCGCCGTATGTGCTGTTATCGTAACCGGTTCCATAGAGATACTGCAGCGAAACGTCGCTCACGCTGAAATATCCACGGCTGATCAGATCTTTCGAGTCGTCGAACGCCACCGTGACCGAGCCGGCCTTCAGAGTCTGTTGGGTCATGAATTCCCCAGTGACGCTACCGGACGCATCTTTACCGAACACACCGAGATAGTTTCTCGCGTCGGTGTACGAGAAAGCGCCGTCGGCGTAGGCAACGCTGACCGAAACGTCGCTCGCCCTCAGAATTGCAACAGGATCGCCGCCAACAGCAAAGACCAAACCATTTTTATACGCATCTTCGGAGTTGACACCGTCAGCCGGCACACTATGAAGCACGGACTGATCGTCGAACACGTTAAACGCGCTGATGGATTCCAAACGCCAGAGATCGGAGGATTCGACAGGGAAGTAATAGGTATAGTACTTCGCATTTTCACCATCCAGCGTGCTTAGGGTCTCATCTTTTCTAAACGACGGAACATAGACTGCAGATCCAGCAATTGAGTTGCCATTGGTATCCACTCTCACAAGCTTTGCAAACACAGTTGCTGCATCGGAATTCCAAAGTGCTGCCGAAACAGAACCTTTGTCTGCGGAGGAGACAATATACTGCGAAGTTTCACCGACTGTGCCAAGGTCTTTGTACGTCGGCGGAGTCGGCGGAATCACCGTAAAGACCGGAGGTTCGCCCTTGACCGACGTCAGCGTATTGGTTTTACCGTCGCCTTCGCCCATCGTGATCTTCACGTTTTGGAAGCGCCAGATACCGGCCTCCACGTGGAATTCGCCTTCGTAGTATTCTTCCACGCTGTTCCAGGTCAGCGCCGTATACAGATTGGTCGAACCGCCAGCCGTGTAGTTCAAGCCCGCGCGGCCAAGCGCCCGGATGGGATCGCCGTTGTTGTTGTAGATCCCAACCTGCACCTGCAGAGAAGACGGGGTAGCCGGGTCGCCGAAGATCATGGTGTCCTGCCCAGACGGAGAGGTCGTTTCCACCTCCACGTACATACCGAGCGTTAGGTCGAGCGTACAGGTTTGGTCTTCGCCAAGGGGCTCATACTTGCCGTTGAGTTCTACCAATTCCATCTTGTATTCGCCGGAAGAGACAAAGACCGCTCTTCCGCGCCAGCTGCCGGTGGTCGCATCATATTTAAAACGTACCGTGGCAACTGCACCGTCCTCGCGCATGAACTGGCCGACGACCGTATTCGGCATTTTGCTGCGGTCGCTCGTCGCAAACCACAGTTCAACATCCACCGGATAGGACGCAGCGCCTGTCATGATCTCAGTGCCGTCCGCTTCCGAATATATCACACGACTGATAGAAAAGCCGTTAACTTTGACGGTCGGGAACTGGTCGGTCGGATTGCTCAGTTCGCGGTCGGTACCATCGACCTGAACACTGCGCAGAATGTATTCGCCCGGGTAAGCAAAGGTATAAGACCCTTCCCAGATCCCATCCCTATCGGAATCCGTCAGGATGAAGGATTCTTCCGGCGAACCCTGGGTAGAGTTAATCTTGCGGATAAAGTAAGCCTTCATGGAAGCCGGTGTATCGCCGCTGACACGAATCTTGACTTTGGTCGTCAGATCAGTATCCACACCGTACTCAAACTCGGTTCTTCCGTCGATCTCACCGGTCACAACCAGTTCGGCGTTATAGAGCGTTTCATCCTTCATCGCATTGAGCGAAACAGAACTGCCAAACTGGAGGTTCATTTGGCCGCGGATATCGGCAGCCGCCAAAACGTCGCCGTTGGTAATCTCTTCGCCGTCGAGATAGAAAACGGCGGTGATCAGCGTGGCCACATTCTGTTCCAATGCGGTAATCGCATACCGGATATTGCCCTGATCGTCCGCACCGATATTCAAACTTTCGGGATCCAAAACAAGCGGCACAATAACCTTACCGGTCGTGGCATAGTGATGCTCGGTATCCATGTAGGCAGTTGTCAAAAGCTTCCCCTGCGCATCAACAAAGGCAACCTTCATGGATTTCAGCAAAACCATGATGCGCGCTTGGTCGACAGGGTTTTCGGCATAGAAAACGTAGCAGCTGCCGCTACCCTGCGTGGTGCTGTTGACGGTCAGGAACGATCCGCTGTCGTCCCAAACGCGATTGTCGCCTTCAAAACAGAGGACATGTTCGATCTCTTCGATCTTCTTCGGCGGCAGCTTATCCTCGAAGTTATACTCTGCAACATACTCATCGGCAACGATCGCATGGGTATCGGCGTAGCGCCAGCACGGGACCTCTTCGGTCACCGCATTCCCCTCGCCATCGACGACCGGTTCACCTTTGTCGTCGAGCACAAGCCGCGTATCCGTCGACATATAGATATCGTAGGTTGCCGTTGCCAGATCGTCTAAAATACCGCCGCCGACGGGAGCAGTCGTCTCGGCCGGGTCGGTTTCTTCTTCGGTCTCCGCTTTGACCGAGATCGTATAGAGCTGAACCTCCACGCCGTTGCGGTCCTTGCCCATCACTTCCACGATCTCCGTTTCTGTCAGGACGTTCCCCTGCAGCGTCAGGAAGGAACCCTGCGCATTGGTACGCACCCAAAAGTCCACGGCAAAACCATAGGAGTCTTTCGCGATCTCTGTGGGCTGACCGATTTTGGTTTTGATAATGTTCGCCAGAACAAAACGTTCGTTTTCAAAGTAGTCATCGTCCGCACTCGTCGAAACGTTGGATTTAATGGTCTGGGTACCCATCGCCTGAACCGTCAAGGTCAAAGGCTTGCCTTCCGGGTTTCTGATACGGGCACCGGTAAAGGTATCGAAATTGTAGAGAATACCGTTTGTGATCTTGGTTTCGCAGACGCTGTTTTTCAGAGCCATCGCAACCCCGGCGCCGACAGAACTGATCTTTATCGCTTTGCCGTTCTCATAGCTGCTGCCGGAGATCGTACAGTTGTTGACCACAGTAAAGTTATTGATGATATCGTCGATAATTCTGACGGTACTGTTCTCTAAGGTAGGACAATTCGGCCACTTGATCGACTGGCCGGATTGTCTGTTGACGTAGTCGCGCAAGTCTTTTACACGAACAGATTCTGCGACCATCAAATGATAGTCGGCCAGGAATTGATCGATCGCGATGATAAAGCCTTTTTTCGCACCGGTATACTTGCCGTTGGCCAGCAAGCCAAATTGCGTGGCAAGCTTGTTGTAAGCGGTCTTATTGGCAACGCTATATTCCAGCGCCAGCAGTTCCGCACCGGTGATCGATGTCGGTGTTCCCACGACCGCCTGTTTTTCCGCATCGTAAGCGTTCACTTCCGCATAGAGATTCAGCAGCGACGCAAAAACTTCCGCCTGTTCTTCGTAGCGAAGGATCATCTCATCGTACATCAGCGCAAACTGCGTAAGGTCAGCCCCTTTCAGCGTCGCGTCACTGACCATGTTGCCGACGGAAGAATTCACTTTCAGGATATTCTGGACCATATAGCCGGTCATCATCGAGGCCAGCGCGTCCATATAATCTTCAGTCTCCGCCAAGCCCTGATAATTCGTCTTATTTCTCACGTTGGCAGATTCGACGACGTTCAGTTTATTGTTGTAAACCGAAACCGCACCGGCTTCACCGTAACGCATCGAGGTAATAGCGCGGACACCGAGCTCGTCTGTCGACGTCAAAACGCCGTTCAGCAGTTTGGCGTAACCAGAACTTGTATCCTTGTCTATGACACGACCGGTCGTATCGTAGACCGGACCGTACAGCGGTTTGGAAAGAAGATTGGATTCGTTGAGCAGCGCCGGACGCAAAACGAGGCGATCCAGAGCGTAGGCCGGATCGGACAGGTCGATGAGGTTACCCCACGTAATGTTGCGTTCCAGCGGGGGCAAATTACTGTCGCCCGCCTTCGACGGGCCGACAACTGTCGGATCGCCCATCGTGCCAGATGCCAACGCAATTTCCAGGTTACCGTTGGCAGCAATATTTGTGCTGACATTGGAAACTTCCGGGTTCGTCGAAAGAGCCAGCCACGCAAACGAAACCGTGGTCAGCATAGAGGCAGAAATAACCAGCAGTAAGGCCACTGCGACAACTTTTTCACGCAGTCGCACCAACCGCCCCGTATATTCTTTTATTCTTTGACGTGTGTCTTCCATTGTGTCACCTCATCAGGAATCGGTCGAAATCGCAGACGCGCCACGTTCAACGGCCGGTATAGCCGATCCGCTCGACCAGAATCTGGAAATAGGAACAATCTACGATCGTATTCTGTACCGCCAGTGTCACCGAAATTTCACGGACGGCACCACGGCGGAACGTATAGAGAAACTCGTTGGGATCTGTTTCGCCCAACTCCGCATCCAAAACCAGGTAGAAGCTGTATATCCAACCATTTTCACCGCGTTCACGGTACATGGGTGTACGGTTGCTGAGATAGTCCACCGCGGAAACCGCCATGTATGTATAGTTGTCGGTTTCTATGGTCAGCGTAAAGGTCAATTGACCACCATTGACCAACAGCGGTTCTTCGTCCGGCAGCGGAGGCTCTTCATCTCCGACGTCACCGGATTGCGAGGTCTCCGTTTCCGCAAATGGCGGCGATGTAATGTCGGTCTCCTCACTGCTTGCGGAAGTTGTCACTTCCGGCGGTTCGGTCGCATCAGTCTCCGCGCTGCTCGCGGAGGTCGTCGGCGCGGTCGGCGGTTCGGTTGCATCGGTCTCCGCGCTGCTCGCGGAGGTCGTCGCCTCGGCCGGCGGTTCGGTTGCATCGGTCTCCGCGCTGCTCGCGGAGGTCGTCGCCTCGGCCGGCGGTTCGGTTGCATCGGTTTCCGCGCTGCTCGCGGAGGTCGCCGGCTCGGCCGGCGGTTCGGTTGCATCGGTCTCCGCGCTGCTCGCGGAGGTCGCCGGTGCGGTCGGCGGTTCGGTTGCATCGGTCTCCGCGCTGCTCGCGGAGGTCGCCGGTGCGGTCGGCGGTTCGGTTGCATCGGTCTCCGCGCTGCTCGCGGAGGTCGCCGGCTCAGTCGGCGGTTCGGTCGCATCGGTTTCCGCGCTGCTCGCGGAAGTCATCACCTCAGCCGGCGGTTCGGTTGCATCGGTCTCCGCGCTGCTCGCGGGGGTCGCCGGCTCAGTCGGCGGTTCGGTTGCATCGGTCTCCGCGCTGCTCGCGGAGGTCGTCGCCTCGGCCGGCGGTTCGGTTGCATCAGTCTCCGTGTGGTTTGCCAAAATATCAGTCAATAATACAGGCATCAGGAACTGCTGCTGCATCAATTGTTGCTCCGTTTCTATCGGTTCATCGTTAGTCTCTGCCGCAGAGGGTTCGGTGTCCTCCGCAGAAGTCGGTTCCGCAGTCGGTTCGGTAGCCTCCGCAGAAGACGGTTCCGCAGTCGGTTCGGTAACCTCCACAGAAGTCGGTTCCGCAGTCGGTTCGGTAGCCTCCGCAGAAGACGGTTCCGCAGTCGGTTCGGTAACCTCCGCAGAAGACGGTTCCGCAGGCGGCTCGGTAGTCTCCGCAGAAGTCGGTTCTGCAGGCGGCTCGGTAGTCTCCGTAGAAAACGGTTCCGCTGGCGGCTCGTCTGCCTCGCTGGAACTCTCCGTCGAAGCATCTGTGACGGACCCCGACAGTTCCGGCGGTTCATCGGTTTGATCTTCCCCCGACTGCATCTCACTCGTCGGAACACTGGTTACCACGGGTTTGGTCTCTACCATATCCGGAACAAATACACGGATGTGGAATGCGATATCCTGTTCCGGAATAGTACCCACATCAGATGAATTGCTGATCAAAAACGACAAATACTGTTCGCCGCCGACCGCCTGCCAATTCTGTAAGAAGGATCCTTCTTGCGTTTCCGGGACATTCTCTTCCCCGTCTTGGTCGAGCAAATTTTCCGGTCGCGACAGAGAAAGTGAGGCCACCGTTTTCGCCTGAAAACGAACTTCGCCTTCGATTGTCGTCGTGTACCTGCCTAAAGTGGTGCCAATTGCAAGCAGCAAGCTGCAAAAAGCCAGAAAAACAGACAGCCCGATTCTAAACAGACAGCGTTTTGAAGTTTTTCCTTTCATTCACTCTTCTCCTGTTTTCAAGGCTGTTTGCCCCCTGCTTCTAAACCATCGTATTATTTCGCCCGGACGACATAGACATCGTCGGCGAACTGGACCAATTCGTGCGTATCCTTGTTAAAATACCCAACAACACTGCTGAACGAACCGCCGGTAATCGTGATGGACGCAGTATCCAACCCGTCCGGACACATCCGCACAGCCTCAGCATTCATGCTGACAACACGTGTATTCTCTCCGGATATCCGGATATCGGTCAGCCAATTGGTGTAGTTCGCTTCCAAATACACACCGTCACCCGTATCGGTCCATCCACTCTGCGACAGCGCATCTGGATCCGGATCATTGCGCTCACCAATGCCGATGATGACGGAATTGTTCACCTCGACAGAACCACCCTTGACGACCAGGCCCGTATAGCCTTCTATTGTACTGTTTTCAACAGTCAGGGTACTGTCTTTCGTCGGGAAATAGATCCCTGCGTATTTACCGGAGATCTTACTATCGCCGCTAACACGAATATCACAGCCATAGTAGGTGCCGTTACAAAGCAAACCGGCATACCCTTCTCCCATCATCTCACAGTTTTCGATGACAACGACGGTCTTTTTCTCGGACTTCGCACCATTTCCTTTGATCCACAAACCATCCGTCTCACACATGATCTTGCAGTCAAACAAGCGGATCGTGGAATCCATATTGGAATTGTTCTCGTTGTCAAAAATCTTCAGGCCTTCTTCCACATTTTCAATCGTTACGCCGTTCAGCGTCACGACACCACCACTGGCATAAATTGCGGTTTCGGCCTGATTCGCACCATCCAGTGTGCCATTATAAAGCATCACATTGGAGCCGGGCTTCGCGTCGATCACGGTGGATGCGGTCGAGGTCAACGTATGCCCCTGCATATCGATCATAATACCGGTATTACTGCCGACCTGAATCGATTGCGACAATTCGATATCCTGTTCCATCCGCACCATATGCAATCCATCCTGGTAGAGAACCGCCGTAAGCTCTGCAGGCGACGACACAGAAATGCCTTCTTCGCGGCTGTTCTGTCCGATCACCTGAAGCTGGACCGATCCTATATCCGCGTTGTTTTCCCCCAGTTCCGTCGAAATACGGTTATTGCTTTGAATTTCTGCGTAGGTGCAAAAATACGCCCAAACGCCGTAACCATTGGCATCTACATCCACCGGGTAATAGCCGCTGACAGCAGCACCCGGATCGATCACACCGCGGTATCCGTCTGTTTGAGACAGCTCCACCAAAAAGTCGGTTGCCGGGGTGACCCCGTCAATCGTCAAAAGTTCGCCGGCGGAGTTGAATGTTGTATTCTGCTCGTCGTACTCGTATTCGATCGGGCGCAGATACTCATCAATATCCGGAAGGCGGGTCGGTGTCACCGTTCCCAGCACATAATACCCCAAAGTATCATACGGCCATTCCCACATGATCCGGGCCGCATTATACGTATGATCTGTCATCGCAATTTCACCAAAGGGGAAAATGGTATACGTATAGCTCGCCGAAGAGCTGATATAGACCCGCTCCACGGTCTCGCTGTTTCTGGTCGCTGTCGTGTCCACATAGAAAAACAGTTTATCGCGCATATCGTCGTTCAGTTGCGCTTTGGAAACCGTCACACTCGCCGCAACCAAGCTGGAACTGTCGTTTTTCAGCGACATAGACACCACGCCGTTGTCGCCCGGAGCCGCAGAGAAAACCGGATTCTCCACATCGATCTCACCGGTAAAATTCCAGGTTTCGGCAGTAAAATTCAAGTTGCTGCTTTGCACAACATTGACATACCAAGCCACAGTCAACGCAAAAACCAGTATGATCGTCAAGGCGACAATCAGAAACACCATGCCGACACGCAAATATACACTTTTTCGCAGCACCTTCAATTGAGCAGGCGCACCTTTACCGGTTTCATTCCTGTTCCGGCTGTTTGGGTTCGTCACTGTGTTTTAGCTCCTCTATCAATTCAGCGCGAATTTTTTCGCATAGTTGTTGATACTCTTCGTCTTCCATAGATGTCTCAGTGGACGCCGCATCAGGTGTCTCTTCAGATGCAGACTCGGACATCTCACCGGCAGCAGGCGCGGAAGACTCGGCTTCCGGGTTCGACTGTTCTATGCTTTCCAATATGGTCTGCATATCCCGTCGCATCGCCCGTATGTTTTCACGCAAAATCCAGGCAGCGCCTAACAGCATGGGGAACGCGATACAGACCAAAAATCCATATCGCCCGGACAAAAATGACATAATCTTTGACACAAAACTCCCCCCCGATTTCCATACGACTTTTCCTACCAGATTGTCCGTTGTAACCGGATCGACATCTGCGACCAAGTTGGCATCCCCTTTCGTCCAAAGACGCACGGTGCCGCCTTCGTCAACATCTTTCCCGATGACACGATGTGTGATAAATGCCCCGATCATTCCCGGGGAACGGGAACGAAAGCTGATAATATCATCCACTGCAATTTCGGCCGGATCTATTTGTTTGGTCAGCAACAACTCACCAACAGAAAGGTTGGGTTCCATGCTCCCCGTTACGACCTTGAAAAAACTGTATCCGCCGAGAGACGCGTATCCACGACTGACCACCTGCACCAGAACAAACAGGCAGAAACAAACCGCAACACCAAGGATCAGTGTCACAATTCGGGACAGCCACAAATTACCTATGCTCTTGTCTTTCGTTTGACTTTGCTTCATTTTCCAATTATCTTCTAATGATCCCAATTGCTCCCCGCCAGCTCTATACTGACCGCAAAGTTGATCGGGCTTTCCGTATTGGCGCAGTCAACATCCTGACCCTCAAGCCAAAGGAACATCCGAATCCTCTGCGGAACATTCTTCTGCAGTGTTACAATGGAGATATCATCTGTTGCCCCTGCGGTCTGCAAAGCACGCATTTCCTCTATACTGACCATTCCGTCGCCGTAGCAATACCCTTGCAACGAAGCCGTACTTTGGATAAATTGTCCTTTGTCGACATAGGGCATAAACTGCCCTTGCAGGTATTTGTTGTAAAACTCATGCTCTGCTTCCTGCGCAGAATTGATGTTCTTGCCCAGCAATGCCGCCTGAAACAGCTCGTCGATCGGCGGAGTATATGCATCGGCCTGCTTCCACCGGTTCTCCAGAGAGACCGAAAGACAATTCCAAATATCGGTTTCCTGCACCCGTCCGCCGACAATGCCCAGAGGACGCGTGAGGACGTATGTTCCGTTTTCGCCGTTCGGGTGAACATCACCGTTGGGTTCGTAGATCGTAAAGTTTTCTTGCTGCCAAACACCACCGGTCTGTTCTGCTTCAAAAACACCGACAAGCTTTCGATATTGGTCCGAAAACGTCGCACTTTCCCGGTAACAGGACAGTGCCGTTTCCCCGGCGGGGTTGGAATTGACCAAAAAACCAATTCTGGCTGTTGCTGCCGCAGTCCCTTCGGTTGCCGTCAAAACAAAACCGCCGTCAGCAGTCTCTGCCGCATCCATCAGTTCCAGCAGATAACTTCCGCCGTTTTCATCACCGTGCGACATACGTAGCGTATATTCCGTTCCCGGAGAAACGACCCAGAAATCCAGGTAAACATAACTGCCGCTTGCGGAAAATTCGGTCAGGTTCGCATATTGCAGTTGCGTATCGACCGTGAACTCCTCCATTGGCTTCATAACGCCAACACAAGCTTCGCCATTGAGCACAGCCTCATCCAAAATATCGTAATATTCCGGGATGATCCAATGCTTACCGTCTGCGGTGGAAACCGGCATCATCGACGCAATTTCCGACAGATAGGCATACGCCTCATGATGCGAGAAATTCAGTTTTCCGCTGAATCCACCCGGGAAATGATAGGTCTTTCCGTCTACGGTTTTGGTCAGATCGGGTGCGACCAGTATCGTATTGCTACCGCCGATCGTGATTTGAATCCCTTCTGCCACAGGCGCTGTAGAAAGCACCGTCCACGCATACGTTACCATGACGGACATGACAACTGCCAAAACAACCGCCATCGTCGCAGCAATCAGTTTTGGGCCAAGCTTGTTCATCTTCTCCAAAATCTCCTATTTCGCTTCTGGGAAACATTGCGGGCATCCAGCAGTTTCTGCCGTTCTTCTTCCCGCGCCTGCTGCATCCGGATTTGGGCATTGGCATAATCGTTGCGCAAATACTGGCGATATTCGCGCATCTGCCAGAATCGTCCGATTTCTTCTGCGTACAGACGCACCGCCTCCATATCGCGGCGGGCTTTTTCCTGGCGGGCAAGCTCTTCCTGTTCCTCGATCTCCCGCTGACGCCGCGCTTCCTCTGCCAGTTTTTCCTGACGGAGTTTTTCCCGGCGCTCGTTTTCGGCCGCCAAAGCCTGCTGCTGTGCTTCCAGTTCGGCTTGAATCCGGCGTTCCTGTTCTTCCCGGCGGCGAATCCGCGCGCGTTCGGCTTCCTCTCGCTTGAGGCGTTCGGTCTCCTCCAAAATGAAAGCCGCATCTTCGAAGTCCTGGCGGGCAACCTGCTCTTCTTCCGCAGTTTCGTGGCGCAGTTCCAAGCGTTCCGCAAAGTGCGCCGTAAAGTGTTCCAGTTCTTTCTTGAACAACCCACTCCGGCGACGGTCTTCCTGTTCGCGCTCCATGCGCTCGACCAGCTTGCGCTGCGCCTCTGCTTCGGCTTCTTTGCGTTGCCGTTCTTTTTCGGCTTCGCGTTCTTTGCGGAGCCGCTCTTTTTCTTCCTGTTTTTCTTTGCGGATACGTGCTTCTTCTTCCTTTTTGCGCTGTGCCTGTTCCTCCACCAAGCGTCGGCGTTCGGCAGCTTCTTCGCGCATCAACTGTTCTTTCGTCAGTTCTTCGATCAGAACTTTGCGGATCTCAACATCCGGAAGGTCATAATCCTCGGTCAGTTCTTCAATGATTTCCTTCACGAATTTTGGTTTCAGTGCGCGTTTTTTCTGTTTCAGCGGGGCCGGCAGGCGGCGGTCTTTATCGCGCTCCAAATGCCCCTTCAAAACAAGGTATTGGAACAGAATATTATGGTAAATGCTCTGTTCAAACGCCTCATCCACCACCGGATTCTGCTCGATGATTTTGATCGTATAACCAATGTTATTATAGCCGCGGAGAAATTCCAGCAACTGCGATACAGCGCGGTAGTCTTTATTTTTCTTCAAGACGTTCGTCTTCGTAACCGTGCCCTTGATACGCGGCTCTTTTGCCAACTGCTGCGCAAAATTCGAGTTCATGTTGACCGCTAAAATACGGTAAAGACGCGAAATCCGGTCGAAAACATCTTGATTGCGCTCATCTGTTTGCAGCGCGCTCTCGGTATCGCGGATGTGCAGAAACATATCCAGATGCATCTGCTCGTTCGAACCCACCATATCGGACCTCAGCTTCAGCTTCGCGCCGAATTCGTCGCTCATCGCCTCAAACAGCGCATCGTGGCGGATCTTGACGAACTGATACGCGATTTCCAGCGTCGTAAACACCAGACGATTTTCGTAAACCTTGCCGATGGACTCTTCGCGGTACTTCTGCATCAGCTTGTTCGGCCGTACATCGCCCGTATCCTCCCGAAAATCTTCAACCATCGACGCATGCATGGCGAGGTGGCGTACCACAGCGCTGTCGGATTTTTTGGCATTTGCGACATTCACGATCAACTCGTCTTCGCGGATGACGTTTCGCGGCAAATCAATGATGTGCTGGAATGCCGGCAGCGAGGATTCGATTGCATCAACCCATTCGAGATCGACGATTTTTTCCATTCGGCGGTTGGAAAACTGGATTTCGTTATCGGCCTGCGCGATCGCCTGCATAAAATATGCGTAAAAATCCGAGCTGCCAAGGGCTCGCACAACACTTTTCGTAAACTTCTGATACAACGGATCGATCAGATCGACACCGTTTTCAGAAGTGCTCTTGGTATTTCGTTTTGCTTCCGCCACGCCGTTTCCTCCTGTTTCTCTGAAAATTTGCCGGGAGTAATGGATCTAAAATCAGTTGGTCTTCTTCAAAATTTCGATGTATTCTTTGCAGATCTTCATTTGGTTTTTGCCAAAGGTCTTATCCAGGAAGTTCGAGAAGCGCGTCAGTTCGTCTTTCATGAAGCCGACGCTGAGCGATTCAAACTTACGCAGAACCTTTTTGGCGACGATAAAGTCAACAGCCTGAATCTCGGTTCCGCCGCAGGCGATGAAGCAGGGCACGAATTCGCGGATCTGTTTCATAACACGGTTACCGAACGCCAAACGGAACACTTTGATCACGTAGGCGTTGACAACTTCCAGTTTTTCGATGATCTCTTCGGAGATCGGGAAATCTTCTTTTGCTTTGGCAAACAGCGCGTTCAAATAGTCGGTCGAAACGAAAATCGGGTCGGCAGGCTCACATTCAAACGCATCGGCACGGCTGTCGAGGTCGATGGGGATCGCACGGTCGTAGACCTTATCGGCGACGGCAAAGGTCGAGTCGTCGTTGTTAATCGTACCGACAAACCAGACGTTGTTGGGGATCTGCACGCTGCCGCCTTCGATCAGGCACGGGTCGTTGTCCCAAACCGCCGTGACGATATCGATGTTCCATTCTTCCTGCAGCGGAAGTTCCAGGATCGACAACATTTCCGCGAAATAATACTCGACACGCGCAATGTTCATTTCGTCGAGAATTACGACGTGCGGATCGCGGTAGTAGTTGCTCTCATAGAGAGCGCGCAGGAAGTCGGTTTCGGAGTATTTTTTGGTGAATTCGTTGTAATAGCCGTACAATTCCGTACGTTCACGCCAGGACGGTTGGACGGAAACAACGGAGGAGTCGTTCTGCACAAATTTGCCGAACGCATAGGGCAAACTCGTCTTACCGGTACCGGAAATACCCTGAAGAATGATGATACGCGCCGTGCCCATGGAGGCGACGAAGAACCGCATCATGTCTTCTTCATAATAGAGTTTCAGGCGCGATGCCGTAAACCGACGGAAGCGGTCGCAGAATTCCTCCAGCGTGAAGTTCTGCTCGTAAACCGGCGGCCGGTATTCGGTTTTGTAGAAGTTGTCGACACTGGTCAGGCGGAAAAAACGGCTTTCCGCCGGATCGACGCAGGGTGAGAAACGCGTATTGCGGTTGCTGAGAACAAGCTCTTCGCCGGCGGCTGATTCTTCGGCTGCTGCGGCAGGATGTTCCTGCCCCTGTTCGGAGCCCAAATCGAGCTGGGGCTCCGAACCAAATTCTCCCAACTGATCCACACGCATGGCCAGCAGACGATCTTTTTCGTAATTGGCACGGATGAGATCGCGCTGCAGGCTGCGCACCTGCTTCACGACCGCATCGTACTTTTTCGGCGAAACCCGGACGCGGAAAATCTTCCGCATCAGCTTCACGACGGCGATCACCAACAAAATGATCAGCGCGATCAGGATCAGATTGACCACCAACAGCATGATCCAGTCGGTCGTGGTGAAATCTTCCTCATATTTCTTGATCAGTTCCATACGCATCGGAAAATTCAGCAGATGGTTCAAGAAATTGCCCATTGCCACAAACATATCCACCAATGCGTTGAAAAGATTCCCAAAATCCTGATAAAAATATCTGAAGAAATTATCCATATCTGACCCTTACTCTTTGCGTTTCTTTTTCGGCAGGATTTCCGCCAAAGACGATTTACGCCTCCTGCTCACCGGCAGATGCTTCGGTCTTTTCTTCGGCAGTGTCCTTCACAGGTTCTTCCGCTTTTTCTTCGGCGGCTTCCTTCGCAGGTTCTTCCGCCGTTTCTTCGGCGGCTTCTTTCACAGGTTCTTCCGGCGCTTTTTCGGCGGCTTTCGCGGCCTGTTCCTGTTTCATCGATTCCAACAGCTCGGCGCGGAGCTTTTCGCGCAGTTCGGCTTCCATCTGCGCGCGCTCGACTTCTTTCTTGACCTCCGCGGCCTTCTGCGCGGCGATCAGATCCTCGGTTTTGCCGCGCTCCTGCTCATACTTGATACGGTTCTTGACGTTCTGATACTCAAAGAGCACGCGGAAGAACTGCACCAAATGGAAGATAAAGAAGATGAAGACCGGTATCAGCACCACCAGCAGGAAGCCGGTGCTCGTCTGCAGATAGTCGATGGCCTTACCGACACCGGGAATCCGGAACTTATACTTGCCGACGATCTTGTTTTCATGGACCGTCATCGGGTCGGCGGTAGAGTTGGCATCACCTTTCGTCTCAAAGATGAGGTGCTCGCCGCCATCATAAATTGCTACGATTCTATGCGTATTGAGGACGTGTTCGCCGTTGATCATCGTCCAATAGGTGATGACATCCCCACTGCGCAATTCGGACGCATCGCCCACACCGACATCGATTACCAAGTCGCCGGCCTTAATGGTCGGGTACATAGAATCGGTCTGGATCGAGAGCAGACGCAGACCCAAAATATTCGGCACGCCGGTACCGGACGTATTGACAAACGAAATGTAGGTACAGATGGCGGCGACGATGATCGCCACGATCAGCACGACATTGATAATCGTGTTGACCGTCTTCTTTACATTCCGCTTCTTTTTTTCTTTTTTAGCTACAGGTTTTTCCACGCGGAGCTTTTCGCCTACGGTTTCACTTTTTTCGTTCATGGTTGATCCTTCCCACCATCCGCAAAACGGACAGTCACTTAATCATTGGGAAATCGCGATAGTCGCGCGGTCGCTTGAGGTCGCCGGGACTTTTGGAGAAATACTCCGCGATGGGTTAGGACACCGGCACCAGTCCGGATCCTCCTTCGCCCACCGAAACAAATTGGATGTTCGCTAAAATCTGCGATTCGATTAGCGCATTTGTGCAGTCGACGTCTTGGCCTTCCAGCCAGAAATACAGCCGGATCTGCACCTTCTCCCCTGTTTTCATCGTAAACAGCTCAACAGGGGCAGTAAACTTTCCGTACGTGTAAAACTGGACGCCCCTTTCAACCGGATCGGTCTCGACCCAAGAGGAAACGGTTTGCGGCAAAAGCCGCTCTGCCGGCACCAACGATTCCTCGCCGTCGATGCTGGGCGTCGCAACATAACCGATCGAACCGTCGATATGCGTATCGCAGTTCGGCTCATAGATATAAAAGAGCTGCGTCTCTTCGAGACGGCGGCCGCTCTCATCCAGAGGCGTGATTTCGATCCCGACGCGCATGGCATTCTCGGCGCCGCGGCCGATGTTCAGGTGCCGCACTTCGGATTCACTCCACTGGGGTTTGCCGACCAGATAGGTTCCCACGCCGTTCACTCCTGCGGTCGGTTCGGCGGCCTCGGCCAAAAAGACCGTGACGTCGTCGCCGGCGCGGGCGTAGAACGATGCGATGCAATAGTAACCGTCGTAATCGTCGCGGTTGGCATTCCGCTCATCCGACAGGGGCCACCAACGATCGGTGATCCTGCCGTCTATGCCATAGGTCGCGGCAAAAAACGATTGGTTTTTCTCCGACCACGTGACAGGACGCAACGGGGTCGTTTCGGAAACCAGGTCGGGATAGGCGAGCTGATTGCTCCACTCCCCACCCTCGAACTCCTTGGAAAATTCCAAACCGCTGTGGGCGGCAATGTACAGCGCCATCTGACTGACCGTCGGTCGGCGCGTCAGCGAAAACCAGGTGTAGGACGCAACGGTCGACAACAGCAGAAGGATCAGCACCATGTAGAAATACAGGGCGATGCGTTTCTTGCCGCGTTTGCTATTCGGTTGCTTCCGCAGTTCTTCCAAAATTGGCTCCAAAGCGTCCACCTTTCTCGCTTGCCGGGGTCACAAAGGCCGGGATGTGGCTTTGCCCCGCTGCCGGAAACGCCGAAAAAACGGCATTTCCGACAGCAGGGACATTCGTTTTTCCTGTGAAGACCGGTGGGCTACACCGATCGTTCGGGGTTACGGGTTAGACGCAGCCGGGTCCGCAGCCGTGGCCGCAGTCGAGGCCGAAGTCGAGGACGATTCGCCGGGCGTATGCAGGTCCGCATATTCCATCGGAACCAGCGTGGCGCTGCTGGCAAACTGAATGTTCATCGTGCCAACCAGCGATTTCGCGGTTTCGGCCGCGACGTCTTTGTTTTCGATGCTCTCGCCGTCGAGGTAAACGAGGACGGAGATCGCCTTTTCTTCGTTCTGCGTCAGCGCGCAAATGACGTTTTCTTCATCGACGTCTTCGGCGGCAGCGACCTTCGTCGGGGTCACGCCGGACGGGATCGTCGCCACGTTCTCGGTCGTGCAGGCAGGATCGGTATAGAAGGTAGTACCATCATTGCTGTACACAGTCACCTTGATCGTGGTCTCGTAGGTCGCTTCACCCTCAGTCGCAGCAGCCACCGCCGGAGTCGGGGTCACGCCGGCCGGAATCGTCGCTACGTCGGCCTTGGTATTATCGGTGTAATACGTTGTGGTACCCGCAACCGTTTCGTAGTACACTTCGACCGTCTGCTTGGTCTCGTACTCATACTGGTTGTTGGCAACCGGCGTATAGAGGTAGATCTCTGCCGCCGCGCCGTCACCGAGGTTTTCGATGTTGCCGTCCGAAACATCCAGCTTGCCGTACTTCAGAACCACGCCGGTATTCGTTTCAAAGAAGACGATACGGATTTTGGACATCAGGTTGACGATCGAGTCGAAGCCAAGGGTATTGGATTCGGTTCTGAAGGTCATCTTGCTGCCGCCGCCCATCGTTTCTTCGTTCTGGTTGCCATCGTAGATACGGTCGGTCGGATCCTGCTGGAGGAGCAGGTTCGAGTTCGACGCATTCGTGCGGAACATAAGGTCGATGATGTAGCCGTAGTATTCCGTGATGGGGAGCACCGTATCCGAATTGGAGGGCAGGGGCAGACCCTTCACGGCGTCTCTCGTCTGGATCAGGTAGGACGTGCCCTGGTCGCTCTTCGTTTCCATGTAGGCATTGACTTTCATGCCGTTCAGGGTCGAAGAAATCGAGCCGGCGTCGATCGAGATGGCGACCTTATAGTTGCCGCACTGGTCGGCAAAGTCGGCGTAGACACCGCCGTGGCTCGGCATGGAGACCAGAATACCGTTGGAAAGCGCCGAAGAAGCGATCGCTTCTTTGTTTTCACCTTTCGCAGCGTAGCCGTTAACGGTGATCATATCGGTGTTCACCAGCGGGCGCAGCGCTTCCATCAGGTCGTCGTCGCTGCAGGAGGAAATCGGATCCGTTTCGGCATCAAACTTAGCGAGCAGCGCAGTGTACTCATCTTTCGCTTCGTCGATGGCCGCACGCGTACCCTTAACGGTCTTCACAACGGGTACGTCGTTTTCCGTCACAGTGTACGTGATCGTTGCGTTCAGATACTGTTCAATGCCTTTCACAAAACCGGCAAGTGCAGTCTGCCCCTCGACCGTGGTTTTGATCTGTTCATACAGGGTAGCCAGCGGAGTCGTATACACACCATCCACTTTGGCCGTAATCAGACCGCTCAAGGTTTCGTAATACGTATCCGTTTCGCCGCCGACGATCTGGCTCGCCGCAAGCGCGAGGAACGCCTGACGATAGGCTTCTTCGAGGCTGACGCAGGCCGCTTCGAGATCAGCGATCATATTGCCGACACCCACGACATCCTCTCTTTCGTAAGTCGGATTGCTCGAGAACGCGATTTCAACCGCGATCGCCGCCAACGCAGAACCGTTTTTGCTGAGCGAGTCCTGCGCGCCCTTCTGGGCAATGCTCATCTGCGAGACGATGTTGACGTAGGCGTTGCGGTGAGCCAGTTCACGCGGCGTCATGCCCGAAACCGTACCGACGGTACGGAAGCCGAGCGCACTGTCCGGCGCAAAGGTGTTGTTGGCAAAGGTACCGCTGGTAACAGTGTTGGGGTTCACGTTCTGCACGCGGCCGTCCGCACCGTAAACCGGTGTACCCAGCAGCGCACCGGTCAGTTTTCCGGTCGCATCGAGATTCAGCGTCGAGGGATAGAGCGTGATGGCAGTCGAACCGTAGAGGTCGCTATCGCCGCCCAGGTCCACCAAGTTACCCCAAGTCGCATTCACTTCTTCGCTCAAGGGATTGGTTCTGTTCAGTCTCATTTCCAGCGCACCGTTGGCACCGACCGCAGTGGAAATACCGGTGACTTCCGGCGCGGTCGACAGCGTGAACCAAGCGTACGTGGAGGAGACGCACATGATCACGGCGACCATGAGCATGGCGACCGCCGAGATCAGTTTTCCGCGGAGCCCGTACTGAGCTCTGCGTTCACTATTTTCCATCTTTCATTCTTCCTTTCTTCATAAAATCAGATGAAACTTTCTGCGTTTTTGGGGAGATCCCCGCTTCCGCCGAAGCTATGTGATCCCGACAAAGCGGAGCGTTCGCTCTGCCGGAGCACGATACGTGTTGTTTGCTGCGCGGACTTAATCTTGATTTTCTTCCGCTTCTTCTTCCGATTCATCGACCGCTTCCATCGCGAAGTCCAGACCGATGTGGCCGCCGATCAGTTCGTCGGTGCAGTCGGGGTCGTCGCCTTCCAGCCAGACGACCACCGTGAATTTATGGTACTGCGTTGGGTAAACATCTTCCAGCCGGCCGGACGCAATCTGCGCTTCTGCCAGGAAAGGCTTGGGCTTCACGCGCCAGCGCTCCGCGACGCCGCCGGTATCGACCATCTCAAACTGCGTTTCGGGTTCGGCCATGTGGACACACAGCGGCGGTTGGGTATAGCCGCGGGTATTGTCGTCGAAGGCAGGCAGCGCCTCGACTTCGCCGTTTTCGTCGGCTTTGGCATAGATCGTGGCTTTGCCGTCGACGAAGATCATCACCCATGCCGCTTCGGAAAGATTTTGGCTTTGCGAGCGGATATCCAGCGACCAATCGAGGCTTTGCGCCACATCGCCCTCGTTTTTGACGTAGAACGTATAGGCGAAGTACTCCTCGCTGGCCCCCAGCTCGTCAGCATCGATGTTGTCGGGGATGCGCGTGATCGAAATGCACGGCACCCCATCCGCAGGGCTGGCAAAAAGATGGGAAGTCGGGTTTTCAAAGGTATGGATCTCGGAAATCGAGAAACCGTCGCGGAACAGGCGGTCGGACATACTGACGGTGAAGTGGCCGTGCAGATCGGTCACGTAGGACATCCCGTAGAGGACACCGATCAGCACAGCAGCGGCCGTCAGCCACAGCCATTTGCCTTTGCCCCAAAACAACCACCAAAATAAGGCGAGCTTTTTGCTTTTGTCGAAGTAGAGGCCGAGCGACGAGGCGGTCAGTTCGAAGTCTTTCTTCTTCTTGATCCCCTGTTTGCGCAGCTCGCGGCGCAATTTCTTGCGCCCTTGCTTGATCTCTTTGACCTGCTGCGCCGTCAGCACGACGCCGGCACGTTTGCGCTTAAAAAGCCGTTTTTGCTTTTTCGGCGGTTCGACTGCCGCCGCTTGTTTGCTCTGTTCAGCTGCCATGGCAATTCACCGACCGGCTATGCCTGCTCGCGGTCGAGCGTATCGAGGATCATTTCATCCTCCGAAACGGAAATACCGCAGAGCATACCCGAGCTGCACTGCACACCGCAGGAATTGAGCCAAGCAAAAATTTCGGGCGAATCGGCGTTTTTGCCGAGCACGGTCATGCCGCACAGGCGCAGATCTTGGATCGCGGTCTGGCCTTCGGGCGTTTGGTAGAGTTCCGGCGAAATGCGCGCGTGGGTGAAGCCCAGTTCCGCCAGCTTCGCCGCCGGCCAAGCTTCGTCGGGGCGGAAATCGTCCACGACAAGGCAAATGCCGTTGCGCAAATATCGGCCGATGATCTCCAGTTGGGTTTTGCTCACGGAGCGCAAAAGCTCGAAGGGAACCGTCAGCAGCAGCCGTTTCTTCTCGACCGGTTGGTCGGTAAACAGCGTGTTGAACTTTTGGAGCTGTGTGCCCAATTGGTAGAAACCGCTCGGAAGCTCCAGTAGCAGGCCCTCGAGCCTGAGGCTGCAGTTCTGCATCCGCAGAAGCGTGTCGGTCGCTTCGTAGAGGAAATACCACGAAAGATCTTCAACAAGGTTCGTTCTGGCGAACAAATCGCGTAGGTCGGTGGCCGATTCGGTTTCGTCGGGCTGTTCCGGCACACCGCCAAACCAAGGTGTCGCTTCGTACATCGTGATGTAGCTCTCCTCGACCGATGCCATCGGGCGATAGGAAAGGCCCATAATGCGGTCGGGACGGCGCTCGACCAAAGGAATCGTCTTGGGGATCGTACGGGTATAGTGGATGTACTTGCAGTAAACGGCGTAGCAGTTGTCTTTCGCCGCTTTCAGAACTTCGATCAGTTCCGAAGACCAGGCCTTGCCCGATGCGGCCACAAGCGTTTGGAACGCGACCTCAAACGGTTCTTCCGACTTGGTTTCAGCGGCAATACGGTCGAGCTCTTTCGCCAAACCGACGATCTGGGCCGCTGTGCTGATATCGCTGCCCAGCCGGCCGTACGGGTAGCCGGAGCCATCCCAGCGCTCCATGTGCTGTTCGCAGCATTCGCGCAGGATCAGCCACGGGATATTTTTGGTCGGGCGTTCCGTCCATTCGGTGCCGCGCTTCTGTTTGGCGCGCGCGCCGCGCTCCTGCAAATTCGACACAAGCAAACGGCCGTCTGTGGTATACTTTTTGTATACGGCAGCTTCTTCTTCGGTAAAATCCTGCTGCCAGATCTGGTACTCCGGCGGGACAAGCGCTTTTCCAAGCTGATGGTACAAACCGCATTTGTACATCAGTTCGGCGTACTGGCCTTTGATCCGTTCCTGTCCGTCGGCGGTGTTTGCGCCAAAATGGAGCTTGACGGCCTGCAAAAACAGTACCTGCGTGTATGCAGCAACACGCACCGACTGCTGTCGGATCATCGGTGCCAGACCGCGGAACGCTTCGTCCCATGTTTCATATTCTTTTCGTTTCCAGCTTTTCTCTCTCAAAGCAGGCGTCACCTCGATTCTTTTCAGAAGGTTTCCCGATTCGGAAATCGGGCTTTATTCGTCATCCGTAATGTCGTAATCGACCAACGGCGTATCGTCGGTTGTTTTTTTCCGTTTCAGGAAGAAATAAATCCCGATAAAGCCACCTGCGGAAATGTTCAGCGCAAGGCTGATCCAGAACAGGATCTGCCAAAACGGGTGGCCTTCGATATTGCAGTAGTCGCCGTCGGGTTCGCTCGGGATCGGCCGCTCGATGATCACGGTCTGCGGCTCTTTCATCTCGGCAAGCAACCGTTCGATCTCGGCGAGCACCAGTTCGATCTCGTTGGCGCAGGCATCGATTTTTGCCTGGTCTTCTTCCAAAATGGCGAGTTCCGCTTCGTTGAGCAGTTGATGCAGGCGGTACCAAAGCTCAGAGAGCGCCTCGTTCCGCGCGTGGGCCTCCACCGCAGCCATCGCATCCAGCAGGCGCTGCAGGTCCAGAATGACCAGATCGGCAATCGCGTTGCGCAGGCGATTAGCCGCCGCATCGACTTCGCTCTGTTCCGAAGAGTTGAGTGCTTGTCTGGCATTTTCCAACGCGTCCTGCATCTGCGTCCAGCTCAGCGTGGTGTACGGTTCGCGTTCCAGCGATTCGGCGATCGCGATTTGTTCGCGCAGTTCGGTAAAATCGACGGGAGGCTTGATCCGCACCAGCGAGGCGATCGCCTCTTTCAGCCCGGTGGCAGCTTTGTCAACGACGTTCTGATCCTTCGAGGATCGGGCGGCCTGTGCGATATCCAGTGCGGTCATCATCGCCGCCCAGCTTTCGGGCGAGTATTCGCCTTCGTTCAGGCTGCGGGCGATCAGGATTTGGCGGTCAAGTTCGGTGTAGTCGACCTCTCCCGGAGTGCGGATCCACACCAGTTGGGCAATGGCAGCTTTCAGCGCGGCCGCCGCCTCATCCACTTCGACTTGGTCGAGGGAATGGCGTTTGCTCTTGGCGTTGGCCAGAGCTTCTTTCAAAACGGCGAAGGATTCCGGCGTATAGTCGGCTTCGTCCAGGTCTTCTGCGAGTTTGATTTGCTTCAGGAGTTCGGCATAATCTATCAGAGGCGGTTCCGGCAGTCGCTCGAGCGCCGCAATGGCGTCACGAAGCAGATCGACGGCCGCGTTGATTTCTTCTTGCGTGGTGCTGTTCAGGGCTTCCTGCGCCGCACGAAGCGCGTCTTCCAAAACTTGCCAGGATTTGGCAGTGTATTTGGTCGCATCCAAAGCGGATGCTTCTTCGATCAACCGTCTCAGAATGCTGAAATCCAGCTTTTCCACGACTTTGATGATCACGTCGTCGTATTTATAATCCGGGACTTCCGGGAGCACACCGTCGGAAGTCGCTTCGTATTCCAAGGTAATGGTGCAGCTATCCCCTGCCGCGACATCTGCGGCAATGGTCAGCACAAGTGTGATGGTACAGTCGACAGGTTCGTATCCAAAAAAAGCCAGTCGGCCATTTGCAGGGTTATACTGGCCCGTGGTCAGGCCCTCGATATAGAATTTGACATCCGAGAACATGGCGCGGTTCGAGTAGGTAAAAGCTCCGCTGATCCCGGCGATGTCGGTATATTGGTAGGAAACGGTAATGATTTCCTCTGCTGCTCCCTCCGTTTTTCCGGCGACTACAGCAGCGTAGGCTGGCAGGACAAGGTTTGCGGCCATCAGTACAGCAAGAAACAAAAATAAAATCCGTTTTTTCAGTTGCATTGTTCTCCCTCGGTTTTAGCGCTGTGCCCCAGGCAGACCACCTCAGAAAATGGGCGGTCTGCCTGGGGTACTTTATTTGTTTTCGCTGTCAATCAGTGTTCTGATTCAGCCGGCAGAAGTTATTTTTTGGGCGTCTTCTTCTTTTTGTTGTAGTAGAACCAAAGCGCGACCAGAATGATCACCGCGATAACGATCAGGATCCACCACCAGCTACAGCTGCTTTCTTCAAGAGCCGCAATCGCGTTGGCAAGAGCCTGCGTCGCGTTGTCGACAACCGTCTGATCCTTCGCCGTTCTGGCAGCGATGGCCGCATTCAGGGCAGTTTCGAGGGCGCTCCACGATTCGGCCGTGTAGTCGTCCTTGTTCAGGCCTTCGGCGATGGCGATCTGCGCATTCAGCACGGTGTAGTCGATCGTCGGCTCAACGGGTTTCGTCTGCAGCGCCGCGATAGCAGCCTTCAGATCCGCAGCGGCGTTGTCGACGATATCCTGAGACTCGGCAGTTCTGGCGTCGATGGCCGCATTCAGGGCCGTGGTCAGCGCCGCCCAAGATTCAGCCGTGTACGCGTCAGCATTCAGACCTTCAGCAATGGCGATCTGCGCATTCAGTTCGGTGTAGTCGATCGCAACCGGAACTTCCAGAGCCGCAATGGCATTCTTCAGGTTTTCAGCGGCATTGTCGACTTCAGCCTGATCAAGCGATTCTCTGGCAGCACGAGCCGCTTCCAGTGCGATCTCGAGGTTCGCCCACGATTCCGCTGTGTAGTCCGCTTCATTCAGACCTTCGGCAATGGCGATCTGCAGGCTCAGTTCCGCATAATTGATGACCGGCAGACGTTCCAAACCGGCAATGGCCTCTTTCAGAGTCGCAGCAGCAGCGTCGACTTCGGCCTGATCCTTCGATTCTCTGGCAGTAATAGCCGTTTCCAGTGCGCTGGCCAGGTCCGCCCACGTTTCAGGCGTGTAGAACGCTTCGCGGAGACCCGACGCGATCAGGATCTGGAGTTCCAGTTCAGAGTAATCAACACCCGGAACGGCTTCGAGAGCCGCAATAGCCGCCTTCAGGGCAGCCGCCGCATTGTTGACAACGGACTGGCTCTGCGAGGATCTGGCAGCGATCGCCGCATTCAGCGCGCTTTCCAGGTTCGCCCACGATTCGGCCGTGTAGTCCGCTTCGTTCAGACCTTCGGCAATGGCGATCTGTTTGTTCAGTTCGCTGTAATCAACGCCCGCCTGTTTCCGGACAAGGGCGGCAATAGCAGCTTTCAGAGCGTTGGCCGCGTTGTCGACGACCTTCTGGTCCTGAGATTCTCTGGCAGCGATGGCCGCGGCAAGCGCCGTTTCCATCTTCGCCCAAGACGCCGCGGTGTAGTCCGCTTCGTTCAGGCTTTCAGCCTTGGCGATCTGCGCATTCAGCGCGGTGTAGTCGATCGCAGGAACAAGGATTGTAACCGAATCGTACTGATAGACCGGTTCGGACGGCATGCTGCCGTCAGCGGTGGTTTCGTACTCAAAGGTGATTTTTCCGACTTCGCCCGGTTTCGCATCCGCTGCGAGTTTGATCTCAAGTTTGACGGTACAATTGACAGGAGCCGTACCAAAGTACGCAAGCATACCGTTGGCAGCGTTGTAGTTACCAATGGTCAGGCCGGTCGTCGTAACAGCAATTCCTGTAATAATGTCAGCGCCGGAAGTTTTCAGAGTGCCTTGGATACCTGCAATATTCGTATATTGCAGTTCAACGGTCACGGTTTCTCCCGCCTCCGCGGCAACCTCTTTCGAGGTTGCCGCAAAAGCGTTAACAGTCAGAGAGAACACCAGTACCACGGAAAGCATCAAGGCAAATATTCTTTTTGCAACTTTCATTTATGTACCTCCCGTTATTCCGCAGCATTCTCCAGCATGGATTCGTAGTTATCCCAATCAACGATCTTGCTGGAGTTGCGCGTAGCGTCGCCGATATCGGTTCTGCCGTTGTTGTTGATATCCGCAGCCATGATCTGCAGTTCGTCCAGAGTCGTCAGGCCAACAAGCGCCTGGCTAATCAGAACCGCATCACCAACTTCAATACGGCCGTTGCTGTTGACGTCGCCCATGATGATGATGGTGTATTCCACAACCGCCACTTTCGACGACGAGGCGTTGGCTGCAACCGCAGTGACCTTTGTGCCGTTGCACACAAGGCTGGTTTCGGCCAAAGTGCCGTTGCCGACGGTCAGAGTAACGGAATCAGCGTTCTTAACGCTGAATTTCAGAAGAGCACAAAGTTCAGCGACAGTCAGACCGGAGGCCTGCGTATCGATCTCGATGTACATTTCGGTTTCGTCGACCTGGTAGCCGGCAACCTTATCCGATTCAAGAATCACCGGGGTGCCAGTGCCTTCCACAAATTCTGGAGCAACATCTGGCAGTATCGGCGGCTGAGATTGCTTAACAAGTGCTTCAATCGCATCTTTCAGATTTTTCGCTGCAGCGTTAACTATAGATTGGCTGTTCGAATTCAACGCGTTGTAAGCTTCTTCCAAAGCAGTTGCCAGAACTGCCCAAGATTCAGCAGTGTAGCTAGACTCTTCCAACGACTCGGCTTTTGCTATCTGTTTTTCCAGTTCACTATAGTCCACAACTGGAGGACTCGGCGGAGTCGGCGGCACGTGCTTTTTCACAAGACCATTGATTGCCTTTTTCAGCGCATCGGCCATTCGGTCGACTTCGTTCTGATCCAAAGAATTTCGCGCTTCATACGCATCTTCCAAAGCAGCTTCCATCTTCGCCCAAGAACTCGAAGTGTACTCGTCTTCGTCCTCGAGCAGTTTTTCCGCTCTCGCGATCTGGTTTTCGAGTTCGGTGTAGTCCACGTCGCCCGCAACCGCACCAAAGAGCTGGACACCGGCATAGGCATCCGTCACAGTGACTTCAACAGACACTTTGTAGCCCTTGAAGAGCGCTCTTTCAAGCATCTTCTCCAAATCGCTTCTTTCGATCGAATAGACACCGTTGGCATCCAGATAGCTGCCGATCGTACGGCTGCCACCGGTGATGTCGGTTCTGCGGACAAGCGCCGCAGCCAGCTTACCAAAGCGATCGTACAGAGCTTCGAGCTCTTCGACCGAGTCTTCCACGATGCCGTCGAGGCCAAGGGCGCTGACCATGTTGGCAAAGGAATCCGCAGTCGTCAGGTTCTTAAGCGCCGTCACGACCTGAGAGGTCGTCAGGGCGTTGAACGCACGGTTGAGAACATCGGTGCTGCCCGTGCTGTAGTAGGTTTCGATGCCGGCGATCAGATCCGCATTGGCCGGAGCACCGATACCGTCAGCAACAAGAATGCTCAGCATGATGGCGTAATCCGGATTCGTCAGATCAACAAACACGTTCGCGTCCGCGTCAACTGTCAGCTCGATCGTGCTGCCGTTGAGGCCGTGCGTCATGTTCAGGTTGATATCAGCATCCACAATTTCGCCAAGTTCGGCAAAGAGATCGACAAGATACGCCTTGTCTGCCGCGGAACCAGAAACAACAACACTGAAGTTACCCGAAACCGCATCGCCGGAACCGATACCGGCGGTAATGTAGTTACCCGCACTCTCAATGGAGAAGTCGAGGTTCCAGGGCTTTCTGACCATTTCATATTCGAAAATGGCTTCGTCATTTTCGATGGCCTGGCTGATGGCCGCGAAATCCGCAACATCATCCATGACCAGATTGATCAGGGCCGAGAGATCCGCGCTGTCGACAAAGCCGAGGACTTCGCTGACGGCAGTGTTCAGGCGGTTCGTGCTCTTGTACAGGCCAACGAGATCATCGAGCGTGATATCGTAGACGCTGTTGCCGGCAAGTTCGAGGTAATTGTAAGCATAGCCGTTGAACAGGAGATCGCAGGCGATGTCCACAACCAGAGCCGTCAGGTTCGGGACGTAGTTCGTGTGGATCATGTCAGCGTTCAAAACGATCGTGATGTTTTCGCCGTCGGCTTCGATATCATAGAAGCGGTTGGCAACAACACCGTCAGCGCCCTGTTCGTAGCCGACTTTGATGAGATCGGAAACGTCATCGGTGTATTTACCGGAAACAACGATCGCGTTGCCGGAAACCTGACCGTCGACCGTGCCGATCTTGCCGGCCTGCGTGTTCGCATCGACGATGATCAGTTTGCCGTTGGACGTGATGTCACCGGTCACCGTGAAACCGTTCAGGTTCAGAAGCGTCGTCTTGCCGAAGGTGAGGTTTTCGTTCACATCGCTCAGCAGGACCACAGCAGAGGCGCCGGCAAGCGACGGGAGTTTCGCGGCGAGATCCGCCGTCAGGCCGATCTTGTTGGCAATACCGGCTGCGTTGATGTCAACAAACAGAGCTTCATACTGGCTGCCAAGATCGGACAGTTCGATATCGACCGTCACAGTCAGGCCGGTATCCTTTTCGGCGATCAGGCTGGACAGAGCACCAAGATCCATCGAGTTGAGCAGACCATTGATCATGATCACGCCGGTGGCAGTGCCGCTGTTTTCATCATAGACAAACTGCGCGTCGGTGTAGAACTGAACCAGTTCTCTGTAGATGGTGTCCATGCCGCGACGACCGGACAGCGCAAGGTTCATGCCAAACTGTGCGAGGGTATTTTCGATCGTTTCAAGCGTCGCGCCGGCATCGATCAGCGGCATAATCATATCATTGATGAAGCCAAAGATGATTTCGCCGTCCACATCGTTCAGTTCAGAGAGATCGATCTCACCGGTGACGAGCAGGCTGGCAAGCAGCGCTTCGTACGCCTTCTGCGGGAGATTCAGCGCGATGTTGGCTTTGCCGTTGTCGCAGACCAGGTCAACATAGGACGCGAGCATATCGACATAGGCATTGCGCAGAGTCACGAGCATCTCGTTCGCCGAGCCAAGGGTGATGTAGAACGCAACGTTCAGAGCATCGCTCTCGGTCGAGCCGAGCTGCATGGTCGTTTCGATCAGTTTGCCGCCGTACGGATTGACAACTTCCGCGGAGAGCACCGTACCGGCAAGCGTGAGCTGGTTCTGGATGTTGCCGCTGGCATCAATCACGTTGACCAGCGTGTTCAGACCGAAGCCGCTGTTCATCACAGCGTCGACCAGGGTCTGCAGGTGGACTTTGCCATCCCAGAAGGCGTTGTTGTCGATACCGACATACGAATACGCACCCTGGACCATACCGGTCGCCATGCCCATCGCCGCGCTCATCAGCGAGCTCGGATCCAGCGACTTGACCTTCAGAACGATCGAGTAGCTGCTGCCGTTTTCCACAAGAACAAAGGCCAGCTGATCGTTGCCAATCGCGGTGTTGAGGCCATCGACGTAGTCGATCAGCGTCTGTTTGCGCTGAGCGGCTTCTTCTTCAGCGATGTTGATCACTTCACGCGTCACAACGAACGTGCCGTTGGCCGCTTCGGTCAGTTCGACGAGGCTGAGCGAGTAGCGATTGCCGCCCACTTTCACGCCGCCGATATAGTAGTCGTAACGTTCAGCCGGGTCGGAGCTGGCAGCCAGTTCGATAACCGTATCGGCCAGGCTTACCGTCTGGTCAGTCATACCCGGAACGTTGATTGCGATCTGCTTATAGGTCCATTCGAATTCAAACGCGGTCTGGGCAAGGTCTTCTGCGGCCTGACCGACCAGAGCGTCGAGAACGGTGGCATCGTAGTTGTTTTCATACAGAACGCCAACGATGCTCTGCGCATCCAGAGCGGCCGCGACCTTATTCTTCAGGGTCGTGATCATCGCCGCATCGATCACCACGCTGCCGTCAACGGTATCCGAAACGATTGTCACCGTTTCGCCGCCTTCGATCAGAAGGGTAACCTTCAGAGCGACCTTGTCATCGGCGACCATAACGATCGACGAATCGGCGAGGTAGAGGCCAACACTCAGGTTCGACGGATCGACTTCACCGCCGGCGACGAGCGTACTCGTCAGCACGCCAAGCTTGGCGCTTTCGGTATCGATCGCAGCATTCGGAGGCGTGAGATTCGACTTCACAGACTGCATCGTGGTTTCCAGAGAGGTCAGCTTTTCGCTGTATCTTTCGATGTCTTCCGGTGTCATATTGGGTGCGGAGCTCATCAGGACCTTCAGCGCGTCGATCTTTTCGTCGGCGGTCAGAGTTCCGTCAGCGCCCAGAAGCATCGTCATGTAATCGGCAAACTTCGCGATTTCAGCGCGAACCGCGTCGTGGTTCTGGTAGTAGTACAGAAGTTTGTCGCCGGCATTGTTGTAGGCAGCAACAATCGTATACAGCTTCAGCGGCTTTTTATCCGCGAACGTATCGATACATTCGTCCTTGATCTTGTTGAGAACTTCAGTGAAGCAAGCTTTCAGAGCAGCATCCTTCGCCGCGTCCGCGTTCAGGACAGCTTCTTCGACCAAACCGGCAAGGACCCCAAGCATCGCGTTGTTGAGCAGCTCCAGCTTATCTTCCTGGCCGGCGATGCTGGCCATCGCAGAGAGCTGCTGCACAGCTTCAGCCGCCAGAGCGCCCGGCAGGGTCGCCAGATCTTCGATATCGCTCGCGTCGAAGTTCGTCAGGTACAGGCGGTACGTGACCGTCACCGTGCCGAAGCTTTCACCAATCATAACGGAGGGCGCGCCGTTGAAGTAACCGGTGGTGCCGTTGGTATCCAGCGTGTAGCTGTAGGGCTTCCAGGAGAGGCCTTCATAGCTGGCCGCGTACGGCAGGGCCGTCAGCGTGCTGCCGGACAGCGTCACGATGCCGCCGTTGTTGTCCGGGTAACGGACCGCAACCACTTCATCGCCAAACAGAGCACCGGAAGTCAGAATCGCTTCGCCGGTGGTACCGTTCAGGTAGTTATCGGCAACGATCTGATAGAGCTGGCCCTTCACATAGGACTTGCCTTCGGTACGGGTGATCGTCGTATCACCGGTGATGGTGTAGTACGCGCCCTGGGCGTAGTAGTTACCGTTCACCTGGTAGTCGTAGGCTTTCAGTTCCGCGCCGTTCACTTCGAGCAGGAGGCGGTAGCCATAGGGCAGTTCCGTCGCCGCCGCATAGTTCGAGGTCACAGAATAGAGTTTCGGTTTGTAAACGATATTGTATGTAGTATCTTCCGTCAGCGTCCCGGGGAGTTCAGACGCCGTTTCTGCAAAGTGGGCATCGTCGTAAACGCTGCCCCATGCAGCCTTCGCATCCGCCACGATACCGCTGGCGTCCACCGCTGCGAGGATTTCCGCTTCAGTAGCGTTTTCCGCCAGAGTGAGCGTAACGGACTTCACAATGTCGTGATCCACATACTGCACCGCAGTGCTGTTCGGGTCAGTCAGCTTCAGAGAAACATTGACCGTAACATTGCACATGCTCAGGTTGTGCTGGATCTCCGTCGTGTCGACGAGCAGAGAGGCTTCAACCGCCGGCAGCGGATCCGTCAGGGTCATGCCGCTCATCAGACCGTCCAACGTGAGGTACTCGGCATCCGTCAGACCGGCGCGCAGGCAGCCGGCAGTCAGAGCGATCCACGGGTCGTTTTCGAGAACTTCGATGTTCTCAATGATATCTTCCATGACATTGCGGAACGTCTTCAGCGCTCTGACAGCCGAAAGCGTTTCGCCCGAGACCATCGACTCACTGACGATATTCAGAATCAGCCTGAACAGATCGTTGTTATTGATGTCCTGAATATACGCTTTGGTTTCCGCGAGTTTGGCTTTCAGTGCCGCACCGTTTTCCATCAGATACTGCACTTTGCTGGCAGCACTGTTGTACGCATTCAGCATGACCGAAAGGTCCAGAATGCCGCCGTTGGCAGTCATCTGGTTGTTCAGCTCCTTGGTAGCGTTGATCGCATTGACGGCCTTCGGGTCGGATGTGGGACCATAATAAAGGGTTATCGGTTCCGGTGACCATGGAGTCATGACCGGGTAGCCCACGCCGCACAGCGGCATCAGATACGGCATAGCAAGTGTAATACTGTCCATGTTGCCGCTCTGCGCATAGGCCAACTTGAGGTTCTCAAGACCCTGGGCCAGATAGGCAGGTGCATTCAGCAGCAGTTCCTGCGTAGCGGCGTCGATCTCTTTGTTCAGTTCAAAAGAGACAACCACCGAGAAAGCGTTGCCGTCATAGGCATAGGTGCCGACACCCGCCGTCAGCGCAACGACTTCCTGCTCTACTCCGCCAACCATGATCTTCGCAGAGACCGGTTCCCACAGATAACCGGACGTTCCTTCGTAAGACGAAACGCTGATCGTCTGCGTATCGGTATCCACCGAGATCAGGTTTTCTGCCGCTGTCGGGACTTCATAGGTATGCGTGTCACCGACAAGCAGCTTCGAGCTCAACAGAGCCTGTTCTTTCGCCGTCAACGGATAGTTGGCAGCGACGAGTTCACCGTCGGTCTTTTGTGCTTCGTCCGACGCGAACACCATCAACCCAGACAAGGGGCTGATCACTGTCATCAACATAGCGACAATGACTACCCATATCTGAGTCCGCTTGAAAAAGTTGGAATCCTTGGTCATTATTCCTTCTCCCCCTGTTATGATAGATATTTCCTCATTGCTCCAAGAGCAATCAGCATAAACCGTAACACAATCATGCACGGTATATACACAATTAAATAGTAAGAATATAATACTGCGGTATTTATCTACTACAACTTGCCACTACTATTTTCCAAAACCTATTCCAAGGACTGAAAAATCATGCAGCAACGTTCTAACAACTTCGTTTTGCGTCAAAAACCAGCGACTCACAAAGAGTCATACCTATAGCTCCTATTTGTATGATCAGGAAAGTACACTTTTTTTACCATACAAACATTGACAGAAAATATCATAGATGTTATAATGGAATATATAAAATTGGTGGTATTATGGTGCATATATTGAGTTGTTACAGAGGTTTCTTCTATTGGTCAAAAAAGTGTACAAATTTTACCAATCAGAAGTTGATTATTCACCATCAATAATCCATATAACAATGTTTTAGCCAAGAATATCTTCTCAATTCTCAAATCAGAGTGTATTCATCGGGTAAAGCTGCAGACTTTCGCCGAAGCTCGTCATCGAATTGACGAATACATATTTCTATAACCATCAGCACATTCAACTAAAAATAAAACTGACCCCGCTGGAATGCGAAGTCAGTTTGTTGTTTGGGTTTTAATTTCTACCAAGAACCTTTTTTGTCCTGTCTGCACGACTTAAATCGGTTCTCAGTGATGGCAAGTCCTATTCTCTTCCATATTATATAGTGTCAGTTTTTCTTTGAAGCGTCCGTATCGATAAGCCAATTGACATTTTGGGGATAACAATCGAAAAATTTGGCAAATGCTGTTTCTCACATATTTTGCACGAGTGGTGCACATGATAGCTTTGCAGCCCCAAAGATCAATTTTTTTCACGACACAGTAAGGAGAAAAACATGTCCAGCAAGAGTAATCGCATCGTCGTTCCGGCGGCGAAGGAAGCTATGGAAAAGTTCAAGATGGAAGCCGCCAACGAAGTCGGCGTCAACCTCAAGCAGGGTTACAACGGTGATCTGACCTCCAAGCAGGCCGGCTCGGTCGGCGGCCAGATGGTCAAGAAGATGATCGAATCCTACGAAAACGGTCTGAAATAACCGCTTTTCAAGCAAAAAAGGGCGGATACCTCGCGGTATCCGCCCTTTTCCTATCTCTACGCCAAGCAGGCGTTGATTGCTTCCCGGACCGAGCGCACGCGCACGATCTCCATGCCTTCCGGCGGCTGCATATGCGTATCGCCAAACGCCGGACAGATCACACGCGTGATCTTCATGCGCGCAGCTTCGGCGATGCGCTGTTCCATCATCGTCACGCGCCGCAGTTCCCCGGCCAGGCCGACCTCACCGAACACGACCGTGTTCTCGCTCACCGGCCGATCCGAAAAGCTCGAAGCCAACGCGATCACCGTCGCCAAGTCTGCCGCCGGTTCGTCGATCTTCAGCCCACCGACAACATTAATATAGGCATCCTGATTGCTCACGAGCATGCCCGCTCGTTTTTCCAGAACCGCCAACAAGAGTGCTGCGCGGTTATAGTCGATACCGGAGGCCATTCTGCGAGGATTGCCAAACACCGACTGCGCGACCAGCGCCTGCACCTCGGCGAGAATCGGGCGAGTCCCCTCCATCACCGCAGTGATGCACGTGCCGGGCACGCCGACCGGACGGCCCGAGAGCAGCGCCGCCGAGGGATTTTCCACCTCGGTCAGGCCGTTTGCGTTCATTTCAAACACACCGATCTCGTTGGTCGAACCGAAGCGGTTTTTCGCCGCCCGCAGAATGCGGTAAGCGTTCTGCTGTTCGCCTTCGAAGTAGAGCACGCAGTCGACCATATGCTCAAGAATTTTCGGGCCGGCGATCTCGCCGTCTTTGTTGACATGGCCGACCACAAACACGATCATGCCCGTGTTTTTCGCCATCCGCAGCAGCGCCATCGCGCATTCTTTGATTTGTGTCACGTTGCCGGGCGCAGCAGAAATTCCCGTTTTGTAGATCGTTTGGATCGAGTCGACAACGCAGACCGCCGGTTTTTCAGCCTCGCACGCCGCCAAAACCGCTTCCAGCTTCGTCTCGGACATGACCAAAATCTCTTTGCTCGTCACACCCAAACGGTCGGCGCGCAGCTTGATCTGCCGCTTCGATTCTTCGCCTGAAGCGTAGAGAATCTTGCCCGCTGAGCTCAGTGCCCGACAGATTTGCAGCATCAGCGTCGATTTGCCGATGCCCGGTTCACCGCCGATCAGCACGAGCGAACCCTTGACCGCGCCGCCACCGAGCACGCGGTCGAGCTCGGCATAGCCGGTGTGGAAACGGAGCGCATCTTCGGTCGAGAGCGAATCCAGCGCCTCCGGTTTATCTGCCGCCGCTATGCGTCCGGTCGGCACCGCAAACGGCGCTTCGGGCTCAATGGTGATTTCCTTCAGCGAGTCCCACGTGCCGCAGGCCGGGCACTTGCCGTACCATTTGGCGCTGTCGTAGCCGCAGTTGTCGCATACATATGCAGTTGTTTTCGGTTGTTTGGCCATATCTTTTGTCCGTCCGGCATTTCTGTCGGCCTTTCTTTTTGTTTCGGGTCAATTTGCCCCATTCCGGGCAATATCCAGCACCGCCGCCGTCACGCAAAATGCCAGCGCCGTCTGGTAATCCGCCGAACAGAGCAGCATCTCCTCCTCCGGGTGCGAGAGGAATCCACACTCCAAAATCACCGCCGGGCAAGAGAGGTGCTGCATGATGTAGTTGGCATTCGGCAGTTTCGCCGCATCGCGTGTACCCGCCTGCGGCAGCATTGCCTGCAGATGGGCCTGCAGCGTTTCGGCCATAAGCTTGCCGCCGTCGTTTCCGGCCGCATAAAAGGCCTGTGCTCCGCGCGAAACCGTGTCGGCAAAGAAGTTTTGGTGGATCGCTACGTACAGCGGATTTTTACTCGCTTCCACAATCGCGCAGCGCTGTTTCAGATCCTCGCTTTTTTGTTCGCGCAGCGTTGTCGCGTTCGGTGAATGCAGGGATCGGTCGTCGGTGCGCGTCATCACCACGTTCACGCCGAACAAGCGAAGAAATGCCGCTGTTTTCAGCGCAATTTTCAGGTTGATTTCTTTTTCCAGCGTCCCCGACCGCCCGATCGCCCCACCGTCGGCACCGCCGTGACCGGCGTCGACCACCACGGTATACGTCTGCGGCAAAGGTCCCGCCGCCGTCACCGCCGCCACTGGGCCGATCCGCACGAGCACGGCGACCGCAGCCAAAAACACGGCCAACGGCACAATCAGCGGATACCGCCGTCTGTAATTTTTCATACTGCCACCCCCACAATCCAGCGTATGCGCCGGGTAGGAGGTTTAGAAATTGTCCGTTTTGGGGCAAATACGTAAAAAACGACAAGCCGAAGAGCGGCTTGTCGTTTTTGGTGATCCACCCGCGATTCGAACGCGGGACACCCTGCTTAAAAGGCAGGTGCTCTGCCGGCTGAGCTAGTGGATCATATAGAATCGGGCGCGTTTTCCGCCGTCCCGCTCATTACTGGCTGGGATGGCAGGACTCGAACCTGCGGATGCGGGAGTCAAAGTCCCGTGCCTTACCGACTTGGCGACATCCCAATATCATCTGCTCGCGCAAGGTTCAAACACAGAGTTGTCCATGCTTTTTGCAAGAGCACGCACCGGCGGAAGTCCGCCGGTGCGGCTTTATGGGGTGGGTAATCGGGTTCGAACCGACGACCCCCAGGGCCACAACCTGGTACTCTAACCAACTGAGCTACACCCACCACATGAGAAAAATGGCACGCCTGAAGGGACTCGAACCCCTGACCCACTGCTTAGAAGGCAGTTGCTCTATCCACCTGAGCTACAGGCGCGTATCAACCGGACTTTTGCAAGCGCACAGCAGCCGGAACTGTTGGAGCGGGCGATGGGAATCGAACCCACGTTACCAGCTTGGAAGGCTGAAGTTCTACCATTGAACCACGCCCGCAAAATTCGTAGCTTAGATATTCTATCACATTGTCTTTCAAAAGTCAATACCCTATCCAAAATTTTTCTAAATTTCCCAAGCGGCCTTCGGAGACGATTCTCCGAAGGCCGCTCAAGGATAGCTTTCAAATTAAACACGCGCTTTGCGCAGGATATCGGCTGCCGGAGCAGGGATACGGCCAAGGTAGTCGGGGCCGACATTCAGGAGATAGTTGATCCCGCGAGCATTCAGATGCTCGCGGATCTCGCGCACCTTTTCCGGCGATTTCCAGTTATTGTCAAACGATTTATAGCCCCAAGTGTCGTTGAGCGTAGCCGGAGTCTCAAACAGCATCGTACCCTTGTCGTCATCGGGGATCTCGTTGTCGCCGGCGGAGGTATAGTCGCCGCGGCCGTTGCCAATGCGCGAGTTGACAAGGCAATCGGGCTGATAGGTCTTGACCAGTTGGTAAAGCTCATCGCTCTGCTCCGGGGTGATGCAGCCTGGGGTATCAAACCAGATCAGGCAGATATCGCCGTAGCCGGTGAGAATCTCCTTGACCTGCGGTTTGATCTTATCCTCAAAGCACTGCGTATAATTTTTGTGGGCATCGTCGGGATAGTCCCAGTTATTCGTCCAATACCCAATCGGCTCGCCGGTTCGCTTTCCTACCCACGTTTTGCCGCGCGTATATCCGCCGCCGTTGGGCTCGCTCCAGTCGATATCCTGTGAGTAGTAGAGGCCGAGCTTGAGCCCGTGCTTATAACAGGCTTCGGCCAGTTCGGCCAGAACGTCGCGGCCAAACGGCGTTGCGTCGACAATATTGAACTTCGAGACCTTCGAGTGGTACATCGCAAAGCCCTCGTGGTGCTTGGAGGTAAAGACCATGTACTGCATGCCCGCATCTTTGGCAAGCTTTACCCATTCCTCCGCATCAAAAAAGATCGGATTGAACACCGAAGCCAGCCGATGATATTCGGCGTTAGGGATGCGGAACCGCTGCTGACACCATTCACCGATCTCTTCCATGCGTTCGCCTTTCCATTCTCCCGCGGGCAGAGAATACAGGCCCCAATGGATCATCATGCCGTATTTCGCCTGTTTAAACCATGCTTTGTTGTCCATACAACCAGTCCTTTTTTCTGTGTTCTACCGCCGGAAAACGATCTGTGGGAGGGTTCTGCGCGGTGCAGTTTTATTATACACCATCCGTTTCTGCCGCGCAAGCACTTCCACATGGGTTATTTCCGGCGCATGAACAAAGTTTTTTTGAAAATAAGCAGAAAAACACTTGCAAAGTTTGCATTTTTGGTATATCCTATTATAGAGTGGAAATATAAGCTCCTTCTCCGGCGGTAGACGGAGCTTGCCCGAGATTTCCTGTCACATCACCGCCGGAACGGAGTGCACACGATGCTTGGAGGAGATACCAGAAAATTCAATATCCCCGCGGACAACGAGAGCGAAATGAAGATCCTGCTCACCGCGGTTTACGACGCGCTGAAAGAAAAGGGCTACGACCCGATCAGCCAGATCGTCGGATATATCCTCTCGGAAGACCCCGGCTACATCACCAACCACAAAAACGCCCGCAGCATCATCCGCCACATCGACCGCGATGAGCTCCTGCAGGCCCTTGTCAAGAACTATCTCAACCTCAAATAAGCAGGAACGAACGCTATGCAATACCGCCCGCTCGGAACTACCGGTCTGGAGGTTTCGCGGATCTGCTTCGGCGCACTGACCGTCGGCCCCTGTCAGGCCAACCTCTCGCCCGAAGCGGCCGGTGAAATCATCCACCACGCCTTTGAACAAGGTGTCAACTTCGTCGATACCGCCCAGCTCTACCGATCCTACGCCCACATCGCCGCCGCGCTCAAAAAGCCGACGCCGCGCGAGGTCATCATTTCTTCCAAGACCTACGCCTACGAAAAGCAGGCGGCTTTTGAGGCGGTCGAGGAAGCGCGCAAGGGACTCAACCGGGACGTGATCGACATTTTCCTTTTGCACGAGCAGGAAAGCGAGCACACGCTGCGCGGCCACGCGCCGGCCTTGGAAGAGCTGTACCGGCTGAAGGCATTGGGAGTCATCCGTGCTGTCGGCCTCTCGACGCACCATGTCGCAGGTGTTCGGGCGGCGATAGCCGCCAAGCTCGATGTCGTCCACCCACTGCTGAACTTCGCCGGCTACGGGATTCTCGACGGCACACGCGACGAAATGGACGCCGCCGCGCGCGATGCGGCTGAAGCCGGACTGGGTGTTTTTTTGATGAAGCCGTTCGGCGGCGGAAATCTGCTCGCGCGCACGAGCGAATGCTTTGCCTATTCTTTCAGCCGCGACTACGCCGCATCGGTCGCCGTCGGCATGCAGTCGCTGACCGAGGTCGATGCCAACCTACACTTTGCCGAGCACGGCGAATTCCCCGCCGATCTCGCGCAGATTTTGCGGACGACAAAGCGTCGTCTCTTGGTCGAAGATTGGTGCGAGGGCTGCGGTGTCTGCGAAGAAGCCTGCCCGCAGGCTGCGATCCGGGTCGATCCAGAGAAAAAAATTGCCGTTTGCGATGCATCGCGATGTGTGACCTGCGGTTACTGCGGCATGGCCTGTCCACAATCCTGCCTGAAGATTATTTGACAGAGCCTTTCTTTGTATGGTATAATATATAGTAGTATTTTTTGAACAACCGCCTGGAGAATGGAGGAAGCAATATGGCCAACGAAAAGAAACCCACGGACTTTCTGACCTACAAGGGCAAGCCGCTGCTGCGGAAAGACAATGTCCTGTACTACGGCAATATGTCCGACAAATATATCATCATGCTGCAGATTCTGGAAGAGAACACCGTCAACGGCACTTCGTTGCCGTCGCGTGTGGCGATTTCGCTGCAGCAGACCGATCCCAATGTCCGCGCGAAAGAACGGATCGTGCGCAAAAGCGAAAAGAAGGGCCTTTACGACGCACTCGACCTCGGTGCCGTCTGGCTGGAACGCGCACTCGCCGAAAAATTCTGACATTGAAACCTCGCCGGACCGATGACGCTTTTCTGCCCTGCCCCGTTTGGAGCGGCAGTTGCTTCTCTGTTCGGCGATTTTTCTTCCCACAGGTTCGGCACATCTGCGCCGAAGAAAGGAATGAGACCCATGCGATTTTTCAAGAGAGGACTTTGCGCGCTGCTGGCCGCATCGATGCTGACAGTTCCCGCCTTCGGCGACGAGCTAGGCGTTGTCACCGGCAGCTACGTTTTTGTGCGTTCCGGCCCCGGAACCTCTTACGCCCAGCTTGGCGGATGCGCTCAGGGGACCCATCTGGTCATTTTGGGCGAAGAGGATGGTTGGTACAAGGTCTCGGTCAACGGCCTGACCGGCTACGTCTCGATGGAATACGTTTCCACGGAGTTGCCGGAAGAGACAACGGCCGCAACCACACCGGTCACGACGACCGTTCCCGAAGATGCAGCCTACGCCACCGTCACCGGCAGTGTGGTCAATATCCGCGCAGGCGCCGGTTCATGGCACGCGCGCGTCGGTCAGGCAAAAAAAGGCGACCGGGTGATCGTTTTGGGCGAAAAGGACGGATGGTACAAGGTTTCCACCGAAAACGGTCAGGAAGGCTACATTTCCGCCGAATATCTGAAGCTCGATACCCCTGCCGAGACCACTCCCGCCACCACGACTCCTTCTCAAACGACCACACCAGCCACAACCGCCTCGGTCGCCGGAACCAATGTCACCACAGTCGGCACCGTCACCGGTTCGCTCGTTAATCTGCGTGCAACCGCATCGACGACCGCTGCGATTGTCGGCAAAGCGGCCAAAGATGACGTTCTCGTCGTTCTCGGCTCCGCCGACGGCTGGTATCAGATCCGTCAGGGCGATGTTCTCGCCTACATCCACGCCGACTATCTCACGGTTTCGACGCCCGTCAACGGCACGGTTTCGGCCCCGCTCGTCAACCTGCGCGCTGAGGCATCGTCGGCCGCGGAAATCGTCGGTACGGCAACGCAGGGCACCAAGCTGACCGTGCTCAAAACGCTGTCGGGATGGTATCAGGTCACCAACGGCACGATAACCGCGTTCATCGTCGCCGATTACCTTTCCCTCGGCGAGGTTCCGCCGGTCACGACACCGGAATCGACCACAGCTTCGACCTCTGCGACCACCACGCCGCAGACCACGACCGAAGCAACCACGCCCTCGCCGGCCGGCTGCTACGGTACGGTCACCGGTACGGTTGTCAATCTTCGCTCCGCCGCCTCCACGACTGCAACCATCGTCGGCAAGGCAAGCCAAGGCGAGCGCTACCTGATCGTCGCCCAGGACGGCGACTGGTACGAACTCTTCGTCGACGGTCAGCCAGCCTTTATCCACAGTGATTATCTCGAGCTCGATGACCCCGAAGCCTTCACCACCTACGGCACGATCACCGGCAGCATTGTCAACATCCGCGCCGGTGCGGCCTCGTGGCATGCCAAGCTCGGACAGGCCTTCAAGGGCGACAAGGTCAAGATTTTGGGCGAGGAAGACGGCTGGTACAAAATCGAAACCGAAAACGGCCAAGTCGGTTTTGTGAGCGGCGAATACGTTTACATCGAACCCGTTGTGACCACACCGCCGGAAACCACTGCCCCGAATTCGACGCCGCCGGAAACCACAGAACCTTCCGAAACCACACCCGAAACCACGGAATTTGAATTTACCGTTGAACCGCTCGAAGACACCGGCGTTGTCACCGGCACCTACGTCAATCTGCGCGAGCTCCCGACCACCGAATCGAGCGTGGTTGCCTTGATCGCTCAGGGCAAATACGTTGAGATCGTCGGTTCGGTCGGTGAAGACTGGTATCAGGTCAACTACGGTTCCCTCACCGGCTACATTAGTGCCACCTATGTCGCCCCCGGCGTGATCGCCTACACCCGACCGATCGCCAACGCAGTCGGCGGCGCGGAAGTCGAGGGCCTCATTTCCAACTTCACGCAAGACGAACGGCTTTTGACATTGGCCGAGGAAATCTGCGAATACGCCAAAACGTTTATCGGCGTCCCCTACGTCTACGGCGGCAGCCTGCCGGAAACCGGTTTTGACTGCTCCGGCTTTACCAAGTATGTCTACGCCCAGTTTGGCATCGAGATTCCGCGGATGCAGCAGTACAACGCTGGTACGCGCGTTGCCAAAGAAGATCTGCGTCCGGGCGATCTTGTGTTCTTCAACACAACGGGCAACACCATCAGCCACGTCGGCATGTACATCGGCTACGGCCAGTTCATCCACGCTCCGACAACAGGCAAAACCGTCTGCATCACGGAACTGGATTCTGAGTACTACACCACCCGCTACATCTGCGCGACCCGTATTCTGGACTAATCCAACACCAAAGCCGCCCTGCCTTTCTCTAGAAAGGCAGGGCGATCTTTTCGGCAAAAATCAGCTTTGCTGATTTACCCCATTGACAAATTCATGATTCTTTTCTATAATAATACGCAGTGTGCCGCGATATACCGCAGTTACTTTACTACTTAGAACAGAAGGCGATCTTTTTGAGACGATATCGACATCGGGAGTATCTGAAAAACATTGTTCCGTGCGTTGGATTCAGCGCAGCTTGTGGTTTGATCACGGGCGTTGTGATTTTCCTCTTCAAATTCGGCGCAAAAAAAGCCGAAGAAGCGTCTGTTTGGCTCTACGCCACGGCGAAAACATCGCCGCTCTATGTCGCCCTTGTTTTCGCTGCGCTCGTGATCTTTGCTTTGGGCATGTGGCTTTTGCACAAGCACATTGCCGAAGTCAAGGGCGGCGGGATTCCGCGAAGTGAAGGCGTTCTGCGCGGAATGCTGCACTTCCGTTGGTTTAAAACGCTGATCGGTACAATCGTTGGCAGCATGGTCAGCTTTTTCTGCGGTGTTCCCGTCGGCAGCGAGGGTCCGGCTGTTTTGATCGGTACGGCGCTCGGCGCAATGACCGCACACACCTCACGCCACTTTGGTGCCCGCGGACGCTACGTCATGACCGGCGGTGCTGGTGCAGGCTTTGCGGTCGCAACGGGTGCACCGTTCGCAGGCATCCTGTTTGCACTGGAAGAAATCCACAAACGCTTTACGCCGATGCTGGTGGTTTCGGTTTCCGTTTCCGTTCTCGCCGCCACTTGGGTCAATCGCCTGCTCTGCGCCATTTACGGCATGAGCGCCACGCTCTTTGACCTGCCCGAGCTCGGCGGCTTTGCCCTCAGCCACGTCGGGTATCTCCTGCTTTTGGGCCTGATCGTCGCCATTGCCGTCGCCATATTCGATATTTCGATCACGCTTTTCGGCGCACTGAACAAGCACTTCAAGCGCTTCCTCTCGGCCCCGGTCAAGCTCGTGCTCTTCTTCCTCATCGTCGGCATCTTCGGCTTCACGCTGCATGACGCGATCTACAGTGGCCACCATACGATTCTGGAAGCGATCACCATGCACCCGACCTTGCTCCTTTTGGCAGCCTTGCTGGTGATCCGCTTGGTAATGATGCTATTTGTCACCGACAGCGGCGCCACCGGCGGTATCTTCATCCCCACGCTCGCGATCGGCGCACTCTTCTCCGCGTTGGCTGCCCGTCTGCTGACGGCTATCGGACTGCCTCAGGAACTCTACGCCCTGACCGTACTGCTCGGCATGTGCGCCTTCATCGGCGGCACACTGCGCGCTCCGCTGACGGCCGCCGTGCTGTTTGTGGAGCTGACCGGCCAGTTCACCGACCTCTTCTATGTCGCGTTGGTGATCTTCACTGTCAACTTCATCACCGAGCTCTTCCACCTGACGCCTTTCTACGATCAGGCACTCGACAACATGCTGGAAGCGCAGAACGAAGGCCGTACGCCCACCATCGCTTATTTTGAAATGAAGGTTTCGCCCGGCGCATTCGTCGTCGGCAAGCCGATCCGCGATATTCTCTGGCCGGCATCCTCGGTCGTCGTCAGCGTGACGCATGCCCACAACCAAAGCACCGACACCGATAACGACGGCGAAAAACACCTCTACGTCGGCGATACGCTGGTTCTCCGCTCGCGTTACTACGACAAGGACGAAATCTGTGCACTCCTTGCCAGTTTGGTCGGCAAGGATCATGAGATCAAAATCACCGATTACCGCCACTATCACCAGCACACACACTAAACGCAAAAGCTCCCGGAATTGGATTCCGGGAGCTTTTTTTACAAGCCAAGAGGGCTGTTTCAAAGAAACAGCCCTCTTGATAAACTATTTTTATGGGAGGAGAATTGTCGATTACTGACCCATCAGCTGGTCGAGGATGTTCTGCAGGACCGGCAGATTGGCTTCAACAAGAGCCGACGGAGCAAGGGTTTCGTCGAAGATCTTGTAAACGACTTCGGCACGGTAGGTGTCGTTGTGTTCTTCGGAGCACCAGGACCAGTTGGCCACCGGTTTGGCGAAGATGTAGTTTTCGAGCATATCGAGCGAATCGAGGTCTTCGTCGTACTGCAGGTAACGGGTCAGGCAGCTGTTGACGTCGACGTCGTTGTGACGGCGGGCAAACGCCGCATAGATCTGCGCAGAGACATCCTGTTCTTTGTTGGTGGTGAACATAACGTCGTACTTAACGCCGCCGAGGATGTTCATGTATTCCGCATCCTTGTTGGCCTTCGGGGTCGGGACGGTGCCCCAATCCATCGAAGCGCCGGTGAGGGCGGTGCTGCTGGAGAGGCCGCGAACCGCACGGCTCATTTCGGACCACAGGAAGCCGACCTGGTTGTCGCGGAACATCTGGTGGCCTTCTTTGTAGGTGGCGTTGGCGCCGGTGAGGTTTTCGCAGAGGTAGCCGCTTTCGGCGACCTTATCGAGGAATTCGTAGGTGTCGAGGGCTTCGACGGAGTCGATCATACAGGTCAGCTTGCCGTCGACCCAGTCAACGATCTTACCGCCGTTGAGGAGGACTTCTTCACCGAAGCCGAGGTAACCGGTGGCGATACCCCAAGTATCGTTGACGCCGTCACCGTCGTTATCCTTGGTGACGTTGCCGGCGAGTTCGAGGAAGTAATCCCAGGTCCATTCGCCGTTGCGGACGACTTCGTAGAGGTCTTCACAGCCAGCAGAGGCGACAAGACCCTTGTTGAAGTACATGACCCAGCCAGCTTCCGGCGGAACGTACTTCGAAGCCATACGGGCACCGTAGGTGTCGCCGTTGATGTCCCAAGCGTGGGTGAAGGGCTGGTAGAAGAACTGTTCGTTGTTGATGTCGAGGCCGTTGGCGAGCATCGCATCGGAGTTCCACTTCACAAGAGCACCCTTGGCGTAGACCGGGAACCAGGTGTGGGTCTTGATGTTATAGACGTCGGCGACGTTATCGCCGGCGAGCAGCCACGGGAGGAATTCATCGAGATCGCCGATTTCATCGATGATTTCGATCGCGATGTTCAGGTCTTCTTCGATCTGGCACCACATTTCGTACCATTCGTAGGAGAGTTCGTCATTGCGGACATCACCGGTGCCGTCTTCGGCAAACGGCGAACGGTCACCGAGGTCGGCAGCGATCGTGAAGACACGGCCGCCAAAGTCGAGCTGCTGTTCGTAAGCAAGCCACTGTTCGGCATCCCAATCAGCGCTGTAAGCGAGATCGAACGGATCCGGGGTGGTCGCCGGAGTGGTCGCAGCCGTCGTCGGGGCAGCGGTCGTCGTCGCAGCCGTTGTAGCCTGCGTGGTGGTCGCTTCCGTGGTGGCCGCAGTCGTCGTCGCAGCGGTCGTCGTTGCAGCCGTGGTGGTGGTCGCCGGATCTTCGGAGCCGCCGCAGCCGGCAAAGATCGCCACAACCATCATGATCGCGAGGATCAAGGGAAGGAGTCTCTTCTTCATAACGTACCTCTTTTCTTCGTTTCGATTCAGGGGCTCGGCTCAAAAAAACACGATAAGCCCCTTTGTATTTTTATTATACAAACTCTCAAAAAAGCCGTCAATCCCAAATTCCGACATGATCTTATTTTTTTGTCAGAATTCGTTTTTCATTTGCGGCAAATTCTCCAAAACGTTTTTGCCCAAAACGCATCACGCCTATCTGTTTTCAACAAAGAAAAACCGGAAGGAGAATACCCAAGGCATTCTCCTTCCGGAAACGGTTACAGTTTGAATTCAACAACCTGGCCGAGTTCGACCGAGCGGAAGCTTTCTTCCATCACGCGCATGACCTTCATCATTTCTTCGTGCGTGACAAGCTGTGTGGCTTCGCCGTCGATGGCTTTGCAGAAGTTGCGGTAGTAGTCGTGGACGTCGCTTTCGGGGCGTTCGATCTCGTATTCGTCGACGGTCACGCTGTCGCGCGGGGCCATCGTTTTGGTGAGGCCGGCAGCCGTCTGCACCGGGATGACTTCGCTTTCGTGCCAAGCCTTGCATTTAACGATCTTGCATTTTTCGCGCCAGTCGGTAATGATGGCGCTGCCCTTTTTGGCACGCATATAGAAGCGCGGCATCGCGACGAAGTTATAGGTGCCGACTTCGACGTAGGCTTCTTTGCCGCTTTCGAAGGTGATGACAAGCTTGAAGCCGTCGTCGACTTCGTCGTTGGTCAGGTGCTCAAAACGGCAGTAGATCGTTTTGATGTCTTCTTTGATGATCTGCAGGATCTGGTCGACGAGGTGCACGCCCCAGTCGTAGAGCATACCGCCGCCGTGTTCCTTTTCACCGCGCCAGTCGCTGGGAATGCCGCGCGAACCGTGGATGCGCGATTCGATCGTGAACATTTCGCCGATCTCGCCGGAGTCGTAGATTTTCTTCATCGCTAAGAAGTCGACGTCCCAACGGCGGTTCTGGTGCACCGAGAACACGCGGTTGTTGGCGTTGGCCGCGGCGATCATTTCCTTGAGGTCGGCGCTCGAGAGCGTAACCGGTTTTTCGGAGATGACGTTTTTGCCGGCGTTGAGCGCGGCAACGGCGATCTCTTTGTGGAAGTCATTGGGAACGGCGATCGTGATCAGATCGACCTTCGGATCGGCCAAAACCGCTTCCAGCGAATCATATGCAAAAATGCCGCGCGAGCGGGCAAGTTCGTTCTTTTCCGGAAGAATGTCGTAAACGCCGGCGAGGTTGACGCAATCGCTCTTCAGCGCGTGCTGCGTATGCCAGCCGCCCATACCGCCGTAACCGACAACAACAAGATTCTTTTTCATAACACCATTCTCCTCTTTATCCCCGTTCAATATCGAATCGGAGTTGATGTGCGATATCTTCATATATAATTATAAGGGTTTTCGCGCAAGTGTCAAGTCAGCGGGCAAAATTTTCTGTCAGGTTTTGTAAAATCCAGTCGACAGCCGCCTGCACGCAGTCGGCGATCGAAACGCCGTTCATACCGGGGACGGAAATATTGCACCGCCCCGTGGGGATCAGCAGCTTGCGCGCCCGGCAGCTCGCCACCGCAAACGCCATTTTCGGCGTCACCTCGCCCAAAAGCGCATTGGCCGCAATGATGCCGATCGGCCCGACGACCACGTCGGCGTCGACGCAGTTGACCGCTGCCGGATTATCGCCGGTCGCGCCAAGCGGCGCACCGGCCTTGAGCATTGCCGCCGTGGCGATCGTATTGGTGCCGATGGCGATCAGTTCGTTTTTCTCGCCGTCAAATTGCCCGCTCTTTGCCAGTTTTTCCACGACCAGCTTGCCGATTCGGCCGCCCTGACCGTCGATTACAACAACTTTCATCGTCTTTCACTCCGTTTCTGTCTGTTTGTACAACACTGCCGCCCATTCTCTGCGACAGACGCATTCATATCCGCTTTCGGCAAGTTCCGCCTCAGCCTCCGCCAGCGCCTCGCCGTAGAGATAACGCAAATCCAAAACAACGTATTCTGTTTGATGCTGCGAGGGGTATTCAAAAATCAGCTCCCGCTCGCTCAGATGCGAAAGCAGGAACGTATCGGCTGTCACCGATGCGTCGGCAGGAATCTCAGCGAGCACCTCGGCGATCGCCGCGCGCGTTTCGCGGCTGTCGCGGTAGATCGAGGCAATCCCGATCCGCGGCCAGGTAAAGGCCGACGCCAGCACCAAAGCTGTCGTCGCCGCACCGGCTGCGACCATCGCCATTGTGCGCTCGCGCAGATCGGCAAGGTTCAAAACCGCCGCATAAAACAGTAGCGCGCCGGAACCGTAGGTGTACTGGAAATCGATCGAATACTGATTGGCATAGCCGGGCATCAGGTTCACCAGCACCAGCGGAATCAGCAGCACAAGCCTTCCCGGACGCTTGGTCAGCACGGGCAAAAAGAGCAGCGGTAGCATCATTTGCAGCAAAAAGACCAGTTTTTCGGCCGACAGACATTCCGCCAGCACTCTGCCCGGGTCGGTCAAAACCGCCCAGACGACGCCGACCAAACCGCTGTCGGAGATGTTCGCATACCGCCAGCTCATCACACCCAGCCCAAACCACTCGAGCATCGCCGCCGCAAAGAGAAAATAGGCGACCGCACCGATCAGAAGGATCGTGCCGCGGCGGTATGCCCTTCGTCCAACCAGCAGGTACAACCCAAAGACCGCCACGTAGACCGCCGCATCCTCCTTAACCAGCAAGGTCAAGGCGGCAAAAAGGTACATCCAGCCGAAGCGCTTTGTTTCGTAGGCGCAGACCATCGACAAAATGAGCACGGTCAGGAATTTGTTCTCATGCAGATCGTAAAAACAGCCGCCGGCAAACGCCGGATAGAGCACGTAAACCGCTGCCACCGCGACCACCGCAGCCGGAGCAAGGCCGCGTTTTTTCGCCAGGATCGCCAGCGGAATCACCCCCGCCGCCACAATCGCCGCCTGCAGTACCTGCAACGTGATCGGCGACGGAAACAGCGCGTAAAATGGGAGCATCAGGTAGTAAATCGGTGAAATGTGCACCTGAAAATGCGACATCAGCATATCCCGCTCGCAGGAAACCGTCTGCGTCAGGTCGGTGCGCATGTGGTAAAACATATTGGTGAAGATCCCGAAGTCGAAATTCGGGCAATAATAGCAGAGATAGCGCAACGTGGTCAGCACAGCAAGGAAGAAAAACAGCAGGGCTGCCATCACCGCAATGCTGATATTGGCCGTTTGCGTGGAGATCTGCAGCAGCCGCACCGTCAGCCGTCCACGCACCGCCAGCAGCCACCCGAGCAGCAGCAAAACTCCTGCGGCCAAAAACGCAAAATACGGGTCGTCCAGTTCGCCGGCGTGCGCAACCGCCACAAACACCGCCGCAGCGAAAAAGAGGCGTGTATCGGCCTGCGGATGCCGCGAAAGAAACACCGCAGCCGTCAGAAATGCGGCACAGACCGCAGTAAACACAATGATCGTCGCCGCGCTGCCGCCGGTTTGACCCCACGGCGTCAGGATGGACGCGATGCCGACGGCCATCAGCCACGCCGCCACAGCCCGCATCAAGTAGCGTTCGATATTCGATTGTCGATGCAGTTCATCCATAAAAAATCGCGCTTTCCGGACGGGTTCTTCGGCCCTGCCCATGCATATGATAGCATAATCCGCCCAAGACTGCAAGCATTCTCCGTAAAGTTTTGTCGGATGCAAAAAGCGGTGCGAAACAAGTTGTTCCGCACCGCTTTTTTCAGTTGAAAAGCTCTGTAAACGCCTGTCTGAGCGCCTCGGTATTCTCCGGTTCGGCCATTACTAACAAAACAAGGTCGCCGCTGTACTCGACCGCAACGGCACCGGCACTCGTGCAGACCCACTTATACGGATCGGCACTTGCCCGCAGAGTTTCGGCAATCGCTGCCGCATCGTCGCCCGGCTGCACCCGCACCAGACAGACCGAGTACGCCGGCGGCATCATGATATATTCCGAAGCAAGCGCTTCGACGTATTCGATCTCTGTGCCGAAATACCAGTCGTTTTTGTCCGGCGTGATCGGAATGTCGATCAGTTCAAGGTTCCACGTCGGCGCAAAGCCGTATTCAGCGGTCGCCCGCTCATACAGCGCATCCATGATCTCCGCCAGCGGCTTTTCAGCGAGCGGCGACTCTGCCCGACAGGCCGCAGCCGGCAGCAAAAGCAGCAAGGCCACCAGCAAAAGGCTCATTCTCAATTTCATACCGTTTCCCCCGCATCAGCCGAGCAGCGATTTCAGCAGCTCGCCAAACGCCGCATCGGTCTTGTAGCCGTCGTTGACGTAGCCGAGCTTCGGATACCAGACGAAGCTGCCCCACTCGCGCACGCTGCCGTCGGGATTCGACTGCAAAAGCGTCACACGGATATGGCCTTCGTACGGTTTTTCCGTCGCTGCCAAGGCCGCTTCATACCCTGCCGCATCGCGCGGGAGCATAGACATAGCATCCAAGAGGGTTGCGATTTTCGCCGCATCCGTCACGGTTGCGCGGTGCGGCGTGAAGGTGACGATCTGGCCGTCATTCACTTCGCTGTCGCGCGCCTTGTCCTGCAGATCCACGCGCGTGACCGTTTCTGTCGTCACACCGTAGGCGGCAATCCAATCGGCCATCGTCCCGCCGCCGACCGCACCGACGTAGCGGTACGTCCACGACTGATCGCCGTTGTCGACCCGCACGTAGCCGGGGATATCCGTCGCATACGCGGCCACACCCAGCCGATCCACCTCATCAGCCGCACTGACGATCCCGACGACCGTATTCGTTCTCGCGCCCCAAGGGGCCGCCGCAGTATACAGTTGTCCGTTGACGGTGATCTGATCGTCACCGATCTGCACATAGCCGATCGCAGGTTCGGTGCCGAGTTCGGTCATCGCACGGCCGGTTTCCCCCGTCGCTTCCGTGGTCTGTTCGGCATCCTTTGTTCCGCAGCCAAACGTCAGCAGCATCGGCACAAGCACCAAAATCCAAACAAAACGTTGTTTCCAACCACGATTCTTCATATCAGTTCCACTCCTCATCAATCATAATCACCAAACATTCTTCCAGCGCCTCATCTGCCACGTAGCCCATCGGCAGGCAGTTGAGGTGCGGCCACAGCGCAAGATCGATACGCCGCGAGCTCGACTTCAGCGTGATCTCCAGTTTGATCGTATCCAGTCCGCCCGAATGCGATTCCAGCCGGCTCCAGACCTCCGACAGATCTTCTTCCGCCGCAGAAAGCGCCGCTAAAATGGTCGCAATTCTCGCCTTGTCCGTGATCGTCACACGGCACGGAATGATCTTCGTCTGCACGTCCTCGTTCACGACCCGTGACAGCCTGTCGTCACTTAAGAGGATCGATTCCACCGTGTCGGCCGTGATCCCGTATTCTGCCAGCCAGGCGGACATCGTACTATCGCCGTCGACCGTGCCGACGTAGCGGTAAACCAGCCATTGCTGCGCCGCCAGCGGCTGCTCGTAGCATTTGATCGCCACCATGCCGTCGACGTCGGTCGCGTACACGTCCCAGCCGACCAGTTCGGTCGCCGTCGCATCCTCGACCGTGCCGATGATCTCGCCCGTGCCCTCCGCGCCCCAGCTGAGCAGATAACGCTTGCCGCCGACCGTGATCAGGTTGTCCGTTTCGCTCAGAAGGTACGCGTCCAGTTGACTCCCCATCGGCACCGTCGAGGTCGCGATCCCACCTTCGGGGATCGTGGTCATAGCAGTCGCCGGGTAAGTCGCCATTTCGGTCACGGCTTCGTCCGTCGCGGCCGTCTCACCAGTCGTCTCATTGTCCGACACATTTTTATGAATCCCAAGTTTGTCGATACCCAATCTGCCATCCAGCAAGCCGCGTCCACCCGCAACTGCAACAAGCGCACAAAGCACAGCCGGGACAGCGTACTTGATCCACGCAAATTTTGCTTTTTTCGGTGCGGCGGCTTTTGCCTCCACCTTTGCCCAAACGCGCGTTTTGGCGAAATCATCGGGCGAAAGCGCCTGAAACGCCGTTTTGATCGTTTGATCCAACCGTTCTTCCGTCATCCTAAACACTTCCTTCCGCATCCGTGAGTTTTTCTTTCAGAAGTGTGCGCCCCTTTGCCAACCATGTGCGCACCGTCGATTCCTTTTTCCCAAGGATCTGTGCGGTCTGCGCCGAGGAGTAGCCCTCGTAGTAGTAGAGGTACAGCGCCGCTTTGTACTTCTCCGGCAGTGAAAAGAGCACCGGCAGCGTTTCGTCGGTCGCCGAATCGGCGGCGAGATCGTAAGCGGCGTCGATCGGCAGGTGCGAACGGTGCTTCTTTCGGAGTTCGTTTTTGCACACGTTCTGCGCACAGACGATCAGCCAGCCGAGCTCGTGCTCTGCCGAGGCAAACGGCTTTTTCCGTTCGCAAAGCTTTAAAAACACCGTTGAAACGGCGTCCTCCGCATCACTTCTGTTTTTCATGTATAAAAAGCACACACGGTAGATCCGTGTGAAATGCCGATTGTAGATCGCGGCAAAATCGCTCGTCTGCAGCCGATGCTTCTCTGCCACCGGTCTCACCTCCTCGCCGGTCTTCTATAAGGAATACACATAAGGGAACGGTTTTGTTGTGCGCGCGGAAGATTTTTTTGAAAAAACACCCGCAGACGAAATCGGGTCTGCGGGTGTTTTGGAATTACTGATTTTCCGAGCCGTACCAGCGGCCGCCCTGCGCTTCTTTGCGGTCGTTTTCCAGCAGGTCGAGATGGTTCTCAATGACCTTGCGGTAGCCGGCGGCATAGCGGTCGATGATCTCTTTGTCGAGGTAATTGAAGCGCGGAACCGAGAAGCAGTACTTTTCAAGCGACGCATCGCAGAGTGCGTCGGTCGCACGCACGTCGCGGTCGCTGTAGGCGATGCGCGAAGGCGTTCCGCGGTGGGTCATATCGAAGGTTTTGAAGAACGGATGCGTGTGCAGGCAGAAGTTGCCGCCATCGTAGCAGAAACCGCCGTTTTCCGCCGCCACAGCTTGCGCAAAGCGTTTGACCGACAGACCGTGCAGCTCGTCGGGATAGTACGCGCCGTGCGGACAGTACCATCCGGCCATGTTCGACCCCGTCGATTCGTCGACGCGGATGGCGCGGATGCCCGGCAGACCTTCGAGCTGATCCCAAAAATAGTTCATTGCGCGGCGGATCTCCGCGCTGCGTTCGTCGTAGTGCTTGAGCTGATCGCGGGCGATCGCCGTGCAGACCTGATTGGCTCTGCCTTTGGCACCGCCGAGGGCGATATGGAAATAATCCTTCAGTTCGTCGCATTCGGTGATATAATTGGCGTTGTTGCGTTCGTAGTGACCAAACGCCATCGCGCGTTCGTAGATGCGGCGATCACTCGTGGCGAGAACGCCCAACTCACCGCAGGCGAGCGATTTCGTGCTCATCAGCGACATCGCCGCCACGTCGCCGAACGTGCCGAGTTTTTTCCCTTTGTACATCCCGCCCTGCGCGTGCGAAACGTCTTCGATCACTTTCAGCCCATGCTTTTTTGCGATCGCCATGATCGGATCCATATCGCACGGATAGGCAAAATAATGGACGACCATGATTGCTTTCGTGCGCGGAGAGATGCAGCGCTCGATATCGGCGGGATCCATACTCAGCATATCGTTGATGTTACAGAACACCGCCGACGCGCCGAAATTGATCGCCTGTGAGACGCTACCCCAGTAGGTTTTGGTGGGACAGATGATCTCGTCGCCTTCGCCGAGGCCGATCGCAAACATCGCCGAGGTCAGTGCCATCGTGCCGTTACAGTAGGCAATGGCGTAGTCGGTGCCCTGCCACGCAGCAAATTCCTCCTGGAATTTTTCGGTCACGTCGGTATAGGAAAACGAACCCTTGCGGATCACGTCCAGCGCGGCGTCCTCGGCCTCTGGGGTCAGGACCATCGCGCGGAAGAGCTTATCGTAGGTCTCTGCGGGGATCGAGCCGTTCGGAATCGTCGGCTCACCGCCTAAAATTGCCAGTTTTTCCGATTTCATCATCAGTTCCCTCCAACGTTTGGTTTTTCGGGTCTGGTTCTATTATACTGTATGCGCCCTACTTGTGCAAGCGGTTTCACGCTTCTTCCGTAATTTTTTGCAAAAGACGCCGCATATCCTCCGGCCAAGGCGCCTTGACCGTGTTTTTTTTGCCGCTGATCGGGTTTTGGAAGGTCAGGTAGGCCGCGTGCAGCGCCTGCCGTGCGATCTCGCCCTCGCTGCCGCCGTAGAGCGTATCGCCGCAGAGCGGAAACCCCATCGCCGCACAGTGGACGCGGATTTGGTGCGTGCGGCCGGTCTCCAGACGGAACCGCAAAAGTGTGTGCGTTCCCTGCCGTTTGATCACGCGCCAATGCGTGACGGCAGGCTTGCCGTCGGCACGGACGCATCGTTTCGGCTGCCCCTCGGTCTCCCGCGCGATCGGTGCTCTGCACACGCCTCCGTTTTCGGGTACCGGGCGGTCGGTCACACCGTAGTAGATGCGCGTGAGCCCCGTGCGGTCGATGCCGGCGGCCAGTTTATTTTTCGCCACAAGCACCAGACCGGACGTATCGTAGTCGAGGCGGGTCAGCGGACGAAAGACCACACCGGGGCGGCGAAAGCAGAAATCATTGGCGAGCGTATCGTAGACGTGGGCGCGCGACGGATGGACCGGCATTTGGGCGGGCTTGGCCATCACGGCAAAATCATCGTCTTCGTAGAGAATGCCGATCCCCAGATCGACCGGTGCGACCGTCGCCTCGCGGCCGCATTCGGCAAACGTCTCCGGCATCTGCACGGTGATCACGTCGCCGGCAGAGACGAACACGTTCAAAAAGGACGGAACACCGTTTCGCAAAACGGCATTTTCGTCCTTTTTCAGCGTCTGCAAAAGAGCCGTTCCCGCGCCGAGGGTGCGGCGCAGGAACGAGCTCAGTCTGCAATGTTCGTATTCTGTTGTGACGGTCAGCGTAAGCGGCCGCGCCATCAGAGCGTTTCTCCGTTGTCGGCCGTTTCGGTTTCCGGTTCGGATTCCGTTTCGGCTTCGGCCATCGCGCGTTCGAGCTGACGCGACATCGATTCGACCGCCGCCGTGCCTTCGCCCTCGCCAAAGAGCGCGTTGAAGGCGTCGGCTTCCATCTTCTCGTTGGCGAGCAGATATTCGGCGACCTCGGTGACCTTATCGGATTTCTCGCGCAGGATCTCGCAGGCTTTCGCGTAGGCTTTGTCGACGATCGCGCGGATCTCTTTGTCGATCTTGGCGGCGATCTCCTCGGAATAGTTGCGCATCGTACCGAAATCGCGGCCGATAAAGACCTCGTCGTGGTCGGAACCGAAGGCGATCGGACCGAGCTCGTCGCTCATGCCGTACTTCATAACCATCTTGCGCGCGGTTTCGGTCGCACGGCTGATGTCGTTGGAAGCGCCGGTGGAGATATCGTCGAGGAAGAGCTGTTCGGCAACGCGGCCGCCCAGCAGCGAGACGATATCCTCGAGCATCTGGCTCTTGGATGCGTAGGACTTATCTTCGTACGGCAGCGACAGCGTATAGCCGCCGGCCATGCCGCGCGGAATGATCGAGATCTGGTGCACCGGCGGCTGCGTGGGCAGGAAACGCGTGACCACGGCGTGGCCGGCTTCGTGATAGGCCGTTAAGCGGCGTTCTTTTTCAGAGACCGCTTTGCTCTTTTTCTCCGGACCGGCGATCACTTTGATGATCGCTTCGGAGAGGGTCGACATCGAGATCTCTTTTTTCTTGGCACGCGCCGAAAGCAGTGCAGCTTCGTTCAGGAGGTTTTCGAGGTCGGCCGGGCTGAATCCGGCTGTCGAACGGGCGACGACCGACATATCGACGTTCGGTTCGAGTTTTTTGTTGCGGGCGTGGATCTTCAGGATCGCCTCACGCGCGTTCTGATCCGGCAGACCGATGTAGACCTGGCGGTCGAAACGGCCCGGACGCAGAAGGGCGGTATCGAGGATATCCGGGCGGTTGGTGGCGGCGATGATGATCACGCCTTCGTTGGTGGCAAAGCCGTCCATCTCGACGAGCAGCTGGTTGAGCGTCTGCTCGCGCTCGTCGTGACCGCCGCCAAGGCCGGCACCGCGCTGGCGGCCGACCGCGTCGATCTCGTCGATGAAGACGATGGCAGGCTGATTTTTCTTGGCTTGCTCAAAGAGGTCACGCACGCGCGACGCACCGACACCGACATACATTTCAACGAAGTCGGAACCGGAGATCGACAGGAACGGCACACCGGCTTCACCGGCAACGGCTTTGGCCAGATAGGTCTTACCGGTACCCGGAGGGCCGACGAGCAGCACGCCCTTGGGAACGCGCGCGCCGATATCGGTGTACTTGCGCGGATCTTTTAAGAAATCGACGATCTCGGAGAGCTCGGCTTTTTCTTCTTCCGCACCTGCGACGTCGGCAAACGTGATCTTCTTTTTGTTATCCGTCTGTACGCGGGTCTTGGCCTTGCCGAACGACATCGCGCCGCCTCGGCCGCCGCCCGCCTGACGCATCATAAAGAACCAAAGTACCAAAACGATGCCGAAGAGGATGACGTACGGCAGGAAGCTCACCCACCACGGCGTTTCGGCCGGCGGGATAAAATCGTACTGCTTGACGGTCTCAAGGCCGGCCTCACGCCGCGCATCCATGATGGAGTTGACGTCGTCGATAAACAGCGACAGGTACGGGATATCGTATGTGACGACCGTAGCACCCGTGACCACACCTTCCGCCGAGACCGTGCCATCGTTGAGCTGCATTTTCAGATCGTTGCCGTCGACGACGAACGCATCGACCTTGCCCTCACGGAAATAGTCGAGCACGTCGGAATACGTCACGATTTCGCTCTGCCGGGGCGTATCAAAGAGATAAGTCAACGCCAGGATCAGAACCCCCAGCATGATCGCATACATCAAAAGCCCGCGTAAGTTTTTCTTCAATGGATTCACACCTCTCTGCGCCAGAAAACATCGGTTTCCTGACGCGAAAACTGGTTTTGCCGCCGTGCAGGCAAGCGAAAGGTGCGGAGATCACAAAGGGATTCCGCACACCGCTTTTGCCGCGCGATTCCGGCAGATTTGCGTAGTTTATATTAGTCCGTGTAGACTTCCGGCTTCAAAACGCCGATATAGGGGAGGTTGCGATAGAGTTCGCCATAGTCAAGGCCGTAGCCGACGACGAATTCGTCCGGGATCGTGAAGCCCGGATAGTTGACGGAGATGTCGACCTTTCTGCGGTCGGGCTTATCCAGCAGCGTGCACAGCGCGATCGACGCCGCACCGCGCGTCTGCAGCAGTTCGAGGATATACGAAAGCGTCAGGCCGCTGTCGAGAATATCTTCGATGACGATGATGTGGCGGCCGTTGATGTCGTTGTCGAGGTCCTTCAGGATACGGACGACACCGCTGCTCTTGGAGCTACGGCCGTAGGAGGAACAGCTCATGAAATCGATATCGCATTCGATGGTGATGGCGCGCATCAGGTCGGCCATAAAGACGATCGAACCCTTCAGAACGCTGACGAGCAGCGGACGCTTGCCGGCGTAATCTTCGCTGATCTTCGCGCCGATCGCCTTAACTTTGGCTGCGAGTTCTTCTTCGGTAACGAGAACTTTTGCAATTTTGTCCTGCATGGATGTTTTCCCCTTTTCTATATTATCCTATGTATTTGTATGGTTTTGGATACACAGATCCGAATGCTCACAGAAATTGAGATGATACCACTTGTTTCCGCCGATTTGCTTGCGGGCGGCGTTGTAGCCGAGTCCCCAGACCCAAATCACGCCGGTGTCGTCGGCGACGACCGGGATCAGACCGCGCAGCTCTCTTGGGATCTTGCGATCGATCATCAGTTGCTTGAGGGTTTTCGTGCCGGATTTGGCGTTTTTCTGAAAGGTATCGCCCGAAAGACGGCTACGAACCTTGATTTCGCCGTTTATTGTATCACAGTTCACCAGGCAATGGTTGAATAATTTATAAACACTGTGGATCTTTTCCGTGTCGATCAGCTCCGCACCGACCGAAAAACTGGGGTTGAGCCGTTCGGTCTCTCCCGGCTGCACCGTCCACGAAAACGGTTCCGCTTTTTTTGCCGGCACACCCAGCCAAAGCTTTCCGCCGGCCTTGCGGACAACAAGCCCTTCGCCGACGTCGCACTGCGCGGACGGTTTTTCGCTCCGCAAAAGAGCCATCACCGCCTGCGTGCGTTCGAGAGAAAGGCCCACGCCGGCCAGCTTCGCCCAAAGCCGCACCGCACGCATCTGCAAAACAGCATCGGCTACAAGGAGCTTTTCGGCAACGATCGCGCCGTTTTCACAGGTTTTCTCCAGAAGCTCTGCGGCAAGGTGGTCGAGATAGGCGTTTTCGGCGGAGATCACGCGGCTGTTTTCCAGCGCGGTCTGCGCGACCGCCGGATTCAGCGACCGGAGCACCGGCACAACCTGATAGCGCAGGCGGTTGCGCGCATAGAGATCCGACGCGTTCGTCGAATCGGTGACAAATTGCTCACCGCAGGCAAAAACAATCGCTTCGGTATCGGCGCGCGTCAGCGGCAGGATCGGACGCAGGATCGCACCGTTTCGGGCGGGAATGCCGCCGAGACCGGCCATACCCGAGCCGCGCGTCAAGTGCAGAAGCAGTGTTTCCAGATGATCCTCGGCCGTATGCGCCGTGGCGATATCATCGATTCCCAGTTCTGCCGCAGCTTCGGCAAGCAGGCGGTAACGCAGCGTTCGGGCAGCGTCTTCCATGCCCGTATGTTTTTCGCGATTCAACGCCGGCGCATCGCCGCGCTTGAGCACAAAGGGGATCTGCCGCCGCGCACAGAATTCGGCGCAGAAGGCGGCATCGCGTGCAGCTTCTGCCCCGCGGATCCCGTGGTCCACGTGGCAAGCGGCCAAACGGAATCCCAGCGACCCGCTCAGACGCTGCAGCAAAAGCAGCATCGCAGTCGAATCGGCTCCACCGGAAAACGCCGCCAATACCGCACGCGATTCCAGCGAGATCCCGTTTTCCGCCAGCCAGCGACAAACGGTCGCTTCATGCCGCCGCAGGCAGTCGGCCTCATTCGGCATGGCGGTTATCCTGCGTGACAAAACGCGTGAACTGGCCGAGCCAACGGAATTTCACCGTATTGGTCTGGCCGTGGCGGTTTTTGGCAATGATACACTCGCAGACGTTTTTGTCGGCGGTATCGGGGTTATAATCTTCGTCTTTGTACAAAAAGAGCACGATATCGGCGTCCTGTTCGATCGCACCGGAGTCGCGAAGGTCGGAAAGACGCGGGCGCTCTTTGCGCTGGTCGGACGCACGCGAAAGCTGCGAGAGGCAGAGGATCGGGATGTTGAGCTCCTTGGCCATGATCTTGAGCGAACGTGAGATCTCGGAAACACCGAGCTGGCGGTTGCCGTCCTTGCGCGTATCGCTGATGAGCTGCAGATAGTCGATGACGACAAGGCCGAGATTAGGCAGACGGCGGCACCGCGATTTGATTTCGGCAACGGTAATGTTGGCTGTATCGTCGATATAGATCGGCGTCGCCGACAGTGCCTTGGACGCCTGCGCAAGGCGATCCCATTCGTCGTCGGTGAGGTCGGCGGTCTTGATTTTTTTGAGGTCGATCATGCCCTCGCTGGAAAGCATACGCTGCACAAGCTGCGTGCGGCCCATTTCGAGGTTGAAGATTGCGATATTTTTGCCCTCTTTGGCGGCATTGCGCGCGATGTTGAGCGCGACCGAGGTCTTGCCGATACCGGGACGCGCCGCCAAAAGCACGAGGTCGGATTTATTCAGACCGGTGATATAATAGTCGAGGTCGGAAAAGCCCGTGGGCAAACCGGGCATGCTGCCTTTGGTTTTGGACAGTTCGTTTAAGATCTCGATCGAATCCATGATCGCCGAGCGGATGTGCTGCAGGCCCTGGCCGGTCTTCTCGCCGCGCATCTCAAACAGCTGCTGCTCAAGCGACTCGATAAGGTCGTTGACCTCGCCGGCTTCGGCCAGCGCGCGTTCGTTGGCCTCGCCCGTCACCTTCGCGAGCTTTCTTAGTTTCGCCTTCGCCCGCACGATCTCCGCGTACGCCTTGACGTTGGCAGCCGTCGGCGTGATCTCCACGAGCTTATAAAGGTAGGCTCTGCCGCCGGCTTCGTCGTAGATCTCGCGGCTTTTCAGCTCGTCGAGCAGGATGACCGGGTCGATCTTCTGCCCGAGCGTATACATAGAGGTCATCGTTTCAAAGATCTTTTTGTTTTCGGGGATATAAAAATCGTCGGCAGAGACGATTTCGATCGCTTCGGAAATGCACGCCGGGTCGATCAGCAGACTGCCGAGCACCGATTGCTCTGCTTCTGCGCTGTACGGCTGCCGCCGCAGTACCAGGTCTTCCAAAACGCCGCCTCCTCTCGTCGATTTTTCGATTTCGCCGTCTTCCGCAGAAGTGGCGATAGATATTTATATTATACATAATTTTTTCTCAAAATTCAACTGCCAAACGCCATTTTTTTGGCAGTTGAAAAAGAATCCGCCGTCGTCCAACATTGCCGTATGCCCAACATCGGCGAGTCCTTCTTCCAATGCGGTTTATTTTATGTTATAATAATATCGTTGCGAATCTTCTCCGCATTTTCCCGGAGATCTTCGCGAGTTCAAAACGATAAACGGTGATAATATGGTATTCTTACTGGTCGTGATCTACATCGCATTTATCGGTCTCGGCGTCCCCGATTCCCTAATCGGTTCGGCCTGGCCCGCAGCCCACGTTGAGATCGGTGTTCCGGTCGAGGCTGTGAGCATTCTCACGTTCCTGATCTCCGGCTGCACGGTGCTCTCGAGTATGTTCAGCACGGGACTTCTTAACAAGCTGGGTACGGCCAAAGTGACCGCCTTCAGCACGGCAATGACGGCAGCCGCCCTGTTTGGTTTCTCGGTGGCCCCCTCTTTTTGGGTCATGCTGCCCCTATCGATCGTCGTCGGATTCGGTGCCGGCGCGATCGATGCCGGACTCAACAACTACGTCGCGCTCCACTACAAAGCCAGTCAGATGAACTTCCTGCACTGCTTCTACGGGATCGGCGTCACGCTCAGCCCATATCTGATGGTGCAAGCCTTATCGAACGTAGGCTGGCGCGCGGGATATCGCTACGCGTTTTACGTACAGGCGGCGATCACGCTTCTGCTGATCGTCTCCCTTCCGCTTTGGAAAAAGACCGCTGCCGCCGACCAAGCCGCAGACGAACCGGCCACAAACCTCTCGCTTTTGCAGCAGGCGAAAAAACGGGACGTGCGGCTGGTCTGGATCATCATGCTGGCCACCAACGCCATCGAATACGCCTGTGGTATTTGGGGCAGCACGTATCTCGTTATGGCCAAGAATTTTCAGGCCAAAGACGGTGCTCTCGCTTTGAGTATCTACTACGCCGGCATGTCGATCGGGCGTTTTGTTTCCGGCATTCTGGCCGAAAAGATCAAAACGTGGAACCGCATTGCCATCGGCACGCTGATCCTCGCACCGGCCATCGTCGTCATGCTGCTTCCGTTGCCGGGCACGGTGGCGGTTGCCGCGCTCTTCTTCATCGGACTTGGCAACGGTTCGATTTATCCGAACATGATGCATCTGACTCCGCACAATTTTGGCAAAGACTTGTCGCAGGCCATCATCGGCTCGCAGATCGCCTTCGCCTACATGGGCGTTATGCTCGCGCCGCCGCTCATCAGCCTGGTAAACCGCCTGTTCGGTATCGGCGTATACCCCGTCGTACTGGCGATCCTTTACGCGATCATGGTCGCCGCGCTGCTCGCCTTTGTGCGCCGGATCAAAAAGCAGGGACGGTTCGACCCGGAGGCTTAGGTTTGAAAGTGAGGTTTTGCACATGAAAACTGACAACAAATTTCAGACCGACAAATTCCTCTCGCCCAACATCTCCTGCGCGCCGGTATATAACTGGGTATGGAACGACGTTTGCACCCGCGACAGAATCGACGCGCAGCTTGCCGAGATGCAAGCGCTCGGCATCCGGGCGTTCTGCATCATCCCCGAGCCCAAGGAATTTCGTCCGCACAGCATGCCTACGAAGCTTGAACCGGACTATCTCTCGCCGGAATACTTCGCGCTGTGCGCCTACGCGATCGAAAAGGGCGGTTCCCTCGGGATGCGCTGCTGGATCTACGACGAAGGCGGTTGGCCTTCCGGCGGCGCCTGCGGCAGAGTTCTCCGGGATCACCCGGAATACGCTCGGCAGGTTCTGCGGGTCACAGAGCGTGCCGTTTTCGCCGGGGACGTATACCAGACGTCTTCTCCGGAGGTTTTGGCGTCGTTTTGGCAGGACAAAGAGAGGATCGCCGACGGGTACCGTTTTACCGAAAACGGTGTTGTAACGGAATATACGGTCGCGCAGGAGATCTGCGGGGCAACCGATTATCCCGATCTTCTCGATAAGGCCGCCACAGAATATTTTATCAAGATCACCCATCAGGGCTACGCCGACGCCATGCCGTCCGCACTCGGTCAGACCGCGACGGCCGTGTTCACCGACGAGCCCAAAGCCCCTGCAAATGCCTTCCGCCAAGAGCTGGCGGAACAGTACGAAGCCCTCTACGGCGAATCGATCTTGCCGCATCTGCCGCTGCTCGCCCACCGAATCGCACCGACCAAAGAAACCGTACAGATCTTGCAGCGGTGGTACGATCTGTGCAGCCGGATGCTGTGCGAGCATTTTTTGCTCCCGTGCAAGCGGTGGGCCAACGCGCACGGCATGGCCTTTATCGGCCACATGGACGTCGACCACGCCCCGCTCGGCTGCATCCGCGGCGGCGCAAACTTCCATTTAATGCGTGCGCTGCGCTGCATGGATCTGCCCGGCATCGACGTGATCTGGCGGCAGGTCTACCCCGAAGACCGGACGAAAACGAAGGACGAACTGAACGCGTACAACGGCTTTTTCCCGCGGTACGCCGCCTCCGCCGCCGCGCAAAACGGCACGGATCTCGCGATGGCCGAGATTTTCGGCGTCGCCGGCCCGGGGCTGACGTACGACGTCATGCGCTACACCGTCGGATATCTGGCCGTTCGCGGGGTCTCCGTCTTCAATATTTTCAATTTCCCGCTCGGCCGAAAGGACGCACTGCTCGCGCAGGAGCTGCCGATTTTCACGCAAGATCAGATCTATCACCGCTATTTTTGCCAATTCAACCCGTACATGGAGCGGTTGTCGTACGTCTCCGCGCTCGGTAAGCGTGTTTGTGAGACGGCGCTTTACTACCCGATCCGCGATTTTCTCGGCGGTCTGCACGCCGAAGCCGCAGCAGCTTCCTTCGACACCCTCGGCCGAGCACTCGAAGATCGGCTCGTCGATTTTGACGTCGTCGACGATGACGTGCTGCAAGCGGCCGTTGGGAGCGACGACGGCTGCCTTCGCATCGGCAGTGCCGTCTACCGCCGTATCGTGATCCCCGAAAACGCCGATCTTCCACCGGAAACCAAAGAGATCCTCCTCCGCTTCCAAAAGAGCGGCGGCAAGGTCTCGCATGATCTCGGCGGTCTCGGGCCGGTTCTGCCGGTCGAGGGAAGCGGCTTGCGGGCAATGCACCGCAGGATGGAAAACGGCGAGCTCTTCTACCTCTTCCGGGAAGGCGGCAAGGACGGGAGATACCAGGTTCGGCTGCCCGCCGAGAGCGGATACCTGTTGGATCTGGCCAGCGGCTCGCTGCGGCGATTCCGCGCGGAAAACGGCATTTTGGAACTCACGCTCGCCGTCGGCGAAACGGCCGTGATCTTGCTCGGCAGCGATGCTTTTGCGGCGGAAGCCAATCCGGAATTTACGTGGAGCATCCCGCTTTCCGGCGAGTTTTGTTTCCGCAAAGAGTTATCGCTCACCGCCGACGAGAACGGATGGAAAACCGTTGCTCACCCCGCCGAGACCGTATCCATCCGCTTCGGCGATTGGGAAAGCGTGGTCGGCAAGGAATACTCCGGGAGCTGCGTTTACAAAAAAACCTTCTCTCTCCCGCCGGAGCTGCGCGGTCAGCCGGGCGAGATCGACCTCGGCGACGTTCGTTTTGCGGCAGAAGTCACTTTGAACGATTGTCCCTTGGGCGCAGTTTTGGCACCGCCGTATCGTTTCCGGATCCCGGCAGGTTTGCTGGACACGGAAAACCGATTGGAGATCCGCGTCACGAATACCCCTGCCAACTGGTACGTCCACACGGATTATTTCGATCAATGGACGACAAGTGAGCTCTCACCGTATTTTGCCGGAGAGCTGGAATACGCAAAGGATTCGGTCGCAGGTGGACTCTACGGACCGGTCACGGTATATACCCAATAAAAGGCGTCCGCGCATATTGCTGCAGGTCTTGTTTGAAATCGCGCACCCAAAGGAGGCAGAAACCATGACCTTGGATCCCCGTACCCCCATCCCGACCCCAAAACAGTTTTTCTGCAAGGAGACATTTTTCAAGCTTGACAAAAAAATAGCGGCATCTGCAGAGTTTCTGCACTGCGCAAAAGTTCTGCAAGGGTATATCCGGCAGATGTTCGGGCTGGATTTTTCGGTCGAATGCGGCGAGCCCGAGAGCGGCATTTGTCTCTGCGTCGACGAAAACGCCCCAAGAGAATCCTACCGGGTTCTCTCCGAAAATGGGCTGGTGCGGATTTTTGCGGGCGATACCGCCGGTTTTTCGCACGGATGTGCCGCCGTTTTGCAGACGGCAGAGGGCTCTGCGGGCAAAATGCAGATCAACGGCTGTGAGATATCCGACTACCCCGACGTTTCCTGGCGCGGTCTGATGGTAGACCTCGCAAGGGGCAATTACAGTTTTGAGGAAGTCCTTGTATATCTGGACATCTGCTATTTTTACCGTCTGAACGTGCTGCATCTGCACTTTGCGGACAGTTACGATTACAAGCTTCCCTCGAAAGCGTTCCCGAAGCTCGATACCGGAAACGCGTTTGACTCCCGCCAAATTGAGCAGCTCCGAAGATATGCCTCCGAGCGAGGGGTCATGTTGCTCCCCGAGATCGAAATGCCGGGGCACGCCAATATTCTGACCAATACTTACCCCGAAATATTTGGAGGAGCGCATTCCGGAACCGTCTGTCCCGGAAGCGGACGACTATTTGACGGCCTTGAGACACTGATCGGCGAGGTATGCGAGCTATTCCCCGATTCCCCGTATATCCATATCGGCTGTGACGAGGTCGTTTACAAGCATTGGCAGGACTGCCCTCATTGCAGGGAGTTTATGCAAGAAGCAAACCTCGCCTCCGCAAAAGAGATGTACACGCACATGGTCGACCTTTGCTCACGCATGGTGCTCGCCAGGGGCAGAACACCGATCGTTTGGGAAGGCTTTCCCAAGGAAGGCTCGGAGTGTCTTTCGCGAGAGATCGTCATTATGGTATTCCAATCGACCTATCAAACGGCCATTGAGCTGGCCGCTGCCGGGTTCCGGGTCATCAACACCTCCTGGCAGCCGCTTTACATCGTTCCGTCCCGACCGAAATACTGGGAGCCGGATCAGGTATATCGCTGGAGATATAACAAGTGGCTCTACGAAACGGCGACCGACGACAGCGAAGAAATGATCGTCAGGCAGAAGGACGCCGTACTCGGTGCACAGATCTGCCTGTGGGAAGGCCAAAATTACCGATCCGACGGAGCCATCGTGGAGGAAAACACGGCAGTACTGGCGCAGCGGCTTTGGAACGAAGAGCAAACCGTTGGCTACGAAGCCTTCGCCGAGCAAAAGGCAAAGACAGCCAAGGCGCTCCACAAAATGATCGACGCGAAACTCGCACCGTTTTCCGAACCCAAATAACCCACACAGTGTTTTGCAAACAAAAAAGCTCCTTGGCGTACCTGTGATAAAGCAGGTACGCCAAGTTTTATTCTATAACACAAAGTGATAATTTTTCTCTCGTAATGCGTTATTGGAATTTTGAAAAATTTACAGTATAATATAGGTGTCGACAAAAGAAATGCTTTGCAAAGCAATCACCTGCACAAGGAGGAAAAAATGAAACTTGCAATTGGGGAAAATATACGTAACTTCCGAAAGAAAAACGATTTAACGCAAGAAGCGCTTGCCGATCGCTTGGGCGTAACATATCAATCTATCAGCCGCTGGGAAAACGGCACGACTTATCCTGACCTTGAGCTAATCCCTGCTATTGCCGAAGTGCTTGCAGTAACTGTTGACGAGCTTCTGGGGATGCCTCAACTTGAGAAAGAAAAACGTGCTGTGGAAGCATTTGACGAACTTCGCCGTGAGTGTATGAAAAGAGATTACGATGCTGATAAAATCGTAAACTTTCTTCGTGATATTCGCAGAAATTATCTCAACAGTGATCATGCGTGGCGTCCTTGGAGTGAAGGAAACGAACGTGTTTTTCGTGATCCTAAAATTCTTCCCGAAGTGCGTTTGCTGGCAGAAGCATATCTTGAACGGCATCCTATGTATCCGCATACGATCCAAACAATGGCAGAGATTGAGGAAGAAGAAAACATTGAAAGCTTTCTTAAACAATATACCACATCATTTGATTGCTCTGCGCGTGCACTGTTGTTTAACAGGTATTTCCGACGCGGTGATACAGAAAAATTTGAGCCGGAGCGTAGATATCAATTGTATCAAGCATTCAACACATTACTTTGCCCACGCTACTTGCTAAAGTGGGGAGAAAGCAACGAACACAAACAAGCTGTGGATAAATTTAT
>SVLQ01000019.1 GCA_015067825.1 Oscillospiraceae bacterium | reverse complement strand
TCTCAAAAACAGTTTGTTTGAGCCTAATGTGCATATGTATATTTTTTGAGAGATTATGGTTTTTGGAAAAAGGCAAATTATAAATTACTTTGCCCCTGAAATGATAAGTGGTTTTGCCTTTTAACATGACCAAGTAAGCCAAATGACCTCGCCACGAAAACGGCGAGGTCATTTTTCATCTATTGCATGTTGCCCGATTTTCCAGTATAATACACATAAGGTCAGCACTTCGCATCTTGCCTCTTCCTTGTTTTCCATTGCGAAGAAGACAAGTCCGTGAACAAGCAGCAGCACAGCGACCGTTTTGTGGCGGCCATGCAGAAAAAACACCGCATTCTTTACCACGCCGTCCCCGGCCGCGGGCACTGCGACTTAACGGACGACATGCGTGAACTCTATTACCGGCACATCGAAACCGCGATCCTCGGGGCGTAAAAATCCGGTTTTACAAAGGAAATACGATAAATATGAAGGTATTGATTGGAGCGATCGTTAAGTTTATATCCGGCGTACTTCTGGTCGGGCTCTTGCTGTTTTTACCCGCGGGCACGTTCTGCTACTTTAACGGCTGGTTGCTGATGGGCATCTTGTTCGTCCCGATACTTGCGGCGGGCGTCGTCATGCTCATCAAAAATCCCTCTCTCTTAAAGAGCCGACTGGATGCCAAAGAGCAGCAGCAGGAACAAAAGTTGGTCGTGAAGCTGAGTGGGCTGATGTTTCTGGCCGGATTTATTATCGCGGGGCTTGGTGTCCGTTTTGGCTGGTACACCCTGCCGAGGCAGGTCTCCGTTGCCGCGGCGATCGTTTTTCTCGTTTCCTATCTTCTCTACGCAGAGGTACTGCGGGAAAACACCTATCTCAGCCGCACGATTACCGTGCAGAAAGATCAAAAGGTCATCGATACGGGGTTATACGGTATTGTCCGACATCCGATGTACAGCGCGACGGTGCTGCTATTCTTATCCATGCCGCTCGTTTTGGGGTCTCCGTATTCGTTTTTGATTTTTCTCGCGTATCCTTTCCTCATCGCAAAACGAATCAAGCACGAAGAAGCGTTTTTGGAAAAAGAACTGGACGGTTACCGGGCGTATCAACAAACCGTCAGATACCGCCTGATCCCGTTTCTCTGGTAACACCAACAAAACAAAGGAGTGGAACACATGGCCAACCATCAGCTTGAAGTTTTTGAATGGGACAACGTTTGGTGGGAACATACGGAAAACGACACCGCCAAACGGGTTCTCTACATCGGGGATTCTATTTCATGCGGGACACGGAGGTTTGTGACCGAGCTGTCGGACGCCGAGATCCTCTGTGACGGGTTCGGCACCTCTAAAGCGCTCGACAACCCGTATCTGAAGCCGACTTTGGAGCTTTGCCTGCGCCAGCAGAGCAAATGCGACGCGATCCTTTTTAACAACGGTCTGCACGGTTTTCATCTGTCCGACGCAGAATACGAGCGGCTTTACGACGATATGCTGCAATTTTTGACCCAAACGGGCAAACCGGTCTACGTGCTCCTTTCGACCGACGTTTTGAATAACCCCGCGCAAAACCAAACGGTCGACGCGCGCAACCAAATCGCCGCAGCCCTGGCGCAAAAATACCGCCTCCCCTGCATCGATCTCCACGCGGTCGCAACTCACCACCCGGAATGCCACGTCCCCGACGGCATCCATTTTACCGACCAAGGCTACAAGCTTCTCGCAAACTGTATTTTGGAGCATCTGCGGTAGAGATACCGAATACATTTTATCCCCACCGAAAAACGGTGGGGATATTTTCAACCTGTTTGCAAAAATCCGACATAGTGTTTCCCTGTCGATTGCAGCAAACGCCGTTTTATGATATAATACAAACAGAACGCAATGCCCCATCCCGAAAAAAGGAGTTTTCATATGAAGTATACGGATAAAGTCGAATACGTTGACACTTCCATCGGTACCGTCGGCGGCGATCAGGACGAAAGCCCGCACGGCGGCGGCAAGACCCATCCCGGTGCTTGTCTGCCCGGCGGTTTGGTTCAGATGTCGCCTGACACCATCACCGGCGGCGACAACGGCACGGGATACAACTGGTGCAACAAAACCATTGAAGGCTTCAGCTTCAACCACATGAGCGGCATCGGCTGGTACGGCGACCTCGGCAATCTGCAGATCATGCCGGTCACCTTCGTCGAAGATCTCCGCAGCGGCAGCAACCACTGGGCTCCCCTGACCAAAGGGACCGAGGGCTGGAAGTCGGCCTTTTCGCACGATTCCGAAGTGACCAAGGCCGGCTACTACGCCGTGACGCTGGACCGCTACCAAATCCGCGCCGAGGCGACCGCGACCACCCGCACCGGATTCCTGCGCTTCACCTACCCCGAAGCCAACGAGGCCAACGTGATCTTCAATTTCTCGCGCCGCATCGGCGGCAAGGCCGATTTTGAAGAGGTCGAAATCGTCGGCTCCAACCGCATCGAAGGCCACATCAAATGTACGCCCAAGGGCGGCGGCTTCGGTCTCGGTGCCGGCAGAATCGACTACACGCTGTATTTCGTCTGCGAATTCTCGGTTCCGGCTGAGGATCTGCAGTTTTTCTCGAACGAAGAGCTCACCGACCGCCATTCCGGCAGCTTTGCCGCCGAAGACGTTGGGCTGATCGCCCGGTTCGGTAAGCTCGATTCTCCGCTCGTCATCCGCTGCGGCGTTTCCTACGTCGACCTCGACGGCGCAAAAAACAACCTCAAAACCGAAGCCGACACCTTTGATTTCGACGCGGTGCACGCTGCCGCCGCCGAAGCGTGGCGTTACGCCTTCGACGGCGTTGCCGTGGAGGGCAGCGACGAGATCGACCTTACCCTCTTTTATACCTGCCTCTACCACGCGCTGCTCGACCCGCGCACGTCGATGGACTGCGACGGCCGTTTCTCGCTGAACCACAAAACGCTCGCCAGCCCCGGCTACACCCACCGCACGGTTTTCAGCGGTTGGGACGTTTACCGCAGTGAATTCCCGCTCCTCACACTGATCCGTCCGGAAATGGTGCGCGATACCATCAGTTCGCTGTTGGCGATCGCGGAAGAGCGCCAGATCTCGCTGCCGCGTTGGGAGCTGGTCGGGGTTGATTCCAACTGCATGGTCGGCGATCCCGGCGCGATCGTCGTCGCCGATGCCGCCATCAAGGGCATCGAGCCCTACGACCTCGAAAAAGCGTTCGGTGTGATCCTCGCCTCCGTCCGCTGCGACAAAGAGTTTGACGGCAAGCCGTTTACTTCGGCGCGCCCCGACTGCGAACAGTACGTGCGCGATTGCTTCTTCCCCAAAAAGCTGAGCGATACGCTTGAATACCTCCTCGCCGACTACGCCTCCGCCAAGCTCGCCGAATTCATGGGCAAGCCGGAGGAGGCCAAATTCTTTGCCGACCGCGCCGCCCGCTACGGCGAAAACTACAACGCCGAGCTCGGCTTCATGGCCCCGCGCAACGCAGACGGCTCGTTTGTTTACGAGGCCGACCGTTACGACGACGACGGCTGCGTGGAGAGCAACATTTTCCAGCAGAGCTGGTTTGTCCCTTACGACGTTGAAGGCCTGAGCAAGCTCTTTGGCAGAGAGCGCATGATCGCACTTTTGGAAGAATTCTTCGAACGCGCCGATTTCTCCAGGCTTTGGAACGAAGACTACAACCACTCCAACGAGCCCTGCCACAACATTACGCACTACTTCACCATGCTCGGTCTGCCCGAACGCACGCAGTACTGGACCCGCCGCGTGCAGAAGGAAGCCTACCGCACCGGTGCCTTCGGTTTCTGCGGCAACGAAGACGTCGGCCAGCTTTCGGGCTGGTACGTCCTCTCCGCACTCGGCTTCGCGCAGGTCTGTCCGGCCGACACCCGCTACTGGCTGAATACGCCGCTGTTCCAAAAAGCGACTGTCCGCCTCGACCCCAACTACCACACCTGCAGCGTTGCCGGTTCGCTTGCGATCGAATGCGACCACGACCCGCTCGAATACCCGTACATCCAAGAGGTTCTGTTCAACGGCAAGACCGTCGAGAGAAATTACCTCACCTACGAAGAGCTCACCTCCGGCGGCACCGTCAGTTTCCGTCTGAAGAAAGAGCAATAACTTTCCCAAAGTAATCCAAGTGAAAACCCCGCATACCGTTTATTTCGGTATGCGGGGTTTCGTGCGTTTTTTGTTATTTCAGCAGGCTGCAGACCATTTCGGCATAGCCTGCCGGATCGTCGAGCTGGAAGCCCGCGATCAGCAGCGCCTGTGCGTAGAGGATCTTGGCATATTTTTCGGCCGCATCCTTGTCCGTTTCAAACGCCGCCTTCAGGCTGGCAAACACCGCGTGGTCGGCGTTGAGCTCGAGCACACGCTGCGCCTTCGGCTTATTTTCACCGGGCATAAGCGCAAAATATTTTTCCATCTCCAGCGTAATCGGGCCGTCGCTGGTCAGGCAGACCGGGTGCGAAACGAGCTTGTGGGAAATGCGAACCGCCGACAGCTCGCCGCCGATCGTCTCTTTGACGAAATCGAGCAGAGCCTTGTTGTCCTCGTTTTTCTGGTCGGTCTCTTTCTTCTCGTCTTCGGTCTCCAGTTCCAGATCGTCGCGGTTGACGTTTTTGAACTTCTTGCCGTCGACGTCGCCGATCACTTCGACGACAAATTCGTCGATCTCGTCGGTCAGGCAGAGCACGTCGAAATCCTTTGCACGCAGACGCTCGATCTGCGGCAGCGCGCTGATCTTCGACAGGCTTTCACCGCAGGCGTAGTAGATGTACTTCTGTTCTTCGGGCATGGCGGCGGCGTACTCTTCGAGCGTGATCATTTTATCGGATTTCGCCGACGAGAAGATCATCAAGTCGGAAAGCAGCTCTCTGTGCGCCCCGAAGTTTGCGACCATACCGTGCTTGAGCTGCAGACCGAAGAGCTTGAAGAACTTGTCGTAGGTTTCCGGTTCGTCCTCCATCATCTTCTTCAGCTCGCGCTTGATGCGCTTTTCGATATTTGCGGCGATCACGCGCAGCTGTTTATCGTGCTGCAGGAGCTCGCGGGAGATATTGAGCGAGAGGTTATCGGAATCGACGACGCCCTTGACAAAGCAGAAATGCTCCGGCAGCAGCGCATCGCATTTGTCGATGATCATAACGCCGTTGGAGTAGAGCTGCAGGCCCTTTTCGTAATCCTTGGTGTAATAGCCGTGCGGCATCGAACCAGGGATAAAGAGCATCGCCTTGAACGAGATCAGACCTTCCGCCTCAATGCGGATGACCTTCAGCGGAGCTTCGGCGTCGAAATACTTTTCCTTGTAGAACGCCGCGCAGTCTTCGTCGGAGACCTCCGACTTCGGACGCTGCCAGATCGGGACCATGCTGTTGACCGTTTCGAGTTCGGTGTAGGTCTCGTACTTCGTGCGCTTTTTGCCGTTTTCGTCGACTTCGTCGGTTTCGACCGGACGGGATTTTTCGATCAGCATTTTGATCGGGAAGCGGATATAGTCGGAGTATTTGCGCACGAGTGAACGGAGCTGATAGGTTTCGAGGTAGTCGCTGTAGTGCTCGTCTTCGCTGTCGGGCTTGATATGCAGGATGATATCCGTACCGGCTTCGGCCTTTTCGGCCGCCTTGACGGTAAAGCCATCCGCACCCGCCGATTCCCAGATATTCGCGCCGTCTTCGCCAAACTTCTTCGAGATCACCTGCACCTTATCGGCGACCATGAACGCCGAGTAGAACCCGACGCCGAACTGACCGATGATCTCAACGGTCTTGTCCTCTTTTTCCTGCTCGGTCAGATCATTTTTGAACGCGTACGAACCGCTGCGGGCGATGACGCCGAGGTTCGATTCCAGCTCCTCCGCGCTCATACCGATGCCGTTATCGGAGATCGTCAGCGTGCGGGCTTCTTTGTCGATCTTCAGCTCGATCGCAAAATCTTCGCGGGCAAGCGCGACGGTGTTGTCGGTCAGCGCGCGGTAGGCAAGCTTATCGATCGCGTCGGAGGCGTTGGAGATCAGCTCGCGGAGAAAGATCTCTTTGTGGGTGTAGACCGAATTGATCATCATATCCAGAATGCGTTTGGATTCGGTTTTGAACTGTTTTTTGGCCATATTCGTTGGCTCCTTTCCGAAAGTTTTTTATCGTTGCGGCAGACGGAGCTGTCGTTTCGGTGTCGATATACAAATAGTAATTATAAACTTTTGCGCTTGCTTTGTCAATCGTTTTACGGAGAATTTACACAATATACACGATTAGGGATTATAATTATGTTACCATATAAACAGAAAGCAAAGCACCCGCTTGCCTGTAAAGGAGTTGCCCATGGAAAAACAGACACCGATCCCGCCGACCAGACAAATGCCGACCGAAGCCGACGTTGCCGCCGTGCGCGCGCATTTCCTCGATTTTTTAAGCGTGCAGCAGCAGTATCGGGCCGCCATCCGCGAGGTCACCACGAAACTTGAGATCTTAAACGACGAATTTCAGGTTCGCCATCACCATAACCCGATCCACCACATCGAGAGCCGCCTCAAAACGATCGAAAGCATGATCGTAAAGCTCCGCGAGCGAAACCTCGACATCGACTTTTCCACCGCGCAAAAACACCTTCTCGACATTGCCGGGGTGCGCGTGGTCTGCTGCTACGTCGACGACATCTACCGCGTCGCGGAGATCCTCTTGCGCCAGAGCGACGTCGAACTGATCCGCAAAAAGGACTACATTCAAAATCCCAAGCCCAACGGCTACCGCAGTCTGCATCTCGTGGTCCGCATCCCGGTCTTCCTCTCGGATCAGACGGTCATGATCCCGGTCGAGATCCAGTTGCGCACGGTCGCGATGGATTTTTGGGCGAGCCTTGAGCACCCGCTGCGCTACAAGCTGCGCGACGAGATCCCCGAAGGTATCAACGAGGAGCTGTCGGAGTGCGCCAACGAGATCGCCGCCATCGACCTGCGGATGCAGGATATGTTCCACAGAATCCAGAACCGCGAGCAAAAAAACGACTGACATAAAAAGATCCGAAAACTGACGTTTTCGGATCTTTTGTATTTCGTGAATCCCTACACCAGCGGATCGCTGAAGCCGGCGCCGATGATATCGCGCGCTTCCGAGAGGATGAGGAAGGCGTTGGGATCGCTTTGGCGCACAAGGCGCTTCAGCGTCGTCAGCTGCCGCCGGCCGACCGCGCAGATCAGCACGGATTGCGGCGCGCCCGTGTAGCCGCCCGTTCCGTTCAAAATCGTCACACCGCGGTCGAGCTCTTTGATCAGAATTTGGTTGACCTCGTCGGTCTTTTTGGTGACGATAAAGGCGACGGTGGCAATATTCGCGCCGTACATCAGGCTGTCGATGACCACGCCGGAGAGATACATGGCGATACCCGTATAGAGCGCGGCAGAGATATCCCGGAAGATGATGGAGTTGGCGGCGACGATCACGATGTCGATGGTCATGATCAGACGGCCGACGGAGAGGTGCTCATAGCTGCGGCTGATGAGCAGGCTGACGATATCCGAACCGCCGGTACTGCCGCCGGCCGACATCACCAGACCCAGACCGATACCGGATCCGACGCCGGCCAGCACCGAACAGAGCAGACGGTCGTCCTGCAAAAACTCCAGCGGCGGCAGAACGATCGCAAAGATATCGATCAGGATCGACGAAATACCGACACCGAGCAGGCTGGCGAAGAAGAATTGCTTGCCGATGCGCTTGCCGCTGATGAGAAAGAGCGGCACGTTCATGACGATCACGAGCATACCGACAGGCCACGAAAACAGCTTGTTTAAGATCAGCGCGATACCGGTCAGACCGCCCGTGGTCAGATCGCCGGCGATGTAGAACAATTCCACCGCCGCAGCATAGATCGCCGCGCCGACCAAAATCGACAGAAAACGCCATGCGGCGCCGAATTTATCTTTCAACGATTTCATATAAAAAAGCTCCCTTTCTCGTGATATCATCTGCCGGAAACGGCCGGAAAATCCGCTGCCATATATGGAAAGATCGGCAGCCGTTATTGACAAACCTACACTCTTGTATTAAAATATATGTGTTTACGGTTTGCTCATTTCGCCTCTGGGAAAGTCCACATTTGTCTCTGTACCTCAGCTGGATAGAGGGTCCGCCTCCTAAGCGGAACGCCCCCGGTTCGAATCCGGGCAGGGACGCCACAAAAAGAAACCGGACACCTTCGGCTGAAAGGGGTACGGTTCTTTTTTTGCTGTAAAACGCAGCTTTGCTACCGATAGTATAGCACAATTTCTTCCTATATTCAAGGCGATTCTTCATCCAAACAGGCAAATACCTTCGGGGCATCCGAAGAACAAGGAGAAATACATATGGATTTCACGTTTTCCGCAGCCACAGGCGTTCCGTTCCTGATGCTCTGCATGTTCGCGATCGTCGCGGTGGGATATCTGCTCGGCCGCGTTACGATCAAAGGCGTTTCGCTCGGCACCGCCGGCGTCTTCATCGTCGCGCTCGTGTTCGGCTGTTTGTTCTACAAGGATCTTTCCGCCGCGCTGACTGTCGGCGGTGAATCGTTTATTTCCGGCGCGCTGAAAATCGTCGAAAACATCGGTCTGATGTTTTTCGTCACGGCTGTCGGCTTCATCGCCGGCCCCGGCTTCGTCGCCAACTTCAAGAAGAACTTTAAGTCCTACGTTCTTCTCGGCCTCGTCATCATCGTTGCCGGCGCGCTCGCCTGCATCGGCTGCATTCTGATCGGCCGCAACTTCTCCGACCTTACCCACGCCGAGCTGACGGCTATGATGACCGGCATCTTCTCGGGCGCTCTGACCTCCACGCCGGCGTTCTCCGCCGCCAAAGACGCGGTCGGCGCCGGGCTTGACAGCATCGTCTCCACCGGCTACGGGATCGCCTACCTCTTCGGCGTGGTCGGCGTCGTTCTGTTTGTGCAGCTGATCCCCAAAATCGTCCGCGCCGACGTCGCCGCCGAACGCGCGAAAATCACCGCCACCGACACCGGCAAAAAGCGCGTGCAAAACGGCAAGCTCATCGAAATGGACGACTACGGCTTTATGCCGTTGGCGCTCGCGATCTTGATCGGCGTTGTCGTCGGCAGTCTGAAGTTCGGCAATTTCTCGCTGACCACCACGGGCGGCTGCCTGCTCTCCGGTCTGGTCTTCGGCCACTTCGGCCGCATCGGCAAGATCAGCCTGATGCCAAAAGCGACCACGCTGAAGGCCATGCGCGAACTCGGTCTGGTCTTCTTCCTGATGGGCGCGGGTATTTCCGGCGGTTCGCGCTTCATCGAGCTCTTTGAGGGCATCTACTTCGTCTACGGCATCATCATGACGGTCGTTCCGATGATCATCGGTTTCCTCGTCGCCAAGTACGTTCTCAAGCTGCCGCTCTTCAATAATCTCGGCTCCCTGACCGGTGGCATGACCTCGACCCCCGCACTCGGCACGCTGATCAACGTCGCCGGCACCGAAGATGTCGCTTCGGCCTACGCCGCGACCTACCCGATCGCGCTGATTTCGGTCGTGTTCGCCTCGCAGCTGATCATCATTTTCTTCTCGTAATCCGCCAAAAACGCCAGACGGCGGTGATCCAGATCCGGATCACCGCCGTCTTTTTGTTTGATTTACAGCAAGGATTTTCCCAAAATAGTCGGTACGGAACCTGCCATCAGTTCTTCGTAATTGCGGGCAAAATCGGCACAGGTGAGATCGCGCGGACGCGCGATCGTATCGGGTGCGACAAAGCCGAGCTCATAGAGCCACGCGCCGTCGTAGCCGACGGCCTTCAGCGCGGAGATCACCGCCTGCCAATCGAGCTTTCCCTCGCCGGGCAGCCAATGGCGCTCGTTGACGAAATCGTAGTCGGAGATATGCGTCGTGACAAACAGATGCCCGACCTTTTGGATAAACTGCACGGGATCCTCGCCGAGCAGATGGTTCGTATCGAAGCAGACGCGCAGGCGCGGATCGACCGCAGTCAGCGCGAGCATTTCGTCCGAGTTTCTGCCCAGACAGGTACGCGGCAGATTCTCCACCGCCATCACCGCACCCTCAGCCTCGGCCGCATCGGCCAGACGCACCAAACTCTCCTGCGCGCACTGCATGAATTCCTCACGCATCTCGGGCGCGATCGGCTCGCCGCTCGGGTGGATGATAAAGCGTGGGATGCCGACGGAACCGGCCTTTTTGATCAGCTCCGAGAGATAGCAAACCGTGCGCTCGCGCAGATTTCGGTCGGGCGAGGAGATATCGATCTCCGCAAACGGCGAAAACGGCAGATGATAGGATTGCAGCACAACGCCGTATTCGTCGGCGAGGGCTTTGGCTTGTGCATGGTCGAGCGCGTTGCAGCCGTCCCGCCCAAGCGAGAGCTCCATCTGTCCGATCCCCGCCTCCGCGTACGCGGCAAACAGCGCGCGGTCGAGTTCCTTACCGCAGGAAGAAAGTCCAAGTTTCATCACGATTCCGCCTTTCCGTTTGATACATACATTATATCCAACCTACCCGCAGATTGCAAGCAAAAGATCACTCGACAAGCGCTTGATTTCCGCAGGATGATATGCTATAATAAAAACAGAACAAATGATCGTTTTTTAAGGAGGTGCAGACCGTGCGCAAGCTCGTATTCCATATCGACGTCAACAGTGCGTTTTTGTCGTGGGAAGCGGCAAAGCGCGTCGCGCAGGGCGAGGCCGATCTGCGCCTTGTTCCGTCGGCCGTCGGCGGCGACAGAGAAAAGCGCACCGGCGTGATTTTGGCGAAATCGATTCCGGCGAAAAAATGCGGCGTCAAGACCGGCGAACCCGTCGCCCAAGCGTTGCGGAAATGCCCCGACCTGATCCTCGCCCGGCCGGACTTTCGGCTCTACGAGCAAAATTCGCGCGCCTTCACCGCCATCTGCGCGCGCTACGCCCCGGTCGTGGAGAAATATTCGATCGACGAGTGCTTTCTCGACATGAGCGGCACAGAACGGCTCTACCCCGACTACCGCGAGATCGCCCACCGCCTGCGCACCGAGATCCGCGAGGAGCTCGGCTTCACCGTCAACATCGGCATCTCCACCAACAAGCTATTGGCAAAAATGGCCAGCGATTTTGAAAAACCCGACCGCGTGCACACGTTGTTTCCCGACGAAATCCGCAAAAAAATGTGGCCGTTGCCGGTCGGTGATCTATTTTCGGTCGGCGCGGCGACGGCGACCAAGCTGACGATCGCGCGTATCAAAACGATCGGCGACCTCGCCCGCACCGATTTGGCAGCGGTAAAATTCCTCGTCGGCGACAAGCTGGGCGAGCAGATCCACCGCTACGCCAACGGCATCGACGATTCGCCTGTTCTCGCCGAAGCCGAAGACGCCAAGGGTTACAGCAATTCGACCACGTTGGAGGAAGATATCACCGCCGAGCCCGACGCCTTCCGCGTGCTCCTCGCACTTGCCGACAGCGTGAGCACGCGAATGCGTGCCGACGGCAAGACCGCCGGTTGCGTTGCCGTCACCATCCGCGGCGACAACTTCCGCGACCGTTCGCACCAGAAAAAGTTGGACGAACCGACCGACATCACCGCCGAGATCTACCGCGTTGCCTGCCGACTGTTTTCCGAGCTTTGGGACCGCCACACGCCAATCCGCTTGCTCGGCATCGCCCTTACGCAGATCAACGCCGGCCCCGCCGCCCAGCTCTCGCTCTTCCCCGACGCACACAAAGAGAAAACGCGCAAGCTCGACCAAGCCGTCGACACCATCCGCAGCCGCTTCGGCCACGACACGATCGCTCACGGCAGTCTCCATGCATCCGCCCTCGAGGTCGGCAAAAAGCACCGCGCCCAAATGGAAGCCGAATAGCAAAGCGCCCCGAAACACAGAGTTTCGGGGCGCTTTTATCGGATCTGTTATGCTTCTTCTTCGTCAGAAGATTCCGGTTCCGCGCGTTTGCGGTTGCCAAACAGCATCGCCGCCGCATCCAGCGCAGCTTCCACGATCAGGGCGATACCGATAAACGTCCAGAGTACTTCCGTCGTGGCAAACGGATTTTCCAGGATCACCACGGCGAACGCGATCGTTGCGATCGCGCTGAGCAGACCGAGAAACCACCGGCTCTGCTTGGCGCGGATCATATCGACGGTGCGCTGGATCTTGCTCAGCCCCGTCACCAAAACCGCCGCGCCGTAAACGCTCGTCAGCACCGGGAAAGTCGCGACGAACCATTGCGATTTCAAAACGCAGAAGACGCCGACCAAAATCGCCAGCAGGCCTTTCATCAGAAGCTGACCGGCGGCAGCCTCCGCCGCCTCGCAGCGGAAATACTTGACGATCGAAACGAGGCCCGCAAACCCAAGGATCGCACCGACGATGACGATAATACCGTTGGTCAGTTCGATGGGGTCGATCAGAAGCAGGACACCGACCAAGATTTCCAGCAGACAAAGGACGATCCCGCCCCAATGTTTTTTCAGAGCTTTCATTTGCCGCGCCTCCCATATTTACGATCCGTACGGTCGTTTATTACTTCTATTATACTATAAATCTGCCGTTTTTTCAAACGTTTTTTTAAACAGACAACGCCGTTATTCCAAAAAGATCACGCGGTTTCCGTCGGGATCTTGGAGACCGAGCTCTTCGCCGCCCCAATCGGTTTGGTGCGGCGGTTCAAGGACAAAGCCCTTTGCCGTCAGCTCCGCATAGGTGTTTTGCAGGCTGTCAACGCGAAATACCACCGTCACAAAGCCCGCCGTCGAGCGGCCCCAACGATTTTCGTCCCAAACACAGACGTAACCTTCGCTGCCGCCGAGGTGCCAGCCGTCTTCGTAGCCGCTCACGATCTGCACGGGCGCACCGAGTTTTTGGTAAAACACCGCCAGCGCCGTCGGATCTTTCGAGCTGAGATTGCCGCATTCCAGTTTCAAGATCATCGCTGTTCCTCCCCGCAAAACGCGCGCAGAAAACGCAGGTTGCGGATCGCGAGCGCCGATCTCCACCAATCGGCGGCGATATAGGTTTCGCTGTAATCCGTGTGCCAGCTCCAAACGACCGGCCAGGAGCCGTCGGCAGTCTGCGCCGCAGCGATCGCCGCACATTCCTGCCGCACCAGTTCCTCCAGTCCGGCGTAAAACGGGCTTTCGGGCGAGAGGACAAACTCCGACGGCCGCGGCTCGTAGGCCGAAAACCATTTTTCCGGTTCGGCACAGATATTCGCCCGTACCTGCGTCTTCATCAGCTCCGTAAACGCCGACAAATCGACCGTCGCCGGCCGCATATCCGCACAGACTTCCCACAAACTGAGGAAACAGCCCGTCACGTGCATTTCCGCAAACGGCGCGTGCTCCGCCAAAAATGCGACCGCCTCGGCCGCCAGCGCTTCGCCAAGGCGATACAACTCGTCGTCACCGTAACGCAGCAAAAATCCCGCCAACGCAGCCGTCGGGTTATAGCGAAATTCACTGCCCGACTCCTTCCAACGCCACCAAACGGCATGCGGATCGTCGTTGTTTTCAGGGACGACGTTCCGCCACTGCCGCTCCGTTTCGTCGAAATCAGCCCGACTCGCAAGATACTTTAAAATCCCGCGGACGATCGGGTGCTCCCGTTCCGGCCAGCCGATCTCGCGCAGGATCTCGGTCGCTGCCCACGTGCCGATCGGCGTGGAGCGGCGATTCCAGAGGTCCGGTTCGAGCGCATGACCAAAGCCGCCGTCGTCATTCTGATAAAACGCCAGCGCGTGCAACACCGCCTCGCGGCTGCCGTTTTCAAAATGATACTGCCACCGCGCCAGATCCAGCGGCCGCGCATGACGGTAGACGAACGCCCGCGCTTTCCAAAACACCGCGTGTTCCATCAAATCACCTCTCCGCAAAACCGCTGCGGCAGCTTGCCAAAATTCACCGCGGCAACCGCCGAAAGGATCTCTTCCCGCCGATCCGCATCAGCGGGATCGAACAGAACGACGTCGTTCAAATCGTACGGGCCGTTGCGGAAGTGGCCGACCGCCGCACCGGCAAATTCGCCGTCGACGAGCAGATATTGGAGCGGGTCGCAGTCGTACGTCAGACCCGCGCAAGCTTTGGCCGCCAGCGCCTTCAGGCGCGGTTCTTCCGCACGGTAGAGCGGGTCGTTGCGATGGATCGCGCAGACGAAGCGTTCCGTTTCCGGCACGTCTCCCTCCAAAACCGCGGCATCGGCCGTCAAAAGGTATCCGCCGTCCCAAGCCAAAAGTTCCCCCGCCGCACAAAGCGCCGCCAGCGCGGCGGCGATCTCTTTGGCAGGCAGACGATAGAACGACCGCGCCATCGCCGCATCAAACCAGACAAAGCGATAGGCAAACCGCCGCAGCAGGATCTGCAACGCCTCACAGCGGCTGTACCGTCCCAAGTCGACCGCCGGAAACATCTCGCCAAAGCGGTACCACCCGCGGTCCCATTGCCCGTCGTACTGATCTTCGTAGACGAGGAACGCCTCCTGCAAACGGTGCAGCGCCGGCGTGATCTCCTTGACGAGCAGCCCGGTCTCTTCCTTCAGCGTTTGGATCGTCTGCGGTTCGCGTTCGATCGCCGCCAGCAGCCGCAGCTGCGTTTCCGTCGGTTCGTCCAGCGGTTTTCGGTAGAGTGCGGCAAAGAGCTCCAGATCCTCCCGCACGATCCAACCCAGATTTCCGCCGACAAAACGCCCCTTGACCAGCGCACGCGTGCGCTGGCGCTCGGCGTTGAACGTGAGATCATCAAACGCCGAACGGAACGAGAGCGTCGGCGGTTGGCCAAAGCCGTTCCAATAAACGTTCTGTCCCGGCTGCAGATCGCGGTAAAGTGCCAAATACGCTTCCGACCCGGCTTTTTTCACCAAAAATTGCCGGGCAAGACGCAGATTGCGGATCTTTTTGCGGTCGATTTCCTTCATGCGGTCTCATCCTTTCCGTTTCGGTCTGCACCCATGATACCACACAGAACATGACAACAGTTTGTCATGTTCGATAAATTTGTGCCATGCGTTCCGCCTCGTGCCGCATCCGCTCGACCAGCTCCGGCGGATCGGTCACCGCAACACCACTGCCAAAGCTCAGCAGCCACGGCAGCGCCGCTTCGGCCGAATTGTAGCCGCGGCGAAATTCCAGCAATCCGTCTTCCCGCTCCGTATACGCGCAGGGGCCGAATTCCTCCACGATGCGGTAGGCCGCTTCGGGACGAAACAGCGCGGTGATCACGTAATCGTCGCGGATGCCGCCGTCGAGCTGCAGCTTTTCCGGCGGGATCTCGCGCGGGGCAAAGCCCGCGGCCGTTTCGCGCAGGTCCCACAGGCGTTGGAGCTTATAGAGTCGGAAATCCTGCCGTTCCGTGCAATACCCGAGCACGTACCAGTCCGACCACTTGAAAAAGATGCGATACGGTTCCACGCGTTTTTCCGCAACGCCTTTGGCATAGTAATATCGAAATTCCACGATCTTATGCGCGCGGATCGCCGATTTCAGGAGGTCGATCTTTTCGGCGAGGCTTTCTTTATAAAACGAGGCGAGATCGATCACGATCTCGTTTTCTGCGCGGTCAGCGAGTTTCCGCACCAGCGTCGGCGTTTGGGAAAGTGCCGCCACGCTGTCGAGCGAGCCGAGCCCCGCAACGATCGCCGCCAGCTCTTCCCGCGTCAGCAGTGCCGTATCCAGCGAAAATCCTTCCATCAGCGAGATCCCGCCGTCGCCGCCCTGCGCGGTGACGATGGGCAGCCCCGCCTGCGAGAGCGTTTCGACGTCGCGCAGGATCGTCCGCCGCGAGACCTCAAACGTCTCGGCAAGGTACGGCGCGGTGACCTTGCCTTTGCGCTGCAGCACCGTGAGGATCCCGATCAGCCGGTCCAGTTTCATCCGTTTCCCTCCGTCCTACGCTTCCGTCAGCTCGCCGCGCAAGTCCGCTTCCATTTTCGCCTTGACGGTTTCCGCATCGCAGCCGCAGCTGAAGAGATAGTAGAGCTTGGCGACAGCGGCCTCCGTGGTCATATCGCCGCCGCTGACCGCACCGGCCGCCTTGAGCGCACTGCTCGTTTCGTACGCGCCGAGCACGACTCTGCCCTGCGGACATTGCGAACAGACCACGATCACCGTGCCGTTTGCCGCCGCCTTTTTGATGATCGGCAAAAGCGCGTCGCCGTGGCCGGGAATATTGCCCGCGCCGAAGGTTTCGATGACGATGCCTTTGAGTTTTTCCGTCATGATCGACGCAAACAGCTCGAACTGGATCCCCGGGAACACCTTGATGACGCCGATCGGCACCGATTCGAGCCGCCGCACCGCAAACGCCCCTTTTGACGGTGCGTTCAGGAGCATATCGCTGTAACGCAGATCGATCCCGGCATCGGCGAGGTAGGGATAGTTGGGCGAGCGGAATGCGCCGAAGCCGTCGGCGGAATATTTGGTCGTGCGATTGCCGCGCATCAGACGTCCGCCGAAATACAGGCAGACCTCGTTGACGCGCCCTTCCGCGGCAAACAAAATCGAAGCGATCAGATTGTCGCGGGCATCGCTGCGGATCTCACTCAGCGGGATCTGCGAACCGGTCAGGATCACCGGTTTCGCCAGATTTTCCAGCATGAACGACAGCGCCGAGGCCGTATAAGCCATCGTATCCGTGCCGTGGAGCACGACGAAGCCGTCGTAGGCGTCGTAGTTCTCTCCGATCAGGTCGGCCACGCGGTTCCACTCGCGGATCGTCATATTCGAGGAGTCGAGCAGCGGCGACAGCTCGATCATGTCCCACGCGGGGAAGGAATCGTGGTAGAGATCGTCGATCGTCTCCATTTTCTGCCGCAGATAGCCCGGTTTGGGTGCATAGCCTTTTTCGGTTTTCGTCATACCGATCGTGCCGCCGGTATAGAGAATGCAAATCTTTTTCACGGTGTTTCCTCCGTTTGTTCAGTCGTTTTGGTGCGGCTGCGCTTGCGGTAACGCGCCGGTGGGATCCCCTGTTTGCGGGAAAAGAGGCGGCAGAAATAGAGCGCGTCGGCATAACCGCAGCTTTCGGCGATTTCCGCAATCGTCAGGTCGGTATTCGTCAGCAGCTCGACGGCGAGCGCCATGCGCAGGTCGATGATGTATTCACCGGGCGAGGCGCCGAATGCCGCCCGGAACAGTTCGCGGAAGCGGCTTTCGGAAAGATGCTCGAGCCGCGCGAGCTCCGCCACGGCAATCGACTCGGTGTAGTGGTTATGGATCTCTGCGACCGACCGTTCCAGCCGTTTGCGCTGCATATTTTCATGGTCGGCGGCATCGGTCGCACGCCCCAACCGCACCAACAGCGACGCCATCGTCGCCGCCGCGATCGTCTGGTACCCGCCGCGGCGCAGCATGCACTCGCGGAACATCCCGCCAAACTCCCGCCGCAAAACGGCCATACGCTCTTCGTCGATCGTGTACACCGTTCCCGGAGAGATGCCGTTATTTGCCAGCAGGCCGGCCACCGCCGCACCGGTAAAATGCGCCCAGTAGTATCCGAGCGTTTCCGGCGCGGCAGGAGTATAGCGGTACGGGGTCTGCGGCGCGTAGACCACAAACTGTCCCGGTGATAACAGACCGCAGCGTGTTTGCAGCACGCCGGCATCCACCAGCTGCAGATACCAGTCGCGGCGCACGCTTTCGGTCACGAATGGGCGCGTCATTTTAACGTATCCCGTGCAGTTGAGCTGCAGCGGTACCGTTTCGTCGCACAGGTCGGAACCATCCGGATCCACCAGATAGTAGTGTTGGTTCTCCACAGCCGTTCTCCTTTCACCGTCGTTTTGTCCATAAATGCGCGTGATTCGCGCATTGATTTTCCTCTCTTTATAGTATATACTGTAATCAGAAAAAAGCAAGGGCGATTTTGCATGATCCCGCCAAAAATCGCCCTTTGGATCGGAGGTACGCATGAAAAAAGCCCTGAATGCATGGACTGTCGAAGGTTCGCTCTCTTTCGAAGAAATGTTTGCCGCGGTATCGGCCGCCGGCTTTGACGGCATTGAGCTCAACGTCGACCGCCCCGGATCTGCCCACGGTTTGTCCATGGAATCGACCGAAGCGGACTACGCCGCCATCCGCGCGCTTTCCGCGAAGTACGATCTGCCCGTCATCAGCATCTCCACCTCCCTCGCCGGCGGCGAAAGCGGTATCCCCGAGAAATGGGATTACGCCCGCGCCCTGCTTAGAAAGCAGATCGAAGCGGCCAAGGCGCTCGGCGCCAAAGGCGTCCTCACCGTTCCCGGCGGCAAATCGCTCAAGAGCGGCAGAGAAAACTCGATCGCCTTCTTCCAAAGCATGCGCGAAGAGATTGAGCGCGAAGGCATTTTCGTCGGCGTGGAAAACGTTTGGAACGGTTTTTTCCTCTCGCCGTTTGACATGCAGTCGCTGATCGATGCAGTCGGCTCGCCGATGATCGGCGCTTACCTCGACCTCGGCAATATGCTGGCGTTTTCGGTGCCGGAGCAATGGGTAGAGGTTTTGGAGAAACGCATCGGATTCGTGCACCTCAAGGACTACAAGCGCAACGGCAGCATGTCGGCTGGCGGTTCGTGGGAGGATATCACCCATGGCAGCGCCAACTGGCCGGCGATCATCGCCGCGCTGCGCGCCATCGGTTTCGACGGCTACCTGACCGCAGAGGTCGGCAAAGCCGACGACGAGATGAGCTTTGATGAATACTACCGCAAAGTCGCCGGAGAGATCGCGTCGATTCTGTGACGAATCTCCGGCCAATGAATGATAGAAAAGGAGCATAACAACATGAAAAAACTGGCTATGATCGGCTGCGGCGGCATCGGTGAATACCACCTCAGCCACTTTCTCGGCTTCAAAGACATCGTCGAGCTGGCAGGCTTCTGCGATCTGATCCCCGAACGCGCCGAAGCTTTCGTCGAACGTGCCGGCTGCGGCAAGGCTTACACCAACTACCTTGAAATGTACGACGAAGTGCAGCCCGACATGGTGTTCATCTGCGTTCCGCCCTACTGCCACGGCGAGATCGAATTCGAAACGATCAAGCGCGGCATCCACTTTTTCGTCGAGAAACCGCTCGCGCTCGACCTCGATCTCGCCCGCAAGATCCGCGACGCCGCCGAAGAAAAAGGGCTGATCACCGCTTCGGGCTTCCAGTGCCGTTATTCGAACCTGGTCGCGCCGAACGTGGAATTCTGCAAGGAAAACGAAGTCGTTTTCATCGACTGCACGCGCATCGGCGACGTGCCGGGCGTTTGGTGGTGGCGCAACAAAGAGATCTCGGGCGGCCAGATCGTGGAACAGACGATCCACCAGTTCGACATCATCCGCTATGTTTTCGGCGAGCCGGTCGAGGTCTGCACCTACGGTACGCGCGGCTACGTGAAAGAATGGGAAAACTACAACACCGACGACTGCTCGGTGACGATCGTCAAATTCGCCAGCGGCGCCATCGGCACGATCTCCACCGGTTCGTACGCGACCAAGGGCGAAAGCTTTGACTCCAAGATCATCTTCTCCGCCCGCGAGACCCGCGCCGAACTGAAGATCCTGCGCAGCTTCGACGTTTTCACCTACAGCCCGGCTGAATCGGCCGAAAGCGGCGGTTTCGTCGTCAAGGGCGACGGCGCACTCATCGAAGGCGACACCAAGATCACGCAGTACCGCCAGGACGGCGATGCCGGCATCCTCTGCGACCGTACCTTCATCGAAGCGGTCATCTCCGGCGACGGCTCCAAGATCCGTTCGCCCTACCGCGACGCCTTTAAGTCGGTTGCCTTCACGATGGCCTGCAACGAATCGATGGCCACGGGCAAACCCGTCAAGGTCGAACTGGAATAAGCTCTCACAAAAAAGCACCGAAAGCTTTCTGTTAGTGTTCATAGGGACATTTTCTGACAGTATGTAGGTGCGGTAACGGCGGATGGCGGTTAGTCATCCGCCGTTACTGCGTTTATCCCGCATTGTGCGGTGTTTATGCAGGGAGCAGTTCC
>SVLQ01000011.1 GCA_015067825.1 Oscillospiraceae bacterium | reverse complement strand
TGTAATTAGCCTGCTTAGGCAGTTCAAGGTTAGGGTAAAAGCGTCCGTTTTCCTCTCGGTAGGTAAGATTGTTGTTTTCAAATAAGGATTTTTTCATAGTATCAATTCTCCATACATTTTTTATTTTTCGTAAGCAATGTATGTCTGTGGATTGATTCCTGTATCCTTATTTATGGGAAACTCCCGTCTCCCATTTGCTGACCGATTGCGGTGAGACGTGCAGTTTTCTCCCAACGCCTCCTGCGTCAGGCCGCAGGCCTTGCGCGCCCGGGCAATGTTGGTTCCGATGATATTCTTCATAAGTATCCTCCTCAATGCTTTTCTGTAAAAGGATCCTTTCGGGAAGATGATACCATACTTCTTCCGGCCTTGCAAGCGCGGATTCGGTGCAAAACAGGACGGACTCGCGTTTCGGGCGAGTCCGTGTTCGAACGTTCACGACAGGTTGAAAAATATTGCAATCGTGATATAATTAGGTTGGTAAAGCATCGTCACCGGCTATGCTTTGCCAAATCTTAAGCAAACCCATGCTATAATAATAGAATAGCAGAAGTTTGCCAAGGTCACTCACGAAGGAGGGTATTATGCATCCGACAACAAAAAAGCGGATCACCGATGCCGCTTTGACCGTGCTAATCCTTGCGGCATCTTTCGGGATCAGCCTCTTGTTTCAGAAGTTTAGCGTTTGGGAGCAGATCACCACCCTGTTTGCCTTTTCGGTATTCCTGATTTCTTTGGTGACTGACGGATATCTGTACGGTGCCGTCTCCGCAATTTTGAGCGTGCTCATCATCAACCACGCCTTCACCTATCCGTATTTCGACACGGATTTTTCAGCGCCGTCCAGCATCATTTCCGCCATCATCATGCTGGTCATCTCCATCCTTACAAGCGCTTTTACCACCAAAATGAAGGAATGGCAGCGTGTTGAGGCCGAAAGCGAAAAAGAACGGATGCGCGCCAACCTCCTGCGCGCCGTCTCGCATGATCTGCGAACGCCGCTTACGACCATATACGGCGCGAGTTCCTCCATCGTAACCAATTACGACAAGCTGAGCGACGCGCAGCGGATGCAAATGGCGAAGGGGATCCGCGAGGATTCCGAGTGGCTGATCCGCATGGTGGAAAACCTCCTTTCCATCACACGCATCGACAGCGGTACGGTTCAGCTGATCAAGACGCCTACGGTTTTGGACGAGCTGATCGACTCGGTGATTTTAAAATTCAAAAAAAGATATCCCGACCAGCGCGTGGAGCTCGACATTCCCGACGGCGTTGTGTTCATTCCGATGGACGCGATCCTGATCGAGCAGGTTCTGCTCAATATTCTCGAAAACGCGATCCACCATGCCAAGGGCTTTACCAGACTTGCGCTGAAAGTTTTTGTCATCGACCAAAAGGCGATCTTTGAGATCGCAGACGACGGCTGCGGGATTCCGGCAGAAAAGCTTGACCGCATCTTTCTGGGATATAGCGACAAAGCCGAGAGCACCGCAGACACACAGTCGCGCAACGCCGGGATTGGTCTTTCGGTATGCGCCACCATTGTAAAAGCCCACGGCGGAGATATTACCGCGGAAAACGCCAAAAGCGGAGGCGCCGTCTTCCGTTTCGTGCTGACGACAGAGGAAGTATCGAATGAATAACAACAAATACAAGATCCTTCTCGTGGAGGATGAAGAAAACATCCTGAATTTTATCACAGCACTTTTAGAAGCCAACGATTACCAGGTCATATCGGCCAAAAGCTATGCAAACGCCAAAATCATGTACGCATCGCACGTTCCCGACCTCGTGATCCTCGACCTCGGATTGCCCGACAAAGACGGCAGCACGCTCCTCAAAGAGATCCGGGCAACAGAACTTACACCCGTTATCGTCCTCTCCGCCAGAAACGAGGAGCGCGAAAAGGTAAAGCTGCTGGATATGGGTGCAAACGACTACGTTACCAAGCCCTTCGGCTCCGACGAATTGCTCGCGCGCGTGCGGACGGCATTGCGAAACAGCCGGCACAGCACAAACAAAGGGCATCTGCCGGGCGGCAAATTTGCCGTCGGAGAATTGACGATCGACTACGATGCCCGTCAGGTCTTTATTGCCGGTGAAGAAATCAAGCTGACGCAGACGGAATACAACATCGTGGCGTTTTTATCCGAAAATTGCGAAAAAATGATGACCTACGCGGCGATCATCAAAGCGGTCTGGAGAGAGTATCCCAGCGATGCCGGAATCAAAAAGCTGCAGGTCAACATGGCGAATATCCGCAAGAAATTTGGAGTACGGCTCGGCGAAAGCAGCTACATTACAAACGAGCTCGGCGTAGGATACCGCATGAACGGAGATAAATAACCGATTTCGGAAGGGGCAAGCCGCATCGGCTTGCCCCTTCTTTGCCGCACCTTTACCGATCCTATGGTATAATAGAATAAAATGGGTTAGGGTCGGTTTCTTGATAAAACCGGGTACTCGCAAGAGAAAAAAAGCAGAAAGGACGACCTATGGAATTTTTAGAGTTTTGGAGACAGATGACGGCAAATCCGCTGTTATTTGTCGCCGTATTGCTAACGCTTGGTGTAATTTTGGTCAACGGCTGGACCGATGCGCCGAACGCGATCGCCACCTGCGTTGTCACAAGGTGTATGCCGCCGAAGGCCGCCATTTTGATGGCCGCAGTCTTCAACTTTTTCGGTGTTTTCGTGATGACGCAAATCAGCAACAAGGTTGCCGTAACCATTACGAGTATGGTGCATTTCGGAGAGAATTCCGGTGAAACCATCATCATCGTTTTGTGCGCAGCCATGCTCGCGATCGTGATATGGGCAACGCTCGCATGGGTATTCGGTATCCCGACGAGCGAAAGCCACGCTCTGATCGCCGGGCTTACCGGCGGTGCGATGGCGCTGAGCGGCCTCGATGCCATCGTTTGGAGCGAGTGGAGCAAAGTTTTGGTTGGGATCGTGATCTCCGTCGTGTTGGGGTTCGGGCTTGCCTGGCTCATCGGCAGACTTGTCACACAGATCTGTTATCGGATGAACCGGCCGAAGACCGAACCGTTCTTCAAGGGCGCTCAGATCGCTGGTGCTGCGGCGATGGCGTTTATGCACGGAGCACAGGACGGTCAGAAGTTCATGGGGATCATCCTCTTGTGCGTATTCACCCTGCAAGGTACGGGGACTGCCGCAGCATCCTTTGCGATCCCGACCTGGTTGATGATCGTTTGCTCGCTGATCATGGCGGCCGGAACGGCGATCGGCGGAAAAAAGATCATCAAATCCGTCGGCATGGACATGGTCAAGCTTGAAAAGTATCAGGGCTTCTCGGCAGATATCGCTTCGGCGATCTCGCTCGTCTTCTGCTCGGTATTCGGACTCCCAGTTTCCACAACGCACGTAAAGACCACCTCGATCATGGGTGTCGGTGCGGTTAAGCGCGTATCTGCCATCAATTTTGGTGTCGTCAAGGAAATGGTGATGACCTGGATCCTCACGTTCCCCGGATGCGGTTTGCTTGCTTTTTTGGTAACAAAGCTGTTCTTGCTTATTTTTAACTAACAGAAAGGGATAAAATTATGGCAAAAGGCGATAAATTCTATTTTGAAAACTACGCAACGTGTGCGGCACTCGCAAAAAAGGCAGCTGCCTATTTGGTTGAATGTCTGGAACTCTATGACGCAAACCGTTTGGAACAGATGCTCGAAGAGATGCACAGCTACGAACACAGCGCGGACATGAAGAAGCACGAGATGAACGAGATGCTCGCGAGAGCGTTCGTCACGCCGGTCGACCGGGAAGACCTCGATATGATGAGCCAGCAGCTCGATACCGTGCTCGACCTGTTGGAAGAGGTTTTGCAGAAGCTCTACATTTATAATATCCAGTCGATCGAACCCGCCGCGATCAAATATGCTAAGCTCTTAGTCAAGGCCTGCGATTTGCTTGGCGAGATCATGGTTGAATTTGAAAACTTCAAAAAATCCAAAAAGCTGCATCCGCTGATCGTGGCGTGCAACGACGTTGAGGAGGAGTGCGATAAGCTCTATCTTACCACCATGCGCGAGCTGACGAAAAATTCCACCGATATTCTCACAACGCTTTCCTGGTATAAGATCTACGATTGCCTCGAAGCCTGCGCCGACGCTTGCGAACACGTCAGCGAATGCGTCGGCTCGATCGTCATGAAGAACACCTAAAAACGGTTTCAGAGAACAAGAGGGGGAAAAGAAAAAATGATCTGGGCAATTATTTTATTTGCCGTCACCTACGTTTTGATGCTCGTGTTCAGCAAATACCGACCGTACATCGCGCTTGCTTTGGCACTTATTTTTATCGCAACGGGGATGCTCCCGCTCTCCGACGTGTTCGGCTCGATCGATTTCAACGTTCTTTTGATGATCGCGGGAACGATGGGGATCGTATCCCTGTTTATTGAAAGCAGGATGCCCGAGCTTTTGGCAGACCTGATCATGGAAAAAGTTCCGAACATCCGCTGGGCGGCAGTTTCGCTGGCGCTGTTTGCCGGTATCATCTCCGCGTTTGTGGATAACGTCGCGACGGTGCTTATGGTCGCGCCGGTGGCGCTGGAGATTTGCAAAAAGCTCAAAACAAATCCCGTTCCGTTCATTATTGCGATCGCCGTTTCTTCCAATCTGCAGGGTGCTGCCACGCTCGTCGGCGATACCACCGCGATCATGCTCGGTTCGGCACTGGATTTGAGCTTCACAGACTTCTTCTGGTACAGCGGCAGACCCGGTATGTTCTTTGCGGTAGAGCTCGGCGCCGTTCTTTCGGCGATTATTCTGTTGTTCCTGTTCCGCAAAGAAAAATCCCCGATCCCCAAAACCAAGGATCGCACGAAGGTCACCGATTTCGTGCCCACGGTGTTGCTGCTCGGCACGATCATCCTGCTGATCGCCGCGTCCTTTATCCCGAACAAGCCCGACGTCACCAACGGACTGATCTGCTGCGTTTTGCTTGTGATCGGGCTCGTGTATAACTTCGTCCGCAAAAAGAAGCTGTCGGCGATCATCACCCCGCTCAAAGAGATCGACTTCCAGACGATCGGACTTCTGCTCGGTCTGTTCATCATGATCGGCGGTATCACGGAACAAGGTGTCATTGCCGCCGCGGCCGATCTCCTCGCAAAGATGGGCGGCGGGAACGTGTTCCTGCTTTACACGGTGATCGTTTGGGCATCCGTGCTGATTTCCGCGTTTATCGATAACATTCCCTACGTTGCAACGATGATCCCCGTCATCGGCGGACTCGCCTCCGCCTTGCAGATCGATCCCACCGTTCTCTACTTCGGACTTCTCTCCGGCGCAACACTCGGTGGCAACTGCACACCCATCGGTGCTTCCGCAAACATCGCCGGAATCGGGATCCTCCGCAAAGAAGGCTATACGGTTAAAAACGCCGATTTCTTCAAGATCGGCATTCCGTTCACGATGGCGGCTACCATCCCGGCCTACATCTATCTGTGGCTGATGTACGGTATTGCTTAAAAACAAACGCAAAGGGGGACCGAAGATCCATTCGGTCACCCTTTGTTATTTTTCAAATAGGTCAGCGGAAGTTTCGCTCCAAAAAATCGTCGAGCGAGCCATCGTATTCGGCTTCGGCGAGATAGTAAAACCCCAGTTGGTTGCCAAGGTTATAGGTGATCAGCGTTTTGCCTTCCTCTGGCCAATCGCAGAGATCCATATCGCTGCTGCTGGAGAGAAATCCGTGCCGCACACCGTCGATCCATCCACTTTTTTTGTCACAGGCAATCGGCGATATCCGGCGATCGGCCTCGCACGGCGAGAGCAGCGGATTATAGAATCCCACTTCCCACTCGATAAAATCGCGCGTACGGTAGAGGTAATTCGAATAGCGTTGGCACGGCAGCTCGGTGACGGAGATCACATAGTACCAACCACGACTGTATTTCATCCACGGCCCGCCCATATAGCGGTGTTTTGAAAAGGCTGTTTCCGGCGGCAAATGTGTCCAGGAAACGAGATCGGGCGAGGATGCAAAGAAAAAAGTGAACGGCACGCCCACGAGTTCGCGCGGTTCGTTGGCTTCCAAAAGCAGACGGTAGCCATCCGGACCTTTGGTCAGGGAGGTATTGAAATACTGCCACCCCGGACGTGAAAAAAGTTCACGGCTCGACCAGGTTTTCAGATCACGGCTCTCAAAGAGCAGGATCGTATCACCGCAGAGCATCGGCGGCTTGCTTTTCGTACCCAGGACATAGACGATATCATCCTCGGTATACAGCGAAAAATAGTAACACCCTTCGCCAAAATGCGAAAGGATCTCACCGCTTTGGCGGTCGCGGATGATCGCAGTCGCCGTGATCGACGGATCGGTGCCGCGGGAAGGGTCGACCAGTTCCAGACGCATCATCCGTCCCCGCCAGAGAAACGGCGACGATTCGCCGTTGCCACTCACGGCTCCCAGACGGCGGATCTCAGGGAATCCGGCCAGCATTTTCGTTTCGGCACTATAATTTCGTTCCATCCTATTCCCTCCTCGTTTTTTGGTATTATACCACATGGGTATCCGCTTGTCTACGATTTGTCAGGGTCGACAATTTTTTTGGCCATCGAAAAAGCGATTCCGTAGATTTCGGAGTGGAAATTTGCGCCGTTTTCTGTTACAATATATACGGAAACAGTTTTCTTCAAGGAGGCAGGATTACGATGCAAACAAGAATCGGCATCATGGGCTACGGCAATCTCGGCAGGGGGATCGAATGCGCCGTCAAGCAAAACGATGACCTCGAATTGGTCGCCGTCTTTACGCGCCGACCGCCCGAAACGGTCAAGGTGCTCACGGAGGGCGTCAAGGTTTACCGCGCCGACGACGCGATCGCACACGCCGACGAGATCGACGTTTTGATTCTCTGCGGCGGCAGCGCCACCGACCTGCCCCGGCAAACCCCGGAATTCGCACAGTATTTTAACGTGGTCGACAGCTACGATACCCACGCGAAGATCCCGGCGCACTTTTCCAACGTCGACGCCGCCGCGCGTGAAAGCGGCCACGTCGCGCTGATCTCCTGCGGTTGGGATCCGGGGATGTTCTCGCTCAACCGCCTCTACGCCGGTGCGATCTTGCCCAACGGCAAGGACTACACCTTCTGGGGCAAGGGCGTCAGCCAGGGCCATTCCGACGCGATCCGCCGCATTGACGGCGTTCTGGACGCCAAGCAGTATACGATCCCCATCGACGCCGCGCTGGATGCCGTGCGCAGCGGAAATAACCCCGAGCTCACCACGCGCGAAAAGCATCTAAGAGAATGCTTTGTCGTCGCCAAGGAGGGTGCGGACACGGCGCGGATCGAAGAAGAGATCAAAACCATGCCCAACTACTTCGCCGATTACGACACGATCGTGCACTTCATCTCGAAGGAAGAGCTCGTGCGCGACCACAGCGGTATCCCCCACGGCGGATTCGTGATCCGCTCGGGCAAGACCGGTTGGAATAACGAGCACTCGCACCTCGTGGAATACAGCCTGAAGCTCGACTCCAATCCCGAATTCACCGCCAGCGTTATCGCGTCTTACGCCCGCGCCGTTGCGCGGCTTGCCAAAGAGGGCGCGACCGGCTGCAAGACCGTTTTCGACATTGCTCCGGCCTACCTGAGCCCCATGAGCGGCGAAGAACTGCGCGCGAAGCTGCTTTGAGTTTACCGCAACCGACGGACAGCGTTCCGTCGGTTGTTTTTTCAAAAATGCCTGACAATGTGACTGCATCACGGAAAAATGCGGTAAAAAGGTATATACTAAACACATCAATCGAAGAGAGGTGCATGGTATGAAAACGATCATCATCGGTGGAGTGGCCGGCGGCGCAACGGCGGCCGCGAGATTGCGCAGACTGGACGAATCGGCAGAGATCGTCCTTTTGGAACGCGGAGAATATATTTCGTTTGCAAACTGCGGTCTGCCTTACTACATTGGCGGAGCCATTGCCGAGCGCGATGCGCTGACGCTGCAGACCCCGCAGAGTTTTTCGACGCGGTATCGCGTGGACGTGCGCAACCTGAGCGAGGCGACTGCGATCGATCCGGCGCGTAAAACCGTTACCGTCCTCGACCTGCGCACGGGGAGATCCTACGAAGAAGCCTACGACGATCTGATCCTCTCACCCGGCGCGGCACCAATCGTACCGCCGATTCCGGGAACCGGTCTCGCCCACGTTTTCACCCTGCGCACGATCCCCGACACCGACCGCATCAAGCACTACGTTGAAACGGCCAAGCCCCGCTCCGCCGTGATCGTAGGTGGCGGTTATATCGGTGCGGAGTTGGCAGAAAACTTGCACCACGCCGGGCTTACCGTTTCGATCGTAGAGCGCAGCGACCATCTGATCGCTCCACTCGATTTCGATATGGCCGCGGACGTACACCAGTACCTCCGTACCAAGGGCATCCGGCTCCATCTGCAAAGCAGCGTAACGGCGATCGAAGAGCGGCGCGTTTTACTGGATGACGGCGGTGCGTTGGCGGCCGATCTGGTCGTACTCGCCGTCGGTGTACGGCCGGAGAGCACGCTTGCGCAAAAGGCCGGGCTTGCTGTCAACGACCGCGGCAGCATCCTCGTCGACCGCCATATGCGCACGAGCGCACCAAACATCTACGCCGTGGGCGATGCCGTTGAAGTTCGCAACTTCCTCACGCAGGCGCCCGCGTTTTTGCCGTTGGCCGGCCCGGCCAACAAGCAGGGCCGGATCGCCGCCGACAATATCGCCGGAATCCCCAGCGAATACGAAGGAACGCAGGGTTCGGCCGTGCTCAAGCTGTTTGAAATGACCGTCGCCACGACCGGGCTAAACGAAGCTGCAGCCAAATCGGCCGGGATCGACTACGACAAAACCTATACCTACTCCGCCTCCCACGCCTCCTATTATCCCGGCGGACGGCCGATGTCGGTCAAGGCGTTGTGGGAAAAGAGTACCATGCGCCTCCTCGGCGCACAGATCGTCGGATTTGACGGTGTGGACAAACGGATGGACGTGATCGCCACGGCGATCCGTTTCGGCGCGAAGGTCACCGACCTCGCCGAGCTGGAGCTCTGCTACGCTCCGCCTTACGGCAGTGCCAAAGATCCGGTCAACATGGTCGGGTTCGTCGCCGAAAACGTGGCAAACGGCACGCTCCGCCAGTTTTTCTGGCACGACGTAGCCGCGCTCCCGCGAGATGGCAGCGTGACCCTGCTCGATACGCGCACAGAGGCGGAGTTTGCCGGCGGGCACATTGACGGATTCGTCAACATCCCGCTCGACGAGCTTCGTTCCCGCCTTGGCGAACTCCCTGCGGATAAACCGGTCTTCGTCCACTGCCACAGCGGGTTCCGCAGCTACCTTGCCCACCGCATCCTCGCCGGTGCCGGATTGGAAAGCGCGAGCTTGGCCGGAGGCTGGCGGCTCTACGAATCGGTGATCCACGAACGCGATGTTCCGCACCATCCGTGTACCTTCCGCTAACCCTGTTTGAACACGTAAAAATGCCTTCTGTCCTTGAACAGAAGGCATTTCTTTGTTATTCCAAAATATTCGAAGTGATAAAATCGACACCCATTGCCGCCAGCGCCTCGGCATCTTCGAGCTTATCGCAGGTCCAGCAGTTGACTGCGATCCCCGCTTTGTGCAGGTCTTCGACCACCGCTTTGGTCAGGCGCTTGTAGTGAATATCGAGGTCGAGGCGGTTTTCCACGAGGGCAGCGATCGTTTCGGCAGTCACGTCGCTTGCAGTCAGCCATTGGATCTTCGCTTCGGGCAGCAGCCTGCGCAGCGTAACACAGTTCTGCCAGTCAAACGAGATGAAAATCACGCCGTCGAGGTAGCCGAGACTACCAATCTCGGCGATGATTTTTTCGATATCGTCTTCGGGAAAGGCATTTTTCAGCTCTAAAACGCAGACCTTTTCGTATTTTTTGCAGATCGCAACGTAGTCGGCAAGTAGCGGAATGCGGATATCCTGCCGGTGGGTCGAGCCGTCGAGATCCGGGAGCACGAGATCGGCGACAGCGGCATACGGTTCTTCCTCGACGTTGACGTTCACCTTCCCCAGAGAAACGCGTTCGGTCGTTTCGTCGTGGATGATGACAAATTTTCCGTCGGCAGTTTTATGGACGTCGGTTTCGATGCCGAAATAGCTGCGGTTGGCGGCGGCGACAAACGCCGGGCAGGTGTTTTCGCGTTCGAGTCCGCTCAGGCCGCGGTGCGCGACCATTTTTACCGCTTTTGCGTTCAGTTTGATCGTATCCAAAATGAATTCCTCCCATTATCCCCGTTTTTGCTATGATACCACATTGTTCTGCCGCTTGTCAATATTGCTTTGGGCGCATAAACATGGTATAATACTGTAAACCACCCGAAAATTAAAAATATTTTAAATACTAGGAAGGATTGGTGACAAAATGTATCAGGAATGGTCTTTGGACGTGCTTTATAAAGGGACGGACGATCCCGCGCTGGCAACCGATATGCAGCGTTTGGAAGAGTTGGTCGCCGCCTACAAGCAGACGATCGGTTCGCTCTCGGCAAAAGATCCGTGCAGCCAGCTCAAGGCGGTCGTCGCGTTGAACGAAGAACTGACGGTTTTGGTGCGCCGCGTGAGCGGTTACTTCAGCCTGCGCCGTTCGGCCAACAGCAACGACACCGAGGTCTCGCGCTATATGACGAAGATCCAGACGTTGATGGCGAGCACGGCGAAGGAATCGTCGATGTTCCAGAAGTACGTCGGTTCGATCGAAAACCTCGATGAAATCGTGGCCGGCGACGAACTTTTGGCGCAGTATACGTTCTATTTTGAACGGATGCGTTCTGCTGCCGCCCACAAGCTCGGCGACGAGGCCGAAGCCGTGATGGCGCGGATGAATATTTCCGGCGGCCGCGCATGGGGCGATCTGTTCTCCTATCTGACCGCCACCGTTGAGGTCGACTACAAAGGCGGCAAAACGACACTCTCCGCGATCCGCGGTCTTGCCGACAGCGACGACGCCCAAGAGCGCAAAGAAGCCTACGAAGCTGAGCTCGCCGCTTACGCAAAGATCCGCGATGCGATTTCGTTTGCCTTAAACAGCATCAAAGCGCAGGTCAACACCGAAGCAGAGCTGCGCGGCTACGAAAACCCGCTGGCAATGACGCTGGAGCAGTCGCGGATGCAAAAAGCCACGCTGGATGCAATGCTGGATGCGATGCGCGAAGCCATGCCGAAATTCCGCGCCTACCTGAAGCACAAGGCAAAGCTCCTCGGCCACGAAAACGGCCTTCCGTGGTACGACGTTTTGGCACCGATGGGCAAGGCCGGCGGCACGAGCTTTACCGCCGAGGAAGCCCACAAATACCTCGTTGAGCACTTTGCGGCGTTCGCGCCCGACCTCGCCGAAATGGTCGACACAGCCTTCCGCGAAGAGTGGATCGACTTTTTCCCGCGTGCGGGCAAGGTCGGCGGTGCGTTCTGCTCGAATCTGCCGTTCATCGGCCAGAGCCGCATTTTAACCAACTTCTCCGGCAGCTTCGGCTCGGTCGTCACGTTGGCGCACGAACTCGGTCACGCCTACCACGGTCAGCAGATCCAGGATCACCGCCCGCTCAATACCGGCTACACGATGCCCGTGGCCGAAACGGCTTCCAACTTCAACGAATTGATCATCGTCAACGATGCCATCGAAAAGACCGAAGGCGAAGAAAAGATCCAGCTCATCGAAAGCCAGATCTCCGACTGCACGCAGATCATCGTCGACATCTACTCGCGCTTCCTCTTTGAGGACGAAGTGATACGCCGCCGCAAAAACACCTTCCTCTTTGCCAAGGATCTGGAAGAAATCATGCTTTGGGCGCAGAAAGAAGCCTACGGCGACGGTCTCGATCCCGAATACCTGCACCCGTACATGTGGTGCTGCAAGAGCCACTATTACAGCGCCGGCCTGAGCTACTATAACTTCCCCTACGCCTTCGGCGGCCTCTTCTCGCGCGGCCTCTACGCGAAATACCTCGAAGAAGGCAATACCTTCCTCCCGAAGTACCGTGCCCTTTTGAAGGCGACCACGGTCAACACCGTCGAGGACGTCGCGGCCATCGCCGACATCGACCTCACAAAGCCCGATTTCTGGCGCACGAGCCTGAAAATGATCACCGATCAGATCGACCTCTTCATCGCCGAAACCAGCAAGTAGCTCTGCTCAAACTGCCAAAACCCTGCACCGTACTTTTGACGCAAATCGTTGTTTCAAAGGTACGGTGCAAGGTTTCAGAAAGGAAGCGTGATATTTTTGAAAATCGCTGCATTTCGACAAACGCCCTTTATTACCCACGACGAGCAAAACCAGGTGCAGATTTTGGTCACCGACTGGGATTTCTGCAATCCGTTCCGGGTCACGATCGCCGTCGGCGACACGATTTTGTACGACGGGCCGATGTTTCAGGTCTTCTTTTCCGTGCTGATTCCCGTACCGACGGAATCATGTGAGTGTACGGTCACGGTCACGCCGTTTGAAGATACTCCCGTGACATCCGCGTTTTCTCTGCATCCCCCGAAAAGATGGCGCATCGGGCTCGTTTATTCCTCGCACGAAGACATTGGTTATTGCGCATGGGTCAACAAGCTGGAATACGAATCCTATCAGTTTTTGATGGAGGCTATTCAGCTGTGCGAGCAGCACGAAGGCTTCCGCTACATGATCGAGCACGTTTGGTGGCTGGAGGCATTCCAACGCTATGCCACGGCAGAAGAATGCGAGCGCCTGCGCCGCCTGTTTGCGGAGAAAAAAATCGAGCTGAACGCCATCCATTGCGGGTACCACACGCACTGGGCCGAAGGCGAGCAGCTGATTCGCGGTGTGAGCTTTGCCACGGTCCATGCCGCTGAAACTTGGGGAATTACCCCGACCGCTGCCGTCTTCACAGATCTTTCCGGTGCCTCGTGGCAAACGATTCCCGCTTACGCCGGCCAAGGCATCCGCTACGTAGGCGTTTTGGAAAACGGAGGATTCCGAAAGCCGGATCTCAAGGGAAATCCTCCGCCGGTGTTTCGCTGGTCGGCTCAAAACGGCAAAGACAGCCTGCTCGGATGGTATCAGGTCGGGTATCGCGGCCGTTTGGGCGGGATCTGGTGCGATACCAACCGCCAGTATCCCGAGGGTACCTTCTTCTTCGACGAATCCAAGGCCCTGAAAACCGAAGCCGCGATCACCGACATTCTGACGCCGCTCAGAAACGCCCCCTACGACATTTTGCCTTACAGCTTCTACGACGACCGCGAAAAACCCACGACCATGCTGCTGACGGTTTGCGACTACATGAACAAAAAGTGGAAGTACCCCCATTTCTCCATGGAGCTGCCTTCGGTCATGTTTGCGGAAATCGAGAAGCAGAGCGGAGATCGGCTGCCGTCATTTTCCGGAGATCTCACCGATCAGTGGGGCGATTTTGCCACCATCGCGCCGTTGTGGATGTCTCAAAAACGCCGGGCGATGCGAAAAATGATCACGGCGGAAACACTTTCCGCGCTGTCGGCCGTACAGGGAAAGCCCTACGACGCGGAAGCCTTCCGAAAAATCACGCGGTACGGTTGTCTGTTCGACGAGCATTGCTGGGCGACTTCTTCCAAACACCCGCAGAAAATGCATCGGTTTAATCTGGCTTACGTAAAAAAGCACTCTGCCGAACGGGCACTTGCGATCGCCGACGAAAAGCTGGCCGAGGTTTTGGGCACTCCCGGTGAGATGCTCGGTCTCCGCAATCCCCTTCCCACATCCCGCAGAACGCCTCTGCGATTGGATGCCGCTCTTATCCCGGACGGGCTTGCCGTGCAGCAAGTGGGCAACGAGCTTCTCACCGAGCCCGTTTCCTTCGCTCCCATGGAATTAAAACAATTCGGTATTCGCCAAACGCCGCTCATCCCCGCCAGTCCGATAAGCGGCTCATTTGAAACAGATTACTACCGCGTTTCTATCGACAAGGTCAGCAAGAAGATCTGCAGTATTTTTGACAAAACCAACGGGAAAGAGCTGATCGATCCGGCTGCACCTTATGGGATCGGTGATTACGTTTACGTCGTAACGGAAGCGAAAACCGGCCGCGACCTCTCTTACGAAGTCGCTAAATGCCGGGAGTTCGCCGTGGAAGAAGGCGAAGTGGCGTTTGTTATCACCCGCAAGGCTTACGAAGAGCAGAGCGGTGCCGACGTATCCGCCCGGTTTGTTTTCTACAAACACGCCCCGGATATCGACATCCTTTTGCAGTTCTCCGATGCGACCGGGTTGATGGGCGATTACTACGACCGGTACAAGAAAAACATTTTCTTCGCCTTTCCCTTTGCCGTCAAAAACCACCAATTCTACACCCAACTGGCAGGCGGTCGGGCGCACAGCGCCAACGAAAAAATGAATGTGTGCCCGCTGGATTTCTCGATTGCGGAAGAATGGGTGGCCGTTGAAGGCGAAACCGGGGGCATCGGCGTTCGTTCGGAAGATATGCCGGTATTCCATTTTTCACAAATCAACTACAATCAATTCCTCAGCAGGCCGGAATATCCGAAGTCCCACCTCTACCTGTACGCCGCATCCAACCGCACCAACAACCTGAATTTCTGCGCACCGGAAGATTGCGCCGGCACCTACCGTCTGACGCTCCTGCCGTATGCCGGACACTGCGAAGACACGCTGCCGCAATGGAGCCGTGCGCTCGCGCAGCCCGTGCTCTGCGGAGATCTCCGCGAAATCCCGCGGCTGACTTTGGATAAAGAACTACGGTTGATGAGCTGCCGGATCGACGGAGCGCATTCTCTGCTGCTGCGATTTGCGGAAGAATCGGGAAAGCCGCAGGAAAACGTTAAGCTGACGCTGCCGTTTGCGCCGACCCGCGCGGTGCTGACCACGCTCCACGGCAAGGAACGGGAATCTCTGCGCGTGGAAGGTTCTGACGTATTCTTCTCTGTTTTGGGCGGAGAATATTGTACGCTCCGGGTATACGGCGACTTTACGGTCGTTCCGGCAACGGTAAGCGAGGAGCCGATCTGCGACGTTTTCCAGGTTCCCGTCGAAAACAGCCGGAGTATTGTCTGTTTCACAAAGACCAAAGACCTAAAAGCTGCCGGTTTTTCGATTCTCGGCGACGGTCAGGTTCTCGCCGAACTCCCCAACAACCCCGAAGCCACCCAAACAGTCGAACTAAACTGCAGACCCGAACAGATTGAGATTCGGATCATCCCCTAAAAAAACTGCGGAGCCGGTCTTTGGCCAAAGACCGGCTCCGCGGTTTTATCATTCTCCGTTATGAAACAAATTTGGCCCATTCTCGCTGAAAGAGAGTCGTTTTCAGTCAAGACATACCCTGATTTTTATGGTATACTGTTTGTGCGACAACAAAAGCAGGAATTAGAAAAGGTGAACCTATGGACAATTTTGAACTGATTACGAACGCAGTTGCCTATATCCAAACCAGCTGTACGCAAAGCAACCTAACAACAGAAACGATTGCCGCAAATGCCGGTTTTTCTATCGACTACTTCAACCGTCTGTTCTTTGCTCACACCGGGTTTCACACAATGGAATACGTACGGTTCTGTCGGTTAAAAAATGCGGCCCGTCTGCTCAGAGTCAGCCAAAAAGACATCTTGACGATTGCTTTTGACTGCGGATACGAAACGCACGAAAGTTTTTCGCGCGCATTCAAGAAACAGTACGGCGTTTCACCAAGCGAATACCGCAAAGCCAACGAAGCCAAAGAAACGTGCTACGGAGAACTCCAGCACGAAACACTTACCGCACGCTTGCTTCAAATCTTCCCGGATTGGAAAATTGCCGACACGGATGCCGTCATTGACGACTTGTTGAGCCAAAACGCCGTACGATACGGATATACTGCGGCGTGTTTTCACATAAACGGCGGAGTAGCTTTGTATCGAGGCGCAGACACTCACCAAGGATTCGTTTGGTTTTCCGAATGGGATGGCAAAATCGAGGGGCAAATTATCTGCAGCGAATGGGAAAAGACCATAGAATACCTTAAGTTACTGGATCGTGACCCATTTATCCCGGTAATCCATTCAACCGACCAGCCCGACACTGTTCACCAACACTTGCAAGCTGCGGGGATTTCACCACGCGATATCGTCGTCGAATCGACTTATGTCTGTACGGAGTTTACGGGGCTACCGACCCCGCCGGAAGGTATAACAATGCGCGCACTATTATACGAAGATTTGCATCAACTGGAAAGCTTTTTTCAGCAAAGCGGCATGAACGTTTCACGGCAAAATTATCTGAGACGCGGTCTATACCAACGAGATATCCTCGGCAACAACGAACACTCGGTTTTTTCGTTTGGTATTTTTTATCAAGGCCGTATCATCGGCGTCAGCGACGGTGCCATTCAGCGTGTCCACAGCTTTGCCGTGAATAATTGTGTATCTACGGTTTTGCTTCCATCCTTTCAGACCGAAGAACTCTACCGTTATGCATTTGCATTCGTTACCAATGAAGCTCTTGCACAGGGAGTACTGCCGATTGATGACCTTCAAACGCCACAAACTCCTCCTCAAAATCGGTGTGGGACATTTTGCTCGCAAGAGTTCGGATATCGCGTTGTCGACTGCTCCTACCAAATACTCTGATACCAAATCCCCTGCCGGATATCCAACATATCGATATCCGGCAGGGGATTTTTCGACCTTCAAAACAACAACGAGTTTGTTTCTTTTTTCTGTGATTCTATCGTCGCCCCAACTGCCAAAACGCCACTGCACTGGCGGCGGCGACGTTCAGGGAGTCGACACCGTGGGACATGGGAATGCGCACGGTATAATCGCAATCGGCGATCGTTTTGGCCGCAAGGCCATCGCCTTCGGTGCCAAGCACGATCGCAAGTTTTTCGGCGGCGTTGAGTGCCGGATCATCGATGGAGACGGAATCGTCGCAGAGTGCCATCGCCGCAGTTTGGAAGCCAAGCGTTTTGAGCGGCGCAAGTTCGGCGCCGGCGTGGGAATCGGTATCGCCCGGAAGGAAGGTCCACGGGATCTGAAACACCGTGCCCATGCTCACACGGATCGCGCGGCGGTAGAGCGGATCGCTGCACGCCGGCGTTAAAAGCAGCGCGTCGATACCGAGAGCGGCGGCGCTGCGGACGATCGCGCCGATATTGGTGGGGTTCATGATATTTTCCAGCACGGCCACCCTTCTCGCCCCCGCGCAGACCTCCGCCACGCTCTTTAGCGGCTTGCGGCGCATCGCGCACAGCATACCGCGCGTGAGTTGGAAGCCCGTCAGCTCGGTCAAGACCGCAAGTTCCGCCGCATAAACCGGGATCTCGCCGCAGCGGGCGATCAGATCGCGCGCTTGCGTCTCGACGTGGCGCGCCTCCGTCAAAAACGAAACCGGCTCGTAACCCGCATTCAGGGCGCGTTCGATGACCTTCGGGCTTTCGGCGATGAACATCGCGTTGGCCGGGTCAAAGCGGTTTAAGAGCTGAACCTCGGACGTTCGGGCATAGACGTCGAGCGCGGGATCGGCAAAATCGGTGATCGGGATGATATTCGGCATAGGCGGCTCCTTGGCAGCAAACGAAGTATTGACAATATGATACCACAAACGCGGCAAAAGCGCAATGCCACGTTTTTTTCGCAGAGAGACTTGACATCTCCTCTCCTTTGTGATATCATAAAGATATCAGAGAGATACTTTTCAACAGACAAATAAAGGAGTGTTATTATGCAGGAAATCATTTTAAGCAAAAAGAAAAACGGCATGCTCGTGATGCTTACGACGATCGTTCTCTATCTCGCCGCCATCGCCGCAACCATCGCCGGAGCGATTTTGATCGAAGCGGACGGCACACCGTTCCTCTTCATCGTCGGCATTGCATGGGTGTGCATCGGTTGGCTGCCGGTTTTGGGTCTGAAGATCATCGGGCCGCAGGAAGCTTTGGTTTTAACGCTCTTCGGCAAATACGTCGGCACGCTGAAGAATTCGGGCTTCTACTTCGTCAATCCGTTCTGCGTGGCGGTCAATCCGGCGGCAAAAACGCGCTTGAGCCAGAGCGGTGACGTCGAATCCGCCCCGGCCGTTCGCACAGCGGAAGCGAAATCGGGCTCGGTCGAACTCGTTTCGAAAAAGCTCTCTTTGAAGGCGATGACGCTGAGCAACAGCCGCCAGAAGATCAACGACTGCCTCGGCAACCCCGTTGAGATCGGTATCGCCGTTATTTGGCGCGTGGTCGACACGGCCAAGGCCGTTTTCGACGTGGACAACTACAAGGAATACCTCTCGCTCCAGTGCGACAGCGCGCTCAGAAACATCGTCCGCATCTACCCCTACGACGTCGCCCCCAACGTCGATACCACCGGCGACGGTGTGGCCGACGAAGGCAGCCTGCGCGGTTCGAGCGAAGTCGTTGCCAACCGCATCCGCGAAGAGATCCAGTCGAAGGTCGCGGCGGCGGGCATCGAGATTTTGGAGGCCCGCATCACCTACCTCGCCTACGCTCCCGAGATCGCGGCGGTCATGCTGCAGCGCCAGCAGGCTTCGGCCATCATCGATGCGCGCAAGATGATCGTTGACGGCGCGGTCGGCATGGTGGAAATGGCGCTGGAACGTCTGCAAAAGACCAACATGGTCGCCCTCGACGATGAACGCAAAGCCGCCATGGTCTCAAACCTCCTGGTCGTGCTCTGCGGCAACCGCGACGCCCAACCCATCGTCAATTCGGGCAGCTTGTATTAAGTTATGAACGATAACCAGAAAAAACAGATCCCGCTGCGTCTCTCCGCCAAGCTCTACGCCGCGATCGCCGCATGGGCCGAGGACGACTTCCGCTCGGTCAACGGCCAGATCGAGTATTTGCTGACGGAATGTGTGCGGCAGCGAAAGAAAAACGGCAAGTACGTTTCCGACGAGATCGACGTACCGCCGGAATTGGATATCGAATAGGCGAAAAAAGAGAGGTTTCTTTCAAAAGAAACCTCTCTTTTTAGAGTTCGATCGTTTCGCCGCAGGCGAGATAAGAGAGTCGCGGCATCTCACTGCGCAAAAGCTCCGTCTGCGCAACGCCCGTACAATGGCAGGTATAGTAGGCGGTCGGGTAGGAGTTGAGCGATCGGGCAAGTGCCGACAAGGCGGCGGGATCGGTGAGCTTGGAGACGTGGAAGCCGCCGACGAGCACGTCCGGGCAAAACCACGCGGCAATATCGTCGATTCCCTTGTGTGAGCATCCGCTGATGAGGACGCGCTTACCCTCCGTCTCGATGAGCAGATACTGCTCGTGGCGGAAATCGTCCGGCACGAGTTCATTGCCTTCGCGGCGGGTCAGACCGAAGGTGCCGAGCGTCCCGCGGCGAGTTCGGTCGTTGCAGTCAAGCAGCGTAAAGCCCGGTGCTACTGAGGTCTCGCCGTCGGTAAAGCGCAAACGCGGGTTTTGCGCAAGAAGCGGATCAAGACCGATATACTTTCCGCTCGCGTTATACTGCTCGCCGAAGGCATGGCAATTGAGGTAGACAGGCGCCCGGTCGTTGATCGTCAGGAACGTCGGCAGCCCGCCGCCGTGGTCGTAGTGTCCGTGGGAGAGCACTGCAAAATCGACCGCGCGTAGATCGCACCCCAGCCGTTCGGCGTTTTGGGCGAAGAGATCGCTTTGGCCCATGTCAAACAAAATCGTTTGACCCGCGGCTTCGATATACAGGCTGAGGCCGTGTTCAACCGCCATATCGGCGCGGGTTGTCGTATTTTCCAAAAGAGCGGTGATCCGCATCCGGTGTTCCTCCGTTTTTTTGCATTAAGAGAGCGTATTTTTCAGCAGGGTGAATTCGTTTTTGCGCGTTTCTAAGATCCCCTCCCGGACGAGCTTGCCGATCTCGGCGGAGAGACCGCTGCGGTCGACGGCGAGATAATCGGCGAGCGTCTGGCGGTCGAACGGGATCGTAAACGATGCGGTTCTTTGGCGCTCGGCCTCGGAGAGCAGATAGGCGAGCAGCTTTTCGCGCGTCGTGCGCTTGGAGGTGATCTCCAGTTTGCGGTGGAAGGCGAGATTTTTGGCGGCGAGGATCTGCATCAGATTGTAGATCAGGCGGCGATGGAAGTCGCAGGCGTTGGTACAGGACGTGAGCAGGCGGCGGCAATCGACCAAAAGGATCTCCGCATCGGCCGCCGCCACTGCATCGATGGGCAGCGGCACACCTGCGCAGGCAAACGATTCGCCAAACAGCTCACCTGCACCGACCGTGCCGATGACGGTGCGCGTGCCGTAGTAGTCGACGCGTTCGATCCGCACTTCTCCGCGCAGCACGATCCCCACCAGCTCGGCTTTTTCGCCGACGGTAAACACCGTTTCGCCGCGCGCAAACGACGAAACCGCTGCGCCAAGGCAATCGGACACCGCCGAAAGCTCACCGTCGGAAAACCCCAAAAACAGCGGACAGCGCCGCAGGATTGCAAAATATTTTTTCATGCAGCCTCCGTTTGTTGAAAATTCAACAGACTTTCTGGTTGCATTATACTATAATAAAGACACAAAAGCAAGAGCGACACGAAAAAATATCGGAGGTTTTTGATATGCTGCGAAAGATCATTAAAATAGACGAAGAAAAATGCAACGGTTGCGGTGCTTGTGCGGCGGCCTGCCACGAAGGTGCGATCGAGATGGTGCACGGGAAAGCGAAGCTGACGCGTGAAAACTACTGCGACGGCTTGGGCGATTGCCTGCCCGCGTGCCCGACGGGCGCGATCACGTTTGAAATGCGCGAAGCTCCGGCCTACGACGAGGGTGCGGTTTTGATGGCGAAGGCGGAAAAAGCGGCGCAAACACCGGCTGCTCCCCTGCCCTGCGGCTGCCCCGGCACGGCATCCAGAGCGATCGTGCGTGAGGAGCGTCCGGCAGCGGCAGCGAACACGGCCGTTGAGAGCGAACTGCGCCAATGGCCCGTGCAGATCAAGTTGGCGCCGGTCAACGCGCCGTATTTCGACGGAGCTCATCTGCTGATCGCCGCCGACTGCACGGCCTACGCCTACGGCAATTTCCACCAGGAATTCATGCGCGGCAAGATCACGCTGATCGGCTGCCCGAAGCTCGACATGGGCGACTACGCCGAAAAGCTCACCGAGATCATCCGCTTAAACGACATTCAGAGCGTGACCATCGTGCGCATGGTCGTGCCCTGCTGCGGCGGGATCGTGGATGCCACCAAGCGCGCGCTGCAGGCAAGCGGCAAGTTCATCCCGTGGCAGATCGCGACGATCTCGACCGACGGCAAGCGTTTGGACTAAACAGATGGCCGATACCAGACGATCCGCCGACGAACTGCTCGGCGCACTCATCGGCCTCGCACGCGCGACCGAAGGGAACGAATTTCTGCTCACGTCCGAAACCGACCACCTGATCGCCCACTCGCTCGATCAGGCCGCCAACGGCAGCCCCGCCGAGCACGAGGCTTGTCTCGCGCGAATCGCTTTTGAAAAGCAGCGGCTCGTACCCGATTGTTTCCGCTGCGGAGCGCCGTGCGGCAGAACCGAAGACTATGGCGTTTCACTCCTGCGCACCATCCAAACCGCATCGGCGCAAAAACGACTGCAGCTTCTGCACGCGCTCTGCGCACTGGCCGCACAATTCCGGCAGCAGCACCCCACCGAAGCACCGAATCCCCCGCTCGGGCGGTTTTTCCGTTATGCGCTCTACGCCGCCGGCATGGACAGCTGGACGGAAGAAGATCTGGCCCCGGTTTTTGCGGAGCTGGCAGAAACCGAACAGAAATTGGCAGATTTTAAAAAAGCATCCTGTTAAAAAACAGGATGCTTTTTTCTACTGATCGGAAAACCTGCTTATTTTCCCCAAAGCTCGGCAGACTTGCGCAACGCTTCGACCGAGAACGACGGGATGCGGCCGAGACCGTCCGGGCCGATATTCAGAAGGTAGTTGATGCCCATGCCGTTCAGGCGTTTGCGGCGCGAGACGATCTCTTCGGGCGTGATCCAGTTTTGGTCGTAGTACTTATACCCCCACGACGAATTGAGCGTACCAGCCGTTTCGTAGAGGCCATAGGGCGAATATTTGATACCGTCGAGGCTGTTGGGATCGTCGTTTTCGGTGGGCTTGAACTCCGTCGGGTATTCGTTGTCGCCGAGCGAAACGTAGTCGTAGGCGCCGTTGCCGATGCGGGAATTGATCAGGCAGTCTGGCTGATAGGTCTTGACGAGTTTGTTGAGTTCTAAGCTCTGCGCTTTGGTGATCGTATGCGGCACGTCGAACCAAACGAGGCAGAGATCGCCGTAGTTGGTGAGGATCTCTCGGACCTGCGGCTTGATCTTTTCTTCAAAGCAGATCGAAAAATCCTTCTCTTCGCGTTCCGGGAAATCCCAACTGTTGTCCCACGAAACGCCCGAACAGCCGCTGAACTTGTCGTAGCCGCCACCGTGGAAATGGTGCCAGTCGAGTTCCTGGGAATAATAGAGACCAAATTTCAGGCCGTATTTATAACAGGCTTCGGCCAGTTCGGCGACGACGTCTCGGCCAAACGGCGTGGCATCGACGACGTTATAGGAATCGACTTTAGAATGGAACATCGCAAATCCGTCGTGATGCTTGGAGGTAAAGACGAAATACCGCATGCCGCAGTCGCGGGCAAGGCGGATCCATTCGTCGGCATTGAAATAGATAGGATTGAATATTTTGGCGAGCTCACCGTATTCGGCGTTGGGAATCGGCATCCAGCTTTGGATCCACTCGGCGTAATCGCGCACGCGCCGCCCGTTCCATTCGCCGCCCAGCATCGAGTAGAGGCCCCAGTGAGCCATCATGCCGTAGCCGGCCGCTTTGAACCATTCGCGGTTATTCATCGTTTATCCTCCTCTTGTCAGCAGAAACCGAGATCGTCTTATCTGTATTATAGGAAATCCCGCTTCGTTTGTCAAGAAAAACCGCCGAAGCTTTGCGCTTCGGCGGTTTGGGGATCACAACATGCTTTTCAGATTGACGAGGCTTTCTTCGGCGCAGGCATACGCATCTTTGCCCGGCGTGGGATCATCCTGCTCGACGCAGAGCCATTCGACCTTGCCGCAGCGCGCCAGGATCTCGGAAAAATTCAGACAGCCGGAACCGACGGCGCGGAATTCAAACTTGCCGTCGACCATCTCGTAGTCCTTCAGATGGACGATCGGTGCGCGGTCACCGTAGGTCTCGAGATACGAATTGACGTCGGCGCCGCCATAAGCGACCCAGCAGGTGTCGAGTTCGGAACCCAGCAGTTCGGCCGGATGGTCGGCAAGCAACAGATCCAGACGGCGCTTTCCGCCGTCAACAAGGGCGAGGTCGAAATCGTGGTTATGGTAGAGCAGATGCCCGCCGATCTCACGCACCGTTTCGGCAAAGGTGCGGAGCTTTCGGGAAGTCTCTTCGTACAGAGGCCCGCCGGGCAAGCGGTCGACCGGCAGCCAGCCGATCACGAAATAATCAAAGCCCAAGGCCTTCAGCTTCGCCAACCGTTCGCGGTCGCAGGCGTCGATATCGTCGTAACCGACGTGGACGGAAAAGATCTCCAGCCCCGCCGCTTTCGTCAGCGCTACCACTTCTTCGGGCGTGCGGCCGGCAAAAAACGGCCATTCTACGCCGTCGTATCCCATTTCCTTGACGCGTTTCAGCACGTTTTCCATATCGCTGCCCAAAAATTCACGCAGACCGTATACTTGCAGTGCAGTCTTCATACGACACCTCTCCCAGCTTCTCATGTTCACTGTTATTGTAACGGAAAGCCGAAAAAAGTGCAAGAGGCAAAACACAGAAAATCCTACCCACGAATTGAATATGCGGCATCATTCAATTTTTGGGTAGGATTTCAGACGATGCGGGCTTTACAAAACAGGATTTTCCTGTATAATGAAAGAGAGAGGAGTGAGAAGGATGCACACAAGAACCGATACGGCAACCCCGATCTATCAGCCGCCGTTTATCGGCTCGGCACCGTTTCACACTAGCTGCGAGTCCATGCGCGGAGGATTCGGCGCACACTGGCACGGAGAGTTGGAGATCCTCTACCTGCTCGACGGATCCGTCCCGCTGACGATCACCGTCGACGGCACCGACCATTTGCTCCTGCCGCGTAGTGCAGCTTTTATTGCCGGAACAGAAGTTCACGCGGTGCAGCCAACCAACGGACCGGCCGAGGTTTTGGTCGTTGAGATGGGCTTTTCGCTGCTCGGCGGCGATTTTTCGGTTTTTTCCGGCCGCAGGTTTGCACAAACCGTCGTGCCGTTTGCCGCGATCGGACCCGACGATCCCCGCACGGCGATCGAAGAGATCGCGCTCGCCCTCACCGTTCATGGCCGCCGCAGCGGTTCGCCGGCGGATTGGTCGCCGGCACATCGGCTGCAATGTTCCTCGTTATTGTTTGCCTTGGCGGCCAAGATGGCCGAAACCTTGCAGCTGACGCCGCTGTCAGCCCGACGGATGCGGCAGTTGGAGGCGGTCAGCGCCGTGCAGGCTGTTCTCACCTACGTGGAACAAGCATACCCCGAAGCGATCACGCTTGAACACGCAGCGGCGATTGCCGGGTATGAAAAAACACGCTTCTGCCAGCTTTTTAAGCAGGCCGTCGGTGTTTCTTTCCACAAATACCTGACCGACCGTCGGATGCGCGCCGCACGCCTTTTACTCACAGGGACCAACCTGCCGATCGCCGAGATCGCCCGCACCGTCGGTATCGCCCAACCCAAGACCTTCTCCCGCCTGATCCGCGCAGCCTACGGCACAACGCCGAGCGAGCTGCGGGCACAGCGGGAATGATTCGTACGCGAAAGGAGTCAGACTATATGGATACTCGTTTTCTCGCCGGCGCCGCCCGCGCCGACTCTACCCCGCCGATCGGCACTTGTCTGTACGGTTACATGCCGAACCACAAAAGCACCTATCTGCACGATCCGATCTCGGTCACCGCGCTTGCCCTCTCGCAGCACGGCAAAACCGCGCTGATGATGACCACCGAGATCGGCAATATCCAAACCGCGCTGAACGATGAGCTCGCCGCAGTCCTCGCCGCTGACATCGGTATCCCTGTCGAGCACATCCTTATCTCCTGTACGCACACCCATACCGCGCCCAACCTCGCCGGAACACCTGGTTGGGGCGAGATCGACCGCGAATACTTCGACGGGATCTTCCTGCCGGCTGCACGCAAAGCTGCGACCGAAGCGGTGGCAAAGCTCGCACCGGCAGAGTTGGCGATCGGCGTGACCGAAAGCAAGGTCGGCATCAACCGCCGTATTCAGTATCCCGACGGATCCATCGGCCTCGAGCAAAACCCCTACGGCTGTTTTGACCCCAACATGACCGTGATCGCCTTCCGCAATGCCGAAACGAAGGAAGGCATTTTGAACCTCATCCACTACGGTTGCCACGGCACCTCCGCCGGGCACGACACTGGCATCGGCCGCGACTGGTCCGGCCCGATGATTGACCGTTTGCAGACCGAAAGCCGTACTTTGACCGCGTTTTGGAACGGCGCAGTCGGCGACGTCGGCCCGCGCAACTCCAACGGTTCGACCGCCGCCATCATCGCCTATACCGAAGAGCTCGGCGGCGTGGCTGCGATGGATGCGATGCGCGCCTACCGCGCCCGCGGCGGTTACCACGCCGGGAAGCTCGGGATCTTCACCGATACCGTGCATCTGCCGCATCAGAAAATGCCCTCGCTCGAAGAGGTTGAGGCAAAGCTTGCGACCTTCACCGACGTAGAATCGCTCTTTAACCTCAAAAAGCTGGAATACGAGCACTACAAAGAGACCGAGGCCTTCTGGAAAAACGGCGGCGGCGAGATCCCCACGGAATTCACTTTCCCCCAGACGCTCATTTCGCTGGGCGACGTGATCTTCATTCCCTTCCCCTTCGAGATGTTCTCGGAGATCGTCATGCGCCTGCGCATCTACTCGCCGTATCCCTATACTTTGAGTCTCTCCAACACCAACGGCTCGAACCTCTACCTCCCGTCGGAGGATCAGCTCTGCCGCGGCGGCTACGAAGTCGGCTGTTTTCTATACGGCCATCTGTTCCCGCTCGCATCCAACACCGACCAGCACATCATCGACGAAAACATGCGGATCATCCGCGAACATACAAAATAAAATACGCTAACGGAGGAAACAGTTTATGTATCGCATCGGCAAAGAAGAAATCGACGCGGTCGCCCGCGCGATCTACTCCAAGGACTTTTTCAAGATCAACGGCAGCGGCCGTGAAGTGCTCAACTTTGAAAACGAATGGAAAGCGCACCTCAAGAGCGACTACTGCATTTTGATGTCGTCGGGCTTTGCGGCGATCACCTCCGCCCTGATCGGCCTCGGCATCGGCCCCGGAGACGAAGTCATCGTTCCCGGCTACACCTATATCGCTACGGCTCTGGCCGTCACCTCTGTCGGCGCGATCCCGGTCATCGCCGAAGTCGACGAAACGCTGACCCTCGACGTCGAAGACACCGCTAAAAAGATCTCCGCCCACACAAAGGCGATCATCCCGGTGCACATTCAGGGCTTCCCCAGCAACATGGACGGTCTCTGCGAACTGGCCGCCAAGCACGGTATTGCCGTCATCGAAGACGCCTGCCAGTCGGTCGGCGGCGAATACAAGGGCAAAAAGCTCGGCGCGATCGGCGATGCCGGCGCCCACAGCTTCAACTACTTTAAGGTCATGACCGCCGGCGAAGGCGGCGCGCTCGTCACGAATAACCGTCAGATTTTTGAGCGCGGTCTCATTTACCACGATGCCAGCGCCGTCGCCTTCTTCGGCGATCAGCTCAACGGCATCTCCGAACCGCTCTTCGGCGGCACGGAATTCCGCGTTTCCGACATCATCGGCGCGATCATGCGCGAACAGCTCAAGAAGCTGCCCGGCATTCTGGCCGATCTGCACACGCAGAAATTCGCCCTCATCGATTCGCTTTGCGACAAAGCCGTCGTTGCCCCTTCGCACGATGCGCAAGGCGACTGCGCGACCACGCTGGCGCTGCGCTTTGAAACGGCGGCCGAGTGCCGTTCGTTTGCCGCAAAATGCAAAGAACGCGGTGTCGATATCACGATCCCGATCGACACGGGCAAGCACGTCTACACCAACTGGACGCAGATCATGGAAAAACGCGGTGCGCTCCACCCGGCCATGGACCCCTACAAGATGAAGGAAAACGAAGGCCTGCAGATGGACTACACGATGGATATGTGTCCGAAGACCCTCGACTACCTCGCCCGCACGGCTTACCTTTGGGTGCAGCCCGACTGGACCGACGAGAAACGCAACGAGATCGCCGAGATCATCAACGCCGCCCTGTAAACAGTTTCGCCGGGACTTTCTCTCCGAAAGTCCCGGCGTTTTTCTATTCATTTTGCGGCTTGACAAACGACCTCGACCGTGTTATGATATGTTCTCCCACTCACGCATCGGATACCTTTTCGCACAGACACGGGATACCGATCGGGAAACTTCGCTTTCCGATCGGCCCAAAGAAAGGAATGCACATGGCAGAAATATCCAAACAGCCGCTTGCGCTGCGGGCGATCCCGGAGATCTCCGCGATCTACTTCGCCCTTTTGCAGAGCGGCTACGAATACCATACCCTCGGCCGCAGCGAGGCCCACGCTTCCCTGCTCGCACCGTTTGTCGGTGTTTCCGAGGTACCGTCCTTTTTCACCGCCGTCCGCCAGACTTCCTGCGAGCCCTACCCCTACTGGCCGCGGGCAGCAGTTTTGGAAACCGCCTGCTTCTTCCTCACGGCAGATAAGCGCGGTTTCGCCGATTTTGGCGCCTTCCGCGACCGCGTTATGACGGCAGGAAACATCGCAGACCACGAACGCGGTCCATCGCTTTGGGGCTGGATCGGCAAATTTCCGCCCGCTCTCACGGAAGTGCTCGAAAGTCCGGCATTTGCGCGTTACTCCGCATGGGAGGCGGAATTTCTCGCCTCGGAGAGTAAGCGCCGTGCAGATGAGCTGGCCGCCGTCGGTTCGGCGCTGGAGACCTGCCGCAGCCGATACAGTTCGCCGTTTGCCAAGATCCGGCTTTCAATCTCGCCGATCAAATGCGCCTACTCCGCTGACTATCACCTGCACGGCGACACGTTTGTGTTCAGCGCCGGTGAATTCCGCGCGGAATCCGTGATCCACGAGTTCCTCCACCACATCGTCCGCCCGTTTACGGAAAGCCACCGTGCGGAGATCCTCGCCGCCGATACGGAGTACCCCGGCATCGACCGCTCCTACTATCTTTCCGGAGATGCAGACGGTATCCGCAACGCCTTCGAGGAATACACCGTCCGCCGACTGACGGCGGATATTTTAGCCGACCGCGCACCGAACGACCTTTCGGCGTATCTCACGCAATAACACCATAATGAAATTTCGGCTCGCAAAGGAGGGAAAAAATGAAAGTTGGTGCATACCAATTTGCTGCAACAGGCGATATTTCGGATAATCTCAACACCATAAAAAGCGCAATCATCGATGCATCCGAAAAAGGCATCCGGCTTTTGGTTTTTCCCGAATGCGCACTGACGGGATATCCGCCGCATGATATGGCCTCCTCTTCCGCTGTAGATTTCGGTGCGTTAGATATGGCTTATCAAGAATTGCAAGCACTCATTGACCAAAGCAATGTTTGTTTGATTCTCGGTACGATTTCTAAGGAGCATGCAAAGCATTATAACAGTGCGCTAATCCTTCGTCCCAAACAGGCAAAGTTATTTTATCACAAGCGTGCTTTGTGGGGTTGGGACAGAGAGAACTTCACAGAGGGTAAAGAGGACGGTATTTTTGATCTGGGCGATTGGAAAATCGGTGTCCGGATTTGTTTTGAAGTGCGGTTTCCGGAGTTTTTCAGGGAATTATACCGCCAAAAGACCGATTTGAACATCGTTCTGTTCTACGACGTTTCCTCTACAGATGACGCCGAACGGTACGACCTGATCAAGGCACACCTCCGTACGAGAGCGATGGAAAATACTACCCCTATCCTGTCCGTCAACACAATCTGTCCATACCAGACCGCACCTACCGCGCTGTGCGACCAATCCGGACACACCTTGGCAGAAGCGTGTCGGAACACAGAAGGGTTGCTCGTTTTTGAATTGGAAAAGACCGAACCGAATTTCGGAGAACAAGGAAGAATCGAGCTTTCAGACCGCCTCACCTGTAGTGCACAACATAACGATTTGTAAGAGCCATACGGATGACAATCCCTCAGTTTTCCACCCTTGCTTGGCAAGGATGGAAAACAGCTCCCTTTACACAAGGGAGCCTTTTCAGCACTTTGAGCGCAGCGGGCAAGCAGTCGACTGTTTCCAATGCCTCCGCTGACGCAGGAGAAGTGGTAAAAATCGCTGATGTTGCCGAAAGGGATTGTCCTCTCCCAAATTTCCAACAGTAAAGTCCCGATGATATTTTATCATCGGGACTTTGTTCATTTCAGTATTTTCGGGTCGATTTTGCGGTTTCTCCAATAAAACTCGCGGTCGTGCTCGCCAAGCTCACGCAGCACTCTGCACGGATTGCCGACGGCGACGACGTTGGCGGGGATATCCTTCGTCACCACGCTGCCCGCGCCGATGACAGAATTGTCGCCGATCGTGACACCGGGCATTACCAGCACGCCCGCGCCGAGCCAGCAGTTTTTGCCGATGCGGACGGGCACGTTATACTGGTACTGCTGCTCACGCAGCGGCGGATGGAGCGGATGGCCGGCAGTTGCGATGACGACGTTGGGGCCAAACATCGTACCGTCGCCGACGTAGATGTCGGTATCGTCGACGAGCGTGAGGTTGAAGTTGGCGTAGACGTTTTTGCCGAAATGGCAGTGCTTGCCGCCCCAGTTGGCGTGCAGTGGCGGTTCGATGTACGTTCCCTCGCCGATCTCCGCAAACATTTCTCTGAGCATCGTTGTTCGTTTGGCGAGTTCGGTCGGGCGCGTCTGATTAAAGTCGTATTGCCGATCCAGGCACGCCGTCTGCTCGGCCATGATCTCGTCATCGCCCGGCAGATAGAGCTCGCCGGAACGCATTTTTTCCATCGGCGACAGCATTTCCAGCTCGCGCTCGATCAGTTCGACGATCCCCGGCGTTACGGCATTGGCCAACGCTTTGATCGACGGCACGGCATTTTCCATCGCATAGGAGCGGAATTCGGCGATCATGGCGGTGTCGTTGACGTTGTCGCCGACGGTGATGACGTCGGCGTACTTCGCCCCGCAAAGCTCCAAAAGGCCGTAGATCCCCTGCGCCTTGTCCATCGATTTGTGCACGACGTCGATGCAGCGCCCGTTTTGTAGCGGATTGAGCTCGTCGCCGAAGTGCTCACGGATGGCAGCAGTTATCCGTTTGGCTTCGTCTTCCGTCTCCAAAATCGTGGAAATCTGGATGAAATACGGAATTTCCGGCAGTGTTTCCAACGAAAAATGCGCCGGATGATTCGTCGTCAAAGGGGAAAAGACACCGAAGGTATAGTCGGTATCGCCGTAACATTCGGTCGCGCCGAGTTCGATCATCAGCGAGAGCAACGGTTTTGCCAGTTTCCCATCGCAGTGGCATTCTTTCAGGATCTTGCCATCGGGCGTGCAGATCGCCGCACCATTACTGGCAAGCAAAAAGTCATAGGCAATGCCATCCTGTTGCGCAAGCTCCACCAGCGAGCCGACACCTCGCCCGCTCACAAGGCCGAATTGGTTGCCCGCCGCGCGCCACCGCGCGATCGCCTCGCGTTTTCTGTCGTCGACGCCGCCGTGGTTCAGTGTTCCGTCGTAGTCACTTGCAATAATTTTCATAGTTTCTCCTTTGGTCACAGCAGGCTTTCCAGCGCAGCAAGTTGTTCATCCGTGGTCGCCCACGACGTCGCGAATCTGACGACCGTGTGGTCGGTGTCGATACGTTCCCAGAAGCTGAAGGAAACCGACCGGGCAAGTTCCTCCATTTTTCGGTTCTCCAGCACGATAAAGACCTGATTGGTCACGGTTTCGATAAAATATTGATAGTTTTTCTCCGCAAAGAGCTTGCGCAGCTTGTCCGACTGTTCGATGGCATGGCGGCTCGCCGCAAAATAGAGCCCATCGGTAAAGAGCGCATCGAACTGCACCCCCAGCAGCCGGCCTTTGGCAAGCAGAGCGCCGTGCTGCTTGATCGAGGTGAAGAAGCGTTTGGGCGCGTTGCCGCGCGGAAACACCACCGCTTCGCCGCAAAGTGCACCGACTTTGGTGCCGCCGATATAGAAAACGTCGCACAGCTCCGCCACGTCGGCAATCGTCACGTCCGTGCCCGCACTCATTAACCCGTAGCCAAGGCGGGCACCGTCGAGATACAGCGGGATCTCGTAGCGGCGGCAGACCGCGGCCAGCGCTGTCAGCTCGGCCAGCGAATAGAGCGTGCCGTACTCGGTCGGATGGGAAATATAGACCATACCGGGAAAGACCATGTGATCGTGGTTGTCGTCGGCGTAAAACGACTGCAGATACGCCTCGACCGTTTCGGCGGCGATCTTGCCCTCGGTTTGCGCAACCGGCAGAACTTTGCGGCCGGTATATTCGATCGCACCCGCTTCGTGACAGGCGATGTGGCCGGTATCGGCGCAGATCACGCCTTCGCACGCGCCCAACACCGTATCGATGACGATTTGGTTGGTCTGCGTACCGCCGGTGAGCAAAAAGACATCGGCTCCGGGCTTACCGATGACCGCTTTGATTTTCTGTTTGGCCGACTCGCAGTATGGGTCGGTGCCGTAGCCGCTGAGTTGTTCGAGGTTCGTCTCGCACAGACGCTTGAGGACCTGCGGATGTGCGCCTTCGGTATAGTCGCTGGCAAATGAAAGCATGGGCAATCTTCCTTTACGTTTGGTCTTTCTCTAATTATAGGGCAGAGGCGGTCAGATTGCAAGAGGCGCTCGGCAAAAATTACAAGGCTTCGATCGCCGCAGCCAGCGCCTCGGTGATCGTTTCGAGCACAAGGCTCGGTTGGCCGTTTTTCGCCTGTTCCGGCAAAAACGGAACGTGGATAAAGCCGACGCGCGTGGGTGTGTCGTGATAATGATGCAGCAGTTGATAGAGCGTATCGTTGCAGACGAACGCCCCGGCAGAATACGAAAGCGCCGCCGGAATTCCGCGTGCCTTGATCGCCGCGACCATCTCCCGTACCGGCACCGTCGCGAAATAGGCCACACGCGCACCGGCGACGACGGGTTCGTTTTGCGGCTGCTGCCCGGCGTTGTCGGCGATCGCCGCCTCGCGCAGGTTGATCGCCACCACCTCGGGCGTGACGCTGCTTCTGCCGCCGGCCTGTCCGACGCAGAGGATCACATCGGGCATACACTCCGCAGCTACCGCCAGCACGGTCTCGGCCGCCAGCCCAAACTGCGTGGGGATCTGCCGCTTTTCGACGCGCCAACCGCCGATCCGATCGGGCAGCCGCGCGACCGCCTCCCACGAGGGGTTGACCGCCTCGCCGCCAAACGGATCAAAACCCGTGATCAAAAGCGTTTTCAGTTTCTCCGCTGCCATACTCCGCCTCCCGAAACGTTCTGCCTTCATTATAGAGAAAACCGCGCGTTCTGTCAAGAAAAACGGTAGGATCAGTATTTCTTTTGCTTGCAAAACAAAAAAGGATATAGTATACTATATCCATCTCAAACAATCAGAGGTGTTATTTATGCTGCTGCAATTTACGAAAGATAAACTCGCCGTTCAGGTCTACGCGACCCGGGCGGAAATGGGTGTGGCCGCCGCCGACGATATCGCCGCCTGCATGCAGGCCCTGCTCGCCGAAAAAGAAACGATCAACATGGTGTTTGCCGCCGCGCCGTCGCAGAACGACGTTTTGGCAAGCCTTCTCTCCCGCGATCTGGGTTGGGAGCGCGTCAACGCCTTCCACATGGACGAATATGTCGGGCTCAAGAAGGAAGATCCGCAGAGCTTCGGCAACTATTTAAACGAGCACGTTTTCAGCAAGGCGAATTTTAAAAACGTCTACTACGTCGCCGATTACGGCCTCGCCTACGAAGAGCTGCTGGCGGAAAACCACATCGACATCGTCTGCCTCGGCATCGGCGAAAACGGCCACATCGCCTTCAACGATCCCGGTGTTGCCGATTTTAACGATCCGCTGCGCATCAAGAAAGCCGAGCTCGACGACGTTTGCCGGATGCAGCAGGTGCACGACGGCTGTTTCCCCACTTTTGACGACGTCCCCACCCACGCCTACACGCTGACGATCCCGCAGATGGTCTCTGCCGACCACATGTTCTGCGTGGTTCCCGCTCCGACGAAGGCCAACGCCGTTTACAACACCGTCAACCTTGAGATCACCGATCAGTGCCCGGCGACGATCCTGCGCCGCCACGATCACGCAGTCCTCTATTGCGACGCCGACAGCGCAGCCAAGCTGCTGGCGGAAAAAGAATAAACCGTATCAACAAAAAGCACCGGAAGCAATCGTTTCCGGTGTTTTTTTGTTGCAGTCTTTCTGTCTAAAAAACAGCGGCAGGAAAATTCCTGCCGCTGTTTGGTTTCGGTTGGCTTACAGGCCCATCTTTTTGTAGAGCATTCTGGAGCAGTCGAGCTGGTTGGGGATGTTGCCGTTTTCGTCGCGGACGCGCCAGATATCCGGCGTGATTTCGTCGGCAACGTACATTTTGCCGTTTTCATCGTAGCCGACTTCGATCTTGAAGTCGATGAGCGTGAGATTCAGACCCGCAAGTTCGGCCTTGAGGACTTCGCCGACGCGGTGCACGATGTCGAGCGCTTCGTCGTACTGGCCTTCTTTCAGAAGACCCTTCATGATGCAGAGACGTTCGCTGATCAGCGGGTCGCCCTGGATATCGTCTTTGAGCGTGACTTCGGCGTACGGCGGGTCAAACACAATGCCTTCCGGCAGCGTGAAGCGGCGGCACATGCTGCCGGCGGTGAAGTAACGGAGCACGAACTCCAGCTTCGGAACGGTGAGCTTGCGGACCTGCATCAGGCCCTTTTCGATATCGCAGTTGATGTAGTGCGTCGGGATGCCGTTTTTCTCCATCAGTTCGAAGAAGTACTTGGAAATGGTGAGGCCGATCTTGCCCTTGCCTTCGACGCTGCCGCCGACGGTGTTGGAGCCGGGATCGAACACGCCGTTTTCGCCGGTCATGCTGTCCTTGAAGAGCAGGCTGACGATGTTGGTTTCTTCGTCGAGAAGAACGTCCTTGGTTTTACCGGTGTACAGTGTTTTCATAGCAAACATCTCCATTTATCAAAATGTATGATTGGACAGTTTATTCCCACTCGATCGTGGCAGGGGCTTTCGGGCTCAGATCGTAGAGGACGCGGCAGACGCCCGGTACTTCGGCGAGGATGCGGTCGGTGATCTTTTTGAGGACGGCCCAGTCGATTTCCGGAACGGTGGCGGTCATGGCGTCGACGGTGTTGACCGCACGGATGATGACCGGCCAATCCCACGCGCGCTTGCCGTCGCGGACACCGGTGGAACGGAAATCGGGAACGACGGTAAAGAACTGCCAGACTTTGTCGGTCAGGCCGGCCTTGTCGAATTCTTCGCGGAGGATCGCGTCGGATTCGCGCAGGGAGTGCAGGCGGTCACGTTCGATTTCGCCGAGGCAGCGGACGCCGAGGCCAGGGCCCGGGAACGGCTGGCGGTCGACCATGTTGGCGGGCAGGCCGAGAGCCTTGCCGACGACGCGGACTTCGTCTTTATAGAGCAGGCGGATCGGTTCGACCAGTTCAAACTGCATGTCTTCCGGCAGACCGCCGACGTTGTGGTGCGCCTTGACGCCGACACTTTCGACGATGTCGGGGTAGATCGTGCCTTGGGCGAGGAAGGAAATGCCTTCGAGCTTGCTCGATTCTTCGTCGAAGACTTTGATGAATTCGTTGCCGATGATCTTGCGCTTGGCTTCAGGATCGGAAACACCTTTGAGAAGGTCGAGGAAACGGTCGGTCGCATCGACGTAGACGAGGTTGGCATCCAAGCCGTTGCGGAAGATCTCGATGACCTGTTCGCTTTCGCCCTTACGCATCAGACCGTGGTTGACGTGGACACAGACGAGCTGTTTGCCGATGGCTTTGATCAGCAGTGCGGCAACGACAGAAGAGTCAACGCCGCCGGACAGCGCCAGCAGCACCTTTTTGTCTCCGACCTGCGCGCGGACTTCGGCCACCTGTTCGGCGATAAATGCTTCGGCGAGTTCGGGCGTGTTGATACGCGCCATGGTTTCGGGACGCACATTGCTAAGATTCATGCAGAGTTCCTCCGTTTCCTGATTGACTGCCCAAAGGGCAGATAATAACCGACAAAAATCGACTGTTTCAATACTGATATTATACCATAAAACCGTGCGTGCGTCTATCGCAAATTTTGCTTTTTTTCAAGGGTTCCGAGGGGCTTTTCAATGTCATTTTTCACAATGAATATGCCGAAGCCGTTCTGTCGATCCCGTAAATACAGTCGCAGCCGCAGCAATCCGTTTCACGGGATCCCTGCGGCTGCAGTTCTTTATTGATCGTTTTGATCGTTTTTCTTCTTCCGCAGCAGTTTGGAGATCGGCAGCAGCGAACTGACGATCGGCAGATAGGCAAGTAACCCAACACCGCCGGCCACACCGCACTTCCACACGAGCTCGAACTTGCTCTGAGCGCCCGCGAGCACATGCTGACCGATCCAGTACCCCCCGACGCCCAATACCGAGGCTGCCACCAAGGCAACCAGCAGCGGGATTGCCGGGAATTTCACCTTTTGGCCGCGCGCAAACCAAAGAAAAAGTCCCAACCCACCGGCCAAAAACGCAGTAGCCGTACCTGCCGCCAAAAGCGCAGGCCGCGCCGGAGCAAGTTGCGCACAGATAACATTCAGAACCGCGCACAACCCAAGTGTCGCGAGCATCGCAAACAACGGAATCAGAGTTTTTCCCATCGCGTAATACGCTTTGCTTAAGAGGTCGAACGCAAAAAATCCTGCCATTCCCAACGCATACAGCGAAAAGATCATACCGGTCTGCAGGCTGTCCTCGGCAGTAAAACTTCCGCCCTCAAAGAGCACGCGGATGATTGGCGTTCCGAACGCAAAAAACAGCGCCGAAACCGGCAGCACGATTAAAAGAGCGTTTTTCATCACCCGAACAACGTACGAACCGTATTCCTGCAACGAAATCTGCCCAAACTTTTGGCTAAAATGAGGAAACATAACGATCCCCACGCTGTAGATGATCGTCGTCGCCATCGGCTCGTAAAAACGCTCGGCGTAGAAAAACGCCGAGATGGTCCCCTCAGCAGCCGATGCGGCCATCCGGGTATTCAGCAGGTAGCAAAACAAAAATAGCGACGAATTCAGCACAGTCACGACACCGGTTCGCAAAAAACGCCAGTATTGACGGTCGCGAAGGTCGATCGAAAGACGGAAGTGATAGTGTTCCTTTTTCACATACGGAAGCGCCATCGCCAATTGCAGCAGCCAACTGACCGAGGTAATCGTCACGAAGGTCCGCAAACTGAGCTTATCGCCGAACACGACCAGTATAGCACACAAAACCAAATTGTAGAGCAAGCTGAGTGTGCCCTGCAACGCAAAATGTCCCAGAGACTGAAAGAGTGCTACCAGCAAATACGTCAGCATGATGATCGGCAGCGAAATCAACATAATCCCGAATCCAAAGCGGAAAAAGCTGCCGTATTCGCCGATGCCGACCACACGGCCGATCACGCCAAACAAATTGAGCAGCAGCAGAACCGCACCCGCTCCCAGCGAAAGCAGCATGGTGTTGGAGATCAAACGATCCGCCGTTTGAAAAACCTGTTTCCGCTCTGTCAACAGCCGCTGTGAAAAAATCGGTACGGCCGCCACACAAAGGGCGTAGGCAATCGTTGTAAACAACGAAACAGAATAATTATTTACCTGTGTAAAAACATCGATCTCCGCACCGGTCCCAAAAACACGGGCCTGCAAAATATTGCGCAAAACTGCGAGTAATTTTGCTACAAGCATCACACCGGTAACACCGGTAATTGCACGGAGTATTTTGTTGTCGCCGGCTATACGATCACGTCCTTCTGCCGCGGAGAAAAACACGGCACACTGTGCGATTCTCTCTGTTTGATACAAACGTCGTGGTTCACCCTTGCACCGGACAAACACACAAAAGACAAGTACGCATTAGATTCTTTCACATTGCTGATATTATACCACACATTTCCGGCGCTGTCTACGCAAAAAGTACATTCGCCGCGTTAGAGGGCAGCTTTTGAGTTCTGAAAATTTTACCATGCGTATTTTGATCTATTCGGACAACAATAACAGCAGACAGAACGATTCTCCCAAGAAAGGATCCTATTCTTATGCGTAAAAAAGCTCACACCATTCTTTTGACTTTGGCACTCACTATTTTTTGCACCGTATTCGCCGCGCTTCTTCCCGTTTCGGCCGACGACAGCATTTCGGCGGTCAAGCCGTTTGCCAAGCACGGAAGCGTTGGCGCAGAGATCGTTTTCTCAGAAGAGGATCTGGCCGAAAATACGATCGGAAAACATCAGCCGACCGGACTGCTCATCACCGCCGTACACACTTTGGGTGGCGCGTTTTGGCTCGACGGTTCGCCCCTTTCCGACGGCACGATCATCTCCCGCACGCAGTTTTCGGCACTTTCCTTCCGACCTGAGGCCGAACAAGCGGAAGGAACGCTCGATTTTCTGCCGCTGTTTGCCAGCGGCTCGACCGAGACTTCCGGCAGCGCTTCGCGCATTACCGTCCGCTCCGGCGATACCCGCAATTTTGCACCGACGGCAGCCGACCTGACGCTTTCGGGATACCGCGACATTGACCTGCCCATCGCGCTCTCCGCCTTTGACCACGAAGGCGACCCGCTCACCTACACGGTCGTTTCCGCCCCGGCCAAGGGCACACTTTCGGTCGTCGACGGACAGCTGATCTATTCGCCCGCCGGCAAAACCGGTGAGGTCTGTTTTTCCTATTATGCCGCCGACAACGCAGGCAATACCTCGGACCTTGCGACCGTGACGATTGCTGTTGGCAAACGGGATACCGACGTTTTTTACAGCGATCTTCTCAACTCTCCGCTGCAGCATGCCGCAGTCAGCCTCGCGGAGGCAGGCGTCTACCGCGGCCGATCAGTTGGCGGTGACATGCTCTTTGACGCCGGCGAAACCATTGACCGCGGCGAGTTCATCGCCCTTGCCGCCGCAGCCCTCGAGCTCCCGCTCGGCACGCCCGCCGGCGCGGCTTTGACCGAAGCCTGCGGTTGGCAGAGCGCCTATATCGCAGCGGCAGCCGAAGCGGACATCGTCTCCGATACGCGCTACGGCGACGATGTTACCGTCGCGGAGGCAGCAGCAATCCTCTCCCGCATGTTGGATGCCGAACCGGTTGCCGGTGTACCCAACGCCGCCGTTCCCGCTTGGGCGGCAACCGATGTGAGTACGCTCACCGCGCTCGGCGTCTTCCGTGCGGTGAGCGACGGCACACTGCCGCTGACGCGCGGTGAAGCAGCTGTTTTGCTCGCCAACGCCATCGCAGTCCGCACGGGAGACCGTCTCGGCTGGCACACCTGCGAATAAAACACCCGCTCCGGCGGGTTTACATATTGCCGAAATCCCACAAATTCACACTTCCTTCATGAAAATTTGCTGCGGCTGTTTTCTTTCACGCCCGATCTGTGGTATAATATAGGTAAGTTCTCCACACGAAAGAAGGGGTCTCTTTTGAGCCGGAAATTTGTTGTGATCGACGGCAACAGTATTATCAACCGCGCGTTTTACGGCATTCGCCTGCTTTCCGCCCCCGACGGCACCTATACGAACGCTTTGCTCGGTTTTTTGAATATTTTTTCCAAGCTGATGGTTGATGAAACGCCCGACGGCGTTTGCGTCTGTTTTGACCTGAAGGCGCCGACCTTCCGCCACAACGCCTACGACGGTTACAAAGCCCAGCGCAAGGGGATGCCGGAAGAGCTCGCCGTGCAGCTGCCGATCTTGAAAGAGATCCTCGACGCAATGGGCGTATACCGTCTGGAGCTGGAGGGATTTGAAGCCGACGATCTGCTCGGCACGCTCTCGCGCAAGGCAATCGCAAATGGCGACACCTGCGTTTTGGTCACGGGCGACCGTGACAGTTTCCAGCTCGTCTGCGACGGCGTGACCATGCGCTACGTTTCCACACGCATGGGGCGCACGGATACCGTGCTCTACGATTCGCTGCAGTTAGAGCTCGACTACGGCGTGACTCCGCCGCAGTTTATCGAAGTCAAGGCGCTGATGGGCGACGCCTCCGACAACATCCCCGGCGTCAAAGGCATCGGCGAAAAGACCGCATTCGACCTGATCCGCCGTTTTTCCTCCCTCGACGGCGTTTACGAAAACCTCGACTCCCCCGATATTAAACCGGCCGCCCGCGCCAAGTTGGAGGCCGGAAAAGAGAGCGCCTACATGAGCCGGATGCTCGCGGAGATCGTCTGCGATGCGCCGGTTTCGCTGGCGCTCGAGGATCTGCTCCGCAAGGAACCGAACAACGACGCGCTTTACGCGATCCTCGCCAAGCTCGAACTCCGCAGCATCATTACAAAATTCGGGCTGAAAGCGCCCAAGTTTGCGCCTGCCGGCACCGATACCAACGCGTTCACACCGCGCTCGTCCCGCACAGAAAGCGATCCGGCAGCGCTTTCTACGATCCTTGCGCGCAGCGGACCTCTTGCCGCCGCCATTGACCCATCTGGCAAGGCGATCGCACTCGCCGACGAAGCGGAGCTGATCGAATTTGCCGCAGGTTCGGAGGATGCGTGCAAAGCGGCGCTGGAAGCGATATTTGCCTGTGGCCGCCCGCTTTGGGTGCACGATTCCAAGGCGCTCTGCCATCTCTGTCTGCGCACGGAACTCACACCACCCGCGTTCGCATTCGACACCCTGCTCGCGGCCTATCTGCTGCATCTGCCGCTTGCATTCGATGCGCTTGCCGAGCATTTTTTCAATACCGCACCGCGTACCGATGCGCCCAAGGCCGACGAGCAGCTTGACCTCTTTACGGCAGCCGAAGAATCCGCGCCCGCATCCGGCACACTTGCCGCACAGGCCGATCTCCTGCTGAAACTTGTCCCGGTTTTAGCCGAAAAGATCCGCGCCGACGAGCTCGAAGATCTCCTTTACAACGTGGAGATGCCGCTTTCGGAGGTCATCGCCAACATGGAATCCGACGGATTCCGCATCGATTCTGCCGCCCTCTCTGCATTCGGCGACAAGCTGACCGCGCGGATCACCGAACTGGAAGCCGGGATCTACCTGCTCGCCGGCGAGACCTTTAACATCAACTCGCCCAAGCAGCTCGGTGTGATCCTCTTCGAAAAGCTCGGGCTGCCCGCCCGCAAGAAAACCAAGAACGGCTATTCGACCAACATCGACGCCTTAAAGCCGCTGATGGCGCACCATGAGATCATCGGATTGATTTTAGAATACCGTGCGCTGACCAAGCTGAGATCGACCTACGTGGAAGGACTTTTGAAGCTCGTTGGCCCCGACGGCCGCATCCGTTCGACCTTCGACCAAACCGGCACGATCACCGGCCGTTTGAGCTCCTCCGAGCCGAACCTGCAGAACATCCCCGTGCGCTCCGACCCCGGCAGCACCCTGCGCGAGATGTTTTCCGCGCGCGACGGGTACTTGCTCGTTGACGCCGACTATTCGCAGATCGAACTCCGGATCCTCGCCCACATCGCCGACGACAAGATCATGCTCGACGCATTTGCCAACGGCGCAGACATCCACACCACCACGGCCGCACAGGTCTACGACGTACCGCCTGAGGAGATCACGCCGCGGCAGCGAAGCAGCGCAAAAGCCGTCAACTTCGGCATCGTCTACGGCATTTCCGAATTCTCGCTCGCCGAGGACATCGGTTCCACGCGTGCGGAAGCCAAAGAGATGATGGACAAATATTTCGCAAAATACGCCGGCGTCAAGCGCTACATGGAAGCCGTTGTGGCAAAGGCCAAGGAAGACGGTTTCGTCGCCACGCTGGATCACCGCCGCCGCTATCTGCCCGACATCAAATCGTCGAATTTCAACATCCGCTCGGCCGCCGAGCGCGTCGCGCTCAACACACCGATCCAGGGGACGGCCGCCGACATCATCAAGCGGGCCATGGTTCTGGTCTTCCGTCGGCTGCGCCGCGAAGGAATGAGGGCTCGCCTGATCCTGCAGGTGCACGACGAACTGATCGTCGAGGCACCGGAAGACGAGGCGACAAAGGTTGCCGCGATCGTCTCCGAAGAGATGGAAAGCGCGGCCAAGCTGAACGTCCGTATTGCCGCCGACTGCGGCATCGGCAAAACGTGGGCAGAGGCCAAAGGCTAATTTAAAGAAGGAAGAACTATGCATATTCTGTTTGTCTGCACCGGAAACACCTGCCGCAGCCCGATGGCCGCAGCGCTCGCCCGGGCAGAGCTCGATGCCCGTGGGCTTTCCGCGCAGGTCTCCGTGGATTCGTGCGGGTTGGCGGCGTATCCCGGCGAGCCCGCATCCCCAAACGCCGTGACGGCAGCCGCCGAGTTGGGCGGCGCGTTGGAATCCCACCGTGCCAAACCCGCCACGCCGGAACTTTTGGAAAGCGCCGACCGCATCGTCTGCATGTCGCAATCGCACGCAGCGGCGATCGCCGCCGCGCTGCCGGAGCTTTCCGGGCGCATTTCTGTGTTTGATCCGCCGATCCCAGACCCCTTCGGCGGCGATCTCGCAACGTACCGCCGCACAGCCGAAGCGCTTCGCAGTGCGATCCTGAAGCTGTTTTCCGAGTGGTCGCTCATACCCGAATAAACTCACAAAATCTGACTCATCAGGAGGCTTCTTTATGCAGTATCGGTTTTGGTTTGTCGTTGGCTCCCAGTTTTTGTACGGCCCCGAGGTTTTGGAGACCGTAGAAAAGCGCGCAAAAGAAATGGCCGCGGAGTTATCGGCCAAGCTCCCCTACCCGCTCGTTTACAAAGTGACCGCAAAAACAAACGCCGAGATCGCCGACGTCGTGCGTGAGGCCAATTACGACCGGGCCTGCGCCGGCGTGGTCACATGGTGCCATACCTTCAGCCCCTCCAAGATGTGGATCAACGGTCTGGCAAATCTGCAAAAGCCCTACTGCCATCTCGCCACACAATACAACAAAGAGATCCCCAACGATGCGATCGACATGGATTTCATGAATCTGAATCAGGCCGCACACGGCGACCGCGAGCACGGATTTTTAGCGGCGCGTCTGCGCATGCCGCGCAAGGTCATTGCCGGGCATTGGCAGGATCCCGCGGTCGCCGGCCGCCTCGGCAGTTGGATGAAGACCGCGATCGGCGCGGCGGTTTCCAAAGAGCTGAAGGTCATGCGCTTCGGCGACAACATGCGTGAAGTTGCCGTTACCGAAGGCGATAAGGTCGAGGTGCAGACCAAGCTCGGCTGGCAGGTCAACACATGGGCTGTCGGCGATCTTGTCAAAGAAATGCACGCCGTCAGCGAAGAATCGATCGACGCTCTGATGGATACATACCGCCAACACTACGACATCGCGACCGAGGATCTCGCCGCCATCCGCTATCAGGCGCGCGAAGAGCTCGCGATCCGCGCAATGCTCGACCGCGAAGGCTGCCGGGCGTTTTCCAATACGTTCCAGGATCTTTACGGCATGGAACAGCTTCCCGGCCTCGCTTCTCAGCACCTGATGGCCGAGGGCTACGGTTACGGCGGGGAAGGCGACTGGAAGGTCGCGGCGATGACGGCCATTATGAAGGCCATGGGCGAAGGCGGCAACGGCGCCTCCGCTTTCATGGAGGATTACACCTATCATTTCACCGATGACGACGGTTACTCGCTGGGTGCGCATATGCTGGAGGTCTGCCCGAGTCTGGCCGATCCCGCCGCACGTCCGCGGATCGAAACGCATCACCTCGGCATCGGCATGAACGAAAAAGATCCCGCCAGACTGGTTTTCGAGGGCAAGGCCGGAGACGCCATCGTGGTTTCGCTGGTCGATATGGGCGGCCGGCTGCGTCTGATCTGCCAGGATATCGTCTGCGTCAAGCCGATCATGGAAATGCCGAATCTGCCCGTCGCACGCGTGATGTGGAAAGCAATGCCAAACCTGACGACCGGCATCGAATGTTGGATCACGGCCGGCGGCGCGCACCACACGGTGCTCTCCTACGACGTTTCTGCCGAACAGATGAAGGACTGGGCCTGCATGATGGGTATTGAATTCGTGCACATTTCCAAGGACACCACGGTCGAGGCGTTGGAAAAAGAGCTTTTCCTCAACGATCTCGCTTGGAAACTGCGGTAAAGGCGGGAAAGAACGATATGTTGGAAGCATTGAAACAAGCAGTCTGCGAAGCAAATCTCGCACTCCCCGCACACGGACTCGTCACCTTTACCTGGGGGAACGTTTCGGCGATCGACCGCGAAAGCGGTCTGGTCGTGATCAAGCCCAGCGGCGTTGCATACGACGCTATGACGGCTGAAGATATGGTCGTTGTCGATCCGGACGGAAACGTGGTGGAGGGGCACTACAAGCCCTCCTCCGACACGCCGACGCATCTTGTTCTCTACAAGGCGTTTCGCTCGATCGGCGGCATTGTTCACACGCATTCGCGTTGGGCGACCGCATGGGCGCAGGCCGGCCGCGGGATCCCCGCTTACGGAACCACGCACGGCGACTATTTTTACGGCGAGATCCCCTGCACGCGCAAGCTGACACCGGCAGAGATCGGCGGTGCCTACGAGGCGGAGACCGGAAAGGTGATCGTTGAGACCTTTGCCGGCCGCGATCCCGCCGCCGTACCGGCAGCACTCGTCTGCTCCCACGGGCCGTTTGCATGGGGCAAGGATGCGGCGGATGCAGTCCACAACGCCGTGGTGCTGGAAGAAGTGGCATGCATGGCGCTGCAAACCGAGGCGCTGTGCCCGCAGATCGCGCCGATGCAGCAGGAGCTGCTGGATAAACACTATCTGCGCAAACACGGAAAAAACGCCTACTACGGGCAAAACTAATCATTCGGAAAGGAATCCTTTGCCATGCCGCAGCCCCAAACGATCCTTCTGCCGCTGTCGCAGTACCATCTCGACGACGTGGCTAACATCGAAGCCGCCAGTTTTTCCACACCGTGGAGTTACCAGCAGCTCGCCGACGAACTCAACAATCCCCTCGCCCGCTACGTCGTTCTGCTCGCCGACGGAAAATGCGTCGGTTATGGCGGCGGTTTTGCCGTCGCCGATGAATTCGAGATCACAACGATCGCCGTTGCCGCCGAGCATCGCCGCAACGGATACGGTGCGCTGCTTCTGCAGGGGCTGACAGACAAGGCCAAGGAGACCGGCGCGGAGACGATGTACCTTGAGGTGCGCGTTTCCAACGAAGCCGCCCAAGCGCTTTACCGCCGATTCGGCTTTTCCGAGATCGGCCGCCGCGCCAACTACTATACCCAGCCGACCGAAGACGCAATTTTGATGGCGCGGTCGCTGACAGACTGATACCATAAAAAGGACAACGAAGACTATGAAGATCCTCTCCATCGAATCCTCCTGCGACGAGACCGCCGCGGCCATCACCGAAAACGGCCGTACCGTGCTCGCGGAAACGGTTTATTCCCAGATCGCGCTGCACGCAGAATATGGCGGGGTCGTGCCGGAGCTCGCCTCGCGCCGCCACATCGAAACGATCGCCCAGACCGTTGACAGCGCCTTTTTAAAATCCGGTCTGAAAAAAAGCGAGATCGACGCCGTTGCCGTCAGTTGTGCGCCCGGACTGATCGGTGCGCTTTTGACGGGATTGAGCTTTGCCAAGTCGGTCAGCTTTGCCCTTGGCAAGCCGCTGATCCCCGTGCACCACATTCGCGGCCATATCGCCGCCAACTATCTCGCGTTCCCGGAGCTGGAACCGCCTTTTGTCTGCCTCGTCGCCTCCGGCGGCAACACCCTTTTCGTCGACGTGCGCGATTACTGCGACATCCGCGTGCTCGGCGCGACCCGTGACGACGCGGCCGGTGAAGCCTTCGACAAGGTCGCACGCGTGCTCGGCTACCCCTACCCCGGCGGCAAAGAGCTCGACCAGCTTGCGCGCACGACCGATTCGATCGGCAGCCTCAAGCTGCCACGGCCGGCATTTGCCGACGCCCCGCTCGACTGCTCGTTTTCGGGGCTGAAAACGGCCGTGATCAACCTCGTCCACAACAGCAAAGCCCGCGGCGACAGCTTTGACCATGCAGAATTGGCACGTGCCGTCTGCGAATGCGTCGCGGAGATGCTTTCCTCGCGCCTGCTTTTAGCGGCGAAGGAATGCGGCCGCCAAAAAATCGCCATCTGCGGCGGTGTAGCCGCCAACTCGTTTTTGCGCGAGGCCGTTACCGCGCTCGGCCCAAAACACGGGCTTTCGGTTTACCTGCCGCCGGCATCGCTCTGCGGCGATAATGCTGCTATGATCGGCTGTGCGGGGTACTACGCCTACCAAAACGGTGAGACCGCAGGCCTCGATCTGAACGCGTATGCGACGATGGAGGTCTCCGAACGCTTCGCCGATCTTTGATATTACTTCTTGTAATCACGTTTTTTTCGTCATATTTCCGCACTTGTCCGTTTTCCGCGCCAGCGTACGTAAAACCCGATTTTTCGCGGGTTTCCCGAAAAAAATCAAGGCCTTACTCCACTGTGCGAAAGCGGCAGAATCTTCCACGGAAATAGGCTTTCGGCCTGTGTGGATGTTGTGTGGAAAACGGCGGATTTCCTTGGCGTTCTATGTGTTTTGCCATGTGGAAAACCGTGTGGAAATCGTGGATAACTACTTGTAATTCACAATTTCGACTCATCTTGACAATTCCCGAAAATCCATGTAAAATATAGTGGCGTAAATCTTTACTGCGCCTGTATTTTCGTTCAATTCATGCATAAGGAGTTCTTTGACATGACGCAATCTGCACAAGCACAATTTGAAAAGATCATCGCCTCGCAGCTCGCCCGCATCGAGCACATGAAAAACGAAGGCGATTTTGTGGATTATGCCGCGCTCGATACCATCGTCATCGGCATCTGCGGCGGCGACGGCATCGGTCCGGCCATCACAGCCGAGGGTGAACGCGTGCTGCGCTTCCTGCTCGCCGACGAAGTGACCTCCGGTAAGGTGACCTTTAAAAAGATCGACGGTCTGACAATCGAAAACCGCGCCGCCTGCGGCAAAGCGATCCCCGACGACGTGATGGAAGAGCTGAAGGCCTGCCACGTCATTCTCAAGGGACCGACCACCACCCCCAAGGCCGGTGACCCGTGGCCGAACATTGAAAGCGCCAACGTCGCCATGCGCAAGGCGCTCGACCTCTTCGCCAACGTCCGCCCGGTTAAGATCCCCGAGCTGAACATCGACTGGGTCTTCTACCGCGAAAACACGGAAGGTTCCTACGCCGTCGGCAGTCAGGGGCTCCACTACGACGACGATCTCTCCATCGACTTCTGCGTGACCACCACGCAGGGCACGGAACGACTGGTGCGTTTGGCGTTCGACTACGCCGTCAAGACCGGCCGTACGCGCGTTGACGTTGTCACCAAGGCCAACATCATCAAAGCCACCGACGGCAAGTTCCTGCGCATCTTCGAAGAGATCGCCGCGGAATACCCGAACATCACCCACGACAGTTGGTTCGTCGACATCATGAGTGCCAAGCTCATCGACGAAAAGCGCCGCAGCGACTTCAGCGTGATCGTCACGCCCAACCTCTACGGCGACATCCTCACCGACGAAGCCGCCGAGATCCAGGGCGGTGTCGGTACGGCCGGCAGCGCCAACATCGGTAAAAAATACGCGATGTTTGAGGCGATCCACGGCTCGGCGCCGCGCATGGTCGAACAGGGCCGCGCCCAGTACGCCGACCCGTCGTCGGTGCTGCGCGCCTGCGTGCTGCTTTTGGAACACATCGGCTACGCCGACCGCGCCAAGAAGCTCGCTGACGCCCTCGATATCTGCTCCGGCCCCGACGCCAAGCTGAAGATCACCGGCCGCGATACCGGCGCGACGGGTGCGGAATTTGCCAACTACGTCATGGAAACCATGACGCGCTGAACGAACCCGATTTCCTCGCCCTACCGTCCCAGAATTCTCACCTTCGCGCAATGACTATGAGGGAGTTGTTTCTATGAGCAGACACGGATTTGTTTCCATGGCTGTAATCCGCCGCCTTCCGCGATACTATCGCTATCTGCACGAAATGTATCTGAGCGGCATCAAGCAAATCTCTTCCCGCGATCTGGCAGACTGCATGAAGCTGACACCGTCGCAGGTACGGCAGGATTTCAACTGTTTCGGTGATTTTGGTCAGCAGGGCTGCGGCTACGATGTTGTGCAGCTGCACGATGAGATCACAAAAATCCTCGGGCTCGACCAAAACTACGGCATTGTCGTTGTCGGTGTCGGGCGTATCGGCAGTTCCCTGCTCGATAACTTCGGGTTTGAGCGCCGCGGATTCCGCGTGCTCGCCGCATTCGACACCGATCCCGCCGTCATCGGCAAAACCTATGGCGGTGTGACCGTCAGCGATCCCGCCAATGTCTCTGAAGTCATGGCACATCTGCCCAAACCCGACATCGGCGTTCTCACCGTTCCGACCGAGTCGGCCACGGCCGGTGCAGAGATCCTCAGAAAATGCGGCGTGAAGGCGATCTGGAATTTCACTAAGGGTGATCTCGCCCGGTTTGAAGCGAGTACGCTCGTGCAAAACGTGCATCTCTCCGATTCGCTCTCCACGCTCTGCTACCGTCTGACTGATTTGGAAAACAGGATTTACGACGCGCGCTGACCGTATTTTTCGGCAAAGGAGCTTCTTTATGAATCGTTTTTGTAAGCTTTGTGCCACGTTGCTCTCATTCCTGCTCTTCTGTTCCGCCTGCGGCGATTCGGCACCGACACCGTCTGCGCCGGATGAGCCGAACCAGTTGCAAACCTATACGGCGGTTTTAGTCGACCGTTCGTCCGAGCCTGCCGCCACCGCGTATTTTTCCTACGCCGGCGACACCACACTTTCCGAAATCCTCACTGCTTTGGCGGACAAACTGCACGTTTCGTTGGACCTGCAACGCGCCGAAGTTACCGCATCAGCGGCAAATATCGCAGTCGGTCCGGCCTCCATTCTCTGCACAGCCGAAACAGAAGCGAAGCTGCGCGGAATCCTCGACAGCATCTACTCCACCGTGCGCCAGAACTACGGGGTGGACAAAGCCGTTTTCGTCACGGCAGCCGAAGGTGTGACACGGTTTGGTATCGACCTCACCGGTACAGTTGCGTACCGCCCCAAGGCTGCGGCCGCACCCGAACCCGGTGAAGGCGAGCTTTCGGCCGACGACGCCAAGCTCTACGCGATCAACCTGACCTACGGCATGCTCACAAACACGGAGATCGAGCTGGTTGCAGCGGTCAACGAGGTAATCACAATCGGCGAGGAATACTACTACGACGTTTCGGTTTCCAGCAGTGCCGACCCCGGCAGCATTATGCGCCGGTTTGCGATCTCCTTCGATGGTCTTTCAGCCTATCTCTACAACCATAAAACCGATGCGTTTGAGCGCTTTTGATTGCACGAAAAAATCCCGGGAAATCTTCCGATTTCCCGGGATTTTTACTGTTTACAAGTCTGCCTTCCACATTCCCACATTATCGAAAAAGCTTTTCCATTCTGCGCGCGCAGAGCGCCGTATAGAGGATCGAGCCCAGCACGCAGACAACCGCCGCCTCACCGACAAACACCGTGAGCATATTCCACCCGAGCACAGGCCAAGTAAAGCCGACCTCGCTCAAATAGAGCGTCAGTTCCAACCCTACCAGCGGCGCATTCCACACTGCCGGCATCAGAAGCGCCACGATCGGCAGTTTTTTGATACGCACCTTTCGCAAAAGCCACATGCAAACGCCCGCTCCCAATGTAGCCGCTGTGCCGACCAGCCAATCGAGCGGCAGCGCCTGCGCCCAGCTCAGGTTGAAAATCAGGCACCCGACCGCCAAGCCCGGAATCGCCGCCGGCGTCAGACACGCAAACACACACAACGCCTCGGAAAACCGGAATTGCACCGCCATCGTCGCCGAGCCCGGCCAGATCCAGTTCTGCAAATAGGTCAGCACCACATATAACGCGGCCAAAACACCGCCGTAGACCAAAAATCTTGTTTTCTTCGCCACAAACGCATCCTCCGAAGCTGAAAAAAATCGGAACAGAAAAGTTTTTTCCATCCCGATTTGGCCGCAAAAGTGCGCGTAGACCGACAGTCCCTCTAGCGGAACTGTCCCCATAGTTTTGTTTACAGACAGGATGGTTTCGAACTGTCCTCTATTGAATTTATAGATATTATAGCGGTTTTTCCGCCAAAAGTCAAGTGAATCAGAGTTCGATTACGCCGAAGCATTCTGGGCGGTGGAAGCTCGGTTCTTCCCACGAAACGGGAGACCACGCGAGGTAATGCTCCTGCGGGCAAAGATCGCCGCATTTATAGAAATTGCCGGCGATCTTCATCCCCGGTTTGGGGTCGAACGACGGAAACCAACGCTTGATATAAGCAAAGGGAACGAAATAGCGGAGCGTCCAGCGCACCATGCCGCCGGGCAGCGTTTCGTGGGTGGCACGCATTTGGAAAATCGACTCGTCAAACTCAGTCGTTTGTCCATCAAAAGCCGGGGTGTGCACGCCGAGCAGCATCACGCCCAGCGCATTGGCCTCAAAATTCAGGTAACCAAGCCCTTCTTCCGGGCACGGATTGACAAAAAATTCCAGACACGCATCTTCCCAGACGCGGCCGTTGAGTTCCCGCTCGGCTAGGCTGAGGGCCGAGCGCGCTTCTTCGGCCTGCAGGCGCACCCAAAAACCGCCTGCTTCAAAATCGACAGCGAGCTGTGCGCGTGCAGTCGGGGTGTAAGAAAAATTCCACGGATTCTCGGAAATCGGCGCCCATGTCAGCTGTGCGCGGTCAAATTCCTCTCCGCCGGAAACGGTTGCTGCTTTGTAGATCTGTTCTGCCATAGTTTTCTGCTCCCTTCATAGGACTCTGATACAGATATTATACCATATCTTCCGCGCAATGTCAGTCGATTTTGCATATTTTTTGGAAATTCACAGATTGTTTTGACATATGCACAAAAATACTGTATAATAATATCGTACCATTCTGTCCGATTCGCACCGTACCCTACGGAGGTATTGTTATGACCCCCACAATCCGCAAACGACTAACCGTTTTTCTGGCACTGTCCATGCTCCTCTCACTGCTTTCCGGCGTGGTCGCAGCCGTCGGTTCGATGGATGACCCGCTCATCACAAAATCTTATATCGAAAACACCTTCTTCGGCGAGCTCTCTGCCGTAATCACCAACCGCGTCTCTGAAGCCGATCAGCTGGAATCGCCCGCAGTCGATAAGTTGCAGACCATCCGCGACGATGCGCTCGACAAGATTTCGCTGGAAAAGCTCGCAGATTTAGCTGCTGATGCGCTTTGGAGTGCCGTCGACACCCAAAAATTCTCCGCACCTGCCGTCAACCACCAGCGTCAGATCGTCCTCTCACCGGGCGATACGCTCAACGCACTACCCGGTGCCACCGTCAAGGTACTCTCCGGCCGTGTGCAGACGCGCAACGGCGTTGGCGCAACAGTCGTACAGATCGCATCGGCCAAAGAGCTCTACAACCAGTGGGAGCTTTCGGAGGGCGATTATCTGCTCGTGACCGAACTGGGTGCAATTGGTTTTACGCCGATTTTGGGCAATGCGACGATCATGGTCACCGGTGAGTTTTTGATCGAGCACGGCGAACCCTACACCGCGCAATTTACCGATCTCGCCGACGCATTGAACAAAATGGGGCTGTTTTTGGGTTCCGGCAAGGGATATGAGCTCGACCGCGTTTCGCGCAGAGATGAAGGTTTGATCATGCTCCTGCGTCTGCTCGGCGACGAAGCTGCCGCATTGGAACTGGCGGAAGTGACGCATCCGTTTACCGATGTGTACCCGTGGGCCGCTGACTACGTCTCCTTTGCCTACGCCAACGGCCTCACCAACGGCACCTCCGCCACCGAATACAGCAGCATGATGCTGATCGAACCCGAGCAGTACATGACGTTCTTGCTGCGCGCTCTCGGGTATTCTGACAGCGGCGTTAATCCCGACTTTTTCTACAAAACTGCCATTGATTCCGCCGTGGAGTTCGGCGTGATCTCGCAGGCAGAGGCGGAAATGCTGACAGCAACACCGCTCTACCGCGATAAGATGGTCTACATCTCCTATTACGGCCTGTTTGCCAAGCTCAAAGGCACCAATACGACTTTGATCGAATCGCTGATCGAAAAGGGGGCGGTGGACGAAGAAACCGCACACAAAGCGACCGTGGCGATCAACCGCGTCCGACCGTAACACTTCGGCTGTTCCGCGCCGTCGGAACAGCCGTTTTTGCGGGTAATCCGCGCAAATCGATGAAAGACTGAGAGAGAACAAGGAATCGAGGATACCACTATGTACCGAATTGAAACCCTTCCCAACGGAGTTCGCGTGATTTCCGAGCAGAATCCCAACGTGCGCAGTGTTTCGCTCGGCGTTTGGATCGCCAGCGGCACCCGCCACGAACCGATCGCGCAGAACGGCGCTTCACACTTCATCGAGCACATGCTCTTCAAGGGTACCGACCACGCGACCGCCGCCGACCTCGCCGACCGCATGGATGCGTTGGGTGGCGAGATCAACGCCTTTACGACCAAGGAATGCACCTGTTTTTACGGCCGCGTGCTCGACGAAAAGCTAACGGAATTCGCCGATATGCTGGCGGATATGCTCTTTTGCAGCCGGTTTGACGAAGAAAGCGTGGAGATCGAGCGCGGCGTGATCAACGAGGAGATCGGGATGTGCGACGATACGCCCGACGATTTGGCAATCGAAAATCTCTTCCTCGGCGTTTTCCGCGATACCCCGCTCGGCTACCCGATCCTCGGCACGCGTGAATCGCTGAAACCGATGACGGGTAAGATCCTGCGCACATATAAAGACGCCAACTATACCGCCGACGCCGCGGTGATCTCGCTTTCGGGACACTTCACGGACGCAGACCTCGATCACATCAAGCGCGTACTCGGCGCATTCCCCGCCGGCGCCCGCCCGCAGAGCGGCCTTTCCGCCTACCGTCCGGCACTTGCCTGCGTGGAAAAACCGACGGAGCAAAACAACATCGTCATCGGCTTTCCGGCGCTCTCGTACCTTTCGGAACAGCGCTACGCCATGCAGATTCTAAACAATATCGTCGGCGGCAATATGTCATCGCGGCTCTTCCAGCGCGTGCGCGAACAGCTGGGGCTCTGTTATTCTGTCCATTCCTTCCTCTCGACACACTCCGACTGCGGCGTGTTTTCGGTCTACATCGGTACCGGCGCGGCCAGCGAACAAAAAGCGATGACCGAGATCGGCGCGGTGCTCCGGGAGATCGCCGAAAACGGCGTGACCGAAGAAGAGGTGACGAAGGTCTGCGACAGCATCCGTTCGGCGTTGCTGATGTCGATGGAATCGACCTCTGCCCGCATGAACCACATGGGCAAGGGGCTCTTGCTGCAGAAGCACGTTCTGAACCCCGACGAGGTCGCCGCAAAATATCTGAGCGTGACCCGCGAAGAGATCAACGAGCTCGCCCGCGCAACCTTCCGTCCCGAGCTGCTCTCGCTTTCGGCGGTCACGGCCAAGGGTTCGGCCGAAACCTACGCAAAATGGGTCGCGGACGGTCTGCGCGGTTAAGCGGTGATCTTTGTTATCCGTATTTCGCAGAAAAGGCGAAAAATACTTGCTATTTATAGAAAAATATAGTATAATATATAGTGTATGTTTCGGTGTATGCCGATCCATACAATGGCCCTCGCGGCAGCCCTCGCCGCATTGCATTTTTCTTGCTACGAGATCAGGAGGCTGAACATGAAGATTATCACCAAAAAGGGCACGATTACGATCTCCGAAAAGATCATCGCTCTCATCGCCGGTTACGCTGCTCTGAACTGTTTTGGCGTGAAGGGTATGGTCGTTCGCAATTTTTCCGATGAACTGACTCTTCTTCTGAAGGGTGAAAATTTCCACAAAGGTGTGAAGGTTCGCACCAAGGGTAATTACGTGTCGATCGAGCTGCACATCGCCGTGCAGTACGGCATGAACATGAGCGCCGTTTCGCGTGCGATCATGGAAGAGGTGCAGTACGTTGTTGAGAGCCAGACCGGTTTGAAGGTCAGCGCTGTTGACGTCCACATCGATACGATCATTCTCGCCGACTGACCTTTTGGGCGGTCGAGCATTGTGTTTGGGAGTTGGATTAACCTTGAAAACGATCATTAACGGCAACGACTACAAGCTGATGGTTCTGAACGCAGCGGCCGTTGTCGGCAATCAGAAACAAGCCCTGAACGACTTAAACGTCTTCCCCGTCCCCGACGGCGATACCGGTACGAATATGTCCATGACCTTGAACCACGCGGTCAAGGATCTGGCCGCGCTCGATACCGACCGTTTGGGCAAGATCGCCGAAAAAGCCGGCATGTCGCTGACGCGTGGCTCGCACGGCAACTCGGGCGTTATCACTTCCCTGCTGTTTGCCGGTATGGGCAAGGCGATGAAGGAACTGACGGAAGCCAATACTGTTCAGTTTGCCGCCGCGCTGAAAAACGGCGTCGAACGCGCTTACGGCGTTGTCAACAAGCCCGCCGAAGGCACGATCCTGACGGTTGCCCGTCTGGCTGCCGACGCGGCCTGTGCCCACGCCGCCGATTGCAATTTTGAACAGTTGCTGGAAGTCACGCTGAAGGCCGCTTACGCAGCCTTGGCCGAAACCCCCAAGCAGAATCCCGTCCTCGCCAAAGCTGGCGTCGTTGATGCCGGCGGCAAGGGCTGGTGCCACATTCTCGAAGGCATGCTGGCGGCACTCCGCGGCGAAGAGATCGACCACGATGCACCGGTCGAAACCGCGACCAAAGCCTCGGCCGACTTCGCCGACTACAACACCGAAGACATCAAGTTCGGCTACTGCACCGAATTTATCGTCCTGCGCAACGATCCGAACTCGGATTCCGAAGCGCTGCGTGCGTTCCTCGATTCGCTGGGCGACAGCCTTGTTCTCGTCGCCGACGAAGAGATCATCAAAGTCCACGTCCACACCAACAACCCCGGTGTTGCGTTGGAAGAAGCGCTGAAGCACGGCGCACTCAGCACCATTAAGATCGAAAACATGCGCGAGCAGCATACCGAAAAGCTCGCGATCGCCGAAGACACCGCCAAGGAAGAAACGATCGCCGCCCCCGAAAAGCGTTACGGCTTTGTCGCCGTCGCCGCCGGCGAAGGCGTGAAATCGGTCTTTACCGATTTGGGTGTCGATAACGTGGTCGAAGGCGGCCAGACGATGAACCCCTCAACCGAGGACATTCTGCGCCTCATCAACAAAACGCCCGCCGAAGTGGTGTTTGTGCTCCCGAACAACAAAAACATCATCCTCGCCGCCGAACAGACGGTCGACCTGACCGAAAAAGAAGTCGTCGTTTTGCCGACGCGTACGATTCCCGAAGGCATCACCGCTCTCCTCGCCTACGACCCCGAAGAAACGGTCGAACAGAACAAGGCGCAGATGACGGCTGGGCTGCCCGGCGTCCGTACCGGCCACATTACATATGCGGCCCGCGACTCGGTTTTTGACGATATCGAGATCAAAGAAGGCGACTACCTCGCGCTTGTCGGCAGCAAGATGTGCGACACCAACGATTCGCTCGCAGCCGTTACCGAACGTCTGACCGAAGGGCTGAATCTCGCCGAAGCCGAATTTGTGACGATCTTCTGCGGCGCAGACGCCACGGAAGAAGACCGTGCGACCGTGGAAGCGATCTTCCGCGAAAAAGCCGGCGCTTACACCGAATTCAACATCATTGACGGTGGCCAGCCTGTCTACTACTTCATCATCGGCGTCGAATAAACGATACCGTACCCGCCGGCACATGGTTTTACCGCGTGTCGGCGGGTTTCTGCATTTACAAGAGGACTCTATGACAACCACCGAAAAATACCACGAATTTCTCAAAATCGCCGTGATGCTGAACAAAAAGCTCGGCTGCACACCGCTGCTGTTTGGCTCGCTCGGGCTCTCACGTCGGCTGGACGCCGACCTACTCCCCGACGATATCGACGTTTTACTCCCGCGCGAATTCCTCACCGACCGTTGGACGGAACTGACGGCACTGATGCACTCACTCGGCTACGCGCTCTACGATCTCCACGAGCACGCTTTCGAACGCGAAGGACTTTCGGCGGCATTTGCCGAGCTGGAAGGGCTTGCGGATTTCGCCGGAGTCGACGTTGGCGCGATCCCAATTCTCTCCGACGGCGACTGCAGCTATCGTTTGCTGACGCTTTCCGACTACCGCAAGGTCTACGCAGCGTCGGCCAAAGACGGTTACCGCCGCGACAAAAAGATGAAAAACGACCGCGCAAAGCTCGTTTTGATCGATGCGGCGCTGCAAAACGGCACACACTAAAACACCATCCATGACAAGCAACGCGCTTCACGCAGGAGGTTTACCATGCCCAAGGCGATCACACCGGATTCCGAAATTCAAGCGCTCAAAGGCGTGGGGCCGAAACAGGCCGAAGCGTTCCGGCGTCTCGGCGTGCGCACGGTCGGCGACTTGCTGCGGCTGTATCCGCGCGGGTACGAAGATCGGCGCAAGCTCTGCACGATTGCCGAGCTTGTTCCGGGTGAGGCCTGCCGATTCGTCGCGTTGGTCGCATCCACGCCGACAGTTGCACGGCTGGCAAACCGGCGCACAGTCCTTCAATTCCGCGCAGTCGACGAAACCGGCAGTGTGCGCATTTCTTATTTTAATCTCCCCTATCTGAAAAATCAGATCCACGTTGGGCAGACTTATCAGTTTTACGGCCGCGTGACCAAGAACAATTATGGGCTTTCCATGATCTCGCCGGAAATGGAACCGCTCGTCGGTGATGAAGCGCCGGAGGGTGCGATCCTGCCGGTCTATCCGCTGACGGCCGGCCTTTCGCGCAAGCAGGTGATCTCCGCCATGCGCGCCGCGCTGGATGCCTGCGGTGACAATGTGTCCGAGATCCTTCCGCCCGAAGTTCTCGCCGCACATGATCTCGCCGACGCAGGTTCTGCCTTGGCCGAACTGCATTTTCCCGCTTCCGACGAAGCTTTGGCACGCGCACGGCGCAAAATCATGTTTGAGGAGCTGTTTCTGCTCGCCGCCGGACTCGCTTTGCTCAAAAACCGCCGCGCCAAGCTTTCCGGCCGGCGGTATCCCCCGGTCGACGACCGGCCGCTGCGCGGTCTTCTCCCCTTCTCGCTCACAAATGCGCAGGAGCGCGTGATCGCCGAGGGCTTGGCCGATTTGGCCAGCGGACGGCTGATGAACCGCTTGGTACAGGGCGATGTCGGCAGCGGTAAGACGCTGGTCGGCGCATTCCTCGCCTACCACGTGATTCAAAACGGCGATCAAGCGGCCATGATGGCTCCGACCGAGATTTTGGCGGCGCAGCACTACGCTACTCTGGAAAAAATCTTCGCCCCGCTCGGAATCCGCACGGTGCTCCTGACCGGCAAAATGCCCGCTGCGGCACGCAGAGCCGCATTGGCAGAGATCGCAAGCGGCGAGGCACAGATGATCGTCGGTACGCACGCACTCATCTCCGGCGGTGTGGAGTTTTCCGCGCTCGGGCTGGTAATCTGCGACGAACAGCAGCGCTTCGGCGTTGCGCAGCGCGCTGCGCTGAGTGCAAAGGGCTGCGACCCGCACATGCTCGTCATGAGCGCCACACCGATCCCGCGCACACTGGCGCTGATCCTCTACGGTGACCTCGATCTCTCGATCATTGACGAACTGCCGCCCGGCAGACAGGTAATCGATACCTTCCTCGTCGGCCAGCCGATGCGGCAGCGCGTGGAGGCGTTCGTGCGCAAACAAAAGGCCGAAGGCCACCAAACCTACATCGTCTGCCCGGCGATCGACGAAAGTGACATGGACGAGTTGAAATCGGTCACGGAATACGCCGAGTCGATCGCGGAAACCGTCTATCCCGATCTCGCCGTCGCCTGTCTGCACGGGCGCATGAAATCGGCGGAAAAAGATGCGATCATGGCCGATTTTGTCAGCGGTAAGACCGACGTTTTGGTTTCGACCACCGTGATTGAGGTCGGTGTCGACAACCCCAATGCAACGCTGGTGGTGATCGAGAATGCCGAGCGCTTCGGCCTGTCACAGCTGCACCAGCTGCGCGGACGCGTCGGCCGCGGCAAAGCAAAATCTTACTGCATTCTTATCTCCGCGCACACCGATGCGGCGACCAAGGAACGGCTCGGAATCCTCTGCAAAACAAACGACGGCTACGAGATCGCACGAAAAGACCTCGAGCTGCGCGGCCCCGGCAGTTTTTTCGGGCAGGCGCAATCCGGTCTGCCCTCGCTCCGCATGGCGAGCCTCGCCACCGAGCTCCCGCTCCTGCACGAGGCACAGGCCGCAGCCAACGAACTCCTCGCAGCCGATCCCACACTCTCCGCATCCGGGCACACCGCGCTCAAAGCGCAGGTCGAACAGCTTTTTTCGACAGATCAAGGCAACACCTTTAACTGATACCATCCCAAAACGGAGGCGATCTTATGCTCAAACTGGAAAACATCAGCAAAACCTATGCCAAAAGCAAAACCAAAGCGGTCGACGATTTTTCGCTTTCGGTCAACCGCGGTGAAATTTTCGGCTTCATCGGCCCCAACGGTGCCGGCAAAACAACGACGATCAAAATGATCATGGGCATTCTCCGTCCCGACAGCGGCACGATCACCATCGACGGAATCGATATCTCCAAAAAGCCGGTCACTGCCAAGAAAAAGATCGGCTATGTGCCGGACAACCAGGACATCTACGATCGTCTAACCGGCAAAGAATATTTGAACTTTATCGCCGACGTTTACCGCGTCGACAAAGCGACGCGAGCGGCTCAGATGGAAAAATACCTGACGATGTTCCACCTCAAAGACGCCGTTGACGAACAGATCCGCACCTATTCGCACGGGATGCGCCAGAAGCTGATGCTGACGGCCGCACTGATCCCCGATCCCGAGCTTTGGGTGCTGGATGAACCGATGGTCGGTTTGGATCCGAAATCGGCGCACGAGCTGAAGAAAGAAATGCGCCGCCACTGCGACGCCGGCAATACCGTTTTCTTCTCGACGCACGTTTTAGAGGTTGCCGAAAAGCTCTGCGACCGTATTGCCATCATCGATAACGGCAAGTTGATCGCCGTGGGCAGCGTTGAGGAACTGAAGCAGAGCTACAGCGCGGGCAGTCTCGGCGGCGAAAGCCTTGAAAGCATTTTCCTCTCGCTGACGGAGGACGAGGAGGACGCACAATGAGATCGGTTCTCCTGCTCTTAAAGATCCAGTTCCGCTCCCGCTTGAACCTCAAGGATCTGACCACGGTTCGCTCCGGCGGCACAAGCGGCAAGTGGAAGCGCGCCGCAGTCCTCGCGCTCTTTGCGGTGTTGGCCGCTTACCTCGTCGGCATCTACACGGCTTTTCTGAATTTCCTGTTCAACGCGGCCATCGATTTCGGCTTCCCGGAACTTGTGATGCACATGGTCGTTTTGCTGACGATGGCGATGACGGCGGTATTCGGCATTTTTGTGACGATGTCCGGTATCTTCCTCTCGCGGGATACCGAGCTGCTCTCCTCGCTTCCGATCCGCTCGCAGCACGTTTTTCTCGCAAAATTCCTTTTTGTCTACCTCTGCGAGTTGATGCTCTCGGCCATGTTTTTGCTGCCGGCAATCATTCTGTACGCCATCAAGGTGGAAGGAGCGATGGGTGTCGGTCTTTTCCTGCGCGGGATCTACATCACGCTGCTCTCGCCGATGCTCCCGCTCGTTGTCTCGACGGTTCTCGTTTCGCTCTTAATGTGGGTGATCGGCAAGCTCCGCCGCAGAGATCTGTTCATCACCATCGGCACATTTGCGCTGCTTATCGGCGTCACGCTCGGTCAGTTTTACCTGCAGAGCAAAATGATGTCCGCCCCCACCGGCGGTGACTTTTTGGCCGAATTCTTTCACGCCAACTGGACCACGATGAACGCCTTCGCCAAGCCGCCGATCAGTTGGGCCTCGTTTGCGATCCACGCCGGCGGCATGAACTCGGCGCTGAACTTGATTCTCTTCACGCTCGTTTCAATTTTCGCCTACGCCATTGTTCGGCTCGTCTGCGGCGGTATCTACCGCCACGCGGTTTCGGTCAATCTCGAAACCGCCAAAAAATCGCGCTCTGCTCGCCGTCGCGCACTTGCCGACAAGGCTCGTTCGCCGAAAGCGGCGTTTTTCAGGAAAGAGCTGCGCGTGTTCTTCCGCACACCGGTCTACCTGACCAACGGTCTGGCCGGGATTGTCTTCCCGCTTATGGTGCTCCTGCTGCCGACTCTCAGCGGCGACACAGCCGTCTTGCGCAGCTTGGGTGGCGCTGTACCGGCACCGGTCATGGCTCTGATTTTGGGCGGCCTCGCCATTCTCTTCTCCGGATTCAACTCCGGCGCGGCAACGGTGCTCTCGCGCGAAGGCCGCACGTTTGAACATCTGCGTTCGCTGCCGCTGGAACCGCGCGACGCCGCACTCGCCAAGCTCCTCTTCGGCATCGGCCTCTGTCCGCTTTGGACGCTTCCGCTCTGCGTTTTTGCGATTCCCGCACTCGGGATCGATATCGGCACGGCGCTTTTGGGCTTCGTGTTCGGCATGGTCGGTGGAATTTTGCTGTCTGCGATCTGCGTTTGGATCGATCTTGCGCGGCCGAAGCTGCATTGGGACACCGAAACCGAGGCGATCAAGCAGAATTTCAACGTGATGCTGGCGATGCTCATCGGCGTTGCCGTCACCGCCTGTATTGGCATCGGCGTTTATCTGCTGCTCGCGCACACGGCGATCCCCGCATGGGCGATTCTGATCGCTACGACTGCGATCTTTGCTTCTGCCGCGCTGTTTGTCGCGCAGGCGGCGATCAAATCCGGCGAAAAAACGTTTGCATCCGCGGAATAAGCGCCGCGACTCAAGGAGGTTTACAACATGAATCCCGCACTCACTTATGAAGAAGCCATCGCCTACATCTCCTCGCGTGAGCGTTTTGGCTCCAAGCTCGGTCTCGAACAGATCGGCAAGCTGCTTGCGCGTCTCGGCGATCCGCAGAAGGCCATGCAGTATGTGCACGTCGCCGGCACCAACGGCAAAGGCAGCACGACCTCGATGATCGCCGGTGCGCTCTGTGCTGCCGGCTACCGCACGGGTATGTATATTTCGCCCTCGGTCGAATCGTTCGCCGAGCGCATTCAGATCAACATGGAACCGATCTCCGACGACGCGCTCGCCGCTGCCGTCACCGAGGTCAAGGCCGCTGCCGAGCAGATGGAAGCGGACGGCGACGGCGTGGTCACGGAGTTTGAGGTCGTGATGGCCGCGGCATTCCTTGCCTACAAGGAAGCCGGCTGCGAGATCGCCGTTTTGGAAACCGGTCTCGGTGGCCGATTGGATGCGACCAACATCATCGACCGTCCGCGCGTAGCCGTGATCGTTTCGGTCTCCTTCGACCACGTCGGCGTGCTCGGCGATACGCTGACGCAGATCACCCGCGAGAAATGCGGCATCATCAAAGACGGCTGCCCGGTCGTCTCCTACGTTGAACAGCAGGACGAGGTTCTCGCCGTTCTGCGCGACCACTGCAGCACAGTCGGTTCGCAGCTCGTGATCCCCGCGATCGAGCGCTTTGCGGTCACAGAGCTCGGCCTCGACGGCACGAAATTTGTCTACGACGGAGAAGAATACTTCACGCGCATGACCGGCGTGCATTTTGCCAAGAACGCGCTGAGCGCAATCGAAGCGCTCCGGCTACTCGCCGCGCAGGGCCTGGAGATCTCGCAGGAAGCGATCAAGGCCGGTGTTGCCGGCAAGCCGATGACCGCGCGTATGGAAAAGATCAACGACAAGCCCTGCATCCTCCTCGACGGCGCGCACAACCCCGACGGCGTGGCAAAGCTCTGCGAAACGATCGATACGCTGCTGGCCGGTAAGCGCATCATCACCGTGATGGGAATGTTTGCCGACAAGGATTACGAAAAGTGCATCCCCGAGATCGCCCGCCGCAGCGACGTCTTCATCGCCACCACGCCTCCCTCGCCGCGTGCGCTGCCCGCCAAGGAGACCTTCGCCCTCGCTAACGGCAAAGCAAAACTCACCTGCATCGCCCAGAATCCGCGCATGGCCTTCATCACCGCCCGCAGATTTGCCAAAGACGACGACGTGATCCTCTGCTGCGGATCGCTTTCGTTCCTCGGCGGCTGCAAGAAAACGTTGGAATTTGTCAACCGCGCGATCGCACGATACGGCATAATCTGACACCGTTTGTGCATATAATAGAAACAGAGCATCGGACAAGCCTTTGCCCGATGCTCTGTTTTTTATCACCATCGAAGGGAGAAAACACGCATGACCGTGGAATATACGTCGCTTGCCGCCGGAGGGATGCTCACGCTTGCCGGCGAGCTCGATCACCATGCGGCTGCCGCGGCGATCCGGCGATCCGAACGGCTGCTCGACGAGCATCAGCCGGGCGCGCTTGTGCTCGATCTGGCGGGGCTGAGCTTTATGGACAGCTCCGGGATCGCCCTGCTTTTAAAGCTCAAAAAGCGGATGCAGATGATCGGCGGCACGCTTGAGGTACAAAACACACCGCCGCAGGCCTATCGGGTCCTCGTCGGCGCCGGGATCGACCGACTGATCCCCATTTCAAAAAGGAGGAAGGAAGCATGAGAGTGCTCTCGCCCAAAACCAAGCTGGAGCTTCCGGCAGCTTCGATCAACGAGGGATTCGCCCGCGTATTCGCCGCAGCCTACGCCGCACGGTTGGATCCGACGATGGAAGAGCTCGCCGACATCAAAACCGTCATCAGCGAGGCCGTCACCAACGCCATCGTCCACGCCTATCCCCAAGGCGGCGGCACGGTCTACATAAGCGCGCGCGTGATCGGCTCGGACACGCTGGAATTTGTCATCCGCGATAAGGGCAAGGGGATCGGAAACGTTGAGCAGGCGATGGAGCCGATGTTTACGACCGGCGGCGAAGAGCGCAGCGGCATGGGCTTTACGATCATGCAAAGCTTCACCGACCGCCTGACGGTTTGGTCACGCGAGGGCAAGGGCACGAAAGTCACCATGACCAAGCGCATCCGCAAGCCCGCGCACCGATGAACGCAACCGATTACGCCCCGCTCGCTTTGATCGCCGCGGCGCAAAGCGGCAGCCGCGCAGCCGCCGAAGAACTCATCGCGCGCAACGGCGGACTGATCCGCGCCGTCGTCGGCCGATTTGGCAAAAGGGCATGCGACAGCGGGATCGACGAGGACGATCTTTTCCAGCTCGCATCGATCGGCCTTTGGAAGGCGATCCGCGAATTCGACGCTTCGCTCAACTACCGGTTTTCCACCTACGCCGTCCCCAAGATGATCGGCGAGATCCGCCGATATCTGCGCGATGACGGGCCGATCAAGGTCAGCCGCAGCCTCAAAGAAACGGCCGCCCGCACCGCCGCTGCACGGGAATCCCTCTCGCATCGGCTCGGCCGCGAACCGACGCTCTCCGAGCTTTCCGCCGCAACCGGCATCGATCCCGAGGAGATCGTACAATTGCCGCAGATCGTACACGATGACAGCGAGACCGATCTGCTCGCTTCCCTCGCCGACCCCGAACCGGCAGAAGATCGTTTGCTCGAACGGCTCGCGGTGGAACACGCCCTCGCCCATCTGCCGCCGCGGACACGCCGGATCTTAGAGCTCCGTTACGTCCGCGGCCTCTCGCAGCAAAAGATCGCCCCACTCTTCGGCGTCAGCCAGGTGCAGATCTCGCGGATCGAGCGCAGCGGACTGAACGAGTTGAAAACGCACTTCGCATAAAATCCGCGAACAGTATGCAGCAAAACAACAAAGAACGATATATACAAACTGCCGCCGCGAGTAATGTGTTCTCACGGCGGCGGCTTTATTTAGTTCTTTACAACACAAATGGCCGGCTTTTCATGATCTCCGACAGCTTTGATCCAGTTCATTTCGTATAGCTTCTTTACCAATTTATCCGCTGAATAGAAGCAATAGACAAATGCTCCAACGTATTCTGCGGTTTTACGGATATGAGAAGGCGCAAGATCCGCAGTTACGGTTGCAGCAATTTCAGAAGTCTTGCGATCCAGTTCCGATACAATAGAAGTACATTCCCCCAGAATTTCACGAAGCTTATGGTACTCTTCAACTGTCCACACGGCGAAATTCGCTTTCCCGTTATAAGCGTATCCGAGCTTAGTAAGACGTTCATTCCAATCCTTTGGCAAATAATCAAGGCAATCAACCGCTGTGCAAACTATAGGATCAGTCATTTGTCCTTCAAAGTGCTGTGCATTTAGTGTTTGTCTAAAATTCATTGCAATCACGCTACCACGACCATCACCAGAGGGAGCACCGTTATAAATGCCTTGGATTCCTTTTGGAAGTTTATCACCTACAACATTTTCTGTACTTCTGCCCCAAATAATTCCACTTCCTCCACCGCCGTTTACAAGAGAATAAGGACCATCATTAGGCAACTCTCCGTAGTTCGTCGACAAATCGTTTTCGGTATCAATCAGAGACCAATGAAGACACAAGAGAATCTTTTGCCAACGAGCAAGATTTTCATTAGAAAAGCGTTCTCCGAAACATGCCTCAAATTCATCTGCCACTGAGATAAACCTCTCAGCAGTGACCTCGGTAAGTTCTTTCAGCTTTCCGTCAATGTTTTTCGTGCAATCAAGTGTGAAGATAGGGATGTTCGTCAGATACCTTCCGTTGTTGCAGACAAGATACTGTCGGTCAATGAGCAGTTTGATCTCGTCTTCGAGATAAGGAAGTGCAACCCCGAGCTCTATACTGATTTCCTGGATCGTTACCGGACTGTAATATGCCGCAAGCAAAATATTCCCTTTGATCTTTCTGCGTTGAAAATCACGGTATTCCCGATCATCGCCTGCTTTTGTTCCCCAAAAATCGATCTCAAAAATATTGGGACGATAGCTTTTTTCACCGTATAATCTTTCCATATTCATACCCTCTCTGATAATTTTTCTCGCACGGAACAAATAATACTTTACCATTTCCGTACTGATCTGCAACTTTTCCGCTACTTCGGAACAGGAGAGGTTTTCGATATAGTATAAAACGGTTGCTTCACGGTATTGCTTTGATAATAGCGAGAGTTCGCGCCGCAGAAGATTCAGTTCCTCCTTTTGGACGATTTCATCCAAAGCAGACCCGGATTCATCGGCAACACTTTCATCAAGTTCTGCTGTACGGCTCGTATTTTTCGTCTTTTGGCGAAGGTAGTCCACGTAAACATGCTCCGCAACTTTCCACATAAAGCCGTAAAAACGTTCTTCATCTTTTAGCTTGGGTGCCGACCGAATCATTTCATACAGAATATTGCTCGCCAAGCTTTCTGCTTCCGCTATGTTCCCAAGTCTTGTCAAAGCAAAACCGAAGATCGACTGCATATTTTCAGTGATCAGTTGTTCCAGTTTTATACGATCCATTTGTTTCTCCATTTCCGTTTTCAGGCGCCTTCATACATATAGTCGTTGGAAAGATGAAACGGTTAGGGGGGGGTTCATATTTTTTTATATCATTATATCATAAGGCGGTGAATTGGTCTACCCCAAAGCAAACACAATACAAATAAGAAACTGCTTCGTAAATGATATCATGCTCACCAAGAAAAAAGACAGAGAATACAAAAACATTCTCTGTCTCTTTTCTGCTGAGCGGAAGTATATTACCCGAAAGAACGCTCCATACTGTTCGCGGCCACTTCCTTACAAATTCTTCCGGATCCGCTCCAACGCACCTTTTTCCAAGCGCGATACCTGTGCTTGGCTGATGCCGATGGCTTTGGAGACCTCGTTTTGGGTCTTGCCGTCGTAGAAGCGCATGGAGAGGATCTTTTTTTCGCGTTCGGAGAGGCGGTCGATGGCTTCGTTCAAGGCGACGTGTTCGATCCACGCCTCGTCGGTATTCTCGGTATCGCTGACCTGATCCATCACGCATACTGTGTCGTTGCCGTCGGAATAGACCGGCTCGAAAAGCGACACGGGATCGCTGATCGCATCGAGCGCAAAGACGACGTCCTCTTTTTTCATCTCCATCAGTTTGGCGATCTCGTCGATCGTCGGTTCACGTTTTTGCTCGCAGGTCAGGCGTTCGCGGATCTGCAGCGCTTTGTAGGCAGTGTCGCGGAGAGAACGGCTGACGCGCAGTGCGCTGTTATCGCGCAGGAAACGCCGCAGTTCGCCAATGATCATGGGCACGGCATAGGTCGAAAAGCGCACATCGAGCGTGATATCAAAATTATCGATCGCTTTCATCAGACCGATGCAGCCGACCTGAAACAAATCGTCCGGCGCCTCGCCGCGGCCGGTAAAGCGCTGGATCACCGACAGCACCAGCCGCAGATTGCCCGAGATCAGCGCTTCGCGTGCGGCTTTGTCGCCGTTTTTTGTCAGGCGCAGCAAACGCTCGATTTCTTCGTTTTTCAGCACCTTCAGGCTGGAGGTATTGACGCCGCAGATCACAACCTTGTTATTCGCCACAAATTCGTACCGCCCTTCTGCAAATTCGGATCACTGATCCTATTATTGCCATAGGGCAGCCGGGTCATACCGTTTGACGGGTTCAGAGCTCGCGCAGAATCTCGTTTTTCAATCGCGCAATAATCCGTTTTTCGAGCCTTGAGATATAGGACTGCGAAATGCCGAGCAGATCGGCGACTTCTTTTTGCGTCTGCTCGCGCTTGCCGTCCAGACCAAAACGCATCGAAATGATGAGCTGTTCGCGCTCGGAGAGGCGTTTGACCGCCTTTTGCAGCAGTTGACGGTCGACCTCCTCTTCCAGAAGATGGATCGCCTCGTCTTCGTCTCCGCTCAAAACGTCCGACAAAAGCAGCTCGTTGCCGTCCCAATCGACGTTCAGCGGTTCGTCGATCGAGACTTCGCCTTTTCTGTTGGAATTTTTGCGCAGAAACATCAAGATCTCGTTTTCGATGCAGCGCGAGGCATAGGTCGCGAGCTTGATATTTTTTTCGGGGCGAAAGGTGTTGATCGCTTTGATCAGGCCGATCGTGCCGATGGAGATCAGGTCTTCGATATGGATGCCCGTATTTTCAAACTTCCGCGCGATATAGACCACCAAACGCAGATTGCGTTCGATCAGAACACGGCGCACGGCTTTGTGGTCGTCGTAAAAGCGCGTGAGCAGATAGTGTTCCTCTTCGGCCGTCAGCGGCGGCGGCAGCGACTCACTTCCGCCGATGTACCAGACCACTTCCGGCACGCCGATTCCGAGGTGCATCCCCAACCGATAGAAGGCCCGTCGCAAGCGTACCCACAGTTTTCGCATCGTTGTTCCCTACTTTCGTTTGTTTTTCGTTTCACACGGCATCGGCGTGGATTACTGCCGAAAATGCATTTTCGCCGTCGAACCCGTGCAGGCTGAGCGCGATCACGGCGTCACACGCACGGCCGTCGACAGTCAGTTCCGTCGGCTGGAAGGCCGGCAGGATCTGCTCGCCGCCGATTCCGCGGCAAAAAATCGGGCGCAGGTGCAGCTCACCGCCGTATGCGGCGATCAGATCGACCGGATCGCCGCCGCTGTGCCAGTCGGCAAGCAATCGCTGCGGCAGCAGCGGAGCAAGTGCATCGGCAGCAGCAACCACCACAGGGCGCGAGGTCAGCGGATCGGTAACGAGGCACCCGGTATCGACGAGCGCCGAAAACGCGCTCTCGCGCCCGCAGAGCCCGACCCGCACCGAAACGATGTGCCGCTCCGACTGTTCCCGCCGAAGGACCGCAGAAGACATCCACGTCAGAAGCAAATAGACCGCACCGACTGCCGCCGTCAAAAGCGGCAGCGAGACGTCGGCGTAGACTGCACCGTGGTAAAGCTGTAGCGCACCGCCGGAGATCTGCGACAGCGCAAAAACCACGCCGCCCAAAAGCGCTGCCAACAAAAAGAACGTCAGCGTTTTGCGCACGCTGCCGCGGTTCCACCCAAATACGATCAGCGCCATTCCGATGCCGACGGCGAGCTTCAACCCCCAATGGCCGAGCCACGCAAGTCCCGGCAGACAAACGACCGCCGCATAGATCGCACCGACTACCGCACCGAGCAAGATCCGCAGCCGGTTGCGCGGATGCCCCGTCAGCTTGGCGGCAGCGCGCAGCAATATGTAATCGACGATCCCGTTGATCGCCAAAAGTACGTCGAGATAGATCACCATAGCCAATTCCTTTCGTCCGCACCTCTATTATACGCGCACGAAAGCGCACAATCTGTCTCTTTTGGCAGCAAAAAAAGCGAGCATCAAAAGATGCTCGCTTTCGCGGGAAGATATTTAAGCACTATAATAGCCGGCTCGGCCCAGTCCGACCGTCGCCCAATGCGACGCGCGGCGCTGGTCGGCCAGCAGGTCTTCGTTTTGCGCGGTCGGAATTCCGCTCGCCTGCATTTCTGCGATCATTTCCCGCACGTCGTCCGGGGTGATCTCGCGGTATACGCCCACGCTGATCGCATGAAACCGCACGGCGTACCCTTGCTCCGAGGTCTCGCCGCCATCGCAATTTTTCCGACGGAGAAGCGCTTCCACCTCGTTTGCATCGGCCGAAAAGACGAAGATTCCGTCGAGCGTCGGCTGCAAATTCCCGTCGATCCCGCCCAGAAACTCGATAAACGCAACGCGATCGTCGGCATCAAAATCGACCGCCAACTCGCCGTTCTCGTAATAACAACGAGTACCGACCGTTTCCCCAACGCCGAGCACCGCTTCCGTCTCCGCCCGCGTCATACCAAAAGCGAGAACGGAACCGTTGATCGAGATTCCTTCCAGCGGAAGAATTTTCAAATCCATGATTGCGTCTCCTTTCAGAACGCCAGCCTCACGACAAACGACGGTTTTCCGCCGTCATCGATGACACCGCGCAGCGTGACTGCGTTTTCTTCGCCGTATTTTTCCATCGTGAAAACAGCGTCAGCGGTCAGTTCGCGCAGGAACCACACGTCCATGCGCGTGAAGTGATCGACCTTCTCGCGTTCCTCTGCCGTCAGCGCATCGTAGGCGAGGTCGGCGTAACGCATATTGTTGACGTGCCCCAGCCCGTCGATCCAGCTCGGCCGCACCGTTCGCGTCTCTACCGGTTCAAACGGCGGCGTTTGGCGGTAACGATATTCCGCCTCCAGAAGCGTTTCGCGTTCGACCTTTTGGAACTGCGCAAGGATCGCGCGGTCGATGCAGAGGCGGTGCTTTTTGACGTCGAGGAGCGAAGAAAAAGTCGCACCGACGACGGCAATCTCGCCATTCTGATCGACAAAGCAGAACTCACGGCGAAAAACAGGGCCTTGGGAATGGGTATGCCACGTTTGGGCGCGGTAGACCGCATCGGGCGAAAGCGGTTTCCGCACTTCCGCCGAGAACGAAAGCAGTACCCAAGAGAGCCCGTGCTCGCGTACAAGCTTCGGCGCATCCCAGCCGATCTGCTCCAGATGGGCTTCGATCACGCCGACGGCCATCCGCTGCAGCGCCGCGGGATAAAACGCACCGCGCGCGTTGTACATCGCCAGACCCGTGGGAACGGCGTAGGAATAAGCGCGTTCATCAAGACGTTCCATCGTTGCTCCTATCGTCTGAAGATCCGACGTTTGACCGCACCGGCGAGGCGGCGCAACTTTTCGCTCAGCCGATCCCGGCAATAGCGGGCGGAAAGCACGTCAAACGGGGTGGAATCGAGTCCGGCAAAAAACGCATCGCGGGCGGGCGAGGCCGCAGCCGACTGACGGTAAGCACTGTTCGCCTCAAGCGCTTTTTCCACCTCGGTTTCTTTCATAACAAGGTTACTGCCGCAGGAATCGAGCAGGGCTGCACCCTTGGGCGTATTGATCAGCACGAGCGATACCCCGTCATACGCATCCAACTCCGGGATGCAGCGCGTAACGCCCCAAAAATCAGCGAGCGTGAGATCCGACGCGCGCTGTGCGCCCTTGCTCGCACACTGATGGCACGAGGGACGCAGAATCGCATTTTTCAAAAACGCCCGCATAAACGGATCGGTCTGCCGATCTTTTTCGTAGGTCGTGCCGTTTTCAAAGCGGATTTGCAGCTGATAGTTCGCCCAGCCGCTGGTTTTGCTGCGGAAATTGACCGCAGCTATCGTCGATCCGGCAGTCTGCTGCCGTTGCGCAACATACGCATTCCACGCCTTCGGAGACGGCACGCCGTGGCAGATGATATCGACCAAGATGAGCTTTTCGTGGGCTTTGCCGAGGTATTTCGAGAGACCGTTGACCTGGCAGGGCGTCCCCGAAAAAAGCACTTCCCTGCCGCTTTCCAACAGTTTGCGGACCGTCGGATAGGTATGCCAAGCTTCGCTCTGCACATATTTGGAACCGCGCAGCACTTCAAGCTCTGCCTCCGACTCAATCACGCGGTGGCGCACCACACCGTCGGGTGCCATCGCCGCACCGATGACCGCACCGCCGCGCGCCAAAATCTGTGCCGCCAGTTCGGAAAACACGCCTCCGGACGACGAAACGCGGCGAAGCTCTGTATTTTGACTGTACGCCGCAAACGCAGTCGGTGTCTCCCGAAGCTTGGGCGGATCATTGACCGGGCAGACAGCCGCACACAAGCCGCAGTCGACACATTTTTGCGCATCGGTCTGCGGACGGAAAAAGCCTTCCGCATCGGGCTGCATGGCAATCGCACCGTGGGGGCATTTTTGTGCACATGCGCCGCAACCGCTGCAGCGTGACAAATCGTTCAGCGGAATCTGCATGATCCCAACCCTTTCATTTCAAATTCACGCCCAGTCGGCGCAGGATCTTGCCAAGAGGACGCATCACAAGACCTTTTTCATAATCATTCATGCCGATCAACCACATCGACAAACCGTAGACAACCGCGTAAACAGCCACACATACGGCCAACATCAGCCAACCGGCAGGCTTGACCAGCAGCATCAGCCCAACACCGACGGCGACCGGCGCGATCATCGCCGGCACAAACGAGAGCATGCTCTTCCAGAAGTGCACCATATCGAGTCCGATTTTTTTGTGGTAGTAAATGTTCATGATTAGGCCGTTGCCCAAAACCAACGAAGCCGCCGTGCCGATTGCACAGCCGATCACGCCGTAGCGCGGGCACAACACCAGCCCAAGCAGCACATTGACGACCGCCATCAGCAAATAGACAACGGAGCGGAATTTGTGCATATTTTTCGCACGTTGGATCTCGATACCGACGTTTTGGATCGACGGCACGGTGACCGATGTGATCAGCAGCAGCGCCACGTAGTAGGCGTTTTCATAGCCCGCACCGCCCCACAGGGCGATAAACGGCTTACCGAAAATGGCAAATCCGCTGCACACGAGCATCAAAATCAAGAACTGCACGCGCCCGACGCGCGTAAAGAGGTCGGTGAGGTCGCTTTTGGCATCCTGCGCGATCAGCCGATTGACTTTTGGTACAAAAACCGACGAGACTGCCGTGGAAAACGAAACATAGTAGTTATTCAGCTGCGAGGCCAAACCAAACACGGAGACGAGCATTGTCCCGTGGAAGGCCGCCAACAGCAGATTGCCGACGTTCCAGTTGATCTGGTCGACGACAATATTGATAAAGATAAACGACGAGAACACCGCGATCTCGCGGAACAGGCTCCATTGCAGCCCGCGGAAGCGAAAGCGCATTCCCAGTTTTTTTACGCAGTAGAACATATTCACCGCGTCGGTCAAAACCGTCAGTGCGAGCGTAACGATAACCAATCCGAGCGACGCATAGCCCTGAAGCAGCATAACGAGCATGCCGATCGGCGAGAGCAGGTTTTTGAAGATCTGCACGCTTTTCTGGAACACAAACCGCTCCTGTGCGGTGATAAACGAGGTGAACACGCTGGCAACCAGCGTAAAAGCCAGGTTGACCGCCAGAATGCGGATCAGAACGGTCGCCCGGCTGACCTCGTCGGGCGTGAGCGTTTTTTTCAGCAGATCGACGTTTTCGGCGACGATCAGCCCGGCGGCCAATGCCACCGCCGCGATGACGGCAAACGTCAAAAGAAAGAGGCCGTTCAGGCGATGGATATCCTCAGGCGTGCCGTTTTCTTTGAAGCGCGCATAGAAACGGATATACGATGCGCCAAAGCCGAAGTTCAGGAGATTTAAGTACGACGCGATCGACAACACCAGCGTATAGAGCCCGTATTCCGATTGGCCGAGCATACGGATCATCACCGGCGTGAAGACCATCGAAACCAGATAGCCGATCCCCAGCGACAGATACGTGAGGATAACGCCTGCGCGCAGTTGATTGATCTTACCCATGGATCTTCTTGACCTCATCGGCAGCGGCATACGCCCGGCGGATATAGTCCGGCATGATCGCCTGCAGGTGGCTGCGGATCGCATCCTCCTGCGCGCACAGCCAGTCAAACGCGCCGTTGAGCTCGTCGCCGCTTTCCAGCGACTGCACGGGCATCACATAGTTTTCATAGGTGCCAAACAGATCTTTGGCAATGCCCTTGGCCTTGACGGAATAACCGACGACCAACGTAGGCACACAGGTCGAGTACGCCGCGATCGTCGCATGGGTACGCGCACCGATGAAGAAGCGGCAGCGCGAGATCACACCCTTCAGCGTTTCGGCGTTGGCATCGTCAACCAGAACCACACGGCCGGAGTCGGCAAAGCGTTCGGCCAGCGCACGCAGCGGCACACGGTCGTCGTTGCCATCCCACACAACGTGCGGGATCAGCGCGATCTGCATATCGGTCGTTTCGATGATATGCGTAATCAGCGATTCGAAATTCTTGAAAGCCGCGCCGTCCTTGGTCTCGCACGACATGATCAGCGGGCTCAGATTCAGGCCGATCGTATTGCCCTCCGCAAAGCCTTTCGGCAGCGGTTGACGATCCACAGGCAGTGTAAAGGCCGGGTCGGGATACAGGCGGACATTGGTCAATCCCGCCGAGCACAGTGCATCATAGGTCAGCGATTCGCGGGCCGTGATCAGCGAGAACGAGCGCAAATCTTCGACCAGTTCCGAGTCGGAAAGGGAATCCGGTTCGATCGAGCAACCCCATAACACGGTCTTACGGCCGCTCTTGATCAGCGCACGATCGACACCGATCAGCGAGCGATACGCCTTGCCATAGCAATAGTTGTCGCCGCCGATGGAAAAACAGATTCCCTTGGCCTCGCGCAGAAAATCGCGGTATTCATAGCTGCGGGCAATGTACATCGCTGCCGATGCGGAAAGCTTGCCGGCGATATGGCGCGGCGAGAAACGGCGCACGTTTTCGCCGCATTTGGTCACGGTCATCTGCTCGGTCACACCGTAGGTGCGATCCTGCTCCGGTGCTTTGGAGTAAAGGGTCGCTTCACCGCCGAGCATACGCGCAGTCGTGCGGGCAAGCGCTTCGCAGCCGTGGTTGCGGCTGCCGCCGTGGGCGTAGAAAGAATACTGGCTCATAGGCCCTCCAAAACGTCCTATCGGACGTATTCAAATTCGAAGTTGTTGATCGAAACGGTATCGCCTTCGTTGATGCCCATTTCTTCCAAGCGCTCGAACACACCAGCCGTACGCAGAACGCGCTGCATGTAGTTGAGTGATTCGTAGTCGTCGGGATCGACCATCGCGATCGAGGTCATCAACTTTTTGCCGGAAACGACGTAGACACCGTCTTCGTCGCGTTCGATCGTGAACATCGGCTCGTCCGGATCTTCTTCGACGACGATCGGATCGGGTTCAAAGACCTTGATCGGCGGCAACTCGCGCAGTTTCGCGCCGGTTTCGTTCATCAATGCCTGCACGCCTTCGGTGGTCGCCGCAGAAATGCGGAACACCGGGTAGCCGTAGGATTCACAATGCTGCACAAAGCGTTCGTAGGTCTCTTCGTCCTCGAGCAGGTCGGTTTTGTTGGCCGCAACGATCTGCGGACGGGACGCAAGCTCTTCGGAATAGAGGAAGAGCTCGGAGTTGATCTGTTCAAAGTCCTCGATCGGGTTTCTGCCTTCGCTGCCGGCGACGTCGACGACGTGGATCAGCAGGCGACAGCGCTCGACGTGGCGCAAAAAGTCGATACCCAGACCGGCACCGTCGGAGGCACCTTCGATCAGACCCGGGATATCGGCCATCGCAAACGACATATGATCGTTCGCGTCGCCGAGCGAGACGATGCCGAGGTTGGGAACAAGCGTGGTGAAGTGGTAGTTCGCGATCTTCGGGCGCGCCGCGCTGACGATCGACAGAAGCGTCGACTTACCGACGTTGGGGAAGCCGATCAGGCCGACGTCGGCGAGGAGCTTGAGCTCCAGCGTGATCTGGCGCTCCTCCCCTTCCTGGCCGGCCTTGGCAAAACGCGGGGCTTGGCGGGTCGGCGTGGCAAAATGCGAGTTGCCCCAGCCGCCGCGGCCGCCTTTGGCGGCGACGAAACGCTCGGTCTCGCTCATATCGGCGAGCAGCGCGCCGGTCGCTTTGTCCTTGACGAGCGTGCCGCGCGGAACACGGATCACCAGCGGCTTGCCGCCCTTGCCGAAGCAGCGCGCACCGCGGCCATCTTCGCCGTTGGGCGCGACGTACTTGCGCTTATATTTAAAGTCCATCAGCGTCGACATATTGTCGTCGACGACGAGCACGACATCGCCGCCCGCACCGCCGTCACCGCCGTCGGGACCGCCCGCAGGCACGTATTTTTCACGGTGGAACGCCACGGCACCGTTGCCGCCGCGACCCGCACGCACCAAAATTTCTGCAACATCTACAAACATGCAAACGCCTTCTTTCTCTGAAAAGCTAAAAAGAAAAGCACCGACCGCGGGCAGACGACAGAGCAAACGCCATATCGCCCGACCCGGCGTCGGTGCTTTTTACGATCAATCTGAAAACATCAGTCACGTTCTCCGCCGCAACCGCAAGCGGAACAAACGAGCGGATGCTTATTCGACCGGATAGACCGAGACCTTTTTGCGATCTCTGCCGACGCGTTCGAAGCGGACCTGACCGTCGGCCGTAGCAAACAGCGTATCGTCGCCGCCGATGCCAACGTTCGTGCCCGGATGGATCTTGGTGCCGCGCTGACGGACGATGATGTTGCCCGCAACGACAAACTGACCGTCGGCCTTTTTCGTGCCGAGGCGCTTGGATTCGCTGTCGCGACCGTTCTTGGTCGAACCGACACCTTTTTTATGTGCAAAGTACTGGATAGAAATTCTAAGCATCTGTTTTTTCCTCCGTTTTTATTCCGTGGGCCGTCGTTCAGAAAGAGTGATCTGAACGTACGCACCGTACTGCCTCATATTTTCCGAAAGCCACAGGTATGCGGCTCTCATCGCACTGTCACAGATAACACGCTGGTTTTCTGACAGGGTTCGCGGCAACACCAAACTCAGCGCCGCACCGTTTTTGGCACAGGCAACCGGGGCATTGGCTTTTGCCACGTCGTTGATCGCGCATTCGATGATTCCGAATGCCGTCGAAACTGCCGCACAGACGATGTCAGCTCCCGCTTCCGCATAGCCGCTGTGTCCGTCGGCGCGAACCGCAACAAACTTGCCGCGTTCCGTAGTGAACACAATCTTCGTCATATGCCGCGCTCCGTAAGTTAGCGAGCGATCTTCTTGATCTGGACCTTCGTGTAGGGCTGTCTGTGACCCTGACGACGTCTGTAGTTCTTCTTGGCGTTGTACTTGAAGACACGGATCTTCTTGGCCTTGGCGTTCTTGAGAACTTCGGCTTCGACGACAGCGCCTTCGACGTACGGCTTGCCGATCACGGATTCGTCATTGTCGGAAAGGAACACGACTTTGTCAAAGCGAACCGTTTCGCCGACTTCAGCGCCGAGCTTTTCCATGAAAAGAACGTCGCCGTCCTGCACCTTGTACTGCTTACCGCAGGCTTCGATTACTGCATACATGAATACATTTCTCCTTTTTTCCTCGTCTTTTGGTTGTTACACCCGACTCCCGCTCGGTACGGTGTCACGCCCAAAAGGGCATGAACTTAGACCGCAACAAAACGGCTTTATTATTATATCAGAAAAGCCCTCGCCTGTCAACAGGAAAACGAGGACTTTTCTGTATTTTTTTGTTTTATTTTGTGTTGTTTCCGCAATATTCGTGTTTACAAGCGTCCGGTCGCCGTCGCACGGCAGTACCACATGCCGTCCGCCTCCAGCTCCAGCTGGAAGTTGAGGCTGGAAACAATCCAGCCTTCGTAGCTACCCGTTCCCGGCGCGCCGTTTCCCGTCCAAAACTGCGAATTTTCATAGTCCTCCGGTAAAACCGCAAACGTGAACTTACCCTTGACCGTTTTACCGTCTTCGCTGACCTCATACACTTCCCACGATACGGCCGCGTAATCGAGCACGCTGTAGCTGTTGCCATTAGGGACGCGCATCAGCATTTCACGGTAGATGTCTGTAACAAACTGTTCGGCAACAGCTTGAGTGTCTCCGCTGACCGCAAATCCGATCGGCGTGGGATCAGGTGTAGTCTCCGGCGTAGTTGAAAGTGTCGTCGCCGACGTGGTTGACGGTGTCGTCGATGTGATAACGATCGGGTCGGAAGTCGCCACAGGTGTGACAACAGCTGCGGGCGTTGTCGCGATGGTAGTGATACTCGGTTCGAGTGTCGTCGTTTTAGGGGCGTCCTCGGTGTGGCATGCAGTCAGCGACAACACGGTCACGCCACAAAAAAACCACAGGCACAAGCGTTTCATTGTTTTCATTGGTTCATCTTCCTTTCTTATTTTCCCAAACTATACTTGTTATATAGACACTATCAGGGCAAAAAAGTTCGGTATTTTTTGATACTACCACATCGATTCTACCAGCTGGTTCCCATCGCGGTGCAGTATCACTAGCCGTCATCGGCGGCGGTCGCAGACACCGTCGAAGACGGCGTTTGCGGATTACCGCAAGCGGCAAACAGGCCCATCGCTAAAGTCAGTACGAGCAAGCAAGACAGTTACTCCAGTCTGCCCGTGGCCATTTCGTCACAGCGCCAGAGTCCGTCTTCGCCCTTGACCAAACGGAAGCTGCGGGAGGAAACGAACCAGTCCTCGTATTCGCCGGTTCCAAATTGACCGTTGCCGGTCAGAAAGCCTTCCGTCGCGTAAGTCGCCGGAAACACCGCAAAACTGAATTCGCCGACGATCGTTTTACCATCTTCGCTGACCTTCCTAACCGTCCAGTCCAACACGGCATAATCCGATGCATCATATCCCGAACCAGCTGGTACGTCCAGCAGATTTTCACCGTAGGCTGTCGTCACGAAATACGCGGTAACTTCTTCAGGCGTTCCATCATTCGCAAAAGCAATGCGCTCATAGCTCACGACTGCACGCCCGTAGGCCACGCGCAAAATGCTTGCAAGCATTCCCTGCTCCCAACCGGCGTTCGGTTGTTTCGGCTGCAAGTGGTACCAACGGGTGCCGTTCGCATCCCGCCAGCGCACGAAATCGGACTCGGCAAACACCGTCAGATCGCTTCCGTCGGGCGCATAGAGATGGACGGTGTACTCCGTTCCCGTCAGTGGAAGATTGCTCTGTTCCGGGATTACCCATGCGTAATCTGCCAAAGCGTTCAGCTCGTACCCGAAATGGGTGGCGGTTACAACCGGATAGTTTTTTCCGCTGCCGTCGTTGTAGCCAAGCTGCACGGTATCTTCATCCGAATCGGCCAGCGTGCTTCTGATACGCCCGAATGTCAGCGCCTGTTCGGAGAAGTAATCGTAGAGCGCTTCGCTCTCGATGCGCCAGAACTGTCCGCGGTCGGCCAAGATCATCTGCCGCATCACGTCATCGGTGTACATCTGCGCGGTATGAATCTCCCTGCCCTGCATTTCGCTGACGTCCCAAAACTGCACATAGACGGAATTGTAGGTGTCCGCCACGATCTCCTCTGCCAACGGCTCCAGCGGCACATAGGCATCTTCACCGAGGACACGCAGAACGCTCCACGGTTCGGTTTCGTCGAGTGCCTGATATGCGGCCGAGAAATACGGCACGATCGTTTCAGACTGGTTCCACCATTCCCACGGGCGGAATTCGGAGAATTCAAACTCTGCCGGTTCGGTCGTCGTCATCGGCGGTTCGGTCGTCGTTGCGGCGGTGGTAACGGACGTAGCTGTCGTCGTCATCGGCGGTTCGGTCGTTGCGGCAGTCGTGGTAGGTGTGGTCGGCGTGGTGGCAGAGGCGGTCGTCGTTGCTGCCGGGGTCTGCGCAGGTTCTTTCTCGCTTTGGCAGGCTGCAAACAAAAACACAAGATACGCCGTAAGCAAAACAAGGGTCAATTTCTTCAGTTTCATCTCCAAACTCCTTTCCATTTGGTCGGTGGATCTTACGGTTATATCATACCATATCCGGAGGTCCGAATCAATTACAGGACGGTAACAGGATGGAAACAGTTTGGTTACAGTTTGGTGTCAAAACGGTTACAACGGCCTTTTTGGCGCAAAAAAAGTGCGAACGGCACATTCGCACCGTTCGCACTCGGATAGGGCATTTACTTCGCCGCGCGGATTTGGGCGGCTTTGAGGGTATTCTGCAGGAGCATGACGCGCGTCATGGGGCCGACACCGCCGGGCGCCGGCGTGATGTAGGACGCAAGCTTGGAGACAGGTTCGAAGTCGACGTCGCCCGTGAGCTTGCCTTCGGCGTTGACGTTCATGCCGACGTCGATGATGACCGCGCCTTCGGAGACCATATCGGCGGTGAGGAATTTTTCCTTGCCGACCGCACAGACGATGATCTCGGCTTTGCGCGTGATCTCGGCGAGATTCTTCGTGCGGGAGTGGCAGATCGTGACCGTGCCGTTTTTGTGGAGCAGGAGCATCGCCTGCGGCTTGCCGACGATGTTGGAGCGGCCGATGACCACGCAGTTTTTACCGGCGACGTCGATATTGTACTCCGCCAAAATCTCCATAACGCCGGCGGGCGTGCACGGCAGGAAGCTGTACTGGCCGATCATCACGCGGCCGACGTTTTCCGGGTGGAAGGCGTCGACGTCTTTTTTCGGATCGATCGCTTCGATGATGCGGCGTTCGTTGATGTGCTTGGGCACCGGCAGCTGAACGAGGATACCGTCGATCGACGGATCGGCGTTGAGTTCGGCAATGACGGCCAGCAGCTCTTCTTCGGTCGTTTCTTCGGGCATGGCCTTTTCAATGCTGCGGATGCCGCATTCGGCGCAGTCCTTTTTCTTGTTGTTGACGTAGAAACGCGACGCCGGGTTGTTGCCGACGATGATGACCGCAAGCGCCGGTTCGGTGCCGGCGGCAGTAAGTGCCTCGACTTTTTCTTTGATCTGCAAACGCATTTTGGCGGCAAGGGCTTTGCCGTCCATCAGAATTGCCATGTTATGCTTCCTCCGTAGTTTCTTCGGTTTCTTCTTTGGTTTCGGTTTCTTCTTCCTCTGCGGTGGGTTCTTCGACCGCTTCACCGGCTTCGGCGAGGTTTTTCTTCGCCTGTTCGATCGCCGCCTGTTCGGCAACGGCTTCGTCGCTCAGAAGTTCGATCGCATCGCCGCGATCGGAGAAGAGCACTTTGTAGACGAGCACGCCCAGCGCTGCCAGAGCCGACAGATAGCCAAGTACCTGCGAAACGCGCAGACCAGTATCGAAGAAGTTCAGCGCATCGGCACCGCGGATGCCTTCGATGAAGCCGCGGCCAACGCCGTACCAAATGACATAGGAGAGGAAGTTTTGGCCGTAGAAGCGGCGCTTTTTGGAGAGGAAGTGGATCAGCACAAAGCCCGCGAGATTCCAGAGCGATTCATAGAGGAAGATCGGATGCACCGGCAGTTCGCCGTTGATCGACATACCGAGGAACCAGTCTTCGACGGAGATGCCATAGGCCTCGGCGTTGGTGAAGTTGCCCCAACGGCCGATCATCTGCCCGATCATCAGACCGAGCACGGCGAGGTCGAGCATATTCCAAAGGTTGACTTTTTTGACTTTGCAGTAGATCGCCGCGGCAAGCACGCCGAAAATAACCGCGCCGTAGATGGCGATACCACCGTTCCAGATTTTGATAATGTCGCCGGGGTTATCTTTGTAGAGTTCCCAGTTGAACACAACATAGTAGAGACGGGCACCGATGATCGCAGCAGGAGTTGCGACCAGCGTCATGTCGATGAGGTTGTCCTGATTGATGCCAAACTTCGGCGCGCGCTTGACGCAGTAGACAATTGCCAGCGCAAAGCCGACAGCGATGATAATGCCATACCACTGCACGCTGAACGAGCCGATGGAAAACGCAGTTTTATTGATCGTCAGCTCAATCCCAAGATTCGGAAATGCGATATGATTCATAAAGTCTCCTCCGTGATCATATATTGCCGCCGGTATTTTCACACGGCGTTTCAGGCTTCACACCTGTTCAGTATGATATTATACCATATCTTTCCGGAAATGAAAAGTCCCTGCTCGCTTTCCGCAAAGATTTTACAAATTCGCCGGCACGACGTACGGGCTGCGGATTTCTTCAAATTTATTATTTTTATATACAATTTATATATTCGACAAATAATTACATAAACTATCTTTACAAATTCAAGCGGTTATGGTATCATATCGGTGTGAGGCAGTTACCAAACGCTCATATCTTTATCCCCAACCCGCTTTGGGTGTACGTTTTGCGCGTACACCCGCTTTTTTTATCTTCGGACAAAAAAGCCGTCTGACTCGTCAGACGGCTTTTTGATATGCAGATTATTTGGTGCGCATGCGGCGCTGCTTTTTCTCGGGCGGATTTTTCATGGACGACATTTTGCTTTCGCTGTCCTTCATGAAAGCGCGCAGCTTTTCTTCAAAGCTGTCGCCGACCGAGGCAGTGCGCGGTGCGGGCATTTCGACCGGCGGCGGTGCGGTACGCGGTTGGGGCGCACGCGGAGCGGAACTGCGCTGTTGGAATGAAGCGCGTGGCTGAGCCGGACGAGATTCCTGCGGGGCAGCAGGTGCTGTCGCTTTTTTGATCGACAAATTGATCCTTCCGACTTTATCGGTCGGCAGGATTTTCACCTTGACTTCCTGGCCTTCCGACAAAAACTGATGGACATCGCTGACATAGGTATCGGCGATTTCGGAAATATGGACCAGGCCGGATTTTCCGCCTTCGAGCGCGACGAACGCGCCGAACTTCGTAATACTCGTCACTTTGCCGTTGACGATCTCACCCTCTGCAAAACTCATACGGGTTTGTGTTCTCCTTTGTATTTTGATTCCTTCCGAGGATGCGGCGGCATCGCCGGGCGGATCACTGATTTTTCTCTATGCGGTTCAGTTTTGACCGTAGATGTCGATGAAGATGCGCTCACCCGGCAGAATATAGCCGCGTTCGCGGGCGACCTGGATGATGTAGCGGTCGGTCATGCCGTCTGCGACGAGGTCCTCGAGTTCGGCGGTCTTCTGTTGTTCGACCGCATGGGTCGCGCGGAGTTCTTCGTATTCAGCCTGCGCATCGGCAAGGCGGCCACTCATCGAAAAATACGATGTGCACAGATATAAACCGATCACCACTGCGACTGTTTTCAAAACAAATCGTGTGGAGCCTCTTCCGTTGTGCTTCATACATTTCCTCCGCTATCGTAACCCTGCTTGCCTCTGCTGACCTATATGCATAATTATATACCAAAACCGCGCAAAAAGAAATAGGTCTGGCAAAATTTTTCTATTTTTTTTGTCGTTTTTTTCGGGCAGAATGCACTTTCCGTCGTCTGCGCCGCCGCAAGATTCGTTCCCGCGCCCATTTTGCCGTTCGAGCAGTGAGTTTTGCCGAAAAAAGATGCATCAAAACCGCACCGCCGACGATCGCAACCAACAGATATCCGTCCGTCGCACCGCCGTTTTGCCGGAGCAAAAAGAGAAATGTGGCCACGGACGCAAACAACCAAAACAGCAAATCGGCCAGTGCCGTCAGCGTTCTGCGGCCAAACACGCGCAGCAAACCGAATAATTCATAAATAGCGCCGACACATCCACCCCAACAGAGCGCACAGGCAAATGCGGAAAGCTGGCCGAGCACACTGTTTTCCATCTTATTTCAGAAGGCCGGCCCAAAAGCCGCGTTTTGGTTCGCGGTCGCAGTAGACCATCCCGTCGATGCGCCCGCTCAGCACCAGCTCCCCGACATCAGCATCGAAACTATCGATGTGCAAGCCGTTCCCGCGCACCAAAAGCATCCCCTGTGCGGTTTTGGCTTCGATCTGCAGTTCGTCAAAACCGGTCACTTCGTACACGCCCGTTGCCGTGAGCTTTTCACGGGAGGTCACAGTGACATCGGACATTTCGGTTTGTTTGTTTTTTTCGATCATGCGGCACCTCTTCCCTGCTTTTCTACAAAAGCATATGCAAAAAAGGTGCAATGCAGAACTTACTGAACTTCGCGGTACATTGCCGAGGCTTCGGCTTTTGTCGCATGTTCGCTGACCGTGATGACCTCGACCTTCAGCGGCCGCGCACCAAAGCTGATCTCGATGATATCGCCCGGCTTGACCGCGTAGGATGCGCGTGCGGCTTTGCCGTTGACGAGCACGCGCTCGTTATCGCACGACTCGTTGGCCACGGTCCGGCGCTTGATCAGGCGCGAGACCTTCAGGTATTTATCCAGACGCATAGAGTTCCTCCCGTTTGTTACGATTCCGCGATTTGCGTTTTAAACGCCGCACCCGCGCGGAACACCGGCTGTTTGACTGCCGGCAAGACCATTTCCTCTTTGGTGAGCGGATTTCTCGCCACGCGCTTGCCGCGCATTTTGACCTCAAACGTGCCAAATCCGCTCAGCGAAACCCGTTCACCCTCCGTCAAAGATTCGCGTACGGCTTCCAGCATAGCAGAGATCGCGCGTTCGGAATCTTTTTTCGACAAACCGGTCTTTTCGGCGACCGCGTTTGTCAGATCCGCCTTATTCATTGTTTTGCCCCTCTCATATCGTATTCAGCCGTTCCCCGGCTGTTTTGATTCTATTTTTCGGTTTTCTTCACTTCGTCCCAGAACTTGTCCAGCACCGGGAGGCCGGCAGTTTTCATGTCGATGCCCTCCTCGGCACAGCGGGCTTCGACCGCCTGGAAGCGGCCGGTGAAGCGATCGGTCGCCGCAGTGAGCGCTTCTTCCGGATCGATCTCCAGATGGCGCGCGAGATTGACCACCGTAAAGAGCACGTCACCCAGTTCGGCAAACACGTCGCCCTTGCCCGCAAGCGCATCGGCAAGCTCGCGCGTTTCTTCGTTGAGCTTGTCCATCACCGGTTCGGCCGCATCCCAGTCCATACCGACGCGCGCGGCTCTGCCCTGCACCTTTTCGGCGCGCATCAGCGCCGGCAGGCTCTTGGCGACCGCCACCAACGATTCGCTGTGGGTCTTCTGTTTTTTGGTCTGATTTTTGATCATTTCCCAGTTGGCAAGCACCTCGGCCGCGCCGTTGGTCTCGAGCTTGAGGCCGCCGAAAATGTGCGGATGGCGCACGATCAGTTTTTTGCAGATGCCGTCGGTGATATCGCTGAAGTCAAAACGGCCGTCTTCGTTGGCGATCTCGGCGTGGAACACGACCTGCAGCAAAACGTCGCCCAGTTCCTCGACCATCAGTTCATCGTCCTCGAGATCGATCCCTTCGCAGAACTCGTAGACTTCCTCAATAAAATTGCGGCGGATGGATTTGTGGGTCTGTTCACGGTCCCACGGGCATCCGTCGGGCGCACGCAGGAGATGCATGATCGCCATCAGATCGTTGATATCGTAACGTTCTTTCAGTGTAAAATCCGCCATAATGTTTACCTCATTTTCTTTCGTATCTCTATGATCCGCTGCGTTTCAGCAGTCTTTTATCTTCTTTTCGGATCGTTTTTGTGACAAACAGCATCAGAATCCAGATAACAGCCGCAGTTGCGAAAGTTGCCACCGTTGCCATGCGTGCACTGCCCACGCGCGGCAGCATCCGCGCCACCGCAACGGCCAGAATCGCGCAAACTGCGGGTTTGCAGATCGCCGACATCAAAGGCGGAACAAATCCGCTCCGACGCGCGAGCACGGCACAGTTGATTGCCGCAGCCACACCGAAACAAGCGACCGTTCCCACAGGTGCACCCTGCAGACCGATTGCGGGATTTCCCACCAAAAACGCTCCGCAGATGACGCGCGCCACCCCACCGGCTACCATTGCCACAAGCGGCACGCGCATTTCGCCAATGGCATGGAGTGCCGACGCCGACAGAGAACACATCGCCGACAACACAGTCGCCGGAGCCAGCATACGCAGCAGCGGTGCCGCGATCGCCACATCGTCCGCACGCGAGAAAAACAGCGCGAGCAATTCGCCCGGCAGCCAAGCAAACAGTGCCGCAGCAAACCAAACGACCAACGAGGCCAACCGCCATGCGATTTTCAGATACGCTCTGCCGCGCGCATCGCGCAGTTTGCCTTGAGCGACTGCCGGGATCACCGAAGCGCAAATCGCCGAAGTAAGGGCAGTAGGCAGGCTGTAGACCGTCAGCGCAATGCCGGTATAGGCACCGTAATGCTGCGTAGCCGTCGATTCGCCGAGGCCAAGCGCACGGAGTCTGTGCAGAATAATCATCGAATCAAGCGATCCGACCGCACTCAGCACGAGTGCACCGAGTGTCAGCGGGACGGCCGTTTTCAACAGTTTCCGCCGGGTTTCCGCCGCAAATGCCCGCTCACAGCGCACAGTCAATCCGCGCAGACTCTGACGGGAGCCAAGTGCAAGAATCGCAGCGCTGACCAGCGTTCCCAGCGTGACGCCAGAAATTGCACCAGCAGCGACGATTTCGGCGGGATATCCATTTTGGTGAAGCCAGAACGCAGCCGCCGTACCGCCGATCAGCTTGACGGCGGCATCGGCCGTTTGCGCGGCGGCAGGTGTTGACATCGCGCCGATCCCCTGAAAGCCGGAGCGGTCGATCGCTTCCCATGCCGACAGCAGCGCGGTCGGCGCAAGCGCAAGCACGGCATACTTTGACGCCGCAGAGCCTGCCATGCGGCAGATCTCGCCGCCAAAACACAGCAAAATCAGGGTGCCGATCATGCCAGCCACCGTAAAAAGCGGACGGGTTGCGCGCAGAATTGCGCCGCGCAGTTTGCGCGGCGAGGCAGCAATATGTTGCACCAGCGCAGGCGGCAGCCCCGACAGTCCCGCCGCCGAAACAACGTTTAGGATCTGGTGGGCAAAGCTATAGTAGCCCATGCCCTCTGCACCGATCAGATTGGCCAGCGGAATGCGGAACGCAAAGCCCAGACAGCGGCAGATCACGTTCGACGCCGCCAAAATCAGCGCACCGCCGACAAAATTGACTCGTTCTCCCTGTTTTTTCCTCATCCGATCCACCTGTGCCGCGAGATTTGAGCGCAAGACTCATTGTATCTCTATGCACGAAGGTGGAAGATATGCCCTCACTTACGCCGGGAACATCACCGGACGAACCAGTCTTTCAAACTCTGCATTGAGTTTTTCGCGGTCGATCGTTTTCAGTTCGCCGTTTTCGTAGAGGATCTTGCCGCGCACGGCCGTCAGACAGACTTCGCTGCCGCGGGCGGAATAGGCCGCAGTCGACGCGGCGTGGTGGCGCGGGGTCATATTGGGCGCGGAGGTATCTAAGAGGATAAAGTCGGCATCGCCGCCGACGAACAAGCTGCCGCATTCACGGCGGCCCTGCGCCTTCGCACCGTTTTTCGTCGCCATCGTCAGCGCCGCATCCGCCGGGAATACCTCAGGGCGCAGCGTCACACCCTTCTGCAGGAGCGAGGCGAGCTTGATTTCTTCAAAAAGGTCGTGGTTGTTGTTGGAAGCCACACCGTCGGTACCGAGCGCAACGTTGACACCGGCATCGACCATCGCCGTCACCGGCGCAATGCCGCTGGCGAGCTTCAGGTTTGAGACCGGACAATGGCCGACACTGGCCCCGACCTCGGCAAAGAGCTTGATATCGTCTTCACTGAGCCAGACGCAGTGCGCCGCCAGCGCCCGATTTGTGAGCAGGCCTTCTTCATAGAACAGACGCGCCGGCGTTTTACCGTGGCGGGCAATACAGGCTTCGTGTTCGCTTTGGGTCTCGGACAGATGGAAATGGACGATCGCCTCTTTTTCGGCGGCGTAACGCGCGACCGTTTCGCGGCAGCGCTTCGTCGTCGTGTATTCGGCGTGGACGCAGAAATCGATCAGGATGCGACCGTCGTCGTAGCCGTGCCAGCGGTCGTAGAGGCCGACCGACTCCGCCCAGCGCGGATTGTGCGCGGTGTCGAAGGGAATGGAATCGTCGAAGCAGAGAATACCGCGGCAGATATTGGCCTTCATGCCGTTTTCGGCGACCGCTTCGGCGATATCGTCGCAAAAGGAGTACATATCGGAGAACGAGGTCGTGCCCGACGCAAGCATCTCTGCCATGCCAAGCTCCGCCGAAATGCGCACGCAGTTGGCATCCATGCGGTCCTCGACCGGGAAGATATGGTCGTTGAGCCAAGTCTGCAGCGCGAGGTCGTCGGCGTAGCCGCGCAGACCGGTCATCGGCACATGGGCGTGGGCGTTCACGAGGCCGGGCATCAGGATCTTACCCTTGCCGTCGATCACGCGGTCGAAGCTGCCTTCGACTGGGCCAAGGCCGAGGTAGGTGATCTTGCCGTTTTCCACGGCCATACAGCCGTTTTTGATCGTTTGACCACTGCCGTCACACGGCAGGATATCGACGTTTTTTACGAGCAATGTTTTCATACAGGTCTCCTACATTTCTGCGCCGCATCCGGCACAGAAGCGGTCGGTCTGCGGGCAAATTCTGCCGCACGTCGGACAAGCCTTGTACTTTTTGCCTGCGGCGGTTTTTTCGCGCAGAGTCTCGGCCGCAGCATGGAGCGCATCGAGGCGCGCGAGATTCACCGCGATCGCTTCTTCGTCGGCCGGCATTCCCTTATGGGCGGCGTAAACGAGCTTGCCGATCGCATTTTCGCAGGCGGCAATCGCGTTATTGGTTTCGAGCAATTTATAGCTGAGTTTCGTCGCGTTGACGACCTCACCGGTCTTCTTCACCGTGTATTCCGCGGCGACCGAGGCTTTGGCGATCAGTCCCGCGATCAGATCTTCGGTCTTTTTATCCATCATTCCCGCTCCGTTTCTCACAGGCCGTATTTCGCCGCGAGCTCGCGCATCCGCGCCAAGCCCTGCGGGTTCATCGCGTCGCCGTCGCCGCCGTTATCTTCGAGGCTCAGGCGGCCCTTGTAGCCGATATCCGCCAGCCCCGCAAAGAAATCTTCCCATTCGATGCCCGGGAACTGGTCCAAAAACGGGCCGGCTGCATTGGGGATATGCGTATGCACCAGCATAGAACCGCAGGCGCGGATCGCCTCGCGCGATTCGTTGGCGTAGGCCATATGGAACAGGTCGGCGAGCAGCTGAAACTGCGGACGGTCCACGTCCTCGACGAGCGCAATGCCCGCCATCTGGGAATTGATCGTGTTGGTCGCTTTGGCAAAGAGCGGCTCCAGCGCGATCACCAAGCCGTACTCTCCGGCCTTGCGCGCCATCATGCGTCCGGCTGTGATCAGCTGATGCTGTGCTTCGGCGCGGTCAAAGCCCTCGGGGATCTTGCGCGCACCGCCGCTGCCGAACACGACCGGTTCCACACCCAGTCGGCTGAGGCGGGAAAACGCGAGGTCGAGATACGCCTCGACCGCACCCAAATCGACATTGGGGCCTGCGACCGGCAGCGAGGCCGGCAGCATGCTGCTCGCCGCTTCGATCTTCACCGTTGCTTCGTCGTTTTGAGCGGCCAGCTCGGCAAATTCGCTCTCGCTGAGCTTCGTGATATTTCCGACACCGACCTCGATATAGTCAAATCCAAGTTTGCGGTTTTCCGCAATTTTCTGAAATCCTCCGGCAAGACCAAGGCGCATAACGTTACCTCCGTTATTCTTTATACAATCGTTTCTTCTGCTTCTTCGGCCATCTCGATACCGAGACGGTTCTGGTAAAACTCACCGATCTTCGCCCGGTTGGCAAAAATCTCATCGGCGCGTCGGATATAGTCTTCGGGGTACTTCGGGTTGGCGATGCGCACGACCTCGCCGTCGCCGTCGAAGCCAAGCTTGGTCACCGCGCCCGCTCCGCAGCTGACGACGGGCAAAAGTTCGTCCATCATGTAGATATTGTAGCGGCAAATCGCACCGTCGCGCGCGTAGCCGACGTTTTCGAAGCTGCCGCCCGAATACTTCTGACGGTAGAGATAATACGGCACATAGCCGTTTTTGTAGAGCAGCTCTTCCCCGGCCGCCAGCATATCGCTGATCGTTTCGGGCGAATGCTGCTTGACGCCGCTTTCGGTGAGCGCGGAGCCGCGTTTTAAAGCAAGCGTATGGACGGTGATATTGTCCGCACCCAGATTACACGCGTTGGCGACGCTGCCGGCAAATCCGGCCAGACTATCGCCGGGGAGACCGGCGATCAGATCCATGTTGATGGCAAATTCGTCGAATTCGCGCGCCATCTCAAATACGCGGTAGATGTCCTCGACCGTATGGTTACGGCCGGCAAGGCTGAGCACGCGGTTGGAGAAGGTCTGCGGGTTGATGCTGATGCGGTTGACGCCGCCCTTAGCCGCAGCTTCCAGCTTTTCCCGCGTGATCGTATCCGGTCGGCCGGCTTCGAGTGTAAATTCCATGCCCTCCACCCACGCAAACGAGCGCTTCATCGCACCGATCAAGCGCGTGAGCTGTTCGGCATTTAGGGTGGTCGGCGTGCCGCCGCCGATATAAATCGCGCGAACGCGCGCATCGGCCGCAGCCATCTGCCGGCCGGTCTCCTCGACCTCGGCGATCAGCGTTTGCAGGTAGGTTTCGATCTCCTTTGCACCGGCGGCCGAAGCACTCTTGCTGATAAACGAGCAGTAGGCGCAGCGCGTCGGGCAGAACGGGATCCCGGCATAGACGGCCGCATCCTTGGGCTGCAGCTCTGCCTTCAGCGCCATCGATTCCTTCGCGCAGGTCATCGCCAGGTCGATCTTATCGCGGCGGATGCAGTAGCGCGTATCGAGCAGGCGGCGTGTTTCGACTTCGGTGCGCCCCTCTTCCATCAGCTTTCTGACAAGCTTGGCCGGGCGCACACCCGCCAGAGCGCCCCACGCCGGTTTGGCACCGGTGAGGTTGACGTAAGCTTTGTAGACGCTGCGGCGAATGGTGTGGCGGATCTCCGTTTTGCGCTCGTCCTCGCTCATATCTGCGGCAAAGACCGAACGCGCGGTCTCGCGGCAGACGCGTCCGTCGAGCTGCAGCGTAAAGGTCGCCGAAACGCTCTTGGGCGCGATCGATACGGTCGAAATGCCGTAGTCCTCTTCGATGGACGCACGCGGCGCGATCTCACATTCCACACGCGGCGTGCGCTCCGGAAACAGGATGATCGCCGTCTGCTCCACGTCAAATTTATAGGTATTGTCGGCCATGTAAATGCGCAAGGAAAACCGCCTTCTTTCTCTTCCGATTGGTGTTCAGCGTCCGACCGCCGCACGCAGGTACTCGTTGGTATCGCGTTCGATCCCGAGAGAAGTGGGATCGCCGTGGCCGGGATAGACGATGTAGTCGTAGGGCAGGCGGTAGAGCCGCGCGAGCGAATAGCGCATCTCGCGTTCGTCGCCGCCGCGCAGATCCGTGCGACCGACGTCGCCCTCAAAGAGCGTGTCACCCGTGAAGATCACGTTATCCATGATGATGCAGACCGATCCGGGCGTGTGACCGGGGGTGTGCATAAATTCGGCCTCGACATCGCCCACAAGCGTCTTTTCGCCGCCGCGCAGACGGATATCGGCGCGCGACACGCGGAACGGCTCGCGCATAATCGAGTTATACAGCGCCATCGACGAGCTTTGGAGGCATTCGGCATCTTCTTCATGGATGACGATGCGCGCGCCCGTTTTTTCCTGAACCTGCTGGACGGCAAGGATGTGGTCGAAATGGCCGTGGGTCAGGAAGATATTCTTGACCTTCAGGCGTTTTTCCGAAAGAAAGGTAAGGATCTTCTCCGCTTCTGCGCCGGGATCGATCACCGAAGCCTCGCCGCCGAACTGATCGTACACGATGTAGCAATTGGTTTGAGAGGTGCCGACCGTAATCGTTTTGATTTCCATATATGATCCTCCGTTCAAGTGATATCGTCTGCGCTTGCGCGCGTTGTTCGTTTATTCCAGCGAAATTTTTGCCACGCGGCGGTTCAGGCTTTCCGACATCGTCAGCATCAGCATGGCAAGTGCAAACAGATAGAGCGGATAGAGCCCGATATGGATATGCTGAGCGATCAGACCGAAGATCGGCGGCATCAGCGTGCTGCCGACGTAAGCGCTGGCCATTTGGATGCCGATGATCGTCTGCGAGTATTTGGCGCCGAAATTGTCCGGCGTGGAGTGGATGATCGACGGATAGACCGGCGCACAGCCGAGGCCGACGATGACCAGACCGACCATCGCCACAACGCCGTCAAAGAGCGGCACGGCAACCAGCGCCGCACCGGTCAGTTGGATCAGGATGCCCCAGCGGATCATTTTACGGTCGCCGAAGCGTTCGGTGATGCACCCGCTCAAAAACCGGCCAAGCGTGATCCCCACGAAAAAGAGCGATCCGAAATTGGCGGCCAGCTCGGCGTCGACACCGAAACGGCGCACCAGATAGCTGCTCGCCCAAAGTCCCGCCGTCGATTCCAACGCACAGTAGCCAAAGAAGGTGAGCATGATCTGCTTAACGCCGCGGATTCGCACCGCTTTGGCCAGCGGCAGCGGCACGCTCTCGCCCAGCGCTTCGCTTTTTTCGGCAGCGGTCTTGCTTTTCCATGCCGGCAAACTGACGAGCACGCAGATCGCGAGGAAGAGCTGCACGCAGCCGACGATAAAATAGCCGCTCCGCCAACCGAGATCGCTCGTCAGGCAGTAGCCCATAACGTAGGGGCTGAAGGCTGCACCGATGCCCCAAAAGGCGTGGAGCCAGCTCATGTGCTTGGCGGAAAACTGGGTCGCGACAAAGTGGTTGAGAGCCGCATCGACCGCACCGGCACCCAAGCCGTAGGGCACGGCGATCAGACAAAGCGCGAGCATCGAGTTTGCCCGCGAGAATCCAAACAGCGCAGCCGTCGTGATCAGCACGCTGAGGGCGGTCACCGGCCCCGCACCGATCTTGCGGGTAAGGCGGTCGGAGCTCAGGCTGGAGAGGATCGTGCCGGCGGCGATGATCATCGTCACCAGGCCGGCAGCCGAAAGCGGCGCGTCGAGCTCAAGCTGCATGATCGGCCAGGCAGAGCCGAGGAGCGAATCGGGCAGCCCAAGGCTGACAAACGCCAGATAGATCGTTACGATCAGAAATGTGTACATAGCTATAATCTTTATCCCTGTTTTTTCTTTGTTGTTACCGCTCTGCGGTATCGATCACAAGCGTCACCGGGCCGTCGTTCGTCAGCGCGACCTTCATATCCGCGCCGAACACGCCGGTTTCGACCCGAAGTCCGCTTTTTCGACATTCCGAAACAAAAAATTCCGTCAGCGGCTTGGCGATCTCCGGCCGTTCGGCCCCGTCGAAGGAGGGGCGCTTGCCTTTGATGCAGCTGCCGCAGAGGGTGAAATTGGTGACGACCATCAGCTCGCCGCCAATGGCTTCCGCCGACAGATTCATCTTCCCTGCTGCGTCCTCAAAAATTCTGAGACCCGTGCATTTGGCGGCCAGATACGCCGCTTCGGCTTCGGTATCGCCCTTGGCAATACCGAGCAGGATGAGCAGACCTTTGCCGATCTGCGAATGGACCGCGCCGTCGATCGTGACGGAGCAGTTTTGAACACGTTGAATAATGACCTTCACGCCGTCTCACCTCACACGATCTCGCCGTCGACGTGACCGCTGCGGACGATCTTCAGAACGCTCTTGACGCGTTTGAGCTTCAGGCAGACCGCCTGCAGATGTTCACGATTGGAGACACCGAGCTCCAGCGCGATCAGGCGCGTGCCGTTGGCAAGCTGCTTGGTCTGCATGCTGTGGATCATGATCCGCAGGTTCGCAAGTACGGTCGTCACGTCGGCGATCAGCGCCACGCGGTCGTGGACGTGCAGTTCGACACAGGCGACGAAATCGCCTTCGGTCTCATCGGCCCACGAAACCGGCACAAAACGGTTGGCCGTCGCCGCATCCTCGCGCAGAGAGCGGACGTTGGCACAGTTGTCGGCGTGGACGGAAACACCGTAGCCGCGCGTGACGAAGCCCGTGATCGCATCGCCCGGAACCGGCGTACAGCAATGGGCAAACTTGACCAGGCAGGAATCGACGCCTTCGACGATGACGCCGCTCTCGCTGCGGCGCGGTGCGCGCACAGTCGTCGGGATCGCATCGCTCGTATCCGGCTGCTTGTGCGTCCGGGCCCATTCCTCGCGGATGCGGTTGGCCGCACGCAGCGCCGTTACGCCGCCGTAGCCGATGCCGGCGCACAGATCGTCGAGCGAATTGAACGAAAGCTTTTTCAGTGCGGCGGGCAGCATATCGTCTTCGGCAACATCGTCGATCGTCAGGCCGTAGCGTTTGAGCTCGCGTTCCAGACTTTCCTTGCCCTGTTCGATATTTTCTTCGCGGCGTTCGCGCTTGAACCACTGCTTGATCTTGGAGCGCGCGCCGCTGGTTTTGGCGATCTTGAGCCAATCGCGCGAGGGGCCGCGCGAGGCCTTGGAGGTCAAGACTTCGATAACGTCGCCGCTTTGGGGCTGGGTGTCGATCGTGACGATGCGGCCGTTGATCTTGCCGCCCGTCATGCGGTTGCCGACGGCAGAGTGGATCGCGTAGGCAAAGTCGATCAGCGTTGCGCCGGCGGGCAGACCGATGACGTCGCCCTTAGGCGTAAAAACGAACACCTCGTCGGCGAACATATCGATCTTGAAGGTGGAGATAAAGTCTTCGGCGTCGGTATCCTGCTGGGTCTCCAGCATCTGGCGGATCCAACCGAGCTTCTGCTCGTAGTCGGCGTCGTTGGCCGAAAGCCCCTGCTTATATTTCCAATGCGCGGCAACGCCGAATTCGGCAATGTGGTGCATTTCCCACGTGCGGATCTGCACCTCAAACGGGATACCGTGGCGGCCGATCAGCGTGGTATGCAGCGACTGGTACATATTGGGCTTGGGCGTGCTGATATAGTCCTTGAAACGTCCCGGCAGCGGCTTGAACAGCTCGTGGATCAGGCCGAGGACGTTGTAGCATTCTTCTTTGGAGTCGACGATCAGACGCACGGCGTACAGGTCGTACACCTCGTCGATCGTTTTGTTCTGCATGAACATTTTGCGGTAGATGCTGTAAATATGCTTGGCGCGGCCTTCGATATAGACCTTGATGCCCAGCCCCTCGAAATATTCCCGCATCTGATCCTTGATCTCGCGGATCAGCTCTTCTCGCATTTCGCTCGTGTTGGAGAGTGCGGTCATGATCTCGTCGTAGCCGATGGGATCGAGGTAGCGGAGTGAGCGGTCTTCGAGCTCCCATTTTACGCGCGTAATACCCAGACGGTGCGCGATTGGACTGTAGACGTCCATCGTTTCCAGTGCGACCTCGCGCTGTTTGCGTTCGGGACGGGCGTCGAGCGTGCGCACGTTGTGCAGGCGGTCGGCCAGTTTGACCAGGATCACGCGGATATCGCGCGCCATCGCAATCAGCATCTTGCGCAGGTTTTCCATTTCCTGCTCGACCTTGGAGGTATAGGGAATGCGCGCCAGTTTGGTCACGCCGTCGACAATGTCGGCGACGTCCTGGCCAAAGCGCGTCTTGACTTCTTCGTAGGTGATCGGCGTATCCTCGACGGTATCGTGGAGAAGCGCAGAGATCACGGAATCGGCATCGAGCCCCATTTCGCAGACGATCTCGGCAACCGACAGCGGATGGGTGATGTAGGGCTCGCCGCTCTCGCGGAATTGCTCGCGGTGCGCCTCCTCCGCCCAGGCAAACGCCTCGCGGATGCGCGATTCCTCGCTTGCGCGGCCGTATTTCAGATATGTCTGTACCAAACGTTCGGCGCGTTCGGCAATGGTCAGTTCCGTCATTGAGCTCCCCCCTGTCGCATTAAGATCGCATAGATCTCCGTTTCACAGAGATCCGCTTTTTTATTCTGTTCGGCGCAGATGCGCACGGTACGCGCATCGCCAAACCGCCACGGTTCTTCCGCCGGGCATCGGATCAGTCCGGCCTGCTCAAACACCGTCAGCGCGATCAGCGTTTCCACGGCGTTGGCATCCGTCCCCGCACAGAGCATCGCGGGCATCAACGGCCCTTCGGCGGCCAGTTCGACCGCCCGCCGCCAAAGCACACCGAGCGTACGGCGCGGCGGAAAGCGGAGGTCGGCGGCCGGAAAACCGTCGACTGCGGCCTGCCACATCCGGTTGGCCGCGTCTTCTTCGGCAAGCAGCTCTGCCGACGGCAAAATATCTTCTAAAATCAGTTTGACCGACGAGATGCCGCGGTAGCTTTCGACCTCGGCGGTGAAAGCGAGATCGACACGGTCGCCGATGCGGTAACGGAAACGCTCGCGGCGTTGGCGGAAGGCCAGCACACTCAGACGCCGACCGTCGGCCGAGACGACCATGCGCAGATGCTTGCCTGCGCCGATCGGGATCAGATCTTCAACGCGCGCATTGCGCAGCGCAAAAACTGGCTTTTCATTGCCCGCACCAAACGGTTCGAGCCGGGAAAGCGCAGAAACGTTTTCTTCGGTCAGATCGCCCGCTCCGACTTCGCAGTCGATCTGCAGGGTCACACCGCTGTCCTGCGGGCGTTCCGCATGGCAGATCGCCTCAAAGCGGGTGCGGAACTCCGCAAAGTTTTCGGCCGGGATCGTCACGCCGGCCGCCATTTTGTGGCCGCCGCAGATACCAATCCCATCCGTCGCCCGCACCAGCGCAGCGACGAGATCGAATCCCTCCACACTTCTGCCCGACGCCCGCAGCAACTCGCCGTCGGGCGCAAACAGGATCGTCGGACAGCCGTACTTTTCGGCGAGCTTGGCGGCCGAAATACCAACCACGCCGTGTTTCCACTGCTTGCCCTGCAAAACGATCGCGCTCAAGGGCAAAGGCAGCTCCGCCAGCGCGGCCTCGGCCTCCGTAGACACGCGCTTCTCTTCGCTCTGCCGTTCGGTATTCAGCGCGCAGAGAAGGGCGGCCTGCCGTTCGGCGTCGTCCTCGGTTTCCGCCTGTAAAAGCTTCAGCGCCTCGAAAGCGCTGCGCATCCGCCCGGCGGCGTTGAGCTTGGGCGAGAGCTTGAAGGCGATATCGGTCGCCGTATGGGTGGCGTCGCAAAAGCCCGATGCGCGGTTTAGAGCGCTCAGACCAAGATTTTTCGTATATAAAAGCTGCTCCAATCCCAGAGCAACGATGCGGCGGTTTTCCATCGTCAGGCTGACGACGTCGGCGACCGTCCCCAGCGCGACCACGTCGCCGTATTCGGCAAAGACCGATTCGGTTTCGCCGCGCAGCGCACAGACGAGCTTGAACGCCAAACCGACGCCCGACAGATCATAGAACGAAGAACCGTCGCGCGGACCGCACTTCGGGTCGACGATCGCTTCACAGGTCGGGAGGATCTCTTTCGGCTCGTGGTGGTCAGTGACGACGACCTGCATCCCGCGTTCGTAGGCAAGCGCGATCTCGGCCACAGATGTCACGCCGCAGTCGACCGTGACGATCAGTTTGGTTCCGTCGGCGGCGATTTTTTCCACCGCCGCGCAGTTCATGCCGTAACCTTCGCCCACGCGGTCGGGAATATAGACCGCGCAGTCGGCACCGAGATTCCGCAGCGCCGACGACAGCACGAAGCTCGCGGTCACGCCGTCGACGTCGTAGTCGCCGTAAACGGTGATTTTTTCGCCGCAGTCGATCGCACGTCTGATCCGTGCGGCTGCAGCTTCCATCCCGCCGATCTGCAGCGGATCGGAAAACGGCGCACCGATACCGGTGGCCGAGGCGATCGCAGCACGATCAGTCATGCCGCGCGCTTCCAGGCACCGCTTTAAGAGCGGCGAGAGCGAAAACTGCGCGGCTACGGCCGCATCGATCGGTTGTTGAATTGTTCGGATTTCCCACTTGTTGAGCGCCATTTGAATGCCCTGATCCTTTCGGCTGAACTGACTGACTCATCCGCGCCTTCTTCACGATCCGGCTTCCCAAAACCCGCCCGCAAGCAAAAATGCGAATAAACTGCCATTATCTATGTTACTTATTATTATAACAAAAACAGTGGCGGGAATCAAGTGATTTGCATAGATTCCCAAGGGTTTTTCCATTTTTCGCGACCGGAATTTCCCGGTCGGTTCCGGTGCGTTTTCGCCCCCGCGCATCCGCACTTGCTTTTTGGTGGATTCTGTGCTATACTATACGCGAAAATTAGATTTGCTGCCACCGGGTAGTGTGATGCTATGGCATCCGTCTGCACATCGTTAGGTCTTGGAAGATGTGCTCGCGGGTGCTTATTTTTTTGAGGGGAAACTAGATGAAACGCTTTTCGCATTTTTCAAACGGTGAAATTCTGCTTTGGGCTTCGTCGGCCGCAGTCATCGTGCTGACGTATTTCGGGTTCGGCGGCAGAGGGCTTCTGCCGCTGATCGCCTCACTGATCGGCGTGACGTCGTTGATCTTCTGCGCCAAAGGAAATCCCGTCGGACAGGTGCTGATGCTCGTTTTCAGCGCGCTTTACAGCCTGATCGCCTACTCCCGCGCCTATTACGGTGAAGTCGTTACGTACCTCGGCATGACCGCGCCGATGGCGCTCTTTGCGCTGATCGCATGGTTGCGCCATCCCTTTCACGGCAAAAAATCCGAAGTCGCGGTCAATGCGCTCCCCAAGCGAGAGTATCCGCTGATTTTTTTGCTGACCACTGTCGTCACCGCCGTATTCGGCATCATCCTCGCCGCCTGGGATACGGCCAATCTCGCGCTCAGCACCGTTTCGGTGGCGACGAGTTTTCTCGCCGTCGCGCTGACCTTCCGCCGCAGTCCGCTCTACGCCCTCGCCTACGCCGCCAATGACATCGTTCTGATCGCGCTTTGGATCGCCATGCGCGATTGGTCGGTCGTCGCGTGTTTTGCGGTGTTTTTCGTCAACGACCTCTACGGATTTTACAGCTGGAAAAGAATGCAGAAGCGGCAAAGAGCCACGCGCTGAATTTTCTTGCAATCGCCCAAAAGATATGGTATACTGGTAAAAACACCGTGTAACGGAGGGATTTTGATGCAAAATACTTCGCTCCTCCCGCTCTTTGGCGATGGCATCCGCGATGACACCGCCGCGATCCAGCAGCGCATCGACCAAGCCGGCTGCGAGCTTGCGCTGCCCGCTCCGCGCGTACGCTATTTGATCTCCGCACCGCTCATTCTCCCCTCAAACTTCCGTCTCTCTCTTCCGCGTTTTGCCGAGATCCGTCTCGCCGACGGCTCCAACTGTTATATGCTCCGCAATCGCCGACCCAACGAAGAAAAAACGGGGTTCTTTACGCCGCACGAGCCGTGCGCGGAAGAAGACTACGCCAAAAATATCGAAATCTGCGGCGGCATCTGGGACTTCAACAACCTCGGCCAAAATCCCAACCCGCTCTGGACCGGTGTATTTGAGCCGGCCGGCTACATCGGATTCGGGATGCTCTTCTACGCCGTACGAGGATTCACCATGCGTTCGCTGACGCTGAAGGATCCGGTCAACTTCGCCGTTACGCTCGACCGGATCTCCAACTTCACGGTCGAGGACATCACCTTCGACTATAACCACGGCAATCCCGTTCCCGTCAACATGGACGGCATCCACCTTAACGGCAACTGCAGTTTCGGCGTGATCCGCAATCTGAAGGGTGCCTGTTACGACGATGCAGTCGCGCTGAACGCCGACGAAGGCTCCAACGGGCCGATCTCCGACATCGACGTCGACGGCATTTGGGCCGAGGACTGCCACAGCGCCGTGCGCCTTCTGACCGGACGCAACCGCGTGTCCAATATCCATATCCACAACGTCTACGGCAGCTACTTCCAGTACTGCGTCGGGTTTACCAAGCAGGCCGACTGTCCGGTCTCCGGCGAATTCGCCGGGATCACGGTCGACCACGTCTACGCCCGCAAAGCCCCACGCCATTCGATCTACCAAAAGGACGGTATGGGCATCTTCGCCCTGTTCTTCATCGAGCGCGAATGCCACATCCGCGACCTTTCGATCAGCGAATTTCACCGCGCAGAAACAGAGAACCCCTTTCCGGCCATCGATATCGAGCCGGATGCACATGTCGAAACGCTGCATCTTTCGCGTATCCGCACCGAGAACCTGACCGGTGTGGAAATGCCGCTGATGCGCGTCAGCGGCACGGTCGACCGCCTGTTTACCGCCGATCTCTCACTGCAGCAAGATCCCGCCATCGTCGGCGACGGAACCGTCGGTTCACAGCAAAACATTTGAAAACAGCAAAAAAATCCCGCAGCTTACGCTGCGGGATTTTTGTTTGGTTTGTTTTGGCAAAAACGCGATTATTCGTCGTCGTCTTCTTCCATGCGGGACTTGGCTTCTTCGATGATCTGCTGCTGAACCATCGGCGGGACTTCTTCGTAGCGGACGAAGTCGAGCGTGAAGCTGCCCCAGCCACGCGTCATCGAACGGAGGTCGATGGCGTAGGAGTGCATTTCGGAAACCGGAACTTCGGCTTCGATGACCTGCATGTTGTCTTCGGCAGGATCCATACCGAGGACACGGCCGCGGCGTTTGCTCAGGTCGCCGCTGATATCGCCCATGTAGTCGGCCGGAACGGTGACCTTCAGCAGGCCGTACGGCTCGAGGATGACCGGGCTGGCATTCGGCAGACCGCTCTTGTAAGCAAGGCGGGCAGCCAGTTTGAAGGAAAGTTCGTTGGAGTCGACGTCATGGTAAGAACCGTCGTACAGAACGGCCTTGAGGTTGACGACCGGATAGCCGGCGAGAACGCCTTTTTCCATGCAGTCGCGCAGACCCTTTTCAACGGCCGGGTGGAAGTTCTTCGGAACGCTGCCGCCGAAGATCTCTTCCGCGAAGACGAGGTCGAGTTCTTCCGTGGGCTCGAAGCGGATCTTAACGTGACCGAACTGGCCGTGACCGCCGGACTGCTTCTTGTGACGGCCTTCCGCTTCGACCTTTTTGCGGATCTTTTCGCGGTAGGCAACACGCGGCTCGACGAGTTCGACTTCGACGCCGAATTTGGCCTTCAGCTTCGAGCAGAGAACGTCGAGGTGGATATCGCCCATGCCGGAGATCGTCTGCTGGTGGGTTTCGGCGTTGATGGCGTTTTCGAACACCGGATCTTCGTCGTGGAGACGGGCAAGACCGGTGGCGATCTTTTCTTCAGCGGCCTTGTTCTTGGCGATGATGGCCTTGGTGTAGCAAACGCGCGGGAATTCCATGCCCTTAATGACGGTCGAGCCGCCGGCGGCACAGAGCGTATCGCCCGTGCGGGTGTTGGTCAGTTTGGCGACTGCGCCGATGTCACCGGTGCCGATTTCAGCAATTTCGGTGTTCTTCTTGCCGCAGACGGTGTAGATACGGCCGATCTTTTCGCTGGCGCCGCTGACGGTGTTGACAGCAGCCATATCGGGCGTGATCTTGCCGGAGATGACCTTGAAGAACGAGAAACGGCCGTACTGGTCGGCGACGGTCTTGAAGACGAACGCGCAGGCAGCGCCGTTTTCGTCGTAGGCGTAGGCTTTTTCTTCGCCATCGACGATCTGGATCTCGTCTTTGCCTTCGGCCGGCGACGGGAAGTAATCGATGATGCCCTGGAGGAGCGCATCGGTGCCGAGGCCGGTCATGGCCGAGCCGCAGAAGACCGGGCAGATGGCGCGGGAAGCGACACCGGCACGGATGCCTTCGGCGAATTCTTCATCGGTGAATTCTTCGCCGCCGAAGAATTTTTCCATCAGGTCGTCGTTGGTTTCGGCGACGTTTTCGGCGAGGACGGAGCGGTATTCTTCGACCATGTCTTCCATCGAAGCCGGGACCGCGATCTCGGTGGCCTTGTGGTTGGCAACCTTGTAAGCTTTTTTGGTGACGATGTTGACGATACCGGTGGCCGTGCCGCCTTCCATGATCGGGATGATGATCGGGGCAACCGACATACCGAAGATCGAACGGGCTTCTTCATAGGTCTTGAAGAAGTCGGCGTTTTCTTCGTCGAGCTTGGAGATGTAGAGGGCGCAAGGCTTGTCCATGTGCTTGAGGTTCAGCCACGCCTTCTGGGCGCCGACAGCAATGCCGCCCTTGGCGCTGGAAACGATAACGGCAGATTCGGAAACGCGCAGCGCTTCGGTCACTTCGCCGACAAAGTCGAAGAAGCCCGGGGCGTCGAGAACATTGATCTTATAACCGCCGACTTCGACAGGTTCGAGTGTCGTCTGGATAGAGATCTTACGCTTGATTTCTTCGGGGTCATAGTCAGAGACCGTGTTGCCGTCCATCGCTTTGCCGAGACGGTCGGTCACTTTATTCGCAAACAAAATGCTCTCTGTCAGCGAGGTCTTACCGTCGCCGCCATGTCCCAAGAGACAGATATTGCGGATTTTTTCAATGGAATACGCCATCAGTGATTCTCTCCTTTATTATGTGAAATATCAACGAATCAATATGAGATGCGCCTACAAATAATTATATCGCATTCTGCCTTAAAAATCAATCATTTTTTTCGCGATTTTTGATTATTTTTCGCCATCTCATCAAAATCTTCCAACCCAACCCGCAAAAACGAAGGGCGGAACGGCCCAAAGCAGATAATAGATCAGCAGATTGACCGGAGTTGCAACCTCTGCCCAGCCGAAAAAGGACATCAGAGTGCTGAGGCCCAAGCCGATCAACGAGGAAATCAGGGAGAACGTGATCGAGAGACGGGTCGCCGAACGGTAACGCCGACAGCTGATCAGCGCGTCAGCCATCGCATCGCCGCCGCCATAGGTAAAGATCAGGCCGCTCGATTCGAGTTCCACCGCCGGATCCGAGAGCGAAACGCGCATGTCCGCCGGCGGATAGACCACATCGGCGCTGGAAATGCCGAAACGCGACTGGATAAACGACGCCGTCACGTTAAAATCACGCGTTGCGATCACCGGCATGTAGCCGTTGTCTTCGAGCAGGTTCAGCGAATAGTCCGCTTTCGGCGTGACCTGATACTTGACCGCAAAAATCGCCAGCAGTTCGGAGTCGACGACGCAGAACACGGCCGTGCGCAGTTTGATATCCGGCGGGATCTTGACCCACGCGCGCTGCACAAACGAGGCTGTGCCGACCATAACATGGTGGCCGTCGATCATGCCGGTAATGCCGCCCGCATCGGAGAAAACAAGATCCTTGACCGGACGGATCGGCGCAAAGCTGTCGGAGGCGATGCGCATAAAAGGTTTGGCCAGCGCGGTGTGCGCGGCGTCCAGAAGACTCGCCGCAGCAGAAAGCGCCAGTTCTTTTTTCTCGGGGTCCATCAGCTTGTAGCCGTTGATCGTGATCGACTCGCCGGGGAAGATATCTTCATCGGTCAGAAGCACAAACGAGCGTGCTCCCATGCGGGCCAGTGCTTTGCCGCCGCCGAGCAGAACACCGTCGCGGTACATCCGCTTGGCCGCGCGCGCCAACGGCAGAACCGCGGCAATCGACAGACCGAGGGCGGGCGTCAGCGATAAAATCAGCGACCAGCACCACAAAAACGGCGCCGATTCGGCAGAAGAATAGCCGCAGTAGATTGCCAGAAAGAGCGAGGCAAACAGTGCCAGCGGCGCATACCAGCGCATGACTGTCGCTGACGCATCGTTTTCTGTCAACGTTTGGTAGAAGCCCTGCTGGCTGGTCGTTTTGGTGAGAGCGTACATCACATCGCCGTCGAATTCCTCCGGCAGCGTGGTCAGCGTTTTGGCCTGTTTCAGTCGATAACAGCTGCGCAGAGAGCGGCAAGCGACCTTTGCGCGCATCTTGCTCCCCCAGAGCGAAAACACAATCGCCGCAGCCGGCAGGATCGCCAGCGGCCCGTAGACCGACGCACCGGCGGCATCGGCCACACCCGTAGGTGCCAATACCAGCGAAATGCTGTGGGCGAGCGCGACCAACGCCGACGCTGAAGTCAGCGTGTCGCTGCCGATTCGCAGCATCACCAATCCGGCCAAACCGCGCGCCAAAATATCGTAGCCGCAGAGCATCGTCACCGCAAGCAGCCCGCCCGATACCAGCGCATGAACGCGCACATCTTCGGCGAGCAGCACCTCAGCCGGAACCGGCAGCTGCAGATACGACGCGGCAGTGATGTAGAACAGAACGGCAGCAAAGACCAACGCCAGCCAGAAACGCGCGGAGACCGATTTTTTGGTTTTTTCAAACTTCTTGAGCATTTGCAGCGGATTAAGCAGCGGTTTTGCTTTTTCCGGTGCTTTTTCCACTTCTTTTTTCGGGCGCGGAACCAGGCGCACAAAGCCCTGCTTCTTCTCCTGCTCCATCTCCGCTTTCGCCCCTGCCGGCAACGGAACCGGACCGGTTTTGATGTGTGAGGGGCGCAGATTTTTGCGGTTGGCACGCGCTTTGGCCTTCCGCTCCTGTTTGTCAACGGCGATGATCTGTTGCTTGAGCTTTTTGATGCGCCGCTGTTTTTTCTCGTAGACCGTGTCAAACGCACCGGTGTCGATGACCGGTGCGGCAGCTGCCATATCCGGCATCGCCAGATCCTCGGCGCGAACCTCCGGTCGAGGAGCACGTCGGATGGGCGTTACGTTATCGGCCTTCGGCGGCACGGCAGGTGCTGCCTCGATCTTCGGCAGACGAACGGTAGTTGGCTCTTTGGCCGGTTTCGGTGCTGGCGAAACCGCCGGCACCGGTTTCGGTACGGGCGTCGGTTCGGCCACCGGCTTTGGTACCGGCTTTGGTTCTGCAGCCGGCTTCGGCGGTGTTTTTTTCGCGCCGGGCGTAGAAAACTCTGCCAAAATCGATTCCAGAGAGAATTCGTCACCCGTTTTGGGCGGCTTGGAGTTCTGATTCATAGTAATTTGTCAGACGCCCGCAGCAAAAGAAGCTGCAGGCGTCGATCCTTCAAATTCAGATTTTCAGTTTGCGGCGGTACGCTGTCTGACCGCTTCATAGAGAAACACAGCCGCCGCGGCCGAAACATTTAGTGAATTGACTTTACCGAGCATGGGAATTCGCACCAGGAAATCGCAGTCATCGCGGGTCAGGCGCGACATCCCATCGCCCTCCGAACCCATGACGATCGCAGCCGCCGAGGTCAGATCGGTCTCGGCCAGCAGGCGGTCACCCGCACCGTCGGCACCGTAGATCCAAACACCGGCCTTTTTGAGCTCTTCGATCGTCGCGTGCAGATTGGTGCAGCGGACGATCGGCATGTGCAGACAGGCACCGGCCGAGGCTTTGACCGCCGTCGCCGTCACGGAGACGCTGCGGCGCTTGGGGATGATGACACCGTGCGCGCCGAACACCTCGGCGCTTCTGACGATCGCCCCCAGATTCTGCGGATCGTTGAGATGGTCGCAGATCACAATCAGCGGCGGACGGCCGGTTTCGGCCGCGCGGGCAAAGATATCGGCGACCGTTGCATAGGTGATGTCGGAAACCACGGCAATCGCACCTTGGTGCGAACCGGTTTGGGACATCGCATCGAGCTTGCGCTTGTCGCAGCGCACGATCTGCGCACCGCTCTCGCGGCATTCGGCGATCAGACCGGCAAGGCGCGCGTCATCGGTTCCGCCCTGCACAAAAAGTTTTTCGATGCTGCGCCCGCTCACAAGCGCTTCGTGCACGGCGTTGCGCCCTTCGATCAGGTTCAGCGCCTCGCTGTCTTCGTGCTCTTCCACGCGCACTTCGCGGGGAAAATCGTTACTTTTGCGCGGCTTATGCGCAAAATGATCCGTTTTACTGTTGCGGTCGTATCGTTTGTTTTGTCTTTCGGGCATGGTTGCTTACTTCTTCTCCAAATACTTTTTGCAGATGGCCATCATTTCGTCGAAATGCTTTTCCATCTCTTCCACGAGCTTCATCTGGCACTTGGCGCGCTCGAGGTTATGGTTTTCGCGGTGGATCTTGAAATACTTGTCGCCGTCGAGATGGTCGGCAAGGAATCGCGACGCCAGTTCCAGCGTGATGATGCGCGCGCCCCACGGCAGCAGTTCGAGTTCGCGTTCGGAGAGCAGACCCTTCGCCGCGCTGACAAATCCGCCGGTAAAGAGCTCGTAAAGCTCCATGTCGATCGTGACCTTCGAGAGATCGGTCTCGTCCTCGGCTGCAGTCGAGGCGGCAAAACGGATCGCATCGCCGTAGTCATAGGCCGAAAGCCCCGGCATGACGGTGTCGAGGTCGATCACGCACAGCGCTTCCCCCGTTGTATCGTCGATTAAGATGTTATTGTACTTCGTGTCGTTATGGGTCACACGCGTCGGCAGTTCGCCGGATTCCTGCAGGTTGAGCAGGAACGCCGCATCGTTTTCACGCGCACGGAAAAAGGCGATCTCTTCGGCACATTCGGCTGCGCGGCCGCTCTCGTTGCGTTCGACCGCGGCAAAGAAATCCTGCAGGCGTTTTTTCGTGTTGTGGAAATTCGGGATCGTATCGTGCAGCGTTTCGATCGGGAAATCGGCCAGCTGATTTTGGAAGCGGCCGAAGGCGAAACCGGCGTTGTAGAGATGCTGCGCGTTCTGCACCGTATCGTAGCTTGAAGCACCGTCGATAAAGTGGTACACACGCCAATAATCGCCGTTTTCGTCGATGAGATAGCTCTTGCCGGCTTTCGTCGGCACGACCGTCAACGTTTCGCGATCCGGGTCACCGCCGGCGGCTTCGATCTTTTTGCGCAGGAATTCCGTGACCGCGCAGATGTTTTCCATTACGAGTTCCGGATTTTTGAAGACGTACTGGTTGATCGCCTGCAGCGTATATTGCGCGGTGCCTGTTTCCGTTTCAAACGTCAGGCGGTATGTATCGTTGATATGTCCCTGTACGATCGGCTTTGCTTCGATCAGCTTGCCCTCCACGGCAAATTCCGCGACGATCGCCGCGATTTTCTCCGTTGCCATCT
>SVLQ01000010.1 GCA_015067825.1 Oscillospiraceae bacterium | reverse complement strand
GTTCGTCCTTCCTTTGTTTAGGTTGTGTTTATGGGTTCCTCCACCCTCATACTGGTTTTTCGACATATTTCAAAAAAATATCAGAAAAAATAGAGAAAAGTTTTGTCCTACACTTGACACACTCGTGAGCGGCTCGCCGATTTTGCAAAACGGCAAGCTCGTCGGCGCGGTCACGCACGTTTTGGTCAACGATCCGGCGATGGGCTACGGCATTTTCATCGAAAACATGCTGAATGCGGCTTAACGTCTCCTTCTGACAGAGGGAGAGAAGCCGTCCGAACGGCTTCTCTTTCGGCACAAACAATGACGTTTCCCATGATGAAAAGCACCTCCTGCGATCGCAGGAGGTGCTTTTGTTGACGGTGTATGGTTGGATGATTTAGTCCGGGAAGATGCGGGCTCTGATCTTCTCGGCGCTGTCTTCCAAAAGGTATCCCTCACGGATACGGACAAAGCCGAAATGCTCCACGTCCGCCAGGAACTTTTCGCACGCCACGGCGTACGCCGCATCGCCGATTTCGGGATTGCGGGCCATGTAGTAGAGGCGGCAGTACTGGATCTGGATCCTGCTTCTACGGATGCGCTCCAAAACCTCTTCGTTGTCCGCAAGGCGTTCGGCCTCGTCGAACTTGGCGTCGGCGAGATCCAAAAGCCATTCAGGAAGATGGCCGGTGTCGACTGGATCGGACATATGGACGTGGATGTTTTCCTTCACAACGTGATCCTTCAGCGCGTCGATGTATTCGCGGAGCGGCTGAGCGCCCATTCCGTAGTAACCGATCATGAATTCGCGCATCCAACGGTCAACGTCGCCGTAGGGATCCCACATCAGCTTGGAGAGGATATAGCAGCGGAGCTCGTTGAACTCGCCCGAAAGGTCTTCGCCGTTGCCCTGTTCAAACAGGCCGACCACGTTGTTCTCTACGAAGAATTGGATGTTATCCTGCAGGGTGTGGAAGTTGGGCATGGGTTCAAAATAGTTGTAGAAGTTGGTGTTGTAGTTCCAAACGTAAATTCTGTCGCTCATTTTGCCCCATTCCTGCAGGTCTTCGCGGAAGGTGTTGCCCGGAAGGAGGGTGCGGCGGCTGCGGAAGGCCTCGTCGCAGGTGCGGAGCGGATGGGAGAAGCAGCACTCAATGGTGCAAAGGCGGATGGCGACGTTGGGCGCAACTTTGGTGAGCTTGGGGGCGGTGCGGGAGTAGCCGTACGCGAGCGTATCGATGATAATGTCGGGGTAATCCTCGGCGATATTTTCGGCGACTTGGTTGATGAAGCGGACGAGCGAACCGGCGTAGCTGCCTTCTTCCTCGTCGATGGCGGTGCATTCGGGGCAATGGCAGGGTTCGCCCCAGTCGGCCTGAGAAATAGAGAAAATCTTGGCCTCGGGATGCGCTTCGATCTCCTTGCGGAGACGCTCGGTCACGATGCGAACGACGTCCGGATTGGTGAGGCAGAGCTGAGTGTTGACCATATAAACGCCGTTGTCGCCGTACTTCTCGTCGCCGCCGTCAAAACGCTCGCCGTTTACCATCGAGAAATATTCGGGATGATCTTTGAAAAACTCAAAAACCGGCACATAGCTGTTGAAGGTGTGCACGAAGCCCTGATATTTCCAACTGCCGCCGCGTTCTTCGTCCAAATTGTGGTGCATGCCGTTGAGACCGCGCTTGGCGGCGTAATCTGCGTGGTCAAAGCAGACGTTGCCGAAAATCTCGCGATACTCAAAGGGCGGGATCACGGTTTTATCGATCTCGCCGATGGTGAGATACTGTCTCTGGGGAATATGCTCCACGGTGTCGGTGAAGAAACGGCAGCCAAGCTCATCCTCAAGAAATGCGTAGACGGCATGGAGCGTGGCACGGTCGTTTTCACCGAGGATGAAGAGGCGGTTCCCGACCGTTTTGAGAATATAACCGTCGTTTTTCAAGCCGGAAGCATCGGGTTCACCGACACGTCCGGTCAGACCGACGCAAATTTCGGCGGCGTTGTCGTTGCCGATGGTTCCGCGGGATGCGAGACGGATGTTCATTTTTGCGCCCGTCATTTTGAAAATATAGCGCGACAGCTCGTTTGCGGCGCGTTTGGTCGCAAGACCGGCTTTGTCAGCAACGATGATGTTAGCACGGGTTTCCCCGTAGTTTGCAATAATCATGTTTTTCACCTTTCATCCAAGCGGGATTTCATATCTTATTATAGCATACCGACGGGGTTGAATGCAAGGCGACCGGAACCGGCCTACTTGACGGAGGGAGAAAAGATTGAAGGGTGCGGCACCCCCTGTCTTTTTGCGCGGATCTATGGTATAATGTGGTCAGAAACCGGATCTGGCGAGGTGTTTCCGATGACGAACGAAAAAATCTACAAAATGTCCTTTTCCAAGGTTTATCCGCTTCTGGTGGCAAAGGCCGAGAAAAAAGGCCGCACGAGAGCGGAGGTCGATCAGGTCGCATGCTGGCTGACCGGGTACAACGAAGCGCAGATCGATGCGTTTCTGACCCACGGCATCGCCTGCGGCGATTTCTTTTTGCAGGCGCCGGCACCCAACCCGGATCGAAAAAAGATCACCGGAAAGATCTGCGGGATCGCCGTGGAGACGATCGAAGACCCGCTGATGCAGGAGATCCGCTATCTGGACAAGCTGGTGGATGAGCTGGCAAAAGGCAGAACCATGGATAAGATCCTGCGGAAAGCATAATTTTGACGTTTTGTGAGGAACTATGCGCTTTATCATGGTACAGGCGATCGGGTTCTTGGGAACGGTCGTGTTTTTTCTCTCGTATCAGTGCAAGAAAAACCGGAATCTGTTCCGGGTGCAGTTCGTCTCGTATCTGTGCTACACGACCCATTTACTGCTCTTGGGTGCGGTCACCGGTGGGATCAGCTACGTTCTGAACATGGTGCGTTCCTTCTGTTTGGGGAGCAAGTACGCGTTTCTGAAGGGGAAGTGGATGTGCGCCGCCCTGTGCGCGCTGCAGATCGCTACGCTCGTGTTCACCTGGGATGGCTGGTGGTCGGTTTTGCCGGTCGCGGCCAATATCGCCGCCACGGTCGGCGGCTACACGCACAACGCCCGCACGATCCGCCTTGCCGGCATCTTTGTCAATTCGCCGCTGTGGATCGTCTACGATATCGTCGTCGGCTCCTGGGCCGGGATCCTCGATGAAGTCGTCAGAGAGGCCTCCATGCTCCTGTCGATCTGGCGCTACGGCTGGAAGGATCTTGACACAACCGAATCCTGACGCAAATAAAACCCATGGCAGAGGGGAAATACCCTCTGCCATTTTTTGTTTATTTATGGTATAATAAAGAGGTAACGACAGACCCGCCGAACTCCACGATTTGGAAACGCGGTTTCCAAATCGATATCAGCGATATCAAGGAGGAAACGATATGTTCGATCTGAATCGCTTCAAAACCGCCGACGGCTACAAGATCCCGGCCGGTGTCCATTACCTGACCGAACCCATCAAAATTTCCGGCAAAAATATCCGTATTTCCGGCGAAGACGGTGCCGTTCTGCGCGGCACGATCCGTCTCTCTCGTGCGGACTTCACCGAGGTCGAGCCCGGTGTCTGGTGCGCGTCTGTGCCTGCCGCGGCCGATGCGCTCTATATCGGTGACCGCAAATATACGATGGCGCGCTATCCCAAGGCCAATCGCCCCAATGAGCCGTTTGGCGGCTATAATCCCAACTGCACCGAACCCTCCAAGACCGCGGACTGGGCCGACCCCACCGGCGGCTATATCCATGCCATGCACGTTGGGGAATGGTGCGGCTGCTCCTACCATATCGACGGAAAAAACGAAGACGGCACGCTTATTTTAACCGGCGGCTGGCAAAACAACATTCGCCGCGGCATGCACCGCGACTATCGCTTTGCCGAAAACATCCGCGAAGAGCTGACGGAAAAAGGCGAATGGTTCTTTGATGAAAAGAACATGCAGATTCTCGTCCGACTCTGCGACGGCGACGATCTCGATACCGCCGAAATCGCGGTCGGCCGCAGCTTCTTCACGCTGGAAAACTGCGAAAACGTGACCATTGAGAACGTCACCTTCGAGCGCAGCGTGCGCACGTTTATGGATACCAAAGAACCGCTTCTTCGGAGCGACTGGTCGATCTACCGCGGCGGCGCTATTTTTATGCACGAGTGCCACAACTGTAAAATCGATCGCTGCACGTTCTGCGAAATTGGTTCCAACGCCGTATTCATCGATGGCAACAGCACGCAGGTTTCAGTCACGCGTTCGCACTTCAAAGCAATCGGCGCCAGCGGCGTCTGCTTTGTCGGCTATCCCGATGCCGTGCGCAGCCCTTGCTTCTGGTACTATGAAACCAATACTTTGGCGGAATTCGACAAAGAAAAAGGCCCGAAATCGGATAATTATCCCAAAAACTGTCTCGTCGAAGATTGCCTGATCGAGCATATCGGTTTTGCGGAGCGGCAGGTTTCCGGCGTACATATTTCCATGTCCTTTGGTATCACCGTGCGCAACTGCACGATCCACCACATTTCGCGCGCCGGGATCAACGTCTCCGAGGGTACGTTCGGCGGCCATCGCATCGAAGGTTGCGACGTCTTCGACACCGTGCGCGAAACGAGCGACCACGGCAGCTTTAACTCCTGGGGCCGCGACCGCTACTGGCATGTGCCCGATCTCCCGGCGGAAGATACGTGGAAATACGCCGAACTCGATATCCTCGCCCCAACGGTGATCACGCGCAACCGTTTCCGCTGCGACCGCGGGTGGGACATCGACCTCGATGACGGCTCGACTGCCTACGAGATCACGGAAAACCTGTGCTTAAACGGCGGCATCAAGCTCCGCGAGGGCTTTTTCCGCGTTGTGCGCGGCAACATCACGATCAACAATACGCTGCAAACGCATGATTGGTATCCCAACAGCGGCGACGTGGCCGAAAACAATATCTTCTGCGCCAAATATCAGCCCTATGCCATGCCTTCGGTTTGGGGCAAGCGCATCGACGGCAATATTCTCCACACCCCCGGCCAGACAGCGCCGGTCCCTGCGGTCAAGCTGGCCAAGATTTCGGGACAGGACGCCAATTCGATCTGTCTGGACGTTGGCTTTGCCGATCCGGCCAACTGGAATTTTACCCCCACCAACCCCTTGATCAAAGGGTTTGAAAACTTCCCCACCGAATTCGGCGTGCGCTATGCGCCGCTGCGTGCGATTGCTGCGATCCCTGTGCTGCCAGTTGTGCAGAAATCCAAGGAAAGCACGGGATCCGAGCTGCGAACCTTCCACGGCATGACTGTGAAAAACGTGGAAACCGACGGTGAAATGTCGCTCCATGCCACCTCGCGCCATAACGGTGCGATCGTTGTGGCCGTGGAAGAGGGCTCGATCGCGCATCAACGCGGAGTCGCCCCCAACGATGTCATTGTCCGTTGGGGCAACGACGATATCGAAAGCATCGATGATCTTGCCGGCCGTACCTTCCTGTCAACGACCACGCTGGTCGTGCTCCGCAGACAAAAACCGACCGAACTGTAAAAAAATACCGTAGAGAGGCCCAAAAATGTTTGATCTGAATCGCTTCAAAACCGCCGAAGGCTATAAAATCCCGTCCGGCGTCCATTACCTGACCGAACCCATCAAAATTTCCGGCAAAAATATCCGTATTTCCGGCGAAGACGGTGCGACCCTGCGCGGCACGATCCGTCTCTCCCGTGCGGACTTCACCGAGGTCGAACCCGGCGTTTGGTGCGCGAGCGTTCCGGCGGCGGCCGATGCGTTCTACGTCGGCGGCCGCAAATATTCGATGGCGCGCTATCCCAAGGCCGACCGCCCCGGCGACGTCTTCGACGGCTACGCTGCCGACTGCATCCTCCCGAACAAAACGGCCGGCTGGGCCGATCCCACCGGCGGCTACATCCACGCCATGCACAAACACGACTGGGGCGGCTACACCTACCGCATCGACGGCAAAAACCCCGACGGCACGCTCGCGCTCAGCGGCGGCTGGCAGAATAACCGCCAAATGGGTATGCATAAGGAATACCGCTACGCCGAAAATATCCGCGAAGAGATGACGGAAGCGGGCGAATGGTATTTCGACGAGAAAAACCGGAAGATCTTCGTGCGTCCGGTCGAGGGCGATGACCTCGATGAGGCCGAGGTCGCCGTTGCGCGCGGCTTCTTTATCTTCGAGGACTGCGAAGACGTAACGCTCGAAAACGTCACCTTCGAACGCTCCGTCCGCACCTTTATGGACACCAAAGAACCGCTCCTTCGGAGCGACTGGACGATCTACCGCGGCGGCGCCGTCCTGTTCCGCGGCTGCACCGACTGCGCGGTCGACCGCTGTGCGTTTTTGGATATCGGCTCCAACGGCGTGTTCGTCGACGGCAATAACAGCAATATCTGCGTTTCCCGCTCGCATTTTCATAAGATCGGCGCCAGCGCGGTCTGCTTTGTCGGCTGGCCGGATTCCGTCCGCAGCCCGCTTTTCGAGTACGGCGAGACGCAGTCGGTCCACGATTTCGACAAAGAGCCCGGCCCGAAGTCGGATAACTACCCCAAAAACTGCACGGTCGAAGAGTGCCTGATCGAATACGTCGGCGCGGTCGAAAAACAGGCCACGGGCATTCAGGTCTCGATGTCCTTCGGCATCACGATGCGCAACTGCACGGTCTGCCACACCTCGCGTTCCGGTATCAATATCTCCGAAGGCACCTTCGGCGGCCACCGAATCGAGGGCTGCGACGTCTTCGACACCGTCCGCGAAACGGGCGACCACGGCTGCTTCAACTCCTGGGGCCGCGACCGCTACTGGCACGTGCCCGACCTCGACGACAATGACGCCGGCCAATACGCCCGCCTGGATATCCTTGCGCCCAACGTCATCACCCGTAGCCGCTTCCGCTGCGACCGCGGCTGGGATATCGACCTCGACGACGGCTCGACCGACTATGTTGTCACGGAAAACCTCTGCTTAAACGGCGGCATCAAGCTGCGCGAAGGCTTCTTCCGCACGGTGCGCGGAAACGTCGCCATCAACAACACGCTCCATACCCACGCGTGGTACCCCCACAGCGGCGATATCGCCGAAAATAACATCTTCTGCACGGGCTATCTGCCCTATGCGATGCCCGAAGTCTGGGGCGAACGCATCGACGGCAACATCCTCCATAAGCCCGGCCAGACCGAGCCCGTCCCCGCGGCCGAGCTGGCAGCCGGCTCCGGTCAGGACGCCTCGTCGATCTACCTCGACGTCGGCTTTGCCGACCCCGCAAACGGCGACTTCACGCCCACCAATCCGCTGCTCAAGGGCTTCGAAAACTTCCCGACCGAGTTCGGCGTGCGCTATGCGCCGCTGCGCGCGATCGCCGATACGCCCGTCATGCCCACGCTGCGTGCCACCGATCTGTCGGAAGCCGCCGAGCACAAGACCTTTGGCGATATCACGGTGAAGGATATTGAAAACGACGGCGAAATGTCGGTCTACGGCACGGCCGGCCACCGCGGCGCGATCGTTATGGCGGTAGCTGCGGGTTCGGAAGCCGAGAAGCGCGGCCTCGCACCCAACGACGTCATCGTCGGCTGGGGCAGAGCGGATATCGACTCCGCCGACCAACTTGCCACCCGCAAACTCGATCCCGCCGTTCCAATCATCGTCCTCCGTAAACAGATCAAAACGGTGCTGTAAAGAAAAATAACCCCAAAGGCTCGGGAACAGCTTTTTGTTCCCGAGCCTTTTAAAACAACGGAGCAACAAAGATTTCGGAAAAGCCTAACGATGGCATGATGTGGACTTTTATATAGTTTTATGCTAAAATATCATACGGAACGAACAACGGAAGGGACGGGAAAACGAAATGTATAAAATTGCGATCTGCGACGATTCCGATGCAGACAGACAATATGTTTTGAATATGGTTCATACCTGGGCCGCGTCTGCCGGTCATGTGGTACATACTGATACCTTTTCTTCTGCTGAAAACTTCCTGTTCCACTATGCGGAGAAAAGCGACTACGATATTCTGCTCCTGGACATTGAAATGGGAGCTATGGACGGCGTAACGATGGCAAAGCAGCTCAGGGGGAATAACGACACCGTTCAGATCGTTTTCATCACGGGCTATTCCGACTACATTTCAGAAGGCTATGAAGTGGCAGCTCTCCACTATTTGATGAAGCCCGTAAAAGAAGAAAAGCTCTGCTCGGTGCTCGACCGTGCCGCAGAGAAGCTGTCCAAGAATGAAAAGGTCTTGAACTTTGAGATCGGCGGCGAAATGGTGCGGGTGCCGATTTATCAGATTCGGTATGCCGACGTGTTCGGCAACTACGTTACCATTCATGCTCTGTCTGACGTTACGGTAAAAATGACTTTGGGCGAGCTTGAAAAACAGCTTGACGAGCGCTTCTATCGTGTGGGGCGTTCCACGATCATCAACCTAACGCAGATCAGCCGAGTCACCAAGGCAGAAATTAAACTGAGCGACGGAACCGCCATTCCTCTCCCACGGGGAGCGTATGACGGCATCAACCGAGCAATTATCAACATGAGGTAAGGCGTATGGGATTGTTTTCAAAGAAAATAGAGAAGCAGATCGCTTCCTATCAGCACGAGCTGATCGAAACGCATTACCGGGAAGTTGATAATATGTACCGTCAAATCCGTGGTTGGCGGCACGACTACCGCAACCACATTCAGACGATGAAAGCATACGCAGCAAATGGCGACCTCGATGCCATCAAGAATTATCTTGACCTGCTCGACGAAGATCTGACTACCGTTGATACGGTTATCAAGACCGGCAACCCTATGACCGATGCTATTCTGAACTCCAAGATCTCGCTTGCCAAAGCGAAAGGCATTGAGGTCGTGGCAGATGCACATATTCCCGTAAAACTGAAATCCTCGGAGATCGACCTGTGTTGCATCATTGGCAATCTCTTTGACAATGCCATTGAAGCGAGTGTGAAGCTACCGGAGAACAGAAGGGTGATCCGTGTATATATGGATATGAAGAATACCCAGCTCTACATATCCTTTACCAACTTTACTGCCGGCAAGAAGATGCAGAAAGAGGGTAAGCTGTTCCGCAGCACCAAAGGCGATGGACACGGTTTTGGTCTTGTTCGTATAGATGCGATTGTGGAACGGCTTGAAGGATACATTAGCCGCAATAGTGAGGATGGGGCGTTTACAACAGAAATACTGCTTCCGCAGGTGTGAAATTTGCAATTCATCACCCAGGAATAACGATTCGTCCCCGAAATCAACCGGGGACGAATTTTTGTGCTATCCTATGAACAGAAAGGACGGTGGTTTTTATGGTTAAGGAAAAAACTCAAAAAGCCAAAAAAGAAAAAGCTCCCAAACCGAAATACAACATGGCTCAAAACTCTTGGTTTATGATAAAGCTCGCTTGGACTTCAAAAGAAAAGAAGGTCCTTGTGCTCAGTCTACTCTCGGCACTTACGGCTGTTGCACTTAACCTTATCAATCTGTACGTTTCCCCCACGATACTCTCTGTGGTGGAAAGGAAAGCATCTGTTACGGAACTGATCGTGACGATAGTCGTATTCGTCGTAGCTTTGATGCTTGTTTCGGCGGCTTCTTCGTATGTAAACAAGAATACTCTGTACGGAAGAATCAGCGTGCGTTGCGAGATCATTACACTTCTTAACAATAAAGCGGCAACAACCTCTTATCCGAACGTTTACGATGAAAAGTTCGAGAAATTGGAAATAAAGTCGCAGGAATCCACAAAATCAAACCGAGCAGCAACCGAAGCCATCTGGACTACGTTCACGGATTTGACAACCAACATCATTGGATTTGTTTTCTATGTTGTTCTTATGACCCAAATTCAGCCGCTTTTGCTCGTGGCTATACTTACAACAACGATTGTTTCGTATTTTGTAAGCAACTATCTCAATGAATGGGGATACCGTCACCGTGAGGAAGAATCCGAATACGTAACACATATCTACTATCTTGACCGTCGTTTAAGTGATTTAACGGTTGCCAAGGATATTCGTATTTTCGGCTTGCGCCCTTGGCTTGACGAGCTGTATGCGAAAGGTATGGCAGCGTACACAGCATTTCAAAATAAAGCGCAGGGCGTTTACATTTGGGCAAAAATTGTTGACCTTATACTTGCTTTCCTACGCAATGCGATTGCTTATGCTTACTTGATCGGACTTGTAATCGACAACGGTCTCAGTGTATCGGAGTTCCTACTTTTCTTCAGCGCCGTAGGCGGCTTTACCGCTTGGGTATCGGGTATTCTCGGCGGTTTTAATACGCTCCATACACAATCCCTTGATCTTTCCTCTGTCCGTGAATGTCTTGAATATCCCGAACCGTTTAAGTTTGAGGATGGCGAACCGATTGAAGCAGAAGCAAACAGACTTTACGAGATCAAACTTGAAAATGTGTCCTATCGCTATCCCGGTGCTGATAAGGATACGCTCACAAACATCAATCTCACACTCCGTCCCGGTGAAAAGTTAGCGGTGGTTGGTCTGAATGGTGCCGGTAAAACAACACTTATCAAGCTGATCTGCGGTTTCCTCGATCCTACTGAGGGACGCATTCTCCTTGACGGCAAGGACATCAGAGATTATAACCGCAGAGACTACTATAAGATGTTCTCGGCTGTGTTCCAGGAGTTCTCACTTCTTGCCGGTACGATTGCAACCAACGTGGCACAGGACAGCGTTGGCATTGATATGGATCGTGTTGTAGACTGTGTTGAAAAAGCTGGGCTACGCAAGAAAATCGAATCCTTGAAAGATGGATACGAAACCTATTTGAACCGAGAAGTCTTTGAAGATGCTATGCTCCTTTCGGGCGGTGAAACACAGCGTCTTATGCTTGCCCGTGCGCTTTATAAAAACGCTCCCTTCATTGTCCTTGACGAGCCTACGGCAGCACTTGATCCTATCGCTGAGTCAGAAATGTATCAGAAGTACAATGAAATGACAAGCGGTAAATCCTCTATCTACATTTCTCACCGTCTTGCATCCACACGCTTCTGCGACCGCATTATTATGATCGCAGACGGAGGCATCGGTGAAGAAGGAACACACGATGAACTCTTGAAGGCTGGCGGTAAATACGCAGAGCTTTATGAAGTTCAGAGTAAATACTACAAGGAAGGAGAGGACGAAAATGAAGAAAACTGAAAGCAAAGTAACTTTGAGCAGAGCCTTTCGGGCGAACAATCGAGCATTTAAGCTCCTGTATGAGCACTATCCGCAAATGGTTCTTTCTCATTTACTAAGCGTTGTTTGGAACGCTCTCACGCCCTATGTTGGCATTTTCCTCTCCGCACTTGTAATCGACGAGCTTGTGGGAAACAGGGATGTACAGCGGCTACAAATGCTCGTTATCATCACACTTGTTTCTGCTGCAGTGATAGCTTTGGGTACGGCACTTCTCAACAAGTGGAAGAACACGCAAAGCACGGGTGAGTGGTTGAAGATCGAGCATATCGTTTCCGAAAAAATGCTTGATACCGATTACGTTAATCTTGATGATACGCATACTGCCGAAATGCTGTCATCCATCCGACAGAGCTTTAACGGCGGTGGTTGGGGTCTTGCCAGAGTTCTTGAATGTTGCGGAGAACTTTGCTCCTCTGTTTTCACTCTGCTTGGCGGTCTGGCACTTACGGTTTCGCTGTTTGTGATTAAAGTTCCGGCTAACGCAGGTTCTTTGGCTATACTGAATAACCCCTGGGTAGTTCTCGGTGTTATCATCATTATGTTAGCAATTACCTTTATTGCCCCTATGCTCAGTAATAAGGCGGGCAGCTATTATGCCAAACACGCAGATGACCACAATCTCGGCAATCGCTTGTTCAATTTCTTTGGTGTACTTGGACATATTCGCGTTCTTGCAACCGATGTCAGAATGTACCGTCAAGATATGATATGCGACCGATACAACCGCAACAAAGAGGATACCTTCGCTTCTAACGGCTTGTTCGCTCACTATGCTTGGGGACCGATGGGATTGTACGGTGCAGCTTCCGCAGCGGTTTCCGTGATCTTTACAGGTATTGTTTACGCCTTCGTATGCCTCAAAGCATTGGCAGGAGCATTTGGGCTTGGCTCTGTAACACAGTATGTTGCTGCTGTCACTAAAGTGTCGGGTGGTATGTCAAGCCTTGTATCCGGATTTGGTCTTATGCGTAACAACACGCCATTCATTGAACTGACTTTTGACTATCTTGATATTCCCAACAATATGTACCAAGGAAGTCTTACCGTTGAGAAGCGCCGGGACAGAAAATATCAAGTTGAGTTCCGCAATGTGTCGTTCAAATATCCCGGCAGCGACAACTATGCTCTCCGTAATGTCAACATGAAATTTGAGATCGGCAAACGTCTGGCGGTTGTCGGCATGAACGGTTCGGGCAAAACCACGTTTATCAAACTGCTGTGCCGCTTGTATGATCCTACCGAGGGTGAAATCCTGCTCAACGGCATTGATATTCGCAAGTACAACTATCGTGAATACATGGACATCTTCTCCGTGGTATTCCAGGACTTCAAGTTACTCAGCTTGAAGCTCGGTGAGAATGTAGCCGGTAAGATTGATTACGATAAGGGACTGGTCGTTGACTGTCTTGAAAAGGCGGGCTTCTCCGATCGTCTTGCCGAAATGAAAAACGGCACAGACACCTATCTTTATAAGGACTATGACAGCGAAAACGGTGTTGACGTGTCCGGCGGTGAAGCGCAGAAGATCGCTATTGCCCGTGCGCTCTACAAAGATGCTCCGTTTATTATCCTCGACGAGCCTACGGCAGCTCTCGACCCGATTGCCGAAGCCGAGATCTACGGAAAGTTTGACGAGATCGCAGGCGACAAGACCGCAATCTATATCTCCCATCGTCTGTCCTCTTGTAAGTTCTGTGACGAGATTGCCGTGTTCCACGAGGGTGCGGTCATTCAGCAAGGCTCTCACGCTTCGCTCGTTGCCGATACCAACGGTAAATACTACGAACTGTGGAACGCCCAAGCACAGTATTATACGGCATAAAGGAAAACACGCAAAAAACGGAACGGCTTGACTCCGCCGTTCCGTTTTTTTATATGCCAAGATATGACGAAATTGAAAAATCGATGGTCATGCGTTTTCTCCGCAGGTGACGAGGTTGGCGGTGGCCACGTTTTTGAGGCCGTCGGGGCGGCCGACCGACAAAACCGGGCATTTCGGATTTCGGTTGACGACGTTTGTGATCACGGAGTCGGTCAGGTAGCCGTCAACGATCACGGCGCGGCTGGAGTGGCAGACGACGTTGGAAATGGTGACGTTGCGCATGCTGTCGCGCTCGTTTTCTCCGTAACCGCCGCCGTCGCCGAGCAGAAGCGTGCCGCCGGTGGCTTCGGGGACGGGCGCAGTATCGATCACGCCGTCGATCACGACGTTGTAGATCTTCGTCAGCGCCGGCAGCAGGCGGATGGTGAAGCAGAGATAGGAGTGGGCGATGACGTTTCGGATGATGATATCGTGGATGTCTTTTTCGCGCTTAGTCCAGTCGTTGTGCATGACGTGCGTTGTCCGCATCGATCCGCCGGGCAGGTAATTGGGATTTGCGATGGCGGTCAGGGCGATCACATCGTCGCCGGTATAGCCGGTGATGTCGGAAATGATGATATGGTGGCAGCCGTTGCGGACGTCGATGCCGTCCTGGTTTTCCATGTTCATGCGCATACCGTCGATCTCTTTGTACATCGTGGCGGCAAAGTCGATCTTTTCCACGCGGCCGTTTGCGCAGGCCTCGAGCGAGATGCCCCACCCGTGCGATTCCTTGATCCGCAGGTTGGAAACCGAAAAGTTTTCGACGTTGGCGAGCAGAATGCCGATTCCGCGCCAGTCGCCGTACTGCGACTGGCCGGGGTTGCCGGCGTCGGTGCCGTAGGAGTGGTCGTGGATATCCCAAAAATCGAGCTTGTCGGGGCTGCGGCGCTCTTCGGGAACCCAGTCGGCATAGCGGCAGATGTCCTCGGGCATATGCGGGCAGGGAACGTGCAGCAGCTTCGAGCCGTCACCGCTTGCGCGCGGGTGATCCGCGCCGGCGAGCAGGCAGAAGCCCTCGCCGCGGATGTGGATATTTTCCATGCGCTCGGGGAACTCGATGCCAATACCGCAGTTGGCCGAGCGGAAAAAGTTGTCGCGGCAGCGGTCGGAGAGCTTGAGCGCGGCGTTTTGCAGAATGACGGTGGTGTTGGCCGGCAGCAGGATCGCGCGGTCGAGAAGCCAATGCGTGCGGCCGTCCGGATTTTCGCGCGGCGGAACAAGCACGATGCCGTCGCGGCCACGTGCGGCGATCGCCTGTTCAAAGGCTTCGTTGTCGGAACCGTGGAGATAATCGTTGACGTTGACCATAAAAACCCTCCGAAATTTGTTTTTTGTGCAAAAACTATTATAACAGAGTTCGGATCGTTGTCAAGATATATCTGAAAAAAACGAACGACGCAAAATGTATAAATTTTTTGTGTAAAATGAAAATTGACAAATCTCCGCGCAGAAATTATAATATATTCTTGTTTTCGAGGGGCTTTGCCGGGAAGCTCCGGAACCTACGGTAGTTTGGAGGACCGAGGAGATCCCGGCGAAAATCTGCGCACAACGCGCAAAAAAGGTCGCTGACAATTTCATGAAAGAAACGCATCGCTTTTTGATCCCCGATTATTTTCCGCAATTTGCCTGCAAGATGGGAGCCTGCCGCGCGGCGTGCTGCGAGGGCTGGCCGGTCTCGGTCTCGATGGCCGATTATTTTTCTTTGCTCGGTCTCGACTGTGCCCCGGAGCTTCGCTCCCGGCTCGACTGCGGCATACACGTCGTCGACAACCCGACGAAAGAGGCGTACGCCCGCTTTGAACCGCGCTACGACGGCAACTGCCCCATGCGGCTGCCCGACGGCCGCTGTGCGCTCCACGCCGAGCTGGGCGAGGACGTTTTGCCGCATGTTTGCCGCCTGTATCCGCGCGGTGTGCGCGCAGAAGACGGCCGTTTCGAGTGCTCGTGTGCCAATAGCTGCGAGGCCGTTTTGGAGCTGTTTTTCGACCGGGCCGAACCGATCACCTTTGTCGAACGCGATCTGACCATGCAGCTGCCGCCTCTGCCGCAGCGCCAATCGTTTTTTGAAACGCTGGGGCTCGCGCAGAAGATCCGTCTGCACTTGATCGCCATCGTCCAAAATCGCCGTCTGCCTCTGCCGCAGCGTCTTATCTGTCTTGGCGGGCTGATGGACCGGCTGGACTGCGCGCTCAAAAATCGGGATCAAGCCCTCCTCGAGCAAATTCTCGCCGAAGATCCGGCAGAGCTTTGCCCGAAGCTGGCGGAACCGGAGGTCGGCGCGGAGCATTTGCAATTTGGCTTGCAGATCATCGAGCAGATGATGGAAATTTTAGACGAGGGCAGCCAAAGCATCCGCGATTGCGGCGAAGCGGCGCTTGCCTATTTCCACGGCGGCAAGGGCGGCGATATCGCCCGCTATGAGGCGGCAAACGCGCATTTTTCGGCGGTGTTTCCGCAATGGGAGACCTTTTTCGAACATATGCTCGTCAACCATATGTTTTTTGCGCAGTTTCCGTTCCAGGATCGCCCGGAGAGCATGCACGAGGAATTCGTCGCGCTGTGCGCGGTCTACGCGATCCTGCGCTTCCTCGCCCTTGGTGATATGGCCGACCGCAAGGATGCCGATGGGCTGATCGACGGTATGGCCGCCGCGTTCCGTCTGGTCGACCACACCGCGTTCGACCGCTACGCTTCGCGCCTGCTCAAACGTTTGGGCTGCGCTTCGCCGCAGGAGATCTGCGATCTGATTGCGCTTTGATAAAATTCAAACAATAATAGAATCATCCGGAAAAATCAAGCACTTGTTGCTTGATTTTTCTATTTATAATGGTTATAATCAAGGTGCTGACAAACGATTGGAGGGACAGCGATGCTGGACTTGAAGATACTGGGCGGGAGGATCCGGGAACTGCGGCGGAAACGCGGTCTGACCCAAACCGCCTTTGCCGAAATGCTGGGCGTGAGTTTTCAGGCGGTCTCGAACTGGGAACGCGGGATTGCCCCGCCGGAACTGGAAACCTTGATTCGCATTGCCGCGCAGTTCGGCGTTTTGGTCGACGAGCTGCTTCGCACTGGCGATGAACCGCTTTGTCTGGGCGTAGACGGCGGCGGCACCAAAACGGAATTTGTGGTCGCGTCTGTCGACGGCCGTGTCCGCGACCGCTTTGTCCGCGGGACGAGCAATCCCAACGATATCGGGTTTGAGGCCGCGTTCGCGGTCGTTTCCGAGGGGATCCGTGATGCTTTGGTGCGCTGTCCGGGGGTCGTGAGCGCGTTTTGCGGTCTTGCGGGCATTTCCGCCGGCAACCGCAGCGGGCAAATGGCCGAGCTGCTGCGCGAGAAGTATCCCTCGCTCCGCCTGCAGGTGCGGACGGATTCGGCCAATCTCTTCGGGATGGATGACGAGGCGGATCTTGCCGTCGTTTGCGGTACGGGTTCGGTCGTGTTCGTCCGCCAAGGCGAAACGAGCGTGCGGCTCGGCGGCTGGGGATACCTGTTCGATTCGGCCGGCAGCTCCTACGACATCGGGCGCGACGCCGTTGCGGCAGTGCTTTCGGCAGAAGATCGGCGGGAGCCGTGCGGCAGCCTCGGCGAGCTCCTTTACCGCCGGCTGGAGACCGACGATCTCTTTTCCGTGATCCCCAAACTTTACGACGGCGGCAAGCCGTTCATCGCCGCACTTGCGCCGCTGGTGTTTGAGGCCTTCCGCAGCGGCGACAAAACGGCGCGTGCGATCCTCGAAAAAAGTGCGGCCCGCATCGGCGAACTCCTTTCCGACGGCGTGCGGCTCTGCGGCGTACGCAAAAAGGCGATCGCCGGCGGCGGCTTGTTTTCCCACTGTGCCGACGTCTATCTGCCGCTGATCGGGCAATATACCGACGTAAAGGTGACTGTCAGCCCGTATCCGCCGGTATTCGGCGCGTGCCGCCAAAGCGTGCGACTGGCGGGGAAGGCGATCGCGGAGACGTTTGGCGAAACTTTTTGGAATACTTACGGAGGCGAAACGGCATGAAACAACTCAAAACCGAACAGCGAAATCCCGCCAGCACGCATCTTGACCGTATGAGTACCGAAGAAATGGCGCGGCTGGTGATCTCTGCCAACTACGATGCCGTCCGCGCCGCCGAAAACGCGGTGAGCACGATCTCCGCGGCGATCGATGTGATCGCGCTGGCGCTTGCAAACGGCCATCGTCTGCTCTATGTCGGCGCGGGTACGTCGGGCCGGCTCGGTGTTTTGGATGCCACCGAGTGTCCGCCGACGTTCGGTGTTTCCCCGGAGCAGGTCTCGGGGATCATTGCCGGCGGAAAAGAGCGGATGTTCCGCGCCGGTGAAAACGCGGAGGACAGCCTCGAGATGGGCGTTGCGGCAATTTGCGAAGCCGATGCGGCCAACGGCGACGTGGTCGTCGGCATTTCGGCGGCGGGCGGCGCCGCATTTGTGGTCGGTGCACTGGAGGAAGCACGTCGGCGCGGCTGCGTGACGGTCGGGCTTGCGAGCAATCCCGACACGCCTGTTTTAAATGCCGCCGATATCCCGATCTTTACCGATACGGGCGCCGAGATCCTCACGGGCTCGACGCGCCTGAAGGCGGGTACGGCGCAGAAGATCGTGCTCAATACGCTGAGCACCTGTGCGATGGTCAAAACCGGCAAGGTCTACGAAAATATGATGATCAACCTCGCCCCCTCTAACCGAAAACTCCGCCGCCGCGTTGTCGGCATCGTCTGTGCGATCCTTAGCTGCGACGAGGCCGAAGCGGAGGAGCGCCTTGCAAAAAACGGCTGGAGCATCCGCCAAACGGTCGAAACAGGAAGAGGGGAGGACGGGAAATGCTGACGAGTGCGATCTGCCCCGGGAGCGGGTTTCCGCGGCTTCTGATCGACGGCCGCGAGACCGCCGCCATGGCCTACACCACCTATTTTGAAGAGCGCAGCGCCTACGCCGATTTTTTGGCGGCGGGCTACCGCATCTTTTTTGTCAACATGGCGTTCACGACTCTGCCGATCAACAGCGGCTATACCGGCTTTTCGCCGTTCCGCGTCGGCGTGTTCGACGATCCGACCAAGCCCGATTACAGCGAATTCGAGGACGCCGTGCGCAAAATTCTGCGCGCATGCCCGGATGCGGTCATTTTCCCGCGCATCTATATCAGCATGCCGCGGTGGTGGACGGATGCGCATCCCGCCGAGTGTACGATGACAAAAAAAGGCGGCATGCGTGAAGCGCTCTTTTCCGAGGCGTTTCGCCGCGATGGCGCCAAGCTGCTGACCGAAACCGTGCGCCATATCCGCGCGGCCGACTACGCCGACCGCATCGGCGGCTGGCAGATCTGCGGCGGCCAAACGCAGGAGTGGTTCCACCCGGACAACAACGGCGGGCTTGCCGCGGCTGCCGAACCCTATCGCCGCTGGGTCAAGGCGACGTACGGCGAGACGGGCGCCGAAGTTCCGCCGGCCGAAGCATTTGCATGGCGCGGTGAGAGCTGCAATACCGCGGAAAATGCCGTGCGCTACGCCTTGTTTGCCAATCTCGGCGTGGCCGAAACGATCGAGCACTTTGCTCAAACGATCAAAACCGAGACTGGCGGCAAGCAGATCGTCGGCACGTTCTACGGCTATGCCTTCGAATCCAACGGTATGGTGCTCTTCGGCTCGCACGCGCTGCGCCGCTTGATCGATTCGCCCGCGCTCGATTTCTTTTCCTCTCCCAACGCCTATGCCCAAAACCGTGCCTTCGGCATCGACTGGGCCGATATGATCGCCGTCGATTCCGTGCGGCTCCACGGCAAGCTCAGCTTCATCGAGTGCGATATCCGCACCTATCTGACCCGGGCGATCCAGGACGTGCGCCCCGGCGAATACCCCGACGATATCTACCGCACGGATGGCGGCGCATCGGTTTGGGTCGGGCCGCCGACGGCCGAGCTTTCGCGCGCGGCTCTACGCAAGAGTTTTGCCCACCAACTGACCAAAGCATCGGCGATCTGGTGGTTTGATATGTGGGGCGGATGGTACGACGATCCGCTTCTGATGGCAGAACTGGCGGCGATGAAAAAAATCTGCGATGCGGCCGCTACTCCGACGGATACGCCGCGCCCCGAAGTCGTCTTCTTCGCCGACGAACAGGCCTACGCCTATCTCTTCAACGGGTCACCGCATCTCGGCGCGATTACCGAAACGCGCACCGCAATGGGCAAGACGGGCGTACCGTTCGATACCTGCATGGTCGAGGACGCCGAAGCGGTTTTGCCGCGCTACCAAGCGGCGGTGTTTCCCTTCCCGGTCGCTTCGCCGGCGGGCGAGCGGGCGATGGCGCTGTGCGAAACGCTGGGGATCCCGTATCTTGCGGCCACTCCAACGCACGATGCGCTCTCATCGGCCGAGCTCCGCGCCTTTTACCGCGAAAACGGCGTGCATCTCTACACCGCAGAAGGCGACGTCTGCTACCTCGGCCACGGTTATCTCGGGCTCCATTCCGCCGTCGGCGGTGTCAAATCGCTGGCGCTGCCGGAACGCTGCGAGGTCACGCCCGTGTTCGGCGCGGAAATCGACACACAGACGGCCGATCGGATTGAATTTACGCTCGAAGCAAACGAAACCGCGCTCTTTGCCCTGCGGAAAGCCGACGCATAAAAAGCGAACCCCTGATGCCGAATTTGGCATCAGGGGTTCATTTTCTCAGAATTACTGCGCTGCAGCGATCTGATAGAACTGGTTGCTGCCGTCGACGATGACAAATTCGGTCGAAAGCTCGCCGCTCATCTCGCCAAAGCTACCCGGGCGCATGCCGCCGCCCACGCCAAAGTTTCCATCCGGCGGCGTCAGGCCTTCGGGCATCTCACCTTCGGGACGTTCGCCACGGCCAAAACCATCGGGAGGAGTCATGCCTTCGGGGATCTCGCCTTCGGGGCGTTCGCCGCGGTCGAAGCCCTCCGGCGGCGTCGCGCCTTCGGGGGGCTCGCCGCCGAAATTGCCGTCCGGGCGCATTCCGTCGCCCTTGCCGCCGAAGCCGCCCATGCTGCCGCTGATGCCGGCAAGCTGCGTTTCACCGCTCCAGAGCGTATACGTTCCGGCCTGCAGCGCCGGCGAACTGAAGACGAGGATCGAGCAGGCGTTTTGCGGCGCGATATCAAAAACCGCCTCGCCGTCGGCCGTTTTGAGGCTGACGACCGAATCGCCTTTCTGCTCGGCGGCGAAGTTGAACACGGCGTGGTTCTGGCCGCCGGCTTCGATCCGGTCGAGCATATGGCCGGTGGCGATGACCGTGCCGCCGTTGATATGGATGCCCATATCCGAGTCGATGCCCGCGTCACCGCTGGTGGCACACGCCTCCGCAACGACCGTGCCGCCGTTGATGACGAGCCAACCGTTGGAGTCGATGCCGTCGCCCTCACCGGTCGCGCCGGTCACACGGATCTTTACCGAGCCGCCGTTGATCGTCGTGACGGAGACACCGTCTTCGTTCGTATTGATGCCGTCGTTGCCGGATTCGATCTCGATTTGGCCGCCGTTGATCGTCAGGTGGAGCTCGCTGTCTAACCCCTCGTTAGCCGCATCGATCAGCAGCTTGCCCGTTCCGGCCTCTCCGCCGGTGACGTTCATCGACATTTTGGAGTAGAAGGCGGCGTCGTATTTGTGGAGCTTTTTGGCATCGAGCACTTCCGTGCCGTCTTCGCTCAGTTCCAGCGTATCGGGCTTATAGATGCGCGCGACGTACGCGCCCTTGATTTGGTTGACCGTGCCGTCGGCGATGACGACGTTTGCGCCCGCCGCCGAGGTGTCGACCGTTTTATCGGCGGTTTCGGCATCGGCCGAACCGCATTCGTAGACGTTATAAAAGATCACCGCCGGCGCGACCGTGCAGGTGATATCCACGCCGTTTAGGATCAGCGTGACTACGGCCTGCGGATCTTCTTCGGCGTCGTCGCCGAGATCGACCGCGATCTGCCCCGCCGGGAGCGTTCCGCTCAGGCTATAGATGCCGGGCTTCGTGATATGTACCACCGTATGGGCGGCGGCTTCTTCAGCGCTGTGGGCGTCGGACTCCGTGCCCTCACCGTAGGTGAAATCGTGGCCGGCTTCGTAGTAGACGATATCGTTGGCGACGTAGACCGCCGCATCCGTATTTCCGTCGGCAGTTTTCCCGTCGACCGTAACGCCGTTGCCGGACAAATCGATCACGACCGTGCCCTCCGGCAGTTCCGGGGTGTTTTCTGATTTTTGCACCGAGCAGGCACCCAACAGGCAGCAGAGTGCCAGCAGGATCGCGGGCAGTTTTTTCGTTCGCATATGCAAACTCCTTCCACATAGCTTTTCTTCTGTCCTTTTTTATTTTACTGCCGTTTTTCCGATATTTCCTGAAGAAACTGTAAATTCAATGTTTCGGTTTTGCATGGCCGCGCGGTTTACTTTTCGTCGAAACTGTGGTATAATGGGCTAAAATTCGCAGTAACCGGGAGAGAGAGATATGTCTGCTGCACCCAATTTCAAGCGCACCAAGTTCGCCTGCTTCTTTTCGTACCTTGCAATGTCGTCGCCGTTTTGTCTGCCGGCAATGTTGTTCGTAACCTTCCGCGAGCTCTACGGCATTTCCTATACGCTCCTTGGCACGCTGGTTGCCGTCAACTTCTGCACGCAGCTCTCGATCGACCTCGTCTTCAGCTTTTTCACCAAGTACTTCAACATCCGCAAAACGCTGCGCGTGATGCCCATTCTGACCTCGCTCGGTCTGCTCACTTACGCGCTCGTCCCCTCGCTTTGCCCCGACTACGCCTACCTCGGTCTGATCATCGGCACGGTGGTTTTTTCGGTGGCGGCGGGCCTGAGCGAAGTACTTTTGAGCCCGGTCGTGGCGGCGCTCCCCTCGGATAACCCCGAACGCGACATGAGCCTGCTCCACTCGCTGTATGCGTGGGGCGTTCTGACGGTCGTGCTCATTTCTTCGGCGTTTCTCTACCTCTTCGGCGCAGAAAACTGGATGTACCTGACAATCTTTTGGGCAATGCTGCCGCTGATCTCGGCGGTTTTGTTCTGGATCTCGCCGATCCCGAAAATGGACCTCTCCCCTGCCGCCGGCAGCAAACGTTCCGGCCGCGGCGCGGGCATGGCACTGTGCGTGGCCTGCATCTTCCTCGGCAGCGCCGCCGAAAACACGATGACCAACTGGATCTCCGCCTTCCTGGAAAGCGCGCTGCAGATCCCGAAGATGGCCGGCGATATCCTCGGGCTGGCGGTCTTCGCGCTGCTGCTCGGCTTCGGCCGCACACTCTACGCGAAATTCGGCAAAAACATCTCAAACATCCTGCTTGCCGGCATGATCGGTGCGGCGGTCTGCTACCTCGTCGCCGGTCTCTCGCCCAACGTCATCGTTTCGATGCTGGCCTGCATCCTCACGGGGCTCTGCACCTCGATGCTTTGGCCGGGCACGCTGATCTTGATGGAAGAAAAGATCGCCGGGCCGGGTGTTGCCGCCTACGCGCTGATGGCTGCCGGCGGTGACTTCGGCGCATCCGTCGCCCCGCAGATGATGGGCGCAGTCGTCGACGCGGTCGCCGCGAGCGATTGGGCCGCGACGCTTGGCATCGAGCTTTCGCTGACGGCCGAGCAGATCGGCATGAAGGTCGGCATGGTTTTGGGTGCGGCATTCCCGCTCATCGGCATCGCGCTCCTGATCGGCATCAAGCGCTACTTCGCCCGCAGACCGCAGCTGTAACGATTTCACACACGATCCGCCCGGAGAGGCAGCCGCTTCTTCGGGTGATTTTTTCTGTTTGGAAAGGAAGCTTATGCAACACACACTGATCACCCGTTATCTGGGCGACCGCCCGTTTTGGGGGCAGACGATCCGTTTGGCACTGCCGATCGCGCTGCAAAACCTGCTGATCTCCTCGTTCTCGCTCGTCGACACCGTGATGATCGGTGGTTTGGGCGACGTCGCGCTGTCGGCGGTGGGCATGGCCGGTCAATGGAGCTGGATGCTCACGCTCGTGTTCTTCGGATTCTGTTCGGGTACGGCCGTGTTCATCTCGCAGTACTGGGGCATCAAGGACGAAAAGGGCATCAAAAACGTTTACGGGCTGATGCTCGCGCACACGCTGGCCGTTGCGCTGGTGTTTTTTGCCATCGCATTTTTCTTCCCCGATCTGGTCGTTTCGATTTTCAACAGCGACGCCACCGTGATCGCCGAGGGTTCGGCCTACCTGAAAACGGCGTGTTTCTCCTACTTCGGCCTCGCGCTCTCCAACGCTTTCAGCACGCTTCTGCGCGCGACCGAGCGCGTGCGACTGCCGATGTTTGCCAGCGGTCTCGGTGCCGTCGCCAACGCGATCTTAAACTACGGTCTGATCTACGGCCGTCTCGGTCTGCCCGAGATGGGCGTTGAGGGTGCGGCGGTCGCGACGGTTATTTCGTCGATGCTGAGTCCGGCACTGATTTTGACCGTTTCGTTTTGCCAGAAAAACCTCGTCTGTTCGTCTCTGCGCGAGATGTTTTCGCTCCCCAAGGGGCTGCTCCCGCACTACTACCGCGTTTGCGGGCCCGTGATCTTCAACGAATCGCTTTGGGGGCTCGGTACGGTTGGCTACAACATCGTCTTCGCGCGCATCGGCTACGAATACTACGCGGCGATCACGATGTTCCGTACGATCGACAACATCGCCTTCACCTTCTTCATCGGGCTCTGCAACGCCTGCTGCGTGATGGTCGGCAAATCGATCGGCGCGGGCAAGATCGACCGCGCCGTCGGCGATGCACGGCGGTTTGCGTGCGTCGTGCCGTTGTTGGCACTCTTCATCGGCGCGATGGTCGTACTCTTCGCCTCACCTTTGATCTCGCTGTTCGACATCGGTGGCAAGCTCTCCGACCTTTCGCGTTCGGCCGCCAAAACGATCCTCTGGATCTACGGGCCGGAGTACGGTCTGCGCATGATCCCCTACATCATGATCGTCGGTATCTTCCGCTCCGGTGGCGATACGGTCACGGGGCTGAAGCTCGATTTCCTCTGCGTATGGGGCATTGCGCTGCCTTCGGTCATCATCGCGGCGTTCTTCTTAAAATGGCCGTTTGCCGTCGTGTTTGCGATCATGCTCTTGTTTGAAGACCTCGTAAAGGTCGTGTTGGTCGTCCGCCGTTTCCTCTCGCGCAAGTGGATCCAACCGGTGACCGACACCGGCAAAGAAGCGCAATCAGCCGCGGCAGCCGGCTAAACACGCAAAAATCCGATCCGGCGCTCTCCGTAAATTGCACGGAGAGCGCTTTTTTTGCGCGTAGAATGCGGTTCTCCCCGATTCTACGGCTGGTAGAACCGGGGAGAGAGTTGATTTTTGGGGCGTAGAAGGATCGGTAGAGGCGGTTCTCCGGATTTTTGGTTTACCCTACCGCCGATCGCGGGTATAATAAACCGCAGGCGCACCACCCTGCCGCGCCGAAAACCATCCAAAGGAGAAAGCAACCATGCAGCGAGAGATCCCCATCTTTTTTACGATCGACGACGGCTACGCCCCGTTTCTGGCGGTGGCGCTGACTTCGGCCGTCAGACATATTGACCCCGCCAGAGGCTACCGCGCCATCGTTTTGCACCAAGGGCTTTCGGCAGAAAACAGCGCCCGGCTCGCCGCCCTTTCGGCCGACAACTTTGCCATCGACCTGCGCCCGATGCAGGCGAACTTAGACGCGCTCGACGACCGCCGCAGCAACCGCATGCGCTGCGACCAGTTCACGCTGACGATCTTTTTCCGCCTGTTCATCCCGGCGATGTTCCCGGAGTACGACAAGGCGATCTACGTTGACAGCGACGTCGTGTTCACCGAGGACGCGGCCAAGCTCTTCGACACCGACATCGGCGATGCATTGTTCGGCGCGTGCAGAGATCTTTCGATCGCCGACAACCCGCCGCTCGTCGCCTACACGGAAAACGCCGTCGGCGTCCATAAAGAAGAGTACATCAACTCCGGCGTTTTGCTGATGAACCTTAAGGCGCTGCGCGATGCGAAGCTGGAAGAGCGGTTCCTCGACCTGCTCGGCACCTACCACTTCGACAGCGTCGCTCCCGATCAGGACTACCTGAACGCCATGTGTCGCGGCCGCATTTTCTACCTCGATCCCGCGTGGGACGCGATGCCCAATCCCGCCCGTCCGCCGCTGGCGAAGACCAATTTGATCCACTACAACCTCTTTTCCAAGCCATGGCACTACGACGATATTCAGTACGGCGAATATTTTTGGCACTACGCCGCCGACTGCGGTTACCTCGACGAGCTCCGCGCCCATCGCGCAGCCTACACCGCCGAGATGCAGGCTGCCGACCGCGACTGCCTTGCGCGCCTCGTCGAGCGCTGCAACGAGATCGCCGCGTCGGAGGTCACCTTCCGCAACTTAACCGAAAAGGGAGTGAAGATCCGCTTATGATCATTGGAGAAAACCGCAGAGCCGTCATCGAAAACATCCGCAAGGCCGCCGAGTGCGGCGAGTTCCACCAAAAAGTCGAGCTGACCGACCCGGTACTTTCCCCCGAAGAAAGCCGCGCGATCACCGCAAAATACCTCGCCGACCGCACGCGCGCAAGCTACCGCTTCAAAAAATCGTTGGGCGTTATGCTCGCCAGGCGCGCCGCCGCGCTGATCAACCGTAAAACCGAGATCCGCGGGCTGGAAAAGATCCCGCAAGACCTCGGCGGCGTTTTGATTACGAGCAACCACTTCAGCCCGCTCGAAAACACCGTGATCCGCCACTTAACGCAAACGCTCGGGCGCAAGACGCTCGGCATCATCAGCCAGACGACCAACTTCGCCATGACCGGCGCGATCGGTTTTCTGATGAACTACGCCGACACGATCCCCATCTCGGCCGACCCGCGCTATCTGGCCAAGGGATTTTTTGAGGTCATGCGTGAGAGGTTGGTAGAGCGGCAGGATGCCGTGCTCCTCTACCCGGAGCAGGAGATGTGGTTTCACTATCGGAAGCCGCGTCCGCCCAAAAGCGGCGCCTACTTTTTCGCCTCCAAGTTAAATATTCCCATCCTCTCCTGCTTCGTGGAGATGGTCGACTGCGAGGAGAACGACAACGCGGAGTTCCGCAAGGTGCGCTACGTGCTGCACATCCTCGGCGTACTGTACCCCGATCCGAATCTCTCCGTGCGTGAAAACACCGAAGCGCTCGGCGAGGCCGACTACGCGCTGAAAAAAGCGTGCTACGAATCGGCCTACGGCAAGCCGCTGACCTACGAATTCGACCCATCCGACATTGCCGGATGGAAGGGATCACTTTAGACCGCGGCAAAGGGTTTTCGCAATTTTCGCGCGAAAACCCTTTACCTTTTGGCCAAAATCGTGTATAATATGGTGTGCAGATAAGGAGAGCTGTGCCGCCGCGTGGGGTTTGTCCCCATGAGGAAAGTCCGGGCTTCAGAGGGCAGGATAACGGGTAACGCCCGCCGAGGGAAACCTCAGGACAAGTGCAACAGAGAGATACCGCCATTCCGCAAGGAATGGTAAGGGTGGAAAAGCGGAGATAAGCGCCCGCTGTCGGCCGGGTAACCGGTCGTTCATGTAAACTCTATCCGAAGCAACACCCGACCGGAGCGCAAGCGGTTCGCCGTTTGCGGCGTTTGCCCGACGCAAATCCAAGGATGGTGGCATGAGACGTGCGGTAACGTGCGTTCGAGATAGATGGCGGCTCAGTTTCGCGCAAGCGGAATGGACAGAACCCGGCTTACAGGCTCTCCGCCCCTGCACGATTAAACGCGCTCGGAAACTCTCCGCGCGCGTTTTGCTTTACCGGCATTGGAGGAATGATTATGGCGATTTTGATGCTGATCGTCGAACTGATAGGCACCGTAGCCTTTGCCGTTTCCGGGGCGATGACGGGGCTTTCCAAGCGCATGGATATTTTCGGGGTGGCGATTTTGGGGCTGACCACCGCCACCGGCGGCGGTGTTCTGCGCGATATTCTGCTCGGCAGCTTTCCGCCGATGATGTTCCGTAACCCCATCTACGCCGCTGTGGCCATTGGCGGTGCGATCGTGATGTTTCTGCCGGTCGTGCGGCGGCTGCTCGCACGCACACAGCGGGTTTACTCGGCGATCCTCTTCTTCGCCGACACTTTCGGCCTTGGGATCTTCACCGTCGTCGGCGTACAGGCGGCCTACCTCGCGGGATACAATAACGCCTTTCTGGCGATTTTCGTCGGCACAATCACCGGTGTCGGCGGCGGTGTGTTGCGGGATGTGCTCGCCGGCAATACGCCCTACATCTTCGTCAAACATATCTACGCCTGTGCGGCGATCGCCGGTGCGCTCGTCTGCGTGCTCCTGTGGCACCCGCTCGGCGCAACTGCGGCGATGTTTGCCGGTGCGGGCGTGATCGTCGCGATCCGCGTTCTCGCCGCGCATTTCCACTGGAGCTTGCCAAAAGGCTCGGATCAGGTTTAGCGTTTGTAAAAAAGCTGCCGGGCAAAGGGCAGCTTTTTTCGGTTAGATTTCAGCTTTTGTCGCCCGGTTTGGCTACGAGCGCGATCACGTAGCCGAGGAAAACGGCTGCCGTAACGCCAACGGCCGTCGCGCGCAGACCGCCGCCGAGCGCACCCAAAAAACCGCTTGCCGCCACCGCCTCGCGCACGCCCTTTGCCAACGAATAGCCGAAGCCGACGATCGGCACGGTCGCACCCGCCCCAGCGAAGGCGACGATCTCGTCGTAAACGCCGATCGCCGTTAAAACAACGCCGCAGACGACGAACAAAACGAGAATGCGTGCGGGCGTGAGCTTGGTTTTGTCGAGCAGGAGCTGGCCGATTGCGCAGATCGCGCCGCCAACCAGAAAAACCCAGAGATAATCGAGCATCGTTTGCCTCCTTTTCAGCGACTGTTGGAGAGGATCACGGCGTGGCAGATGGCGGGGATGCTTTCGCCCTGCTGCGACGAAAGCGGCGAGAGCAGCGCGCCCGTCCCGGCAAACACGATCCGTTGCCACTTGCCTGCGCGCATCCCGTTCAACAGGTAGCCGCACAAGACAGCCGCCGAACAGCCGCAGCCCGAACCGCCCATGTGCACGTCCTGCCGCTCGATGTCGTAGATCAGCTCGCCGCAGTCGGTGTAGCGCTCGCCGAGATCGATCCCGTCGGCCAAAAGCATCTCCCGCACCACGCGGGAACCGAGCCGCGCGAGGTCGCCGGTGACGATGAGATCAAAGTCCTCGGGCGCAAACCCGGTCTCCTCAAAGAGCGACCGGAGCGTTTCGCAGGCAGCCGGCGCCATCGCCGCGCCCATATTGTTGGCGTCTTTGATGCCGGCGTCGACGATCTTTCCGCTCGTCACGTGCGTGACGAAGGGCCCGCTGCCGCCTTGGGCGAGGATCGCGCAGCCGGCGGCGGTCGCCGTCCATTGCGCAGTCGGCGTGCGCTGGCCGCCGTATTCCAGCGGCATCCGGTACTGCCGCTCGGCCGAGCAGAAGTGCGAACTGGTGATGGCGGCGGTATGGTTGGCGAAGCCGCCGTCGATCATCATCGCCGCAAGCCCCAGCCCCTCTGCCATCGTCGAACAGGCGCCGTAGAGCCCAAGGAAGGGGAACCCCATATCCCGCAGCGCAAAGCTCGACCCCACGCATTGGTTGAGCAGGTCGCCGGCGAATACGTAGTCGAGCGCAGCCGTCGTGACTGCCGCCTTCTGCATGGCCGCCTCCAGCGCGAGCGCCTGCATGCGGCTCTCCGCCTTTTCCCAACTTGATTCGCCAAAACGCGTGTCGGGTTGGATCAGGTCGAAGCTCTCTTTCAGCGGCCCTTCGCCTTCCTTTTTGCCGACGACACACGCCGAACCGATAACCGATGGCGGATCGGCGAGCGCGACCGTACTGCGTCCCAAACGTTTGCTCATTTTGTAGTACTCCTTTAAAAATCGGTTTACTTTGCAAGAATGCTGTGGTATAATGAAGAAAGTGACAAAAAATGTACCCGGAAGTTGGAGATGGTTTTCATGCGAAAAACAAATACCGCACTTTCCTATCTGTGGGTGACGGCGGCGGCTGTGCTGCTGGCGTTTAACTACTACATATTCATCGTGCAGAATAACTTCGCACCGGCTGGCATCAACGGTATTGCCACGATGGTGCAGTACAAAACCGGTTTCAGCATCGGTTATATGTCGCTCTTAATCAACGTGCCGCTGTCGGTCTTCGCCTACTTTTTCGTGCAGAGATCGTTTGCGGCCAAAACGCTGCTCTTCTCGCTCGTCTACTCTGCGGCGTTCCTGCTTCTCCAACAGAGCGGCCTGTCGGCCATGCAGTACGTCACCTACGGCCACGACACGATCTACCCGGTCATCATCAGCGGTGTGGTCAGCGGCGTCGTCTACGGCACCTGCTTCAAAAACAACGGCTCCACCGGCGGCACCGACGTCGTCTCGCGCTATATCAATAAGATCAAGCCCAACACCAACTTTTTCTTCGTCACCTTCACGTTAAACGCGATCGTCGCCTGCGCCTCGTTGTTCGTCTACTCCGAGGGCGGTAACCTCGACTATAAGCCCGTGGCGCTGTGCGTGACCTACTGCTTCATCTCCACCTTTGTCGGCAATCAGCTCCTCAAGGGCACGAAAACCGCCTACAAATTCACCGTCGTCACAACCCACGCCGAAGAGATCGCCAAAGACGTGTTCCAGCTGCTGCACCACGGCGCGACCCGCCTGAACGCGACCGGCACCTATACGGGCACAGATCGCTCGGTGCTCCTGTGCGTGGTCAATAAACACCAACTGAACGATTTTCAGACCATTCTCCTAAAATACGACGGCACGTTTGCCTTCTACGAGGTCGTCAACGAAACCTACGGCAATTTCGTGTACAGCAAGTAGTGGCGTTGGGCAGAAAAGAGGGAATTTATGCGAATCCATCAGGACTTTATTGGAGGCAATATTTCCGTCAAGGAAATCAACGGCGATACTGTTTTCCTGGAAAACCAACTGCGCGATACCACGGAAGATTGGTTTTACTGGGCTTTCTGTATCGAAGGTGCGGAAAATCGCACGATCACCTTCCACCTGCAGTCCTGCCGGCTCGGCTACTTTGGCCCGGCCGTCAGCCACGACCTGGAAACCTGGCATTGGCTGGACAGCGTAGATGAGAATTCGTTCACATACCGATTTGGCGAAGCAGAAACCAAGGTATATTTTGCCCACAGTATGCTGTATCACCCCAAACGGTTTTATGCGTTCGCCGAGAAACATAACATTGCGGTTGAGGAGCTTTGCAAAGGATACCGCGGAAGCAGCGTCCCTTGCATAAAATTGGGAGACGGAGAAACCGGTATCGTTCTGACCGCCAGACATCACGCCTGCGAGTCTACGGGGAGCTACGTGCTGGAAGGCGTTCTGGAAGAACTGATCGCCGAACCGATCCCAAGTGCGACGGTATTCTGCGTTCCGTTTGTGGATTACGAGGGTGTCATTCGCGGTGACCAAGGCAAAAGCAGAGCGCCGCACGACCACAACCGCGACTACGGCGCGGAAAACGAACCGATCTATCCCGAATGCCGGGCGATCCGGGAATATGCCGCGCGCGAGGGCTGCCATTTTGGCTTTGATTTCCATTCTCCCTGGCACCGCTCCGGCATCAACGATTGCGTGTTCATCGTCCAAAGCAGCGAGGAACAACTGGAGAAGCTCAATCACTTCGGCGAAATTCTGGAGGCAAACATCACGGAAAACGCCCTGCAATATGAGCATAAAAACGATTATCCGCCCAATACCGGCTGGAACCGGTGCGAAACGGATTTTGCAAATCATATGCAGAACCGGAAAGAAAATATCCTCTCCCTGACGCTGGAAACCGCCTATTTCGGAACGCCGCAAAATAAAGTGTCTGCGGAGAACTTGGTGGAGTTGGGCCGCTGTTTTGCCAAGGCCCTGAAAGAATATATCCGGGAGTCCCGGAAATAGAGGGTTGCGGTTTTACACCGTGACGACCCAGTAAACCAGTCCGTACACCACGCTTGCCACCGTACCGTAGGCCGTATCGACGTTAGTATGGCGCAGGTGGGGCATAATCATACAAAAAAATCGTGTGCCATACGGATATGGCACACGATTTTTTATTTCATTTTTTCGATTAATTCCAAAAGCCACCGAGGACTGCTTTGTCCGATGGTTTGCAATTCTCCGTTTTTGTATTTCGCAACCGTAACAAAGCCGTTGTCGTTATCGTAAAACGTGGCTTCGTTGCAATAAGGCAAGATTGTCAGCAAATCCTCAAACCGTTTGTCAAAGCGACCGGTTACGGTGTCGGTATTGATATTATGGCCGCCTCTTTTTACCCGGTTTTTAATACGCTGCAAGCTTTCTTCTACCGTGTCCAGACCGACGTAGTACAAACGGATGTAATAGTCCTTAGTGATTGCGCGTTTGATGGTGTCCAAGGTTTTTCTGCCGGAAAGCGTGGTTTCCTGAGTGAAGCATATTTCCTTCTGCAAACACTCGTCGATCAGTGCGACAGCCTTTTTGCCGCCCTCCAGCAAATTTCCACCGCAGAGAGCTGTTATTTTATCTACGTCGATAATCTTGCCGAGATTATCGAGTTCCGTCCGCAAAACGCCGGTCAAGCTGCTCTTTCCGCAACCGTTTACCCCGGCAACGATGGTATAGGTTTTCATAGCACACCACCTTGGCTCAATAATGTCTATATTATACCATAAACAGTTCGATTTTTCAACCTTTTATGCGGTCAGAAGCATTTGACAACCCAGTAAACCAGTCCGTACACCACACTTGCCACCGTGCCGTAGACGATGACCGGCCCGGCAACGACGAACATCTTCGCCGCCAGCCCCAAAACGAGCCCCTCGCTTTTAAATTCCATCGCCGGCGAAACGATCGAGTTGGCAAACCCCGTGATCGGCACGACGATGCCCGCGCCGACGTGCTTGGCGACGTTGTCGTAAACGCGAAGCCCCGTCAGCAGCGCGGCGATGGCGATGAGCGAAACGGTCGCGTAGGTGCCGGCATCGGTCGGATTTGCGCCGAGATGCAGATAAAGCCGTTTCAAAAGCTCACCGACTACGCAGACGGCTCCACCGAACAAAAACGCCAGCGAGACGTTTTTGACGCTATTGGTCTTCGGCGAAAGCTCGTCGATATATTGGGCATACGTTTCTTTTGTCATGTTCATAGCCGCACCTCCGCAGTTCTTTGGCGTTAGTATGGCGCAATCGGGCAAAAATCATACAAAAAAACCACTTGTTTTCCAAGGTGAAAACAAGTGGTTTCGTTTTTTATTCGGCTTTCGCCATCGCAAGCAGCTCACCGATCAGGGCGTCGTAGCGCTCAAAGTGGTCGACGGCGCAGCGCGTGTGGCGGCTGTTTTCGCCGACGAAGGTCAGCTTCGGCCCGCGGTAGGCGCTTACCAGACGCGGATGATGGCTGCAGGGAACGACGAGATCGGCCGTGCCGTGGGCGAAGAGGATCGGCAGCGGGCGGTCAAGGGCGGCGATCGCGCGTTCCGGCGAGACCTCCTCAAAGCGAAACCCGGCCCGCAGCTTGGCCATACGGCTAGCGAGCGGGATCAGTACGGGCACGAGAAACCGTGCGCGCTTGGAAAGCGTATAGGAAAGCTGATCGCGGCAATCGGCGTAGGCGCAGTCGGCGACGACGAAGGCGAGGCGCGTGTCAAATGCGGCGTGGAGCAAAACGGTCGCGCCGCCCATGCTCTCGCCCACCGTGCCGACCAATGCGTCGGTGCCGAAGCGGGCAACGACCGCGTCGACGACCGCGCGCAGATCGTGCTGCTCTTTGGCGCCGAAGGTCGTGTGTTTTCCGCCGCTTTCACCGGCGTTGCGGTGGTCGAAGAGGACGGCGTAAAACCCGCGTTTTTGGAAAAACGGCAGGTATTTCAGCGCCGCCGCGCGGTTGAAGCCAAACCCGTGGACGAAGATCGCTACTTTTTTGCGCTCAGCAACGTGGGGCGGAGCGACCAGCTCAGCCTCCAGGCGCGTACCGTCGTCGGAGGTGACGGAAAACGCTTCTCTCGACAGCGATTCATATGTACGGCGCATTTTCTCGCCGCGCTCGCCAAAATAGGCAAATGCGCTTTTTAAATCGCGCCGCCGCGGACAAATGACCAGCGAGGTGACGGCGAAGACCGCTGCGAAGGCGATCAGCGCCAAAACGACTGTGCCGGAAAGGATGATCCACCAAAGCAAGCCACAGCCCTCCCTCGGATCAAGAATTCGGTTGATATAGAAATTCGTATTCCGGATAGTGGCCCGAAAGCCCTCTCCGTCTCGTCTCGGCTGCTACCGGATGACGTAGAATTTCGACGTAGTGTCGCCGATCATTTCGGCCACTTTGATGAGGAGCTCGGGATCGTCGATGTAAACATTCCGTTCTTCGCACATAGAGAAGTATCCGAAGAGACGATCGGCGTATTGCACATACGTATTGTTTCGGATCGTTGGCACGGTATTGCCGTCTTCCGGGTAGAACCAGACGTTCAGCAGTGCGTTCGATTCGTAGCCGTTTTCCGTGCCGTACAGTACATTTTCTTCGATGATACATTCTCCGTAATGATTCGGCCAAAGCACAACGGAACCCTCGGAATAGGCAAACGTTTCGTTGTCCATATTCCCTGTGTTCCAAATATGATTGCCACGAAGGATCACAGCGTCTAAATACTGCAGTGCCGGCGCGGTGCTGTCGAAGCGGAGCCCGATTGTGTTGACAATTGCATTGTTCAATACATGGAAGTAACCGTCCACGGTGTCCATATCCGCAAAGTTGTCGCCCTCGTATGTGAGCGCGGAACTGATGGAGTCGTGGATGTAATTATTTTGCAGCGTGGTGTTGCGCACGATATTGTAAACGCCGTCTCCCTGCACCCCGACGAACTGTTCTCCAGAGTCGCGGGTTTCGTACCACGTGACACAACCGCCGCCATAGGCGAACTCGCAATTTTGGATTTTTGTATTGACGATGTCTTTCCAGTACCTGCCTGCTTTGATGAATGCACTTCCGTTGCAGCAGAACTTGATGTTGTCAAAAACAGTTCCACAGGCATCCAGCCAGACATTTCCGAGCAGATCGTATTCTGTGAACTCGATGGATTCGTAAAGAGCACCGGGATTGCCGCTATCGCAGCGGAGGTACAGTGGACCGGTGCCGCTTTCGCCGTAGTTACTGTCCGGGGCTGACCGCAGCGGTCGGCTGATAAAGGATAAATCCTCCGTCATCGCATCTTCCAAGGGGAGCAACTGATCCAAAAGGGTTACGCCGATATCTTCGTGCTGCCACCAACCGGGAGCTTCGCACGAAATATAGCCGGTTTCGTTGTAAAATTCGTAGATACGGGTACCGATCGCTTTACCGTCATCAAGAATGACCATGGAAGTATCGCGCATGTCCCGGTAGAACTTCCAGATCTTCTTGCCGGTGTCATCCCCGTAAACGAGCTCCCATTTTTCCTCGCCCGAACCGTTTTCGGTGGAATTGGTGATGACCGGTTTCTTGCCTTGACCGTATGCGGACAAGGTGATACCATCCGAACCGATGGAGAAACATTTGTCGCTGTCAATTCTGAAAATATCTCCCCTTCGGAAGAAAACCGCATCTCCCGGCTGCAGAAAATCGGCAGCATCCCACGCGCCGGATGCGCGCGCGACACGGTCTAAAGTTCTCCACGCAGTCTCCGGCGTCAGGCCGTCGTTATCGTCGTCGCCGTCGTTGGAAATATAGTAGGCCGTTCCCGTGTAGGTCTCGCCGGGGATAAAGACGTCGGAGCGGACGATCTCGGTTTCGGTGGCGAGGATCTCGTCGATGCGTTTTTGGAGGTCGGCATGGAGCTGCCGGTCAACTTCCTCCGTCAGCACGCTCGCGGCGGTGAAATCGACGGTGGCAAGATTTCTTTCGCGGTCGTAGTCCACACGCAGGCCATAGGCTTCGGCAAGGGCGCGGAGCGGCGCATACGTCGTTCCCTGATAGGCAAACACCGGGACGATTTTGCCGGTGACGTCTCTGGGCTGGAACACTTCGCCGTTGACCTCGATCCGAATTGGTACGACCGACAATGTCGTGCGTTCGGTCAGCACCCGGGCGGTTCCCTTCGTGCCGACATAATCGGCGGAAGGCGATCCGTCAACGGAGGCGAGGTTTTGTTCCTGATTGTACCCCACGGTCAGGCCGTAGGCTTCGGCCAAAGCACGCAGAGGCGCATACGTCGTCCCTTGATAGGCAAACACCGGCACGTTTTTACCGGTGACATCCGTGGGCAGAAAGACTTTGCCGCCGACCTCGATATTGATGGGATCAACGGTGATGGTGCTCGTTTCAGCGGCGGCCATCGGTACGGCAATGCCCAACAGCATGACGGCGCAGAGGATCACGCTCAAAAATCTCTTAAAAACCATCTGAATTCCCTCTTCCTTGGCAAGTTTGGCTCTGATTTACACAACGGTGATTTGGCACATCTTCATCGCTTCCAGCGCACGTGCATGGCTCTCGGGCGTGACACCGGCGCACAGTGCCGATTCGACAATGATCGGCACCTCCGGCAAAAAGGCCTTCAGAAGCATCGCGTTGGAGATCACGCAGATGTCGGTACAGAGTCCGACGAGCGTGATCGATTCGATTGTTTCTCCGGCGCTGGCGCGGTCGGCGAGCAGTTTGGCGAGCTCGACGCTGCCAAACGAGGGCTTGTCGATGATCTTGGCGCTTCCGGCGGCTGCAGCGATGCGGGGCTCTAACTGCCAACCGTCGCTGCCGAGAACGCAATGCACAACAGGCAGGTTTTTGCCCTCTTGCGTTTGCAGATATTCGGGCGAATGGGTGTCGCGCGTGCAGATCACTTCGCCGTCAAAGGCGCGGATTTTTTCGGCGACGGCATCCACGATGGCTTCGGCCTCGGGCGTGCCGAGTGCGGCGGAAATAAAATCAACCTGCATGTCGATGACAAGCAAAATGTGCATAGTGTACCTCCGTTTAGTCGGTGAGCATGGCTCGCAGAACCGCTTCGCCGTCGCTTGTCTGCGGCGGAAAGTATGCGTGACCGGACTCCAACGTGTGCGAGATCTGTGCAAACAATGCGTCGGATGTGAGGTCGGCGTATTCCACACAGTCGAGGCTGCCGATGTGAGCGAGGTGGCCGCTGATTTTGATGTCGTAGGAAATGCCGACGACCGGCACTCCGGCCAGTCCGGCAGCGATCATCGCGTGCAGGCGCATGCTGACAACGGCTGCGGCGTGGGTGGTCACGGCGTATACTGCAGCAAACGACGTGATATTTTCCAAAACAAGGTGCGGGGTAGTGAGCTTGGCGGCAATCGTCCGCGCAAGCGGCAAATCCTTCGGCCGTTCCATACCCAAAAACACGGACGCCAGCCCATGCTCCAGCCAAAGCCGCTGTGCCGTTTCGGCGATCACTTCGGCGGTTTGGGCATCAGCATTCCATGGGCGCAGGGCGAATACGACGTAGCGGCCGAGCGCGGCGAGCTCCTGCGGCAATTCCGCCGAGCCCAGCATCTCCGGCGTAAGCGAAAACGCCACATCGGAACCTTGGATGATGGGCGGCACGGTCACGCCGATGGCAGCGAGTTCGTCGGCCGAACGGCCGTCGCGGACGACGATCGCATCAGCGCATCGGTTCAGCGTGCGCGCGGTGCGCTTTTTGTTTGCTGCGGATGAAAACGGGCCGATGCCGCAGCTGTAAAGAAGAACCTTAGCCCCGGCGAGGTGCGCGAGGCGGATGGTTGTCAGGTAGTAAAGGAGAGAACCAGTGCTGGTGAGATCGGTCAGAAGCGTACCACCGCCGCTGAGGAAAAGCTTGGTGCGGCGCAGCCGGCACCAAAGCCGTCCGAGCGCAAACGTGGGTAACGTCCGGATGCCGTGGGTTGTTCGGGTCTCGGCGGGATTGCGCGAAAGTACGGTGACGGTGCGGCGCGGATCGATTGTTTCGATCTGCGCGAGGATCGCCGTCAGCATAGCCTCGTCGCCCAAATTGGAAAGCCCGTACGAACCGCTGATGACAATTTCGCTGCGTTTTTCGGGGTGCGGCGCGGTGAGGACGGCCGGACCATCGGAAAGCAGACGGAACCTTACCGCAGATCCCGCCGTCCGGAGAAGGTGGACGCGGACGGTATGGTCGGCGCAGAGGATCGCGTCAAATTTTGCAGCGGATCTGGGAAGCTCTGTTTGCGCGTCGGCGATGGCAAAGAGTGGGATTTTCGCCTTTCGGAGCCATGGCAGCACAAAAAGACCGGCTGAAAAACCGGTCTCACCAAAGCATAAAATTGATGTAGGCTGCTCGGCGATCAGCTCCTGCGCCAAAGCCTTGGCGTCCTTTTTTTCGAACGCGTGCAAAACGCGTTCGGCCGGGACGATACCGTTGGCTGCGCAGACCGAGCGGGCGGTATCCGCACCCGCTCCGCCGGAAAGAGCAATGAGCTTCATCTTGTTGACACGCTCATTTCAAAGTCATTTTTCATGCGCGCCCCGCGTTGGCCGTGTCTGCCGAAAATAACCTGCACAGATTGATACAGGTGGGTTGCCTGCCAACAGCTTTACCGCTTCCAACTTCCGCCCGCAGAATGCAGGCGGGAGGCCTGCGAACCACTGCCGGACCCGGCATCCCTTTTCGATGTTTTGTGGGTTAAAAACAAACAGATCACGCACCACGCAGGAAACGAGCAGACTTATTCTTCGTCGTCGCTGAAGTCGGCTTCTTCGCCGTCTTCGTTTTCGAGCTTTTCAACGAACATCTGGAAGATCTTTTCCAGCAGTTCTTCGTCGTCGAGCGTGACGAGCATATCTTCGCCGTCTTCGTCGATGACCTTGAGGATGATCAGCTCGGCGGAATCGGGATCGAGGATCGTTTCGGGGTCGGGATTGGCTTCAACGAACGCCATGTAGGTTTCGGCTTCGTACTCCAGCGTGCTCAGGTGCTCGAGTTCGATCTCGTTGCCGTCTTCGTCGGTCAGGACGATGAAATCGTTGCCGTAATCTTCACTCATGGGAAAAACCTCCTGTATGTAGCCTTTCGGCGGTCGGTACTTGTATTGTGTCCACTTCTATTATATCATAAACCGCGGATATCGTCCACCGCGATTTTGGATTTTTTTGTCGTCTGCGAAAAATCGATCAGATCGCGTTCAGTCCGTGGGCGCGCAGCGCCTCACGGCAGGCCTCCTGCAACGCCTTTTCCGGGGCATCCAGCCCGGTTGCGGCGTAATTCTGGCCGAGCGCATCGTATTTGGAGCCGCCGAGCGCGTGGAACGGCATCAGCTCGACAACGCCGGGCAGATGTTCGCCGACGGTCGTGCAGATCAGCGCGCCGATCTGCGAAACGCTTTCCGGATCGGCGTTGACGCCCGGGATCAGCGGAATGCGCACCCAGTATTCGATCCCCGACCGGGCAATACGCGCAAGGTTTTCGGTCACGGTTTCCAGCTTGCCGCCGCAGTATTTGGCAAAGGCCTGCGGATCGTGGTGCTTGAGGTCCATGATCACCAGCGAAAGTGCGGGCAAAACGGTCTCGATTTTCTCCCACGGCAGACATGCCGCCGTTTCAATCGCGCAGGGAATGCCTTCCGCGACCAGGCGGTCGGCGCATGCGCGCACGAACTCGGCCTGCAGGAGCGGCTCGCCGCCCGAAAACGTCGCACCGCCGGCCTTGGCGTAGAAGGCACGGTCTTTCAGAACGGTCGCAACGACCTCGTCCACCGTTTTTTCCTCGCCGGTCATCGTCCGTGCGGCAGCCGGACAGACCTCGGCGCATTTGCCGCAGCCAACGCACGAGGCCGGATCAAGACGGTAGCCGCATACCTCGCCGCATTTTCCGCAGCCGATGCATTTGTCGGGGTAGCGCATCAACTGGCGGGAAACGGTCAGGCCTTCGGGATTGTGGCACCAAAAACAGCGCAGATTGCAGCCCTTTAAAAAAACGGTCGTGCGGATGCCGGGGCCGTCGTGCAGCGAAAAGCGTTGGATATTAAAAATCGTAGCGGTTTGGCCTGCCATGGCAAAACACCTCCGAAACTGCGGACAGGTGCGCGTGGGAACACGCGCGAAGTGCCGCGCATAAGATGGAACGACGGAAAGCTCCGGCGATACGCCCGCCTGCGTGGTTCGCGGGTGCGTTTTGGGAAAGGTGTGGGCGGAGCGGCGCCGTTTGGAATAGAAGGGCTGCCGCAAACGCGGCGGCCCTTCGGTGGTTTGCGTCAGTTCAGAATGGCTTTCAGGTCGGCGAGCTGGGCAATCGTGTCGACGGCGCCGATGTCGTGCGCGTCGGCACCGTAGTGCAAGAACGCACCGGCTTCGCGGCCGAGGTTCCAAAGCCTGCGCACGAGCGCGGGGTCGGAATTGACTGATGCGCGGTTGATCTCAAGGGCGACGTGGGTTCTCGCGCTCAACTCGCAGAGCTCGCCGATCTCGTTGTCGGTCATCGCCGCGCTGACCTCCGGCGGCGTGCAAACGGGCACGCGCATCCCCGTCAGCGGGTGGGCAACGCAGTCGGCGCGGCCGGATTCCATCAGAACGCGCGTTTTCTTGAGCAGATACTCGGCGTAGCCGCGGATCGATTTGTCCTCGGGGTGGGCAAAACCGTCGATCTGGAAATGGTTTGTCGCGTAGAGGCGGTATTCGAGCGCGTCGTTGGCCTCGTCGGTGTCGTAGAACACGCCGATGTCGGGGTTGGAGAGCTCTGCGCCGTAAAGCACCTTGACGCGGTGAGGGATCTTGTCGGCGATGCGCTTGTGCATCCGCGCCTGCGCCACGGCGACCTCGCTCAGCTCGGCGTAGTGCGAGTGATCGGTGATGGCGATCATCTCGAGCCCGGCACGGTCAGCTTCGGCCAGGATCAGGGGCATGTGCATATCGGCCTTGCCGCAGCGCGAGCAGAAGGTGTGGACGTGGAGGTTGTAGCGGACGAGCTCGGCGAGATCGTAAACGGGCGTTTCGAAAATATACGGATGCTTTTTCATTCCCAATCGCTCCTTTTGTCGTGCGTTACTGTTAGTATACCGAAAACGGGCCGTCCTGTCAAGCGCGGCGGCTGCATCCGCTTGACTGTAAAAAAATACTTGACAAATGCATAGGAACTGTGATATAATTTCCAAAAATCATTTTTGAAACGCTATGACGGAGATGTCGTCACACAAGCGGTCTTTCCAGACAAGAGAGCTTTCGGTTGGTGCGAGAAAGCGAGGGGGATCCGTATGACGCGCTCACTCCCGAGCGGCGCTGCCGAAAACCCAAACGGGGTGCGTAAGCGGCGACGGAGCAATGCACGTTACGGCATTCCATGAGGCGGATTTTTCCGCGAAGTCAGGGTGGTACCGCGCTTTTACTGCGCCCCTTTTGCAAACGCAAAAGGGGCTTTTTTATTTGCCGTTTCCGTGGCCCCTGCACGAAAAACGGATCGAAATCACAGGGAAATGAGGAATCAACGATGTATTCTATCATGAAAGACGGATTTTTGCCCATTACGGTCGGCGACTGGCTGCACCGCGTCGCGGAGTTCTATCCCGACAAGGACGCCGTCGTCAACGTCGACCGCGGCGTGCGCATGAGCTGGAGCGATCTGGATCGCCGCGCCGTCGAAGTCGCCAAGGGTCTGCGCGCGCTGGGCGTCGAGAAGGGCGATAAGGTCGCGATCTGGGCGACGAACTACCCCGAATGGCTGTATACGCTGTTTGGCTGCGCCAAGATCGGTGCGATCCTGGTCACGGTCAACACGAACTACAAAGTCTTCGAGCTCGAATACCTCCTTCGCCAGTCCGACACCAAAGTGCTCTGCTACGTCAAGGGCACGAAGGACGCCGACTACACGCCGATCGTCAAGCAGCTGATGCCCGAGATCGACGAGACCGGTTCCTCGCTCCATCTGCACTCCGACCGTCTGCCGTTCCTCGAAAGCATCGTCTACATCCCCTACGATGCCAGCGAAGCCGTGCCCGAATCGATGTGCTCGTGGCAGTCGATGATCGACGGCGGCGCGGACACGCCCGACGCGGTGATCGACGAGATCGGCGCCACCCTCGACCCGCACGACGTCATCAATATGCAGTACACCTCCGGCACGACCGGTTTCCCCAAGGGCGTTATGCTCACGCACTATAATATTTTGAACAACGGCTACTATATCGGCGAAAATATGCGCTTCAGCCCCGCCGACCGCCTCTGCGTCACCGTGCCGCTGTTCCATTGCTTCGGGCTGGTGCTTGCGACGATGGCGAGCCTGACCCACGCGACGACCCTCGTTCTCGTCGATGTCTACAGCCCCACCAAGGTCATGAAATCGATCGAAGCCGAACGTTGCACGGCCTTCCACGGCGTGCCGACGATGTATATTTTCATCCTCGACCACCCGGATTTCGAAAAGTACGACCTCTCCAGCCTGCGCACGGGCATCATGGCGGGTTCGCCGTGTCCGATCAACGTCATGCAGAAGGTCGTCGAGCGCATGGGCATGCGCGAGATCACGATCACCTACGGCCAGACCGAAGCCTCGCCGGCCACGACGATGACCAACACGGGCGATCCGCTCGAACTGCGTGTCTCCACCGTCGGCAGAAGCATGCCGTTCGTCGAGACCAAGATCGTCGACCCCGAAACGGGCGAAGAACTGCCTGACGGCCAGACCGGCGAATTCTGCAGCCGCGGCTACAACACGATGCGCGGCTACTATAAGATGGAAGAAGCGACCAAAGCCGTTATCGACGAAGATAACTGGCTCCATTCCGGCGACCTCGCCGTGCGCGATCCCAACGGCTACTACCGCATCACGGGACGCATCAAGGATATGATCATCCGCGGCGGCGAAAATATCTACCCGCGCGAGATCGAAGAACTGATGTATACGCACGCGGCCGTGCAGGACGTGCAGGTCGTCGGCGTGCCGTCGAAGAAATTCGGCGAAGAGGTCATGGCGTTCGTTATTCTGAATGAAGGCGCCAACGAGACCGAAGAGAGCCTGAAGGAATTCGTGCGGCAGAATATGTCGCGCCATAAGGTTCCGTCCTATATCCGCTTTGTCGAGGGCTTCCCGATGAATGCGGCGGGTAAGATCTTGAAGTACAAGCTCCGTGCGATGGCCGATGAAATGGTCAACGGCGCCGAACAGCACGTGTAGCGAAATCCAAAAAGAGGTTTACCGATCGGTAAACCTCTTTTTTTGCGTCAATCGACGATGTTCAGACAGTTTTCAACGACGATGCCCAAGGCGCGGTACCAGTCGTAGTCACGGCCGTATCTCGGGTTGAGGGAGGTGACGGTGCCGGAGACCGTGACGTTTTCGATCAGCGGCGTATGTTTCAACGTTTCCGCCTCGAAATCAAGTTCCATCTTGTCGGGCCATGTTTGCATACTGCCGATGCCGACGTAGCAAGGGAACAGCATACCGCTGGCGCCGGAATGGACAGTGGATGCAAAAACGGGTGAGTAAAAATTACAGGTTTTAATCTCGATGTTTCTCAGCGCATTTACCTGCGCGATCAGCCCAAAGGCCGAACCGATCAAGCCGTTGGCGCGGCTGCGGAGCAAAACGATGTTTTCCAGCGTGGCCGAACCGGTGACTCTGCCGCCGAGCAAGGAAGCGGGGATATATTCATACGCGATGCCGGTTCGGTTTGTGCAGCCAACGACGTACAGCCCATCGACCGTCAGCGTTTCTTCCACGACCTCGTAAAACAATCCCGCAGAATTTGCGGTACAGCTTTGGGCGATGACGTTCCGGAGCGAAAGAGTTTGGATGGTCTCTGCCAGTAATTCATCGCACACCTCCGGCAGCAGCAGGTGGCTGTCGGTATACTCTTCCCCAGCATTGCCACAGGCAAGGAAAATCACGTTCTCGAGCGACAAGCTTTCTGCGCGGTGACACAGCATGCCGTGAAACGATCCGTACTGCGGTGGATCGATCACTTGGTAGGCAATATTATAAAAGCCCAGATATTCCAGCGAGAGCGCGCCACAAGCTTTACCGAACATCGGCCCTCCCGAAACCGTCCGAACGTTGGAAAATCCCGCGGCAAATTCCCGACAGAAGGGGATGCCCGATTCGGGATACGTGCGGCAATCGTCGAGCCAGCGCTGCAGCGATTCTGCGGAAAAAACGTCGTCATTTTTCGGCCCATGGATGGTGCCGGAAAAGTCCGTGTCGAGCGATACGAAGATCATGCCGTCAAACGAGAGTAGCGCTGCGATCTCTACGTCGACGGAATCGGCAAAACGCTCCGGCTCGGCGTTGAACGCTGCGGCAAAAGAATTCCACTCTTCCGGGGTCGAAACGGTAACGGACTCGATTTTGCCTTGCGGATCGCAGACAAACTGCAGTGCGCTTATCGTTGTGGACGACGTTTGCGCGGTCGTTTCGCTTGTGGTGACGGAAGTTGTTGTCTGCGGAGGGGTGGCAGTCGTCGTGGTCGATTCCGTTGTGGCAGCTGTACTTCCCGGAGGCGTGGTTTGCACAGGAGCGCTCGTCGTCTGCACAGTTTCGGTCGATCCGATTGTTTGGCAACCGGAAAGCAGTAAAAGAAGCATGAAAAGGATGACAAGAATCCCTCGCAAAACGCCCCGTGACATAAAATCAAACCTCCTGTTGGGATAAACCTCTGCAATGATTATAGCATAGAAAATGAAGCGATTTTCATATTTCGCTTGCGTCAATCGACGATATTCAGACAGTTTTCAACAATAATACCATACGCGCGGTAATCGGCCAGCTCCCGTCCGTCAGGGAGCATGACAACGGAATTTGTCACACGTACGTTTTCGATTTCCGCATCGGTCAAAAGCTCGGCTTCGGTCGTTGCCCATATCGCCGCCGTCTCCGTGTCGATTGGCCCATAAAACTCGGTGCGCTTTTCGGAGAAAAACAGCGCGCCGGAGAGCGTGCTTTGCGTGGCGTCGTGAGGCTCGTATGCCGTAGTGAAGCTGCAACGATCTATCCGAATGTTTTTCATCGCACCGACCTCGCCTGCGTGCCCGAAGGCTGACGCGACCGAACCGCTGACATGGCAGTCGTAGAGAAAAATATCGGTGAATTCCGCGGTGTTGCAGACAAGCTCTCCAAACAGAGAAGCGTGCTCCACATAATCTCCATAGAACATACTCTGAACATCACAGCCGAGCAAATATACTTGCGTAAACGCTGCATCCGCTGCTGATCCGAACAACAGATGTCCATTGCCGAAACTGAAACTGTCGCAATCAGAGACAATGACTCGGGAGAGCGACAAACTGTCGGAAACAACCGTGAACAGACACTGCGGGGTTGTACTGGGCCAAGGAATCTGTTCTCCGTTTTCGCCAAATTTGCAGCGGTAAAGCACGACGTCGGAAACGGTCAATGCCTTGGCCGAATGCAGGAGCATGGCATAGCTTGTGTCGGCATTTGTGAGTTGGTAAGAAATCTCGGAAAATTCCAGATTTTCGATCGCAACATCGCCGTTTTCGCGTCCATAGCCAAACAGGGCATAGCCGTCGATCGCACGGATCTGTGTAAATCCGCAGGTCAGACCGGAAGCAACACTGTAACGGCCGTTGGTGACTGTGCGATAACTGACGGTCGGCGGATCGGTTTCCAGCGCATGGGGTGTTTCTCCCTCGGAGGGCTCGACCGCCTTACCGTAGATTCTGCCCGCAAACGGCGCGCGCAGACAGGTAAAGGTCATGCCGTCAAACGATAGCATCGCGGTGATCGCCACATCGACAGAATCTGCAAAGTGGCCTCTGCCGAGGTTAAAGGCCGCGGCAAAATCGTTCCATTCCTGCGGCGTGGCGACGGTGACGGCGGAAATCAAACCGTTTTCGTCGGTTTCACAAGGGAAGGTCATGTGGGCGCGGAACTGTTCCTCAATTTGGTTGCGGCAATTTTCAATCGTGAGTCCATGGCTTTCGTACCACTGAAAATCACGATACTCCAAGCTAAGAGTCGAATCAGCGATGACAATGTTTTTCACATCTGCCGAAGTGAAGACTTCCTGTTCCCCATTCCAGCCAAACAGGATTCCACCGGCAAGATGGGGCTCTGCGGCGTATTCAAAGGAACGCAGAGAACATCGGCTGACGGTGATATCATGGAGCGCCGCTGCACTCGCTCTTGCGCAGAGAGCCGAGGTTGACGGCGCGGAAACGCCGCAATCGTAGAGTGTCACCGATTGAAAAATTCCCTGCAGGATACGGTCGCCGAGCAAAGAGGCACAGCCAGTTTCGCGGTTGAAAACGGAGAACGAGGAATGGGCAATGCTGAGATTTCTGACCGCACCGCCGTTTTCACTGTGTTCAAACAGCAGACCACCGTACTCGCACGCTGCGGCGGCTGTGCAATCAAGAACGACAGTGTGGTCGATGTTCAGAGTTTTAATCGTGTTTGCTAACAGATGTGAAACACCGGTGACTTCCGCAGCGTCAAAACGGCAGTCGGAGAACGCGACATCACGCAGGGAAAGAATCGCTACCGTGCCGCAGAGCATGCCGGAATTTTCTTGATCGGAGTTTGCGTAACTGATGTTTGTAAAGTCCAGATTTTCGATATACAGGCTGCCCACGGTATCGCCAAACAGCGAAGAACTGCCAAAAACCACAGAAATATCGCAAAAACCGCCGACGCTTGCGGGAAGATCAGTCATCGTTTCGCCCTGTGCCATCGCCGCATCTAACAAAGCTTTGCGCTCGTCATACAAGGAATCGTCCGCCTCGCCGCAAATTCGCCCGGTAAAGCCGTCGGACAAAGCGACGAATGTCATGTCGGCAAAGGAAAGCCGATCGGTGATGGATACCTCGACGGAATTGGCAAAACGACTGCGGTCGGCGTTGAAGGCTTCAGCGAAAAAATTCCACTGCCAAGGGGTAGAAACTGTGACTCGGGCGATTTTCCCCTGCTCATTTGCCACCATTTGTGGCTCGGTGTCGGGTTCCGCCGTTGTACTTGTCGTCTGTCCTGTTGTGGTCACTGAGCTGCTCGTCGCCGGTGGTTGGGCGGTAGCGCACGTAGGGTCGGTGGTGGCCGAAAGCTCCGGATCTTGGTGACACGCAGCTAAGAGTACGCACAGGAGCATCCCTGCAACAGCCGCACAGATCCTGCGGAAACGGATACGGTTCATCCCAAGCCCTCCCCTTTTGGATTTCTGTTTTGAGTATACCATAAAGCGCTAAAAAAAACAAGCCACGGAAACTCTCGTTTCCGTGGCTTGAAATCTTTTAGTCGTGGTAGCGCTGCTGCATACGCGCCTGACGGGCCTTGCGGCGTTTGCGGCGCTTGACTTCGCGCATGATGAACAGCGTGGCGATGAAGATGACAATCAGGATCACCAAAACAAGGATGATATAGAGCAGGATCTTGAGGATGACCTTGATGACCTTCCAGAAGCCGCCGCCTTCGCTCGGTTCGTCGGCGGGGTCTTCACCGGCGCTGCCCGGCGTGGTGGCGATCGGTTCGCCGCTCGCATTGGTGGCAGGCGGGGTGGAGGAAGTCGGATCACCCGGGACGATCGAGGTGTCGATCTGTTCGAACGAGGCGAGCACAACATTTTCCATCAGCAGAACATCCTGGCTCAGATCCTCGGGGTTGGTGCGGTAAACGATATTGGCCGTGTATTCCTGCGACGAGCCGGCGGTGATGACCGCAGGTACGCTGTTGGGAACGACCAGAATCTTGGTGGTATCGTAGTCAGCAGAGAGCAGGAGCGAGACGGACTCGCGGAGGCGGAATTCGACCGTGCCGATCTTCACGCCTTCCTGAGCCAGATCCGCGACAAAGAGCGTGAGGTTATTGGGAACGGAAGCACTGGTGAAATCGTTGAAGCCGTGGTCGAGCAGAGCGGCCGCATCGCTGTAGAGCTCGGCTTCGGTTTCGGCCATCATGACAACGGCAATCAGCTGGCGGCCATCTTTCTCGGCGGTGGCCATCGTGACGTATTTCGAAGCACTGGTGTAGCCGACCATACCGCCGACGATGCCTTCATAGGAATAGTCGCCGTCGCGGAGCATCAGGAAGCTCGTGTTCATGACCTTGGCTTCCGCACGGTTGTTGGTGGGTTCCAGCGTGTAGCTGACTTTGCCGAAATATTTGAGGAAGGTCTCGTTGGAGAGCGCGGCGCGGGCAATCAGCGCGAGGTCATGGGGCGTGCTGACCTGACCCTCGGCATTGAGGCCGTTGGGGTTTTTGAGTACGGTCGAGGTCGCGCCCAGCGCGATCGCGCGGTTGGAAAGCATGGTCATGAAGCTTTCCAGCGTGGTGCCGACCGATTCCGCCACGACGTTGGCGGCGTCGTTGGCCGAGACCATCAGCATCGCGTTCATACAGTCGGCCATCGTGATCATCTCACCGGCGGCAAGGCCGATGTTCTTCACGCCCGTACCCAGCGGCGACAGCGCGGAAGAAGTGACCGTGAGCTTGGAGGTGTCGTCGATCATGTTTTCGGCGGCAACCAAACCCGTCAGGATCTTGACAAGGCCGGCCGGCGGCAGCTGCGAATCGGCGTTTTTCGAGGCGAGAACCTGGCCGGAGGCCACGTCCATCAAAATGTAGTAGTCGGAGTTCATTTCCGGCGGTGCGGCCAGAACGGGAACACACATGGTGACCATCAGTAAGAGCGCAAGCAGCACCCCTGTGAAGCTTCTGAATCGTTTGCCTTTCATATTTCCCATTCCTCCTGTTTCCGTCGGTACGAACTGCCCCAAACGATCACAAGAAAAGGGCAGAACTTTCTCTCTTATATTTTATATCAAAACCGCTGTTTTTTCAAGCCTTATTTTGGACAATTCGCAAAAATTTACAGAAAGTTTGTGAAGGGTACGGCACACGGCGAAGAAATCAAAAAAATGATTGACAAGTTTGGGTGCTTATGCTATTATTCTATCGGAAAACTGTCGAATCGGAAGATTTTCCGTGCATAAAACCGCAATGCGCGCCAAGGAGGACGATCGGATGAAACAGAGCTACGACACCTTTGAATTGTCGGTTTATCTGACCACCCACACGCTGGAACACATTTTTTCCGAACCCGGACTCGCGGAAAAAGAGCTCGCCTTCCTCGAAAAGCACCTGCGCCTGACAAAAGTTTACGCCGAGTTTTTCCGCGAACGCGAGACCGACCGCAAGTTACTCCTCGCCGCGCGCGATTTCTTCCAAGCCCGCGGGATCGAGGTTGCAACCGGCATGATGCCCGTTTCGGCCAGACTGGCGACGACGGGACAGGGCATGTGCTACGCCGACCCAAAAATCGCCGCAATGTACGACGATATGATGGCTTTCGCCGCGCGCGAATTCGACGAGATCATCCTCGACGACTTTTTTGCCACCGACTGCACCTGCGAAGTCTGCCGCAAAGCCAAGGGCGACCGCACATGGGAGGAATACCGCCGCGAGCTGATGACGGCGTTCTCGCGCGACCACGTGATCGCCCCGGCCAAGGCCGCCAACCCAAACGTCAAATTAACCTTAAAATATCCGACGTGGCACGAATCGTTCCAATGGCTCGGCTACGACACCGAGCACCAGCCGCCGATGTTCGACGAGATCTACGCCGGCACCGAAACGCGCCACACGACGTATTCGCTCTTCCGCAATCCGCGCTATACCTCCTATTCGCTGTTGCGTCTGCTCCAAAGCTTTCCGCCGCGCAACACGCGCGGCGCGTGGTTCGATTCGATCCTCTGCGCCAACAGTGCGGATATCTTTATGGAACAGGCCGAGCTTACGCTGATGGCCGCCCCGCGCGAGGTCACGCTCTTTGACTGGAGCTTGAGCATCGGCAGCGAATCCCACGCCGCCCTCGGCGTGCGACTCGAAAAGCTCTCAAAGCCCTTGGCCGCTCTGGGCGAGCCTGCGGGCATCCCTGTTTATCTGCCGTTCCATTCCAACGGCGAAGATCACGTCTTCGATTTCCTTGGGATGTGCGGTGTGCCAACCGATCCGGTGGCGCTGTTCCCGGAAAGCGGCATGGTGATCTTAACGGCGGCGTCGACGAAGGATGAAGCCCTCGTCGAAAAGATCAAGGCACATCTTGTGCGCGGCGGGAACGTCTGTATGACATCGGGGTGTCTGGCGATCCTGCAGGATAAAGGCATTTCCGACTGCACGGCCATGCGCGTCACCGCCCGCAGCCAGCTTGGCAGCGAGTTTGGCGGGTTCGACGTTGGCTGGTCGGATCGGACGGACTATTACCACGCGTCCCACCCGATCAATCTGCCGATGATCGACTGGATCACGAACGAAAACACGTTCCTTGCGATGCAGCTCCGGGACGCTTCGCCGAATATTCTCCTCGCCTATAGCCGCTATGCCGCCGGACGCGCCTACGTTCTGAACATCCCCGACAGTTATTCCGATTGCTACGATATCCCCGCACCCGTGTGGGCGTATCTGCGGAAATATCTCTCCGCCGACTTGAATGTCTGGCTCGAGGGCCAGACGAAGATCGCACTTTTCCCGCGCAAGAATCAGACCGTCGCGCTGCGGTCGTTTTTGGATCACGGCTCGATCGCCAAGCTCCACGTCAAGGGCGAGGCGAGTGCGCTTACGAACCTGCGCACGGGCGCAAGGACCGCGCCGCTCTACGTTCGCGGCGGCGAGACCGTCTTTGAGATCGGCGTTTCGCCGCAAATGCTGGCAATGTACCGCTGGGAATAAACCGAAACGGAGGCGACCGAAATGGAACGAACCTACAAAAGCTACGCCATGTCTGTTTACATGACCACGCAGGATGTGGAGCGCGTGTTCCAAACGCCGGGTGCGGCGGAAAAAGAGCTCGCCTTCCTCGAAAAGCATCTGCGCTTGACGAAAATTTACGTCGAGTGCTTCCGCGGCAAGCAGACCGACCGCAAGCTTCTCCTCGCCGCGCGCGATTTCTTCCAAGCCCGCGGGATCGAGGTCGCCACGGGCATCATGCCGGTATGTAAGGAATTTTCGCCCACGGCCAAGGGCATGTGCTACGCCGATCCGCGTGTGATCGCCATGTTTGACGATATGATGGCCTTTGTCGCGCGCGAATTCGACGAGATCATCCTCGACGACTATTTTGTCACCGACTGTACCTGCGAAGTCTGCCGCAAGGCCAAGGGTGACCGCACGTGGGAGGAATACCGCCGCGAGCTGATGACGGCGTTTTCGCGCGACCACGTGATTGCCCCGGCCAAAGCCGCCAATCCAAACGTCAAATTAACCTTAAAATATCCGACGTGGCACGAATCGTTCCAATGGCTCGGCTACGATACCGAGCACCAGCCGCCGATGTTCGACGAGATCTACGCCGGCACCGAAACGCGCCACACGACCTATTCCCTCTTCCGCAATCCGCGCTATACCTCCTATTCGCTCATTCGCTGGCTTGAGCATCTGCCGCCCTATCATAACCGCGGCGGCTGGTTCGATTCCACAATGTGCGCCAACAGCGTTGATCTGTTTTTGGAACAGGTCGAACTGACACTGCTGGCCGAGGCGAAAGAACTGACGATGTACAGCTGGGCGCTCTGCCGCGAGAGCGAATCGATCGCCGCCCTTGGGGTGCGTCTGGAAAAACTCGATGCGGCGCGCGCCCAACTCGGCGAAGCAACCGGCATCCCTGTTTATCTGCCGTTCCATTCCAACGGCGAAGACCACGTCTTCGACTTCCTCGGGATGTGCGGCGTGCCGGCCGATCCGGTGGCGCTGTTCCCGGAAAGCGGCATGGTGATCTTAACGGCGGCGTCGACGAAGGATGAAACCCTCGTCGAAAAGATCAAGGCGCATCTTGTGCGCGGCGGAAACGTTTGCATGACGTCGGGATGTCTGGCGATTTTGCAGGACAAGGGCATTTCCGACTGCACGGCTATGCGCGTCACCGCCCGTAGCCAGCTCGGCAGCGAGTTCGGCGGGTTCGACGTTGGCTGGTCGGATCGGACGGACTATTACCACGCCTCGCACCCGATCAATTTGCCGATGATCGACTGGATCACGAACGAAAACACGTTCCTCGCGATGCAGCTTCGGGACGCTTCGCCGAATATCCTCCTCGCCTACAGCCGTTATGCCGCCGGACGCGCCTACGTTCTGAACATCCCCGACAGCTATTCCGATTGCTACGATATCCCCGCACCCGTGTGGGCGTATCTGCGGAAATATCTCTCAGCCGACCTAAACGTCTGGCTCGAGGGCCAAACGAAGATCGCGCTTTTCCCGCGCAAGGATCAGACCGTCGCGCTGCGGTCGTTTTTGGATCACGGCTCGATCGCCAAGCTCCACGTCAAGGGCGAAGCGAGCGTGCTTATGAACCTGCGCACGGGCGCAAGGACCGCGCCACTTTACGTTCGCGGCGGCGAGACCGTCTTTGAGATTGGCGTTTCGCCGCAAATGCTGGCGATGTACCGCTGGGAATAAACAACGAATTATGATGGATAAAAAGGAAGGAACACCGTGAACCGTAAGAAATTTCGACTGCTGCTCGTTCTGGCAGCGGTACTGCTCGCACTGACTGCGGGCTGTGCGGCCGAGGAACTCCCGCGAGATGCCGGCTGCATGGCGGCCTACATCGGCGAAGACGGGCTGATGCTCTACCGTTTCGACGACGACTCGCATACCCTGCTCCACCAAGGGAGATATCTGGCCGAGCCCGTGTTTTCACCGGAGGGCGGATACGTCTATTTTCGCGGCGGCAGCGATTCGTTCTGCGCACCGCTGGACGGTTCACGCGTGCTGCTGGCGGCAAAAAATGCCGAATATGTTTGTTCCGACGGCGAGGCGGCAATTTTCCGTTCGCTGACGGAGGGGGTGACGCGGTTTGACCCTGTCAGCGGTGAAAGCACCGCGCTGATCGCCCAGCCCGAAACCGGCTACATCGGCGCAGTCTCGTTCTCGCCCGACCGTTCCCGCGCGGTCTACACGGTTTGCGCCGACGACATCGGCCGCACACAGCTGCTTTCGATTTGCGTGACGGTGCCGGGCGCAAGCGATCCCGACGAATACGCCGCTTCGATGTTTGCGCGCAACGCCGCAGTCGAACCCGTGGCATGGACGCCCGACGGTAGCACCTGCGTGCTTGCGGTGACGGAATCGAGCTCTGAAACGCGCAGCTTGATGCTTTTCTCGGTTATGGACGGCGCGCTTTCGGATTTTTCCGGACGAATCCCGCAGATCACGGCCAACGGCGAGCTTTCGATCTCCGCCGACGGCAATACGCTGATCGCCCCGACCTTCCGCTCGAGCTCGGATCTGTTTGAAAGTCTCTTTGTGCTCGATCTGACCGACCGCACCTATTCGTACCTGTCCGGCGGCTACGCACCGATGCTTGGCTGCGCCATCTCCGCCGACGGCGACGTTGCAGCCTACAGCCTCGGCGAATCCGACACAACCGCTTACGGCATTTTTGTCAATTCCAACGGCAAAACACTGCTGATCTGCGGCGGCGACGGTACCAGCTACGTTTGCCCAAGCTTCTTTGCCGACGGTCAGGAGCTCTACTTCCTCGATACCTTTGAGGGCAAAATCGCTCTTTGCCGCGCCTATGCCAACAGTTCAGGGGCGAGCGAGCTCTTTGCGGGTATCGTCGAGCCCGACGGCGTTTACTGCAAGACCTTGCGTGATACCTTTAGTCTCTACGATACGACCGGCCGCACCGACGAGGCGACGGAACCGTAAGGAGGATTTACTATGGCAATCAATATCGGCACGCGTCTGGAACCCCTGTGGGACGATACGATCCTTGATCCGGCAAAAACAACGGCCGAGCTGCGGCGGTTTTCGCCGGTCAAGCGTGAAAAAGTGATGGAGTTTGGCGAGCCGTGGGAAGGCGACGGCTGCGACTATTTCAACTTCCTCTGCGACAACGGCCTTTGGCGGATGTATTATCTGGCGTGGAAGATCACCGAAGACGGGTACGTTCCCAGCCGCCACGAGATCCGCGTTTGCTACGCCGAGAGCCGGGACGGCCTGCATTGGGAAAAACCTTCCCTCGGCCTTTGCGAGTTCAACGGATCGAAAGAAAATAACATTCTATTGGATGAACACACGCAGAAGTTTGACAATTTCTTTGTTTTTATCGATCAAAATCCGGACTGCCCGCCCGAGTCGCGATTCAAGGCGGTCACCGGCGACCACGGTGCTTCCGGTGCATATCTCCGCGCCTATGAGAGTTCCGACGGCATTCATTTTACGCCCGGATCCATGATTTCAAACGAAGATTATTACGACACGCTCAATACCGCGTTCTACGACACCGAACAGCGGCAGTACGTCGCTTACGTGCGCGGATTCCATGACGGCGGATTCGGCAGCGGTGTGCGCGATATTCGCCGCCTGACTTCACCCGATTTCGTCGACTGGACGTCCTCCCGGCAGATCACGTTTTCCGACGAGCTCGACGTGCCGCTCTACACCAATGTGATCTCGCCCTACTACCGCGCACCGCACGTTTACATCGGGTTTCCCTCGCGCTACATTGAGCGCAAAGCGTGGACGAAAAATTACGATCGTCTTTGCGGCAAAGAGATGCGCCGGCGCCGCATGGAGGCTTCGGCGCGTTATGGGTTGGCGCTGACGGACTGTGTGTTTATCACCTCGCGTGACGGCGCACATTTCACGCGCTATCAGGATGCGTTCCTGCGCCCCGGTGCAGAAAACGGCCGCAACTGGGTCTACGGCGATTGTTATCCCGCCTACGGCATGCTCGAAACACCGTCGGCTGACCGCGGCGCAGCTAGCGAGCTTTCGATGTTCGTTTTCGAAAACCACTGGCAGGGCATACCGACCGAACTCTACCGCTATACGAACCGTATCGACGGATTTGCCGGACTTTCCGTGGGCAGCAGCCCCAAAGTTGCCGTGACGAAGCCGCTCGTTTTCGCGGGCGGCGAGCTTGTGCTCAATTTTGCCACCTCTGCGCGCGGCAGTTTGTTCGTGACAATCGAAGACGCCGAGGGCAACCGACTGGAAAGCGGCGAGCTGTTTGGCGACAGCGTGGAGCGCGTTGTCGATTTCGACGGGGATTTGTCCGCGTTTGCGGGCAAACCCGTGACCATCCGCTTTACAATGGAAGAATGCGATTTATTTTCCCTGCGCTTTGCGGCGCAGACCAAAGAATGAGAAGAGAGGAACTCTGTATGCCTACCGTCGGCGATCTCTACGATGCGATCCAATCGTTTGCCCCGTTTGAAAAAGCAAAACCCACCGATAACTGCGGAATTCTGGTCGGCAGCCGGGAGCTGCCGGTTTCGCGCGTGATGGTCGTCGTCGACGTAACGCGCGCGATCGTCGCCGAAGCGGCCGAAAAGGGCGTCGACTGCATCCTCGCCCACCATCCGCTGATCTACAACCCCATGCGCGCAATCGGCGCGTCCGACCCGGTCTACGCGGCGATCCGCAGCGGGATCTCAATCCTTGCGGCGCACACGAACCTCGACGTCGCCGAAGACGGCGTCAACGATACTTATCTGCAACTGATCGGTCTGGAAAAGGTCGTCACGGTCGAAGGAACCGATGGCTGCTGTGCGCTGGCGAAGGTACCGGAGGAACTGGCCGATGTGCGCGCGCTTGCCGAGCATATCCGCGCGGCAGTCGGGCTGCCGGCGGTCAAATTCGTCGACAGTGGGCGCAAAATAAAAACCGCCGCAGTTTGCTGCGGCGGCGGTGCTTCGTTTTTTGAGGCAGCCGTTTTGAGCGGCGCCGATGTTTTTGTCAGCGGCGATTTTCGCCATAACCACGCGGCGGATGCCCTGCGCGCGCAGATCTCGCTGGTCGATGCCGGCCACTACGAGACCGAAGCGCCGGTGCGCGACCGCGTGATCGCACGGCTCTCCGCGGCACTTCCTTCGGTGCAATTTTTGCGCGCCGAAAGCGATCAGCCGATTTTTCAGTACCAGCTCATGCCCTCTTGCGGGGCGGATTCCTGCGGGGCATAGCGGTTGATATAGCTGCGAACATGGTCATAGAGTTCTCCGCCGTTGTCGCCGTTTCGGCGGGCAGCGGCGGCTGCTTTTTCGGCGGCATCGAAATCGCCGGTCAGAAGGCAGGAGAGGATCAGTTCGCAGGAATAATCGAGCGGCGGTTTGAGATCGCGGATGCTGCGGGCATAGAGATAGCGGAGGAAATCGAGGTTTTCGGCCGGATCTTTGACGCGCTGCGCCAGTGCGGTGGCAAAGCGGTCGGCGCGGCCGGTGATCGTGCGCATCGCCGTCGAAACCGACATCAGCCCCCACGATTCCACCGGTTGGCTGCCGTCGGCGATTTTGGCGCCGGGGAAGATATTGGCGGTGGTCATTGCATGATAGATGCGGTCAAATTCGGTCAGGCGATAGGAAAGCGAATAGTTGATCTGCTCATCTTCCAGCGTGGGCAGCAGCAAAAACGAAAGTGCGCCCTTGCTGCACGCCAAACAGTTGCCCGAAAGGCTCCAGCCAAAGGTCGCTGCACACTCTTTCATACATAATTCCAATCGACGCATCTTGTCAATCATACTTACCCACTCGCACTCCGATCATCCGAAAAAATCCTCTATCGTTTATTGTACCATATTCGACACGATCTATCAATAGTTGACGGCGAAAACAACAAATTTTTCCACCAAAAATCACAGGAAAGGAGACTGCCCGTGCCGATTCGACCGCTTTTCACCGCCGCGTTCGGAATACTCGCCGCCGCACTCGCGCTGGTCTATGGCCGCGCGGAATGGGCAGTTCCGTTGCTGATCGGCGGCCTCGGCTGTATGTTCGCCGCGCTCTTCCCCATCATATTTGCACGCGGCCGCCTGCGCAGGATCGCCGCATCGCTTTTGGCGTTTGCCTCGGGCTTGGTGCTGATGGCGGCGGTCTTTTGGCGTGCCGACGTGCGCATTTGCGAGATCGAAACGCGCTATACCGGCGAGGTACGGCCATTTTCCCTGTTGGTCACCGAGCTTCCCGAGCGCTACCAAAACAGTGCGCGCGTGACGGTCGAGATCCTCGACGGCAGCGGTACGCGGGCATCGATTTGGTGCTACGGCGAGATCGCCGCTTTGGTCGATGTGGGCGACCGGCTGCACGGCGACATTGCATTTTCCGCCACGCGCAACGATCCTGCCTACGGCACTTACCAAACGGTCAAGGGGATTTTCCTCAGCGGGACGCCGGAATCGCTCGAATGGGACGCCGTCGGAGAGAAAACACTCAAAAATCTGCCGCAACGCGTACGCCGCACGATGCTGGAAACGATCGATACCGTCTTCGGCGAGGCCGCACCGACGATGCGCGCACTCCTACTCGGCGACCGCACGGAATTCGACGAAGCATTCAGCGACGCCGTCGCCGACACCGGCGTTTCCCATATTTTTGCCGTTTCCGGCACACATCTGACCTTTTTTACCGCGATTCTGCTGCTTTTTTCGCACGGTCGGCGGCGCAACTTTGTGATCGCGTCGATCATTTCGCTGGCGTTTGCGGCGGTGACGGGTTTTACCGCATCGATCGTCCGCGCAATGCTCGTGCAGATCCTTTTCTTTTCGGCTGCGGTTTTCGGCCGCAAAAGCGACGGTCTGACATCGCTTGGTTTAGCGTTGGCCGTTCTGCTGCTTCAAAATCCCTACGCAGTCGCCGATATCGGTCTGCAGCTCTCGTTTGCATCGGTTTTAGGCATTCTGCTGTTCGCCCAGCGCTTGATTCGCTGTATTTCTTCCCGCACAAAGGCTTGGCCGCGCTGGCTGGCCAAGCCGATTTCCGGGCTCGTAACGGCCCTCGCGCTGACGCTCTCGGCACAGGTCTTCACCATGCCGCTGGTTGCCTTTTATTTCGGCAGCATTTCGCTCATTTCGATCTTGACCAATCTGGTCGTTTTGTGGGTCATTGAGCTGCTGTTTTTGTTCGGATGGCTGGCTTTGGGCACGGCCTTTGTTTGGATGCCGCTCGCTTCGCTGTTGGCCGCACCGGTTGTTTGGATTTCCGGCCTGCTGGAAGCCGCAATCCGCATATCTGCGGCAATCCCCTTTGCCTCGCTGGGAACAGAGAGTATCTTCGTGCGGGTATGGATCCTGTTGTTGTGTGGGCTGACGGTATGGCTGCTCTTGCGGCCGCGGCTGCGCACAGCGATGGCCGCCATCCTGTTGGCAACCATCAGCCTGCAGGCTGCTCTGTTTGCCATGCACCGCTATGCGGCAAGTGCGATGGAGATCGCCGCCCTCGACGTCGGCTACGGACGCTGCATCGTCATCACCTGCGGCGAAGATACGATCGTCGTCGACTGCGGCTCCACCCGCGGGAGCTCCGGCGAAGTTCTCGCCGAGCACTTAAAGGCGCGCAACATCCGCGACATCGACCTGCTCATCGTCTCGACAAATAAGCCTCACCACGCCAACGGGATCGCCGAGGTGCTGCCGATCATTCGCGAAATCGCGTTCGCGCCTGCAAACGGCGACCAGTTGCTTACAGAGGAGCTTTGCCTGCGCGCAGAGAATGCCGGAATCGAGCTGCACACGCTTGCCGACGGTGCAGAATTTACGGTCGGAACGCTCTCGGCTGCGATATATTTGCCCGCCGATCGTCCGGCTGATGCTTCGGCAGCGGTTTGCGTGCGCTCGGCCTACGGCGAAGTCGTTGTGTTCGGCGATCACAGTGAACGCGCATTGGCCGCGCTTGCAGAGGATGCGCGGATCGGAACAGCCGATGCCGTCGTCAGCGCGGGGCACGCGATTAAATTTCCGTTACAGGAAGAAATGTTAGTGAAAATGCAGGCGGAATATGTTATAATATGTTCGAACAAAGCCGACGAAACATTTGTCGGCGCGCGCAATACCGCCGCCGAAGGGACGATCCGTCTGCGGCTGGAAAACGACTGAAAAAAGGGGGCAAAGGGCTTGGCAGCAAAACAGGATAAAGGCAGCGCGGCGAGCCTTTCGCGCCTAAAAAAAGAGCTCGCTCAAGGTATCGTCAACCGTTTTTACCTCTTCTACGGCGAAGAAGCCTACCTGCGCGAGCATTATATCGGCCAGATCAAGCGCTTGATCGTCGACGAAGACGAAAGCAACTTCTGCACACTCGTGGGCAAAGCCTGCACGCCCAAGGCGCTTGCGGAGGAGCTCGAGAGCTTTCCGCTGTTTGCCGAGCGCAAGCTCGTACTGGTCCGCGACTACGATATCACCACCGCCGACGCCAAAATGGCCGCCGAGATCGAGCCGATCCTCGCCGACCTCTCGCCGACGGTGTGCCTGATCGTCGCCTACGGCGATACGCCGCCGGGCGCGAGCGGACGCAAAAACAAAAAGATCGAAGCGCTCGTCAACGAGCACGCCCAGCGCGTGGAGTTTGCGCACCAGAGCCGCGCCGACTTGGTGCGGTGGGTCATTCGCCGCTTTGAAGCCTGCGGCAAAAGCTGCGGCGACCGTGAAGCCGGATATCTGCTCGACCAATGCGGCGATCTGATGAGCGCGACGCTGCCGGAGCTTTTGAAGGTCGCGTCCTATACCAAAGGCCCGCAGATCCGTACCGAAGATATCGACGCGATCGCCATGCCCGTCGGTGAGGCGATCGTCTACCAGATCACCGATGCGCTTGCCCAAAAAAGCATCGGCACAGCCGTCACCCGTCTCGACCGTTATCTGAAGCAGGGCAACGACGAAACTGCCGCCGTCCAGGCGATCGGCCGGGCGATGCGCCAGCTTTACGCCGCCTCGCTCGCCGAAACCAAGCATCTTTCCACGGCCGAATTCATGCAGATGGCGCGCATCCCCAGCGCCTACGCCGCTTCCAAGGTCATGGCGCAGTCCCGCCGATTCCGCCCGGAATCGCTGCGGCGCGCGGCGATCCTCTGCTTCGATGCGGAAAAAGCGATGTTTGGCAACAACGCCAATCGCCAGACCGTTCTGGAAACGCTGATCTACGAGCTGTGCATATAGAAAATCGATCGAAAACAAAGTTTTCGATCGGATTCGCTGCGGCGCGTGGACGGTCTTGCGACCGTCTTAGTGGAGTTTTTTCGGCAGCAAAGCCGCCGAAAAAACGGATTGGATGAGATTTCGGTTGCAAAACGTAGTTTTGTAACCGTTTTAAGAAAGGATGGCACACCATGAAACTGTTTCGCATGATGAACTACAACATCCGCAACCAATACGGCGACACCGGTCTCCACTGCTGGGACAACCGCAAAGCGCATCTCGCAGCCCAGATCGCTGCCCGCAACCCCGACATCTTCTGCGTGCAGGAAGCCTACGCCGAACAGATGGATTATCTGTCCGAGCATCTGCCGGAATATGCCTACTACGGCGTCGGCCGCGACGACGGTGTCCGCGAAGGCGAGCATTCTGCAATCTTCTATAAAACGGCGCTCTTTACCTTCATTTCCGGCCATACCTGGTGGCTGAGCGAAACGCCCGACGTGCCGTCGATCGGTTGGGACGGCGAAGTCAACAAGCGCGTCTGTGCCAAAGCGATCCTCAAATGCAACGACGGCAGCGGCGAGATCGCCGTCGGCTCGCTCCATCTCGACCACGTTGCCCGCCTCGCGCAGAAAAACGGCGCCGCGCTCGTCCGGAAGATCTTCCTCCCCGAAGTCGAAACGCGCCAGTGCTTCATTGCCGGCGACTACAACGTCACGCCCACGAGCGAGGCCTTTGCCGTGATGAATCAGCCGCCCTTCTACGATGCTCGTCTGAACGCCGACGAATCGACCGACTACGACACCTACCACGGTTTCCGCGTCGAGGCACCGGTCGTCCGCCATGGCCCGATCGACCATATTTTCTACAGCAAGGGCGCGCTGCGTCCGCTGATCGCCGAAGTTCTGGCCACCAAGCGCGGCGGTCAGTTCCCCTCCGACCATTTCCCGTTCCTCTGCACCTTCGTGGCCGACTGATGCAAAAACACCACCCAAGCGCAGACTCCTCCCACCTCCCCTCGGCGTTCTCCCCCTCCGAATGCCGATCTGTCTGCAATTGGACGGTTTTTGAAATACATATGCACAAACATGCAAGAAATGAGGCAATTCTATGCAGCAATCTTACCGCCTTGACTGGGAAGACCCGGTCATTCCGGAACAATTGCGGCTGTATCGCCGCATGATCCTGACGTCGTGCGAACCGATCGACGAGCGCCTGACGATGGCTCCGTCGGCACTGCCGCTGGGCCGGATCACCTGCTCGGCGCTCGCCGGCGACGGCACGCTTTGGTTCGCCGACCCGCAGACCGGCTTGCTCAGCCGCTGCAGTCTGATGGGCAACTTGGTTGAATCGGTCTCCGCTCTGGCCGGCGATCGGCCTGTGCGCGCACTTTTCCTGGAGAAAAACCATATGTTTGCCGCCACCGACGAGGCGGTATTCCGCTTCAGCGTACCGATGGTGCGCCCTGTGGAAATGCGCACGTCCGCACTGCAAAAATCCCCGCAGTATTATCCCAAGCCTGCCGAGCTCCCCAAGGGGGTTGTGGAGGCACTGGAACGCTCGAAAACCTTCCGCAGCGAGGGTCTGATCGAAGCCATCGGTAACGTTAAGGCCGTCTGCGGCGACCGTTCGGTGCGCTACGTTGCGCTGGCCGACGGCGTGATGCAGCTTTCCGCCGAGGCAACCTACGACCGCCGCCGCGTGGAGCTCTACCACGGCGGCCGCTACCTTTTCGGCGCGTCACCGACGGTTTCGGCCGTTGCCTCCGACGGCGAAGACGGGATCTGGATCGAAAACGAGCTCGGCTACGTGCACGTGCGCCGGTTCCGCAAACGTCTGCGCGAAAAGGCCGATTGGTATGACCGCCTGACCTGGGAGCTGCACTCCGTGCGCGGCTCGCTCTGTGATACGCACTACACCGCCGAAAACTGCGGCAACGAAACGGTCGAACCTACGTTCCGCTACTCTACCAACAACGATGCGCTTTGGTCGGTCTTTACCGCCATCGGCGATGCCCAACGCTATTCGGTGATGGCCGCCGAGGGCGATCAGCTCGGTGCGCGCGATGCCAAAGCGAAATTTATGCGCGTGCTCGAAAACGTGCTGCTCCAAAGCCACGTCCACCGCTTCGGCAACGGGCTGGTCTGCCGCGGCTACGTCTCCAAGCGCGATCAGGTTTTCGTCGAAAACGGCCACATCGCCACCAACGGTCTCTGGCTCAGAAGCGACATCGATGAAAACGGCAGCGCTTTCTGTACGGTCGAGGATACGACCCATATCCGTGCGGGCAAAAACGACGCCGAGGGCAAAAACTATCTGCTCTCCGATGCGGTCAAGGCGCGCGTCGGCACGGATTCCGACCGCATGGTTTCGGAGTCGTTCGTGCTCTCGTTGCCGCAAACGGCCGAAGTTCCCGCGCGGCTGGCCGAGCTCTACCGCAAGCCCGATCCCTACCGCCCGGAAAAATACCCCGCCAGCGACGATTCCGACATCATCTTCAAAACCGATACCTCCTCGGAAGAAGTGATCGCGGCGTTCGTTATGTACTACTTTGCCTGGAAACACTTTCTCAAAAATCCCGTCAGCGATGACGACCGCGAGCTTTTGGCGCTGACGCGCGCGACGATCGCCGCCGTTATCACCCACCTGCTCGACAACGATCTGCGCCTAATCGACGTCCACGGCCACTCCACGCAGTGGGGAAAATGGTTCGTCGATTACTTCGCCGACTGGGACGGCCCGGACAAGCCGTGGCGCCACCCGTCGTACGCCTATACCGACGCCGCGCTGAATGCCGCCGAGTGGATGTGCATGCTGCGCGTGGCGTCGCAGTTCCTGCGCGGCTGCGAAGAGTACGCCGCCGTTTGTGCCCGCGTGGAAGAAGCGTACGAGCTCTGCTACGCGCCGTTCGACGGTGTGACCGAGGGCAAGGGCTACGCCGAACTGCTTGCGACCTACCGCACGCGCCTTTCCCAGCGCGGCAGAGAGCAGTACGGCTGCGACAACTACGTCAAAGGCATCAACTATTCCGACGAAGAATTGGCGATTGTTACCTTTTGGCCGCTTTTGGAGCTGGAAACCGATGCGGAACGTTTGAAAATTCTGGAAAATGGACTGGACGAGTGGTGGGAAAACATGCGCCGCGAAGCACAGCCGTTCTATTCCTTCCCCTATGCCGCTCTGCGCGGCAGCGAAGGAGTCGACCTCGCCGCCGCAGTCGATACGCTCAACCGCACTCCGCTGTGGCTGCGCGGATTCCCCGTGGTCAACAGCACGCGCAACGACGTTGTGATGATCCCACCGGCCGCCGAGGGCGAACGCCCCCAGGCCAACCGCGTGATCCCCATCGACGAGCGCCGCACGCATAAGTGCAATTCCTCGCCCTTTACCGTCGACGCCGAAGGCGCGGCCACCGCAGCGATCTATGACCGCGGCTATCTCTTCTGCGGCAGTTTTTTCACGATGCCGTATTGGACGGCGCGCTACTACGATCTGCTCGACGACAGCGGCAGAAAATTCTGATTTTACGCAAATAATGCATTCAAAAAGCAGGTACTTTTTGGCAGTACCTGCTTTTTCTGCGCAGCAAAAACCGCCCCCGGAAGCTTTCCGGGGGCGGCAATTCTGTCTGAATTTACAGAGCAGCCTTAGCAGCAGCGACGAGAGCGGCGAAGCCGGCGGCGTCGTTGTGGGCCATATCGGCGAGAACCTTGCGGTTCAGCGTGATGTTGGCTTTCTTGAGGCCGTTGATGAAACGGGAGTAGTTGATGTCGTTGGCTTTGCAGGCCGCGGAAATACGGGTGATCCACAGGCTGCGGAAGTCACGCTTCTTGAGGCGGCGGCCAACATAAGCGTAGGTCAGCGACTTCATGACGGCCTGGTTCGCCATCTTAAAGTGCTTGGATTTTGCACCCCAGTAACCCTTTGCGAGTCTCAGGGTCTTGTTTCTTCTTTTACGGGTCATCATCGCGCCCTTAATTCTTGCCATATCAGTTCAATCCTTTCAATAACCTAAATTGTACAACCGGGGCCTTACGCGTAGGGAAGCATCTTGTGGACGGCGGGCGCGTTGACTTCCGCGGCATAGGCCTGCTTACGAAGAGCTCTCTTCTTCTTCGTGCTCTTGTGGGTCAGAATGTGGTTTCTGAGCGCCTGCTTACGCTTGACTTTACCGGTCTTAGTGAACGAAAAACGTTTTTTCGCGCTGGAACGAGACTTTAACTTGGGCATAATTGTGACTCCTTTCATATGTCAAACAACATCCGCGGACTGTCGCCGCGGCTGCAGTCAGCCGTTACTTATTGGTTTTCGCGGAAATAACAAGGCTCATCTGGCGGCCTTCGAGCTTCGGCGGTTTTTCCACGCTGCCGACTTCGCCGCAGTCTGCCGCAAAGCGGTTCAGAAGCTCGGCACCCAGATCGGTGTGCGTCATTTCACGGCCGCGGAAGCGGATCGAAACCTTGACTTTATCGCCGTCGGAGAGGAATTTCTGCGCGTTGCGGAGCTTGAAATCGTAGTCGTGCGAGCCGATACCGACCGAAAGCTTGACTTCCTTGACGTCGACGACGTTCTGATTTTTCCGCGTTTCACGCAGTTTTTTGGCCTGTTCAAACTTGAACTTGCCGTAGTCCATGATCTTACAGACAGGCGGCACAGCACCCGGTGCGATTTTCACGAGGTCGAGGCCGGCTTCTCTCGCCGCAGCCTGCGCGACCGCATTGGTGACGACACCCTTCTGTTCTCCGTTCTCGTCGATGAGGCGGACGGACGGATCGCGGATCTCCGCGTTGATCATATGCTCGTTTTTCGGGATAGGAAACACCTCCAAAAAAATACCCTGTCCCGCCGCGGTGCAAAACAAAAACGGCGGGGTTTCCGCAAAGCCCCGCCTACAAACGCATCACCGGCAGAAAAAGTACCGGAGATCGAACCGTATAAACCACCGTCGCGCATCGCTCGGGGGTGAGGGCGGGAAGCACCTACTTTATTGCTAAAATAGTATACCACACCGCCCCCTCTTTGTCAAGCGTTTTTTGAAAAAATATTTTCTTTCCGCATTTATTTGTGCCGCCGTCCGCCCGATTTTACAAAATCCCGTTGATTTAGCACCGCAATGCGAGTATAATAAGAAAAACGACGGACGAAAAAGGAGGCGAGACACCGTGATCCTGCTCACAAACGGCAGAAAAGCGCTGATCATATGGCTGATCCGCCTCCTGCTGCTCGTTTTTCCCGCACTTTTGCTCGTGCTCGAGCTGCTGCACGAAGCACCGCTCGTCGGCATCCTTTCCGGGGCGGTTCTGTTTTCGCTGACGGCAATTTACGGTTGCTGGTACCTGCCGGCGTATTTCCGCCGTTACGCCGCCTATCTCGACGGCGACGTGATCCGCATCACCCACGGCGTAATCAGCCGGCGCACGACCGTCGTGCCGCTCGCGCACGTTCTGACCGTCACAGTCGCGGCCTCGCCGCTGATGCATCTCTTCCGCCAGCGGATTCTCACGTTCGGTCTCCCCTCGCACCGATACTGGCTCCACGCCGTCGGCGCGGCCGAAGCCGAGTTGCTCGTTTCCCGCTGCAATACGCGTGAGGTCGGAAAATGACCGGCGCGCTCCGTCTGCACCCGCTCAACGCGGTCATCAGCCTGCGAAAGTACCTCATCCTTCTGGCCATCCCGATCCTTCGCGGCGTTTTCGCCGTTGACGAGGGGCTTGCCGCATGGGTGAAGGGGCTTTGGCTCGACGGGATCGTGGTCGGCGCGGTCGTTTTGCTCGCGTGGTTGCGCTGGAAAATGAGCCGGTTGGTGCTGGAATCCGACCGCCTCACCTATACGCGCGGCCTCTTTTGGCGCACGACCGACGTTTTTTTCGCCGATTGCCTCTCGGCCATGCACGTTTCGTACCCGTTTTATCTGCGTCCCTTCGGTGCGGCAATGGTGCAGCCGGAAACGGCCACCGCCGAATACCGCCTTTTCCACCCGATCCTTGTTTCCAAGCGCGAGGTACGCCGCATCGAAGCATTTTTCCGCGGCCACGCCTCCGTCCGCATCCGCGCGATCTCGCGTCCGGATCCGTCCGAGGTGGCGCTCGCCGCGGCGGCATCCTCCAACGTCGTCGGCGGATTCGCCTTCGCCCTCACCGTTCTCTCCAACACCGCCCGCTACGCCGGCGAGCAAACGGCCAACCGTTTTTTAAACCTCGCCTCGCAGATCGTGCACAAGGTCTCGCTCGGGCTGCCGCCCGTCGTCGCCATCCCGCTTTTTACCTTCGCCATCGTTTACCTGCTGGAATTTTTGCGCAATCTCGCCGAATACTATCGGTTTTCCGTCTCGCGCGCCAAGGACGTGCTCTGCGTGGAAGGCGGACTTTTCACGCGTTACCGCCTGTACACGCGCCTGACCGCGATCGAATCGGTCGATCTGCGCTGCGGGCTGTTCGCGCGGTGGTTTACCGGGACGGGCGTTTACGTCAACGCCGCCGGCTTTACCCTCGCCGCCTTCACCCCGGCGATCATCCCTTCGGGCGACACGATGGACGCCGTGCGCGAGCTGCGGCGAATTCTGCCGGAGCTCGGCTCGCTCGCCTGTCCGATCCGCGTTGAACGCAAAAAGGTGCGCATTGCCTACACGCTGATGCCGACGCTGCTGCTCTTTGCCATCCCCGTTGCCGGCGGTATTGCCGCGTTTTTGCTGCCGGCGTTTGTCTCGCTGATGACGTTTTGGGGCGTGATGGCCTCGCTGGCGATCCTCTGGCAGCTCTGCCATAAGATTGCCGCCCTCCGCCACACCGGCATGGGCATCTACCCCGACCATCTCGTGCTCGCCTATCTCTCCCGCCTGCGCTTCCACCGCGTGTGGATCCCCAAGGAGCGCGTTGCGCGCATCACCGTCGCACAGACCGCCCGTCAGGTGCGCAAAGGAATTTGCAGCGTCCACGTGTTCGAGACCGCGCGCCGTCGCCGCCGCCACGTCGTGCGCGGGGTCGATGCAGAAGCCGCGAGGAAAGCGCTGGAGCGGTGCGGATACCCCATATGAAAGAATACGGCACGGATCACCGTTTCGGTGATCCGTGCCGTTGGTTTTTGCGGATAAATTCTGTCAGTCAACAAGCAAAGCATCGACCTGCTGAAATAAGCACTGCATACCGTAATCAATTGCAGCTTGTCCCCAGGAATCTGCCTGCGACTCAATATAACCGTTGCTTTCAGTATTATGATCCAAGCCGTGATCTTCTGCATACATAAAGCCATAGTCTCGATGATACCAGGTATATTCCGTTTTGTAGATATGTTTTCTGGTAGACCAAAGGCCCGTCACGAATCCTTCGTCCATATATCCTTTATTGATCAAATTAAACTGTTCATCAATTTCGGCATCTGTTCGTATTTTTTCAGCGACATCAAAATACACCTCGCTTACATAGAAATCAACATATGCATCCCATCCCGGTCGATCCGGATTCGGTGTTGCTTCTACCTCATACTCATAATCTGCCCCTACGGAATTTCCGTACACTGTCAAAAAATCCAGTTCTCCATGTTCCTGGATCACAAGGAGCAACATTGATTCGATATGATTATTAAGCCCTGCCCCATACGGATCAAGACAAATAATTATATCGCCGACATCCACGTCTTCGACAAAATGATTGACAAACCTTTCCACTCTCCAAGGATCATCAATATACCATTCGTAGAAATCGAGATTTGCGTTTGTATAAAATTCAGCATCCGGGTATCTTGCACGGACAGACGCAATCAGTGCAGGATCTTCTTCCGGCATAAACATATCACATACAACAATCACACGTTGGTCAAAATCCAGTTTAACCTCTGCCTTACCGGGTTTTGCAGCAATCTCGTAGTGATCGCCGTTGATACGGCCACCATATTCCGCATCCAGCCAGTTCCTCCCCTCCGGAAGCCAAAATACGGCCATGCCGTATTCGTTCGACCATTGAGTTTCCACGCGACCATCGGGATACGATGCGTGAACTTCTGCACCGTAGATTTCACCGAACTTGTTGCTCACCTTCACCTCCGTGCGATAGCGGCGGTAGGGGCATTCGCCCCAACCGAAGCGCGGATCGGCGCGGCCATCGGGGCCGAGAGAAACATAGAAATCATTGAGCTTTTTGGTAACCTCTGCCATCGTGATCGAGGCAGTAACAGGTTCAAGCCCCGGAAAACTCGCCTTGGCGCTACCGACCAGCTCGACAAACAGGCTGATCTCGCCGTCGAAACAGACGCCGCAGTCGTGACAGGAATCGGCAAATTCGTCCCACGGCTCAAACGGCGCGTACTCCGCCTCAATCTTCACGCCCATGCCCAACGCGAGGTCCACGCGAAGCAGATCCTTAAAAACCGCCACACCGATACTGATTTGGGGACCAACCTTTACCTCGGCCTGGAAATTGACAAAATCGGCCTTCACGTCCTTCGATACCACTTCGTCAATATCCCGGTGCGTAACTCCCATGGTCGTGGCCGTGACCTCCGAACCGGAAAGGCGGGTCTGTTCGTACTCGAACGTACCGCCGACGCTGCCGGAAAAGGACACATGAACGCTCAATTCCAGCGGAACAGTAACGAACGGAATCGACGTTTTTACGTGGAATTCGCCGATCTCGAAATCATCTTCCCAACCGGCCTGAATACCCAAATCCGCACGGAGCGAATCGGTCGTACGCGTAACCACGGATGCAACGACCTTGTCTTTCCCACGGGTGTAGTCCAGGGATACGGTTACAGATTCGATCGTTTCCGATACCGACCCTTCCACAAACGTATAGTCGTTTTCCACGCGCAGCGCTTGAGTAAACGTGCGGTTGATCTCAACCGTCTGCGAGGCCAGGTTTTGCGCGGTCAGCCCCGGAGCAGGGTGCGCTGCAAGGTTTGTCGCACGCGGTATTTCTGCGGAAAGTGACGGATCGGCAGGCGTTTCTTCCATCGTCACGCCTTCGGCAAGCTCGTCGACAATGAGCGCGTCGGCACCGTAAGTCGCCTCGATCTCGATCGACTCAAACAAATCCTCCAGCGTCGGCTGCACGCCGTAGACGGTAACGGAGTCGCCGTTTTTCTCGATCTCGCGGACGACGATCGCAAGCGCCTCGCCGCTATCGGGCAGAATGCCGCAGAAAACGTCGCCCTCGCGCATCATGCTCAGGACGAGATCGGCGTTTTCAAACGTGTAGATGAAGTTTTCGTCGTCGGCCGAGACGAGCACGTTGGTCTCTTCGTCCATTGTAATTTCCTTGAGACCCTCGGCGTAGACGACCTCGTAGGTGCCGGTTTCGTCCTCAATTTTGACGACACCGTCTTCGGGGATCAAGGCGGCCTCCTCGGTTTTCGCCGGGCGTTCGGGCGATTCCGGCGGATCGGTTTCAGTAGGCTCTTCCCCGCCGCAGCCGGCAAGGCAGAAGAGCATTAGCAGCAAAGCGAGCAAAAACGTGCGATTTTTCATGGGAGATTCTCCTTTGCGTTTTTTTGGAAGAGCAACGAACTTTTTTAAAGCGGGATAGGCTATGTGATCTGTGGCGCGTCTGTTATCACAGGCAAAGAGACCTTACCACGCGGCGACGGGAACAGAATCCCTCCGGCTTTTGCCTGCGGCAAAACCCACCTCCCTTTACAAGGGAGGCTTTGGGTGGCTAACTAATGTCGGTGGAAAGACTTTGCCGTACGGCGTTGGGAACGGCAGGCTCCAAGGCCCCCTTGCAAAGGGGGCTGGCTTCCGCGATTGCGTAAACAAACGCGGAAGACTGGGGGATTCCTGTTGCGGGTGGAGAAACTTTATTGCACGGCGACGGGAACAGAATCCCTCCGGCTTTTGCCTGCGGCAAAACCCACCTCCCTTTACAAGGGAGGCTTGGGCGGTTAGCCAACGCCGGTGGAGAGACTTTACCGTGTGGCGATGGGAACGGAATCCCTCCGGCTTTTGCCTGCGGCAAAACCCACCTCCCTTTACAAGGGAGGCTTGGGTGGCTATCCAATGTCGGTGGAGAGACTTTACCGTGCGGCAGTGGGAACGGTAATCTCCAAGGCCCCCTTGTAAAGGGGGCTGGCTTCCGCGATTGCGCGAGCAAACGCGGAAGACTGGGGGATTCTTGCTGCGGGTGGAGAGATTTTGCCGTGCGGCGGTGGGATCGGAATCCCTCCGGCTTTTGCCTGCGGCAAAACCCACCTCCCTTTACAAGGGAGGCTTGGGTGGTTAGCCAACGCAGGTGGCGAGGCTTTGCCGTGTGGCGGTGGGAACGGCAGGCTCCAAGGCCCCCTTGTAAAGGGGGCTGGCTTCCGCGATTGCGCAAGCAAACGCGGAAGACTGGGGGATTCCTGTTGCGGGTGGACGCCGTTCACCTCTGCTCCAAAGCATCCCTTACCGCTGTATCAATTGCTTCACAAACACCGCGGAAATCCTGATGCACCGCGTTATTGGGAATCCGCATGACCTTCAGCCCACAACCTTGCAGGAACGCGGTCCGCTCGGCGTCTGAACGCAATCCGTCTGCCTGATAGTGCTGTGAACCATCCAATTCGACCACCAGCTTTGCCGACGCGCAATAAAAATCGACAATATACGTTCCCACAATCTTTTGCCGCAGGAACCGTACCGGATACGACCGCAGAAAATCGTACCAAAGATGCCGTTCTTCGGCGGTCAGACGTTTGCGCAGTTCTTTTGCAAGCGGCGTGAGCCGTGGGGTATGTTGATACATCCTTCAGCACCAATCAGCATTTGCTGTTGACTTTGTGCGAATGTTCACGCTCCTGGTGGTAGAGTGCGCCGGATTCCGTATAGATCTGCGTATCGAACGTGCCGTCGGGCTTGAGGTCGATGATGCGCGCACCGTGTTCAAAGCCGTTCATACCGTAGCACTGGTAACCCGAACCGCGGCCGTAGCAGAGGCGGATACCGCGCAGCGTGCCCTCGAAATCGTTGATATGGTCGTGGCCGACGAACGTACCGCGCATTCTGCCGCGGCGCACCATCGCCGAGAACATACCCACGTTGAGCGGCATTGCAGCCACCTGCTCTTGATTGTAGCCAAGACAATCGACGTAGTCCCACACCCAATCGTATTCGGGGAGCGGAATATGAAAAAACGCCAGCTCGCTGTGGTCGTTGCCGAAGGCCTCCGACGTATTTTTATACCAAAGCACCTGCGAAAAATCGAACCCGTTTTCGCGGGAATCGAGCAGATAGAGTACCCACTTTGGCGCATCCGCCGTGCCGCCGACGGTAACCGTATAGTTCCCATGGCCGGCGATGTCTTTCGGGCCGAGCTCGAAGAGGCCGCCTTTGCGGTTGGCGAGGAACCCGGCAAACATCTCGCGGCCGGCCTCACCGCCGCCGGCGAGATCCTGGCCGTCGTGATTGCCCAGGACCGGCGCCCACGCGACGCCAAGTTCTTCCATGATCGACGCCAAACGGTCGATCTCGAGATCGTCGTTGGTGCCCCACGCAAGGTCACCGGTAATGACGACGAGGTCGGGGTTGGTATCGCGGACGGCATTTTTGATCAGCGCATAGGTTTTTTCGCCCTCTTCGTGCAGGCGGTCGTGCTCGAGGTGGATATCGGTCAGCTGGCAAATACGGAACGTGCCGTTTTCATTCAGAGAAAAATGTTTCATAGCTTCCTCCTTCTTTTTTACTTCAGCAGTTCGTCCGCGCGCTGATGCTTGCGCATCAGCTTGGGACGGTGGCAGCGATCCTGTTCGTACATCTCGCCGGTCGCGAGATAGATATAGGTCTTGAAATCGGCGGATGCGTCGATGTCGATGATGCGCGCACCGCGTGCATAATTTTCATAGCCGTAGGTCTGGTAGCCCGATCCGCGGCCGTAGCAGAGGCGGATATTTTGGAGCGTGCCTTCAAAGTCGTTGATATGGTCGTGGCCGACGAAAACGCCGCGCATCTTGCCGCACTCGACCATGGCGGCGAACATGCCGTCGTTCATTTCGGTATCGCAGATCGACTCTAAGCAGTAGCCCTTACAGGCGGTATAGTCCCAGACTTCGACGTATTCCGGAAACGGAATATGGAAGAAGGAGAGCTCGTGGGAATGCGGGAGCGCTTTCGAGGTCTCGCGGTACCAGAGATTCTGGCTGAGATCAAAGTAGCCGCGGTGGCTGTCGAGCAGGAAGAGCGCCCACGCGGGTTTGTCCGCCGTGCCGCCGACGGTGACGACGTAGTTGCCGTTGCCATCGACCCCTTCCGCGCCCGTTTCATAGAGGCTGTTTTCGGTGAACAGCCTCTGGGCAAACATTCTGCGGCCTTCTTCATTCGGGATCTGCAGCGACTCCATGAAGTATTCACCGTCGTGGTTGCCGAGCACCGGCGCCCACATCACGCCGGCTTCGGCAAAGATCTTTTCCAGCTCGGCGATGGCACTTTCGGGTTCTTTGCCCCAAGCGATATCGCCGGTGATGACAACGAGGTCAGGGTTGGTATCGCGCAAAGTCTGGCGCAGCAGCGCATAGGTCTGTTCGCCTTCCTCAAAGCGGTCATAGGTATGTAAATGCAGGTCGGTAAACTGGCAGATACGAAAGGTTCCGTCGGATTTGAAGGGATAGTGTTTCATGGGGCTGATTCCTCCTGTGTTCGCTACGTTATGCAAATATTATAGCACAAAAGCAGAAAAATGTCAGTAAAAATGTGGTTTGCGGATGATTCGGTCGCCGGGATCGCACAAAAAACGGCACCCTTCGTGACGAAGGGTGCCGTTTGGCGTATTGGATCACAGCGTGAGCATGCGTTTGAGGTACTGCCCGGTGAACGACGCATCGCAGGCGGCGACCTCTTCGGGCGTGCCTTCGGCGATCACCGTACCGCCGCCGCTGCCGCCCTCGGGGCCGAGGTCGATGATATGGTCGGCCGTTTTGATGACGTCGAGATTGTGCTCGATGACGACGAGCGTATTGCCGCCGTCGGCGAGGCGGTTTAAGACCTCGGTGAGCTTATGGACGTCGGCTGCGTGGAGGCCGGTCGTCGGCTCGTCGAGGATATAGAGCGTTTTTCCGGTGGCGCGGCGGGAGAGCTCGGTGGCCAGCTTGACGCGCTGCGCCTCGCCGCCCGACAGCGTGGTCGACGACTGGCCGAGCTTGACGTAGCCCAAGCCGACGTCCGAGAGCGTTTCCAGCTTTTTCCGGAGCTTGGGCAGATTCTCGAAGAAGGGCAGAGCCTCGGCAACGGTCATTTCCAGCACGTCGTGGATGCTCTTGCCCTTGTACTTGACCTCCAGCGTTTCGCGGTTATAGCGGCGGCCCTTGCAGACCTCGCAGGGGACGTAGACGTCGGGCAGGAAGTGCATTTCGATCTTTAAGAGGCCGTCGCCGGCACAGGCTTCGCAGCGGCCGCCGCGGATATTGAACGAGAAGCGTCCCGGGCCGTAGCCGCGGGCACGGGCATCGGGCGTGGCGGCAAAGATCTCGCGGATATCGTTGAAGAGGCCGGTATAGGTCGCCGGGTTGGAACGCGGCGTGCGGCCGATCGGCGATTGGTCGATCTCGATGACCTTGTCGAGGTGCTCGATGCCCTCGATCACGTCGTGGTCGCCGGCGCGGGTATGGGCGTGGTTGAGGACAGCTGCGAGCTTTTTGTGGAGGATGCCGTTGACCAGACTCGATTTGCCCGACCCGGACACACCCGTCACGCAGATCAGCTTGCCCAACGGGAAGGAAACGTCGATATTTTTGAGGTTATTTTCGCGCGCACCGCGCACCGTAAGCACCTTGCCGTTGCCTTCGCGGCGAACTTTGGGCACGGGGATCTCTTTTTTGTGGGAGAGGTACTGTCCCGTGATCGAATCTTCACAGGCCATGATTTCTTCGGCCGTGCCTTGGGCGACGATATGACCGCCGTTGACGCCTGCGCCGGGGCCGATGTCGATAATGTGGTCGGCGGCGAGCATCGTATCCTCGTCGTGCTCGACGACGATCAGGGTGTTGCCGATATCGCGCAGGCGTTTGAGCGTATCGATCAGCTTGGCGTTGTCGCGCTGGTGGAGGCCAATGCTCGGTTCGTCGAGGATGTACATGACGCCGACCAGCGACGAGCCGATCTGGGTGGCGAGGCGGATGCGCTGGCTTTCGCCGCCGGAGAGCGAACCGGCGCTGCGCGCCAGCGTCAGGTAGGAAAGGCCGACGTTGGAGAGAAATTTCAGACGGGAAATGATCTCTTTGATGATGCGTTCACCGATCATGGCTTCGGTTTTGGTCAGCTCCAGCCCCTCGACGAATTCGATCGCGCGGTTGATCGGCAGCTTGGTGAAGTCGGCGATGTTCATGCCGCCGACGGTGACGGCCAAAACCTCTTTTTTCAGGCGGTCGCCGTGGCAGACCGGGCACGGCACCGACGCCATCAGCTCTTCGTAATGCGCTTTGATGCCTTCGTTTTCTTCGTCGCGGCTGCGGCGGTCGATGCTGGCGATCACGCCTTCAAAGCTCGCGCGCCAGACCCCGCCGCCGTGCTCTTTGGGGCGCTTCATTTCCAGCTTGCGCCCCTTAGTACCGTAGAGGAAGATATCGAGGTCGGATTTTTTCATATCCTTGACGGGGACGTCGAGCGAAATGCCGTATGCTTCGGCGATCGCGTCGAAAAACATGCGTGTGATGACGTTTTTCTCGCTGTAGCGCCAGCCGGCGGCGTCGATCGCACCTTCGCGGATGGAGAGATTTTTGTCGGCGATCACACGGTCGGGATCGACGATGATCTTCTCGCCCAGACCGCTGCACTCGGGGCAAGCGCCGTAGGGCGCGTTGAACGAGAACATACGCGGCGTCAGCTCTTCGATGGAGATGCCGCAGTCGTCGCAGGCGTAGTTTTGGGAATAGAGCGTTTCTTCGCCGCCGACGACACCGACGATGACCAGACCGCCCGTCAGGTTGGAGGCGATCTCGACCGAATCGGTCAGACGGCGGCGGATATCGTCTTTGATCACGAGGCGGTCGATGACGATCTCGATATGATGCTTGATATTTTTGTCGAGCTTGATCTCCTCGGAGAGGTCGTACATGCTGCCGTCGACGCGCACGCGCACGTACCCGCTCTTGCGCGCATCTTCAAACACCTTGGCGTATTCGCCCTTGCGGCCGCGGACGACCGGCGCGAAGATCTGCACACGCGCGCCGGGTTCGAGCTGCATCACGGAATCGATGATCTGGTCGATCGTCTGCTGGGTGATCGGTTTGCCGCACTTGGGGCAATGGGGCTTGCCGATGCGCGCCCACAGCAGGCGCAGATAGTCGTAGATCTCGGTGACCGTGCCGACGGTCGAACGCGGGTTACGGGAGGTCGTTTTCTGGTCGATGGCGATCGCGGGCGAAAGGCCTTCGATCGCATCGATATCGGGCTTGTCCATCTGACCAAGGAACATACGCGCGTACGACGACAGGCTCTCGACGTAGCGGCGCTGGCCTTCGGCGTAGATCGTGTCGAAGGCGAGGCTCGATTTGCCCGAGCCGCTCAGACCGGTGACGACGACGAGCTTATCGCGCGGGATCTCGACGTCGATGTTTTTCAGATTGTGTTCGCGGGCGCCGCGAATGATCACTTTGTCATGCATAAATGGGGGTCTGCCTTTCGTTTCGGGTTTCGCTACACCTTTCCGGCGAGCTCGATGATGCGGTCGCGCAGGAGCGCGGCGTACTCGAATTCCATCGCCTTGGCCGCAACGCGCATATCGTGTTTGAGTTTTTCGACGAGTTCGGCTTTTTCGGCCGCCGTCATATACTTTTCGGGCTTTTCTTCGGTCTGCTTCGCGCCTGCGCTGATGTCGATCAGATCGCGGATGCCCTTGGAAACGGTTTTGGGGATGATGCCGTGTTTTTCGTTGAAGGCGATCTGCAGTTTGCGGCGGCGCTCGGTCTCGCGCATCGCACCGGCCATCGAATCGGTGATCTTGTCGGCGTAGAGGATGACCTTACCCTCGGCGTTGCGCGCCGCACGGCCGATCGTTTGGATCAGCGAGGTCTCGCTGCGCAAAAAGCCCTCTTTGTCGGCGTCGAGCACGGCCACCAGCGAAACCTCCGGCAGGTCCAAGCCCTCGCGCAAGAGGTTGATGCCGACCAGCACGTCGAACTTGCCGAGGCGCAGATCGCGCAGGAGCTCGATGCGCTCCATCGTATGCACGTCGTGGTGCATATAGCGCACGCGCACACCGGCATTCTCGAGGTATTTGGTGAGGTCTTCCGCCATTTTTTTCGTCAGCGTGGTCACGAGCGTGCGTTCGTTTTTCTCCGTGCGGGCATTGATCTCGCCGATCAGGTCGTCGATCTGCCCGTCGATCGGGCGCACCTCGACGATCGGGTCGACCAGCCCCGTCGGGCGGATGACCTGTTCGACGATCTGACCGCTGCGGCTGCGCTCGTATTCGCCGGGCGTGGCGGAAACGTAGATCGTCTGGTTCTGCTTCTGCGTGAATTCGTCGAAGGTCAGCGGACGGTTATCGAGCGCGCTCGGCAGGCGGAAGCCGTACTGCACGAGCGTTTCCTTGCGCGAGCGGTCGCCGGCGTACATGCCGCGCACCTGCGGCACCGAAACGTGGGATTCGTCGATCATCATCAGGAAGTCTTTGGGCATATAGTCGAGCAGCGTATAGGGCGCGGATCCGGGGGCGCGGTTGGAGAAGATGCGCGAATAGTTTTCGATGCCGCTGCACATCCCGATCTGCGACAAAAGCTCGAGGTCGTTCATCGTGCGTTCGCGGATACGCTGGGCTTCGATCAGCTTGCCGTGTTCCTCAAACCACTTCACGCGCTCCCACATTTCCTCTTCGATCTCCTTGAGGGCGCGGATCTTTTTTTCGTCGGACGTCGTGTGGTGGGAGTTCGGGTAGATCATCACGTGGTTTAAGTCGCGGATACGCTTGCCCGAGAGCACCTGCACCTCGCTGATGCGGTCGACCTCGTCGCCGAACAGCTCGATGCGGACGGCGACCTCGTCGCTCCAGGAAGGGATGAGCTCGATCGTGTCGCCGCGGACGCGGAAGGTGCCGCGGGTAAAATTGACGTCGTTACGGGTGTACTGGATATCGATCAGGCGGGAAATGATATGGTCGCGGCCGACCTCCATCCCCGGGCGCAGCGAAACGACGAGCGAGGTATAGTCCTCGGGGTCGCCGAGGCCGTAGATGCAGGAGACGCTGGCGACGACGATGACGTCTTTGCGCTCAAACAGCGCACAGGTGGCGGAGTGGCGCAGGCGGTCGATCTCGTCGTTGCGGGCAGAGTCTTTTTCGATGTACATATCCTGCTGCGGAAGATAGGATTCCGGGCGGTAATAGTCGAAATACGAAACAAAATATTCTACGGCGTTGTTGGGGAAAAACTCACGCATTTCGGAATAGAGCTGCGAGACGAGGGTTTTGTTGTGGGCGAGGATCAGCGTGGGCTTCTGCACGCGCTGGATCACCTGCGCCATCGTATAGGTCTTGCCCGAGCCGGTGACGCCCAGCAGCGTCTGCTCGGAGAGCCCGTTTTCGATGCCCGCGACCAGCGCGTCGATCGCTTCGGGCTGATCGCCTGCGGGCGCGTATTCCGATACCAGTTCAAACCGTTCCATCCAAAAACACCTCCGTAACAGTCATATTATAACAGAACATTTGTATCCCGTCAAGAGAACATCCGCGGCTTTCCTTGACAGTAGAATGTGTTAGCACAAGCCGATCCTTTGGCCGAACAGGTCAACTGATGGGAATGTTTTCTCTCCCCCAGTCACCTTCGGTGACAGACCCTCATCAGAGGGGGCCTTTGGTGTGGTAAAATTCATCCAAAAAATCGGAATTGGTTGCACTGATAAATAAAAGTGCCATATTCTTGTCCAAATTATATGCTACCGGATAAAAACTTATCTCAACACATCTTTTATCAGCGCATTCAAATCGGTAATCGTATAGTCTTGCCCGTGGTTACCGCCAATACCATTCCTATCAAGCCAAACCGTTTTAATCCCAACCGCCTTGGGACCTAAAACATCATCCGTGATAGAATCACCGACAAAAAGAACTTCTTGTGGTAAATAGCTATTATCATCAAGGATTTGTGTAAAGAATCGACTGGCCGGCTTATAGCATTTTAAATTTTCAGAAGTATATACTTTATGAACAGTAATACTATTTTTTTGCATCACACTTTCAAGTACATCATTATCCGTATTCGAGCCGATAAAAACCTGGTAGTTCTTCATAAGCTCACCCAATACAGTTTTAACCTCCGGATAAGCTTCACGCTCAAATGCTCCCACAAGTATAGAATCTGCATCATTTTCAGCATTCCTGCTCACACCATATCTGTCATAAAACATCTGAATTCGTGCAATAAAAATATCACGTTCCGGCATAAATTCGCAATCGTCCAACGTGTGATTTTTATAATAAGACTTCCATTCTTCAAGAAATGCCTTTTCATCAATGATAATCCCACAATCGGTGATGTTTTTCATGATTGATCTTGCCGAACCACCGTTTGTAACTTTAATAAGAGTACCAAACGCATCAAAAATGATTGTTTTCATAATCACACTTCCAAATTCTGCTCTAGATTTTGTTCACCCTATCATGTCTCGCTAAATATTTCAACGATTGGTGAAAATGCCGGAGTTGAAACTGCCCACACTTTAAGTTAATTAGGACGCGCCGAACGTTTTTTCTCCCTCCGGCGCGGTTTCACCGTGCGGCAGTGGGAACGACAGGCTCCAAGGCCCCCTTGTAAAGGGGGCTGGCTTCCGCGATTGCGTAAGCAAACGCGGAAGACTGGGGGATTCCTGCTGCGGGTGGAACGGCTTTACCGTGCGGCGACGGGAAACGAAATCCCTCCGGCTTTTGCCTGCGGCAAAACCCACCTCCCTTTACAAGGGAGGCTTGGGGTGGTTAGCCAACGCCGGTGGCAAGGCTTTGCCGTGCTGCGGCTGATACGGCAGGCTCCAAGGCCCCCTTGAAAAGGGGGCTTTCTTCCGCGACTGCATAAGCAAACGCGGAAGACTGGGGGATTCCTGCTGCGGGTGGATAGACTTTACCGTGCGGCGACGGGAAACGAAATCCCTCCGGCTTTTGCCTGCGGCAAAACCCACCTCCCTTTACAAGGGAGGCTTTGGGCAGTTACCCGATGTTGGCAGAAAGGCTTTGCCGTGCGGCAGTGGGAACGGCAGACTCTAAGGCTCCCTTTTCAAGGGGGCTGGCTTCCACAATTACCCAAGCAAGCGCGGAAGACTGGGGGGATTCCTGCTGCGGGTGGAACGGCTTTTTTCAAGCCAGACCAAAGTGCTTTGCCAGAATATCGCAGACTTTTTCGCGGGTATCTTCGCCATTATCCTCGCGGACAACGGTAAAAAAGCCGCTGTTTGCATAGCGGTCATAATGCTCCCGGCTATTGATCCGCGCAAGCCCACGGCGGTAATTTTCCATCACTGCTGCGGGATCTTTGCAGCTCTCGATCACACGCAAAAGAAACCGCTTGTCGGGATCCTCGCGGTCGAAAAAGCGATCCACGCTCATCGACTGCGGCGAAAGCATCACGGCAACGCGGTTGTAATCGGAGATTTCCCGGAGAATCTCTAAGGGGATATTGGTATCCACGATGACTTTTCGATTCCTTACGAGGGAAAGCAGCTCCGCGACTTCAAACTCCGCCGCTTCTTTTCCCACGCTATAGATCCACCGCTCGTATTCTTCGGGCGTGCGGGTCACAAAATCCTTCCAGTCGGTCAGATTGTTGAGATAGCAGATATCGGGCTGCGCTTCCGGCTCCGCAACGACATCCGACACCGCGCTGTGGTAGTTTTCGCCGCAGAAAACCATATTATAGCGCTCCGACAGCATTTTCACCGCGGTCGATTTGCCCGCATAGGCCGTGCCCGTGATGAAATACACGTTTTTCAGATAGTGCTTCAGAATATTATTTGCGATCGTCACTGCATTTCACCTCGTCAGATCAGTCGGCTGTCGGCGAGCGAGATATAGTCGCCGACGGGCTCGGCCGGATCGGTCGGATCGGCGATGACCAAATGGTCGAGCAGCGCGATCCCGACCTCTTTGAGCGCGCGTTTGAGGCGCAAAGTGGCCGAAATATCGGCCTCGGACGGCACGGCATAGCCGCTGGGATGATTATGGGCAATGACGACAAATTTTGCGTGCACGGAGACGGCAGTGGCTACGACCACCGAAAAATCGAGTTCGGCCGAAGCGCGGCTGCCGCTGCGGATAAAGCCGCCGTAGACCGGCTGTTTTTTGGCATCGAGGCAGAGCAGGTAGATCTGCTCGTCGCGGTGGCCGATGAACAGCGGCGCGATAAACGTGCCGATCGACTGTGTGGTCGTCAGTTGCAGGCGTTTGGCGTAGCGGGAGACAAAATAACGCCGGGCGACCTCGCGGATCAGGGAAAACAGCGCCGCCGAATGCTCGCCGAAGCCCGTGATCCGGCACAGTTCTTCCGGCTTTGCCTCGAAGACCCCGCGAAAGCCTTTGAAGCGTTCGAGCAGCTCGTGGGCGATGGCATTGGTATCGCCGCGGGGAATCACGTAGAAAAGGAGCATTTCCAAGATCTCGTGATCGGCGAAATGCTCGGTGCCCAGTTTTTCCAGTTTTTCGCGCATACGGGCGCGGTGGCCGGCGTGAATCGATTTCGGTTTCGGCTCGCTGTTCATGGCGCTCTCCTGTTTTGCCCAATGTTCTCTGTACCCATAATTGTACTACAGTGGGCAGAAAAAGTCAATTCCGCACTTTTTTATAATTTCCAATACAAAAAACAGCTCCCAAACAAAGTTTGGGAGCTGTCGGACGTCTTGGAAAAAATCCGAGTTACTCGGCTTGTTCTGCGGATCCCGCGGTTTCGGCAGACTCTGCCGCTTCGGCCGCGGCGGCTTCACGCAGGAGCGTTTCGGCGTCGGCACGGACAAACCGATTCAGAAACGCCGGCAGAACGATATCGCGCCGTTTGATCGCGCGCACAAAGAGCGCGACCATCGCCAGTACGGCGACCGATGCGAGCGACAGCACACACGACCACACGAAGTAGCTCGGCATGAACCACAACTTGTACGAATGCGTACCCGCCTGCAGGCGCACACCGGTCAGGCCGTCGTTGGTGCGGTAGACCTCGACCTCTTGGCCATCGATCTCCATGTGCCAGCCGGGTTCATAGGGGATCGACATATAGAGAATGTCGCCTTCGTTGGCGGTGATGTCCATCGTGAACTCGGTGGTGCTTTCTTCGGTGAAGTTGGCAACGGCTTCGCGGACCGGTGCAAAGTGGGTTTCGAAGAGTTCGGAATCGAAGGTATAGAACAGTTCATCCTTCAAAAACACTTCTTCTTTGCCGCCCTGACTCTTCAGCGGGATGCCCAGCTTGAGCGAGGCGGTTTCATCGGCACCGTACTCGCCGACGAGAATGATGCCGTCGTCTTCATTGGTCGAGAGGTATTCGTGCACGAATTCGTCATTCAGCCAGAGGTTGACTTTGCGCGAGTAGTCACAGGGGAACGCTGCGTAGATCGTTTTTCCTTCAAGGCCGGTAATCACGTATTCGATGTGGCAGTTCTGATCCGACACATCGGCGTAGTACTTCGTGTAGCCTTCGCCATAGGCTTTGGTCGCGATGTTCTCGAACTTGACCTCCACGTTTTCTTTGGGGATCGGCGTGTAGAACGCGAGGACTTCTTCGCTGCCAACCATCGCCGAGAGCATGATGTTCTGCACTTCGAAGGGGTTATCGGTATCCATACCCTCTTCATAGGTCTCGTACTGCGACGAAACCGGGTAGACCAGCGGCATCGCATGCGGGTTTTCATAGACGTAGATCTCGCCTTCCTGGTGGATCAGTTCCAGGCCGTTGTTGGCTTCTTTCTCCTCGAGCACGTACTTGATGCCGATGATGGCATCGGTGCCGAGGATCGGCGAAGCGTACTCGGTCCAGTGGGCGCCGACGCGGTAGCCGAGCTTTTCCATATAGTCGATACCGTCGCGGTTGAGCGTCGAGCTGGAGTGGCTGATGCCTTTAATGCCCAACGCGAACGGATCGTTGACGCAGCGCAGCTTGGTTTTTTCGGTGCGGTAGAAACCTTCATCGTATTCTTCGAGCCATTGGGCCGCCGGGTACCACTTGTCGACAAAGTTGCGGTAGGTATCGCGGTTGGAATAGACAACGTCCATGTCGATATAGGCGATATTGGTAATGCCGTTGGCAAACAGTTCCAGACAGACAAAGCCCAAAAACACGCCCATCGTGACCTTCGAGGTCTTGCCGTTGCGATAGGCATCGAAGGCGAGGAACGCCGTCATCACCAGCAGCACAAGCAGACCCGCCCAGATGACGATGCGCTCGTCGAGCCATTCGTAGTTCTGGTAGTCGGTAAAGAGGAGCATCGCCAGCCCCAGAAGTCCCGCTTTGAAAACCGACGACGCCGTGTAGCCGCCCTCGACATTGGAGAACGCATCATAGGCCATGATCAGCAGGAAGGCGCTGGGGATGAAGGAATAACGATAGTTGAGCCAGTTGGGGTTCTGGAAGCCGTGCCAGACAAGGTCGGCCGTAGAGACCAGCATACTCGCAAACAAGAAGAGGAGTACGGCGGCCGCACCAACCTTGCGCTTGACGGGGATACGCTTATTGGTGAAGAACAGCGGCACGAGAAGAACCGTCAGCGTACCTGTATAGAGCGCGGGCAGACCTTCGGGGCGCACCGTGTCGTAGGCACCGAAGAGGAACTTGGGGATCAGGTCGAGGAGCTCGAACTTGGCTTTGGGCGTGAAATCGGGGTTGGAAAACTCCATTTTGCCCAGCGACAGCGACTGGTAGGCCGGGATCAGCATAAACGCCGCGATGCCCGCCGCCAACACCGAGAAGAAGGCGAACATCATGCCCTTACGGATAAAATCCCAGAAGCTCTTTTTGCGGTCGGCCATGCAGTAGGCGTAGATGAAGTAGGCGATCATGAAGATCGCAACCATATAGCCGATGTAGAAGTTCGAGATGAAGATCAGCGCAAGGATGCACGTATAGAGCATGAACTTGTTCTCGGCGATCATCTTCTCCAACCCGTACATGACCAGCGGCAGGAACACCACCGCATCGAGCCACATCGGGTCCATCTGCTGGATGACCATGTAGGCCATCAGCGCGTACATCGTCGAGAGGATCAGGATGCGGTTATTGGAACCGCCGCGCGTTTTCTTCAGATACCAGGCGAAGATCAGCGAGGCCAAACCCGTACGCAGCAGCGCCGTTGTCAGCAGGGCTTCGGTGATCAGCGTTTTGGGGAAGAGCAGATAGATGAGCATAAAGGGGCTGCCCATATAGTAGGCGTTCAGACCAAAGGTCTCGCCGCCCAAGGTGCGGCTCCAGCTGTAGATCAGACTGCCGTCGCCGAGGATCGCATCGCGGAAGCCCTCGTAGTAGTAGATATACTGCGCGTTCAGGTCGAGAACGAGGAGCGATTCGCGGCCGAAGGGGAACACGCTGAAGGCGATGTAGCAGACCTCCAGCACGATCATCGGCAGGAAAAACGCCCACAGCCAGAACGAACGATTCGGACTCTTGGCGGAGAGCATCAGACGGTCGCGCAGGCGCAGACGCTGTTTGTCGGCGCGCGAGACACTGGTTTCGTCACGGAGCTGTTCCATGCGTAAAAAATCCTCCAAATCAGAAATGTTGGGTCAGCGGTCGTCGGTGCGGTTGGAAATGATGAAGCGCGGACGGTTTTTGAGTTCGCCGTAGATGCGCGCAAGATAGTAGCCGATGATACCGAGCGCGATGAGCACCACGCCGAAGAAGAACACCATCACCGAAAGCACCGCGCACAGGATCTCGACGCTTTCGCGCGCAAACGGGAAGAAGATCGTGAAGATCCCCAGCGCAACCGCCAGGAAGCAGGAGAGGAAGCCAAACACCGTCGTCAGCTGCATCGGCGCATCAGTGAACGCTGAGATCGACGAGATCGCAAATTTGACGAGCTTTTTGGGCGAGAACTTCGATTTGCCCTCGGTGCGTTCGCGCACGTCGAACAAAACATGCTCGGTTGTGAAGCCGACCCAGCTGCTCATGCCGCGGAAAAATGTCTGGCGTTCGGGCATTTCGGCCAGCGTGTCGAGCACCTTGCGATCCATCAGCTTGAAATCCGAGGCGTTGTTGAGGTCGATCCCGCTCATGCCCTTGAGCATGCCGTAGAAGGCTTTGGTGAAGAGCTTGTAGACAAGGCTTTCTTTGCCGCGGGTGCGTTTTTTACCCTCGACGATGTCGGCCACACCCGTCTGCCACACAGCGTACATTTCGGCGATCGTCTCCGGCGGGAACTGCAGGTCGGCATCGATGATGACGGCGCATTCGCCGCGGACATTGTCCAGCCCGGCAAACATCGCGCCTTCTTTGCCGAAATTGCGTGAGAGCTTGAGGCCGCGCACACGCGCGTCGCGCTTGGCCTGCTCGCAGATAACTTCCCACGTGCGGTCGGAAGAACCGTCGTCGACGATGATCAGCTCGTAGGGAATTTTGTGCGGGTCAAGGGCGGCGGCGATGGCCGCAACCAGAGCGGGCAGGTTGCCCTCTTCGTTCATTGCCGGAGCAATGATCGAAAGCAGCCCTGTTCTTTTGTTCGTATCCATAGGTTTCTCCACCTTTTCGCTATTTTTGCTTGCGGAAGATGATCAGCTTGCTGAAAATATAGTTTAGAATCACGACGACCACGCTGGCGAGCAGCTTGATGATCCAGAGGTTGCCGCCGAGCACCGTGACACCTATATAGATAACGGCACTTTCGGCCCCGAGGGAGACAAGACGCGCCGCCACAAACGAAATAATTTCGCGCAGGAGCGTTTTTTGGGAAAGATCGCGGCTTTCAAAGACAAAGAGCTTGTTGGTGACAAACGCAAATGCGACCGAAACGATCCACGCCAGCGTATTGGCGCCGAGCGCATCGAGCACACGGATGCCGAGCAGTTCGTAGAACAGCCACATTGAAATATAGTTGACCACGGTTGTCAGGCCGCCGAAAATCAAATACAGCAGAACCTCGCGGTATTTTTTGAAAAGTGCGATGATCTTATCCATACGGGAACCCTCTTCTTTCGTTTCGGCACTGTCGGCAAAAGAGCAGACAGACCTAAAGATATCATATACCATTTTTGTGCAATAGTCAAGAAACATTTCGGTAATTTTTTTGTTTCCGGCAAAGATTTTTTGTTTTCGCGGCAAAATTTGAAAAGTGTAAGAGAAATGTAATGACTTTTGATATACATTTATGGTATAATATTATATAATAGGTTAGTATGTCGTTTGTCCGTCCTTTCCGGCAGGCATGCTGGCCGAAACGCCGGTACGGCCGGCTACGATCCGAGGGAGTCTATGGTCTTTTCTACGCTGACATTTTTATATTTCTTTTTCCCAATTTGCCTGATTCTCTATTTCGCAATGCCCAACCTGCGCGCCAAGAACTATGTGCTGATGGGCATGAGCCTGCTTTTTTACGCGTGGGGTGAACCGCTGTGCATCTTTTTAATGATGTTGACGGCGTTTGTCAACTACCTCGCCGGACGTCAAATCGCCAAGGCCGCCGACCAAAAGGCCAAAAAACGCTGGCTGGTTTTCTCGGTGGCCGTCAGTCTCGCCTTCCTCGTCTTCTTCAAGTACACAAACTTCCTCCTCGAAAACCTCAGCCTGATCCCCGGCATCCGTCTGCCCGGTTTTGAGATCGCGCTGCCCATCGGCATCTCTTTCTATACCTTCCAGGCGCTGTCGTACGCGATCGACGTCTACCGCAATCAGGCAAAGGTGCAGCATTCGTACGCCGACTTCCTTTTATATGTCTCGCTGTTCCCACAGCTGATCGCCGGTCCGATCGTCCGCTACGTCGACGTTCAGAATGAAATCACATCCCGCCGCACAACTGCCGAAGGCTTTGTCATCGGCATCACGCGGTTTGTCGTCGGCCTGGGCAAAAAGCTGCTGCTCGCCAACTACTGCGGCGCTTCGGTGGACAAGCTCCTCGCGGTCGGCACCGATACCTCCGTGCTCGGCGGTTGGCTTGGCCTTGTGCTCTACGCCTTCCAGATCTACTTCGACTTCTCCGGCTACTCCGACATGGCCATCGGCCTCGGACGGATGTTTGGTTTCAAGTTCCTCGAAAACTTCAACTACCCCTACATCTGCGATTCGATCACGGATTTCTGGCGTCGCTGGCACATTTCGCTCTCCACGTGGTTCCGCGACTACGTCTACATTCCGCTCGGCGGCAACCGCCGCGGCAAAGGCCGTCAGGTTTTGAACCTGCTGGTCGTTTGGTTCCTGACCGGTTTCTGGCATGGTGCGAGCTGGAACTTCATTCTTTGGGGGCTCTACTTCGCCGTTCTGCTGATGCTGGAAAAATTCGTGTTCGCTGGTCTGATGCAGAAAATGCCGCGTGTTTTGCGCCATATTTCCGCGCTGTTCTTCGTGCTGATGGGTTGGGCGCTCTTCTACTTTGAAGATCTCGGCGCACTCGGCGCATTCTTTGCGCGGCTCTTCGGCAGCGGCGCGGGTACGAGCGATCTCGCCCTCACCCTGCTCGAAAACAATTCGCTCCTGCTCATCGTCTGCGCCATCGCCTCCACGCCGCTGGGCAAGCTCGTGCGCTCGATCCATCTGGCCTTGATCCACGCGGGCGGCGCACTCCGCCACATTTCGATGGCGCTGCGCCTCCTCTTCAACACCGTGGTAATGACCATCTGCACAATCGTGATGGTCACGAACACCTACAACCCCTTTATGTACTTCCGGTTTTAGTATTGCGCGGAAAGGAGAGTTTCTTCCATGAAAAAATGGTTTGCCGCAATTATTGCGACGTTCCTCGTTCCGATTTTTGCGTTGTTTTTCATCTCGCTCGTCGACGTCGACGCCACGGAATCGCTCGATGAAAACCGCAAGCTGGCGGATTTCCCCGCGTTTTCGTTCCCGGCGCTGGCCAAGGGCGATTTTACCGCCAACTTCGAGACCTACTATTCCGATACGTTCCCCTTCCGCGAAAATCTGTTGGGTGCTTCCCGCACGATCAACAGCTTCTACTCGCTGAGCTTCGGCGATGAAGATACGATCCTCGTGGATACGAACAAGGACTGGGAACAGGGCGGCTCGCTGATCGACTTCGGCGATCCTTCGCTCTCGACCACGACCTCGCAGACGACCTCTGCCGCCACGACGACCGAGCCGACCACGCCGGCCGCCACGACGACGGATTCCGCACCGGCCACAAGCGGCTCGGATACGACAACCTCGGAAACCACCACCGCCACCACGCCGGTCACTACGACCGAGCCAACCACCCCCGCCACCACGACCACGCTGCTGACCTCGTGGGAGGAATACACGCATCCCAATCCCGGCGAAGTTACCCCTTCGGCCGAAGCCTCTGACACTGGCGCGATCCTGATGGTCGGCAACGCGGCCATGGAGCACTACTATGGTGTCGATTCGTCGTTGGAATATTACGCCAACTGTCTGAACCGCGTACAGGAGCTGTTGCCGCACGTGCAGGTCCACGCGATGTTCTGCCCCACCTCGATCGAATTCAACGCGCCGTCGAAGTACCAGGCCGGTACGCGTTCGCAGCTCCGCGCGATGAACTACGCCTACTCGCAGCTCGACGTCGGCATCATCCCGGTCAACACTTGGGCCAAACTCTATGAGCACCGCGACGAATACATCTACTTCCGCACCGACCACCACTGGACGCAGCGCGGCGCCTACTACGCCTACACCGCTTTCTGCGAAGCCGCCGGCTTTACGCCGCACGCGCTGGAGGAATATACGACCGGCACGGTCGAAAACTTCGTCGGTACGATGTATGTCTACACCAAAAACTACCCGCAGAGCCAACGTCTGCTCGATAACCCCGACTATGTCGAATACTTCATGCCGATCAATCCCTCGACGATGACGATCTACCGCGATGCCACCCTCACCGGCGGTGCAACCCGCTCGGTCATCGCCGATCCCGAATACATGGCCGGGCTCGGCAGAAGCGCGAAATATATGATGTTTATCTGGGGTGACAACCCGGTTTCGCACATCGTGAGTGAAACGATCGACAACGACAGAGTGCTGATCGTGACAAAGGAATCGTACGGCAACGCTCTGGTACCCTACCTCACCGATCACTTTGAGGAAATCTACGTCATCGACCCGCGCAACTTCAACGGCGACGGCGAACCGACGATCGATCTCGTGGAGTTTGCCAACCGCGTCGGTGCGACCGACTTTTTGGCGATCAACTACGCCTTCTCCGCCACACCGAACTTCATGAAGATCTTTAACCAGATGCTTCCGGAATAAAAACTTGCCGAAAGGTGCTGTTCAGATTGAACAGCACCTTTTTTTGCAGCGGAATGCGGGCGATTCGTGAATCGCCCCTACGACGGTTGTTTGATATGTGAGCAAAAGCCAACCGTGTGCCGGTCGTTTGTGCGGGAGGGCGCGGAGACCCTCCCCTACGGCGTCAGATTGTACCGAAGATGCAAAAGGTATCCGGCACAGCAGATCGTACGGCGGGACGAGTGACCTGTCCCCTACGGCGGTAAGGTTACCGCTATGCTGTAGGGCGGGGGCTTGCTCCCGCCGTTTGTCATAGCTGGAAAAGCATACACCACGCACCAGCTGTACGTTCGGGAGGGCACGAAGGCCCTCCCCTACGGCGTCAGATCGCATGGAGTGGTAAACGGTATCCGGACAATTGTCGTACGGCGGGACGGGTGACCGTCCCCTACGGCGGTAAGGTTACCGCTACGTTGTAGGGCGGGGGCTTCGACCGCCGTTTGTCATAGGTGGAGAAGCATACACCGCGCACCTGCTGTACGTTCGGGAGGGCACGGAGGCCCTCCCCTACAGCTGCATGGTTAGCCCAAGCACCGCATTCATCCAATCAAAAACCGCCATGCCGGCATTCACTGTCGGCATGGCGGTTCTCCTCTTTTTCCCCGCCGCAAAATTCGATTTTGCGGCGTTTTTTTTGCGGCATTTTTTTTATCTTGCGTTATATCGCGCGGTCCAGATGTTGTACCGGAGACCAAACGCCTCTTTGTCGGCGAGGTAGCGCTCGACTCTCGCTTCGTAGGCAGCCTTTTCTTCGTCGCTCATCGTTTTCTTATCGTACGGACGGTTGAAGAGATCGATATAGGTGACGGACAGGCGCGTGCGGGCAACGTGGTTTTTGGCCAGTTCGGTCTCCGCCTGTTCGTAGGCGGCGTCGAGCAGAGCCTTCGCTTCGTCGATGCGTTCAATGAAGCCCTGCAGATAGGTCTTCGGGTGGTGAGCCTGATAGGCTTTCGGCAGATACTCCCCGGCCATGTACTCGCCGATATGCGGGTAAGGCGCGTCGAAGGCGTTGGCGATATCCGCCCATTCAAAGCAGTTCATATGGTAATCGGCAGTCGTTTCATGCAGGAGCGTGAGGTACTTGCCGACTTTGCGCCAGCCCGCGCCGTAGTAGCCCTTGAGGAAGTCGACGATATGGCCGTGGTAGGTCTCCTCGCTCATGTACGGATCCCACATCAGCTTGCCGACGACGTAGGAACGGAGCTCACCGCAGTCGTTGCAGATCGAACCGGGGCTGTCCTCTTCAAAGAGATAGAGCGCGTGGCAGTCGGCAAAGAAGCGGGCGTTGGCGCGCAGCGAGAGGAAATTCGGGAACGGCGCGACGTAGCAGCGGTAGTTGGTGATGTAGTCCCAGATCGAGAGATGGTCGGCCATCTGCTGCCACTCTATCAGCTCTTCGTAAAACACGCCGGCGTTTTTCTCGCAGGCCGGATCGTCGATGGCGTGGCGGAAGCAGGCTTCGATCGTGCAGTAGCGGACGAGCACGTTTTTGCGCGCTTTCGTGAGCTTCGGGGCTTTGCGCGTATACTGGTAGGCAAACGTCTGGACGAGCACGTCGGGGAATTCCTTTTCGACGGCCTCGGCCACGGCGTTGACAAAACGGATCATCGTGCCGGAGGGGCCGCCCTCTTCGGCATCGACCTTCGCGCAGGCCTCGCACTGACAGTAGCGTTGGTTGTCGTTTTGGGAAACGTCGACGATACGCAGGTTCGGGTTTTTGCGCAGCTTTTCGAGCACGTTTTCGGTGACGATGCGCAGAACATCGGGATTGGTGAGACAAAGCTGACCGGCGACCGCGCCCTGCGCGTTCGTGCCGGGGATGCGTTTGCCTTCGTAGAGGGAATAGTATTCGGGGTGCTCGTCGAAGTATTTCGACGGCGGGCAGAGCGATTCAAACGTATGGCAGCCGGCGGAGGAAACGTTTCCGCCGTAAGCGTCGCCCGGTTTTCCGTAGGCATTTTCACGGGAGAAGGCGGAAAATTCGCGGTTTTTCGCAAAGCCGTAGGCATCGCAATGGCGGTACTCGAAAACAGGATTATCGATGATCTCAATCCCGGCGGGGATCTCGGCCTCGCCCTCGGTTGCGATCACTTCGGTATCGGGCGCGAGCGCGCGCCAGCCAAGCCAGCGTTCGGCAAAGCCGTAAGCAGCGTAGAGCGTGCCGCGGGTCAGATTGCCGTCGAGGTACAGATTCTTTTCGTCGGTGGCGATGCGGTAACCGTCGTAGCAAACGTGCTCGCCCGGCGGACAGGAGCCGAGGAAGATCGCGTGTTCGGCGGAGGCGGCAACAGGCAGTTCCACGCCGCAGGCGGTTTTGACCACGCGCTGCAGAAAAGCGGCAGCCGTCTCGTGGGTGGCTTCGGGGGATTCGGGCAGGACAATGCTGAATTTTGAAAGTTCGGCGTTGCAGATCGTCAGTTTCATCCGGGATCCTCTCCTTTTTTTCCAAGTCTCCGTATTCGGTTTTCGCTTTGCGCAGATACCCTGCGTTTGCGCTCATTATAGCACAGCCTTTTGCAAAAGACAAGCCGTTTTTTGTGCTTCTCGACAGAAAAGTACCCGCAAAACCGCAAAAATTGCACGCCCCTATGGTGACAATTTCCGGGAAGTGTGATATAATATAAGCTATGATAGACTGCCCGCTCGTTTGCAATCGGGTGTGCAGCGATCGATTTGCAGGTGGACAAACCGCACCAGGCGGGAGAATCCACGCTGAGAACAGGAGAACTACCATGCTGAAAACAGAAAAGACCTGCGTCATGAACATGGAAAACGCAATCCGCGGAGCGCGCAATCCGATGAATTCATGGGCGAAATCCGATAGCTTCTTTGACAGCAAAGGCAACTTCATTCTCGGCGAGAACGACCTCGCACTCGCCGTTAAGCTCTGCACCGCTGGCAGCGATCACCGGAAATTTATCCGTCAGATCTTTGTTTCGGTCGACATCACCGCGCCGCTCTATTGGTGGAAAGAATTCGACACCTATAAGGTCGGCACTGTCGCCAACTCGACCAGCACGATGCACAAGATCCACACCAAACCGATCGAAGTCTCCGACTTCAGCACCGATCAGATGACCGGTGAAAGTCTGACCCGTTTTGAATCCTACATCGCCTATCTGGAGCTGCTGCGCGGCCGCTACACCGAAACCGGCGACCGCATTTGGTGGGACGACCTGATCCAGTTGCTGCCCTCCAGCTACAACCAGATGCGCACGGTGACGATGAACTACGAAAATCTGCGCAATATGTACCACGCCCGCGTGCGCCACAAGCTCGCGGAGTGGCACGTGCTGTGCGGTTGGATCGCATCGCTGCCCTACGCGCAGGAGCTGATCATCGGTTCGGTACGCCAGTAGGCGAAGTTCGTATATATTTTTCAGAAAAGAAGGCAAAGCTATGTATCTCTTTGACGTTCACGTCCACACCGCCGAAGTCAGCCCCTGCGGCAAGCTCCCCGCGGCAAAAACGATCGACATCTATGCCGACATCGGTTACGCCGGCGTCTGTATTACCGATCACTACAACGAAAGCGTGCTCTACGAGGACCTGAACCAGCCGACCTGGGCCAAAACGATCGAAGCGTTCCAGCGCGGCTACTACCTCGCCAAAGAACGCGGCGCCCAGAAGGGACTGACCGTGCTCTACGGCATGGAAATGCAGGTTCGCGACTACCCGCGCAACGAATACCTCGTTTACGGTCTGACCCCGGATTTCGTCGTTGAAAACAAGGATCTTTGGCAGTATACGCTGGCGGAGATGCGCGAGATCGCCAACGCCAACAACGCGATGATCTTCCAGGCGCATCCCTTCCGCAACAACATGGTGCTTTCGCCCGCGCATCTGCTTGACGGCATCGAAGCCTACAACGGCAACCCGCGCCATAATTCGCGCAACGATTACGCCATCATGACCGCCAAAACCCTTGGCTACGGCATGGTCTCCGGTTCAGACTCGCACGATCCGGGTGATGCCGGCCACGGCGGCCTCGCGTTCTTTGAATGCCCGAAGACCGAGGCGGATCTGGTGCGCCTGCTGCGCTCCAAGCACTACGCTTTGATTACATCCATCGACAAGATTTGATTTATTTGCAGGAGGACTACTTATGATTCTGGTTACCGGCGGCGCCGGCTATATCGGCAGCCATTGTGTTCGTGAGCTTCTGGCTCAGGGTTTTGACGTTGCGGTCGTCGACAATCTGGCGACCGGTCACCGCTCTGCGATCGATCCGCGTGCGCGCTTTTTTGAAGGCGACATCCGCGACAAAGCCTTCCTCGACGGCGTTTTCGCCGAAATCAAACCGGAAGCCGTCATCCACTTCGCGGCGTTCTCGCTCGTCGGCGTTTCGATGCAGCAGCCGCTCGCTTATTACAACAACAACGTCCACGGTTCGGAAGTTCTGCTGACGTCGATGATCGAAAACGGTGTTACCAAGATCGTTTTCTCCTCGACTGCCGCCACCTACGGCGAAGCCACCTGCGAACAGATCACCGAGGACTGCCCCACCGTTCCCACCAACACTTACGGTGAGACCAAGCTCGCCATCGAAAAAATGATGAAATGGTGCGACCGCGCGTTCGGCCTGAAGTTCACCGCGCTCCGCTACTTCAACGTCGCCGGCGCCGACGGTTCCGGTGAGATCGGCGAAGACCACAGCCCCGAGACCCACCTGATCCCGATCATTCTGCAGGTCCCGCTGGGCAAACGCGAAAAGCTTTCGATCTTCGGCGACGACTACGACACGCCCGACGGCACCTGCATTCGCGACTACATCCACGTTTCCGACCTCGCCCGCGCGCACATTCTGGCGCTCAAGCGTCTGCTCGCCGGCGGTGAAAGCGATATCTTCAACCTCGGCAGCGGCAGCGGCTTCTCCGTCCTGGAAATGCTGACGGCCGCGCGCAAGGTGACCGGCCATCCGATCCCCGCAGAGGTCTCGCCGCGCCGCGCCGGTGACCCGGCCCGCCTCGTGGCCTCGTCGGCCAAAGCCCGCGCCGTCCTCGGCTGGACGCCGGAATTCGATTCTGTGGAAAAGATCATCGAAGATGCATGGCGTTGGCATCAGTCTCATCCGCAGGGTTACGTTGAGGAGTAAGGAAGCATGAGCGAACCGAAGATCAATCTGAGTCTGGAGATCGGCCGTTTGGTGCAGTACGCGCTGCAGACCGGCCTGATCGAAGCTGCGGACAAGCTGTACGCACAGAATCGTTTGGCGGCTCTTTTGGGTGCCGACGCGCTGGAAAACTGCGAAATTCCCGCGGAATCGCTCGATTCGCCCGCGCCGATTTTGGAACGGCTCCTTGACTACGCGCACCAGCACGGAGTTTTGGAATCGAACGCGCCCTACAACCGCGACATTTTTGACACCGAGCTGATGGCCGCACTCACGCCGCGCCCGAGTGAGGTGCAGCGCATCTTCAACGAAAAATACGCCGCCGACCCCAAAGAAGCGACCGACTGGTTCTACCACTTTTCGCAGGCGACCAACTACATCCGCACCGACCGTATCGCGCGCGACATGCGTTGGCTCTACCCGTCTGCCTACGGCGACATCGTGATCACGATCAACCTCTCGAAGCCGGAAAAAGATCCGATGCAGGTTGCTCTTTTGAAGAAGCAGAAGAGTTCGGGATACCCGCGCTGCGCGCTCTGTGTGGAAAACGAGGGCTACCGCGGCACGGCTCAAAACGCTGCCCGCGGCAACCACCGCATTCTGCCCGTCACCCTCGACGGTGAGAATTGGTTTATGCAGTATTCGCCGTACGTCTATTACAATGAGCACTGCATCGCCTTCAACCGCGAGCACGTTCCGATGATGATTTCGGGCAAGACGTTCCGCCGTCTGCTCGATTTTATCGACTGTTTCCCGCATTATTTCCTCGGCTCCAACGCCGATCTGCCCATCGTCGGCGGTTCGATCACCACGCACGACCACTTCCAGGGTGGCAGTTTCACCTTCCCCATGGAGGTCGCGCCGGATATCTTCCGCTTTACCGTCAAGGGCTTTGAGGACATTACCTGTTCGGCAATCAAATGGCCGTTGTCGGTCATCCGCATTTCCTCGACCGACCGCAAGCGTCTGGCCGAGCTTGCCGAGCATATCCTTGCGCGTTGGCGCGCCTACTCCGACGAGTCGGTCGGCATTCTCGCCGAAACCGACGGTGAGCCGCACAACACGATCACGCCGATCGCCCGCCGCCGCGGCGAAGCCTACGAGCTGGATCTCGCCCTGCGCAACAACCGTACGAGTGACGAGCATCCGCTCGGCATCTTCCATCCGCACGCGGAATACCATCACATCAAGCGCGAAAACATCGGTCTGATCGAGGTCATGGGTTTGGCTGTTCTGCCGGGTCGTCTGAAGAACGAGCTCGGCTTTATCCGCGACTGCCTGCTCGGCGACCGCGAAGCGTTTTTTGAAAATCCGTCGATGGAAGCGCATTGCGCGTGGTACCGTACGCTCTGCGAACGCGACGACATCACCGAGGAAAACGTCGACGACATTCTGCGCGCAGAAGTCGGCCTCATTTTCTGCAAAGTTCTGGAAAATGCAGGCGTTTTCAAGGGCGACGAAACCGGCATTGCCGCTTTCCGCCGTTTTGCCGAATCCTTATCCTAAAATATAAGGCTGTAAGCAGAGGAAAAACCTCTGTCTGCAGCCTTATTTTCATCGATTTTTAGCGATTTGGAAACTGCGTTTCCAAATCGGACCCGCTGCGGCAGGGTTTTCGGCGGCAAAGCCACCGAAAAAACGGATTGGATTGAAATCAAAAGCGTTTCTATCGCATGAAATATTTGTTATAAACGGAGGTTTCTTTATGCCTGTTACTTGTTCGCAGCCCTTCCGCGGCAGCCGTTGGCTCAAGGGCAATCTGCACGTCCACACGCAAAACTCCGACGGTGCGCTCAGCCCGCGCCACGTCGTGGAGATCTACCGCAACCACGGCTACGATTTTCTGGCCATCAGCGACCACAACCTCTACGACGCCTGCTCCGAGCTCTCCGACGGCGATCTCGTGATCCTGCCGGCCGGCGAATTTGCGATCCCGCGCTTTCCCCATGAAAAAACCGCCGATCGCCCGGAGGACAAATTTGACGTCGTATTCTGCGGCCTTTCGCCCGACCATCCGAACCGTCTGCCCAAAGGCTACCGTTTTGACGGTCAGGCCGGACTCGACGGCTTTTTGCCGCGTTTGACGCGCGCAAGAGAGCTTGCGAAAGAAAGCGGCAATCTGATGATCCTCGCCCACCCTTATGGCAGCGGTATGTACGAATCCGGGCCGGCGGCCGACCCGCTCTTTGACGCGATCGAAGTCTACAACCACTCGGCCGAGGTCAGCAGCGCCAACGGGCAGGCGGAGGAATACTGGGACTACCTGCTGCGCAAGGGGCACAAGATCCTCGGCGTCGCCTCCGACGATGCCCATTTCTTCGACGAGGACGGTTGCGGCGGTTGGATCATGGTTTCCTGCGACGAGCGTTCGCCGAAAGCGATCGCCGAAGCAATCGCCGCCGGCAGCTTTTATGCGACGACGGGGCCGCGCATTGAGGAGCTCTACGAGGAAAACGGCGAGATCGTTGTGAAGTGTTCGCCGTGCGAATGCGTGCGGTTCGTCGAATTTGAGTACCGCGGCCGCGCCGTGCGTTCGGCCGACAAAACCGATTCGGTGACGGAAGCGCGCTTTACCTACCACGCTGGCGCAAAATACGTGCGCGTGGAGTGCGTACGCGCCGACGGCAAAAAGGCATGGGCAAACTCGTTCTACGTTGAAAGCGAACCGTCCGACGATCCCAAGCTCAGCGAGCGCACCGATCCGTCCAAGGAAGCGCCGTCCAGCCTGTATTCGGGAATTGCGATCCGCACGTCCGGCGGTGAATTTATCCAAAACGCGCGCCCGCTCGCCAACGGCGGCAAGCGCTTTAAGGGCAATCTGCACACGCACACGACCTATTCCGACGGCCGTTCCACGCCCGCAGAGACCGTCGCGCATTACCGCGACCACGGCTACGACTTCCTGGCGATCACCGACCACAACCGCTACATGAATACCACCGAGTTCGACACCGCCGACTTCATCACGCTGCCGGCGGTCGAGGTCGACCTCTATTGCGGGAGCTTTGCGCGCGAAGCCGGCGAGGAAGCACGGCAATATACCTACCACTTAAACGGCATTGCCTGGAACGAACAGGATCTGCTGCCCGACGGCTACCGCTTTGTGCGCCCGGAATGGGATCCCACATGGCAGGAAAAACCGCTGCGCGCACGCGTGCAGGAGATGATTGACTTCCTCGTTTCCAAAAATAACCTCGTCATGTTCAACCACCCGAACTGGTCGCGAAACCGCGAGACCGATACGCTCGGCTACGAAGGCCTATTTGCGATGGAGATCTACAACCACATCAGCGAAGCCAACGGCGGCATCGGCTTCTCGCAGCACCATTACAACTTCTGCCTGCGCCAAAACCAGCCGATTTTCTGCACGGCCACCGACGATGCCCACGGGCTGCATCCGGCTTCGGCCTGCGGCGGTTGGGTCGTCGTCGACAGCGACTCGCTCTCGCGCGAAGCGATCGGCGATGCGCTGCGCAGAGGGTGCTTCTACTCTTCCACCGGGCCGGAGATCTTTGACTGGCGCATTGACGCCGACGGGTTTGCCCGCATCGAGTGCAGCCCCGTCCACACGATCCGCTTTGTCAAAAACGGCAAGGTCGGCCGCCGAACAAGCGACCGCGATGCGCTCGTCACCGGTGCGCGTGTCCCGGTTCAGCCGGGTGACCTCGTTTACGCCGAGATCATCGCCCCGGGCAACACCTACGCATGGACGAATCCGATCCGCGTGATGTAACCAAAGTTAAACATCCCCTTCACGTTCAAAAGTGAAGGGGATGTTTTTTGTCCCAACGCCACGGCTCACAGTGAACCGTGGCGTTGGGTTTTATCTGTTCGAGAAATTGGAATTGGTGAACTTAGGTACAAATAACAAACGCTACCAAACTAAGAATTATGAAGAAACCTCCAACTATTCGTATACCAATTATGTAGCGGTTTGTTGGCTCTGCGCCGCTCTTATTTTTCCAACTTTCAGAGAATTTCCAATACTTGTATGGAAACAAAACCAAAAATAATCCAATCAAAAATAACCCAATGCCTGCAAGAATGGTTTCCATCTCCCTGCACGCTCCTTCGTCAAATTCAAGTTTGTCGCTCTGTTTGATACCCGATTCCTCTTCGGCGGTTACCTCTACGATTCGACGACGCGTTTGCCGCAGATATGCTCGGGCGAGAGCTCTAACAGCAGCGTTCCGGCGGCAAATTTTCGGATCTCTTCGGCAATATAGGACTCGTCCTGCGTGAATTTCCGGCTGAGGCGGGCGGCGATGTCGGCGATTTTTTCCGCATCGTCGATGATCTCGATTTTACCGAAGACGATCACGCTACGCACAGTGTACGCCCAATCGCCCTCCGCGCGCTCGCCTTGCTCGGTCACGCAGAAGGAAACGCGGTTGTCGTGGCGGAGCGCATCGGTGCGGTGGCTGGATGCCTTGCCGCAATGGAACCAGATCTTGCCGTCGGTGGGGTCGTAGAAATGATTCATCGGCATACCGTAGGGGTAGCCCTCGTCGCCGATGACCGAGAGCACGCCGCGCGTTTCACGCGTGAGCACCTCGATGCACTCCGCATCGGAGATCTGTTTATTCTTTCGTTTTAATTCACGGAACATTCCGCTTCCTCCTTTGGATCGATCACGGCAAATCCGGCAGCGGCCAGCGCCGACAGAGCGCGGTCAAACAAATCCGCTTTGGTGAGAATATAATCGGTATGATAGGTTGAGACCGCAAAGATGGCAATCTCTTCGCGCGCGAGCACCTCGGCGATCCGCGCGAGGATGCCGACCAGCGAAAAATCGAGCGTGCCGTCCACGAAAAACGCCCGCCAGCCGTCTTCGCGCCGCACCGTTTCGGACGGCACGAGCTTCGTCGGGCAGACGAGCGACACTTCGTCCGCGGTTTTTGCGGCAAAGCAGTAGGGCGCGGCACATTCCACCGCAGGCGATGCAAGCTGACAGACCGAAAATGCCTCCGGAAGCACCTTTAAGACAAGCCCACTCATGCCAGTTCCTCCATCATGACCACTTTGATCTTCGTGGAGCACAGCGGCACTTCACCGCTGCCGTTGCAGCAGTAGGCGAGCAGCACGCGGTCGGCGAGCGGCAAGATCGCCGTATAGCAAAAGCCATGGTTCGGGTCGTCTTCGAGGAGGAAGGTTTGGTCGTAGGTTTTGCCGTCGTCGGAAGAGAGCAGGCACGCGAGCGGCGTGCGGCCCCAGCTTTGGTACTGCTCCTGCCCCGTGTACTCGGGGATCGGATTCAAGACCGCCATCAAACGGCCGTCAAGCAGGCGCTTGATCGACATCGGCGCCCACGCGCTGGTAAAATACCACGAGGGTTCGGGGGCTGACCACGTTTCGCCGCCATCGTGCGAGGCAAAGAGGTACTGGCGGCCGAGACCCGTACGCGCCCAGCCCTGCACCGTGCCGTCGCGGAGCTCGACCACGCCGGATTCCTGCAGGCCCGACCAGGTATGGGCATAGGGCAGCTCCAGATGGGTTTGGGCTTCGCGCCAGGTTTCGCCGTCGTCGTCGGAGAGGAAAAAATGTGCCGTGGCGACGTCGGTCGGTTCGCCGTTTTCATTCCGCACGTGCAGATTGGCCGGCAGGATCAACCGCCCGTTTGAGAGCCGCACGACGCGGTCGTTGTTGGTAACGTAGTATCCGTGATCGGGCAAGCAGAGCTTCGGTTCGGTCCAGGTTTCGCCTTCGTCGAACGAGCGCATCATGCAGGGCAGGCAATTGTAGTTGGGTGTTTTGCGCAGGAAAAAGAGGCCGATATCGCCGTTTTTCATCCGCAGGAGCGAAACGGACATGATATTCGTGTCCTCCGGGTGCTTTTTGAGCACGATGCGCCCCTCGCTCCACGTTTCGCCTTTGTTATCCGAGGTGATCGCCACAAGCGCGGCCGAAGCGAAATCGCTCCAGCTGTCGCCGAAAAAGCGCGTATAGACAAAGAGGATCCGGCCGTCTTTGAGCTCTAAAAATGCACCTTCGCTATTGCGCGGGTTATCTTCGCCCGCGTCCAGCAGCAGAACCTCGCGGCCGATCTTTTGGATACGAGACTCGAGATGGAAGTTATGGTTCATAAAAGTCCCTCGATTCCGTCAATAGACGTATTTTTCGGTATAGGTATAGCGGGCGGAGAAATCGCCGACGTCGGGGCGCGAAGCGGCGTAGGTGGGATCCATGTGGTTCCAGGCGGAACCGTCGAAGTAGACCACACTGTTGACCCAGCCTTTGCCCTCGACGTGGACGTTGATCCACGCGTGGTATTCCGTGCCGCAATAGCCGACGACCAGCTTGGTGGGGATGCCCAGCCCGCGCAGCATCGCCGTCATGACGGCAGCGTAGTCGAAGCAGATGCCCGAGCGTTTGGCGATGACCGCATCGATATCCGGCAGATACCCGCTCTGCACGCTGGCGGCCAGCGCGTAGTCGTAGGTGATCGTGCCCGTGACGTAGCGGTAGACCGCTTCGACCTTGGCAAGTGTTCCCGTCAGACCAGCCGTCCGCTCGGCCGCGATCTGCAAGGCTTTGGATTTCGAATGGTAGTTGACGTACTGATTCGGGTGGAGGAATGCGGCGTAGGCATCCTTCATCGTCACGGAAAGCGTCGATTTCCAGACGGTGGCGTACTTGTTGCCCTCGGTGTTGCGGTAGATACCGATTGTATAGCTGCCGTTGCCATCGGAGAAGGGAAAAACCTCGAAACGGCCGCCGTCGTTTAAATTATACGTGTACTGCACACCGCTGGGCCCGGTGATCAGAACCTTGATGCGCGTACCGGGCGTGCCCGTGTACTTGACGAGAACGTAGCCCTCGGCCTTGTCGGTGGCATCGATCGTCGCCTGCTCGTTGCTGTAGACCTCGCCGCCCGTATGCGGTGACGGCACGGTGATCGGCGTCACACCGAAGCCGATCGATTCCATCGTCATCGGCGCGGTGGTCGGCGGGGGTGTAGTGGTGGCAGGCGGAGGGGTAGTCGTCGGTGGTGTCGTCGGTTTCGGCGTGGTGGTCGCAAGTGGAGTCGTCGGCTTGGCCGTTGTCGTCACAGGCGGGGTGGTTACCGTAGTTGTAGCGGTTGTTTGTGGAGTGGTCGGTTTGGGGGTAGTGGTCACCGGCGGGTTGGTCGATTTCGGCGTGGTCGTCGCAAGTGGGGTCGTCGGTTCGGGTGTAGTCGTCGCCGACGTCGTTTGCGATGCAGTCGTCTCGGTTGTCGAGGTCGCGGATGTTTCGGTCGGCAGGGCGGTGGTTGCCGGAGGAGGTGTCGTTTCGGTCGGTTGCGTCGTTTGCGCAGCCGTTGGTGCCGTGGTTTGCGACTCGGTGGCTGTTGGCGTTGTGGTCACGGCAGTCGAAGTTGCCGTCGTCGGTTCGGTCGTCGGCAAGGTCGTCTGCGTGGCCGGTGGAAGCGTCGCCACGCTCATGCCGGTCGCCGGCGCAGAATCGCCGGAAAACGCACAGGCGCCGAGCAACAGGCTTGCCGCGACGGCAATCACGGATTTGAAAAGGTTATGGGATCTCACGTGCGGCACGCTCCTTTCGGTTCGGATTCCAAAAAACTTACTGGCGCAGCTTTTTTTGCAGCAATTCGGGGTTGGCGGCGAATCGGATCGCTTCGGCCTCGCCGATCGTGCCGTTTTTATAGAGGGCGAGGAGGCTTGCATCCATCGTGACCATGCCCTCGGCCGCGCTGGAGGCGATCAGCGTATCGAGCTGGTGGATCTTTGATTCGCGGATCAGGTTGCGGACGGCATTATTCGTGTGCAGGATTTCGAACGCCGGATAGACGCCGCCGTCGACCGTCGGCACGAGCTGCTGCGAGAAGACCGATTGCAGGAGCATGGCAAGCTGAACGCGGATCTGCGGCTGTTGGTTGGGCGGGAACACGTCGATGATGCGGTCGATCGTGTTGGCCGCGCCGACGGTATGGAGCGTGGAGATGACGAGGTGGCCCGTTTCGGCGGCGGTCATGGCGATCTTGATCGTTTCGTAGTCGCGCATTTCGCCGACGAAGATCACATCGGGCGCTTGGCGCAGGGCGGCGCGGAGCGCGGCGACGTAGTTTTCGGTGTCGTGGGCGATCTCGCGCTGGCTGACGATGCACTGTTTGTTGCGGTGCAGATATTCGATCGGGTCTTCGAGCGTGATGATGTGGCCGCTGCGGTTGGTGTTGATGCGGTCGATCAGGCAGGCGAGCGTGGTCGATTTGCCACTGCCGGCCGTACCCGTGACCAAGATCAGACCCTTGGTTTTTTCGGCGGCGGCCATGACGGCTTCGGGGATATGGAGTTCGCGGTAATCGGGGATGCCGAAGGAGACGACGCGCACGACCGCCGCCAGCGAATTGCGCTGGCGGTAGGCGCTGACGCGGAACCGCGACAGACCCGGGATCGAGAACGAAAAATCGTCGTCGCCGCTGGCGAGATAGGTATCCATTTCGCGTTCGGCGAGGGCAAAAAGCGCCGTGATCAGCCCGCGCGAGCGCTCGGGCGTGATTTTTTCACTCCCCTGCGGCGTGAGTTTTCCACCGATCTTGAACGATTCGGGAAAGCCCGCGACGATAAAGATATCGGAAGCACACGCGCTGACGGCGCGTTCCAAAAGAGACTTGATCTCAGTCATCCAAAAGCACTCCTTTCGGCGGCTACTGGCCGATCCATACGTTGATATGCGTCTGCGGCATCCACTCGGCGGCGTTTTCGACCGTTATGGCGAGCACCGCAATGCCGTCGGCCTCGGCGCGCGCCACGCAGACGAGCAGGCGCGCATGGTCGATCGGTTCGGTGAGCAGATAACAGGTGGTTCCGCCGCGGTCAAATACCGTAACGGATGCGTCGGGTTCGCCGCACCGGAGCGCGGTCAGGCGGTCGCAGACGGCGGTTTCGGCCGCGTAGTAGCTGCGGATCGCCTCGGCCGAGACCTCGGCCAGCTGTTTTTCGGAATGTGCCGACAGGAGCGTCAGCACGGAGAAGATCGTCAGGCACAAAACGGAGAAGATCGTTACGATCGTGGCCATGCCGACGTGCAGGCGAATCGGGCGGCGCTCGTTCACGGCTGCACCCCCTCACCAAAATAAGATGCCGTCAGCGAAAAGACCGGGGCATCCGAACCCGCAGCAAACACGGTAACCTCGGCATGGCGGTCTTCACGAGGGGTGAGCACGAGCACGAAGGCGGCGTTTTCGGCGGTGCGCCGCCAGTTTTCGTCGTAGTTGAGCGTGAGCACGCCGTTTTCGGATTTGGCACCCAAGAGCGCGGCGCAGGCTGCCAGATCGCCGTCGGTGGCTTTGTAGCACTCGGCAGCCGATTGCGCAGCCACCGAAGCGCCGTTCAAGGCTTCGCTTTCGCGGGTGAGGCGTTTGGCCGTGCCGAACACGCCGAGGCAGACCGCGGCGCAAAAGGCGAACACACCGAGCGCGATCGCCAGTTCGATCAGAAAAAGCGTGGTGCGGGAGCGTTCGGTCGGGCGGTTCATCGGTTCACCTCCGGCACACTCGTCAACGAAACGAAGATCGGCTCGGCCTCGCCGAGTGCGATCTTCAGCATGCGCCCCACCGTTTCGACACGCATCGGCGCGGATGGCGCAATGATCTCGCCTGCTTCGGGCGGGAGAGCGAGGGCGGGATCGGTATAGAGCTCGCAGAGCTGACCGCTGCAGCAGTAAACGTAGGTGACGTAGGGGGCTTCGGCTTTGTTAGCGAGCACGAGCGCATCGCCGTCGCCAAAGCGCGTCACCGAAACGCCGCCGGCGGTATTATAAGCGCGCACACGCGCAGTGAGATACGAAAGGGTCGTGCGCTCGGAAAACTGCGCTTGGGTCGAATCGAGCGTGCGGCGGTAGACGGATGCACCCGTCATCAGGCACAAGAGCACGCATCCGCTGTACACACAAAACAACAGCAGCGCGGCGACCAGATCGATCGTCGCTTTGTGCCCGCTCCGCTTCATCCGCCTCTCTCCCCTTTCCAAAAATTATTCGTTTTCCAAAATCGTCACGTCGGGCATCAGGTTGGAGGCAAACACCGTATAGATCACCGTGTATTTTTCCTCGTCGATGCGCACGCCGTAGTGTTCTTTGCAGTATTCATAGCTTTGGGGGTAGCGCCCCTCGATCGCATAGCAGGTGACGACGGCGCGGCGAATGCTCTCGTAGGCCTGCTCCAGTTCGGTTTCCCGGCTCGTCGCCGCCGTCTGTGCGATCCCCCAGACGGCAAGTGCCGCGACGATCAGCAAAAGGATCGTCGGCAGCAGCCGGGTCAAAAATCCCCGCCTCTTCATAGGCTAAAGCGTTGCCATCACGGACATCAGCGGCAGCATCACCGAAACGAGGATCGCCGCCACCAGCACGACCATGACGATCACGATCGCCGGCTCCACGCGCGCAAGCATTGCTTCAGTCTCGTCGGCCACAGCCTGCTCACCGCGGCGCGCGATCTCTTCCATCACGGCGTCGCCGCTGCCCGTGCGCAGGCCGATTGCCAGCATTTGGGCATCCATCGGCTTCAGAACGCCGCTTTCGCCGACGGCTTCGCCGAAATTGCGGCCGGATTCGCTCAGTTTGCGGCAGGCAGCAATTTTTTCGCGCATGGCGCGGCTATCGGTCACCGATTCGGCCATCGCCAGCGATTCTTCGACTGCCAGACCGCCCGCCATCGTCATCGCCATTACCGAGGCAAACCGCGCCGAGGCGACCGTTTGCGCGAGTCTCCGCGAGATCCCGCGGGCAGCAAACCACTCGCGCACGGCAGGGATCTTGACCGCCGCGATGACAGCTGCAACGATGAGCACGAGCACAGCCGCCGGGATCATCCACCAGCGGTTCAGCCACGCGCCAAAATCAAGGATCGCCGTTGCCATTGGCGACATCGATCCGCCCAGACGGGCAAACACGTCGGCAAAGATCGGCATGACCTTCGTCACCAGCAGGACAACGACGAAGAGCATCACGACCATTAAAAGTGCCGGATAAAAGACGGCGCGGCGGATCGTTTTGGCGATCGACGCCCGCCGCTCATAGTGGGCAGAGAGCGCAGACAAGACCTGCTCGGTGCGGCCGGTCTCTTCGCCGACCGCGCACATATCCGTCAGATACGCTGGGAACAAGCCGGAGGCGCACAGCGCCGCCGACAGCGACTCGCCCAACTCCAGCGCTTCGGCAATTTTCGTCAGCCTTATGCGCAGCGCCTCGTCTCGTTCGCCCGCAGCAACCAGCCCCACGCCCTCAGAAAGCGGGATACCCGCTTTGAAAACGAGCGAAAGCTCAAAACAGAAATCAGAGATCTGCGCCGGCGACATGGTTTGTTTCATGCAACCCTCATCCTTCAATGCGTTTGGCGTGGACGACGTAGCGGTCCTCCTCGCCGGTGTTGGTGCAGGTCGACAGCGTGACGATGTGGTCGGTCGGGCTCACGCTCACGCCCATGTTATAGGCGCTTCTGAGCCGAATCTTTTCGAGATAGGCCGCATAGCTCGTATCGCTGTCGAACTGGAACGTATAGGTATCGCTGGAAGTTTTGACTTTGTAGGCCGAAAACACCGCGTACTTCTCGACGCCGTTTTCGGTGATGATATAGAAATAGCGGTTTTGGTTGAAGTACTCCCAGCCCCGGTACTTCACCAGCGTGGCAAACATCATGCCGTTGCCGGCGTTGTGACCGTAGATCACCGGATTGGCGCGGTCGAGCGAAGAGCGCCAGTCGAGGAAGATGCTACCGAGGCGGCTGTATTTGTAGTTATAGGTTGTGTAGAGATATTCGTCGTTCGTATCACTCTTGAGCACGGGATAGTTGATCGTCGTGCCCGACTGCCAGATCCACGCCACAATATCCGGGTTGGCCGCTTTCAGCGCCGCCCAATCAAGCGTGAAGTTCGGATAGGTGGGGATTGGCTCGGTCGCGGCGGTAGTGGCCTCGGTCGAGGTTTCTGTTGTGGTTTCCGGAGGTACTGTCGTCGTTTCGGAGGTGGTCGTTACCTCGCCCGGAGCAGTTGAGGAGACCGAGGTTGCCGAGGTTTGCGTGGTTGTTGCAGTCGTCGGCGGCGTTGTGGGCACAGACGTCGTCGTCACTTGGGTCGTGGGCGGTTCCGTCGGTGTGTAGATCAGGAACTGGTCGACGGCATCGGAATAAATCTGCTCGTTTTCGCGGTATTCGAGCTTGACTTTGATCAGATTATAACCCGCTACGCAGAAAATCACGGCGAATAGGCAGAAAAGCACAATGCGAATGATTTTTCGTTTATCCATAGAATTTTCCATCCGTTTATCAGGCGGCACCCGGTAGCGCCGCAGAAATGTTCTTTGCTGATATTATACCATACCGCGCATAAAAATGCTATCATTCGCTGCGGTTTTTCGCGCAGAAAGGCGAATTCGGCAATGGAAAGAGCTGCCTTACAGCGCAAACTGCAAGACAGCTCCCGACGGGTTGGAGGACCCAAGATACTATGCTTCGCTTTCGTCCAAAGCGCTGTCGATGAGTTTCATCAGTTCCAACGCACTGCGGAATTGCTGCGATTTGTTTTTATCGGCCCAGACGACCGTTCCCTGCCAGGTGGCATTCTGCCGATACTGTACGTGGACGACAAATGTCCCCTTTTCGCCGCGCCGGTTGGTGAGATCATGTTCGCACATTGGCAAATTCCTTTCTTCGGGAACAAAATTTTCTGCCCTTGTCGAGCGGTCACGGAAGCTGCGGTCGGCCACGGCTGCCTGCGGGCAGCGAACCCGGCCAAACACATTGTCGGCTTCCAAAATCAAATATCCAAGTTCATGGGAAACAATCGGTGTTTCGGTCAGGCAGTGATACATCCGGTAGAAATAGTCGCTACCGTCGGCATCCACACAGATGCACAAGAGATTTGGAGATGCCCGCAGGATTAAATTTTCGGTCAAGGGCGATTTCCTCCTCTCAATTTGCCGGAATAACATTCGACCTTTCTCTTACTTTTATTATACCATACCGCACGTTTCTTGAGCGTTACATTTGAAAAAATAAACACAGTTTTCTTTTCGGCTTGTAACACACTTCACAGGAAAACCGGCGCCGGATGGATTCCGACGCCGGCTTTCACTTGAGCTATTATCCGTATAGAAAGGGAGGTAATTTAGCGTTTCGCAGCTTTTCTGCCGCCGATCCAGAGGACCGCCATGCCGATTGCCGCAAAGACCATCACAGCCGTGAAGAGGATCGTCTTCTGGGTGCTATCGTCGCCGGTGTAGGGGATGTCGTTGCCATCATCCAGCGGGACTTCGGGGTCTTCGATTTCGATCTCTTCTTCGGTCGTTGCCGGTTCAGTTTCAGCCGGTTCAGTTTCAGCCGGTTCGGTAACGATCGGTTCAGGCTCGGTTTCAGTGACGACCGGTTCGGGCTCAGTTTCGGTAACGACCGGTTCGGGCTCGGTTTCGGTGACGATCGGTTCAGGTTCGGTTTCGGTGACAACCGGTTCGGGCTCGGTCTCGGTCACTGCCGGCGGTTCTTCTTCCGTCGTGGTTTCAGCCGTCGTCACGGTCGTGGTTCTGATAATAATGATAACCGGGCGCTTTGTGGTAATTGCCGGGGGTTCTTCTTCGGTGGCAGCCGTGGTGGTTTCCGTGGTGGTTTCTTCCGGAGTAGTCACAACCGGCGGTTCAGTTTCCGTAGTGGTGATTGCCGGCGGTTCTTCTTCAGAAGAGGTCACCGGGGGTTCAGTTTCGCTGGAGGAGCTGACCGGGGGTTCTTCTTCAGAGGAGGTCACCGGGGGCTCAGTTTCGCTGGAGGAGCTGACCGGAGGTTCTTCTTCGGAAGAGGTCACCGGGGGCTCGGTTTCGCTGGAGGAGCTGACCGGGGGTTCTTCTTCGGAAGAGGTCACCGGGGGCTCGGTTTCGCTGGAGGAGCTGACCGGGGGTTCTTCTTCAGAGGAAGTCACCGGGGGTTCAGTTTCGCTGGAGGAGCTGACCGGGGGTTCTTCTTCGGAAGAGGTCACCGGGGGCTCGGTTT
>SVLQ01000002.1 GCA_015067825.1 Oscillospiraceae bacterium | reverse complement strand
ACCATTTACTACTTTAATTACATTCGTCCTGTGCGAAAGCTCAAAAGAAAACCGCCAGTCCAATACAGAATTGAACTGGCAGCTTAATGTGTTCCTTTTTTGTGTCTACTAACTATTGACTATTTCAGATACTCTCGTATCCCGATCTTTTTTTGTTGTCATTCCGCCACTTCGATCTTATAGCCCGTGCCGGCAGTTTCTTCAAACTGCGCACGCAGCGGTGCCGTGATCACCATGGTCTTATCTTCGCGGATCAAAATCATCTCAAATCCGCCGTCCTGCTTCCAAAATTCCAGCGCCTTTTCCTCACCCATAACAAACAAAGCGGTCGAGAGGATATCGGCGCGCTCGGCGCTGTCGCAGACGATCGTCACGCTCTCCAAACCCGTTCGCGCCGGTTTGCCGGTTTTGGGATCAAGCAAATGGTGATAGCGCACGGCACCGTCCATGAAAAAGCGTTCGTAGGTTCCACTGGTGACGACGGCTTTGTCGGTCACGGCGAGCACACCGACAACGTTTTCGGTATTCTTCGGGTCGGCCACCGCCACGCGCCAAGGCTCCCCTTCGGCACGGCTGCCGATCACCAGCACGTTGCCGCCCAGATTCAAAAGTGCGCGCGCAATCCCCGCAGCCTTCATATCGGCCGCAATGCGGTCGGCGACGTAGCCTTTGGCGATCGCGCCGAGGTCGATCTGCGCACCATCGGTCAGGCGGACAGTTTTGGCGGCTTCATCAATCACCAGCTTTTCCGCTCCGGTCAGTTTCAGCGCTTCACTGAGCTCTTCGGCCGTCGGAATGTAACCAGTGCCGGTGAAATCCCACAATTTAGAGAGCGGGTAAAGCGTGATATCAAATGCGCCGTTGGTTTCGGCATTTGCCGCCTGCGCGGTTTTCAGGAGATCGATCAGCTCCGGGCTCGCACTGACGGCAGCACCGTTGGCGGCATTCAGTCGGCTGACAGTTCCCGTCGGCGCAATCACGCGCACCTCGAGTTCCGTTTCCACGGCGTACACCGTTTCTTCGGCCGCTGCAATTGCCGTCTCGGCATTCTCACCCTCGGCACGGATGACCATGTATGTATTCATCGCAAAAAACTGTCGTTCCGGCATCGTGTCCGCGCCCGACCCACAGGCCGCCAGCGGCACAATCAAAAGCATCGCCAGCAAAAGCGGCAGGATACGTTTTATTTTTCCCATTCCTTCAGATCCTTTACTCGGTTATAGAGTCTGACGTAGCTTTCGTGGCGCGTTTCGCAGATTTTCCCGGCCGCCACCGCCGCGCGAACCGCACAGTCGTCATCTTTAGCGTGGGCGCAGTCGGAATAGCGGCAGTTCCCGAGATAGGGTTCAAACTCGGGGAAGCAAAATTGCAGACGCTTAGGCTCGGTCATTTCCATTTCGATCGCGTCAAAGCTCGAATACCCCGGCGTATCGGCGACATAGCCGCCGTCGGCGGTCTCGAGCAGCTCGACGTGGCGCGTGGTCTGGCGGCCACGGCCGATGCGTTCGCTTAACTCGCCCGTACGGGCGTCGAACCCGGGATAGAGAGCGTTCATGATGCTCGATTTGCCCACGCCGGAGTTGCCCGTGAGCACACAGAACGCACCGCGCATCGTCTCGCGCAGTTCTTCTAGCCCCGCTCCGGTCGCCGCACTGACGGCAATCAGCTTGTAGCCGAGCGAAGCGTAGAGCTCAGCAAGCTCGGTGCCGGGATCGAGATCGGTTTTGTTGAGGCAAAGGATCGGTTCGATTTCATAAAATTCCGCCAACGCCGTCATCGAATCGATCAGCAGCCGCGCCGTCACCGGCGGAGCGGCTGAGATCACGATGATCAGACGGTCGACATTGGCCACAGGCGGCCGCACGAGCGCATTCTTGCGCGGCAGAATCTGCGTTAAGACGCCGCTACCGTCCTTGCGCGGTTCAAACAGCACCTCATCACCCGCAAGCGGCACAAGCCCGTCGAGACGGAACCGTCCGCGCGGCCGACAGGCAAACAGACCGTCTGCACTGCGCACCGTGAACAGCGTGCTGGATGTTTTGACAATTTTTCCCTGCGGCATGCAACAGTCTGCCTTTCTTACGAAATTGTGATCGTCTCGGTTTTATAGAGCGAGGTATCGATATAGGCTTCGATCTTGACGTTGCCGTCGCCGTGGATGCGCAGCGTCAGCGAGCCGTCGGTTTTGGAAACGGTGCCGGTATAAATCGGCGTGCCGTCCGCGTAGATCTCCAGCAGATACTGTTCGGGGAACTCCACGCCCTGCGGCAGAATCAGCGTCCAATCAACAAAGCCGGCCTTGGTCGTTTCTTCCGGCGTTGCAGGCGGTTCACTGGGCGCGGTCGACTGGCTGACCGACGGAATCAGCGTCACTTCCGGTGTGGTTGTGTCGGAGGTTTCGGAATCGGATGTCGGCGGCGTGGTCTGTTCCGGCGTCACGGGCGGTTCCGTCGTCGTTTCCGGCGGCAGCGTCGGCGGTTCGGTGGTGGGCTCGGTCGTGGATTCCGTCGGCGGTTCGGTCGGCGGTTCCGTGGTGGTCGCTTCAGTGGTCGGCTCGGTCGTCGTTTCCGGCGGTTCAGTGGTGGTTTCGGGCGGTTCAGTTGCCGGCGGTTCGGTCGCGACCGGTTTGCTCAGCGTGATATTAACCGTCATCCCCACAGGCACCTCAACCGTCGGTGGTGTGCTCTGTTCCAGCACGCGCCCCGGCTCATGAACGTCGGTCTCTTCGTAGTCAACGATGCCGATCGTCAGGCCATACTGCGACAGCAGACTGCGCGCCTGATCTTCGGTCAGGCCGATCAGCTGCGGCATCGGCACGGTATCGGTATGCGTCCCCTGACTGATGACGAAGGTGACAACGTCGCCTTCGGTGATCGGCTGGCCGGAGATGGGGATCGTACGGATGATATTGTTGCGTGCGACCGTTTCACTCGCTTCGTAGCTGTACTGCACGGTCACGGTTTTTTCCATCAGCGTTCGCAGGTCTTTGTTGGCTTCGGCGTAGTCCCAATTGATGTAGTTGGGCATGCTTTCCACGCGCTTGCCCAAACTGACGATCAGCTCGATCCGCGAACCCTCCTTGACGATGTTGCCCACCAGCTGATTTTGTTCGATGATAACACCTTCGTCGTAGGTCGGGTGGTGGCGTCGGCCGACGATAACCAGCTCAAAATCGAGCGATTTGTCTTCGGCGACAGCCTGATAGGTGCGGCCGACGAGCTGCGGGATCGTCACATCGTCGCCGTTGGAATCGGGGCTCAGAATCATCAGCCAAAGCCCGGCTACGACCGCGGCCAGCACCAAAAGCAGCAAAACGGCTGCGACAATGGGCATCACGTTGATGCGCTTGCGCTCGGCTGCCGGCTTGACCGGTTCCTGCTTTTTGCGGACAGGCTGCGGCTTGGGTGCGGGGCGTTCGGTTTGCGGGATCGGCACAAACCGCATGGTATCGCCATCGGTCGACGGCACGGCAAAGGTCGGCATAAAGCCGGCCGGATCGCGGCGGTAGGCCTCGAGATCGTCGATCAGTTCCGATGCGCTCGCGTAGCGCGTGTCCAGCGATGCCGACATCGCGTGCAGCGTGATCGCTTCCAACGCTTCGGGAACATCGGGATTGACCTCGTGCAGCGGCACCGGCGTCGAGCGGATATGCTGCATGGCGACGGCGACGGCCGTATCGCCCTGATACGGTAGCTCACCCGTGAGCATTTCGTAGAGCATGACACCAACCGAATAGAGGTCGGCGCGGCCATCGGTCGCTTCGCACCGCGCCTGCTCCGGCGCAATGTAGTGCACCGAGCCAAAGGCGTTGACCTGATTGGTCGTCATTTCCTGTGCACCGGTGACACGGGCAATGCCAAAGTCGGTGACTTTGACCGTGCCGTCGCGCAGGATCATAATATTCTGCGGTTTGATGTCGCGGTGGACGATTTTTTTGGCATGGGCATGTTCGAGGCCGCGCAGCGTCTGGATCACGAAGTGCAGCACTTCTTTGATCGACATGATGCCGCGCTGGGTCATATACTGCTTGAGCGTGATGCCGTCGATCAGCTCCATGACAAAATAGTCGTTTTCATCGTTCATCGAAACATCGAAGACGTTGATGACGTTGGGGTGGTTCAGCCGCGCAACAGCCTCGCTTTCGGCATGGAAACGACGCCGCAGCTCGGTATCGCTTCGCAGCTCCGGCTTCAGGACCTTAACGGCCACCAGTCGATTCAGTTTTCTGTCGCGTGCTTTATAAACAACGGCCATGCCGCCGGTACCGATGATCTCAATGATCTCGTAGCGGCCGTCCAGCACTTTTCCTAAATAATGATTCATACAGCTCTCCAGATGTCCGGCAAAGCCGGACAGATTCCTCTCTCAGCGTTTTTTCGGCATCAGACCAGCAGCATCACAACGGTGATGTTGTCCGGTCCGCCCCGGTCGTTGGCAATTTGGATCAGCCGTTCGGGGCAAGTGGACAGATCACGGTCCGATCGGACCTCAAAGAGGATCTCTTCATCCAAAAGCATATTCGAAAGTCCGTCCGAGCATAAGAGGATCACATCGCCCGGCGCAACTTTTTGTTTGAAAAATTCCGGTTCAACGCGCGATTCGGTGCCGACGGCGCGCGTGATATAGTTTTTGGCGGGATGCTGGCGCGCTTCGTCCGCGCTCAGTTCGCCCCGGCGCACCATTTCGGCAGCAACAGAGTGGTCGCTGGTGATCTGGCGGATCGCCGTTTCCGTCACGTAGTAGGCGCGGCTGTCGCCGATGTTTAAGATGCAGGCCTCGGCACCATCGATCAGCGCTGCCACCATCGTCGTACCCATACCCGCATAGGCCGGGTCTTCGTTGGATTTTTCAAAGGTGAGGCGGTTGGCCTGATAGATCGCATCGTTCATCACCGACCGCATGTACGCAACGGTCATACCCGGTTTGCAGCGTTTCCGCACCTCTGCGGCAAACAGCGAAACCGCCATGTTGCTGGCGATATCGCCGGAATTGGCGCCGCCCATACCGTCACCGACGACGAGAAACGCCTGGTTTTCGCCATGCTGCACATCGATATAGTAATTATCCTGATTGTCTTTGCGCCGTCTGCCTTTGTCGGTCGCGCCAACTGCAATCATACGAACACCTCCGCTGTTTCCGGACTGTTTTTATTGTAACACGCAAATATGAATTTTACAAGAATCGCTTATTTTTGAGTCTCCAGCTGCACCGACCGCCGCAGCTGACCGCACGCACCGTCGATATCGGCACCCAGCCGGCGGCGCACCGTCACGTGCAGGCCGCGGGCCTCGAGCATCTTCACAAACTGCTGCAGCCGTTGTTCGGCAGAGGCCTTGAACTTCGTCTCCTTGACTTCGTTCAAACGGATCAGGTTCAGGTGCGCTCCCGTTCCGCGCAGCAGATGCGCGAGTTCGTCGGCCTCGCGGGATGAATCGTTGACGCCGGCCATGACCGCGTATTCGTACGAGACGCGCCGCCCAGTCGTTTTCTGGTAATCCGTCGCCGCCTTGACGAGTTCGGCAATCGGGTAACGGCGATTGACGGGCATCAGATCGTTGCGCACCGCATCCCGCGTGGCGTGCAGCGATACCGAAAGGGTGATGCCGAGGTCGAGCTTGGCAAGATCGTAGATCTTCGGCACCAGTCCGCTTGTAGAAAGTGAAATATGGCGCTGGCCGATCGAAAAACCGTCTTTTTCGCCGGCAAGCAGGATAAAATCGACCGAAGCGGCAAAATTATCGAGCGGTTCGCCCGTTCCCATCATCACAATGCCGTCGACGCGCTCACCGCTGTCGCGGCGGGCGGACGCGATCTCCATCAACATTTCTCCGGCCGTCAGATGCCGCACAAACCCGTCGAGCCCGGAGGCGCAGAACGCACAGGCCATCTTGCAGCCGACCTGCGTGGAAACGCAAAGGGTGTTGCCGTGTTTGTATTTCATCAGAACGCTCTCGACGCAATGGCCGTCGCGCAGACGAAACAGGTACTTAACCGTGCCGTCGATCGCCGATTCCTGCCGCCGCACGATCTCGGCGCAGGGCAGCGCATAAGTCTCGTCGAGCTTTGTCCGCAGATCCTTGGGCAGCTCGGTAAAATCGTCGAAGCTCTGCCACTCGTAACGGTGCAGGCGCAGAAAAACCTGCCTTGCGCGAAATTTGGGCAGCCCAAGTGCGGTTAATTCGGCCTCGAGCTCGGGCGCGCGCAGCGAAAGTATATCCTTTTTTCCCTCCGGCGGCAGTGTTGTCAGCATAGTTTCTTCCTTACTTTTTGTTTCGTATCTTACGCGCCGAAAAATTCACCGGTCTTGACCTGTCGGCCATTGATAAAGTCACCGGCGGCCATCGCGCGTTTGCCCTCGGGGGCAAGCTCGGTCACAACGAGCGCACCTTCGCCGCACGAGACGACGATCCCATTTTTGTCGGCGCGCACGATCTCGCCCGCCGCTCCGGCAAACGCCTCGTTGGCAGGGTGCATTGCGGTGATCTTGACGGATTTTCCGCGGAACGTCGACGAAACGCTGAGTGCGGGCGTCAGACCGCGGTAGACACAGTAGAGCGATTGCGCCGACTTGGCAAAATCCATGCGGCCTTCGGCTTTGTCGAGCATCGCCGCATAGGTCGCCTCGGCGTGGTTCTGCGGCGTGCGCACGATCGTTCCGTCGGCAATCTTGTCGATCGTTTCCGCCAGCACGGGCGCTCCGAGCACGGCAAGGCGACCCATCAGCTCACCTGCGGTTTCGTCCGGGCCGATCGGCGTTTCTTTTTTCAGGAGCATATCGCCCTCGTCCATCGCCAGCGAGAGAAACATCGTCGTCACGCCGGTGACCGCATCGCCGTTCATCACGGCGCGCTGAATCGGCGCGGCACCGCGGTACTTCGGCAGCAAAGAGCCGTGCAGATTGATGCAGCCGTATTTCGGATAGTCGAGCACGTACTGCGGCAGCAGACGACCGTAGGCGACGGTGACGATCAGATCCGGCTGCGTTTCGTCCAGAACCGACTGGAAAGACCCATCTTTCAGCGTTTCCGGCTGATAGATCGGAAGGCCAGCGGCACCGGCCACCAGCTTACAAGGTGGGGGCATGATCTGCATACCCCGGTTCTTTGGCTTATCGGCGCGGCAAACCAAGCCGACGATTGTATAACCGTTCTGAATGAGATATTCTAAAGAGGCCGCCGCAAAATCCGGCGTTCCCATAAATAAAATGCGCAATTCTTTGCCGTTTGCCACGGTCTTTCGCCTCCGTTTATTCGTCGTCTTCACCGTCGGGTTCGACAAATTCGTAGACCTTTTCGTCGAACAGATGGCCGTCAAGGTGTTCGTATTCGTGTTCGAAGCACTCGGCAATCAGGCCTTCGGCTTCTTCTTCAAACGGTTCGCCGTTTTCGTCGAGTGCGGCGATCTTGACGTACATCGGGCGCACGACCTTGCCAAACACGTTCGGCACGCTCAGGCAGCCCTCGACCGGATGCTGTTCGCCCTTGCGCTCCAAAATCTGCGGGTTGATATAGACGCGGATGTCGCCGTCGTCGTTGACCAAAAAGATACGGCGCAAGATCCCGACCTGCGGTGCTGCCAGACCGACACCGTTGGAATCGATCAGAGTATCGCGCATATCGCGCAGCAGAAGCTTGAGGCGGCGGTCAAACACCGTCACCGCGTGGCATTTTTTCGTCAGGCATTCGTCGCCTTTTTTGCGGATTTCCAGCACTGCCATAGTTTTTCCTCCCAAATTTCTATCGTCTCGCCGTTGCCGGCGTTATCAGCAATTTTAATTCTGCGGGTTGAATTCCGCCGTAACCGTGATCCCGGTCGTGCGCCGATCGGCCATAAAGGCCTTGAGCGTTGCGGCAACCATATCGCGCAGGGATTTGGTTTCGGTCGTTTTCAGAACGACCTGGTAGCGGTATTTGTTGTTTTGCTTAAAGATCGGCGCAGCCGCAGGATCGTAGAGCGTATCCGTCGGCGAAAGCCCGGGCCGGAGCATCTCGCAGAGCAGGCGCGCCGACGCCATCACACGGCTGTTTTCGATGCCGGTCAGGGTAAAGCGCAGCAGATCGCAGAACGGCGGATAGCCAAGCGTTTGGCGGAACGCGATCTCTTTTTCGTAGAAGCGGTCGTAGTCCTGCGCGGCTGCAAGCTGCAGAAGCGGATTTTCGGGCGAATACGTCTGGATAACGGCGCGTCCGGCGCGCTGACCGCGCCCCGCACGGCCGACGACCTGCGTCAGCTGCGAAAATGCGCGCTCGCCGGCGCGGAAATCCGGCACATTCATCGCTTGGTCACCGTCGATGACGCCGACCAGCGTGACGCTTTCAAAATCCAGCCCCTTGGCGATCATCTGCGTTCCGAGCAGGATCGGCACTTTTTCTTTTTTGAACCGGGCGAGCAGCGATTCGTGCGTATGGCTGCCGCCGGTCGTGTCGGCATCCATGCGGATAATGCCGACGTCGCCAAAGAGCGCTTCCAGTTCTTCGGCGATGCGCTGCGTTCCCATGCCTTCCCGGGTGATATACCCGCTGCCGCACTGCGGACAGTATTCGTAGGCGGGGATCGAGCGCGAACAATAGTGACACATCAGCCGATGGTTGGCGGAATGATAGGTCATGGCCACCGAGCACGCCTCGCACTGCGGCACGTAGCCGCAATTTTTGCAGATCATATAACGGCTGGCACCGCGGCGGTTTAAAAAGAGGATGCTCTGCTCGCCTGCTGCTAAATTCGCGGCGATGGCAGCGCGCAGTTCCTCGCTGATGTGGGTCTCGTTGCCGTTTTTCAGCTCGCGCTTCATATCGGCAAACGTAACTTCCGGCAGCTTCACGCCGCCGAAACGGTTTTCCATGCGCAGGTACGCATATTTTCCGCATTTCGCGGCGTACATACTCTCGACCGACGGCGTAGCCGAACCGAGCAGGAGTAGCGCACCGGCTTGGACGGCGCGGAATTTTGCGACGTCGCGCGCGTGGTAACGCGGCGACTGTTCGGATTTGTACGAGTTTTCCTGTTCCTCATCGATGACGATCAGCCCCAGCTTTTCCAACGGGGCAAAAATCGCCGAACGCGTTCCGACAACGACGTCGGCACGGCCGGTGCGGATGCGTTTCCACTCGTCATAGCGTTCCCCCGTGCCCAGTCCGGAATGCAGAACGGCCACGCGGTCGCCAAAATAGTTGTAAAGCAGCTGCAAAAGCTGCGGAGTCAGAGCGATTTCGGGCACCAAAACGATCGCCTGCTTGCCTTGGCGCAGGCAATGGCGGATCAGGCTGATATACACCAGCGTTTTTCCGCTGCCGGTCACACCGTGCAGCAACGCCGCCGACGGTTTGGAGGCGTCGACCGCATCTTTGAGGAGTTCAAACACCGCCGTTTGCTCGTCGTTGAGCTGCGGATCGGGCAGCAGCGCCTTGCCGCTCACGGTCGGTGCCTGCAGGCGCAAAACCTCGCGCTCCGAGAGCTCGATCACGCCGCGCTGCGCCAGCGTTTTGACTGTCGCCGACGACGCACCGGTATAGTAAACGATCTCCTTGACCGCCGCTTCACCGCTCGTGCGCAGATAATCGACGACCGCCGCCTGCGATTTTCCCAGCCGCCCGACTGCCAGATTTTCCGTCAGGCGCGCATAGGTCACGGTTTTGTCGTGGCTCGCAAGCAGCGCGTGCTGACGGCTTGCGAGCATTTTTTTCTTGACCAGCAGTTCCAGACTTTGCGCCGCCGTTTGTTCACCGAATTCCTTTTCGATGACCGCAAGCGTCACTTCCCCGCCCTTTTCCCGCACGAATGCGAGCACAGGCGCGGCAAAATGGCCGTCAGCCAACGGTTTTCCATCGTAATCCGCGCGGTACGCGTACCGCACCTCCTGCCGGATATCGCTGCCGGCGGGAATGCAAAGGCGGAACGCATCGAAGCAGGTGCAAAAATACTTGTCGCGCATCCAGAGGACGAGCTTTAACTCGCGCTCGCCAATCACCGGAGCGTCGTCGAGGATCTCGCCGATCGGCTTTTTGCCCTCGGAGGAATCCTCGTCCTTCACGCTCAAAACGACCGCCTGGACCATGCGGTTGCCGCGGCCAAACGGCACCAAAACGCGCATACCCGGCAAAACCGCGCGCGTAAGCCCGGCGGGGATAAAATAGGAATAAGGGCGGTCATAGACATAGCTCTCCGCCCTTACCGCGACCAGAACGGACTTTACCATATCGACTGCCCTCCTTCACTGAAACTGCAGAGATCCGCCTTGCCGGCAGACCTTATTCGGCGGCTTCGACCGCTTCTTCGGCCTCGGCTTCCGCCGGTTCTTCGGCAACAGCCGCCGGCGCGATGCCTTCTTCATAGATCTGCTGAACAGCGATCTTGACCGGCTTGTATTCGAGTTTTTCGCCGTTTTCGGCAGCGGCATTGGCGATCTCACGGGCACGCTTGGCCGTCACGTTGACGAGCAGATAGCGGTTGCCGATGATGTCGACCAGCGATTCAAGGGTAGGATACAGCATAATTAGTCCACTCCTGTGTTCTGTTTTGTTCTGTTTCTATGGTTATTCGTTGATTTGCGCAAGTTTTTTCTCGATCAGCGCACAGATCTCTCTGGCCGCCGTTTCGACCTCGATGTTGTAGACCGTCTCGTCAAACTGCGGCGCCAGCGCACATTCTTTGCGCGCGATCGTCAGCCGTTTGCAGATCGCCTCTTCGGCTTCAGTCTTGCGGCCGCGCAGACGGTTTTCGAGTTCTTCCATCGACGGCGGGAGCAAAAACACGAGCATGGCATCCGCACCGGAGGCCCGCACCTGGAATGCGCCCTGCGTATCGATATCGAGCACGACCACACCGCCGGCGTTGATTTTTTCTTCGATCGGTGCACGCGGCGTGCCGTAGAGATTGCCGGCGTACTCGGCGTGTTCGTAGAACGCACCCTTTTCCACATCGGCAAGGAAGGTCTCACGGTCGGTAAAATAATAATGTACGGCTTCTTCTTCGCCGACGCGCGGTTTGCGCGTGGTTTTGGAGATCGAAACCGAGATCTCTCTGCCCAAAAGCTGCGGGCACAGCGTTTTCAGCGCGTTGATCACGGTGCCTTTGCCGACGCCCGAAGGCCCCGACAGCACCAAAAGCAAGCCTTTTCCGCAAGTTTTCGTCTGTTCCATGGTGGTTTACTGCCCGTCTTCGAGCGTCTCCTCTTCATCGTCTTCGTCGTCGGTCTGATCGGCCACGCGGTGTGCGATCGTCTCGGGCTGGATCGCCGAGAGAATCACGTGGTCGCTGTCGGTGACGATGACCGCACGGGTACGGCGGCCATAGGTCGCATCGATCAGCATGCTTCTGTCGCGCGCATCCAAAATAATGCGCTTGATCGGCGCCGATTCGGGGCTGACGATCGAAATGATGCGCCCGGCCGACACCATATTGCCAAAGCCGATATTGACCAGTTGTAATCCGTTCATAATCCTTCACCTGTTCCTCCGGCGTATGCTGCCGGCCTTTATTCGATGTTCTGGATCTGTTCGCGGATCTTTTCCAGTTCCGCTTTCATATCGAGGATCAGTTTCGTCACCGTCAGATCCGAGGCCTTGGAACCGATCGTATTGATCTCGCGGTGGATCTCCTGCACCAAAAAGTCGAGTTTTCTGCCCACGGGCTCGTTGGAATCGAGCAGCGCGCGCAGCTGCGTGAAGTGGCTTTCGAGGCGCACCGTCTCTTCGTCGGTGGCAACGCGGTCGGCGACGATCGCCGCTTCGGTCAGGATGCGCGATTCGTCGACCTGGCGGTCGCCGAGCAGCTCACGCATTTTCGCCAGCAGCTTTTCGCGGTATTCGCTGACGACCAGCGGCATCCGCTCGCGCACGGCACATTTCATGCGTTCCAGCTCGTCCGTTTTGGCCAGCACGTCGGCGCGAAGCGCGCTGCCTTCGGTCTGACGCATCGCCACAAACGCAGCGATCGCCTGATCGAGCACCGTGCAGACGTCGACCAACAGTTGATCGCGGTCTTCTTCCACTTTTTTCACGGTAAAGACGTCGGGCAGACGGGCCACACCCATCGCCGAAACGTCATCCTTGAGGCCGTATTCCTCGGTCATTTCCTTCAGCGCAGCCAGATACGCGTTGACCGCACCGGCATTGATGCAGACCTCACTGTCGCCGGCGGCGTATTCGATGCCGATGAACATATCGACCTTGCCGCGCGTGACGCCGGCCGCTTTCAGCCGGGCTTTCGCCGGTTCTTCCAGGAATGCGTACAGGCGCGGGCAGCGCACCGTGCAGTCGAGGTAGCGGTTGTTGACCGAGCGCAGTTCCGCCGTGATCGTTTTATCGCCGAAGGTCACGGACGCGCGCCCGTAACCGGTCATGCTGTTAACCATAGTGACTCCGTTTCTCCGCCTATTTTTGAGCGGCGGGTACGATACTCACCGCACGGTCTGCCCGCAGACAGACCGTGCGGTGCGGGATGTGTTACTTCGTGATGGTGACCTTCGAGAGGCCGCGCGGCTGGTCGGGGTTCAGGCCGCGGGCAACCGACAGCGCGCAGGCGAAGAGCTGCATCGCCGTGCTGGCGGCAAAGATCGCGCTGATTTCGTCGCATTCCGGCAGCAGGATACCGCTGTCGGCCTTGGCGAGGATACCGGCGTCGGTCGTGTAGGCAAAGACGTCGCCGCCCATTTCCTTGACGCGGTCGAGCATCTTGTGGGAGTCTTCGGTCAGTTTGTCGCTGAGGGCGAAGAGGAAGACCGGCGTGCCGGCCGAGATCTGCGCGACCGGACCATGGTAGAAGTCGCTGGTGGCGTAGCCGCGGCTGCGGATGTAGCAGGTTTCCTGGGTCTTGAGCGCAAATTCAAACGCGAGCGAGTAGGCGTAGCCGCGGGCGAGGACGAAGCTGTCGTTGATGAAGCGGTAACGCATCGCAAGCTGCTCGATGTATTCAGACATCTTGTAGACCTTTTCGATGATCGCCGGAACGCGTTTCTGCGCATCCTTGAGTTCGGCGGCACCCGACCACTTCGCGACCAGCGCGAGCACCAGATAGAGCTCGCCAATGAAGGTCTTGGTGGCGGCGACGGATTTTTCCGGGCCCTGCACGCAGTCGAGGTGGAATTCGGCGCATTCAGCCATCGGGGAGGTCGGATCGTTGGTGATAGCGACGGTGACGGCGCCGGCGGCGCGGGCGCGGGTCAGGACTTCGATCGCGTCGGCAGCGTGGCCGCTCTGCGACAGGCCGATGACGAGCTGATTTTTGAGGCACAGAGCGCCGTCGTAGACGGTGTAGACCGACGGAGCGGCCAGCGAAACCGGCAGACCGATCTTCGTTTCGATCAGGTATTTGGCAAAGAAGCCGGCGTGGTCAGAGGTGCCGCGGGCAGCGATCGTAACGCCGGCGACCTTCTTTTTCTTCACAGCGCGGACGATGTCGGCGATGATGGCCGTATCGGCGGCTTTGGCAGCGCGGCAGCCAACGGCGGATTCGTTGATTTCTTTCCACATCAGAGTTTCGGTGCAATGCATTTGGGGTTCCTCCTTGAAATAATTGTGTGAATTTATGGGTTATAGCTCCGCAGAGCGGAACGGAGAGACGCTTATTCCATGTTTTCGCGGCGATAGCGCATTTCTGCCCAATCTTCTTTGGAGATCAGGATCTGGCGCGGCTTCTGCCCTTCGAACGGGCCGATGATCCCGCAGCTTTCCATCTGATCGACGATGCGCGCCGCGCGGGCGTAGCCCAGCTTCAGACGAGTCTGCAGCATCGAGGTGGACACGCGCCCGCTCTCGACGGCGATGCTGACCGCGTCGTTGAAGAGCTCGTCGACATCGTCGTCGCCGGCTCCGCCGCTTTCTTCGCGCGCAGCAGCGCTGCCGCCGCGGCCCTTCTTGCCGCCGACGTTTTGCGCCGCACGGTCGACCTGCGCAAGCACGTCGCTCGAATACTCGACGGCGTTTTCGCTCTTGACGTATTCCACGACCGCATCGATCTCCGCGCTGGAAACGTAGCAGCCCTGAATGCGCGTGGGCTTATTGGAGCCGATCGGCGAAAACAGCATATCGCCGCGGCCGATCAGGCGTTCGGCACCGATTTGGTCGAGAATGATGCGCGATTCCATGCCGCTGGCGACGGAGAACGCGATACGCGAGGGGATGTTCGCCTTCATCAGGCCGGTGATGACGTCGGCCGACGGGCGCTGGGTAGCGACGATCAGGTGCATGCCGGCGGCACGCGCCATCTGCGCGATGCGGCAGATCGATTCTTCGACCTCGCCCGGCGAGACGATCATCAGGTCGGCGAGCTCGTCGATGACGATGACGATGCGCGCCATCTTCTCAAAGCTCGGCTTCAAGACGTTTTCGATGACTTCACCGGTCGATTCGTCGAGGTCGAACGGCGCTTCGTCGGCTTCGGCCTGCGCCGCCGCTTCTTCGGCAGCAGCCGCGTTGAAGCGATCGCAGGCGTCGTTGTACTCGGTGAAGTTGCGCACGCCCAGTTCGTTGAAGCGCTTGTAGCGCTGCATCATTTCCGTGACCGCCCATTGCAGCGCACCGGCAGCTTTTTTCGGGTCGGTGACGACCGGGATCAGCAGGTGCGGGATGCCGTTATAGGAGGCAAATTCGACCATTTTCGGGTCGATGAGGATCAAGCGGACTTCATCCGGACGAGATTTGTAGATCAAACTGATCAGAAGCGAGTTGATACAGACGGATTTACCGGAGTTGGTCGTACCGCCGACGAGCATATGCGGCAGGCGCGAGATATCGGAGACGACCGGCTGGCCGGCGATATCGTTGCCGAGGGCAAACGTCACCTGCGAGCGGCTTTCCTTGAATTCCCGCGATTCGATGACGTCGCGCAGATAGACCATTGTGACGACCTTGTTGGGAACTTCAATGCCGATCGCCGATTTGTTGGGGATCGGCGCAATGCGGATCGACTGCGCGGCCAGCGCAAGGGAGATATCGTCGGCGAGGCCCATCAGCTTGGACGAGCGCGTGCCGCTGGAGAGCTGGACTTCGTACCGCGTGACGGACGGACCGCGCGTGACCCCGACGATCTGGGCATCGAGATTGAAGCTGGCGAGCGTTCGGATCAGCTTGTCCGCATTCTGGCGCATTTCGGCCTCCGCGCTTTCGAGGTTCGTCTGCGGTTCGGTTTTCAAGAGTTCGATCGGCGGCAGGCGGTATTCCTGTGCGACCGGGATCTCGGCGGCTTCGTTGACCTGCGCGATCTCATCTTCCAACTCGTCCTTCGTCATCGTCACGCGCATGCGCTCTCTCGCGCTCTTTTCGGCGGGCGGCTGCTTGGCAACGGGCTGGAACACGTCGGGCGAGACCGTCGGCGGCGGGGCAACACCGCGCACGCGCAAAACGGCCAGGTCATCGGAGGCGGTGTGATGCGCCTCGCGGAAGGCGGGTTCGGGATCGTCGGCAACCGGGATCGGATCGGGTCCGCGCTCTACCGGTTTTTTCGGCTCGGCAATGGCGATTTTCGGTTCACTGACGCGCACAGGCTGCGGTTTGGGTTCGGTTCGCGGCGGTTCCGCCACGATAACCGGGCGCACCTCTGCGGCGGATTCCTGACGGATTTCGCTGCCGATGCGTTCATTCGGTGCCGCAAATGCACCGGTCGGCGCGGTAGAATAGCCGTCGAGCGGAATATCGATGCGGCGCTTGGCATCCAGCGGAATGTCGATGCCCTTTTTCGGGGTCGTCGGTGCCGGCAGCGGCAGCTGCTGTTCGCGCTGCGTGCGGGCGATCTCGCGTTGACGCTGGCGCTCAGCACGGCGGTATTTGTGCTGTTCGACCGTTTTGTCTTTGGCGCGTTCGAGGCGATGGCCGGCAGATTCGGCAATCTGCGTTAAGGTGATGTTGACGGCGACCAAGAGGAGCAGGACGAAAATGACGCCCAAAACGATCCCTGCGCCAAGGCGCGTGATCGCTTTGACAAGTAATTCGGAAATGCCGCCGGCGATCAGACCGCCGCTTTTGTATGTAAGACCGTCCTTTAAGATCGCACCGGCAGAGGAATAACGTTCCGAGGCCGTGAACACATGGGCGATTGCGCCCACAAAAAACGGCACCGACGAGAGTACAACCAAGCGGAACACATTGTTTCTGCGCTTGAAATGCAGCAGCAAATCAAATGCGACGGCGATCAGCACAAACGGCAGCGTGAAGAAGCCCGCACCGACGAGGTACTTGACCGCATCGCACAGCAGGCGCAAAACAGCTGCATCCTCGGCAAAAAAGCCGATCAGCATCAGGATCGCCAGCACCAGCAGCACGACGATCGTAATCGCCATGGCGTTGCCGTTGCTCTTGCGTTTGGATTTGACCGGCGCTTCTTTTTTGGATGCTGCTGCGTTTTTTGTCGTTGTTTTCTTCTTCTGTGCCGCCAATGTGTTTCCCACCTTTGCTGTGCAGTGTTAACTAAAATGATAAGACCTTAAAACAGGTACGAGGCAAACAGCCCCAGCGCCAAAGCGGCGCAATAGAACGAAAAGATTTTCAGCTTGCCGTTTTTAGAGATCATGCGCACCATGCCGATGCCGAGATAACCGGTCACACCGGCCACCAGACAGCCGACCGCATACGGCGCAAGAAGAGCCGTATCAATGCCCGTGCCGATCACGTCCAGCACTTCGAGTGCGGCCGCCGCCACAATCGTCGGCAGGCTCAAGAGGAACGAATACTTGACCGCATCCTCGCGCGCAAGGCCGCAGAAGAGCGCGGCGGTCAGTGTGGCGCCGGAACGGGAGATCCCCGGGATGATCGCGACCATCTGCACCAGACCGATCACGATCGCATCGCGCGCGGTCATCGTGCCGACGGTTTTGGTGCCGTTGCCGAAACGGTCGGCGAGGACGAGGAGTGTCGCCGTCACGCAGAGTGCAAGGCCGATGGCGAGCGGAGAGTTGAAGATTGCATCGATCTGATCCTGGAAAAATACCACCGCCACCAGCGGCAGGAGCGAAAGGATCATCATATAGAGCATATGGCGATAGTCTTTGTCGCGCGGCGGCTTTTTTTGGATCGTGTCCGGAATAAAGCAGACAACTTCGCGCACGAGCGCCCACACATCTTTGCGGAAGGCGATGCAGACGGCAACAAACGTCGCCAGATGCAGAAGGATCGAGAAGAACATATCGGCACTGTCCAGCGCCAACATGGAAAGGATCGCCAGATGCCCCGAGCTCGAAACGGGCAAAAATTCCGTCAGACCCTGCACCAATCCGAACAGGGCACCCAACCAGATCGACATGATGATTTCCTCCAGACAACGAGTTGAATCCGCGCTATTGTATGTCTACGAAATTCGCGGCAAAAACATACCGATTCCACGACCACTACGCCGAAAAAACCGCTCTGTTTTTTCGGCGTAACTGTCCATATAACATTATACCATACTTTTTCTCGTTTTTCCAGTCAAACGGCTATTCTTTTTCTGTTCGGCGGCGATAAATCAGGCATCCGAAGCGGTACAGCAGGTACTGCACGCCCGCCGAAAGAAATGCCGTCAGCAAAACCGACAGCTGCGTCATGCCCAGCGATTTCCCAAGCCACAAAAACGGCATATAAAGGAAGAGCAGCGCGCCGCTTTCCGCAGGTTTGGTCGGATGAAAACCAAGGAGTGCCGGGACAATCAGAATCGCCGTGACCATAAAAACACCGCGCAGAAAGATCTCGTGCGAAATTTTGTGCTTTGCGCGCTTTTTACCGCGCAGAAATGCGCTGACCGCCGAAAGAACCACAAACACGGCGTAGCTCACACCTTCCAGGAAAAGCTGCACACCGTCTTTGCCGCCCTCGCTCATCACACCGTCGATGATTTGTTTGAACGCCAGCGTACAGATAACATTCGTCAGAAACACCGAAAGCAGCGCAAAAACGATAAACCAAATACCGCTTACAACGCTCGTTTTCAAAAGATCAAGCTGCCGATCCGAAAGATCCGTCAGTCGTTTCATAAAAAAGCCTCCCTTACCCAAACAAAAAAACGCCGCCAAGACGATTCCCGCCGAGGCGATCGAAAACAAAGTTTTCGATCAATTCTTATTATATCGCAAATTTCAGAGAAAGAAAAGAGCTTTTTGGAAAGCCTCGGCTTCAAAACACGGAAATTTCCGTAAAAGATCAAAATTTGTCTTGTGGTACGCCATCTTCTATGGTATAATATATAATACTTTCTGCGTCGCCCCGGCGCAGCCAACCAAAAAATATCCGAAATACAGATACAGGGAGTTGAACCAAATGGCCGGTGTTGCTATCATGGGCTATGGTGTTGTCGGCAGCGGTGTCGCCGAAATTATCGCAAAGCATCCGCAAATGCTTTCGGCGCGTGCCGGACAAGACATTTACCTCAAATACATTCTCGACGTCCGCGATTTCCCCGACAGCCCGTTTGCAGATAAAATGATCAAAGACTTCTCGATCATCGAAAACGATCCCGAGGTCTCCATCGTTGTCGAAACAATCGGCGGCAGCACGTTCGCCTACGATTTTACCAAGCGCGCCTTGCTTGCAGGCAAGCACGTTATCACCTCGAACAAAGAGCTCGTCGCCAAGCACGCGGTCGAATTTTTCGAGATCGCCGCGGATAAAAACGTGAACTACCTCTTCGAGGCCTCCGTCGGCGGTGGTATCCCCATCATCCGCCCGCTCAACCAGTGCCTTGCGGCCAACAAGGTCGAAGAAGTTTACGGGATCTTAAACGGCACGACCAACTATATCCTCACGCGCATGATCGAATCGGGGCTCTCGTTTGAAGATGCGCTCAAGGAAGCGCAGGCCCTCGGCTACGCTGAAGCCAACCCCTCGGCCGACATCCACGGCGACGACGCCTGCAGAAAGATCTGCATCCTCTCCGCCCTCGCATTCGGTTTCCACGTCTACCCCGACATGGTCAGAATCGAAGGCATCCAGAACATCGGCGCTGAAGACATCGAAATGGCCGATATGCTCGGCAGAAAGATCAAGCTCCTCGGCCGTGCCAAGCGCATGGAAGACGACAAGATCTACCTCTCCGTCTCGCCGTATATGATCCCCGCCACCTCGCCGCTCGCCACCATCAACGGCGTTTTCAACGGCATTATGGTCAAGGGCGACTCGGTTGACGAAGTGCTCTTCTACGGCCGCGGCGCGGGCAAGCTGCCCACCGCTAGCGCCATCGTCGCCGACGTCATCGACGCCGCCAAGCACGACCGCGCCCGTAAGTGGATGGATTGGGAGCCGGCCGATCCCGACCGTATCGCCGATTGCCGTCAGGTCGCGCACGAATACTTCGTGCGCCTTCAGAGCGACGATTTCAGCGCGGTGCTCGCCAAGGCGACCGAAATTTTCGGCGAAGGCAACATTTTGCAGCTCGTCAAAACCAGCGACACCGTCGGTGGTATCGTTGTCGCCGAAATCAAAGAAGGTCTGTTCTTTGAAAAGCTCGACGCCCTCAAGACCGCTTGCGGCGAAGGTGTCGTGGCCAACAAGCTCATGCTCTTTTAGCGTTTCGATTCCCGAAGCCCAAATTGGGCTTCGGGAATTTCCATCTTCCTTATCATAAATATCATATTGAACGGAGGTTTTTCCGATGAAACGCGACGTCAAGATCGCCATGGCGGGTCTCGCCCACGTCCACGGCACCGGATTTTTGAAAAAGGCTCTTACCTTCGAGGGCGTAAGCGTTGTCGGCTTCTATGACAACGACAACCCCGAAAATGCCCGCGCGGCATCCGAAGAATTCGGCGCACCGGTCTATACCGACCTCGACGCGCTCCTTTCTTCCGGCGCGAACATGCTCCTGACCGCGCGCATCAACTGCGATAAGCCCGAATACATCATCCGCGCACTTGAAGCGGGACTCGGCGTCGTCGCCGACAAGCCGATGGCCACGCGCATGGAAGACGTTGACGCCATCGAAGCAGCCGCCAAGAAATCGGGCGCACCGCTTTACCTCATGCTGACCGAGCGTTTCGGCGAAGCCATTTGCACCGCGAAAAAGCTGATCGACGAAGGCGCGATCGGCACGGTTGCGCAGCAGTATCTCGTGCGCCCGCACCGGCTGCACCCCACCAAGCGTCCGGATTGGATGTACGACCATGCCCGCTACGGCGGCATCATCAACGACATTGGCGTCCACGACGTCGACCTCGCCCGCTTCTTCTCGGGGCAGGAAGTCAAGTCCATCCTCGCATCCCACACGGCCCTCGCCCGTCATCCGCAGTTCACGGATTTCTGGGATACCGGCATGACGATGATGGAAATGGCCGACGGCAGCGTGGCCACCGTGGCCGTCAACTGGCTGACTCCTGACGAATACCACGCCCACGGCGATACCCGTTTCTATATCACCGGTACCCGCGGTTATATCGAGGTCTCCACGGTCAACAATACCGTCCGTTTCTATTCCGATACCGAAAAAGAGCAGTACGTTCCCGTCTCGCCCCTGCCGATGACGGTGGAAGAAGATGCCCTGAACGCCATGAGCGACTGGAGCTACCGTCCGGCCGTCACCACCCACGACAGCATCGAGGCCACCCGCGCCACGCTGCTCGCACAACTCGCCGCCGACGCTTATCGCAAGAGCCGCTAAGCTTGATCCCGCGAAACGGACCCGTTTCGCGGGATTTTTTTCGCACGCATCAACTGTCGGTTGATGCGCGGTTTCTACTGAAAATCGCTTTACAGGCGATGTTCGGTATGATATAATCAAATTGATTTGACTGGGAGGTGTGTTGCAAATGCGAAAAACAATTGTTTTCTGTCTATTTTGCCTGCTATTTTTGCTCTCCGCCTGCGGCAGCGATACTTACCGCGTGATTACCCCCGACAACGTCAGCCTGACCGTCGACACCGCCGCCAAAACGATCCGGCACGGCGACGACGTCTACACCTACGAAATCAGCGGCCAAAACTTGACGATCACCTATCCCAACGGCGGGCAGTACTTCAGTACAAAGCACTCGACCGGCAGTTCCGGCGGTTGGAACGAAACCTACGATCCTGAGCGCTACCTCGACGGCAGCACGCTGTGCTACGCGCTGGAAGCTGAACGCGACCGTCAAAACGACAACAGCAACCCGTTTTTGCCGATCCTCCTGATCGTCCTCGGCGCGTTCCAGCTCGCCCGACCGCAGACCGCCTGGTTTCTCTCACGCGGGTTCTGGTTTAAAAATGCCGAACCGTCCGACGGTGCCCTTACCCTTTTGCGCATCGGCGGCGGTATGCTCGTCGGAGCCGGTGTCGTTCTGTTCTTTATATAATACCCGTCATTAAGGAAGGTTTTTATGGATCGCCCAATCGATTCCGCGTTACTGCGTACCTCGCTCGACGCACAAGTGTGCCGCAAAACGATCTTTGCTGCCGCGATTTCTTCCGGGGTCGTCCTGCTGCTCGCCGCCCTGCTCGCGCTGATCGCTTCGGCACCGATCTTTCTGCTCGCCGCACTCCCCTGCGTTTTGCTGACTGGGATCTCCGCCGTCCGCGCGGCGGTCAAATACCGCGGGATCGTGCGGGAGCCCGAGCGCTATCACCTGTTTGAGTCGCTCCTCCGCGACCCGCAGACGTGGTTTGCGCGCACGGTCTGTTTTACCGTCACGCTGACGGCCGCCAACGGCCAGCGGATCGAGACCCAAACCGATGCGATCTTCGCCTCGGCCGGGCTCATCAAGCCGCATTTTTCGGAGTACCAGAACCAAAAAGCGCTGATCGCCTACGACGGCGAAAGCGCGATCGTCCTCCGCACGATCTGAAACACATATCCTACATCAACTATAAAAGCCTGCGGCCGTTTCGGCTGCAGGCTTTTATATTGGGGTCAATTGGAAAATTCGTGGATCTTGATGTATTCGATAAACGTTTTCATGCTTTTGGAGAGCCATTTGTTTTTATGGTAGATCAACTGCTTCCACATATCGATATTCATATCGATCACGTCGAGATAACAGAGTTCGCCCGCGGCGATCAGTTTTTCCGTGACGAAATCCGGCAGGTAGGAGATCATATCGTTCTCCAAAAGTACCGAAGTGATGATATCGGTGCGGCCGATCTCCAAGACGGGTGCGATCTCCAGAGACCGCTTCGCAAGTTCTTTGTCGAACACGCGGCGATAGCCCTGGCCGTACTCGGTCAGAACAAACGGCTCGTCGATGATATCCTCGATCGAAAGCCCTTTGCGGCCGGCGTATTTTGATTTCGCCGACGCTACAAAATGCATGGGCAGCGGTTCTTCTTTGGCGATCACGTAATCCTTGTTGTATAAGCGTTGGTCGAGCGTTATGATCACGTCGGCTTCGTTATGGTCGATCATACGCAGCATATCGCCGGTATCGCCGGTGGAGAACCGGATGAAGATCGACGGATACTGCCTGTGGAAATCGGAGTAGTGCGCCGAGATCATTTCCTCGCAGACCGAGTCGGGCGCGACGATATGGATGTGGCCGACCAGATCTTCCTGCATCAGCGTTTCCTTAAAATCGTCGGTCAGCGCGCGCACCTGATGCGCGTAGGAAACGAGATCGCGTCCCCGCTCGGTGAGCGTGATGGTATGGTTGATCCGTTCAAACAGCAGGCAGCCGAGCTCTTCCTCCAACTGCTTGATCTGAAAGGAAATCGTCGACTGCGAATAGCCAAGCTGATCGGCCGCTTTTGTAAAGCTGCCAAGTTCCGCAACGTGGATAAAGGTGATCAGGTTTTTGAGTTCCATCCCATAACCTCCGGCATCGAAATTACGGTGATCGCCCATGCGGATCGCCGTTTTTATTATATAATAACGGCGCGAAAAAAACAAGCGTATCCATCGAAAATTTCGATGGCATCAATCAAAACCATTCGCTTGACCAATGCTTATAACTGGTATATAATATGCGCATGGAAGATTCAGAGAGAAATTCCGCAGTTCATTATTTCAATCCAAGGAGAATTCTTATGAAAAAGACCGTCTCACTTTTGTTGGCCCTCACCCTTTGCCTCAGTTGCTTCGCGCTGACCGCCTGTTCCGGCGGCAGTTCGGACGGAACATACAAAGTCGGTATCGTTCAGCTCGTGGAACATCCCGCTCTCGACGCCGCAACACAAGGTTTCCAGCAGGCGCTCATCGATGCACTCGGTGCCGATGCTGTCAGCTTTGATTACCAGAACGCACAGAACGACGCCAATACCTGCTCGACCATCGCCAACCAGTTTGTTTCCAACAAGGTCGACCTGATCATGGCCAATGCCACCCCCGCTCTCCAGGCTGCGGCGGCTGCAACGGGCGACATCCCGATCCTCGGCACCTCCGTTACCGAATACGGTGTTGCGCTCGGTCTCAAAGACTTCAACGGCACGGTTGGCGGCAACATCTCCGGTACCTCCGACCTCGCTCCGCTGGATAAGCAGGCTGCGATGATCACCGAATGGTTCCCGGATGCGAAGAACGTCGGCTTGATCTACTGCTCGAAGGAAGCCAACAGCCAGTATCAGGTGGACGTTGTGAAGGCCGAGCTTGAGATGAAGGGCCTCACCGCTACTCTTTATCCGTTCACCGACTCCAACGACCTCGCCCAGATCTGCACGACGGCTGCCGACAACAGCGACGTCATCTACGTCCCCACCGATAACACCGTCGCCGAAAACACCGGCATCATCGATAACATCTGCGGCCCCAAGAATATTCCGGTCATCGCCGGTGAAGAAGGCATCTGCAAGGGCTGCGGCGTTGCGACCCTCTCGATCAGCTACTACGATCTCGGCTACGCCACCGGCAAGATGGCCGCCAAGATCCTGACGGGCGAAGCCGACGTCTCCACCATGGCGATCGGTTACGCCGAGACCCAAACCCCGAAGTTCAACCAGAGAATCTGCACTGCGCTGGGCATCACGCCGCTTGAAGGCTACGTGGCCATTGAGGAAAACTAAAAATTGCATAGAGACAAAGCCGGAGCGAAAGATTTTTCCTCCGGCTTTGCTCCATCTACGTGTAAAAGGTGAATGAAATGGAAATTTTGGAACAACTGTTAAGTGCCATTCCCGGCTCGATATCGCAAGGGCTCATTTGGGGCATTATGGCCATCGGCGTATACGTAACCTACCGCATTCTTGACGTTGCCGACCTGACCGTGGACGGTTCCTTCGCCACGGGCGGTGCGGTCGCGGTCATTCTGATCTTAAACGGCTGGAATCTTTGGCTGGCAATGCTGATGGCGTTTATCGCCGGTCTGCTCGCCGGTGCGATCACCGGTCTGCTGCACACCCACATGGGGATCCCGCCGATCCTCGCCGGCATTTTGACCCAGCTTTCGCTCTACTCCATCAACCTGAAGATCATGGGCAAAGCCAACCAGTCTATCAACGTCAACCAGACCGACCTGCTCGTTTCGCTGCGTTGGGTCAAGGATCTCGCGTTCCGCAACCCGATCGTCACGGTCGGCGTCGTTCTGATCGTCCTGATCGCCATTCTCTACTGGTTCTTCGGCACGGAAATGGGTTGTTCCATCCGCGCAACGGGCATCAACCAGAACATGAGCCGTGCGCAGGGCATTAACACCAACCGCAACAAGGTGCTCGGCATCATGCTTTCCAACGGTCTGGTCGCTTTCTCGGGCGCGTTCCTCGCGCAGTACCAGGGGTTTGCCGACGTCAAGATGGGACAGGGCGCGATCGTTATCGGTTTGGCCGCCGTCATCATCGGCGAGGCTCTGTTTGGCAAGATCTTCAAGAATTTTGCCCTTCGCCTTCTGGCCGTCGCCTTCGGCTCGATCATTTACTACATCGTCATCCAAACGGTTATCACGCTCGGATTCGATGCAAACCTCTTGAAGCTTCTGTCTGCGGCAATCGTTGCGATCTTCCTCGCGATTCCGCACTGGAAAAGACAGCACGCAGAAAAGCACATGAGAAAACCGAAAGGCGGGAAAACCAATGCTTGACATCATCAACGTAGAAAAAACGTTTAATCCCGGTACGATCAACGAAAAAAAGGCGCTGAACGGTATCAATCTTCACCTCGACGAGGGCGATTTCGTCACGGTCATCGGCGGCAACGGCGCCGGTAAATCGACGATGCTGAACATGATCGCCGGTGTTTACCCGGTGGATTGCGGCAGCATCATCATCGACGGTGAGGACGTAACGCATCTCTCCGAGCACAAACGCGCAAAACATCTCGGCCGCGTGTTCCAGGATCCGATGACGGGTACGGCGGCGGATATGCAGATCGAAGAAAACCTCGCCTTAGCTGCCCGCAGAGGCGCCTTCCGCGGCCTGCGTCCGGGGATCACCGCCAAAGAGCGGAAAGAATACAAAGAGCTTTTGAAGATCCTCGGCCTCGGCCTGGAAGATCGGTTGACGGCCAAGGTCGGCCTGCTTTCCGGCGGTCAGCGCCAGGCGCTCACGCTGCTGATGGCAACGCTCAAGAAGCCGAAGCTGCTGCTTTTGGACGAGCATACGGCAGCGCTGGACCCCAAAACCGCTAAAAAAGTGCTCGATATCACCGAGGAGATCGTCGCAAAGGACAATCTGATGACCATTATGATCACGCACAACATGGCCGATGCGATCCGCGTCGGCAACCGCCTGATCATGATGCACGAAGGCCGCATCGTGGTCGACGTAAAGGGCGAAGAAAAGAAAAAGCTGACGATCGAGCAGCTTTTGCAGATGTTCGAAGCCTCCAGCGGCAGCCAAATGACGAGCGACAAGGTCATGCTGTCGAAGTAAAAAACAAAAAAATGCTGTTTGCCCAATCGCAAACAGCATTTTTTATGCGAAAACCAGCACGTTTTCGCCTATTTCTTTTCCCACGTCAGCAAATACCGGTAGTGCAGCCCATACCGGATCTCATATCCGGGCAAAAGCTCGCCGCAAATATGGCGAACCTCGTCCATCGGCGGAAACTCATACGACACGTCGATCTCCAGTTCCTCCGAGGTCACGTTCTTTTTCGCGGTGGAAAGGATCCAGCTCGGCACAACCCTTGCCGCTTCCACGAACCGATCACGCAAGCTCGAGGGCTTGGCCAGTCCGACCACGATCAGTACGCCGTTTTCTTCCAGTAACGTTTTCGCTTTGGTAAGAGCCTCCGTCATATCCATGTGGTGAAGAGAGGCGACAAAGATGACGGCGTCGAACGTTTGGCCGCCGAAATCGTACGATTCAAAAGCCGCCTGCACAAACGACACGTTATCGCAAGTATTCTGTGCATTCGCCCTTTCGATCGCCGACGCCGACGGATCGATCCCGAGCACGGAATGATCCGCCGTACCGAATAACCGCGCAAGTGTTCCGTCGCCGCATCCGACGTCGAGGATGCGTTTGCGGTCGCCGATGGTTTTGGCGATCCACTTGTGATAGGCGTAATTATGATTCCATGGTTTTTTCTCTTTTTTCATTGTGTCATCACCTTCCGTGCGCTGTTTTTGTGGTAAAGCAAGGCACAGCAGAGTTTCTCTGCTGTGCCCGTTTTATTCGTCGAGATCTTCCAAAGTATGATAAAAGAGCACGATATCCTCGTAGCGGTCATCCATACGGAATCCGCCGGGGATCGTCCCCAGCCGCACGAATCCGAGCGACTCGTAGAGATAGAGTGCGGACACATTCGTTGCGACCACGGCGTTAAACTGCATCCGGCGGAAACCGAGTGCTCTCGCCTTCCGGAGCGAATCGGCAACCAGCGCCCGGCCGACACCCAAGCCACGCACCGTTTTGTCGACGGCGTAGCTCGCGTTAGCGATGTGACCGCAGCGGCCGATGTTGTTCGGATGCAGAATGTAGAGCCCGAGCACGCGGCCATCGAGTTCCGCCACGGCGGTATGATCCTGCGCGGCGAAAAACGTTGCCGCTGTTTCCGGCGTTAACAGATCCAGTTGCGGGAACGCTTCGCCGTCGGCGACCACGACGTTCCAGATTGCCGCCATCGCGGACAGGTCTTCGGGACGGTAGGCGCGAACGGTCACTTCCATAGCTTAACTTCCTTTTACTTTTCTTCCAGCAGGTCGAGCACGGTCTCGTCGCCGTAAACGCTCTCCCAGTCTTTCTGGAAATCGTCGATCGCGTAGAGCGTGAGCGGATGGTAGGTCAGTTTTTTGAACAGATCGGGCGAGATCGTCACGGCGTGGGCACCGACCATGGCAATTTTATGGATCTGCTCGGTGTTTTTGAAGCTCGCCGCCAAGACCTTGCAGTCGATGTCATAGCGTTTGAACATTTCGACGATCTCGGAAACGACGTGGACACCGTCGGAGACGATGTTGTCGAGGCGGTTGACGTACGGCGCGATGTAGGATGCGCCGGCTTTCGCCGCGATCAGCGCCTGCTGCGGCGTGAAGATCGCCGTTTCGGTGACTTTGATGCCCATGCGTTTGAGCGCCATCGTCGCCTTCAGGCCTTCCGGCGAGATCGGCACTTTGATATAGAAATCGCCGCCGACGGCTTCCATCAGCGCGACCGCTTCTTTGACGATCGCTTCGCTCGTGGTTGCGGTCGTCTGGATGTGCAGCATCCGTTCGGCGCCAATGATCGCGCGGATCTCTTTGATCAGCTTGACGAAATCGGAATGTTCTTTGGAGATGATCGTCGGGTTGGTCGTCACGCCGTCCAATGGGTAAAACTCCACGCATTCGCGGATCTCTTCCAGATGTGCACTGTCTACGATGTATTGCATTTTGGTCTCTCTTTCCTTTGTTCTTGCGCATTATTTGCGTTTTATTCTTCGGCTTTCGCCTGTTTTTTGCGTTTTTCTTCCAATGCGGCGCGGTAGGCTTCGTTGCGGGAGATCCCCGCTTTTTTCGCGTCGCGTACGACCGAACGGATATCCTGCGTCAGATCCAGCGACGCCACCTCCGCTTCGATTTCTTCTTCGGCCGCCCCCTCAAGAATAAGGACGAATTCGCCCTTGATTTTGGCATCGGGCGTGCAGTAGCGCTCGACCGCCTCCGCAAGCGTCGTGCGCACGAATTCCTCGTAGATCTTCGTCAGCTCGCGGCAAAGCGTGATGCGGCGGTCGCCAAACGCCGCATAGAGATCCTTGAGCGTATAGGAGAGCTTGTGCGGCGCTTCGTAGAAGATCATCGTCCGCTGCTCGTTTTTCAGCGAGGCCAGACGGTCGCGGCGGTCGCGTTTGTTGACCGAAAGGAATCCCTCAAAGCAGAAGCGTCCGGTCGGCAGGCCGCACGCCGACAGCGCACAGATCGCCGCGCACGCACCCGGCAGTGGCACAACGCGCACACCGGCATCCAGACAGGCCGCGACCAACAGCTCACCGGGATCGCTGACAGCCGGCGTTCCGGCATCGGTCACGAGCGCGCAGCTTTCGCCCCCGGCGATACGGGCAATGATCTCGGCGCTGCGCATCCGCTCGTTGTGCTCGTAGCAGCTGACCAGCGGTTTGGCAATTTCAAAATGCGTGAGCAGTTTTTGGGTCACGCGCGTATCTTCTGCGGCGATGAAATCGACCGTTTTCAGCGTTTCCAACGCGCGCACGGTGATATCGCCGAGATTGCCGATCGGCGTCGGCACAACGTATAAACAAGACATCGGTCAGCAAATCCTCCTTATTCGATTTCGTCGGCTTGGAAACTGCGTTTCCAAACCGGACCCGCTGCGGCGGATTTTCACGCGCTTATCACCGCAGACAAAATCGGAGATTTCGTCTGCTCCTTTCTGCGCGTGGCGATCGCTTTGGCGGTGTTTTTCCGGCGGCAAAGCCACCGAAAAAACGGATTGGATGGCGGCTTACGAATTGCAGTCGTCATCTTTTCCAATCAATTATTATGGCAAAGCGTACATGGCGGCGCAGTCGGCCGTCATGTCACCGTTTTTCTCGTATTGAATCAGCGGTTTCTCGCAGATCAGCCCGTGCGCCGCCCCCTTGACCGCTTCCAACAGGACGATCGCCGGGCGTTTTTCGGCCGTATGGGCGACCATGCGCAGGCGCTTGGGGATCAGGCCACGGGCAGATAGCGCACAGATGAGCTCCGCCATGCGCTCGGCGGGATAGCAGAGAAAAAGCGTTCCGCCGTTTTTTAAAAGCAAAGCGGCAGCATCGGCCATCATTTCGAGCGAACACCCTTGGCGAACCGTCTGCCGAGTGGGATCGGGCGAAGCTGCGCCGCGTCCGACCGAAAAGTACGGCGGATTGGCGATCACCGCATCAAAGCGTCCGTCTAGCCCCTGCCCTTTTAGCGCGGCAGCATCGCGGCAAATAGCCGTCATCCGCTCGGTCAGTCCGTTTTCGGCGGCGTTTTTCCGGTACAAGCGGCAGGCATTTTCGTCGATATCGATCCCCGTCAACGCAATTCTCGGCGAGCGCCTCGCCGCCAAAAGCGACAAAAGTCCGCTTCCGGCAAATAAATCGCAGACCACGCGCCGTTTTTGGTCGAGCTTTTCGGCCGCAAACGCCGCCAAAAGCACGCTGTCGGTCGTCACGGGCTGCAGGCCGTCGGCGCTGAAATAGTTGAGATCATGGGCTAACGCCACGAAAAAATCGTTGGGCAACGCATTCACTCCCACAAAAATACGGAGACGGGGCAGAGCGTTGCCGCCTGCCCCATCAATTACCGCATTTTTCAATTAGTTCTGCTTCGGAGCATCGACCGGGCAGACACCGGCGCAAGCGCCGCAATCCACGCAAGCTTCCGCGTCGATCACATATTTGTCATCGCCGGCTTTGATGGCCGAAACCGGGCATTCCGCTTCGCAAGCGCCGCAGGAGATGCAGTCTTCACCAATAACATATGCCATGGGTAGAGTCCTCCATTCAAAAGTGATACCTATATTTTACCATGTTTTCGCAAAAAATCAACTGGCAACTTCGCATAAAATCGCGTTGTTTGTAAATCTTTTTGTATATATTACCGCCAATCTGCAAAGAATAGCAGGAAGAATCGGCATTTTGACAAGCACTCCGCTATCATTTTGAAAAACATTTTATAGCAAACAAATGAAAGGATCTCATGCAGACAAAATCCACTTCCCCGCTGTCAGATTTCTGTCCTTCGGACGATATGCTCTCGCCGCATTCCCTGCCGCACCCACTCCGCTCCCCCAAACGTCAGACATTTGAGGGAACATCAGACTTTGGTCAAAAAACTGAAATTCAGAGTAAAACAGAGAAAAACAAAGAATCCCTTTAAAAGAGGGAGATATTTTTGTTTCTCTTTTTCTGATAGGTCAGAATTGGTCAAATTCGTCGAAAGCAAAAATTGCAAACTTTGGGAGGTTCGCGTATAATATAGTCAAGGTCAAAGAAAGTCAAAGACAGATTGGAGGATGCACGTTATGCGCATCAGCGACCTGATTGCCCGACATATTGAAGAAGAGCTGGAACGGAGAAAAGGCAGCGTACAGCTTTCGCGCAGCGAGCTTGCCGAGCACTTCAACTGCGTGCCCAGCCAGATCAACTACGTTTTAACAACGCGTTTCACGCCCGAACACGGTTACACCGTCGACAGTCGGCGCGGCGGCGGCGGCTACATCCGTATTACGCGCGTCTCGATGGACCGCGTTTTGCTGATGATGCACGTCATCAACGCCATCGGTACTTCCATCGACAGCCAGACCGCCACGGCATTTCTGAAAAACCTGACCTCCGACGGCGTGATCGACCTCCGCACGGCTGCGATCATCCATGCGGCGATCTCCGAAGCCGCCCTGCACGCCGTCCCGCGCGAAGCAAAAGACGGCCTTCGCGCCTCGATTTTCAAGCAATGCCTGCTCGTCTGTGCACAAAATTTGGGATAATCATTCCGGAAAGGTGAGAGAAACTATGCTTTGCGAAAACTGTAAGAAAAACACCGCCACCTATCACTATAAACAGATCATCAACGGTCAGATGACCGAGCTGCACCTCTGCCCCGTGTGCGCAGCCTCCGCCGCCCCAGCCGGCAGCGATTTCGGCGGCTTCCCCTCGCTCTTCTCCAGCGTGCTGCGCGGCCGCACCGAACCTGCCCGCCGCGTTTGCAGCGTTTGCGGCGCGACCTCGGCCGAGATCGCTAAATCCGCCTACGCCGGCTGCTCGGAGTGCTACAAAACCTTCGCGCAGATGTTCCGCCCCTACATTACCAAGCTGCACGGCCACGTCTCGCACAGAGGTCGCGTCCCCCTTTCGGCCAAGAAACCGGAGCCGGAGGCCGATCCGATCGAAGCAAAGCTGGAAGCGCTGAAGAAAGACCTCGCCGAGGCCATCCGTACCGAGCAGTTTGAAAAGGCCGCCGAGCTCCGCGACCAGATCAACGCCCTAAAGCCCAAAACCCAGGAATAATGCGCGAGAGGAGAAGACACATGGAACAGAAAAACTGGTTTGAAATTCACGGTTCCGACGCCGACATCGCTGTCAGCACGCGGATTCGCCTTGCGCGCAACGTCGCCAACATTCCCTTCGGCAGCCGCCAGAGCGCCGAAGACGCCGAAAAGGTCGTCAGCCTTTGCTCGTCGCAGCTTTTGGAAAATCCCGTCACCCAGAACGTGTTCACGCTGAAAAAATCGTCCTCGATGTCGGACGCCGAGCGCGTCAGCCTGGTCGAACGGCATCTGATCTCGCCGGAATTCGCCAAAAGCACGCTTCCGCGCGCGCTCTGCCTCTCGGAAGACGAGGGGATCGCCGTGATGATCAATGAAGAAGACCACCTGCGTCTGCAGGTGATCGGCAGCGGGCTCTGCATCAACGAATGTTTGGAATGCGCCGTGCGCATCGACACGTTGATTGACGAGGGGCTCACCTCCCATGGCGCGCAGTACGCCTTTGACGAAACACTCGGCTACCTGACGCATTGCCCGACGAACCTCGGCACTGGCCTGCGCGTTTCGGTCATGCTCCATCTGCCCGCACTCGCCGCCAACGGCCGCCTGAAGGCGCTGATGAACGCCGCCGGCCGCTTGGGACTTGCGATCCGCGGCTACTACGGCGAAGGCAGCCGGGAGGCAGGCGATCTCTACCAGATCTCCAACCGCATCACCCTCGGCTACACCGAAAAAGAGCTCTGCGACAACCTGAACGAAACCGTTACGCAGATCATCGCCGAAGAACGCGCCGCCCGCAAGGCGCTTCTGGACGCCGACCGTCTCCGCATGGAAGACAAGGTCTGCCGCGCACACGCCCTTCTTTCGTCGGCACGGCTGATCTCCGCCGACGAAGCGATGGGGCTTTTGAGCGACGAGCGCTTAGGCATCTCGCTCAAGCTCCTCGACGGCGACATCGAAACGATCAACTCCCTCATCAGCGAGATCCAGCCCGCCACGCTCTGCTTAAACGCTGCGATCTCCGCCGGCGCACAGGAGCGCGACGAAACCCGCGCCGCCCTCCTCAGAAAGCGTCTCGGCTGATCTCCTCTCCATCCGACCACCGCCGCAGTCGGATGAACCGAAGAAAAACGCGGCGGAGAAACGAGGAACCCAACTATGACGGATAAAAGATTTACCCAGCGCGCCAACAAAGCGATCACCCTCGCCTACGCGGCGGCGGTGGAAATGGGACACAATTATATCGGCAGCGAGCATCTGCTTTTGGGGCTCATCCGCGAAAGTGAAGGCGTTGCCGCGCGCGTTCTGACCGAATTCGGCGTCAACGCCGACGACGTCACCGAGCAGATCCGGCAGCTCGTCGGTTTCGGCACGAGCGGTGCTAAGCCGCAGGATCTGACGCCGCGCTCCAAGCTGATCCTAAACTACGCCTCCGATGAAGCCGTGCGCCTGCGCCACAGCTACATCGGCACCGAGCACCTGCTCCTTGCGATCATCCGCGAGAACGAAAACGTCGGCGTGCGCATCCTCTACGCGCTGTGCGGCGACCTTCGGAAGCTCGTCGAGCGCATTCTGCAGGCGATCGGCGAAGGTGCCGACGACAACGGCGCGGAAGCCGCACCGCAGCACTCCGGGCAGCCCGGCACGACACCCAAAGCCAAAAACGGCGGCGAACCGAAGTTACTCGCCGAATACGCCCGCAACTTAAACGCGATGGCCTCGGATTCCAATCTTGATCCGGTCATCGGCCGCGGCGAAGAGATCAGCCGCGTGATCCAGATCCTCTCGCGCCGCACCAAAAATAACCCGGTATTAATCGGTGAGCCCGGTGTGGGCAAAACCGCTGTCGTGGAAGGCCTGGCACAGAAGATCGTGCTCGGCGACATCCCCGAAAACCTGAAATCGAAAAAAATCTACACGCTCGACCTCGCCGGGCTCATCGCCGGCACAAAGTACCGCGGCGAATTTGAAGAGCGCATCCGCAACATCATCGACGAGGTCAAAGCCGCCGGCGACATCATCCTCTTCATCGACGAGCTGCACACGCTGATCGGCGCCGGCGGTGCCGAAGGCGCGATCGACGCGGCCAACATCTTAAAGCCCGCACTCGCCCGCGGCGAGCTGCAGGTGATCGGCGCAACCACGCTCGACGAATACAAAAAGCACATCGAAAAAGACGCCGCACTCGAACGCCGCTTCCAGCCCGTTCAGGTCGGCGAGCCGAATGAAGCCGACAGCATCCAGATCCTCAAGGGGCTGCGCGACCGCTACGAAGCGCACCACAAGATCAAGATCACCGACGAGGCGATCGAAGCGGCGGTAAAGATGTCGTCGCGTTATATCAACGACCGTTTCCTCCCGGACAAAGCGATCGACCTGATCGACGAGGCTGCTGCCAAAGCCCGTCTGACCACGCTGACACCGCCGCCCGAACTCAAACAGTTGGAGGACGAGATCGCACAGATCTCGGTGGAGAAGGAAGAGGCCGTGCGCGCGCAGGATTTTGAGAAAGCGGCATCGCTGCGCGACGAAGAAAACCGCAAAAAGCAGGAACTCGAAGAAAAACGCACCAATTGGCAGAGCACATCGACCGGCCACGCCGATGCGATCTCCGCCGACGACATCGCCGAGATCATCGCCGCGTGGACAGGAATCCCCGTGCGCCGTCTGACCGAGACCGAAAGCGAGCGGCTGTTAAACATGGAATCAACGCTGCATGCACGTGTCATTGGCCAGGACGAAGCGGTCACCGCCGTCTCCAAGGCGATCCGCCGCGGCCGCGCCGGGCTCAAGGATCCCAAGCGCCCGCTCGGCACCTTCATCTTCCTCGGCCCCACGGGCGTCGGCAAGACCGAGCTCTGCAAGGCCCTCGCTGAGAGTCTTTTCGGCGACGAAAACGCGATGCTGCGCTTTGACATGTCCGAATACATGGAAAAGCACACGGTCAGCCGCATGGTCGGTTCGCCGCCGGGCTACGTTGGATATGAAGAAGGCGGCCAGCTCACTGAAAAGGTGCGCCGCAAGCCTTACAGCGTCATCCTCTTCGACGAGATCGAAAAGGCGCATCCCGACGTCTTCAACATCCTGCTGCAGATCATGGAGGACGGAATTCTGACCGACGGACAGGGACGGCGCGTGAGCTTTAAAAACGCCATCATCGTCATGACCTCCAACGTCGGCGCGGCCAACATCACGCACCAGACCAAGAGCCTTGGCTTCAAGGCTGCCAGCGAGAAGGAGACCGACGTGAAGGGGGTCGTTTTGGAAGAACTCAAGCGCACCTTCCGTCCGGAATTTATCAACCGCGTGGACGACATCATCGTTTTCTCCAAGCTCAGCGAGGAAGATATCCGCGCGATCGCCGTCAATATGATGGCCGGACTCGCCAAAAAGCTGGAGGAGCTCGGCGTGACCTTTACTTGGGACGACGACGCAGTCGCACTCGTGGCCAAGGCCGGATTCGACCCCATCTACGGTGCGCGCCCGCTGCGCCGCACGATCCGCGCAAAACTGGAAGACCCGCTCTCGGAAAAACTGCTCGATGGCTCGGTTGCCGCGGGCAAGAGCGTGACCGCCACGGTCGAAAACGACGAGATCGCCTTCCGCATCCAGTAGCCACCCTCTTTTCTTTCCAATATACGGTCAAAGGCGGAACAGCAAATGCTGTTCCGCCTTTGGCTTTATTTCGTTTGTTTGCGTTTTCGGGAAAGAATTATCAGATCGATCGCCGCGCCGACTGCCACGGCGATCAGCACAGGGACTGCTTGGAGCATTGCACCGTTGTGCGTGCCGTACGGTCCTGCCTGCGGGCCGAGACCGCCGCCAAGGAACGTCACCAGATTCCCCATCTGCCCGGCCAGCGCGTATGTCAGGAAATACGCCGCAGCCGCGGCGTAGAACCGCACGAGAAACGGCGCGGCCGCCAGCAGAGAAAGCAAAAGTACCCGCTCGCCCGGCCAATAGCCGGTCTCATAGAGCGGCACGTTCAGAGCGATCAGCATTGCGAGAAACGCGAGCCCCGCCTGCACTAGTTGATTGGAAAAGACCGCTCGCCAATTCCCTTTTTGCCGCCGGGCAAGCAAAATTTCTACAACCGCACCGATTGCCGCCCCCAACGTGACCGCATAGATGACGATCGCCTGTGTTTCGCGCACGGTTTCGGCATACGGCGAAGCGACGGCAAGAAAGGATCGTGTTTCGATCACACCGATCCCCAATGCCGCCAACGTGACGATCGTATAGACGTACCGGCCAAAGATCAGCGGAACGGCCGAAATCAGCGCAAGCAGCAGCACACCACACAGGCGCGTGCGGTCGTTCGCCGCTTCCTCCCACGCGCTGTTTGCGCCAAAAAAGAGGGCACATCCCAGCAGCACCGCTGCAGCCGCACGCAAAATGAGCAGATGTTTTTGTCGGGCGGACAAGCTTTTCCACCAAAGCGAAATCTTCATGGTCATTCCTCCTGTCTTGTTGGTTTCTTCTCACTTCTATACTAACAGTTTTTATACTATTTGTCAAGTTTTTTCAAATTCCGCACTTCACGTCGGTTCCAACTCCGCCGCCCGTTGATTCCCGCCGAAAATCATGGTATAATAATACCGACAATGTGATCGGATCTTCCGGTTTTGATATGCAAAGAAAGGATGACCAACCATGAAAATGCGTCCCCCCGCCACGCCGCTGGTTACGATCGACCCCTATTTTTCGATTTGGAGCATGGCGGATACCCTCGTCGGCCGCCACACGCGCCACTGGACCGGTGCCAAAAACCGTCTTTGCGGCCAGGCCATCGTTGACGGCAAAACCTACCGCTTTATGGGCTGCCCCGACGGCGAATCGATGAAGCAGGTCGGTTTTGAATTCGATTACCTCACCACTACTTACGTTTACGCCTGCGACGAAGTGACCTTAACGCTGAAATTCACCTCGCCGCTTCTGCTCGACGATTTCAAGCTGCTCTCGCGCCCGGTCTCCTACCTGGAGATCTCTGCCGCCGCAAACGACGGCAAAGAGCACGAGATCGCCGTGAAGATCGAGGCATTTGACGAACTCTGCCTCGACCGCCCCGAACAGCACGATACCGAGGCCGAGATCGCCGATCTCGACGGTCTGGTCGCCGCGAAGATGGGCAACACCGAACAGAAACCGCTGAACCGCAGCGGCGACGATCTGCGCATCGACTGGGGATGGATGTGGCTCGCCACCGATAACGAAGACGCCGCGGCGATGGTCTGTCCGCTTGACGGATTTGAGACCGCCACGCATTCTATCTCGGTCATCGCGCCGCTCACCTGCGGCGGCAGAGTGCTTTTCGCCCTCGCCTACGACGATATCCATTCGCTCGAATATTTCGGCGAACCGATCGACGCCTATTGGCGAACGACGGGTGAGAGCTTTGAAGAGATCCTTGCCCGCGCCTTTGCCGAATACGACGAGATTCTCGCCAAATGCGACCAATTTGCCGCTGAACTGCGCGAGAAATGCCTTGCGGCTGGCGGCGAAGAATACGTTGAGCTGACGATCCTCGCCTACCGTCAGGCGATCGCCGCCCACAAGCTCTGTGCCGATAAAGACGGCAAGGCGATCTTTGTTTCCAAGGAGTGCTTCTCCAACGGTTGCGCCGCCACCGTCGACGTCACCTATCCGTCGATCCCGCTCTTCCTGCTCTATGCGCCCGAGCTGGTCAATGCGATGCTGCGTCCCGTCTTCCGCTATGCCGCCACCGACATTTGGATGCACGATTTCGCCCCGCACGACGTCGGCACCTATCCGCTCGTCAATGGTCAGGTCTACGGCGGCAACCGCGACCCCGAATACCAGATGCCGATCGAAGAATGCGGCAATATGCTCATCTGCGCTTACGCCGCAGGTTACTACAGCAACGATTTTACCTTTGCGGCTGAAAATTTGCAAGCGCTGACCGGTTGGGCCGAATATCTCGTCGAAAAGGGCGTCGACCCCGAAAACCAGCTCTGCACCGACGACTTCGCCGGCCACCTCGCCCACAACTGCAACCTCTCGCTGAAAGCGATCTGTGCGCTCGCCTGCTTCGGCCGCCTGCTCACCGCGCTCGGCAAGGATGCCGAAGCCGCCGTTTATACGCAGGCTGCCAAGGATATGGCCGCACAGTGGGTGCCGATGGCTGCCAACGGCGACGGCTCGTATAAGCTGGCATTTGATCAGCCGGGTACCTTCAGCATGAAATACAACATGGTCTGGGACAAGATCTTCGGCTTTGGGCTCTTCGATCCGTCCGTCATGGCCTCTGAGATCGCCTCCTACAAGGTTCGCCAGAACCGTTACGGTCTGCCGCTCGACAACCGTTCGGACTACACGAAATCCGACTGGCTCGTTTGGTGTGCGTCGCAGGCCGAAACGGCAGAGGATTTCCAGGCACTCATCAAACCGCTGTGGGATTCCTACAACGAAACGCCCGACCGCCGTCCGATGACTGACTGGTACTTCACCTCGACCGCACTTTGGCGCGGCTTCCAGAACCGCACCGTTCAGGGCGGTATCTTCATCAAGCTGCTGATGCCGCAGCGCTAAGTAAAGCAGACAACCGCCGCCGCTTTTTTTGCAAGTGGCGGCGGTTATTTTGCAAATCGGCATTGTATCTGCCGTGATTCTGTGCTATAATAAAAGCAGTATGAGATTTTCGGGCAAGGAGGGGACAGAATGCAGCCGACGCTGAGCATCATCGTTCCGGTTTACAACGTGGTTGATTTGATCGATGCAACGCTGCAAGGCGTTCTGACACAGGATTTTGCCGATTTTGAGCTGATTTTGGTCGACGACGGCTCGACCGACGGCACGCGCGACCTCCTTGAAGGCTATTGCCGCCGCGACGCCCGCATCCGCCTGATCTCACAGAAAAATGCCGGTCCGGCCGTCGCCCGCAACACCGGGATCGCTGCGGCAGCCGGCCGTTACATCCTCTTCCTCGACAGCGATGACACCCTTGTCGAAGGTGCACTCAGCCAAATCGCCCAAAAGCTCAACGAGCACCCTTGCGACATGCTGATCTTCGGCTTCCGCATCATCAACGTCAGTGGCGGAACCAACTTCCTCTACACCTATCCCGACACTTATCTTGCCGGAAAAGCCGATCTCTCGGCACATTTCGGCCCGCTCTACCAAAGTAACCTCTTAAACCAAGTTTGGAACAAAGCCTACCGCGCTGAATTCTTGCAGAAAAGCGGCTGCCGGTTTGCCGACTACCGCTACGGCGAGGATCGTCTGTTTGTTTTCGATCTGCTGCCGCGCTGTGAAACGATCCACATTTCCGACCTCTGCCTCTATAACTATTTTATCCGCTCGAAGGAAAGCCTCGTCTCCAAGTTCTACGACAAAAAATTTGAGGTCTGCAATCTCTTCGACCGTTCGATCCGCGCCTTCATCGACGATTACGCGATCACCGACAGCGATTCGCTGCAGGAGATCAACTACATGTACTTAAAGAGCATTCTCTCCTGCGAGACAAATCTCTTCCTTCCCTCCTGTCCGTACTCGCGCAAGGAGAAAAAAGCCACACTCAAAGCGATCCTCACCAACGATCAGGTGCGCGCAGCCGTTGCCCGCTACCTGCCGCGCGGCTTCGTGATGAACACGGTCGTCCGCATTTTCCGCACGGAAAGCGTTTTCTGGAACAGATGGATGGCATGGGCGATCTCCTTCATCAGCCGCCATTTTTCCACCGCGTTCATCAAAGCAAAACATCCCGAAGCAAAAGCTGTCAAAGCTTGATTTTTTGTAAAAAAATGTCCTGTATCTTTTCGATACAGGACATTTTTTTGTTACTTTATAATTTCTTTTGCCCGTTCGACGAAATCGGCGGTCGGGATATTGACCAGGCGGTGGGCATCCGTACCGACGTTGAAGCAGGTACCGATCTCTTTGCCCAGTCCCCACATGCGGCGGGAAAACGCCGGATCGCCGACGAAGTGACCGGCGTTGAGTTCAAACGCGGTCTCCACCTTCGTCGCCAGTTCCAGCAGCTCACCGAGCTCGTTATCGGTAATCGCCGCCGTGACCTGCTGACGGCGCTCGTCCTTGAAGATATAGTGCGCGATCAACGGATGGGCGACGCAGTCGGCCTTTTTGGATCGCAGCAGCGAACCGACGACCTCGAGCGCGTGTTTGGCGTAGCCGCGGGGCGAACGGTCTTCCGGGTGCTCCCAGTTGGAAACGTGGTAGTGGTTGCAGGCGTAGAGCCGATAGTCGACCATGCCGCGCAGTTCGTCGCCTTCTAAGGTCTTGTCGATTCCATAGCAGGAAAACTCGAAACCAAAGCGAATCTTCAGGCGCGTATCGATTTCCGCCGCTTCTTTGCGCAACGTCGCCAGCCATTCCATGCACATTTCGTCGGGATTGTCGTAGTTCTGATGGTTCGTCAGCGCGATCTCGACGAGCCCAGCCGCCTCGGCGGTTTCGATAATCGCCGGCAGCAGCATTTCGGGTTTAGCACAACCGGAATACGTCGTATGGATATGCAAATTCTGCCGTGCAAGCTCGGCGAGATCGTAGCAGGGTTCATGCACGTACATAAAAGGCCTCCTTACTTGAGCGCGTTGAGTTTTCGGAGCGATCCGCCGTCGGCGTACAGCTCATTGATAAATTCATGTGCCCACAAAACGTGCGGTTGGATCGGACGATGCGACACACCGCCAAAGTAGATGCGGCCGTTGACCATCAGCTTGGCCACCGCCCAGTACGACAGCGAGGTATCGCCCGCGCAGGTATAGGTGTAGGTGCGGCGGGAATGCGCTTCGACCACGACCGCCTGCTGGTACGGCTTGATTTCGGCCGCGCCGAACGGGTTTTTGCCGCCCATGCTGCCCCAAGTTTCGATCGGCGTTGCCATACCGAGCTCGCCGCGCAGCATTTCGTCGGTGTCGTTGATCACGGTCACGCGGATCTCGTTGCCCGAGAGTTCCACGTTCAGCGCCGGGTTATGGTAGCCAACCTCGAAGATGTCCTCAAAGCGCTGGCCGAGATGCTCGGATTCCAAACGAATAATGCCCTTGGCATCGGCAGAAGGCTTCGCGATCGTCACGGTAGTAACGGCGCATCCGCCGGAAGCAATGTCATAGGCGATCTCGGTGCGGTCGGCCGTCCAGCCGGCTGGCAGAATGAGCTTGGCGACACCGGAAGCGGAGATATCGGTGTGGTTATTGGCGACGGAAACGTCAACGGCAAAGTGCGTATCGTCGATCTTTTTGGGATTGCGGCTGATGACCGCGCACAGCGCGAGGTAGCCCATCGGCATCGTGCCCAGATCGTGTTCCCACGAGCGGACGTAGGTCGGTTCGGCGATCTCGCGGGTCGCACCGATCTGTGCGCTGCCGACTTTGACGTCGGTCGGTTTCAGAAGAACCGTCTCGATCGTATGCGGGGTGACCGGAACCGTGACCACGCCGTCGACGAGGGCAGCGGGCTTACGGTCTTCTTCGAGCAGATTTGCGGTCTCGGCAGCCTCGGCCGCAAAGCCGAGCTTCAGCGCAGCGGCACCGGAGAGGCCGTTCTCTTCATAGAAGCGGACGGCAATGCCGCGTTCGGCCAGTGAGCCGATCTTGCCCTGCATCGAAGCCATCGGGTAGCCGCCGGCTTTGATCGCCGTGACGATGACGTCGTTTTCGGTCTTTAAGAGGCTGAAAGATGCGGGCATTGCGGCGTCGGCCGCCGGTTTGACGTCGGCGACCGCAAAGAGCGGATCGTTTTTCTCGAGAGCGCGGCGATAGAGCTGCGCTTCGCGGTAGCTGCCGGCGTGCGGCAGAAGCGAATAGGTAAAGATATGCGATTTTTTCTCCGGCACGAGCTTGGATCCGCAGTTGGTGTTGCCGATGTTGCCGTAGAATTCCGCCGTGTGGAAGAGCATCAGGTTGAGCATATCGCCCTTTTCAACACTGCAGGCGATGTTGCCGGTGTTGATCAGAGCCACGCCGTAGTCGTCGGTCTCGCCGAGTTCGTCGGCAAGGACGGCATTCGCCGCGAGCTTACGGCCGGTTGCAAGGTCGGTGGCAATACCTTCTACCCATGCGCTCAGCGCCGCATACGACGGTGCCTTGACCAGAATGACGTCGATCGGCTTCTGCCAATCGTTGTCGGTATCGGCGAAATAGGCAACCGCAACACCTTCGGCGGTGTTCAGCCGCGCGAACGCCTCGGGATAGCGTTCGGCCAGAGCGGCTTCGTAGCGGTTCTCCACGCCGTCGACGGAGAGCACAAAGCGGGTCTCGGAGGTGAGATCCTCGTTAAAGTGGATGATCTGCGAACCGCGGCAGGACTGTTTGACGTCAGGGAACGGCGTGACCGGGATCGCCTTTTTTGTCAGTGCCATCAGCAGCGTATCGGCGATGTCCATCAGTTCCCGGTCGTTGGCGCGGATGATCTGCGTCATGCCGAGTTGGAGCGAACCCTGAGTATCGCCGTCGGTCAGCGCCAGCGTCACGCTCGGGCCGTAGTCCAGCCACTGGTTGGCGGCGTAGACCGCGCACTGCGACGCCATGCACATTTGGTGGGTGCGGAAGGAAAGGGCGCGGCGCGAAGCGTTGCGCACCTGCGGCGCAAAGCGGTCGTCGAAGATCGGCTTGGCGCCTTTGATCTTGACCGGGAAGGTCAGGGTCAAGAGATCGTCTTCGTCGCGGTAGTCATCCAGACGGGTCTGGAAGTCGATGCGGCGGTCGCCCGCCTTCAGCGTGATCTCCTGCGTGACGTGGACGACGTTGCCGAGATCGTAGCGGATCGTCAGCTTGGCAAATTCCGCACCGACCGTGCGCTGCACGTTCGCTTCTTCCCAGTTCGAAAGGAGCTTATGGCCGGTGGTATAGAATTCGTGCTGGGTCTCCATGCGGTCGTGCGTTTCTTTGAGCGCGACCAAGCGGTTGGCCGGGCCGTCGCCCGCCGCATTGATCAGTTCGCGGCCGTTTTCCTTGTCGAAAAGCGAGACGATGCCGCCGCCTTGGTTCGGATCGACCACGATCTTGTAAAATTCGTTTTCGATAACGGTTTCTCCGTCGGTCTTCGGCAGCGCAAGCGCCAGCTTGGGCAGTTCTTCGAGGTAGCAAACGGCGTAACCGCAGGCCGGCACCGTCGTATAAAGGAGCAGATCGGCCTCATAACCGCCGTCGACGGCGCGTTCGGCCGTGACCTCCACGCGCACCGGCTCGCCGGCAGCATCGACTGCACGCAGACCGCCCAGCGGATGGTCGTTTTTCACGGTCAGCGCGGTGTGTTCGGCGCGATCCCACGTATGCGGGTTAAAGAGGACGACGGCGCGCTTGCCTGCATCGGTGCAGACATGTTCGGCAATATACTTGCTCGCGCGGTCGCAGATATCGGCGGCAAGCTCGACCGCTTCGCGGTATTCGATCATCAGGTCGACGAACGAAACCTCGTTGTTCGTGCCGGTGATCGAGTCGTGGTGCTGGCCGCAGAGGACCTGTCGCCACGCCTTATCGAGCGCGCGTTCGGGGTATTCCGCACCGTTCAATGCGGCAATGACCGCAAGCTTTTCGGCGGTGATCAGCAGGTTTTCGGCGAGGCGGTTCGCCTGCTTGAAATCGGTACGCGTGAGCGAAACGCCGGCATGGTAGAGCGACATATCGCGGCTGGTCGCCTCAAACGGCGAACGCTTACCTTCGGCGGCAAACCGCGCTTCGTCGCGGTCGGTCGCGGCGCGCAGCTCGCTCGGAACGGCAAACCGCGCTTTCGGCGTGGTCTCCGCCATCCACGAAAGGTCGCCGTCGACCGGGAAACCGGGGACGTTGGCCATCGCATGGCCGGCGTGCTCGCTGAACGAGAGATCCCACGCGATCGCATCGCCCAAACCGACACCGCCGCGGCGATGATTGAGCGAAGTGCCGTCGGGTGAAACGTGGCGGAACGAGGGCCAAAAGCCGAAAATATGCTTGCCCCAGGAAACGCCGCCGCATCCACCCTTGGCCGATAGCTGCGACATCTGATTGAAGTGGCCGAACACGTCGCCGGGGCTGTAGACGTCACAGATGCGACCCAAAACGTCGCGGTGGTAGAGCTGGCCGTAAACGAGGTTTCTGACGATACCTTCGCCGGACGATGTCATTTCGTTCGGCTGGTTATAGAAGCAGTCAGCTTCGGCGTTGCCGTCGATGAACATCTGCTTCAAGAATTCGCGGTCTTCGGGATAGAGACTGTAATAGGGGTGGAGATAGTCAATCTCGGAGATGATCGCCTTGAAGTTACGGTCGCGGCGCATTTCTTTGAGGATCTCACGCGTGATATAGATCGCGCCCATCGCGTAGACGCGCTGTTCCTGATGGTAGGTCGTGTCGAAGTGGAAGCTCGTCATCACCAGCGCTTCGCCGTTCATCGCCGGCAGCAGACCGGTGAGCACGTGGAAGCTGCCCGCAGACTCCGATCCGTCGGCCTTGACCGCAACCGGAACGTCGACTGCATGGCCGACCGCCGGAGCCTCTGCGCGCACGAGCTTGCACCCACCCGCCTGCATCGCGCCCAGCGCGACCGTCTGACGGCCGTCGATCGTCACTTCCGCCGCATCGATATCGGCAAAAGCCGCGGCAAAGCAGGGGAAGATCTGTTTATCGCCGTCGTCGGTTTCTTTGAACACGGCAGTTTTTGCCGGATAGGTAACTGCAAAACCGTCACACTCGGATGCAACCGGATAGATCGAGCAATGCACCAGCGACAGGTCAACACAGTCGCAGATGTAGCCCGGGCGCAGTTTGAAGAGGATCAGGTTCATGCCGTCGTCAAATTCCACCGGAACGGCATGGCCCATGTTGGTCACACCTTTCACACGGCCAAACGGCTCATCAGCGATCATGCGGCCGTTGAGGAAAATACGGCTGCCCGAATCTTCCCAGCAAAGGACCGCACGCTTTTTGCCTTCGCAGCGGACGTAGAACGCGGCATAGAAGATGCAGTTGCGCTGTTCGGTCATGTAGAGCGCTTCGTCGCAGGCAGAGTCGCCGTCGTCCGGGTCAAACCGCAGGACGTTCCACTTGTGCACGCCTTTTGTCCAAACGGCAGAGTCACAGCCGAGGTAGCGGTTTTCGCCGCGCAGACCGAGAAACGGCGCGACGTTTGTTTCGCCGCCAAAGTCTTCAAGATAGTCGATTGCAAGGATCTTATCGCGTTCATAGAGATATTCGGTTTCAAACGCACCTTCCGTGTGCACGACAAACGGTCCCGTGACCATAAAGTCCATATTGCGGAAGGCTTCAGGGCGGCCCGCTGTTGCAGCTTTTTCCAGATCTTCAAACGCAACACAGGCGATATCGCCGGCGATTCTTTCTTCATAAAGCTTTGCCATTGCGTAATCCTCCTATTTTATCCAATAACGTTTAATAAACGGTGATACGCTTCATTTGTGCCGCGTCACGCGCAGCGGTGATCACGATCTCAAACGAATCGCGTTCTTCCCAGTCATCGCATTCGCAAATTTGCTTGTGACCGATCGTACGGCCGCAGGTACAGCTGTGCGGCATCCGCACGCCATCCTTGACGCTATAGACGCAGAAGCTGTCGACGCGTTGGCCAAAGCGGATGTCTTCTTCGAGGCAGATCCACTTACCCGGTTTGTTGCCGCGATCCTTCGGCAATTCAATGCGGTAGGACGTTTGGGTATCGCTGAGTGTCTTAACCGGCTGCGGGAATTCCACGGTTGCGATCGGTTCACCGAACTGTTTTTTCAGCTCGGCGCCAAATTCTTTCAGTCGGGCAATGTCACGCGGGTCAAAGCGGCCGTTGGCCATCGGCGGGATGTTGAGATTCAGGCAGGAGTTGTGGCCGACCGAATTGAGGTAGACCTTCATCAAATGCTCCAGCGAATGCGGTTCTTCTTCCGGGTGATGGAACCAGCCGTCGCGGATTGAGGTATCGATTTCCGAACCGCAGAAAACGAGCCCCTTGGAATAGAGGATCTGATTCAGGTTGCCAACCGCTTCGTCGGAGTTGATCAGATAGGAAAGATCGCCCGCAAGCATCGCACCTTCGGTCTGCGGCACGGTGCCGCGCTTGCAGAGCTCGTGCGGAACGACCGCCCATTCTTCAGGGCGCCCCCTGCCCGCTTCGTTGCCACACCAACGGATATCGGGGCCAAAATCGTTGAAAATGACCGCGTTGGGCTGGTAACGGCGGATAATCTCGATGTAGCGGTCGAAATCGTAGACCTGTTTTTTGCCGTTGGGGCCTTCGCCGCAAGCCCCGTCAAACCAGACCTCCATGATCTCGCCGTAGTTGGTCATCAGTTCGGTCAGTTGCGCACAGTAGTAATCGTTATAGGCATCCGTGCCGTAGAGTTTGGAATTCCGATCCCACGGCGAGAGGTACAGGCCCATGCCGATCCCGCCGCGCGCGCAAGCTTCGGACAGTTCTTTGACGACGTCGCCTTTGCCGTTGCGGAACGGGCTGTTTTTGACGCAGTGCTCGGTATATTTCGACGGCCACAGGCAGAAACCGTCGTGGTGCTTGGCGGTCAGGATAATACCGCGCATACCGGCCGATTTGACCGCCTCGACCCATTCATCGCAATCGAGCTCAGAAGGGTTGAAGATCGCCGGATCTTCATTGCCGAGGCCCCATTCTCTGCCCGTAACAGAGTTGACGCCAAAGTGGGCAAATGCATAGAATTCGCGGTCGAACCATGCAAGTTGACGCGCGGAGGGGCGCACGTTAGCGGCATTTTTTAAAAACTGTTTGAGGTTCATTTCGCTCATAGTCCAATACTCCTTCGAGGCGTTTTCACGATGCAAACGGTGCGTTGCCGTTGCAATTTAGAGGTATCTATATCATACCATAAACTGCCCCAACCCGCAAGACAAAGATTTCCTCTTCCGCAAAAAAGTTTTACTGCACGAAAGTTGCAAAGAAAAAAGCTGTCGACCGAGGTATTTCGGCCAACAGCTATATTTTTCGATCTTATTTCTCATCGGTTACGATCAGCAGCGTACCCTTACGCACCCGTACCGTGCTCGGCGCACCGACGAATTCATTGCTGACGCCCAAGGGGAATTCGTTGGTCAGCTCTCCGTTTTCCAGCGTATATTTCAGGCCGAGCAAGTCAATGCCTTCGGCGTGTTCGTCCATGCAGAATACCGAGATCCCGCCACGCATTTCTGCCGGAAAACCAATTTCCCCGTCAGTGACTGCACGCAGCGTTACCGCGCTGCCGCACAAGCAGACGTCCAGTCCGCGCCGCGCAGCCCACACGAGCATCTGCACGTTGGCGAGCGTATGATCCAGCCGACCACCCAAACCGCCGTACACGCGGACATGCCGATAACCGTTGGCGACCGCGTACCGGAGCGCGAGAAACGTGTCGGTTTCGTCTTTTTCCTTCGGGTAGATCAGCGCACCTTCCGGGTGATACCCGAGCGAATCGAAATCGCCGAGGAGCAGGTCCGGGGTGATCCCGGCTTCCTTCAGATAACACAGTCCTCCGTCGGCAGCGATCACAAAATCATTCTCTGCCCTCGAAAAATCAAGTTTCTTACATTCACCGGCACCGACGATATAGCAAATTCCTTTGGTTTCCACACGGATACCCCCTCGCATAAAATGGTCGGCCACAAACCTTTGATTAAAAAAACAGAGGAGACGGGAAATCCCGTCTCCTCTGCAAAAAAGCCTAATTATTCGATGACCGCGGTAACAGCGCCCGAACCAACGGTTCTGCCGCCTTCACGGATAGCGAAACGGAGACCTTCTTCGATGGCGATCGGCTTAATGAGTTCGATCTTCATCGTGACGTGGTCGCCCGGCATGCACATTTCAACGCCTTCCGGCAGGGTGATAACGCCGGTAACGTCGGTGGTGCGGAAGTAGAACTGCGGACGGTAGTTGGAGAGGAACGGCGTATGACGGCCGCCTTCTTCCTTGGTCAGAACGTAGACCTGGCCTTCAAACTTCGTGACCGGTTTGATGGAGCCGGGCTTCGCAAGAACCTGGCCGCGTTCGATTTCGTTTCTCTGAACACCGCGGAGCAGCGTACCGATGTTGTCGCCGGCTTCAGCGTAGTCGAGGAGCTTGCGGAACATTTCGATACCGGTAACGACGGTCTTCTTGGATTCTTCCTTGAGGCCGACGATTTCGACTTCTTCGGAGAGCTTCAGCTGGCCGCGTTCAACTCTACCCGTAGCAACGGTACCACGACCGGTGATGGTCATGACGTCTTCGACCGGCATCAGGAACGGCAGGTCAGCCTTACGGGCCGGGGTCGGGATGTAGGAGTCGACGTTGTTCATGAGTTCAAGGATCGGGGCGTAAGCCGGATCGTTGACGTCGGTGGATTCGCATTCAAGAGCGACAAGGGCGGAACCCTGGATGATCGGAATGTCATCGCCCGGGAATTCGTACTTGGACAGGGCGTCACGGATTTCCATTTCGACGAGTTCAAGCAGTTCGGGGTCGTCAACGGCGTCGCACTTGTTCATGAAGACGCAGATGGCCGGAACACCAACCTGACGAGCGAGCAGGATGTGTTCGTAGGTCTGAGCCATAACACCGTCGGTGGCGGCGATAACGAGGATCGCGCCGTCCATCTGAGCAGCGCCGGTGATCATGTTCTTGATGTAGTCGGCGTGGCCCGGGCAGTCGACGTGAGCGTAGTGACGATTCACGGTCTGATATTCGACGTGGGCGGTGTTGATCGTGATACCACGAGCTTTTTCTTCCGGAGCCTTATCGATCTGGTCGTAAGCAGAGAACTGAGCGAAGCTCGCATCCTGCAGGGACAGAACCTTGGTGATCGCGGCGGTCAGCGTGGTCTTACCATGGTCGACGTGGCCAATGGTACCGATATTAACGTGCGGTTTGGATCTTTCAAATTTAGCCTTTGCCATTGTAATATCCTCCTCATGTTAGAGATTCAATAATAGTATTCTACACCATTACAAAGAAATTTGCAATAGTTTTCTGATTTTTTCTCAGATTTTTTTAGGAATGACGTTCACCGCGGCCTGCGATGAGCTTTTCCTGGATGGATTTCGGCACTTCAACGTAGTGGCTCGGCTCCATCGAGTAGTTGCCGCGGCCCTGCGTGCGCGAACGCAGCGAGGTCGCATAACCGAACATTTCGGACAGCGGAACGAACGCATCGATCTGCTTGATACCGGCGCGGTCGATAAAGCCCTGGATCTGAGCACGACGCGAGTTCAGATCGCCGATAACGTCGCCCATGTATTCATCGGCAACCATAACGGAGACCTTCATGATCGGCTCGAGAAGGACCGGGCTGGCCTTCGCCGCAGCATCCTTGAACGCCATAGAACCGGCAATCTTGAACGCCATTTCCGAAGAGTCGACTTCGTGGAACGAACCGTCGAACAGGGTGACAATGATGTCGACCGTGTTGTAGCCGGCGAGAATACCGGATTCCATCGCGCCCTTGATACCCTCGTTGACAGCGGGGATATATTCCTTCGGGATCGCGCCGCCGGTGATGTTATCGACAAACTCGTAGCCCTTACCGGATTCGTTCGGTTCGATCTTGATCTTGACGTGACCGAACTGACCCTTACCACCGGACTGACGCGCATAGCGCATATCGGAGATCGCTTCCTTGCGGATCGTCTCTTTGTACGCAACCTGCGGCTTACCGATGTTGGCTTCGACCTTGAACTCCCTAAGCAATCTGTCCACGATGATCTCGAGGTGCAGTTCGCCCATACCGGCGATGATGGTCTGACCGGTTTCCTGGTCGGTGTAAGTGCGGAAGGTCGGATCCTCTTCGGCCAGCTTCGCCAGCGCGATACCCATTTTTTCCTGGCCGGCCTTCGTCTTGGGCTCGATGGCCACGCGGATAACCGGTTCCGGGAATTCCATGGATTCGAGGATGACCTGATGCTTTTCATCGCAGAGCGTATCGCCCGTCGTGGTATTTTTCAGACCGACGGCAGCGGCGATGTCGCCCGCGTAAACGGTTTCGATATCCTCGCGGTGGTTGGCGTGCATCTGCAGGATGCGGCCCAAACGCTCGCGAGTCTTTTTGGTGGAGTTATAGACGGCAGAACCGGTGTTGATCTGACCGGAGTAGACGCGGAAGAAGCAGAGCTTACCGACGAACGGGTCGGTCGCGATCTTGAACGCGAGCGCGGCAAACGGCGCGGTGTCATCAGACGGGCTGGTGACTTCTTCATCCGTTTCCGGATCGATACCCTTGATCGCCGGAACATCCAGCGGCGAGGGCATGTACGCGATGATCGCATCCAGAAGCTTCTGGACACCCTTATTCTTATAAGAAGTACCGCAGACGACCGGGATCATTTTGACCGCGATGGTCGCTTTGCGGATCGCATCACGAACCTGGTCTTCGGCGATTTCTTCGCCCTCCAGGTACTTCTCCATGATCTCGTCGTCAAAGTCGGAGACCGCTTCGAGAAGACTGCCGTGATATTCTTCCGCGAGATCCGCCATATCTGCCGGAATCTCGCGTTCTTCGACGTTCTGACCCTTATCGTCGAGATAATAGTAAGCCTTCATCTTGACGAGGTCGATGATACCGCAGAACGTATCCTCGCTGCCGATCGGCAGCTGGATCGGGACGGCATTACACTTCAGGCGTTCTTTCATCATTTCGAGAACGCGGAAGAAGTTTGCGCCGGTGATGTCCATTTTGTTGACATACGCCATGCGCGGAACACCGTACTTATCCGCCTGATGCCAGACCGTCTCCGATTGGGGTTCCACGCCGCCTTTCGCACAGAAAACAGTAACAGCGCCGTCCAAAACCCTCAGAGAACGCTCGACTTCGACAGTGAAGTCAACGTGCCCCGGTGTGTCGATGATGTTGATTCGGTGACCAAGCCACTGACATGTTGTCGCCGCGGAGGTAATGGTAATACCTCTCTCCTGCTCCTGCTCCATCCAGTCCATCGTCGCCGTGCCTTCGTGCGTCTCGCCGAGCTTGTGGTTTCTGCCCGTGTAGAACAGAATACGCTCGGAAGTCGTCGTTTTACCGGCGTCGATATGCGCCATGATACCAATATTTCTAGTTAACTCCAAAGGAAATTGCCTTGGCATAGATTGCTCCTTAAGTTGTTATAAAACGGTAAAAAATTACCAGCGGTAGTGCGCGAACGCCTTGTTGGCTTCGGCCATCTTGTGGGTGTCTTCACGGCGCTTGACAGCGTTACCGGTGTTGTTCGACGCGTCGATGATTTCGCCGGCGAGACGCTGGGCCATCGTTCTTTCGCTGCGGTTGCGCGAGAAGGTAACGAGCCAACGGATACCGAGCGTATTGCGGCGTTCCGGACGAACTTCGATCGGAACCTGGTAGGTCGCACCACCGAGACGACGAGCCTTGACTTCGAGAACAGGCATGATATTTTCCAGAGCAGCCTGGAAAACTTCAAGCGCCGGTTTGCCGGCCTTTTCTTCGACCAGAGCAAAAGCATCGTAAACGATCTGCTGGGCAACACCCTTCTTGCCGTCATACATCACACCGTTAATGAGCTTTGTGACGACTTTAGAATTGTACAGCGGGTCAGCAAGAACTTCCCGCTTCGGGACATTTCCTCTTCTAGGCACAAATCTTCCCTCCTTCATTAAGAATAAAATGATTTCACAGGTACTCGAAGGCGTTTCCGCCCCCGTAAAGCGCCTTGCAGTCTGCGAACATCCCAAAAAGCAACTGCTTTTATCTATGTTCAAACCCCTGCAAAGCTACGCCGCGGCCCTGAAATCTGCTGCCGGGCGTGTTGGGGAATCAAAATCTTGATTCGGGTTGCGGTTCGTTCTTACTTCTTGGAAGCCTTCGGACGCTTTGCGCCGTACTTGGAACGACCCTGCTTGCGGTTGGCCATACCCTGCGTATCGAGGATACCGCGGATGATGTGGTAACGGACACCAGGAAGGTCCTTAACACGGCCGCCACGGATCATAACGACGGAGTGTTCCTGCAGGTTATGACCGATACCGGGGATGTAAGAAGTAACTTCCAGACCGTTGGTCAGGCGGACACGAGCGACCTTACGGAGAGCAGAGTTCGGCTTCTTCGGGGTTCTGGTGGTAACGACCGTGCAGACACCGCGCTTCTGGGGAGAAGACTTGCTGGTCTGTTTCTGATGCAGCGAGTTGTAACCAACCTGAAGAGCCGGAGCAGTGGACTTATAAACCGCGGCTTCGCGACCTTTTCTGACGAGCTGATTAAATGTAGGCATATTGCACCTCCTATCCCATTTAAATTAAACATCAGTGCTTATAATTATATCACGCACTTTCCAAAAAGTCAAGGTTTTTGCCAAAAAAATTCCAAATTCTTTCTCTCGAGGCCATTTTGGTAAGTTTGTTTCGTCTAACCGGGCAATTCTTCGTCCGTTTGCACAAAAACATCTTGCAAATCCCCCGCAGCTGTGGTACACTCATCCCATACCCGATGTGTAAAACGAAGGAGTGATCGCTTTGTATCCCGACCGCAACCGCACCACGCGCGGCGATATGAAAAAACTTTCCGCCACAGTTGCCGCTTTACAAGCTTCAAACGGCGTCTGCCCGTTTTCGCTGAACGTTGACGGACACACCGTCCGTGCGTTCGTCTCCGCACCCGTTCAGACGACCGACCGTCCCGATGCAACCATGATCCGCACGCAAACGGTCGGCATGATCGCCGACGGTCTGCAGATAACCGTAGAGGCGACGGAATACCTCGATTTTCCCGTTTACGAATATCTTGTCACAATCCGCAACCTTTCATCCAAAAAAAGTCCGCTCCTCACCGATATTTACGCCGCCGACGTCGCGCTGCCCGCCGACGCTCCGGTTCTTTACACCAATAACGGCGATTACTATTCCGCCGACGGCTACCGCCAGAGCAAACAAGCTTTGGGCGACAACACCGAGGTGATCGCGCCGCACGGCGGGCGTCCCTGCGACCAGGCATTCCCCTACTTCCGCGTTTTGGGCAAAGACGGTGGCTACAACCTGGCGATCGGCTGGCCCGGCCAGTGGCAGGTCGAATTCTCCGCCGCCGAAAGCGGATTCCGTTTTGCCGCCAAGCAGCAATATACGGCACTTCGCCTGCAGCCCGGCGAGGTCTACCGTGCACCGCGCATCACCGTGATGGCTTTCGAAGGCGGCGAGGCGCGCGCAGTCAACCTTTGGCGCAGGTGGTACCTCGCCCACATCCTGCCGCGCAGCGGCGGGACGGCGCTTCCGCCGATGATAAATATGTGTCATCCGGCAGGCGACGAGGAATTCACCCACGCCACCGAGCAAAACCAGATCGAAGCGATCGACCGCTTTATGGCCCGCGGGTTTCAGCCCGACATTTGGTGGCTCGACGCCGGCTGGTATCCGTGCAAGGACGAGGAAGGCGTGCGCCGTTGGTGGCGCACCGGCGACTGGCGCCCCGACCCCGAACGATTCCCCAACGGGCTCGGTCCGGTGGGCAAAAAATGTGAAGAGCACGGCATCAAGTTTCTGCTCTGGTTTGAACCGGAGCGCATCAAGCTCGACTACCGTTCGCCCGATCTGCCCGAGCGTTTTATATTATATAAGGAAGAAGACATTGACGGCACGCGCTGTCAGAGTGACCTCGGTCTTTTGAACCTCGGCGATCCCGAGTGCCTCGCATGGCTGACCGAACACGTCGACGCACTGATCAAAGACGGACACATCGGAATCTACCGACAGGACTTCAACTTTGAGCCGCTCGAATACTGGCTGCAGGCCGACGAAGAAGATCGGCTCGGCATGACCGAAAACCACCACGTGCAGGGATACCTCGCCTATTGGGATGCACTGCTCACGCGCAATCCCGGCCTGGTCATCGACTCCTGCGCGTCCGGCGGCCGCCGCAACGACCTGGAAACGATGCGCCGCTCCATCCCGCTCCACCCAACCGACTATGGTTACGGCAACCCACCGGTCAAGCAGGCATTCTATGGCGCGCTGCACATGTGGATCCCCTATTTCCGCGCGTTCTCCGAGATCTATCAGGAGGAAAACGGTGAATATCTGCAATGGCAGCTCGATCCGCGCGGGATCGACAACTACGCGCTGCACAACGGACTCGGCACCGCCGTCCACTGCAGCTGCCTCTGTGATTCCGATGTGGAAACCTTCAGCCGCATCCGCACGTTCGCCCAAAACGTCTGGCGTCCGGCGGCGGAATATATGCTCTCGGCCGACTACTACCCGCTCACCACGCTGAACCGTTCGATCCGCGATTGGTGCGCATACGCGTTCCACGATCCGAAAACCGACAGCGGCTTCGTGCACGTGATCCGCAACGCCAAAAACGAGGACTTCCGGAAAACATTGACCCTCACCTTCCTCGATCCCAACCGAACCTACGCCTTCGCCAACCCCGAGACCGGCGAGCAAATGCTCGCTGCCGGCGAACGCATTTTGGAAAACGGCATCCACTTTTATCTCGCCCCCCGCAGCGGCGCGATGTGGTTTTTCCATCCGGTCGATCACAACTAAAAATACCCGACCACGCAAATCGTGGTCGGGTATTTTTCAGTTACGGTTGATCCTTCCAGACGGTTTCCGGAATATTTTGATAGCGTTTTTTGAAAATCTTTCTGCGGAACAGAAATACCGTATACACAAGCCACAGCAAGCAGAAGATCGCGCAGGCAATCACGGCATTGGTCAAAGACTGCCCGGCAAAGTTCAGAAGGAATAGTAGCGGGGCGATCATCACCATGGCGGGGAAGTTGGAGAGGATATACAGGCTGGAGGTGGGCGTACGCAGACCGGGATCGATCTCTTTCATCAAGATCATGCCGTTGGACGCCGTTCCCGTCATGGTCCCGAAGCTCATCAGGAAAAACTCGTGTTCAAATCCCTTAAAGCATTCTTTGGCCACCAAGCGGATATACGCGTAAGTAACCACCATTCCCACGAAGCTAAGGAGCACGATGGGCAGGATATAGTTTTTGATGTCGTTGATCTCGATGGCCGCAACACCCGCAACGATCATCAGGTCGAAGGAAAAGCCGGAAATTCTGTCCATTTGATAGTTATTGATGTATTCCCGGTGCATCAGCTTTCCTTTGCGGAGCATCTTGACGACAAACTTGATCAGCATCGCCGCCAAAGACGCCCACAGGAAATTAAAGCCCCACGCGATGCTGTTGGTAAAGGCGGACAGTTTTCCCAGAAAAACCATAAAGCCAAACGAAAGCGCGTACGCAAGCGCGACAAATCCGGCCTGCAGCGTGAACTTATCCACGGATTCGCTGTCCGGGATCTCGTCGCCGTTGGGGTTGGCCTGGTCGACGATTTCGCCGGAGGGTGCGGCATTGCGGACGAAAAGCGTCCCGCGCTTTTTATGAAGGTTAATGTACAAAACACCAAAGACCGAGGCAACCACAAATCCGATCGACGCGAGCGACAAGCCGAAGCTGCCGTTGCCCGCAAACTGCGCTGCAGAGGTGTTGGTGAAATTGATATCCCAGCTCAAGGCGTTGCCCGGGCCCTGTCCGTAGGCCAGCGGCAGGATCAGACCGCAGATATAGGAGATCACGTGATCGCCGTAGCGGGTCAGCAGGAACAGCACCAGCGTGATCGCCAGCCCGACAAACGCCTGCAGCATATACGTGCCGCCTTGCAGCGCACCGAATTCAACAACCTGTGCACGGCTGGTTTTGTGCGTGCTTTTTTCCGTTTTCAGCGTCATCGCGGCAAATCCGATGGCCAGACAGTGGTAAGTGATCACCTGCATCAGCCGGTTATTCACCAAAGTAAAATCAAACTGCTTGCAAATGACCGATACGAGCAGGAGCACACTGCCTCCTAAAAGAGCGGAAGGGATCAGGCATTTCCGAAACAGCGGAATCACACGGCGCAAAATATTACCCAACATCAAAAACAACAGCAGCAACCCAAGCTGCACAACAAATCCCCAAACGGCGTCATAGTTTGCCATGGTAAAATCCCAATCCATACAGCCATCACTCCTTTTTCTCTTCACCCTCAGCCAATCCCGTCAATGCCGCGCTTACTTGCGCAGCAGACTTTGGTACAGCAGGTGGAATTTCAGCGCATTCGCCCCGGGGGCGACCAACAGTTCAAAATATTCTTTCTTCACCGAAAATACGACGGCTCTCCGGCCGTGCATCGCCAGATCGGTGATCTCGGCGAGCGGCACCGACCATTCGCCGCAGGCAAGCGTCCGGGCATCCATCACCGCCATATCCTCTGCCACAAGCTCTTCACCGTCTTTCGTCACACGCACGAGACGAACTCCATCTGCCCGGCAAACCAGTCCGTTTTCCGCACCGGCTTCGACCGCACCGCGTTGCCACGCCGCCAGTTCCTTCACGGTCGTGTAATCAATCCCATGGAGCATCCCGTATTCATCGCAGGTAAACTGCAGACCGCACGCCGAGCAGGAAACCATATCGCCGCGCGAAGAGATCGTATCCTGTGCGCCGCACTGCGGGCAGATAAACAGCAGATTCTCCAGCTGCTCGGCCGGCCGCTTGCAGCGATAGCGCTTGGGATCGGCCAATTGACGGGCATAGGCATCTTCGTAGAGATCGCGTTCGATCAGCGCCTGCAGTTCCTCCAACGGCATGGCGGCGATTTTTTCGGCCGAGTAGACCCCCGCGACCGCCCCGCGGATCGGCCCGCGGCGCAGATTTTTCTCGCTCCAGTTGGGGCTGACGAAGTATCCGCCGACGATGCGGTAGGTCACAAGGCCGCACTTCGCGCTCTGCACGAGCTTGGCTGTTGACGGCAGGATCGGCCCGGTCACGCCGTCCCACGAGCGCGCACCCTCGGCAAAAATGCAGACGTTTTCTCCCCCGCGCAGCTTGCGCAGGATCTCGACCACGGTGGAAGATGCGACCGTCCCTTTTTTGCGCAAAATCGGCGCAAAGACAAATTTCAGAAAGCGATAGGCGTTTTTCCAGCGCGAAATATGCTCGCTGGCCACAAAAAACATCTGCCGCCGGAATCCCGCCGCCACAAACAGCGGATCCCAGTCCGTCACGTGGTTGGCAAGTACCAGATAGTTTTTCGGCAGTTTTTTTGCAACCTCTGTCCGATAACCAAACTTCAGCCACAGAAACAGCCGCACGAGCGGACGCAGCAGACGATAAAAGAACCGATATTTTATGCGCATTCAAATCTCCGTATATATATTCATTAACTTATATATTATACCGAAATTCGTCAATTCTGTCAAGTTTTAATACCCCACCTAACAATTTTCGCAACTTTCATACACTAACTTAATAAAAGTTCGCTGTTTTTTCGGTTTGAAAAAGCAGCGAACTTCCGTTTATTCTTCAATTATATTCCTCCGCCTTGGCGTTTTTGCCGACGGTAAGTTCCCGGAGAGACTCCCATCGTTTTTTGAAACCGGACGTAAAAATAGCTCTCATTCTCGAATCCGAGCCGTTCGGCAAGCTCCCGGATCGACGCGTCCGACTCACAAAGCAGCTTTGCGGCATACTGCATCCGCAGATCGTTGTGATACTGTATGATCCCTTTTCCGTACGCTTTTTTGAACACGCGCGACAGTTGGCGGTAGCTGACGTACAGCGCCTTCGCCATTTCCCGCACGTCCGGAGTTTCGTTGCCGAGCGTTCCGAGGTAAAAAACCGCTTCTTCGGCGAGTGCCCGCTCCTTGGACGACAACGGATCGACAGTCGGTTCTCGTCCGGTTTCCGGCGACCGCAGATCCACCAGCTCCAGCAAAAAGTTGACGACGAGCATCTGCAGCGTAAACAGATCAGCATCCACCAATTTTGCCAGAAAGGCATCGCCCGCAAACGGGATCGCCGCACCGCAAAGCGCATCGATCTGCGCCGTCACGTCATCGCTGATTGGGAATGCCGTTTCGGCACCGTCCGCCGCCACTTTTTCCAGCGCAAACCGCAGACAAAAGCCGCGGTCGCAGGCCGTCGACGGCAGTTTGGCATTGCTGTGCCGGCAGAACGGCCGCACCAGCGACGCCTGCCCCGCAGCGGTCTGATGTACCTGTCCGCCGATTTTTGTGGCAAAAGCGCCCTCCACCAAAAACGTGAATTCATAATACGGGTGGGTGTGTTCTTCGGTTTCCCAATTTGAGGGGTGGTACAGCCAGATCGCATTGACGACCGTGACCTTTAGGTCGTTAAACACGAACGGTTTGCGCAGGATCGGTTCCATAAAAGCCAACGGTTCTTCCGTCATCGGATACATCATACACGATCTCCCGCTTTCTCTTGAACTCACGTTCATTATACTACAACAGGCCGTTCATTTGGTATATAAAAACCTGCCATATCTCTCCAATTTTCTGCCAAGTTTTTCGGCGCAAAAGCAAACAATCAACCATTAGTTGATAAGAAAGTGTCGGATTCAAACAAGCTTCGCTTGTTTTTCGGACGGTTCTATGCTACAATCAAGGTACGACAAAAAGGAGAACAAACACGATGAACGACTATCCGATCGGCGAAACGATTCGTACCCTGCGCACGTCCCGCGAGCTCAGTCAAAAAGAGCTCGGCGACGCGCTTGATATCTCGACCCAGGCCGTCTCCAAATGGGAGACCGGTGCTGCCATGCCGGATACCCTCATGTTGCCGCAGATCGCAGCCTTTTTCGGCGTTTCGATCGACTCGCTGTTTTTCGGCAGCACCGCACCGAACGAACCCGCCCCGATCCTCGGCGCACCCGTTGCGGATTTTGCCGACGACGGCGTGCTGCGCGTGGTGCAGTTTTTGGGCAACCGACCGATCGCGTCGCAATGCCCGCGCCAAGAGCAGCCGATCGCATTGGAGTTCGAGGCCGCGCAAAAATCCTTGGCCGCCGACCATCCCCTTCAGGTCGAGGTCTTCGGCAGCTGCGTGATCCACGGGACGGTGCGCGGCGACCTCCGCTCGGAGCAGGACGTCACCTGCAGCAACGTGCTGGGCAGCGTTACCGCCGGCGGCAGCATCACCTGTGAAAACGTCGACGGCAACGCCGAAGCCGGCGGCAATATCACTTGCGACGACATCGACGGCGATGCTTCAGCCGGCGGCAGTATCACCTGCGACGATATCGACGGTAACGTCGTCGCCGCCGACATCACCTGCGACTCCATCGACGGCGACGTCACTTCCTCCGGGCGCATCAACTGCGACACCATTGAGGGCGACGTCACCTCAACCGGCAGCGTCAGCTGCGACGTGATCGAAGGCGACCTCGTCTCCCACGGCAGCCTCCGCTGCGATTCAGTCGGCGGGAACGTTTCAGCCGAAGGCGACGTCGTCTGCGATTCGGTCGGCGGCAGCGCCTGTGCAAAAGGCAATATCAACTGCGACGAGATCGGCGGCAACGCCGAAGCCGGCGGCGATATCACCTGCGAAACGATCGAAGGCGACGCCACCGCCGGGCGCATTTTCCGCAGCTAACTCCAATATCGACGGTAAAACCCCGCCTGTTCCGTTTGGAACAGGCGGGGTTTGTGCGACGGCTCGGATCAGAGCCCAAACTTCTCTTTCAGTTTTTCCAAAAGCTCAGCGACCTCTTCGGCATCCTCAGGGTATAAGCCCACATATTTTTCCGATTGTTTGCACATTTCGGAATAGAACTCCTCGTTAGTTAAATAAATCGCAGAATCTTCTTCAGCTGCCGGTGCATCAAACAAAAATAATACACCAGAATCACCAAAGTATTCCGGTTCTTCCGGCAAAACATTCCGTGGAAAAAGACAACATTCAAAGTCACCAAAACCAATACCGCTGTTTTCATCTGCATGTTCATGCAGTGCATGTAAAAACCAACGTCCCAAGTGATGAATGCACAGCCAATAAACTTGATCCAATAACTCTCTTGCTGCCAAATCTTTTCCATAATCCAAATATTTTCTATTGCTTTCCATCACTCTCTCCCTTATTCCTGCAAAGTCGGATAGAAATTGGATATCTTCCCACTTTTCGCGTCAATATAGCCCACAAATTTCAAGTTATTCGAGGCATAGCCAATAATACATCGACCATATATTCGTCCTGCTGAGATCCCTTCTGCCATCGCTTCCCAGCCCCAATGCTGAATCTCTTCGTCTGCGTAGAGTTTTGGATCGTAGGTGGTCTTCGGTTCTTTGGCAAAAATACACCTTTATTATACCATTTCTCACCCCGACGTCAACTTTTTTTCATACAAAACCCCGCCTGTTCCGTTTGGAACAGGCGGGGTTTTTTTACTCTTCAGCGATTACAGTCCAAATCTTTCCCGCAGCTTCTCCAATAGTTCGGTCACAGCCTCGGCATCTTCGGGATGCAAGGTCACATATTCTTCCGACCACAGACTGATCTCTTCGTAAAACTCTTTATTAGTCAGAAGAATTGCGCAATCGTCTTTTCCCATAGGGTCGTCCAATTGCAAAAGTACTCCTTGGTTCCCAAAATACTCCGGTTCCCACGGAAGAATGTTACACGGAAATAAAAATCGTTCATAGTCACTCAATCCAATCCCACTACCTTCCTCCGCAAATTCACGTAACCCCCGGAGAAAGCGTGACGGCATATAATTAATACATAACCAACGCAATGAATTCATCCGTTCAGTTGCTTCATCTTTTCTGTAATCCAAATATCTTCTTTTTTTATCCACTTTTGTTCACCTTTATTCTTTTACTATCGGATAAAAATTTGTAATTATATTGTTCGTTATATCAATATGGCCCACAAACTCTAATCCGTTTCTTGCCTTTCCTACAATATATTTTCCACTGATTCTCCCCGCTGAGATCCCTTCTGCCATCGCTTCCCAGCCCCAATGCTGAATTTCTTCGTCTGCATAGATCTTTGGATCGTAGACGGTCTTCGGTTCTTTGGCAAAAATACACCTTTATTATACCATTTCTCACCCCGACGTCAACTTTTTTCATACAAAACCCCGCCTGTTCCGCTTGGAACAGGCGGGGTTTGTGCGCTGGCTCGGATCAGAGCCCAAATTTCTCTTTTAGTTTTTCCAAAAGTTCGGCAACTATTTCGCCATCCTCGGGCGCTTTCTTCAGATATGTTTTCGACCACTTCGCGACTTCGGTTAAATACTCCTCGTTGGTCAGAAAGATCATGCAATCGGCATCCGCTGCCGGATAATCAATAAAGAGCGCCACTCCTGTTTTCCCAAAATACTCCGGTTCATCTTCGTCATAAAATCCAGGGAAACTGCAACGTTGAAAGTCGCTCACACCAACGCAACCAATCCGCTTATCATTGGGTAATAATCTCGGAAACCAATGATTTCTACCAACAGCAGACTCAAAAAATTGATAGACCATCAACTCGACATCTTCATTTTCATTATAGCGGTATCGTTTCATACTAAAAAATATCCTCCTTTTACTCTAAAACAGGGTGGAAATTCGTAATTTTTCCTGTCTCTTTACTGATCCAGCCCCAATACATTAAACCATTCCTCGCATAACCAATAATTTTTCTTCCGTTTATTCTTCCCGCCGAAATTCCTTCCGACATTGCTTCCAATCCCCAATGTAAAATTTCTTCGTCTGTGTAGATTTTGGGATCATAGACCGTCTTCGGTGTATCGACAATCCGGTATTCTCCGGGAATAATCCACGAGACGCCTTTGTTGCTCCCTTTTTTGGGCAATTGGTATTGTATCTCGTAAATTCCTGCCATAAATGGGTGTTCTTTTCGACTGAGAATGCACTCTGTCGGCGTTCCGCCGTAGTCTATGATCGTCTGCTCAAACGCCTGTTGGTTATGCGCACCGGAAATACCGTTTTTGGTGACTACACCTGTGATCATATGGATCGGGTAATTATTTCGCTGCATTTCCCAACCCACCGGCAAAAGTTGGGATTCCATTTGCATAAGGTTTGCCAGCGTCAGAATTGTTCCGTCGTGCAAAACAAAACGACTGTTCGATTCTATTATACCATTTCCAAGCAGTTTGTCAACTCCCGGCAGCACATTTGTACCGTTCAGCGCCGCCCGTACGCTCGGCAGACCTTTTTCTTCGATCGCCAACTGCAGCGTTCGCTGCTCCAGCTGCTGCAGAAGCGACTCGCCGAGGATCTCCGGCGTCCAAAACTGGTGGGCGTCGGGGCCGTGCTGGGCGATCTCGGCAAGAACCGGCGAAAACGCGTCGATATAGAAGCGTTGGCGCTGCGACCCTGTGAAATCTGCCATCAGCTCATCCAAAATCCGAAACGCATTTTGCGCTCGAGGTGTTGTTTTGATCAGATCAACCGCGTCGAGAAGATTGGCTTCGATCTTCGGCGTCGGTGCGTCAAGCGCCACGTCCACCGCCAGCGTCATCGTGCCTATCGCTAACGAGTACGCCCCGGCTTCGCCATCGCTGTAGCCAGCGCTTTTCGCAGTCTGCCACGCATTGCCCATACCACCCAGTGTTTCTACAACCGCAGAAAAATAAGGAGAGTGACCCAGCGTGGCAAGTGCCAGCGTCACGTCGGCAGTATAGTCGTGCGTCCATCGCAAAATCTTTTCGTCCAGCCAACTATCGGAATTCGCAAGCATTTGCCTGTACGTTTCCTCAAGGTAGCCTGTCTCCGAATCGTAGCCGAAAACACCGGCGCCCAAATTATAGATGTCGTAGACGAGAGCCTCCACCGACGAAATTGCCGAAACCAAATAACGCGTGGGAACTGGCCCAAGGAGCGGTATGTACTCCGTGAATTTGATAATGGCTTCTGCGACGGCTTTTCGGCTGCGCTCTTTCAGGAAGTTTTTATCGAGCCACTCGACATAGGCGTCGCCGTTTTCGACAGAAGCGTTGTAGTGCAGATCGATCAACTGTTTTTCTTCATCCGTCGCATAGTGGCGGACGCGGCTGGAGGTTCCCGATACGGCGCGCGCGAAAAAGCCGTCGTTCAACGGGTTTTCATCAACCTGCCGTCCGGTTTCCGCCCGTACTTCGACGTTGCCGAGCTCTCTCGTTGCCGCAAATTGGGCGGTTTGATCCTGCAGTTGCTGCTTTGCTTCGGTTTCGCGCAGCGTCTGCAAAGACTCTAACCCGTACGCATACTGATAATGCAGCAGTTCGTACTCTTTTTGCTCCGCAGGTGTTGCGGTTTGATTGGCGATCTTGCCGCCAAGACTGCGAAAATGCACGGCATCGGCAGAATAATTATCGCGGAAACGTTCGTTTAAAAACGCTTCGAGTTCCGAAGAGCTCGTAAATGCTTTCACCTCGTTCGCCACGGCAATTCGCCCTGCGTTTTCGGCTGCGAAAAGTTCGGAACCGACCTGTTGGGCGATAGAGAACAGGTCATCCGGTTTCCGCAGCAGCCCCGGCAGCGCGGTGTCTGGCCTTGGAATACGGCTGCCATCGACGCGCGGAACCTGCGGCAACTGCACGCGCGGCGACGGCGCTGGATGGTTTGGCTGCGGTTGGGCCGTGCGGCGATCGGCAAGGGGGCCGGGTTGTGCGGTTTTGAGTGTATTCGGCAGAGCAAGCGGCCGCGATTCCGAAAGCCTCGCCGCACGCGCCTGCGCTTCCGCCGCTCTGCGTTTGCGCTCTTCCTCCTCTCTGCGCTTTCTCTCTTCCTCTTCTCTGCGTTTGCGTTCTTCCTCTTCGCGCAGTCTGCGCGATTCCCCGCTCTGCCTGCTAAGGATCTCGGCGGCTTCGGCGCGAGTGACGCGAAACGTTCGCGTCGGGTTCAGGTTTTTGTTCAAATAATCCCTCTTTCTCTGTTTTTTCTTTCACGGCAGGTATGCCGCGATTTTTTCCAGTGCGCTTTGACGACGGCGGTAGACTGTGGCGATCTCGACGCAAAGCTCCTCGGAAAGCTCGCCGGCCGCATCACGGATCGGCGCGATCAGCATCCGTTCGACGACCAGCCGCTCTTCGTCGTCGAGCAGCGCGAGTGCGCCGTCGAACGTATGGAGTTCGGCTTCGCAGAGGCCGATCTCGACCTCCAGCTTCGCACACGCCCGATCGAGCCGGGCAAGCTGATCGGCGGCGGCGCGGTCGGCAAGCTCCGCTTGGGCTTGGCGCAGACGGGTCAGGTTTTCCCGCAGGCGTTCCAGAGCCGCCTGCTTCAGCGGATACGTGCGCACGGCCGCCTCAGCCTGTTCACGCGCCTCACGCGAGCATCTCGTTTTTCTCATAAACACGCTCCCATCCACGCGGTAAACGCGCCAAAACTGTCGGCATCGGCGCTGATATACGCCCACAACAGATCGGCCATCGGCCGTCCGGCGAGCGTCTCGCATTCGGATTCCGGTGCCAACGCCGCCAACAGAAGTGCCTCATCGCGGCAGTCCGCAATGCCGTACACCTCGCCGAGCACAAAATCCGCCCACGAAAACCAGCCCAAGCACCCATCGTGCGTTTTCAGCCAATCTGCCGCCGCCTGCCAATGCTCGCGGCAGAATTCCTCCGCACAAGCCGCGCAAACCTCCGCCGTGTCTGCCAATACCGCACCGCAAACCGCACACCGTCCCGCCGATTCCCCTGCCGGCGCATAGCACCGTGGGCAGCACGTGCGCTCTTCGCCGAAATCTTCCCGGTAACGCGCCACCGCCTCGCTCTCCGTCCCACAAACTCCGCACCGATATTGCGTCATAGATCTCCTCCTTTTTCTTGCATTTACGTAAGTTTGGCTGTTATTTTTTGCCCGCTCTCTCCGGCGGGCATTCCGTTTTGGTGTGTATTATACCATACATTTGTTCTGTTGTCAATGCATTTTCGTAAGTTTTTCTTGCGTTTGCGTATTGATTTTTTCTGCGCGATATGATATAATACAGACAAACATACGGACAGTGACCGTATATTCTGAAAAAAGGAGCGTCCAATGGGTGTGTTTGGGCGTGGTGAGGAGTATGGACAGGCATCAGAACGGTTATTTGAAGGCCCGGCGCAAGGAACTCGGTTTGAACCAAAGCGATATCGCCACATACGTCGGCGTAAGTGAGGCCACGGTCTCGCGGTGGGAATCCGGCGACATCGCAAACATCCGCCAAAGCCGCATCGCAGCGTTGGCGGAGATTTTGCGGATCGATCCCGCCGTGATCATCGGTATGACGGAGGGCACGGTCGCCGCCGCACTCAAAGAAAAGGATCATTCCCTGCCCGCAAATATTCTGCCGCTGCCGCGGGTGCGTCCGCTGCCGTTGGTCGGTTCGATCGCCTGCGGCACGCCGATTCTGGCCGCGGAAAACATCGAAGAATACCTGCAAATCCCCGAAAACATTCCCGCCGACTTCTGCCTCAAGTGCAAGGGCGATTCCATGATCAACGCCCGCATCTTCGACGGCGACATCGTGCTGATCCATGAGCAGCCCGACGTCGACAACGGTGAGATCGCGGCCGTCTTGATCGGCGAGGACGCGACCTTAAAGCGCGTCTACAAATATCAGAACCGCATCGAGCTGCGCGCCGAAAACCCGCTCTATCCCCCGCTCAACTACGAAGGTAACGACCTCTCGCGCATCCGCATTTTAGGCAAAGCCGTGGCATTTTTAAGCGTTGTTCGATAATACTTGAGAACACATAACAAATCCATACAGAACAGAAAGGATCGTACAGCATGAAACGTTTCTTATCTCGCTTCGCCGCACTTATCCTTGCACTCACCACAACGCTTTCTCTTGCCGCTTGCGGCAGCAAACGTGAAATCGACACCAGTCGCACGGAACCGTACCGTACCTTTGAAGCCTTATTTGCCGCCTATGCTGAGACACATATGGATGACATCGCCAATCCCGCAATGTTTTCGCTGGATGTCGCCCACTCGCTTCAAGAAAATCCACAATGGTTTGCGGCAAACGACCACTTCAACAAAGACCTCCGTCTTTTCGCTGCGGATGCCCATCTTTCGACGCATGTTTCCGACAGCGGAAGCCGCATGATCGAAGTCACGTTCAGCTACGGTTCGCAGAAAGCAAACTTTGCATCTGTGCAATCGTTCTGCGAGGTGATTATCGCCGCATATCCGGCGGATCAAATCCGCATCACAGATTCACTGTTCAGTTTGGAAACCGTCCCCGTCGATGAGTTTTCGGAGTTCGACAGCGATGACCAGGTCTCCTTCCTATGGCGGGAGAATATGGAAAACGGGGATGGCGTTTCACTGTCGTTCAGCTGTTTCATCGGTTCCACCGGCAGTTACATCACATTTTACGCCGAACTCTTTCCCGCAGAACTCTTAGAAAGCTTCGAATCATAAAATACAGTAAATACGACAACCACCGCACAGACCGTTTGTCTTTTAAGCCGTCGAAATCGATTGTTATTGCTATAAAAAAAGCATCTTTGCACTTGGCAAAGATGCTTTTTTCGTGGTACGCCCGACAGAATTCGAATCTGCGGCCTTTGGAGTCGGAGTCCAACGCTCTATCCAGCTGAGCTACGGGCGCGTATAAAAGCTGCGGAACAGCTTTTATATTATACAATATTTGGCGCGGTTTGTAAAGAGGGGAAACCGGGGTTTTCCGTCGACAAAGTTTACGCTTCGACGATCGTGACCGTTTTGATCTTCTGTTCGTCGAGCGGACGGTCGGAGTAGTCGGTATCGACTTCGGCGATCTCGTCGAGCGTATCTTCGCCGGCAGTCAGCTTGCCGAAGGCGGCGTACTGGCCGTCAAGGTGCGGTGCATCTTTGTGCATAATGAAGAACTGCGAACCGGCGGAGTCGGGACGCGCGGAGCGCGCCATGGAGATCACGCCGCGGGTGTGCTTGAGCGTGTTTTTGACGCCGTTGGCGGCAAATTCGCCTTTGATCTGGTAGCCCGGGCCGCCCATGCCGGTGCCGGTCGGGTCGCCGCCCTGAATCATGAAGCCGTAGATGACGCGATGGAAGATCAGGCCGTTATAGAAGCCTTCGTTTGCGAGCTTGACAAAGTTTTCGACGGTCAGGGGCGCATGTTCGGGATAGAGCTCGAGCTCCATCTTTTTGCCGTTTTCCATCTCGATGATTGCTTTCTGCATGGTTGTTACTCCTGTCTGTGTTGTTCGATTTTTCATAGCAAGACCGCAACCCGTCGGTTGCGGTCTTGGCGCTTTCGGATGTAGGTGCGGAATTACTTGATGATGCGGATTTTGCCGATCAGCGGGAGCTCTTTGGCTTTTCCGGTCGCGGCATGGTAGATACCGAGGATGACGAGCGCCAGGTCAACGAGACCCAGAACGGTGCTGACGATCCAGGTGACGATCGAGATACCGAGGATGCCGACGACGGAACCGACAACGCCGAACACGATGCCGACGATGAAGAGCACCAGCGCCTGGTTGGCGTGGAAGCGGCCGAACTTGGAACCCGGGCAAACCACCAGCGGCAGGAAGAAGAGGATCCAGAGGTAGGAGAGGATCGACATCAGCTTGCCTTCGGCGATGTCTTCGGGGATGTACTGCGAGGTGAGATCCATGGTGTTCATGACCTGTTCGAGAGCATTCTTTTCAGACATTTCGGTGTTCCTCCTTGATAGTTTCAGATCTTAGAGACCTTTGAACATATTGATGAGAGCATCAATATCGCTATTGAAATCGCTGGATTCCTTTTTCTCCACCGGTTTCGGCGGCTGCACAGGGGCGGCCGGACGAGCGGCAGGTGCTTTTTTCTCGGAGCTGAGCATATTGGGCGAATCATCTTCAAAGCCGGTGGCGATGATGGTGATTCGCATTTCGTCGTTGAGTTCCGGATCGATGGCCGCACCGAAAATGATCGTTGCTTCGGGGTCGGCGTTTTCACGGACCAAGCTGGCCGCTTCGTCGACTTCGTCGAGTTCGAGATCCGGCGAACCAATGATGTTGATGATAACGCCCTTGGCGCCGCGGATCGAGGTTTCGAGCAGCGGGCTTTCGATCGCCATACGCGCCGCTTCGTGCGCTTTTTCGCGGCCGGCAGCTCTGCCGACACCCATGTGGGCGTAGCCACTGTCGGCCATAACGGTTTGCACGTCGGCGAAGTCGAGGCTGATGAGGCCTTCCATCGTGATCAGTTCATAGATGCTGGTGATCGCCTGCTTTAAAACGTCGTCGGCGTAGGCAAACGCGTTTAAGAAGGTGATCTTCTGGTCGGTGACATATTTCAGACGTTCGTTGGGGATGACGACGAGCGCGTCGACATACTTATGCAGCTCTTCCAGACCGGCTTCCGCCTGTTTGGCGCGCTGCGCACCTTCGAACTTGAACGGGCGCGTGGCCACACCGACGGTGAGGATACCCATGCTGCGGGCGATCTCGGCCACGACCGGCGCACCGCCGGTACCCGTACCGCCGCCCATACCGGCCGTGATGAACACCATGTCGGTGCCTTCCAGCAGGGCAACGATCTCTTCTTTGTTTTCCTCGGCAGACTTGCGGCCCTTTTCAGGCTTCGCACCGCAGCCGCGGCCCAAAGTTGCGCGGGCACCCAACTGGAGCTTGACAGGCGCCTTGGAGCGATTGAGCTGCTGGATATCCGTGTTCATTGCGATGAACTCCGCTCCCTGCAGATTCGCCTCCACCATGCGGTCGATCGTGTTGTTACCGCCGCCGCCTATGCCAATGACCTTGATTTTCGTGACGTTGTAGCCACCGTCGTCATAGCGCAACTCCATATTGTTTCCTCCCGCTCTTTATTTTATGTAGGTTCTGTTCGTCGATATTACTTTTTGTTGAAGATCGCCATGATATCGCCGTAGGGATCGTCTTCGGCGACCGGGGCAGCCTTGGGCGCCGCGGCCTGCGCGACCTGCATCACGTCGAGATCGTCGGTCTTCTTTTCGGCCGGCTTTTTGGTTTCGAGGAGGTTCGGGCCTTCGGAATCGAAACCGGTGGCGATGATCGTGACCTTGATTTCGTCATCGAGCGTATCGTCGATGGCGGCACCAAAGATGATGTTGGCTTCCGGATGTGCGGCTTCTTCGACGATGGAGGCAGCCGTTTCGATCTCGTCGAGCGCAATGTCGATCGAGCCGATGAAGTTGATGAGGATGCGCTTGGCACCGTTGATCGAGCTTTCGAGCAGCGGGCTCTGGATCGCCATACGGGCGGCTTCGTTGGCCTTGTCCTTGCCGTTGGCACGGCCGACACCCATGTGCGCGTAACCAGCATCGCGCATGATGGCGCTGACGTCGGCGAAGTCGAGGTTGACCAGCCCCTGCATCTTGATCAGGTCGGAAATGCTCTGGACGGCCTGACGCAGAACGTCGTCGGCGATGTCGAACGCGTTCAGGAAAGTGATCTTCTGATCGGTGACGTACTTCAGGCGTTCGTTGGGGATCACGACCAGCGAGTCGACGACGTTGCGGAGCGTTTCGATACCGATCTCGGCCTGATCCATGCGGCGCTTGCCTTCGAATTTGAACGGTTTGGTGACGATACCGACCGTCAGGATGCCCAGTTCGCGGGCGATTTCGGCCACGACCGGCGCACCACCCGTACCCGTACCGCCGCCCATACCGGCAGTGATGAAGACCATATCGGCGTCGCCGATCAGCTTGATGATGTCGTCTTTGTTTTCTTCGACGGCTTTTTTGCCCTTTTCGGGGTTGGCGCCGCAGCCCTGGCCGCGCGTGATGCGTTCGCCGACCTGCAGCACGTTGCCGGTCGCCTTCAGCAGCTGCTGCTTATCGGTGTTGATCGAGATAAATTCGACACCCTGCAGTTTGCTGGCGATCATACGGTTGATGGCGTTGTTGCCGCCGCCACCGACACCGATTACTTTGATATTGACGATCGAATCGTCATTGAAGTCGTTTCTCACAGGCATTTTATTTTCCTCCCGCGTCATGATGACTGTATTGATATGAAGATAGCATAGCTATTTTATATACATTATATATTGTACACCAATTTCGTCGAAATTACAATATTATTGTCGCACTTTTTTGTCGGTTTCCGCAATTTTTTTCTGCCGATTTTTTCCATCAGCCGATCACGCGCACCCCGCCGTCGGAAAAATCGATCTCTCCGCTGTAGATCCCCTCCCGCTCCAGCTCTTCCACAACCAAATCGAGCTTTGCAAGCGCACCAGCGATCTGATCGCTGCGGCCGAAAACGATCTCGTAACGGCCTTTGTAGGTCATGCGGATGTCGTAGATCTTTTCAATGCGGATGTCGGAAGCACCTTCGATGCACCCGGTTGCGGCCAGTTCGGCGATCAGGAGCTCCAACGGCTGCTGTTTTTCGCTTTCAGTGGCGGTAAAAATGCTGCCGAGCACCGGATTTTTCAGTTCGATGCCGCTGATTCTGGCGGAGTAAGACGGCCGCTTGTCCGCCCGTTCCAAAAGACGCCCATTCGTGTCAGCCAGCCAGAAGCCATCCTCGCCGCAGTCAAACGCCACCGCAAGCTTGACTTCCGTGACGTTGATGACTAACTTATTCGGCAGCGAACGGCGGATCTCCACATCGCTGACAAACAAAAGCGCTTCCCGGATACTGTCGACAGCTTCGAATTTGTCGAGCAGCAAGAGATTGTCGCCGAATTCGATACCGGTTTTTTCGATGATTTCCTCGGCGGAATAGCGCTGATTCCCGTTGACCTCGATGACTTCCACCGTAAAAAACACGGTTACAGCCATCAGGATGGCCAGCGTGACCAAAACGACCGCCGCGCAAATATAGAACCGCGCAAACGTCTTGCGGGCGCGGGCGCGTTTGCGCGCTTTGGCAACCGGACGCGTGCCCGCGGTCGGCTCAGTCTTGGGTTCACGGGCGGCTTTTTCGGCAATTCGCGCATTTTTGCGCGCACGGTCTTCGGCTGACGGATTGTTTTGGGCATGCGAAAAAGACGGTCTGCCGTTTTCCGGGGGAACAGCCGTCTTTTTGCGGGGATTCTCTTGTCCGCCGTATCCTGTCGCCATGGTTCTCCTCTGTATCATTCCGTAATCCCGCGCTACCCGCGCACCCTTCGCACATCCGCACCCAACAGGCGCAGCGAATCTTCGATGCTTTCGTAGCCGCGGTCGATGTATTCAATATTTCGGATCGTGCTCTCACCCTCCGCGCACAGCGCCGCGCATACCAGCGCCGCACCGCCGCGTAGGTCGGCCGCACAAACACTCGCACCGCGCAGGCGTTCGATCCCGCCGCACAGCGCATACTTCCCGCTGACCATGATCTCCGCACCCATGCGGTTGAGCTCGGGCACGTGCCGGTAGCGGCTGTCAAACATATTTTCCTCAAAAACCGTCTGTCCATGCGCCAAAACCGCCGGAACCATCAGCAACGGCTGCATATCCGTGGGAAATCCCGGATACGGCCCGGTGCGGACAGTCGCGCGCGGCGCCTGCAGCGATCCGACACGCCGTATGGTCACTGCGTCGGCCACAAACTGCACGCCGCAGCCCATTTCCGCCAGCAGTTCACCGAGAAGCGCAAGGGGTTCGGGTTCGACCCCCGTCACCATCACCTCGCCGCCGGCACTTGCCGTCGCGCACATCCACGTTGCTGCGGCAATGCGGTCGGGAATCACACGGTGAACCACCTGCGTTGGTTGCGTTTTTCGCCCGCCGACGATGCGGATCACCGGCGAACCGGCACCGGAAACGGAGAAACCGGCCGCATTCAGATAGGTCTGCAAATCGACGATTTCAGGCTCGCGCGCGGCATTGACGATCACCGTCTCGCCGCCGCAGGCCGTGGCAAAGAGCATGATATTTTCCGTTGCGCCCACGCTCGGGATCGGCAGCACCAGTTCGCAACCGTTACCGCGCGATACCGTCGCGTGCAGGCGGCCATCCTGCTGCCGGATTTTGGCACCCAGGCGCATCAGCGCCCACAGATGAATGTCGATCGGCCGCGAACCGAGCTCGCACCCACCCGGCACAAATAGTTCTGCCCGGCCGTTTCGCGCGAGCAGGGCGCCCAAAAATGCGATCGATGCGCGCAGTGCCGACATCTGTTCGGCAGAGATCTCTGCGGCGATTGGCCCACTGCTGTCAACGGTGATCGTCCGCTCCTCAGCCGTAACTTCACATCCGAGTGCCCGCAAAATCGCCAGCATCGCATCGATATCCTTCAGCCGCGGGCAATTTTCGATCACGCTCACGCCACTCGTGAGCACACTCGCCGCCAAAATCGGCAGCACACTGTTTTTGGCACCGTACACCCGCACAGAGCCGGTGAGCGCACGGCCGCCCTCCACCTTTATGTAATCCATATCCGAAACCTCACGCCTTCCCGCATGCTTTTTTCAAAGCATTGCGTTCCATTCTATGGGTTTCGGCGCAAACTTGTTCCGGATCGTTTTTTCGCTATGCTTTTTCGCCGGTCAGCTCCAGCACACACTGCCAGATCTGCTCTTCGGCATCGAAAACCGCCAGTGCCAGCGCAGCTTCGCGCATGGCTGCCCGCTTGGCGTTGTCGGCAAGCAGCTCCGCGATCGTATCATACAGTTTCTGAGCCGTCAGGCCTTCTTCTTCCAGATAGATCGCCGCGCCGCGGTCGGAGAGAGCGCGGGCATTTTTGCGTTGGTGGTCGTCGGCGACATTGGGCGAAGGCACAATAATCGCCGGAGTACCGGTGGCACAGATCTCGCTCATTGTCATCGCGCCCGCCCGGCAGATCATCACATCCGCCGCTGCCAGCACCATCGGCGCATCGTAGACGTACTCGCGCATATCAATCCGCGGTGTGTTCGCCAAGTCAACGCCCATTTCTGCCACCTTCTGCGGCATCCACTTCGCACCGAACGAGCCGGTCGAATGGATATGGCGGAAGGTCGCACCGTTTTTCTCTTCGATCGCAAACAGTTCGGCCGTCAGCGTGTTCATCACCTGTGCGCCCAGCGAACCGTAGGCGGAGTAGACAAGCGGCGTTTCGATGCCGAGCAGCCTTTTGGCCTCGGCTTTTTGGTCGAAAACCATCCCTTCACGCAAGGGGTTGCCGGTAAACTGCAATTTTTCGGTCTGCTTGAAATTACTACGTCCATCTTCAAACCCGAGCAGCACCTTGTCGACGTAGCGCGCGAGCAGGCGATTTGTGCGGCCCGGGAGCACGTTGGATTCGTGGATCACTGTGGGGATACCGCGCTTGGCACCGCGGTAGAGCGGCGGGAAACAGGCAAAGCCGCCGGTGCCGATGATGATATCGGGGGCGAACTCGGCGATGATCTTGTCGGCGGCCTTCATCGCGCCGAACATTTTGCGCGCGGTTTTGAAGTTATGGGCAAAGGCCTTGGGCGTCAGGCCGCGCATCATACCCGACATCGGGAAGGTTTTAAGCGCAAAGCCCGCTTCGGGCACGAGTTTGTTTTCCATGCCGTTGTCGGCGCCGATAAAGAGAAGTTCGGCCGACGGACGGTGTTTGCGGATGTATTTGGCGATGGCGATCGCCGGGTTGATGTGGCCGGCTGTACCGCCGCCCGCAAGCATGATCTTCATGATCTGCCCTCCTGCAACATGAGGTGATGGCGCTTATTTCGAGACGCGATCGGTGCGGATTTGCTTGGAAACGCTGAGAACGACGCCCATTTCCGCCAGCAGCAGAACGAGCGAGGTGCCACCGTAGCTGAAAAACGGCAGCGAAACACCGGTAACGGGCATTGTGTTGGTGACAACGGCGATGTTCATCAGCACCTGCAGCGCAATCTGCGTAATGATGCCGCTGACGAGCAGGCTGCCGAACTTATCGGTCGCATGGATCGCGATCCAGTAACCGCGGACGATCAGCGCCAAAAAGAGGCACAAAAGCAGCACCGCACCGACCATCCCCAGTTCTTCGCAGACGATAGAAAACACGTAGTCGTTGTGCGCTTCGGGGAGATAGAGCTGTTTTTGGCGGCTTTGGCCGAGGCCAAGGCCGAAAATACCACCGCTGGCGATTGCATACATCGACTGGATCGTCTGGTAACCAAGGCCGCGCGGATCGATAAACGGATCTTGCCAGACAGCAATGCGGTTGGTGATGTAGGCAAATTTTTCGGAAAACGCGACAAGCAGCACCAAACCGCCACCGCCGACTCCGAGCAAACCGCCGATCTGCCAGAGCTTTGCACCGGCGAGGAAGGTCATGATACCGGCTGTTGCACCGATCAGAAGAATAGCGGAGATGTGTTTTTGGACGATAATCAGCGGAACGATCGCCGCCAGAACCCCCAGCAGCGGGAGCATCCCCCACTTAAAGGTACGGACGCGTTTGCCCGCGATTGAATAGAGCCAAGCAAGCATATAGATGACGGCGAATTTTGCAAACTCGGATGGTTGGAAGGTAATGCCGAGAATCTCCAGCCAACGCTTGGCGCCGTTGGCCGTGCGGCCATAGAAAATGACCATGACCAGCAGGATCATACACAGCAGGAAGTAAGAGCCGATGAGCAGCCAGTGTTTGAGGCGGGAATAGTCGAAGATCGCCGCAACGATCATGACCGCCAGCCCCAGCACCGCAAAGATCGCCTGACGGCTGATATAGTAGTGTGGCGAGCCGTAGTCCTCGATCGCCCACGCGTAGCTGGCGGAGTACATCATGACGAGGCCAAAGCACAGAAGGCCGAACACCAGCATAAAAAACGGGACATCGACCGGGGCAAACTTCTTTTTCTGTTTGACCGGGCGTTGGGGATTGGCGCGCAGAATCTCGTCGATTCTGGCTTCTCCGGCAGGCTGGGCAGCGCGCGGCGACAGACCGGCACCGTCGAAGGCCGCCGCACTCGCACGTTCATGCGCGCGGGACGCATACGAAACGGTCGGATGCGGCAGGTCGGCCTCCGGCCGATCACTGCGCCGGGCCGACCGTGGCCTGACTGCCAGTCTGTCATATTCCTGATGTGCACTTGTCCGTCTTTTCTGATCCATGCCCATGCCTTTCCCAACGTCCGGAGGTCTCCGGCGCGTTTACTGCCAGAGCCCGTGTACACCGAAGAGCGCGAGGGCTGCCATCAGCAGCGTCACGCCCGAAAACACAAAGAAAATCTTCTTTTCCGACCAGCCACACAGCTCGAAATGGTGGTGGATCGGTGCCATTTTGAAAATACGCTTGCCGTGGGTCAGTTTGAAGTAGCCGACCTGCAAAATATCCGAAAGCGCCTCGATGAAATAGACCAAGCCGACAACGAGGATGATCAGCGGCATATCGAGCACAAAGGCCAAACCCGTGACCATGCCGCCGATAAAGAGCGAACCCGTGTCGCCCATGAAGACCTTAGCCGGATGGAAGTTATAGACAAGGAAGCCGCAGAGTGCGCCAAAAAACGCAGCCGACATCAGCGAAAGGCCGATCTTGCCCATCAGGAAAGCGGCAACGGCGAAGAACGCGGCGATCGGCATGGTCACGCCCGTCGCGAGACCGTCTACTCCGTCGGTGAGGTTGGCGGCATTGATCGTGCCGAGGACCACAAAAGTCGCAGCAATGTAGTAGATCACCTTGGGCAGGTGGAAGGTGAGATCAAAAAACGGCAGATAGACCGTATTCGAACTGATTTCCAACACCTCAAGCAGCACGATGAAGATCACGGTCACGGCGACCTGCAGCACGATTTTTTGCAGCCCGGTCAGGCCGAGATTGCGTTTTTTCGTCAGCTTTTCGTAGTCATCGAGAAAACCGATCAGCGCGGAGGAAACGGCCAAAAACAGCACGCACAGCATTGGTGCCGTCTCACCGAAGAAACCGAAGATTCCCACGGCCGAAACAAGCACGGTTGCGGCGATAAACATCAAACCGCCCATAACCGGCGTACCCTGTTTGCTCATGTGCCAGTTGGGGCCGATCTCTTTGATCTGCTGGCCGAGCTTTGCCCGCCGCAAAACCGGGATCAGCCATTTGCCGACCAACACACTGATGACAAACGCGGCGACACAGGCCGCACCGACCCAAATATATTCCATCATTTGTTTGTCCCCTTCTTTCGCATTGTTTGCGCGCGGCTAAAACGCAGCCGCAGCGATCTCTTCCATGCGCATTCCGCGACTGGCCTTGACCAGAATCACGTCGCCGCTCCGGCGGATCTCTCGGAGGAGCTCGGCGGCATTAGCACGCGCAGGGGTAAAAATACAGTTGGGATCCATGCCGTTTTCCCGCGCTCCGGCGGCAAATTCCGCCGCATAGGTGCCGACGGCAAGGAGGATATCGGCCGATCGTACCGCTTCCGCGCCGATCTCTCTATGGGCGCTTGCGGCGAATTCACCGAGCTCCAGCATATCACCCAGCAAGGCGATTTTGCGGCGATTTTTGTAGCCTGAGAGCACCTTGAGTGCCGCGCGCATCGAATCGGGATTGGCGTTGTAGCAATCTTCGATCACGGTGCAGCCGTCTTTTTCGGTCACGCGCTGGCGCATCCCCTCGGGCAGAACGGTCACGAGCGCAGCCGCGGCCGTTTCGGGCGCGACACCGCCGGCGATACCGGCGGCAAACGCCGCAAGCGCATTGCAGATATGGTGGCGGCCGGCGAGTTGGAGCGCGGCCGGGTAGGATTTTCCGTTCCAGACGATCGAAAATTCGCTGCCTTCTTCTTTTTCGCAGATATTTTCCGCGCGGACGTCGGCTGCTTCGTTTTCGATCGCAAATTTCAGCACCCTAAACTTCGCTGGGATCTCCGCGCGGTTCAGGAAAGCATCGTCGCCGTTCAAAACGACCGTACCGCCGTCGGCGAGGCCCTCCAGAATTTCCAGCTTGGCCCGGCAGATATTCTCCTGCGAGCCGAGGTTGCCGATGTGGGAAGTGCCGACGTTGGTGATCACGGCGATATCCGGGCGCGCAAGGCGCGTCAGAAGCGCGATCTCGCGCAGGTGCGACATGCCCATTTCGATCACGGCGGCTTCGTCGGCCGGATCGAAGCGCAAAAGCGTGAGCGGAACGCCGATATCGTTGTTGAAGTTGCCGTTTGTTTTCATCGTTTGGCAGTGGGCGCTAAAAACCGCCGCCGTCAGCTCTTTGGTCGTCGTTTTGCCGACGCTGCCGGTCAGACCGATAACAGTCGGTGAGAACTGCGCGCGGTAGGCACTCGCCAGTTTTTGCAGCGCAAGGCGCGTATCCGGTACCCAGATGCTCGCCGCACACGGCAGCTCGGCACGCGCCGTCAGAACGCCCGCCGCACCGGCCGTCAGTGCCATGCCGATGTATTCGTGACCGTCGAAGCGCTCACCCGTCAGCGGGATAAACAGCTCGCCCGGGCGCACCGAACGCGAGTCGGTCGAAACGCCGTCGGCGTACCACGCGGGCATATCGTGCGCAGGGCGCGCCCAACCGGGTTCTTCGGCATTTAAGAGTGCGAGGATCTGTTCTCCGGACAGTCGGATCATACGTTGCCGCCTTCTTTCAGCGCAAGATGTTCGCGGATGACCACGCGCTCGTCAAACGGATACTTGACGCCCATGATCTCCTGGTACATTTCCTGTCCCTTGCCAGCAATCAGCACGAAATCGCCGGGGCGAGCCATATCGAGAGCCGCACCGATGGCTTCACGCCGGTTTTCGACGCAGGTGTGGTTCGTTTTCTTCATACCCGCCACGATATCTTCGATGATCGCCGCGGGATCTTCCGTACGCGGGTTATCGCTGGTGACGACGCAGTGGTCGGCCAGACATTCGGCGATGCGGCCCATCTGCGGGCGCTTGGTTTTGTCGCGGTCGCCGCCGCAGCCAAACACCGCGATCACGCGCCCTTCCGTGATCGGACGCACGGTCGCGAGGATATTTTCGAGGGAATCGGGCGAATGGGCGTAGTCGATCATGACCGTGTAGTCCATGCCGACAGGTACGACCTCGGCGCGGCCCAAAACACCCTTGGCCGCCGCCAGACCTTCGGCGATCTCGTCAAGCTCCAGCCCGACCGACATCGTAATGCCGATCGCCGCCAGCGCATTTTCCACCGAAAACGCACCCGGAATCCCCAGCTTCATGCGTTGGATCCCATCGCCTGCAAGCGCTTCGAATTCGACCGACGAGGCGTGCAGCTTGATATTTTTGGCCGCCAGATCGGCGTGAGTGCTCTTTCTCGAGAAGGTCAAGACCTTGCCCGCCGCCGTCTGCTGCATCTGCGCGGCATAGGCGTCGTCGAGGTTAATGATCGCCGTATCGGTCTGCGCAAACAGGCGGGACTTCGCCTCGGCGTAGGCTTCCATCGTTTCGTGATAGTTCAGATGATCCTGCGAGAGATTCGTATACGCCGCAGCCTCAAACCGCACGCCGTACACGCGGTTCAGTGCCAGCGCGTGCGACGAAACCTCCATGATCGCAAACTCGCAGCCGGCATCGGCCATCTGCGCAAAGAGCGCATGGAGTTCAGGCGGTTCGGGCGTCGTCGTAAACGCCGGATGGTCTTCGACGACGGTATCGCCGATGACGAGCTCGTTGGTGCCGATCAGACCGCATTTTTTGCCGTTATGCGCCAAAATATCGCGCACGAGATGGGTCGTCGTCGTTTTTCCGTTGGTGCCGGTGACGCCGATGATGCGCAGGCGTTCGGCCGGACGGCCGTTCAGATTCGCCGCCGCGATCGCAAGGGCGACCTCGGCGTTTTCGACGAGGACATAGGGCAGCGATTCGTCGCACGGGACGTCCGTCAGCACACAGACCGCGCCGTTTTTGACCGCGCCGGCGGCGTATCGGACGCCATGGACCTTCGATTCCGCGCCGTAGACCGCGCAGAACAAAGTGCCGGCTTGCGCACGGCGGCTGTCGATGGTCAGGTGCGCGACTTCCGCTTCCAGATCACAATGCACGCTCAAAAGAGCGATGCCGTTCAAAACTTCTTTCAAACGCATAGTTTTCACTCCGTTTTCCACGGGATTCCGTTATTAATATGGGGATTATTATTCCCCGGTGTTGTCTTTCTTATAAAATTCCACCGTAATGACCGTGCCGTAACGCGCGGTTGCGCCGTCGCCGGCAGCCGGATACTGGCGCATGACCGTCAGCTCTTCGTCGGTGTCGTTGCCGACCGCACCGCCGACGGACATATAGAAGCCCGTGCCCTCGATCAGGCGCACGGCCTGTTCGTAGGTCTTGCCGGTCAGGTCGGGGATCTCGATCTCGCTCTTGTCGGGTTCGGCGCCGCAGTAGAGAATGACGGTGGCCGTGTTGGGGATTTTCGAACCCGAGACCGGGTACTGCGCCGTAACGCGTTCGCCGTCGCCGACGACCTTGACGTTCAGACCGGCCGATTTCACAACGCTTTCCGCCCAGCTGACATTGCCGCCGACCGTCAGCGGCACTTCGATGGAGAGCTTGGCAAGTTCTTCGTCGGAATACGCCGCCTTGACACCGAGATACGGCATCAGGTCGTTCATAATGCGTCCGACGACCGGAGCGGCGATCTGACCGCCCTGATGGAGCGTGCCGGTGGGCTCGTCGAGGAGTACCAGCACGGCGACCTGCGGATCGTCGCACGGGGCGACGCCGAGGAAGGATGCGATATAGAAATCCTTGCCTTCGATGATCGACTTGGCGCGTTTTTCACTCGTACCCGTTTTGCCGCCGACGCGGTAACCGCGGACGTAGGCGTTCGAGCCCGTACCCTCGGAGACGACCGATTCGATCATCGCCCGCATTTTGTCGGAGGTGTCCTCGGAGATAACCTGCCGCACCACCTTCGGCGCATACTGCTCAACAATGTTGCCGTTTTCATCGGCGATGCCCGAAACCACGTAGGGCTGCATTAGGTATCCGCCGTTGACGACCGCCGAAACCGCCGAGATCGTTTGGATCGGGGTGATGGCAAAGGTCTGGCCGAAGCCGTACATGCCAAGGGAAACATCGCCGCCGTACATCGGGTTGGTGAAGATGCTCTCGGCGTGGTAGTGCACGCCTTCGATCACCCCGACCTCACCCATCATGTCGATGCCGGTTTTTTCCGTCAGGCCAAAGGCCTTGAAGTAATCGTAATACCGCTCCGCGCCGATATCCAGCGCAATCTCAACAAACGCGCAGTTGCAGGAGTTCTGCAGGGCTTTGGCAAAATTCTGCGTGTTGTGACCGTAGATTTTCCAGCAATGACCGGTCGTCTGCGAGCCGATCTTCCACGTGCCGCTGCAGAAATATGTCGAGTTGGCGTTGGCCACGTTTTCTTCCAGCGCGATTGCCGCCGTGATAATCTTAAAAACGCTGCCCGGCTCATATGGTTCTTGGATCGCTTTGTTGCGCCACTGATCCATCATCGCTTCCAGCAGAAGCGCCGACTGTTCATCCTTCGGCTGGGCCAGAATTTCGGCCAGCAGATCCTGATCGGTGATTTCGCGCGGATTGTTGAGGTCGTAGTCGCCTTTTTGCGCCATCGCCAGAATCTCGCCGGTGTTGGGGTTCATCACGATGCCGACAACACCTTCGTCGCAGCCGTTTTCTGCCAGCGCGACTTCCAGATGCTTTTCCAAGATCTCCTGCACGCCGTAGTCGATCGTCAGAACGAGGTTCATGCCGTCCTGTGCGTCGTTATACTGCTCAAAGTAGAACGGCATCGCATTGCCTTCGCGGTCTTTGGCCGTGATCACGCGGCCGACCACGCCCTTGAGCACTTCTTCGTACTTCATCTCCAGCCCGTATTGGCCGACGTTATCGTAGTTTGTGAAGCCAATGACGCTTGAGAGGAGGTTCGAATAAGGATAATAGCGTTTGGTATCCTCAAACAGCTTGATGCCGTTGAGATTGTTGTCGGTTTTGAATTCGCGCACCGCATCAGAGACCTCTTTTTCGACCTTACGGGCGATGATCTCATAGTAGCTGTCTTTGTTTTTTGTGCGGGCAAGGATCGTTGCGTAGTCGATTCCGAGAATTTCAGAAAGGCCGCGGGCGGTAAATTCGGCCTCGGCCTCGTCTTTGATCTCCGCAGGCGAAATGACGATCGTTTCGACCGTTGCACTCAGCGCCAGCGGCGTCATGTTGCGGTCGTAGATCGCGCCGCGCACAGGCGAAACGAGCATATCGCGCGTTTGTTGGGCAATGGCCCGTGCCTGCAGCGTGTCGGCATCGCGGATCTGGAGCTTATAGAGATTGTAGATGAGGATCGGTGCAATGATCAGCAGAATGACGCCGACGATGAACACCGTTCGCAAAAACAGACGTCTGTCGTAAGGTTTCTTTTCCATAGGTCGGTCCCCGTTTCGCAGGTTTGCCCCCCCGTTGCGCGCCGCTTTTTCTCTGTTTTTGGCGGTGCTTTCGTTACAATGTATGGCGTTTTGCAGCCCGCTATGACCGCAAAACGCCGAAAATAAGCAAAGCGGCGGACGGCATCGGAAACAGTTCCGTGACCGTTCCGCTCCCGTTCCGCCGTTTTTTATTTGTTTGGATCAGTTGATAAACGACCAGACCTTCGCCGCGGCGTTCTCGATTCCCGCAAGAATCGATTCGAACACACCGTCGGAGCTTTCGGTCGTTTCGGCCAGTTCAAAGACCGTTTCGTTCTGATAGTTCAGGTACGAAATGCTTTCTCCGGTTGCTTTGACCATACCGAGAGTGGAAACCGCGTATTCTTCGATTTCGTTCTGGTTCATGACCTGGTTCAGTTCCAGCTGCAGCGCCGACTGCTCTTTTTCCATTTCGATGATTTCGCTCTTGAGCTGGTGGGTTTTGATGGAAAGAGCCGTCAGCTCGCCGTGCATGGAAATGATGTTGGCAAAGAGGATGACGCCGATGACCAGAACCGCTACATAGAGGAAGCTGATGCGCCGCTTGGGTGCGCGTTCCGGGCGGACATCGGGCAAAACGCGCGGCAGTTCACGCGGGGTCGTGACCGGTGTTTGTACGGGAGCGGGCTCGGCAGTGTTCACACGGACGGCGTTTTGATCGTATTCGTATTCATAGACAGGCTCGTCCGCAGCCCAGATCGGACCGGTGCGGAATTTGGTTTCTGCCATGCCTCGTTCCTCCTTTGTGTTCGTTTAGTTTTGTGTGCGTTCGGCAACGCGGAGCTTAGCGCTGCGCGCTCTGGGGTTTGCGGCCAGCTCGTCTTCGCCGGAAACGATCGGTTTGTTGGTCACCACGCGCAGGATCGGTTTTGCGCCGCAGACACAGACCGGGAAATCACGCGGGCAGGTGCAGCCCTGCGCCAGACTTTGATACAGGCGTTTGACGAGCCTGTCCTCCAGCGAATGGAAGGTGATGACACACAGGCGGCCGTTGGGATTTAAGAGCGAAGCCGCCGCGCGGATCCCGCGTTCGGCCGCGTCGAGTTCGCCGTTGACGGCGATACGGATCGCCTGGAAGCTGCGCTTGGCGGGGTGCTGTTTTTCGGCCTTCGCCGCTGCCTTCGGGATCGCCGAGACGATCAGGTCGGCGAGTTGTTTGGTCGTTTCGATCGGAGCGGTCTCGCGGGCCGCACAGATCGTTTGCGCGATGCGGGAGGCAAAGCGCTCTTCGCCGTAGTCGGCGAGGATGCGGGCGAGCTCGCGCACATCGATCGAATTCACCAGGTCGGCAGCCGTTGCTCCGCCGTCGGTATCCATCCGCATATCCAGCGGAGCGTCATTCATATAAGAAAATCCGCGATCAGCCGTATCGAGCTGATGGGAAGAAACACCGAGGTCAAAAAGTACGCCGTCGATCTTCTCCACGCCGACACTTCTGACGGCCGATTCGATATCGGAGAAGTTCGATTTCACCGCCGTGAATCGTGAGCCGAAGCGCGCGAGGCGTTTGGTCGAGGCAGCAATGGCGTCGCGGTCGCGGTCGATGCCGATCAGGCGGCCATTTTCGCCGAGGTGTTCGAGGATGCGTTCGGAATGGCCGCCGCCGCCCATCGTCGCGTCCACATAGATCCCGTCAGGACGGATCGCGAGATTTTCGATGCATTCATCGGCGAGCACACTGACGTGATGAAAGGTCTGTTCCATATCAGAAGCCGATCCGATCCATCAGCGACTTGACATCGTCGTTGGTGAGGGCGGCCTGCGCCTTGTTCCATTCGTCGATGTCCCAAATCTCCACGCGGTCCTGCACGCCGGTGACCCAAACGTCTTTCTGGATGCCGGCAAATTCGCGGAGCTGCTGCGGCAGCAACAGTCTGCCCTGCGCATCAACGCTGCAGACGGCAGCCGTCGAGAAGAAGTAGCGCTGCAGCTGCGAGGAAACGGAGAACGGCTGATCTTTGATGTGTTGGGCAAAACGCTGCCATTCTTCGGCTGTGTAGAGCATCAGGCATTTTTCAACGCCGCGGCAAACGGTGATGTTTTCCCACATTTCGTCCTTGAAACGCGCCGGGAAGAACATGCGTCCCTTCGCATCTACCGTATGTTTCGATCCGCCGATCAGCATGTCCTCACCTCCACTCGGCTTATTTACTACCACTTTAACTCCACTTTGCTACCATCGTACTATTATTATACTGGATTTCCCCTGCGATTGCAAGTACCAGCGAAAAAAAAGTTTCACTTTTTCTCGCATAAAATGCAGCTCACCGCGCGTTTGTCCCCGGATTCTTCCAATTTCTTCCATTTGATCAAGTACATTTGTTCTGTATTGTTTTGCAATTGGAACAGTCGGAGATAGTCTTGTGATTATTTCCATCAAAACTGCTCCGCCGAACCCGCATTTTCTGTACAATCTTCTGATTTTTTTTGCAATTCACGAATTGTATTGACTTTTGTGGCAAAAAAGGGTATCCTATAATATGTTAGAATGTAGGAATCATATCCGCATTTCCCAAAAAGTGGTTTCAATAAGGAGAACGAATACATGTTGACGAAAGATATCGTTGTGAACAATCAGGTCGGTCTGCACGCCCGTCCCGCCACCTTCTTCATTCAGAAAGCCAACGAATACCGCTGCGGCATCTGGGTCGAGCGCGATGACCGCCGTGTCAACGCCAAGAGCCTGCTCGGCGTCCTCTCGCTCGGCATCACCAAAGGTTCGACGATCCGCCTGATCGCCGACGGCAGCGACGAACAGCTCGCCATCGACGGTCTCTGCGAACTCATTGAGTCGAATTTTGTCAACTGCTGAGACAGTTACCATCGGAAATATGCAAGTTTGGGCGGGGTTTTGACAGCTCCGCCCATCTCTTTCCACAGAATCTGACATCCCCGGAGAGGTGCGTGCATGGACTCTGCGTTTGAAGAACTGAAGAAAAAAGCGCATTCTCTGCCTTTAGAGCCCGGCGTTTATCTTTATTCCGACAAAAACGGCCGTGTGATCTACGTCGGGAAGGCACGTGTGCTCCGCAACCGCGTCAGCCAATATTTCCATCCCGGCAACACGCACCCGAAGGTCCGCGCCATGGTCGCGCATGCGCGCAAGCTCGACTACATCGTCACCGCCAGCGAGTACGAGGCGCTCGTTTTGGAGTGCTCGCTCATCAAGCAGCACCAGCCCTGCTACAACATCTTATTAAAGGATTCTTCCGGCCGCTGCTTCATTCGCGTTGATCTGACGGAGCCGTACCCCAAATTTGAGCTCGCCAACAAGATCGAACCCGACAAAGCCGAATACTTCGGCCCCTACTTCAGCCGCGAGCTCGCCTACAGCGTGATCGATTCTTTGAAGGCGACCTTCCGCCTGCCCGTTTGCTCGCGCGTTTTTCCGCGGGATATCGGCCGCGAACGTCCCTGCCTACACTATCAGATGAAGCAATGCTACGGTCCCTGCCGCAAGGAAGCATCGCAGGAAACCTACCTCGAACTGATGAAAAACGCCGCCATGATCTTAAGCGGCAAGACCGCCGAGCTGGAAGCCACACTCCGCGCCGAAATGGAAGAAGCGGCCGAAGCGCTCGCGTTTGAAAAAGCCGCCGAGCTCCGCGACCGCATCCACGCGCTCTCGATCCTCGGCCGCAAGCAAAAGGTCGTCACCGACAGCCGCGGCAGGTTGGACGCCTGCGGACTCTACATCGGCGAGCTGAAATCGGCCGTTTCGGTTCTTTCGGTCAACAACGGTGCGATCACCGGCCAGCAGATCACGATCCTCAGCGGTGCCGCCAACGACACGCTTGAGCTCTACGCCTCGTTTTTGGCGCAGTATTACGCCCAAAGCGACGATATTCCCGCCCGTATTCTGATCTCGACTGATTTTGAGGACCGCGGGCTCCTCACCGACCTGCTCACCAAACAGCGCGGCAAATCCGTGCACATCGATATCCCCCAGCGCGGGCTCAACCGCCAGCTTCTGGATATGTCGGAGCAAAACGCCAAGTCCGAGGTTCTGCGCACGACCAACCGCGAGGACAAGACCAACCGCGCACTCGCCGAGCTCGCATCGCTGATCGGGTTTGACGAGCCGCCAAAGCGCATCGAAGCCTACGACATCTCCAACAACGGCGATTCCGCGATCGTCGCTTCGATGGTCGTGTTCGTCAACGGCAAGCCCTACAAAAGTGCCTACCGCAGCTACGCGATCCGCGGAAAGAAGACGCAGGACGACTATTACGCGATGAGCGAGGTCATCGGCCGCCGCTTTGCCAAGGCGATGAGCTCAACCATGCCGGATCTCGTTTTGATCGACGGCGGACTCGGGCAGGTCACCTCTGCCAAGACAGCGATGGAAGCCGAAGGGCACAGCGTCCCTATGTTCGGCATGGTCAAGGACGACCGCCACCGCACGCGCGCACTCGTCGACGCCGACGGCAAAGAGATCAGCCTTTCGGCCACGCCGATCTGCTTTTCGCTGATCACCGCCATTCAGGACGAGGCGCACCGCTTCGCCCTCCGCTTAAATCATGCGCGCACCAAAAACGAAACGCTCTCCTCCGCGCTCGACCGCATCCACGGCGTCGGCGAGATCCGCCGGGCCGCCCTGCTTAAAAAATTCCGCTCGCTCCGGCAGATCAGCGAAGCTACCGTTGCCGAGCTCGCCGAGGTCGTTCCCATCGGCACGGCCAAAGCCGTTTTCGACTATTTCCACCCGAAGCCCCGCTCTGTCGAGGCACCCAAAGAAAGGATCTGAACTATGCGGATCATCACCGGCAGCGCCAGAGGCTGCAAGCTCAAGCAAGTTCCCGGCGAAACGACGCGCCCCACCCGCGACATGGTCAAGGAGGCGCTTTTCAGCATCATCCAGTTTGACATCGAAGGCCGCACCGTGCTCGATCTCTTCGCCGGCACCGGTCAGCTCGGCCTCGAAGCGCTGAGCCGCGGCGCCAAAAAAGCCGTTTTCGTCGACCACACCGCCGCCGCCATCAAAACCATCCGCGAAAATGCCGCCGCAGCCCGTCTGAGCGACCGCTGCGAAATCCGCCAGAGCGACTACAAGGCGTTTTTGCAGAGCGCACCCAAGCGCTCGTTCCACATCGTGCTGATGGATCCGCCGTACATGGCCGGATATTTAAAACGCGTGCTGAATTTCATAGAAACATTTGACATTGTCGCCGATAATGGTATAATTATATGTGAAGGCAAAGAAGGCGAAACGATGCCGGCTGAGATCGGCAGAATGCGCCTTGTGCGCACCTACAAGTACGGGATCACTTCGCTCCACCTCTACCGCCGCGAGCCGGAAACGATCGCTGCACCGGAGGCCGACGCGTAGGATTCCAAAGGAAAGGATCGTTTCGCCATGAAGACCGCCATCTGCCCCGGCAGCTTCGACCCGGTCACGACCGGCCATATCGATGTGTTTCGCAGAGCGGCCACGATGTTTGACCGTGTGATCGTCCTCGTCGTCCAAAACGCTGCGAAGGCGCCGCGTTTTTCGTTGGAAGAGCGCTGCGATCTGATCCGCGCGTCGCTCGGTGATATTCCAAACGTCGAGGTCGATTCGTTCGACGGCATGACCACCGATTATACGAAGGCGCACGAGATCGACGCGATCGTTAAGGGCGTGCGCAACACCGGCGATTTCGAATACGAAACGGCGATTGCCGCCGTGCTCCGTTCGTTCGACGGGCCGGAAACGGTTTTTCTGCCCTGCCGACCCGAGTACACCCACATTTCCACCAGCACCGCGCTGCACCTCTACTCGCTCGGACAGGATGTTTCGGCGTACTTCCCGCAGCCGGTCATCGACGCATTGCACACCCGCCAACCATTGTAAATGATAACGGACCGAATATATTATATCTAACAGGGGGATACCACGATGGATGCCAGACACACCATTGATGAACTGATCAACATTCTCAGCGAAATGGTCGACGAAGCCTGGTCGATGCCGCTCAGCGGCGGTAAGATCATGCTCGACCGCGACCGCATCACCGACCTGCTCAACGAAATTAAGACCGCGCTGCCCAGCGACATTCAGCAGGCCCGCGCGATCGTCGAATCGAGAAACGAGCTGGCCGCTGCCGCCCGCCGCGATGCCGACGCGATCATCCGTGCCGCCGAAGACAAAGCGCGCGTGCTCGTCAGCGATTCCACCATCTACAACGAAGCCAAGCGTGCGGCCACCGAAATCGCCACCGCCGCCGCCACCAAAGCGAAGGAAACTCTCTCGGCCGCCGATCAGCAGGCGCGCCAGACCGTCGCCGCCGCCGAGGCCCACGCCGCTGAGCTCGTTAAGAGCGCCGAGGCGAAATCGCGCGATCTGCGCATTGCCACCTCGCAGTTTGTCAGCGATGCACTGACCCGTTCGGAAGAATCGGTCGCAAATGCCCTGAACGAGCTGCACCGCGTCAAGCAGCAGTTCAAGCAGCTGCCGCCGACGAAATAAGCTGTTTTCGCAAGATAAAACGCGTGCCTCCCAAAGCCCGGAGTGCACGCGTTTTTTTGTCGGAAAAATTCGGTTTTCCCTCTTGTATTTCCCGGTGAAATCCTGTACAATGTAGCCATCTCTCTTGTGTGAAGGAGGTATTTCCATGAACGCTGCCAAACGCATTGCCGCAACCCTTTCTCACCGCAAGACCGACCGCATTCCCGTTTGCCCGATCCTCGCCGGGATCACCCGCAAGCTCACGGGTGTGAGCTATCCCGACTGGTCGCAGAACGCCGAGCTCTGCGCCCAATCGTTTCTGCGCGCGGCGGAAGAATTTGACGTTGACTGCATCGTCACGCTGATCGACCTTTCGGTCGAGTGCGACGCTTGGGGGCAACCGCTCGTCTTCCCCGAAAACGCCGCCGCCCACCCCGATTATTCCCGTCCCGTCGTCGCCGACGTCGACGGTTACGCTGCGATCAAAAAGGCCGACTACAAAAGCTCCCGGCGCATGATGATGCATCTGGAGGTCTGCCGCCGGCTTTCCGCCGAGCTCAAGGGCCAAAAGCCCGTTGTCGCCTTCGTTTTCGGCCCGCTCGGCATCCTCTCGATGCTGCGCGGCCAGCAGGATCTCTTTTTGGATCTCTACGACGACCCCGATGCCGTCAAGGCAGCCACCGCCGAGATCAACGAAACGCTCAAAGAATACTGTTCGGCGATCCTCCAGACCGGCGTCGATGCGATCATGCTCGACACACTCTTTGCTTCGGGCTCGATCATGTCGGAGGCGATGTGGGACGACGCCGAAGGCGAAGCCATCGAAGAGCTCTGCGACCACATCCGCGCCGAAGGCGGCACGGTCATGCTCCACAACTGCGGATTCTCGCCCTACTTCGACGCGCAGATTCGCCGGATGCAGCCGGCAGCGATCTCGTTCCTGCACCCGCCAGCCGAATGCGCGGATTTTGCCGACTGCAAAGCGCGCTACGGTGACGTCACGCTGATCGGCTGTGTAACACCGACCAACGCGATCCAGGGGACGGACGAAGAATGGGCGGCAGAGTGCCGGCAGATGATCGATATTTTCGCCCCGGGCGGCTCCTTTATTCTGGCAACAGGCTGCGAATACCCCGCCAACGCCGATTTTGACCGCGCACAAATGATGATCGACATCGCCAAAACCTACCGACCGAAAATCTGAATACAAACGCGAAGGCACCCACATTTTTGTGGGTGCCTTTGTATTTATACTTCTGTCGGGACCTGTTTTTCGCTCTGCTTACGGAACTGTTCGGGCGTTTGGTTGTAATACTTTTTGAACGCAGCGAAGAAATTTTTCACCGACGGATAGCCGACGTGAGAGGCGATCTCGCTGATGCCGTAGCCGGTGCAGAGCAGCTCGTGTTTGGCGCTGCGCATCCGCATTTCCGTCACGCGTTCGGTAAACGACTGGCCGTACATCTCACGGATGCGGCGATCGAGCTGGCGTTCGCTGATGTGCAGCCCGGCTGCCAGCTCCGTCATCGACGGATTGCGCTTGTAGCAGTGGTTCAGGTAGGTGCTGATCTCGTAGCGGATGTTCATCTCGTTGCTCTCGACCATCACCCGCTCGGCGTGAAAATCCGCGGGCAGCGGCGACAGCTCGTCGCAGAGCGCGAGCAAAAACAACTGGAATTCCGCCGCAAACCGCATATTCTCCACCGCATTGCGGCGACGCCCCGTTGCACAGAGGCTATAGAGCATATTTCGCATCGTATCCGACGAGGTAATTTGCAGAACTTCCGTCCCACCGAACACGGCGTGGAAATGGCCGTAGAGGTCGGCACAGATCGGTTTGGGCTGTTCGCTGTAATAAAACTGCCCGTTCTGGTAGATCAACTCATCCGAGGCCGTGTGCGATTTGTGGAACACGCCCGGCGGGATCACGATCAAGCTGCCCGCAGTCAGATGCAGACAGCGGTCTTCAAAATACATATCCATTTGCCCGGCGGCAATATGCAGCAGTTCGTAATGCGTATGCGAATGGAAATATCCGCGTTTTTCCGTTGCTTCGCTGCGCACGACCAGCTTGGAGAAATCGCCTTCAAAAAATACCGTGATCAGCAGATTTTCCAGCGATGCCGTGCGGATGCGTTCGGTATCCAGCGAGCTCATATAGCGGCTGCCATTATGGAGACTTTGGCGGGTCACGAGCTTCCAATCCAGTTTCGACACGCGATTTCTCTTCCTCTCCTAAAATATCAAGGATTACGAAAGTTTTGCAAGGATCGTTTCGCAGCCCTCGGCGACGCGCCGCATGCAGCCTTCGGCAAACGGCGAGACGAGTCCGGCGCCGTCGACCAGCTCGGTCAGGCGTTCCGAACCGGCCTTCTTGGAGAGCGCGCAGTAGCTCTGCCACGCCGCGGCAAAATCGCTCTCCATCCAGATGCGGTACTGCAGCGCGCAGGTTTGGGCGAGGCAGTAGTCGATGTAGTAGAACGGGCGCTCATAGATATGGCTCTGGCGCTGCCACAGGCCGCCCGCCTCCAAAAACGCATCGCCGTCGTAGTCGAGATGCGGCTGGTATTCCTTCTCCAAGCGCCGCCAAAGTGCCTTGCGCTCGGCCGGAGTGAGTTCGGGATGGTCGTAGACCTCGTGCTGGAATTCGTCGACCAGGCAGCCGTAGGGCAGGAAGGTGAGCGCGAGCACAAGGTGCATAAAGCGGTAGCGCTTTTCGTCCTCGCCGAAGAAAAGGTACATCCAATCTTCGGTGAAGAACTCCATCGACATCGAGTGGATCTCGGCCACGTCGAGCGTGGATTCCTGATACTCCAGAATTTCCTGTGCCTGGCCGAAATAGAAGTTCAGCGCGTGGCCGCATTCGTGGGTCAAGGTATCGACGTCTTCGCTCGTGCCGTTGAAGTTCGAGAACACGAACGGCGCACCGTAGGACGGCAGTACCGTGCAGTAGCCGCCGCCGGATTTGCCCTCCTTGGCCAGCGCGTCAAAGAGCTCGTTTTCGAGCATAAAGGCAAAGAATTCGCGCGTTTCGTCCGAAAGCTCGGCGTACATCTTCTGCCCCGCCGCAAACATCTCCTCGGGTGTACCGTGCGGTTCGGGGTTGCCTTCGGGGAAGAACATATCCTCGTCGTAGAACTTCAGCGCATCCAGCCCCAGCGCTTTGCGGCGCATCTCGTGCAGCTTCGTCGCCAGCGGAACGATCACTTCCTTGACCTGCTTGCGGAATTTCGCCACGTCGTCACGCGTGTAGCTGTTGCGCATCATGTGGATGTAGCCGAGGTCGGTGTAGTTTTCGAATCCGAGCGTACGCGCCTCCCGCGTGCGGATTTTGACCAGCTTGTCGTAGAGCTCATCGAATTCTTCGGCGTGGGCGGTAAAGAATTCCGAACGCTTGGCATAGGCCGCCTTGCGCACCGCGCGATCCGGCGAGAGCTGGTAGGCGCGCAGCTGCGACAGGTTGACGACTTTACCGTCGAAATCGATCTTCGCCGACGCCAGCAGCTTTTTGTAGGCGCTACAGACGGCGTTGTCCTCCTGCATATCGGCGATCACGCGTTCGTCCATGCCCTTGAGCTGCATCTCGGCGTTCTGGAACCAGAGCGAGCCCATTTTTTCTTCCAGTTCGCTCCGCAGGGGCGAGGCGACCATCGCCGCGTAGTAGCGCATCATCGCCAGCTGGAACATCGGCATCTGTTCGTCGTAGTAGTTGTTTTCTTCGTCGTAAAACGCATCGCGCGTGTCGATCGTATGGCGAACGTAGCAGAGCGACTGCGCCGTCAGAACTTCTTTGGCAATTTCACACAGGCGGCGATAGCCCGCCATCAGTTCATCGACGGTTTTTGCCGTCGCGACTGCGGCGGTCACTTCGGCAAACGTCTCGCCGGCCTTGGCGATATCGGCGCGTTGATACGGCATTTCAGAAAATTTCATGATTTTTCCTCTCAATCCTATCCTTATGGTCAAATTATACTCCGTGCCCTAACAAAAGTCAACTGCGGCAAAGCGGCGATCGGTGGTTTTCCCGAGAAAATCTCTTGTGCTGCAAGTGAAAATGTGCTATAATTTCAACAGAATGGGAGTATGGGCTTTTCTGCCCGGAACCCGCCGAATTCGCTTTTTTATTTTCAGATATACCGGAGGTTTTTATGCCGATCACTGTTCCCGCTTCGCTCCCGGCCCGCGCCGTTCTGGAAAACGAAAACATCTTCGTGATGGACGAGCACCGCGCCCAGCACCAGGATATCCGTCCGCTGAAGATCCTGATTTTAAACCTGATGCCCACCAAACAGGCAACCGAAGCCCAGCTGCTGCGCTGCCTGTCGAATACGCCGCTGCAGATCGAGCCCGAGCTGCTGCAGACCTCGACCTACACCGCCAAAAACACCTCGCAGGAGCACCTGCTCTCCTTCTACAAAACCTTCGATGAAGTCGCCGAAAACCTCTACGACGGCATGATTATCACTGGCGCGCCGGTCGAGCAGATGGAATTTGAAGAAGTGGAATACTGGGACGAGCTCTGCAAAATCATGGAATGGAGCAAGACAAACGTCCACTCCGTCTTTCACATCTGTTGGGGCGCACAGGCCGGGCTTTACTACCACTACGGCATCCCCAAGCGCCCGCTCGCGCAGAAGCTCTCGGGGATCTATCTCCATTCGCTGCAGCACCCGAAATATCCGCTCGTGCGCGGCTTCGACGACCGTTTCCTCGTGCCGCACTCTCGCCACACCGAGATCGCCGTTGACGACGTGCTCGCCTGCAAGGATCTCGACGTCGTCGCGCTCTCCGACCGCGCCGGCATCTGCATCCTCACCGCAAACGGCGGCCGGCAGGTCTTCGTCACCGGCCATTTGGAATACGACGCCGAAACGATCGCGCTCGAATACCGCCGAGACCTCGGCAAGGGGCTGAACCCGCAGATCCCCTACAACTACTTCCCCAACGACGACCCCACGCAGATCCCGCTCAACCGTTGGCGCGCCCACGCCGACCTGCTCTACTCCAACTGGCTGAACTACTACGTCTACCAGTCGACGCCTTATGATTTAAACCAGCTCGCCACCGGCAGCAGAGCGTAGGTTTGGGAGGAACATACCCGTGAACTGGATTCTCAAGCATTTTTCCGAGCTTTCCAACCGCGAGCTCTACGAGATCCTCAGAGTCCGCGTTGCGGTCTTTGTCGTCGAGCAGACCTGTCCTTATCAGGAGATCGACGAAGCCGACTTCGACGCCTACCATCTCTTTTTGCCCGACGAGAGCGGGCACATCCGCGCCTACCTGCGTATTTTCGAAAAAGACGCCGACTTCGTGCGCCTCGGCCGCATCCTGACGACCGAACGCGGCACCGGCCTTGGGCTCAAGCTGATCTTCGAGGGAATGCGCGTTTCCGAGACGCTTTACGGTCGCCGCCGCTTCTACGTGGAAGCGCAGTCGTACGCGATCGGCTTCTACGAAAAGGCGGGCTTCCGCGTTGTCTCCGAGGAATTTTTGGAGGACGGCATCCCGCACGTCAAGATGGAAACACCGGCAGTTTTACAATAAAAATGCGTTTCTTTTCTGTGGCAAAATGATTCTGAATGCCGCCTGTTCAACGCAGGCGGCATTTTCACAGCAGAGTTTCCAACCGGAAGTTGGATAAAACACATACTCATCAAACGAATGCGTCATTGTTTTTGAAGCTGCTTATCGGTATAATATAATTGTAGCTACGAAAATAAAAATCACGAGGTACTTGAATATGACTACAATTAAGATCAATGAACAAATTGCCTTTCTCCGAAAGCAGAAAGGTCTTACCCAAGAAGAACTTGCAAATGCCCTCGGTGTAACCAACCAGGCGGTTTCAAAATGGGAATCGGCACAATGCTGTCCGGATATCCAGCTTCTGCCGCTGATTGCAGATTATTTTGGAGTATCTATAGATGAACTTATGGGGTATAATGTTGTTCAAAAACAAGAAGCTGATTTTTTCATTGATAAAGCTCTTGCTATCCTGAATAGGGAGGGACAAATCTCGACATCTATTCTCCAAACGAATCTTAATATTGGGTATTCAAAGGCAAAAAAATTGATTTGTCAGTTAAAAGAGGATGGCTATATTGGATCTTCAGTAAAGTAAAACTATGACTTCAAGGCGTTGAAGGATCCTTACACAGAAGCCGTAAAGAACTTCCCTTGTAAAAACGACGGCATAACAGATTCCCGACAAAAGGCAGGGTAGTCCATGGCTTTTGTCGGGAATTTTCTACTATTCACGAGAGTGATTTTTTGAGGCAGAAGTTTTTACAGCCTGTTTCTTGTATCCGTACACTTGATTGCAAGCACCCTTGGCTCTCCCTTTGGGAGAGCTGTCACCGAAGGTGACTGAGAGGGCATTACAACCGTTTTTGAATGGTGAGATCAATTTCCTCGCATACGCTGTGAAATTCTCTGTCGATATCTCGGTTGGAAAACCGCAAAACCTTCAAGCCAAGCGCCGCCAAAAACGCAGAACGCTCAGAATCATAAGACATCCCCAGAGGTTCATAATGTTGAGAACCATCCAGTTCAATAACCAGTTTAGCAGAAGCACAGGAAAAGTCCACAATAAATCTGCCGATGATCCGTTGCTTGTAAATTTTTACCGGGTACTTGCGAAGAAAAAGATACCAAAGCTTGCGTTCGTGAGGTGTCATTTCTCTGCGAAGTCGCCGTGCAGTTTCTAATTGGCTGGTGTCTTTGGGAATGGTCATGTTTTACCCTCTCCGGCCTCGCTATGCTCGGCCACCTCTCCCAAAGGGAGAGGCAAGTCCCTCTCAGTCGGCTACGCCGACAGCTCTCCCAAAGGGAGAGCCAAGTTCTGCATTCTGCCACTTGTCGTTTACGTTTTTCAGATTCAGTTGATCTCCAGTTCATCCTTTTCCGGGAGCTTCGGGAACGGTGCGGCCGGGAGGGTCTGGTACCAGTAGGCGACGGATGCGATATCGTCCTTGAGCGGCAGGTACCGTCCGCCATCGCGCCAGCCAAGCGCCTGGATCGTCACTTTGAGGTCGGATTCAAAGCGGATCGGGTCGGTGATATGCCAGCGGTACAGACCAAAGCGCTGGTTTGCGCGGTAGACGCCGTCCGGCTCGATCACCTGCGAGAGCCCGGCGTACGGCGTGGTGAACGGCTCGTAGCGGTGGGTGCGCTGGTTTTCAAAGTTATACGAGCCGCAGAAGTAGTCTTCCGTGCCCGTGCCGCAGATCGTGGGATACTCGTCGTCGCCGTCGAGATAGAATTTGATCTCGCCTTCGCCCCACCAGCCGTTGTTGTTGACGCCCCACGCCATGTAGGTGCCGACGTACTGTCCCTTGCCGGAAACGCCGTCGAGGATCGTGTAGACGCCCTTGTAGGGCAAGGGATTGACGCGGCGGAACTGCGCGTGGAAATAGGCGGCGTCTTCGGGGACGTCGGTTAAGGTATAGTCGATCTGATAGAAAAACACGACTTCCGCATCGCCGATATTTTCCAGCGTGATCTTAAAGCCCTTGCGGAAGGGCATCTGCCAGTAGCAGTTGAACGCACGGCCGGGATTGACACACACCGGCAGCGAAACGACCGGGCTGTACTCGCCCCAGCCGCAGGCAAAGAAATCGCCCAGCGGACATTCGACGCTCGGCACGTCGCTGCCGTCCCAGTAGATGCGCAAGATCTGGAAGCGCCAGTTCCCGGACGGCGTACACCAGATGTGGTTGATGCAGCCGCTGTCGGCGACTTCGCCGAGCACGACCGTTTCGTGGGGCTGCAGGCGGATATAGGGGTTGACCTTCCAGCCCTTTCCGAGGTCGCGGGCGGCGTGGCGGGCAATGCCGTTTTCGAGTTCGCAGCGCGCACCGCCGCCTTTTTCGCCGGTGGGATTTTCGGCGCAGATCGAGCGGGTGCGGGCATTGGAAAGGCGGTAGAGATTTTCGATGCTGTTGGAGAGACCGTCGTACATAGAAAAGTGCCCCTTTCGCGTAAATTTTACGATTTCATTATAGAAAAAACACCGCCGCTTGTCAAGATTTTTCACGTCCCGCCAACGCGCAAAAAATCCCCTAAAAATTTTAGATGGTTTTTTTGAAAAAGGGCTTGACAAATCGAGAAGATTGTAGTAGAATTAGATACCGTGGTACGCAACACGCGGCACACTATGGCCCGGTAGTTCAGTTGGTTTAGAACGCTAGCCTGTCACGCTAGAGGTCGAGGGTTCGAGCCCCTTCCGGGTCGCCACTTCGCTCTGTAACCCAGTGCGAAGTATGCTGATATAGCTCAGTAGGCAGAGCGCGTCCTTGGTAAGGACGAGGTCGCCGGTCCGAATCCGGCTATCAGCTCCACGAAAAAAGCACTTGCGATTTGCAAGTGCTTTTTTCAGCGCAAATTTGCCCGCTTCGGGCGAAAAGGGATGATACCGTGAGCAAAGTTTTTTCCTGGGTGAAGCAAAACGTCGTTCTCTGCATCGCCGCGATCGCCGCCATCGTGACTTCGGTCATCGTGCCGCCGGATAAAGAATATCTCGGATATTTTGATTTCAAAACGCTGACCTGCCTGTTTTGCGTGCTCGCCGTCGTTTGCGCGCTGCGCAACGTGCGTTTTTTCTACGTCCTCGCCGAAACGATCATCCGCCGCTTCAAAACGACGCGGCTCGCGATCCTCGTCCTCGTCTACATCACCTTCATCGGCTCGATGCTGATCGCAAACGACATGGCGCTGCTGACGTTTTTGCCGCTTGGGTACTACGTGCTTTCCAACACCGGCAAAGAAAAGTACATGGCCTTCACCTTCATCATGCAGAACATCGCCGCCAACCTCGGCGGTATGCTCACGCCGTTCGGTAACCCGCAGAACCTCTACCTTTACTCGAAGTTCAACATCCCCACCGGCGAATTCACCGAAATCATGCTGCTGCCGTTTGCGGTGGCCGTTCTGCTGATCACGGTCTGCTGCCTGTTTGTCAAGAGTGAGCCGCTTTCGATCCCGGAGAAGGCGCTGTGGCTGAACCGTCCGCGCGTTTCGCTCTACCTCGCTTTGTTCGTGCTCTCGATCGTCATCGTCTTCCGCTTGATCCCCTACGTGATCGGTCTGATCGTGATCCCCGTCGTCTTGCTTTTCGCCGACCGCCGTGCGCTCAAGGAAGTCGACTATCCCCTGCTTCTGACGTTTGTGGCGTTTTTCATCTTTTCGGGCAATATGTCGCGGATCCCGGCTGTGCGCGAGCTTTTCGCTGCGTTGCTCGAAAAAAACACGCTGATCGTCTCGGCGCTTTCGTGCCAGGTCATCAGCAACGTGCCGTCGGCAATCCTGCTCTCGCAGTTTACCGGCAACTACGCCGAGCTTTTGGTCGGTGTCAACATCGGCGGCTGCGGCACGCTGATCTCGTCGCTCGCGAGCCTGATCACCTTCCGCGAATACACCAAACACAACCCCGGAAAGGCGAAGTACTACCTGCTTTTGTTCTCGGCCTTTAACTTCGGCTTCCTCATTCTGCTCACCACGCTGATGGCGTTGGTGTTCTACCACTGAAAGTACGAAAAACTTTGACCTATCTGCAAAACAGCCGCCTCTGTCACAGAGGCGGCTGTTTGTCTACGGCAATCGGATATCATCGCGTGTCATCTGATGCTCCAACCAATCCAGAAGCTGTGTTATTTTGTGTGCATCGTCTTTTATCAATTTGATCTCATCCAGATGAAACCACCAAAACGAATTCATATAGCGGAACAAAACGGGGAAAACTTCTCTTTCAAACGGACTAAATTCGTAGTGTTCCTGAATATATCCTATATTCTCTAAGAATAAACGAATTCTCAAATCGTCCAGATTTTTGTCGTAGAAATAAAGTCTGCTGTCGTTTTCTCCAACCAACCGATTGTCCGCGATCGCCCACAACGCCTCTCGGACAGTATAGTTCAAAATCGGTTCTTTCCCGCAGAGATTAAAGTCGATCAGTCCGACAAAACGGAGGTTCTCATCCAACAAGATATTGCTGTCGTTCAAATCCGCCTGAAAACAAGAGGTCGGCAGCAAGTGGTATACCGCCCCCAATTCTTCCTGCCGTTTGTAGTACAGCTCCAGCAGCCGTTCTGCCCGCGGCAAATACGCCGGAATGTTTTCCCGGATGTAATCTACAAACGCAATCGCACATTCCGTTCCTTCATCCGTGGTATCGGGAGCGCAAAACGGCTCGAGCAGGCAGTAGGAAGATGCCCAATCCAGAATATCCAATTTGGCGGAAGCAACTTTGCCCAGAGAACGCATGACATCGGGCGTAAAACAATCATGGCCGTTGGGGGCTTTATAGGTTTCCGCGCCAAGGTGTTCCGCCGTTTCGTAAGCGGCATATTCTTCCGCATACGTGTAGTAATCACGCCCGTCGAAAGTATCGCAGTGGAGCAGTTCCCCGGAAAGATTGGGCACAATGGCCGGACAATACAGACCAAGTTTGCGGTATTCAGCCATCAGCTGAAACCAGCCCTCAATTCTGCGCTTATCACTGAATGTGTTGGACAGGTATTTTATCACGAGTTTACGGTGTCCGTCGTCAACAATATGTACTTTTCGGTAGTCGTCGGCGCCCCGGCATAAATCCAGTGTTTTTACATCGGACACTTCCGTACTGTAGTAAAGGGATATGGGATATTCCATAACTTTTCCAGGCCTTTCCACGCTGATCTCGAATTCTAATTGTCTTTATTATACTCTCGCAGCGGATAGAAATCAAGTTTTTCTCTGCCGTCCGCGCTAGGCAAAACAACTCCCCTGCAAGTTGCAATTGCGTACAATGCGTGTTATAATAACACCAACTGTAGGGGACGGAGTTCCCGTCCCGAAAAGCGAGGAATCGTTATGCACAAGGTTTTATTTATCTGCCACGGCAATATCTGCCGCAGCCCGATGGCGGAATTCGTGATGAAAAAGATGGTTTTTGAGGCCGGGCTTGCCGCCGAATTTCACATCGAATCGGCCGCCGTCAGCGCCGAAGAGCTCGGCAATCCCGTTTATCCGCCGGTGCGCCGCCTACTCAACGCCCACGGCATCGACTGTTCCGGGAAGACTGCGCGGCAGGTGACGAAAGCCGACTACGACCGTTGGGACTACCTCGTCGTGATGGACGATTCGAACCTGCGCCTCCTCACGCGCATCTGCGGCGGCGACAAGGCCGGCAAATTTTCGCGCCTCGCCGACTACACCGACCACCCCGGCAGCATTGCCGACCCATGGTATTCCGGCGATTTTGAACGCACCTGGCGCGAAGTCAACGAAGGGTGTTCCGCACTTTTGCGCGAGATCTGCCAAAAATAGCACAAAAAAAGCGGCTGAAACACCGTTTCTGCCGCTTTTTTGTTTTGGGCGGAGACTACAGCTTGGTAAATTCCACCCATTCGCGCCCTTCTTCGACGGCGCGATCGGTCAGTTGGGGCACTCCATCTTTGTCGATGTGGTCGACTTCGCGGATCTGCATCGTTTTGTGCAGCGGCGGATGGGCGCCGGGGCGTTTTTTAGGTTGACCTTTCTTCATAATTTCGGTCTCCGTTTTCGTTCCGATTCTGTTCCGACGCAGTTAGTGTGTGCCGCGTCCACACAAAATATGTTGACATTTATTGGCTTTGTTGGTAAAATGAACTGAGAATCAGTAAAAATAACACGGAGGAGCTATGGTTTTCAGCAGTCTCAATTTCTTGTTTCTGTTTCTGCCGGCGGTTTTGGCGCTGTATTTTGCCGTACCGCCGCGGTTTCTCGCGCTGAAAAACGCCATCCTCCTCGTTTTTTCACTGGCCTTCTACCTCTATGGCGAACCGCTCGGTATCTTCGTAATGCTCGCGTCGATCACCGTCAACTGGCTGGCCGCACGGCTTATGGCAACCGAATCTGCCCGGCGGCGCAAGTTGGTGCTGATCATATCAGTCGTTTTGAACCTCGGCCTGCTCTGCTACTATAAATACCTTGGATTTGCCGTGGAAAATATCAACCGCCTTTTTAACGCGCAGATTCCGCTCCCCGAAATCATCATGCCCATCGGCATTTCCTTCTTCACATTCCAAGGCATGAGCTACGTTTTCGACGTCTATCTCCGCCGTTCGGCCGCGCAGAAAAACATTTTGCACGTCGCGACCTACATTTCGCTCTTCCCGCAGCTCGTCGCCGGGCCGATCGTGCGCTACGAAACGATCGCTTCCGAACTCATCGACCGCAAAACGACGCTCGACGGTTTCGCCGCCGGTCTGCGCCGTTTCATCGTCGGTCTCGGCAAAAAGATGCTGCTCGGCAACCCGATGGGCGAGCTGGCTGCCGCGACCTTCGGCGTCTCGGCCGGCACCCTTTCGGCCGGTGCGGCGTGGCTCGGTGCACTCGGCTACGCTCTGCACATCTACTTCGATTTTTCCGCCTACTCCGACATGGCCATCGGCCTTGGCCGGATGTTTGGCTTCACCTTCTGCGAGAACTTCGACCACCCCTACATTTCCCGCTCCGTCACCGAATTCTGGCGGCGCTGGCACATTTCGCTCTCGACCTGGTTCCGCGATTACGTCTACATTCCCCTCGGTGGCAACCGCAAGGGTTTGAGGCGTCAGATCGTCAATCTGCTGATCGTCTGGCTTTTGACCGGGCTTTGGCACGGTGCGGCGTGGAACTTCGTGCTTTGGGGACTTTACTACGCAGTGCTCCTGATCCTCGAAAAGCTCTTTCTCGGCAAACTCCTCGAAAAGCTTTGGACGCCGCTGCGGCATCTCTACGCGCTGCTCGCGGTCCTCTTCGGCTGGGTTCTCTTTAACGCGAGCGGGCTGGAGCAGGTTATGGGATATCTCGGCGCGATGTTTGGTTTGGGTGATGCTACGGCTGTGCCGAGTGGAGTCTTCCTTTTGGGACAGTACAAGGTGGAATTTGTTTTGGCCGCGATCTTTGCCCTGCCCGCGCCCAAACGGCTGAAGGCCATGTACGCCTGCCGCACGTGGTTTGCCACCGTTTGCGATGTCGCACTGCTCTTTGTGCTCGCATGGTCGGTGATGGCGATCGTCGGATCGTCGTTCAACCCGTTCATTTATTTCCGATTCTAAAAACGGATGATGTTCGGATTTCAGAAAGGAGGCCTTCGCATGGAGCGATTTGCCCACCGCGGCAGAAATCTCTGTTTTGTGATCGCTGTGCTCGCATTTCTCCTGATCGTTCCGTTGGCCACGCTGCTAACACCCAAAGCGGAGGTTTCCGGCGTTGAGAACCGCTCGCTCGCAAAAGTGCCGGAATACACGGCCGACGAATTTTTCTCCGGCGACTATTTTCTCGCTTGGGAGGACTATTTCAAAGACCATATCGCCCTGCGCGATGCCCAGATCCTCGCTTCCACTTGGCTCAAGCTCCATGTACTCGACCGCACCGACGTCAACGACATTCTGGTCTCCGACGAAGTGCTCCTGCCAGACCTGACCGCGCCGAACACCCAGCCTGTCGGCGAGATCACGGCTGAGGCCATGGGCGACCGACTGGCCGAACTGCGGGATACGATCGAAACCTATGGCGGCACGTTCCTCTACGTCGGTGTGCCGACGCAAATGACGGCATGGGCCGACGCATTCCCTGCCGGCAGTGTCGACAAGATCGCCGAACGCGCCAAAAAGGGCGCTGCGTTTGCGGCAGCACTTTCCGACCGCGGCATTGACATGCTCGATATGGCCGAGGTGTTTACCGAAAACGGCGGCATCCGCCAGTACTACATGCGCACCGACCATCACTACACGCTAAAGGGCGCGTACCTCGTCTACCGCGCAATCTGCGGGCATTTGACGGCCGCAGGGTATGAGATCCCCGTGCTCGAAGAAAACGACCTCACCTTCTCTGCGCTGCCGCTGCGTTTCCTCGGTTCGCGCGATCGCGCCGTTTACTATCTTTCCGGCCTCAACGACCCCGTCTACGCGGCTGAACTCGCCGAACCGATCGCTTTCACGCGCACCGATAACGGTGCGGCTGTCGCGGCAAAGGTATTCCACCTGCCCGGTGACGATTGCAGCAAGGTCTCATATGATCTCTACATGGGCGGTGACATCGCCGAAACCGTCATCGACACCAACCGTGAGGAACTGCCGAGCGTGCTCATCTTCGGCGATTCCTATACCAACGCGGTGGAAACGCTGCTTTACGCGAGCTTCGACGAAATGCGTTCGCTCGATCTACGCCACTATCAAAAAATGGCACTCAGCGAATACATTGAGCTCTACAAGCCCGACATCGTCATCTGCCTGCGCGACGACAACAACTATCTCGTCGGGATTGGTAACGGCAATATCCGCTAATTAAAAACTGCCGCAAGCTGGCACATCATTTTTGCAGCTTGCGGCAGTTTTCAGTTTTCCAACGTTTGGTAGATCATGCGCCAGACGCGCGTATCCTGACGGGTCATCCGATGCCAGTCGAACATGCGGATGAATGCTTCCTTTTCGTCGGCAGTCACCAGCTCACCCTTTTTCTTCACCTTTTTGTAGAGCTTGAAGAATTCGTCTTTGTACTCCACGGCGTCGGCGGTGTAGTTCGGGTTGTGACGCTTGTCCTTGAGGCGGAGGAATGTGATGTTGCTGCGCTTGCCGAGGGCCTTGCGCAAAACCTCGAAGTTTTTCTCGAAGCTGACCATGTTATCGTCCTCGGAGTGCATGATCAGCATTTTGGCGTTGGAGCGCGACAGCGCGGCGATCGCATTGGCCGAAGCAAATTCCGGATCGGCGGCGAGCTCTTTGGCATAGATGCGCTTGCCGAAATACGCGAGCGGGCCACGGAAGAACTGACCGATCGCGTTTTCCAGCGAGAGGAATCCCGCCATCGCGACGATATGCGTCACGTCGGGGTGGTAGGCGGCAATATTCAAAACCGAATACCCGCCCCAGCTGTGGCCCATGACCGCAATCGGCAGCGAGCCGTAGGTCTCGTGGGTTTTCAGCGCATTTAAGGCATCATTTAAATCGCGGAGCGACTGCGTAAATCCGCCCATGCCTTCGCCGCCCGATTCCATACAGCCGGTGTGGTCGTAGGCAAAGACCAAAAATCCGCGGCGGGCCAGCAGCTCGATCTCGATCATGTAGCCGCGGTGACCTGAGCCCATGCCGTGGTCGAAAACGATCAGGCGATCTTTTTTGCAGCGGTCGTACCAATAGAAATAGCCTTGCAGCGTGTGTCCGTCCGACGACGGGAAGGCAAACGCCTGCCGCCGCAGTCCGGCGAAATCGGCCGCAGAGAAATAAAAAACCGTGCCGTCGTCGTCCACGCGGCTGTCGACGGCCTGACGGTAACGCTGTTCGATCTGTTCCAGAAGCATTGGGATCCCTCGCTTTTTGGCATTGATTCGGGTTTATTATAGCATATACCCACCCAAACCGCAACCGTTTTTTCGGTTGCTTTCAGCCGTCGGATATGGTATAATCAATATCATCATCACATGGAGGTATTACCCATGAACTTGAAACCGATTGACATCAAGCCCGCCGCGATTGAAGATCGTTTGGGCGAATCGTTTGCCAACGACCTCCCCACCGAATACCGCCAGTGCATAGAAGAAGGCCTTGACGTGCGCCCGTACGAAGCGCTCTTTGATGCCGTTGATAAAATGCCCAAAAACGAACACCGCGACGCGGCAGCCGAGATCCTCTACCAAATCACCCGCTCGGTCCCGCAGATCGAGAATTACCCCTACTGCGAGCCGTCGGACTACGCGGCGATCCGCGCTTGCTGCGCCGATGACGCCGCCGAGCTCACCGCCCCCGATGCCGAGACCCTGCGCGCCAAAATCACCGGCGCGTGGTACGGCCGCATCATCGGTTGTCTGCTGGGCAAGCCCTTGGAAGGCATGCGCCGCCACGAGCTCGTGCCGTTTTTGAAGGAAATCGGCAATTACCCGATGCACCGCTATCTGCTGAGCTCCGATATTACCGACGAAATCGCCAACAAGTACGCCTTCGGCCTGCGCGGCAAATGCTACGCCGACGTGATTGCCGCCGCACCGATCGACGACGATACCAACTATACGGTTTTGTACCAAGAACTGATCGAGGTTTGCTCGCGCGATTTTACCCCGGCCGACGTCGCCCGGCTTTGGCTCGCCCGCCAGCCGAAAACGGCGTACTTTACCGCTGAAAGCGTCGCTTTCTGCAACTTTATCAAGGGATATCTGCCGCCGGCCTCGGCGGTTTATCAGAACCACTACCGCGAATGGATCGGCGCTCAGATCCGCGCCGACTACTTCGGCTACATCAACCCGGCCAACCCCGTGGCCGCTGCCGAAATGGCATGGCGCGATGCGTCGATCTCCCACATCAAAAACGGCATCTACGGCGAAATGTTCGTCGCCGCGATGATCGCCGCGGCCGCCGCCAGCGACGATATCTTTGAGGTGATCGCGCAGGGCCTCGCGCAGATTCCCGCGCAGAGCCGTCTCCACGCGCGCGTTTCCGAAATGGTCGCCGACTTCAAAAACGGCGTGACCGAAGAAGAAGCGATCGCGAAAATTCTGGAAGTCCACGATGACCGCACCGGCCACGACTGGTGCCACACGATCTCGAACGCGCGCATCGTGATCGCCGCGCTGCTCTACGGCGGCGGCGACTTCGGCCGTTCGATCGGTCTGGCCGTGCAGACGGGCTTCGACACCGACTGCAACGGCGCGACCGTCGGCTCGATCCTCGGTATGATGCACGGCGTCCAAACGATCGGCAGCGAGTGGTTCGAACCGCTCCACGGCAAACTCGAAACCTCGATCTTCGGCGTCGGCACGGTGACGATCGACGATGTTGTCGAAAAAACGATGCGCCATATCGGATAATATAAAAAACGCAAAAAAGAACCGGAAACTTTCGTTTCCGGTTCTTTTTTGTGACGATTTACAGTTCGCAGACGATCATCGCGTGGATATAGAGCTTGGGCAGCGTGGTGACAACGTGGCCATCTTCCCAGCTCCACTCGATCTCGCTTCTCTTGCCCGTTTCATCGACGGCGTAGACCGTTTTGGGTTTTGCCGGCAAACGGATGGATGCGGCAACATCGTAAAGCGGAACGATATCTTCGATGACTTCGACGTCCCGGCCGCGTTTGGTCGTGTGGGCAAAGAGCAGGTGCGTGACGTAGCGGTTTTCGCCTTTCTGGTGCATGAGCGTCGCCACACCGCGATCCGGCAGGCTGACCTTCAGTGCCTTTTCGCCGCCGATCAGGCGTTCGATCAGGTAGGTGCAGAGCTCTTTGACATGCAGCTCGCCGACGGTCGCATAGTCGGCAAAGACCTTCCAGCCGATGTAGGCGATTTGGCCGTTGATGACCGCCGCCGGGAACGACTTATCGCAGTCGGGCGTATGTTTGTGCGAGGAGAAGTGCTCGGGCGTGCGGTTGAAATACGGTTCGCGGCAGTCGGCCACGATCTCGGCATCTTCGACCGCGAGCTTGCGCACGGTTTCGTACATGACGTACGAGGTCGTGCCGTTGACGGTTTCGAAACGCGGTACGAAGTAGTTCGGGCAGAATTCGCTTTCGCCGCAGTCGGTAACGCCCATATCGAGCGCAAATTCGTCACGGTCGACCCAGAGACCCGATTCGCCGGTCAGAAGGAGTTTGCCGCCGTTGGCGACAAAGGCCTCCAGGCGGGCTTTCAGCGCCGCGTCGATGCGGATTCGGTCGGGCAGGATGATCAGACGGTATTTATCAAACGGTTCTTCCCCGTCGATGACGTCGAAGGTGTACTTGCCTTCGAGCAGGATGCGGTTGATGCCATTGTCGCTGGGGTTGAAGCGTTCGTGGGTAAAGGCTTCTACGCTGAAGAACGCGATATCGGCGACCGATTCGACTTTGCGGCACCACGGCTCCTTCGCTTCGACTTCGGCGTAGGCCTTGCCGATCAGACCGTAGGTGGCGAGATTCATCTCGCCAGTCGGGTGCAGCTGGTCGCCGATCGAACACTTTGCACCCTCGGCAAGCGAGAGAGCAGTCTCGTAGCGAAGGGCGTTGGGATGCTTGAAGCCGCCGAATTCGCCCCAGGAGGTGTGGAACTTGCCGGTCATGCCGAGATATTCCTTGCCCAGAAGGCGCGAATATGCCGCCGATTTGGGGAAGTGGTCGTAGCCCCAGCCGCCGGTGGGCAGGCTTTCGAGTTCGAGGTGGGTATTGTAATTGGCGAGGTCGCGGCGGCCGCCGTAGATGTGGCCGGCGTTATGGAAGATCGTCGCCGTGGCGCTGTATTTGCGGACAGCCTGTTCCATGCGGCGGCAATAGTTGGCGTAGGTGTCCTCCGCCTGTTTGCGCACGTCTTCCGGCTTTTTGGGATCCAACCCCTTTTCACGCATCGACGCCAAACACGACTGGCAGTAGCACGGACGCACGTCGCAGATATCGAGGAAGATGCCGCAGGGGTCGTAGCGCTCCATCACTTCTTCGACCTGCTTGGCCAGCACCTCAAGGTAGGGCGTATTGAAGCAGAGCACGTGGTAGTGCGCTTCGTGGACAAAATCGGCGAAGTCATCGTAGCTGCCGCGCAGGAGCCATTCGACGTGGCGGACCGCCTCTTTTTCGTCGAGACCGGCCGACAGATAAACCGGCGCGCGCACGCCAGCTTCCTTGCAGGCTTCGAGCTGCGCACCCAGCAGGTCGAAATCCAGACCGGGGTGCATTTCGTTGGCCGTCGACGGATGATAGGCGTAGCCGTGGTGGCACTTGGAGAAAACGGTGATCGAATCGACGTGGCCGAGCTTCAGCGCTTCTTTGAACTGCTCTTTGGAAAAGCGGCTGCCGATGCCCGGAATCTTGCCGGAGGTGTGGAAATCGAGGTGGACTTGGCGGAAACGAAGTTCATCCATGGTTTAGTTTTCCTTTCGTCAGTCAAAATTTATCAGATGGCCAAAAGCATCAGAAGACAGGTGAGGATAATCGCGAGGATAAAATAGGAGTCAACGGTCAGACGGGAGCCGTAGGTGGCGGCAAGGCCGTTTTGACGCGCATCCGCCCACGTGTTCTTGCGGTAATTTTTGATCAGCGACAAGCCTTCGTAGACGACCGTATAGAGCGCAACGTACACCCAAAGCGGCAGATCCACACCGACAAGCGGCAGCACGAGCATCGCAATCGAGCTCAGAATCGCCCAAACGGTAATGATGCCAAGGCCCTTGTATCCCTTCAGGCTCTCAACGCACATTTTTTCGGCCACAACCCAGAGAATCAGCGCACCGGCCGTCAGCGCACACGCCTTATACGAGCCGAGCATCACCAGCAGCAGCGAGAAATTTCCGAAGATCGCCTGCGAGAGCGTGTCGCCGTTGGCGACGTTGGAAGCGAGCTCGTCGTATTTTTCGCCGAAGCGCGAACGCTCGAACCACATATCAAACAAAACAAGCGCGATCCAAACGATCAGCAGCACGGTTTCCAACGTGCCGGAGATCGCCGGTCTCACGGCAATCGGCAGCGACGGCAGATCGGCCGAGGAGAACGAAGCTTGCCAGAAACCTCCGAGCGGATCCTGCACAGCGCGGGCGACGAGGAAGCCGACACAGGTCATCAGCGCGCCGATCGCGCCCAGCGTGCATTCCATAATTTTCCAGCCGCCGATAAGCTTTTTCTCTTTGAGCTTGCCGAAGAGATATTTGCCGTTTTTGAGCGGGTATTCGCTGACGTAGTAGAAGAGGATCGCCACAAACCAGCCGATCGCGCCGCCGATGGCGGAGATCGCCGTCATCACCAGCGTAAAGGCGTCGCCGTTGACGGCCGCCAGCACGCAGATGCCGAGCATGGCAAGCAGATAGCCGCCCCAGCTTTCGCGGCGCGTGAGAGAGAAGTAGATTTTGGGATATCTGCCCGCTTTCTGATCCCACGGGCGGTTGAAGATCTGGTCACCGATGAGGCCGAGAACGATCGGCGCAAGTGCAGCGATGATGATCTCGGCAGTGGAGTAGATCGTATTGAAGAACGCCTGCGTGGCAAACGCCAGATAGGCCGCCGCCAGACCAAACCACATAAAGCCCTTGAGCGAGAGACCGAACACACCGTGGCGGAAACGCTGGTCGGCGTTTTTCTTGATGACCAGACCGATCGTTTGGCCGTAGGTCATGCCGCCGCCCAAATACATCGCGGCCGCACCGACTGCGGCAAAATAGAGCCAGCATTCGCGCATGATGAGATCGCCAGAGAGGAAGGCGATGCAGATGCCGAGGAGAGCGCCGGGCAGCATGGCACCTTTGCCGTGGCCAAGCAGCGTGCCGCGCATACCCCAACCGTAGGAGACTGCAATTGTTGCGATCAGTAACCAGATCATAATTCTCGCTCCTTTTTCTTTTTTTTATAATTATACTGGATTCGGCGTGGATTTACAATAGTTTCCGCTTAGCGCACATAAATTAAAATAACGGAAATCGTAAAGCAGGAATAGTGGAGGGCAAGAAACATGAGCGAAGCATTCCGTTTGAGCAAGCTGCAAACCAAAGACGTCATCAACATCCGCGACGGCAAAAACTACGGCAGGATTTTTGACGTCGATTTCGACGCATCCGGCGGGCAGATCCTACGCATCATCGTCCCCGGCGCACCGCGCTTTTTCGGGCTTTTGGGGCGGGAAGACGATCTGGAGATCCCGTGGGAGCAGATCTGCCTGATCGGTATCGACACGATCCTCGTCGACCTGCCGGAGCTTCCGTCCGCCGATGTGGCATTGATCGCGGCGCATCGGCGCGGGCAAAGCTGAATTTATGCCGATAAATTTGAAGTATTTACAATTTCGTATTGAAATCCGCGGCCGTTTGTTGTATAATAAAATTAATATGGGGTGTTGTTTCGATACGAGCGTATGAATGATTAAAGGAGCGTGCGGCATGCTTTCCCGACATTTGCGATGTATGGCTGTTTGCGGACTGATCGCGTGTTTGCTGTCGTTTTTTGCCGGATGTTCGATGCTCCCGATGGATGATCACACCGTCACCACCGCGCTATCGGATGCCACCACGCAGACGACTACCCTCGGCACCCCCGCTCCCGCAGAAACGCCCACCAACTTAAACGGCTACACTTGGTCTATGCGCGTTCCGTGGTCGTCTAAAATCCTGCCCGGCTCCAGCGAGGACGAATCGGCTCAGCGGCTGCGCGACATCTACGACGAGCTGCGGGACCTCTACAACATTGAAATCTTCATCGCCCCGTTTGAAGGTGTCGAAACCTACTTGGCCGCCTTTGCCGCCGGCACCAAATACGCTGACGTGATCGGCATCAAATCGAGCGAAATCCCCGCACTCGTCGCACAAAACGCGATCTACTCTGTCGAGGATCCCGTGATTTTGAATGCCGGTCTCAACTGCAACGATCGTTCGCGCTTTTGGCCTGCGGCTTCGTCGCTTGTGCGCTATGCCGACAAGCAATGGACTGTGCAGATCGCCTCGCGCTATGATATCCCCGCCGTCGGGCACTACGTGCTCTGTAACGGTTCCCTGCTCGACCGTTTGGGTGCGGGCAACCTCTACAATCTGCTGACAACCGGAAAATGGACCTTTGAACAGTACCAGCGGCTCGCTTCCGCAGCGTCCACGCTGACAACCTTGGAAAATGTTTACGGCACAGGTGTTACTTCCTACCGTTCGGCCTTTCACGCGCTCGGCGGTGAAATTGCTTCGGCGGACGGCCGTTGGAAGAGCGAGCTTTCGGCCGAACGCACGGTACAGGCAGCCAACCGCCTCAGCGCGCTTACCTCGCCCGATAACGCCGCGCTTTCCGGCTCGTTTGAAACGCTTCGCACGGCTTTTGCCGAAGATCAGCTGCTCTTTTTGTGGGTCAGCGCGAAAGTGCTGCTCGCCGACACAAGTCTGGCATCGATCCCGGACGTCCGGTTGATGCCCGTGCCGTCGACCGGTACCGGCCGCATCACTCCGCTCACCGATTACTCCGGCTATGCCTTCCCGGCGCAAAACGCAACCCTCGCCAACAGCGTGGCGGTGTTTAATGCGTTCGCGCTCCGGTTGAACGAAGACTGGCTGACGCAGTTTGCGCGCAAAGCCAAGCTGGATACCACCGAGGCAAACATCATCGCTTCCTACGTGCTGCCGTCGCTGCAATTTTCGGCCGACGGATACGATGCGCGCCTCACCGCATTTTTCAATGAATCGATCGCTGTACCGATCGCCGCCCGCGCTGAGCGCCCGGAAGCGATTTTGAAGAATTCCGAACCAAATCTCGCGGCGATTTTGAAAGAACTGCCCGTTCCGACCGTGTCCGGGCGCTGACGTACAACGAAGGGATGGTCGCTGTTTTGGCTGTACAATATGACTGCATCGTCGTCGGCGGCGGTCCCGCCGGTGCGATGGCCGCGATCCAGGCGGCAGCATCCGGCGCACGTGTTCTCGTGTGCGAGAAAAACCGCCGCATCGGCCGCAAGCTTGCCATTACCGGCAAAGGCCGCTGCAACGTCACCAACAACTGTCCGACCACGGAGCTCTTGAAAAACGTCACCGGCGGACATAAATTTCTCTATTCCGCGTTTTCCCGCTTTTCCGCGCAGGATACGATGCAGTTTTTTGAATCTTTGGGCGTTCCGCTCAAAACCGAACGCGGCAACCGCGTATTCCCCGCGTCCGACAAAGCCGACGACATCGTCTCCGCGCTTGAGCAATGCCTCGCCGATTACGGCATCGACGTCCGCACCGGCACGGTCACGAAGCTGCTGACCGAAAATGGCCAAGTTTGCGGTGTCGCGCTCGGCGGACAATCCGTCACCGCATCGGCCGTGATCGTCGCGACCGGCGGCTGCTCCTATCCCCTGACCGGCAGCACCGGCGACGGTTATGCGTTTGCCCGGTCGCTTGGGTTAGAGGTCACGGCGTTGCGTCCGTCACTGACCGCGCTCGCCTGTCCCGTTGGGCTCTGCCGCGAATGCACGGGACTGACCTTGAAAAACATCGGAATCCGCCTTTTTGAAAACGACAAGCTGATTTACACCGATTTCGGTGAATTGCTTTTTACCCACACCGGCATTTCCGGCCCGGTCGTTTTGAGTGCCAGCGCACACATGCGCACCGACGGCGCGCAGTACGCCATCGAGGTCGACCTCAAGCCCGCGCTCGACGCCGAAACGCTGGACAAGCGCCTGCTCCGCGATTTTGAGGAACGGCGCAACAAAGCGATCAAGAATGCGCTCGACGCACTTCTCCCCGCCGCCCTGCGCGCACCGCTGCTCGCGCTCACCGCGATCCCACCGGAGACCCCGGTCAATACGCTGACGCGTGCCCAGCGCGCACAGCTCGTTTCGGCGATGAAGGCGCTGCGGCTCGCACCGCTCAAACAGCTCGGCTTCGAGAATGCCGTCGTCACCGCCGGCGGTATCGCCCTTGCGGAGATCGACCCGAAAACAATGGCGGCCAAGCGCGTGCCCGGCCTCTTTTTTGCCGGTGAAGTCCTCGATCTGGACGCCTACACCGGCGGGTTCAATTTACAGATCGCATTTTCCACAGGCTACGCAGCCGGCGAAGCAGCCGCTGCCTACGCATTTTCCATCGATCAATAACGACAGAAACGGGATGACATTGTGAACGACCGTGAGACCAATACCGGCAGCCGCGAGGTCGCCGCAGCAGCACTGCGCGTCGCCGTGACCGCAACTGCCGAAGAAGAACAGCGCGTGCGCGTCGAGGCTGCTGCCACCGGTATCCGCACGGCCGCGGCCAACTTCGGCGGAGAATTTATCCCCTCGATCAACAAGCTCATCGAACGCGCAATCGTCGCCGCGCGCCGCGAAGGTGTGATCGGCACGACGCATCAGGAAGAAGGCGCCGTCGCCGGTGCGGCCAGAGAAGCGATCACGCAGATCATGAACAAAGCCATCGGCCTGAATGTCGGCGGTAAGATCGCCGTGGCCCGCGCAAACGAGCACGTCAGCGTGGCCATGTTTTTCGGCATCGGCCTGCTGCACTTAAACGAAGTCGCCATCGGTCTGGGCCACCGCGTTGTCTGAAAAATACCGTTTCAAATGAACAAAGTTTTCGATCGATTCGATCGTTGCTGTGAGGAAAAAACTATGATCAACATCGCCATCGACGGCCCCAGCGGCGCCGGCAAAAGCACGCTCTCGCGCAAAGCCGCCATCGCTTTGGGATATCTCTATATCGACACCGGTGCGCTCTACCGTGCCGTCGGCCTTGCCGCAGTCCGTGCCGGGATCGCCATCGACGAGACCGAAAAGATCGCCGCCCTCGCCGACAAAACCACCGTTTCGCTCGCGATCGAAAGTGACGGCCAGCACGTTTTCTTAAACGGCGAAGACGTGACTTCGCTGATCCGCACCGAAAACGCCTCGCGCTACGCCTCTGCCGTCTCCGCCGTCCCGGAGATCCGCGCGCTCCTGCTGCAAACGCAGCGCCGCCTCGCCGAGGAAAACAACGTCATCATGGACGGCCGCGACATCGGCACGGTCGTTTTGCCCAATGCACAGGTAAAGATCTTCCTCACCGCATCGGCCGAAGCGCGTGCCCGCCGCCGCTACGACGAGCAGATCGCCCGCGGCGAACCTGTCGTTTTTGAAACCGTCCTCGCCGACATCATCGAGCGCGACCACCGCGATTCGACCCGCGCGATCGCACCACTGAAGCAAAGCGACGATGCGATCCTCGTGGACACCACCGAGATCGATTTCGACCAGAGCCTGGAGCTGTTACTGAACACCATAAGGGAGCGTATTTGAGCCGTGCTTTATTTTCTCGTCGGTTTCTTTTCCATCATCATTTTCAAGATCCTCTATTTCTATAAAATCATCGGCCGCGAAAACCTGCCGGAGGGCAAATGCCTCGTCTGCGCCAACCACACTGGGCTTTCCGATCCCGTTTTCGTCGCCATTGCCATGGGGCTGTGCACGAAAAACCGTCCGCGCTTTATGGCCAAGGCCGAGCTTTTCAAAAACAAGCTCTTTGCCGCGATCATGCGCAGCCTCGGCGCGTTCCCGGTCAAGCGCGGTACCGCCGACATCGGCGCGATCAAAGAATCGCTGAAGATCCTTTCATCCAACGGCCGCCTTCTGCTCTTCCCGGAAGGCACGCGCAACAGCGCCGACGGCGCCAAAGCCGGTGCTGGCATGCTCGCGCTGCGTTCGGACTGTGAGGTCGTTCCCGTCTACGTTTCGCCCGGCAGAAAACCCTTCCACCGCGTGCGCGTTGTCATCGGCGAGCCGTTCCGCCCCGAAAAACCGGAGGGCAAGCCCGGCAGCGCCGATTACCAGACCGCCGCCGACGAAATTTTAAGGAGAATCTACGCCCTTGAAAGCAAACGCTGAACCCGCCAAGCTGACCGTCGCCAAAACCGCAGGGTTTTGCTTCGGCGTTTCCCGCGCGATCGCCATGACCCGTGAGCACGCCGCCGGCGCCTACGCGATCGGCCAGGTCATCCACAACGCCGCCGTGATCGCCGAACTGGAAGCGCTGGGGATGCGCACCGTCAGCAGCGCCGACGAGATCCCCGATGGCGCAACCGCGATCATCCGCGCCCACGGCGAATGCCGCAGCGTTTACGATGCACTTGCCGCCAAAGGCGTGCGGGTCGTCGACACGACCTGTCCCTGCGTGCGCAAGATCCACGAGATCGTCGCCAAAGAAGACGCCGCGGGCCGCGCCGTCATCATCATTGGCCAGCCCGGACACCCCGAAGCCGTCGCGATTTCCGACCGCGCCAAAGACGTGGTCATCCTTTCGTCCCCCGCAGAAGCCGCCGCATACGTCCAAAATCCCGGTTTCGACCCCGAAAAACCGCGGTCGGTCGTGGCTCAGACGACGGCGGACAAAGAAATTTGGAAAATTTGTCTGGAAGAGCTCAAAAAAGAGTGTACAAATCTCCAAATTTTTGATACAATATGTAGTGCTACCGCTTTGCGTCAAAACGAAGCGGCTGAGCTTGCCGGTTCCGTTGATTTGATGCTTGTCATCGGCGACCGGAAAAGCGCGAATACAGCTCGTCTCAGAGACATCTGTGCCAAGCGCTGCGCCCACGTTTTTCTGCTCACGGGCGCAGAAGATCTCGCAGAGATCGCCGACGAGCTCATAGCTCTAACCCCACGCACAATCGGATTAACAGCCGGCGCATCCACGCCGGAGGTAAAAATTGAGGAGGTCATCAACATGTCAGAAGAGAAGCAGATCATCCAGGCTGAAGAAGTCGAGATGAATCCCGAAGTCGAGGAATCGTTCGCCGAAATGGTGGACAGATCCATTAAAACGCTGCACACCGGTCAGCGTGTCACCGGTATCGTTACCGCCATCACCCCGTCGGATATTCATGTCGATCTCGGCACCAAGCATGCCGGTTTCATTCCCGTTTCCGAACTGAGCGACGATCCGTCCGCCAAGCCCGAAGACATCGTGAAGATCGGCGACGAAATCGAAGTTTTCGTCACGAAGGTCAACGACGCCGAAGGCATCGTTACCCTGTCCAAGAAGCGCATTGACGCCGCCCGCGGCTGGGAAAGCATCGACGCCGCCCGCGCCGACAAGGCTCTGCTCGAAGGCACCGTCGTTGAGATCAACAAGGGCGGTATCGTTGTCGCCGTCAACGGCGTCCGCGTTTTCGTCCCCGCTTCCCACACCGGTATGCCGAAGGAAGCCGACCTGAACGAAATGCTCAAAAAGCACGTCACCCTGCGCATTACCGAAGTCAACCGCGCCAAACGCCGCATCATCGGTTCCGTCCGTTACGCCACCGAAGATATGCGCAAGGCCGCTGCCGAAAAGATCTGGGAAACCATCGAAGTCGGCAACGTTTACGAAGGCGTTGTTAAGTCGCTGACCTCGTTCGGCGCGTTCATCGACATCGGCGGCGCCGACGGTATGGCGCACATCACCGAACTCGGCTGGGGCCGCATTAAGCATCCGTCCGAAGCCGTTGCTGTCGGCGATAAGGTCACTGCCCGTGTCATCGCCCTCGACACCGAAAAGCGCAAGATCTCGCTCACGCTCAAGAGCGAATCGGACAACCCGTGGGTGAAGTTCACCACCACCTACCAGGTTGGTGACGTCGCCGACGTTAAGGTCGTTAAGCTCATGCAGTTCGGCGCCTTCGCCGAAATCGTTCCGGGCGTTGACGGTCTGATCCACATCTCGCAGCTGGCCGACCACCGCATCGCGCGTCCGGCCGACGTCGTCGCCGAAGGTGACGTTGTCAAGGCGAAGATCCTGGAGATCAACAACGAAAACGAAAAGGTCAGCCTCTCCGTGCGCGCCGCGCTTGAAGAAGGCTATGCCGCCTACGGCGAAGAAGCCGAAGCGGAAGAAACCGACGCTGAATAATTCGTTCTGACACAAAAACGCTGTGCAGCAAGCTCGCTGCACAGCGTTTTTTCTTGTAAAATATTTATGCGGTTGTGCGATTGGTCTGGAGAACCGTTAACTTCCCGGCTTCCATCTCGCACACAGTGTCGCAGAGCTCATCAATATCGCCGGCGTAGTGCGAGGCAATCAGAATTGTCGTACCGCGCTCCCGCAGTCCTTTCAAGAGTTCGCGCATTTCGGCCACACCGTGCTTATCCAATCCATTCATGGGCTCATCAATAACCAAAAGCGGAGGATCCTCCATGATCGCCTGCGCAATGCCCAAACGTTGGCGCATTCCCATCGAGTATTTGCACACAGCTTTTTTCGAATCGGGATCCAAGCCAACCAAGCGAAGCGTTTCGCGGATTTTCTCTTTGTCAACCTCGCCGCGGATAGCGGCCAGATAAACAAGGTTACGATATCCGGAGAGATACGGGATAAAGCCCGGATGTTCGATAATGATACCGATGTTCTGCGGTTTCAACGGATTAACCGCCTTACCATCGACGATGATCGTCCCCTGATCGGGGCGCATAAAGCCCGTGATACACTTAAAAAGCACCGATTTGCCCGAACCGTTACGGCCGATCACACCATGGATCTTACCGCGCTCAAACTCCACACTCACGCCGTCCAGCGCCGTCGTCTCGCGGAAACGCTTGACCACATTTTTCACCGAAATGATCGATTCCATCCTTTATTCCTCCTTTCCCGCGTCGAGATCTCTGCGGCAGAACCCGATCACCGTCGCCGTCGCAAAGATCACAATCGTCACCGCCAGCATTGATACGCAGTACGCAAACGGCGGCAAACCCTCCATACCGTTGTATTCGAACGTATAATAGATGTTCAGATAATTAAACGGACACGCATACAATGCGTATTTTCCCCAGCCCATTTGCGCCATCCACATCGGCACCATCGACATGAACCAGAAAAAACCGAATACGCTGAAGCTGACTACCTTGCCGAAAAAGAAACTCGTAAACATCAACAGCATCCCACCGAAAGTCGTGCCCAACCACATCATCACAAACGAGAGCACCGCTGTTTTGATTGGCTCGAAGGTGTTGGCAATGTTAGGCAAATAAACGCGCATAGGATATTCGCTGGAAAGCTGACCGTTCAGGATCATCGACTTGACCACACGTCCCCAATCGTCGGCAAAGCTCAAACGCGGCAAATAGCGCAGCCACGTTGCCAGCCAGATCGCCGCGACCATCAGAAACGACGCGGCAAAAACGTAGACGACCTGTCCTAAAATCCACCGCAAACGTCCCACGCGCACGACCGAAAACTGCGCGCTCGCGTCGTAAAACGGCGCGTTGGAAAACATCAGCCCCAACAATGCGACGTACAGGATCGTCATATGTACCGGGGTAAAGTAGGCCGAAACGATCCACGCCGAGATCGTTTCGTCATGCTCGGCGGCGAAAGGGTAAATCGGCCCAAAGAGGTAGATCACAAACACCACGATCAGCCCAAAAACCAGGTAAATCACAGGGTCGGTGCGCCATTTTTTCAGGTTTATCAAAGCGATTTTAGTCACGGAGCATACTCCTTTCCGCCTTCCAAACGGCAACAAACCCGACCACCAGCAAAATCACCGCAACAAACACAAGCTTCGCCCCGACTTCCCCGGTCGCTGTCTGCATATACGGATTCGTTTCGAGCAGCCAATAACGTGGGTAAAAAAAGAGATTGTCAATTTTCAGAAGCGAATAGAGAAACGACAACATCTGGTAGCACAGATACGGCAGCACCATCACCGTATAGCGTCCGCGGAAGAAAAGCGAGAAGAAAAAGGTTAAACCGGTAAACAGCGCTCCAGACACCCCCAGACAGACGATTCGCCAAAACAAAAAGAGCAGCGGCCGACCGTTTTCCCACACTGCGTACATGCCGATTGCACCCTCACCGCTGTAGTCCCCAACCAAAGGCATCCATATGCACAAAATCGCACAGTAGATCAAGCTGCCCAAAATAACCACACAAAACCCGGAAAGCAGCATGGCAAGATACTTTGCCCAGATATAAGGCTCAACACCGCAACGGACATAGGAAAAGCGCAGACTTCTCTCGCGGCGTTCGTCTAAATAACTCAGCGCAAACGGCAACGACGGCAGCATTGATAAAACCACCGCCTCCAGATTGAGCGTTGCAAATCCATCAAATGCATAGATCACACTCGGATTATCGTTGAGAAACACAATTGCACTGTTGACAAACAAAACAGCGGTAAACACAAACACACAGCACCAAATGATCGGGGAAGCGACAACGCGGCGGCACTGCGAAAAAAAGAGTCGTCGAAACACGAATCCACACGCCCTTTCTCTGTTATTTCCGAGAATTGCCGTGTCCTACTCCACCGGCAACGAAACGCTGTTGACAAGTTCTCCCGTAAAGGCATTGAAAGCGTAGATGTCACGATCCCAGTTTACACGGGTTCGTCCTGTGCCACTTATGTCAGTTTCAACCTCCAGCGGCACAATCCAATAAGGATAGAGAACCAATTCATCACGTACATCGGTTTCGAAGATCGCATAGCACAGTTCGATATCCGAGAGGTAGTAGATGTCATCAGTAAGCGACGCGGCTATCATGTCGTTGAGTTGCTCAACCACCACCATCGGCGAAACAATGTTCCTCGCTTCGCCATAGGTGTGCGGAGACACCATATTACTCATAGTCAACGAAAGTGTTCCGTCAGTAGCAACGGAACCATGAACCTGCTGTCGAACAGCCTCCACAGTTTTCTGGGCTATGCGGCTATTCCACTCCATCCAGTTCAACGGAATTCCGGCAATTTTCTGACGGAAACGAACCGTATAAGCATCCGGCTGCAGCGCCAGTTTCTCCGCAGTCCAGCCATAGTCCTCCGGGGAAACTTCTTCAGGCCAGCTCAACGTCTCGGAATAAGCAACGCTGAATTGGTTCTCCGACAGAATCGCACGGGTATAATCAAGGTCAATCTCCGGCAAATCCGCCGCGCTTACCCCCAAATCGCGCATAATGTCTGTCAGAACTGATTGTGCATCGGCCAATGACAAATCCGACAATTCTTCTGAGGTCACGTAAGGCGATATGGTTCTCCAGCTACTTGCCTGCCAATACAGAGGATTGGTGCACATCGTGTGCAGTGGGCTTCCCCCGTCAACCAACCGCCGGACAAAGTGCGCAAAGCCTGTCGGTTGCCGCATATCATGGGACATCCCCTCTTGCCACGGGTCATACGAAACATTGAGACTACTTTGGTACGTATTATCTTTCGCAATAATAACTTTCTCAACAGAATCAAATCGTTCATCGATCAATATTTGCTCCGGCAAAAGAAAGCCCAAGGCTTCTTTTCCGGCTTCGTAATCGAAAATAATGCGCTTTGCATGGATCACCGAGGCCGTTTCGGGGTAGTCGATTGCGGCCAAATCCACTTCGATCACAAAGTTGTCGGAAGGTTCAAATGTCAAACCTACCTCCGTTGTCGTATTGGTTGTCGCGTTGGTCGGTGTTTCCTTCCCACAAGCAAAGAAAACCGTGCAAAACAAGAAACACAACAGACAAATCACAAAAACCTTGTATACCCCATTCCGCTTCATCAAAAATCCCTCGCTTTCGCATTGATAAGTAACAATTGTATGGGGGATACCCGCAGGGCAGGCAATCCACCGGTATCCCCCACGTAGCCTTTTTTATTTGGTCAAGTTGCTTGGCCAAAATGGGCCTGCCCCAAACAACCTGTTCGGTACAAAGTTGTATTTTTTCGAACAAGCGGCGCCGCACCTCGTCGTCGCTCAGTGCGGCGAGCTTGTCCGCGTTTTGCATCATGCGGACAAAAGCGTCGCTGGCGGCGATCCCGGCTTCGTCGTTGTTTTGCATTTTCATATAGGTATAACGGTAGATCGCTTCATAATACGCCGCATACCACGCATGCGCGCGATCGCGCCGATTGGCGTCGGCTGCGTCTGCCGGGAACAAAGGCGGCACGTTCTCACCTCCCGATCGGTTTTGGAAATGCCTTTTGGAAAAAACAAGCTTGTCTTCTATTATACTATTACGCAGAAAATTTCGTTTCGTCTCACGATTCCGACTTTTTTCAAAAAAATATGTACCTCCTAAATAGGAGGTACATACGAATACACAGCGTTTTTTCAGTTCAGATACCAAATACCCGCGTTCAGATAGGCCGCAAAGCTCACCCACAGCAGATACGGGACGATCAGCCGCCCCGCCCACAGACGGATGCGGCGGAAGGCCAGCAGCGTGCAGAGGATCAGCACCCACAGGATCGCCAGCCACACGAGCGCCAACAGGTACGCACCCATATTGAAAAACAGGATCGACCAGACGAAGTTGAACGCGAGCTGGACGGCGTAGAGCGTCAGCGCATTGCGCGAGCGCTCGCTCGATTCGGTCACGACGACCAAGTAGGACGCGATGCCCATCAGCGCATACAAAATCGACCACACCACCGGAAACAGCCATCCCGGCGGCGACAGCGGCGGTTGGTCGAGTGCGGCAAAATCGCGCATGGCACTCTGCGTCAAAAGCGCTGACAGTGCGCCGACGGCCAGCGGGATTGCCACGCAGATCGCCAGTTTTTTCCATTGGATCTTCACAAAAATCACCTCTTATTCATCAATGTATCCGCAAACGCCGACTTTTATGCGCGCCAAGCACCTTTTCATTGACAAGCGGCGGAGAAAACTGGTATAATGGATACATTGAAACGACACAAAGGAGCAAACCATGGCTGACAGCAGTTTTTTCGCGTTACTGGACCGCACAAAATATATCGCCCGTTGGGGCTTGATGCGCAGCTCGATCCCCGAAAACGTGCAGGAGCACAGCATGCAGGTTTCCGTTCTCGCCCACGCGCTGGCGACGATCGGACGCGATCTGTTCGGCAAAGCGATCGACCCAAGCGAGATCGCCGCCGCCGCACTCTACCACGACTGTTCGGAGATCTTCACCGGCGATCTGCCCACGCCGGTCAAATATAAAAATGACCGCCTTTCCGGCGCATACAAAGATGCCGAGCTCGACGCAAAAGAGCGCCTGTTCGCAATGCTTCCCGAAGAGCTGCAGGCGGGATTTGCCGACGTGATCTTCTTTGAGGAGCGGCAGCCCGAACGCTACCGCTACATCAAAGCCGCCGACAAGCTCTCGGCCTATATCAAGTGCCTTAACGAACTTTCGGGCGGCAACGGCGAATTCAAAAAGGCTGCCGCCACTCTGCGCACGACGCTCGACACGCTCGCCGCCGAAATGGACGAACTCCGTTACTTCATGGAACACTTCATCGAGGGCTACGGCCTGACCGTAGACGAACTTTAGAAAAGAGGGAATTTTATGCAGCTTTGGCCGAATACCATCCCGTACGACGATGATTCGATCGAATTCAAGCCCTACCTCACGCCCTATCTCGCCGAAGGCGCCAAGCTGGGTGTGGTCATCTGTCCCGGCGGCGGCTACGCCATCCGCGCCCCGCACGAAGGCCAAGGCTACGCCGAATTCCTGCAGGCCCACGGCATCTCGGCGATCGTTCTCGAATACCGCGTCGCGCCCTACCGCCACCCCGCCGAAGGTTCGGACGTGCAGCGCGCGATCAGAGTGGCGCGGCACGAGCTCGGCAAGCTCGGCGTGGAAAAGATCGGCGTAATGGGTTCATCCGCAGGCGGACATCTGGCCGCGACCGCCTCGGTGCACTACGATAAGGTCTTCTACGAACCGACGGACGAAATCGACGCTATTTCTGCCCGTCCGGATTTTTCGATCCTCTGCTACCCAGTGCTCGATTTCGGCGAATTCCGCCACGACGGCACGCGCCATAACCTGCTCGGCCCGGATCCGTCGGAAGAAATGATCGAGTATTTCTCGCTTGCCAAGCAGGTGACCGCCGACACGCCGCCGGCATTTATCTGGCACACCTTTAACGATAACGGCGTGCCCGTGGAAAATTCACTTTTCTACGCCGCCGCGCTTTCGGCACACAAGGTTCCCTGCGAGCTGCACGTCTACCCCGACGGCCCGCACGGCCTCGGCCTCTCGACGAACTTCCCTTACGTCGACCGTTGGCCGGAAGAACTCGTGCGCTGGCTCACGACTTACGCCGGTTAATTTCTCATCGACGCAAAACATGTATAAAATGATTCACGGAGCGTATCAGCATCGATACGCTCCGTTTCTTATGTCAATATGCTGTACCACTCAGTACGTGCGGCACTGAGCGGCGTATAGAAGCACACCGCTTTGTCTGTTCGACAAGTTGGAATTTGGCGAAAGGTCTGGCAACACGCTCTCGCCTCTCCCTTTGGGAGAGGTGCCCCAGTTCGCAAACTGGGGCGGAGAGGGTCTTGATGAAAAAATAAGCGGAACCATACCCTCTCAGTCAAAAACCGGTTCCTAAGAACCGGTTTTTGCCAGCTCCCCCAAAGGGGGAGCCAAGGCCTACGCTGGCGGTATTCCCCTTAAATTCAAGTTTGTCGATCTGTTTATTCTTTCATGTGGCCGCAATATAAACAAGAACACTCCCGGCAGATTGCTCGGCCGGGAGTGAAACTATTTTGTGGGAACTGTCGGTTTCGTTGCAGCAAACCGTGCTCTCAGTAAATCAACGTGTCGAGCAGTTCGTTTTCTTCGCTGCAGACGATGAATTCGGCAGCGTAGCCGACTTCGATCTTGCCTTTGTTGATGCCGAGCATAGCCGCGGGCGTCTCCGAAGCCATCGCAGATCAAATCTGTCTCATATTCATTTGTTTCTTCCAGTAATTATTGTATGTTTTTAACAATGTGTTGACATTCTTTTTTTTACATTATATAATAAAAATAGAATTCAAGGTGTATCTCATTTCAAAGAAGGTGGTAAAATGAATGTGTTAAAAAAATGTAGTATTGCGCTAATAGCGGTGGTAATAGCAATAACATCCTTGTGTGCCGTCAAACTCATTTATGAACAAGAGCACACAGCGACAGTAGACCCTATCGTATTGACAGCGTATACAGACGGAGATCCCATGCAACAAACGGATTTCTCCACCACGCTATTGTCGGATTTGACGATGCATCGACAACTGTTCGGCGGTTCTGCGCTCACCATTCAGTTGCGCTTTGAAAGCTTGCCGCCGTTACCGGATTTGTTGGCGGACTATGCCGATGACCTCAAAAATTTGTTGCTCATTGATGGTTTACGACATGAGCAGAGTTTCGACAATGGCGATAGACCAAATATGGCTACCATTTATATCGGCCCCTATTTGATCCCGACACCGCATCATTCCAACCTCATCGTTCGCTTGTTTTTGTACCTCCCCGGTCGGGTTTCACTGCAGGTTTCGCAACACGACGAGGTACTCTACACAATTGACCTTACGGGCGATTTTTCTCCATTCGAACAGGTGCTGACCAATCTTTACAACTGATTGTCTGCATACAGAACGGCATCCGCACCGAAATCGGTGCGGATGCCGTCGCTTTATATTCTCTCAGTAAATCAGCGTGTCGAGCAGTTCGTTTTCCTCGCTGCAGACGATGAACTCGGCAGCGTAGCCGACTTCGATCTTGCCTTTGTTGATGCCGAGCATGGCCGCGGGCGTCTCCGAAGCCATCGCGAATGCATCCTCGCGCGGGATACCAAACGAGATCGCGCGGCGCACACATTCAAAGAGCGGCGTCGTGCTGCCGGCGAGCGAACCGTTGGCGATACGGGCAGCGCCGTCCTTGACCGTGAACATCTGGCCGCCGAGTTCGTATTCGCCTTCGGGCAGGCCGCAGGCGCGGATGGAGTCGCTGATGAGCACCATTTTTTCGCGGCCAAACATCCGGTAGAGGGCGTTGACCATCGCCGGGTGCATATGCAGGCCGTCGGAGATGACCTGCGCGTAAGCGCCGGACATCATCGCCGCGCCGATCGGGCCGGGCGCACGGTGCATCATCTGCGGCATCGCGTTGCAGGTGTGCGTGAGGCACTTCGCACCGGCGGCAAAGGCGGCCATCGCCGTATCGAAATCGCATTCGGTATGGCCGAGGGCGATGCAGGTGCCGTTGGCGGCGGCTTCGCGGATGAAGTCGATTGCGCCGTCGACTTCGGGTGCGACCGTCACGACGGCGGGATTGACGTAGTTTTTGTATTCGTCGAGGTCGGGTACGACGATATAGGCTTCGTTCTGCGCACCCTTGAATTTTTTGTTGATGAACGGCCCTTCGTAATGGTAGCCGGGCGTTCTCGCTTCGCCTTCGCCGCGTTCCAGCGGTTGCGCCATCGCCTTGCGGATGCGCTCGTACGATTCGGTCATCGTCGTCGGGTACCACGTCGTGACACCGTGGCGGAAGTATTCTTTGGCCAGCTCGGAGAGACCCTCGCCGTCCATCGTGTCGATGCCGATGCAACCGTGGGAGTGGATATCGATCAGGCCGGGATAAACGTAGTTACCCTTGGCATCGTAGACGCGGTCGGCCGTAATATCGGTATCAGCCGCCAGAATATCGGCGATCAGGCCGTTTTCGATCAGAATAGATTTGTAACCGCCGCCGGGCAGACGGGCATTTTTGATCAGAGCAGTCATTGTTTCACCCCTGAAAACTCACCGCACGCTTTGGTGCGGTTTTTCTTTTTCTTACTTTAATTATAGCGCATAGCTCATCAAAAATCAAGTACCGGCAAAAAACGCCTGTCGGACGTTTCCGACAGGCGTTTTGACGGTTCGTTTGTGGGGGGTGGTCACCGGGGTCCCCGCAAAACTCTGTTTTGTGGGGTAGCTTTCCGGGGTCCCCGCAAAACTCTGTTTTGTGGGGTGGTCTCCGGGGTCCCCGCAAAACTCTGTTTTGTGGGGTGGCCCTCCGGGGTCCCCATGAAACTTTGTTTCATGGGGTAAGTATTAGATTTTAAACAGCTTTTCGCTGTTTTTCATGTTCTTTCTGAAGTTCGGCACTTCGATCGCGCGGCCGCCGTTGGTGACGGAGAGCTCGCTCAAGAGGCCAACCGCCGTCCATTCGCAGGCGCGGTAGACGTTGACAGAGGGTTCTTCGCCGGTGGTGATGGCATCGATGAAGTCCTTGACGATGTAGAAGTCGCCGCCCTGGTGGCCGGCCTTCTTCGCCGCTTCCGAGGGGTTCTTGTAGCGCTCCGGCAGATAATCGTTGAAGTCTTCGAGCGGACGCCAGTCGCGGTGACCGGGTTTCTGATCGGCGAGCGGATGATTTTCGAGCCAGATCTTATCCTTACCATCCATACCGCGCGAGGATTCGAAGCAGCCCTTCGTACCCTGCAGGAGGTAGGTGTGCATATTGTGCGGGCGCGGCGCTTTGCAGGCGACGGTGATCTTGGCGAGCGCACCGCTCTCCATGCGGCACATCGTGACGGTCAGTTCATCCTGACGCAGTTCCGGCGTCCAGAATTGGCCGCCCGTGCCGAAGCAGGAAATTTCGGTCACGCGGTCGCCGGAGAACCACTCCATGACCGGGCCCAGCGAGTGGGTCGGATAGAAGGAGCCGCGCTTGCCGAGCTGCCAGAAGCTGCGCCACGAGAGCTTGCCGTTGTCGTAGACGGCCATATCCGAAACGTCGTGCAGATATTCGCCTTCGGCGTAGAAGGGCGTGCCGAACTCACCGGCTTCGCGCAGCGCCTTGACCAGCTGCACCTGCGGAGAGTAGATGTAGTTTTCGGCCATCATGTAGGTTTTGCCGTATTTTTCCTTGGCTTCGATCAGCCACCAGAGTTCGTCCATCGTGACACCGGCGGTGACTTCGCTCATGACGTGCTTGCCGGCTTCCAGCGCAGCGATCGCCTGCGGGACGTGGCACTGCATCGGAGAAGCGATGACGACGGCGTCGATATCGCTTTCGAGCATGTCTTCAAACACGCGATAACGGTGAGGAATGTTAAATTGGTCACCGATTTTATTCATTGTTTCTTCGTTGAGGTCGCAAACGGCAGCGACTTCAACATTTTCCAGCGCCTGGAAACCCGCCATCGTAGAACGCGCGCGGCCACCGACAATACCGACTTTGATCATAAAAGCATCTCCTTTTTTGAATCATATGTGCTGGCAGAAACGGTATAAAAGCCGCCTGCTCACAAACTTCTTTTATTAGTATACCATGTTCCCTGTGTTTTTTCAATCGAATTTTTCTGCAGAAGGATCGTATTTTTCGAAATCCGCAGTAAAATCTGTGGCGGTACGGAAAACGGTTCCCCGCTTTTCCTCAGATCGCTTCAAGCAGGCAGACCGCGTGGGCCGCAATTCCCTCGCCGCTGCCGGTGAAGCCCAGTTTTTCCTCCGTTGTCGCCTTGACGCTGACGTCACCGACGGCAACGCCGAGGATCTCCGCCAGATTCTCGCGCATTTTCAAAATCGATGGCGCAAGCTTTGGCCGCTGGCAAAGAATCGTCGCATCGAGATTCCCAAGCCGGAACCCCGCCTTCTTTACCGCTTCGTAGGCGGTCTCCAAGAGCAGCAGGCTGGAGATCCCTTTGTAGGCGGGATCGGTATCGGGGAACAGCTTGCCGATGTCGCCGAGGGCTGCCGCACCGAGAAGCGCATCAATGACCGCATGGGTCAGCACGTCGGCATCGCTGTGGCCGTCGAGCCCAAAGGGGCATTCGATCGTCACGCCGCCCAAAACCAGCGCTCTTCCCTCTTTTGTGCGGTGTACGTCATATCCGTGGCCGATTCGCATAGATTTCCGCCTTTCTTACGCCAAAAACGCCGCGGCGATCCGTTCGGCTCGCGCCAGATCCGACGGCGACGTAATTTTCATATTATCCGCGCTGCCGGGTACGATCCGGCAGTCATAGCCGCAGGCGACCACCGCAGAGCAGTCGTCGGTGACGGTCAGGTGTTCTTCCTCCACGCGCCGCAAAACCTCAAGCATGATCTCCCGGCGAAAGATCTGCGGCGTTTGGGCAGCAGCAAGCGCACCGCGTTCCGGCGTTGCAACTGCGAGACCATCACGCGTGACGTGGATCGTATCGGTCACGGGCATGGCTGGGATGGCGCCACCGACCTCCAAGGCCGCACAACAGACCGCATCGATCAGCTCCGGCCGGAGAAACGGCCGGGCACCGTCGTGGACGGCGATCAGATCGACCTCGCCCAAAACGCGGACACCGTTGGCGACCGATTCTTGGCGCGTCGCACCGCCTGCGCAAACCGTCACACGCGCATCACCGGCATACAAAGCCGCAAACGCATCCAGCTTCTCTGCCGGAACGACGAGCGCGAGCTCCGTCGTCTGCGGGTAGGCGAGTAAACACTCCGCTGCCCACCGATGGACCGGCTTTCCGCCCAACATATAGTCGATCTTATCCGTACCGCCCATGCGGCTCGAGCGCCCAGCCGCGCAGAGCACCACACCAAGACGAAAGTTTTGCATGGAAAACTCCTCCTGCGGCCTTATCGCTGCAAATTTTGTTTGATTTGCGCCTCGGCCTCGGCATAGGCAATGTCCTTGGCAAGCGCGATCTCGGAGGCAAGCATCTGCACCGTACTGTGCAGCATTTTGCGTTCGCCCATGGATAGCGTTTTTTGTCGGTCGCGTTCGGCAAGCGAGCGCGCGATCTCCGACACGACGAACGGATCGCCGCATTTGATGCGTTCGAGGTTTTCCTTGAAGCGTTTGCTCCAGTTCGATTCCTGCACTTCGGCAGGGAGTAGCAAATCGGCGAGCAGCTGATCGGCCGTTACCGGATCGACAACCGAACGCACGCCGATCGCCTCTGCCGATTCTACGGGGATGCTGACGACCATCGAACCAACCGGCATGCAAAATTCGTAGAATTCGCTTTTGCCGTTCAGGCCGTCACGCACGACAATGTCCCGGATCACACCCGCTCCGTGTTTGGGATGTGCGATTTTCGCGCCAATCGCGTACCGTTCTGCCATTGCTGTCCCCGCCTTTCTGATTGAATTGATCGTTGTTACTGCTGCATGAGCTCCTGCATATAACCGACTGCCGCCATGATTTGCGGGTCGTCGCGGTAGTCAACCGTTCCGATCACGGTGATCTGGTCGTAGGTGATCTCCACATTCATATCCGGGACGATACCGCCCTTGTCGCCGATGCTCACGCCGTTGGGCGTGAAGTACTTGATGACCGAGAACGTGATCGCCGAGCCGTCGCTGAGCTGGAAGGTCTGCTGACCCTCGCCCTTGCCCGTCGTCGGCGAACCAATCACGTACGCGCGGCCCTGCTCCTGCATGACCGCCGCAAAGTATTCGGCCGCGCTGTAAGAATACTCGTTGACGAGCACGACCACAGGGATATCACAGAACTCTGCATCGACGGAGAGCCGGTTCTCGTTGCCGGCCTTGTCGCGCTCAATGAAGACCTCGCCCTCGGGCATCAGCTCGTCGAGCATCTTAATCAGCGTGCTCAGCTGGCCGCCCGGGTTATTGCGGACGTCGATGATGACGTTTTTGGCACCGATATTCTGCAGCGTGGCCAATTTTTCGGCGAACTGTGTCGCCGCGGCCACCGTAAATTCAGAAATACGGAGGAAACCAATCTCGCCGTTGATCAATTCGGCGTAGACGCTGGTCTTTTCCACCGTGCGACGTTCGACCGTCATGGCGATCACAACGCCGTCGCGCAAGATCTCGAGGTTGACCGTTGTGCCGATCTCGCCACGCACCTTCGCCACCGTCGCATCCATGCCGATCGCGGCGACCGATTCGCCCTCGACCGTATAGAGCATGTCAAAGCGGCGGATACCGGCCTCGGCAGCCGGCGAACCCTCGTAGACATCCATGACCTGCAAAAGCCCCGTCTCCGCATCCAACGTGACCGTCACGCCGATGCCGGCATAGGAACCGGATTTATCTTCGTAGAGCGCCTGCAGGTTTTCGGCGTTTGTATAGTAGGACCATTTGTCGTTGATGCCGCTCATGTAGCCCACACTGAGCATATCGAGCAGCTCATCTTCCTCGTATTCGCCGACGTAGTAGGCATCGATCAAGCTGCGGATCTCATCGAGCTTTCGGTAGCTGATCCCGGTCTGTGCGGAATTTTGGCGCGCTTCATAGCGCTCCGACAGCACATATCCCGTTGCCAGCATCGTGACCGCAGCCACCGCCAGACAGATCGCGATGACCTGAATCCAGGAAGGACGTTTTTGATTTCTTGCAGAACCTTGCATTGCGTTCAACTCTTTTCCCAAAAATGCGTATCGTTAGTACGGTGTGACATACTTGAGCGGATCGACCGCCGTCCCGTTTTTATAGATCGTAAAGTGCAGATGGTAGCCGCTGGAGAGGCCGGTCGTGCCGACATAGCCCAGCGTTGTGCCCTTGGAGACGGTCGCACCCACTTTGTATTTTGAGCGCGCATTCATGTGCGCATACATTGAGACAAATCCGTTGCCGTGGTCGACCTTGATCATATTGCCGTAGATGCTGTGGTACTGGTTGGCAATGACCGTACCGGCAGCGATCGATTTGATCGGCGAACCGGCGTAGGCACCGATGTCGATACCGTTGTGGAAGCTCTGCGGCTTACCCGTGACCGGATGCGTGCGGTAGCCGAATTTGCTGGTGACCCACGTAAAGCCCGGTGTCGGCCACATAAAGACGGCGTTTTCTGCCTTTTTGCGCGCCTCTTCTTCGGCTTTTTTGCGTGCTTCCTCTTCGGCCTTTTTGCGCGCTTCTTCTTCGAGCCGCTTGCGTTCCTCTTCTTCGCGGCGCTTGCGCTCTTCCTCTTCACGGCGCTTCTGTTCTTCATATTCCTGCGTCAGGCGTTCCTGCTCGGCCATCGCCTCCTGCCACAGGCGCTCGTATTCTTCGATCAGCATCAGGTTTTCGTGCTCGCCTTCTTCCAGCCCGGCGAGCAGCACTTCTGCTTCGCTCTGCTGGGCCATCAGCGCCGTGCGCGCACTCTCCAGCTCGACCATCAACGCCACTTGATCGGCGCGGTCTTGCTCGAGTTCGGTCTGCTTCAGGCTGATTGCATCGGCCAGTGCTTCCAGCTCACTGCGCAGATTTTTGTCCTGTTCCAAAATCGCCGAGGTCATCTCCACGCGGTCGAAAAAGTCGCTTAGACTGTTGGCGGACAGGAGCACGCTGAGATATGTAATGTCGCCGTCTTCATACGCAACGCGCACGCGCTGCTTGAAGATCTCGTATTTCTCCGCTTGTTCGGTCTCCAGCGCGCTCAGTTCGGCCTCGCATGCGGCAATTTCCGCATCGAGCTCGCCGATCGTCCCCTCCAGGATCTCGATCTGCTCGTTGTAGAGGTTGATCTGTTCGTCTAAAAGCCCCTTTTGCGCGATCAGCGAGTCCTGATCGGCGCGGAGCGTTTCCAGTTCGGCTTTGGTTTCGGTGATTTTCTCTTCAATCGCCGCTACCGCTTCGCGCGCATTTGTAATATCGTCCTCCGTTACCGCCAGCGTGATCAGCGTGATCACCGTCGGCAGCAGCATGCCGATAATCAAAAGCCATACCAGAAGTCGGCGCAGGCGCTCTTTGCGTTCTTTTTTTGTGTGTTTTCCAGTCATAAGCGTTCTCCTCAGACCTTCATATAGCGGCGCAGCGCAAGTGCACTGCCCAAGAGCCCCATCAGGATCCCCGCTCCGCCGAAAATCACCGCCACTGGCACGGCAAATGCCGCAAACGGAAGCGGAATCGTTGTTAAGAACCCAAGTTCACGGATCGCGGTTTCAAACAGCTTGACGTAGGCGAGGTAGATCAGACCGTAGGCAACTGCCGCACCGATCAAGCCCAGCAGCATGCCTTCGATCGCAAACGAGGCGCGGATGAAGCTATTGGTCGCACCCACGGTTTTCATCACGCGCACCTCCGTCCGGCGGGCAAACACGGACAGGCGCACGGCGTTGGAGATGATAAACAGCGAGATCAGCCCCAAAACCACCACAAACGCGAGGCCGATCATGGCGATGGTATTGCGGACCTTCAAAAACTGTGCGGCCACATCGCCGCGGGAATTGACCTTCGCCACACCCGCCACACTCTGCGCACTTTCAGCACAGGCCGTCAGCTGCGACTGATCCTCGACCTCTAAGCGATACAGATCGCGGATGGGATTGTCGCTTTCGAGCCCATCGATCAGGTCGCCGAAGGTCTCGCGCATCGATTCAAGCCCATCTTCTTTGGAAACAAAGGTGCAGTTTTTCACACCGGGGATCGCCGCCAGTGCCTCGCCCGCTGCCGTCACGGCCGCGGAATCCAGTGTTTCGTCCATGTAGACCGAAATCGTGTTGACCGCACCGGTCTCTTCGATCACGGCATTGATGTTGACCAGCAGCAGGCCAAATGCCCCGGTGACAACCAGACACGCAATCAGCATGCCGATCGCCGCCGTATTGACCAGACGATTGCGGAACAAACCGCGCACGCCTTCTTTCAGATGATAACCAAAATTTTTCATGTCGCGCGTTATCCTCCCAACTCATTCCACCGCTTCGCCGGAATATCCGCCGATCGCATCGCCGACAACACAGCCGTTGTCGAGGTATACGACGCGTTTGTGGAAGGAGTTGACCAGTTCTTTTTCGTGAGTGATGACAAGAACAGTCGAACCCAGCTCATTGATTTCGGCGAGCAGTTCCATCAGCTCGCGCGATTTTTCCGGGTCGAGATTGCCGGTCGGCTCGTCGGCGATGATGATATCGGGGTTGTTGACCAGCGCACGTGCGATTGCCACACGCTGCTGTTCGCCGCCCGAGAGCTCGGCAGGCATACGGTCGGCTTTTTCGGCCAGACCAACCAGTTCCAGCACGTACATCACGCGCTTTCTAATTTTTTTGCTATCGGAAACACCGACCACACGCATCGCAAACGCGACGTTTTCAAACACGTTCATGCGTTCGATCAGGCGAAAATCCTGGTACACCACACCCAGCGAACGCCGCAGCTTGGGGACGTGGCGCCGTTTCAGGCGCGAAATGGAGACGGAATTGACCAGCGCAAGACCGGCAGACGGCCGGATCTCGGCCGTCAGGAGCTTGAGCAGCGTCGATTTGCCCGCACCGGAAGGGCCGACGATAAACACAAATTCACCATCCGTTACCGTGAGGTTCACACCCCGCAGCGCCTCCACGCCCGAAGCATAACGGACGTAGGTATCCGATAGCCGAATCAAAATAAATCCCTTCCCTTTCCGTAATCAGACAAACATTCTTGCCGACAAAATGCAGTCCGCCGTCAGAACCAACGGCGGACCCGCAATCAGCCGCAGAACGGCAGTTTAGATTTCATCGCGATCGCGCGATTCGAGATACTTTTTGACCATCAGCGCCACCTTGAAGATGATCGCATGGTCGAATTCACGGAGGTCAAGCCCCGTGATCTTCTTGATCTTTTCCAGACGGTAGACCAGCGTATTTCTATGGACAAACAGCTTACGCGAGGTTTCGGAAACGTTCAGGTTGTTCTCGAAGAACTTCTGGATCGTCATCATCGTTTCCTGGCCGAGCGAATCGACGCCGCCCTTCTTGAACACCTCGCTCAAGAACATCCGGCAAAGCGTGGTCGGCAGCTGGTAGATCAGGCGGCCGATGCCGAGGTGCTCGTAGTTGATGATCGATTTTTCCGCATCGAACACGCGGCCGACTTCGATGGCGACCTGCGCTTCTTTGAGCGAGCGCGACAGATCCTTCAGCTGCGGCACGACTGTGCCGATACCGATGACGCACTTGACCAACAGCTCGGCGTTGATCGTATCTTCAATGCCCTTGGCGATTTTGCGGAGCTCTTTGACATCGCAGTTGGCCTTGACTTCTTTGACGATCGCCACATCGCTTTCGTTGACGGTCATGATGAAGTCTTTCTGGCGGTCGGGGAATAAACCGGCAATGATATCGTTGGTGGCGATATCAAGCTTGTCCATCATCCGCACCAAAAACACGACGCGCGGCGTGTCGCCGCCGAAATGCAGTTCTTTGGATTTGATGTAAATATCACCGGGGAGAACGTTATCAAGCAGGATATTTTTGATAAATGTAGCTTTGTCGTATTTTTCGTCGTAGTACTGTTTGACGCCGTTGAGCGCAACGACGACCATCGAGCACATCGAGAGTGTTTCGGCATCCGTGCCTTCCACAAACGCCGCGTATTCGAGGCGCACGCCGCGCATGGCCAGCGATTTGTAGGTATAGCCGCGGTGCAGGGTCGGTTCGGAAGTATTGTTCAGCTCTTCTACGGCCTGCTCATATACTTCGCCGATCTTCTTCAGCTCGCTGCACGCGATAACTGTTCCGTCTCCGTCGATGACGCCAACCGTCTTACCGGTCGCTTCGTGCATCTGCAACGCCATATTCTGGAACAATCTTCTTGACATGTTTCTTACCCTCCATCAAACCTGCAAACAACTCTTCGCCCCAAAATCCTGCTTCTTGGGCGGTATGTATAATTCATCGGATTATATAATACACTATTTCGCGCATTTTTACAAGTCCCCCGCGCAAACTTTTTTCGCCTTATTTTGTAAATTTTTATTTTATCTCCGCCGATATCCGCAAATGCACCCGTAATTATATTACATTTTTTTGCGTTCGACATTTTTTTCACATGCATAAATGTACGGCATTTGACCGACCCGCGCCAAAACTTTCACCACTGCTGAAAAAAATTCGGACGACCGCAGGCAAAAAGGCGCTGCGATCGTCCGAATTGCGCGTTTGGTTACGACTTTGAACCGTCTCTGTCCGCAGGTTCCGTATGCATCCGGCCGCGGGGAGCACCCGAGCTGCCGGACGAGTTCGAGCCGTCGGTCGTGCCGTCCGGTTCGGTTGCGTCGGAAACGAGGTCGGAGACAAAGCTCGACATACCGCTGATGATACCGCCACTCGTCGCACTCGTTGTGCTCGTCACAGCGGGCGACGAAGCCAAAGGCGTGGTCATCGAGGTGGTCGTGCCGGTGGTTCGTTTGGTCGTGCCGGTGCTGCTCGATTCGCCCATCATATCGTCGGTGCTGCACGCGGCAAACACCAGCGCGGACAGGCAGACGCACAGAACCAGCGCAAGGATTTTTTTCATCGGTCATTTCTCCTGAACTGAAATGATGGCATAACATACATTCTCATGTGTGCCGCAACGCTATCGTTTGCCGATGACCTTGGTTTTATGCTGGAAAAATTTTCCGCGTACAATATCGATTCACCGTAACCGCCGCGGCGTATCTGTTAGACCGAGCAAATAATCCAACGACAGGTTATAGTGTTTCGCCAACAAAATATATTTATCCACACCCATCATTTGAGCACCGGTTTCCCACTTGCTCACTTGTTGGCGCGTTGTCTGCAGAATTTTCGCAATGTCTGATTGCGTAAGATCGTGATCTTCCCGTACCGCCTTCAATCTTTCATAACAGATCATATGCATCCTCCTTTTGTCCATTATACCACGAACCTTATGAGGTGCACTTGACTTGCACCTTAAAAGGTGCTACAATGTATTACGATCACCTTTTAAGGTGCGAAAGGAGATGCCTATGGCAAACGCAATTACGGAACTTTGGTACGGAAATATCGACCCGATCCGGATTTCGGGACGCAGCAGCGCAGAATTTCTGCAGGCAGAATGCCGATTCCTGCAAAACACAGAAAAATTAGAACAACAGCTCCCAAAATGGGCGGTGACGTATTTCAAAAAATACGTCGATTCGGCCAACGAGTATACGAGGCTCGCATCCGAACAAGCTTTTTATGACGGCTTTTGTTTGGGAATGAAATTAGCCGCAGAGAGCTTTTTCAGAACCGATCAAAGTATTTTACAGGAAACGGCTTCAAAAAAAGCAAGGAGACTGTTCGGTAAAACCGAACAGTCTCCTTATTTTTTAATTAATACTGTCTGCCCCAGACGACGAGGTGCTTGGCCGGTTTGCCGCAGCAAACGCAGGTTTCGCCGACGGCTTCGCCTTCGAAGGGGATGCAGCGGCTCTTGACGCCGCCAGTCTCATCCTTGAGCGCGGTCTCGCAGGCTTCGTCGCCGCACCACATGGCGCGGATAAAGCCCGGCTGATTCTTGGCGATGTCGAGGAATTCTTCGTGGGTGGTCGCAACGTGCGTTTTCTCGGCGAGGTTATCCAGCGCGCGCTGATAGAGACCGTCGTGGACGGCTTTGAGCGCGGCGGCGACCGCTTCTTCGAGATTATCGAGCGAGACGACGATCTTTTCGCGGTTATCGCGGCGGACGAGCACGCAGGCGTTGTTTTCGATATCGCGCGGGCCGATTTCGAGGCGGAGCGGGATACCCTTCATTTCACACTGGCTGAACTTCCAGCCCGCGGAGTTGTCGGACGCATCGAGCGAGACGCGGAAGGAAGCGGCAAGGCGCTTGCGGAGCTCTTCGGCTTTGTCGAGAACGCCCGGCTTATGGGAGGCGATGGGCAGGATCATGACCTGAATCGGGGCGATGGCCGGCGGCAGGATGAGGCCGTTGTCGTCGCCGTGGGTCATGATAACTGCGCCGATCATACGCGTGGAGACGCCCCACGAGGTCTGATGCGGGTAGCGGAGCTGGTTGTTGCGGTCGGAGAAGGTGATTTCGAACGCGCGGGCAAAGCCGTCGCCGAAATAGTGCGAGGTGCCGCCCTGCAGCGCCACGCCGTTGTGCATCATCGGCTCAATCGTATAGGTCTCGACGGCACCGGCGAATTTTTCCTTATCGGTCTTGCGGCCGGTGACAGCGGGGATCGCCAGCGTTTCGCGGTAGAAATCCTCGTAGCACTTGAGCATCTGCTGGGTCTCGGCACGGGCTTCTTCTTCGGTCTCGTGCATCGTGTGGCCTTCCTGCCACAAAAATTCGGACGTGCGGAGGAACGGACGGGTCGTTTTTTCCCAGCGTACAACGCTGCACCACTGGTTGTAGAGCTTCGGCAGGTCGCGGTAGGACTGGATGATGTTCTTATAGTGTTCGCAGAAGAGCACTTCCGAGGTCGGACGCACGCAAAGGCGTTCGGTCAGTTCGTTGTGGCCGCCTTGGGTAACCCATGCGACTTCCGGTGCGAAGCCTTCGACGTGGTCTTTTTCCTTCTGGAGCAGGCTTTCGGGGATGAACATCGGCATATAGACGTTCTCGTGGCCGAGCTCCTTAAAGCGGCGGTCGAGGTCCTTCTGCATATTTTCCCAGATCGCGTAGCCGTACGGGCGGATGACCATGCAGCCCTTGACGCCGGAGTAGTCGGCGAGTTCCGCCTTTTTGACGACGTCGGTATACCATTGCGCAAAATCAACGTCCATCGACGTGATCTGCTCTACCATCTTTTTTTCTTGTGCCATTGTTGTTTCCCTTCGTTCTATGTAGTTCTTTTATTCTGTCGGTCCGGCAGGATTGACGGGTTCTTCGTCCGCCGGGTGATACTGAATGATGCAGTTTTGCGGTTTGTAGTAGCTCTTGTTGGCCAACCGGCGCTCGACCAGCGTGTCGCCCATGTAGATCAGCTGGTAGGTCTCGCACTGGTAGCCATCCTTGCCCGACTGCGTCTGCTTGGCTGTGCCTTCCGGAATCTCTTCGTTGAGCACCTTGATCGTCTCATAGGGATACGTGTTGATCGTGACACTTTCCAGCTCAATGCGTTTTTCGGGGTCGGTTTTGGTGCCGTAGATCGTCACGGTCAGCGTGGAATCGCTCATCACGGCGTTGATGCGGATCGGATAGGCGGTGTCGTTGACAAATTTGTAGTCGAGATAACCCCACTGCACGGTCGCATCCTGTCCCAGCGGCACATAATCGACCTTGTAGGCATGGACAGCGCGTTCGGTGACAGCCAGATCAGCGCAGAGCGTCGCCACATAAATCGTGGAGGAGACCTGACAGATACCGCCGCCGACACCGTCGACGAGTTCACCGCCGGCAAAGACGATCGCATTTTTAAAGCCGCGTTCTTCTGTGCGTTCGCCGACGATGTTGTTGAACGAGAATTCCTCGCCCGGCAGCAAAATAATGTCGTTGACCTTTTCGGTCGCGAGGCGCACGTTCGTCGTGCGGTTCGCTTCGTAGCTGTTGTAATTGGATTCGGCCTGACCGAGCACATCGCGGAACAGCAGCGTTTCCAGCAGTTCCGAGGTCACCTGCGGCGTGGTGTAGACAAACGGATAGGTTTTGACGTCCCAGTCGCTCGTCTGCATATCGGCGTTGATCTGCTGAATATCCACGTCCTTGCCGATGATTTCGTCGATGATGCGGTAGCCGCGCGAGCCGGATTTTTCGATGGCGGCGTCTTCGGCCATCACCAGGAAGGTCTCGCGTAGGATGTTCCAGTCAGGCACTTCCGCAATCGTCACTTCCAGAACCGGCGAAGTGATCACGTATTCGCCGTACTCATTGCCGGAAATACGGCGGTGGATTTCGTCGGCGAGCACAGCCTGATTGATCTCGATCCCGTCGATCCCGCGGGTGATCGTCAGACCGGTGCTGTCGAGCATGTAGCTGTAGTTGCGGTATTCGCGTTCAATCCCCGAAACCAGCTCGTCGATCACACGGTCGACCGCTTCGCGGTCATAGCCGTTCAAAGCGCTGATCGGCAGCTCGTAGGTCTCGTCGCTCTTTAAGCGGCGGAACTGCCAGAAGGTCGAACGGTCGCGGCCGTAGGCAAAGGCTTTGGCAGCGATGGCTTCGGCGTCGATATCCCTCATGATTTCGCGCGCGTAGATCGTGACCGAGGCATCAAGCCCCACCCGCTCATCGTTGCAGCGGATTTCCAGTTCTTTGCCGGAGAAGTAGTTCTCGCTGTATTCGTTCAAAACTTCGACTGCTTCGGCTTCGGTCATGCCGCCGAGCTCGATGTTCATCGCGGTCACGCCCGGGAAGATCAGCTCGTAGTCGCTGACGGTGCGGAAGATATTGGCGATCCAAAGTCCGCCCAGCGCGATGACCAGCACAAATACGGCAATGCAGGACCAGAAAAAGGCCGGATGCACCCCGAGGATGCGTTTTTTCTTTTTTCTTGCAGGTTTTATGTTAATTTCCGTTGTTCTGAACTGTTTTTCATCCCCGCTGTCTTCCGACATCTGTTCCAGGATTTTTTTCCAGTCATTCAAAACAAATCGTCTCCTTTCTTGTTCCGTTTTTCGCAATCATATTATAACGCACTTCTTCGCCTAAAACAACTACAATACGGTTACGAAACGGAAACAAAACGGTAACAAAACCGGATCAGAAGCCAAAATAGCTCTTGGCGTTCCGGTAAGAAATGCCCGCGACGATTTTTTCGAGGAGCTTTGCGTCGGCCGGGAATTCGCCGTCATCGACCCACGTGCCGACCAGGTTGCAGAGGATGCGGCGGAAGTATTCGTGGCGCGGATACGAGAGGAAGCTGCGGGAATCGGTGAGCATACCGACGAAGACGGAGAGCAGGTTCAAACTCGCGGTCTCGCGGAGCTGCTTTTCCATGCCGTCCTTGTGGTCGATGAACCACCAAGCCGAGCCAAACTGCGTCTTGCCCGCAACGCCCGTGCCGCCGAAGCAGCCGCAGAGGGCGATCATCGCGTAGAAATCCTTGGGATTGAGCGAATAAAGGATCGTGCGCGGGAGCTCGGTCTCGCGGTCGATGCGGTCGAGGAGGCGAGAGAGCGACGTGGCGACCTCGAAGTCCGACATCGTGTCGAAGCCCGTGTCCTTGCCGATCCGCTCAAACATTTTGGTGCTGTTGTTGCGCATCGCGCCGCAATGGAGCTGCATCGTCCAATTTTTCTTGGCGAAATAGCCGGCAAGCGCGGTCAGAACGTAGGATTTGTAGCCGTCGGCCTCTTCGTTGGTCAGCTCGCCGCCGTTCATCTTCTTGGCAAAGATCTGCGAAGCCGCGGCGTGGTCGGCGTGGGATGCCGGCAGGCGACCGAAGTCGTGGTCGGAGAGCAGGCAACCGTGGTCGGCAAAGTAGTCGACGCGGGCGAACAGCGCTTTGATCACGTCGTCGAGCGTTTCAATCTTCACGCCCGAGGCCTTGGACAGAAGCGCCATATAATCGGCGAAGTCCGGCTTTTCGATCAGCACCGCGCGGTCGGGGCGGAAGGTCGGGCGCACCGTACAGCCGGCGACCGGGTCGGCGGCGATGGCGCTGTGGTGTTCGAGCGAATCGATCGGATCGTCGGTCGTGCAGATCGTTTCAACCTTCGAGCGGATGATGAAGTTGCGCGCGGAGAATTCCGGCAGCACAAGCTTCGCGTTCATCGCGTCGTAGAGCTCGCGGGCGTTATCGGCCGTCAGTGCTTCGTCGATGCCGAAGAAGTGGCGCATTTCCAGATGCGTCCAGTGGTAGAGCGGGTTGCCGATCGCGCATTCGAGCGTTTTGGCGTAGGCGAGGAACTTTTCAAAATCGTCGGCTTTGCCGGTGATGTATTCTTCGTCCACACCGTTGATGCGCATGAGGCGCCATTTATAATGGTCGCCGCCGAGCCACGCTTCGGTGATCGTTTGGAAGCGGCGGTCGGATGCGATCTCTGCCGGGTTCAGATGGCAGTGGTAGTCAATGATCGGAAGGTCTTTGGCGACGTTGTGGTAAAGGTCCTGAGCCGTTTTGCCCTTGAGCAGGAAATTGTCGTTCAAAAATTTCATTGGTACAACTCCTTTATGTTATTTCGAAAGCAGCAGATGGGCCGCACGGTTGACGTCCCCTGCCCCGCAGACTAAGATCAAGTCGCCGGGAGCCGCGAGGTCCGCAAGTGCTCTGGCAGCATCCGTAAGCGACGGCACGTAGAGCGCACCGGGGATCTCGCGCGCGAGATCGGCCGAAGAGATCCCGAAGGTGTTTTGTTCGCGGGCGGAATAGATATCGGTCAGCAACGTCAGATCGGCTTTGGCGAGCACCTCGCAGAAGCGGTCCTTGAGCAGCACGGTGCGCGAATAGGTGTGCGGTTGGAAGAGGCAGACCACGCGCGCATAGCCGTAGCTGCGGGCAGTGGCGATCGTCGTTTCGAGTTCGTCGGGGTGGTGGGCGTAATCGTCGATCACGACGGCACCATGGTACTCGCCGACCTTTTGGAAGCGCCGCTCGACACCCGGATACGATTCGATTGCTTTTGCGGCGGCGGCGGGCTCGATCCCATAGGAAAGCAGTATGGCCGCAACGGCCAAAGAGTTGGAAATATTATGTTCGCCGGGCACGCTAAGTGCCACTTCGCAGAGCGGTTCGCCGTGATCCGTCAGCGTATAGCGCCAGCAGCCGTGGTTGACCTGCGGATTTTCGGCGCGGAAGCGGCCGTTTTGGCGGCCAAACGTGAGGATCTCGCGTTCAACGCCCTCGACGGCGCGCATCGCGTTGGCGCTGTCGGCGTTGACAACGACCTTGCCGCCGACCGCCGGCGTATTTTCGGCAAAATCGCGGAAGGCGCCGATGATCTCTTCGATGCCGGAGTAGTAGTCGAGGTGGTCGGCTTCGACGTTTAAGATCACCGCGGTCTGCGGGTTCAGGTACAGAAACGAGCGGCAGTATTCGCACGATTCGGCGACGAACCAATCGTCGTGGCCGAGCACGTAGGTACCGCCGATCTCCGCCAGCGACGCGCCCAAAAACGCCGTCGGATCGGCGGAAAGCGCGCGCAGCGCGTGCGTGAGCATGCCCGAGGTCGTCGATTTTCCGTGCGTACCGGAAACGCCAACCGAGCGCTCGTATTCGCGCATGATGCGCCCCAGGATCTGCGGCCGCTCGTAGACGGGCAGGCCTTTGGCGCGGGCGGCGGCCAAATCGGGCGAGGTCTCGGGGATGGCCGCGTTTTTGACGATGATCGCCGCGCCGTCGATATACTCTGGGCGGTGACCGATGGAAACGGGGATCCCGGCGCGTTCCAGCTTTTCGGTCATGGCCGATGCGCTGCGGTCGTTGCCCGTCACGACACAGCCGCGGCGCGCAAGCTCCAGCGCGAGCGACGACATCATCACGCCGCCGACGCCGATAAAGTGAATCCGGTCACCCCGGCTGATCGCCTGTTCAAGTCGATCCATAGAAAGCTCCTTTTTATGGCCCAGCCTACATCCGCTGGATCTGACGCTTGCGGGAAATATTGATCGTACCTTCCTGCATCGTGGAGAGATTGTCGAGCGCTTTGCCCGTACCGAAGGCGACGCAGGACACCGCATCATCAGCGATGTGCGCCTCGATGCCGGTGTGGGACGAGAGCAGCTTGTCGAAACCGTAGACAAGGCTGCCGCCGCCAGTCAGGGTAATGCCGTTGGTGGAGATATCCGACACGAGCTCCGGCGGCGTGTGTTCGAGCACGGAGTGGACGGCTTCGATGATATTGATCGTCACTTCTTCAAAGGCCTCGAGAATTTCGGTCGAGGTCACCATAAAGACCTTGGGCAGTCCCGTCATCAGACAACGGCCCTTGACGTCCATGGCAATCTCTTCGGGGCGCGGATAGACGCAGCCGATCTTGATCTTCAGTTCTTCGGCCGTGCGTTCACCGATCAAAACGTTATGTTTGCGCTTGATATAGCGGATGATCGCTTCGTCAAAGCGGTCGCCGGCAATCTTGATCGACGCCGATTCGACGATGCCACCGAGGGAGATGACGGCGATATCGGTCGTGCCGCCGCCGATATCGACGATCATGTTGCCGTTGGGCTTGGAGATGTCGATGCCCGCGCCGATGGCTGCCGCAACCGGTTCCTCGATCAGGTAGACCTGACGTGCACCGGCCTGCAGCCCGGCATCAAAGACCGCGCGCTCCTCGACCTCCGTGATGCCGCTGGGCACGCAAATGACGATACGCGGCTTGACAAGACGGAAGCCGCAGACTTTTTTGATGAATTCTTTGATCATGCGCTGCGTCACCTCGTAGTCGGAGATGACACCGTCGCGCAGCGGACGGATGGCAACGATGTTGCCGGGCGTGCGGCCGAGCATTTTTTGCGCTTCCGAGCCAACCGCCAGCAGCTTGCCGTTTTCTTTATTCAGTGCAACCACGCTCGGTTCACGCAGGACGATCCCTTTGCCTTTGATATAGACCAAAATCGTCGCTGTGCCGAGGTCGATGCCGATATCGCTTCCAAACATATACCGATCCCTACAATCTTTCTTTCACCGCGCATTTTGTTGCGCAGAAAATAGTATCATTTCAAAAAATAAAGACTCTACTTTATATTATATCGCATACCGTTGTCGATTTCAACTGTTTTTTTGTGTTTTCGGACGCGTTTGCGCCACTGCCGCGCAGATAATACTGCCCGGCAGCAAATATGCAACGGTCTTAGCCGCCTCCGAAAGGGTCGCCCCCGTGGTCAGAACGTCGTCGATCAGCAGCACGTGGCGTTCGGCGATATCCACGGCGGCCTCCGGACGCACGCGGTATGCGCCGACGACGTTGGCTTTCCGCGCCTTTTCGTCGAGTGTGGACTGCGCGGGCGTGTCGGTGATTTTCTCCAACGCCTTCACCAGCGGCAGACCGAGCACGCGTGCCACGGCTTTTGCAAGAAGCTCCGCCTGATCGTATCCGCGTTTTTTCCGGCGCTTTTTCGAGATCGGCACGAACGTGACGACTTCGGGCGGCAGGATCTCGCCCAACCCGACCGCAACGCCGACCTCTTCGGCGATCAGCCGGGCAAGTACTGGCGCATAGGAAGAGACGCCGTTGAATTTATAGCGCAGGAGCGCCTCGCGCACACCGTCTTCGTAATAGACCGGCGCAATCGCCCGGGCGGCAAAATCGATATTTCTCTTGCGCGCATCCACGCAGGCTTCGTCACCTGCCCACGGAAGTACCGACCGGCAGTTCGCGCAAATGCGGTCGTCGCACCCGGCAAGTACACGGTCGCAGATCACGCAGCGCGGTGGAAAAACCAGCGCTCTGAGTGTGCGGCCGATTGACCGGAGCGTCAGCATAGCTCGTTCCCGTCGCGATAGGCGACCAGACGCGCCAAAAATCCACTGTATCGCTTCAGGCGGCGCTTGTTTTCGACCATCGTACCGATCGATTCGGGATTGCCGACGATGATCAGCAGCTCTTTGGCACGCGTCATCGCCGTGTAGAAGAGGTTGCGGTTTAACAGCCGCGAACGCACGAGCGACGCCACGAAAACGACCGCACGGAATTCGCTGCCCTGCGCTTTGTGCACGGTGATCGCATAGGCGTGTTCGAGATCGCCGAGCATATCGAACGCGTAGTCGCAGGCTTTGTCGTCGAAATCGACCGTGACCGTCTGCGCGTGCAGGTCGATGCGGCGGATCACGCCGATATCGCCGTTGAAAACGCCCTGTCCCTCGACCGCATCGAACGAATCGGCGCGGCGCTTCCATTCGAGATCGTAGTTGTTGCGGATCTGCATCACGCGGTCGCCCTCGCGGAAGGTGACCGATCCGAAGGGGCGTTCGGCTTTTTTGCCGTCGGCCGGGTTGATGAGGTCGCGCAGGACCTCGTTTAAGTGGATCACGCCTTCGCCGTACTGCCGCGACGGCGAAAGCACTTGGATCTCTTCGGGCGGGATGCCCATATTTTTCGGCAGACGGCGCGTGCAGAGATCGGCGACCGTGGCAATGACCTCGTCGCTTGTGCGGCGGTTTAAGAAAAAGAAATCCTTTTTATTCTGCGTCAGGCGCGGCATCTCGCCGCGGTTGACCGCGTGGGCGTTCATGATGATATCGCTCTCCTGCGCCTGGCGGAAGATCTCGTCGAGGTGCACCGAGCGGACAAGTCCGCTGCGGATGATATCGGCAAGGCACGTTCCCGGCCCCACCGAGGGGAGCTGATCGGGGTCGCCAACAAGGATCAGACGGCAGCTGTGCTTGAGTGCCGAGAGCAGCGACGAGAGCAGCGGCAGGTCGATCATGGAGACCTCGTCGAGGATCACGGTATCGGCATCGAGCGGATTCTCTTCGTTTCTGGCAAACTTCAGACCGTTTTCGGCGTAGACGACCTCCAAAAGGCGGTGGATCGTTTTGGCATCGCGGCCGCAGAGCTCGCTCAGACGCTTGGCGGCACGGCCCGTAGGCGCGGCCAGCAGCGTTTTGGAGTTCATGCGGTCGAGCAAGCCGAGCATTCCGCGCACAGCCGTCGTTTTGCCCGTGCCCGGTCCGCCCGTCAGTACCAGCACCGATTCGGTGACCGCCGCTAAAACGGCTTCGCGCTGTTTTTCGGAAAATGCGATCGAAAACTCGGATTCCAGTTCGTCCAAAGCCCGTTCGGCACCGCGCGGCGCCTCGTAGCGGCGCGATGCCATGAAGACCAGACGGCGCGCAGCCGACTCTTCGGCCTCGTGGATCTCGCGCAGGTAGCACATCTTCACGCCCGCGACCGACTCGGAGATGACCGTGCGCTCGGTCTCCATCAGCGCCATCGCATCGCGCACTTCGTCCGTGCCGATCGTGAGAAACTGCGCCGTCACCTCGACCAACCGATCCGACGGCAGGCAAACGTGGCCTTCATTTTGGTTGAAGGCGAGTTCAAACGCGATCCCCGCTTGAATGCGCTCGAGCGAATCGGCCGCAAACCCAAAGCTTTGGGCCATGCGGTCAATCTGACGAAAATCGACGTAATACGGCTCCAAAACGAGCCGATAGGGATTTTCGGTGATAAATTCGCGGCTGTTGTTGCCGTAGCGCTTGTAGACGCTGACAGCCACGGAAATGTCAATCCCGTACTCCGAGAAAAACATCATCAGCTCGCAGATGGCGATCTTCGTCCGCAGCTCGGCCGAGATCGCCTCCGCCCGCGCCTGCGTCATGCCTTTGATCGTCAGCAGCTCTTCCGGACGGTTTTCGATCACATCGAAGGTCTCGATGCCGAATTTCGTGACGATCTTGCGCGCGGTGACCGGGCCGATGCCTTTGATCGCGCCCGAGCCGAGATAGCGCATGATCGCCCCCGCCTCGCACGGGAGCATGCGCTCGATGTGTTCGCATTTGAACTGGCTGCCGTAGACCGCATGGGTCACATAGGAACCCTCGGCGATGATGCTTTCGCCCTCGCCGGGATACGGCAGCGTTCCGACCACGGTGATCACGCCGCCTTCGGCCAGCTCGACCTCGACGACGGAATAGCCGTTTTCTTCATTCGTATAAACGACCGAGGCGATGTCGCCGCTGATCGTGACCGATCCGTCCGCTTCCGCGTTCGGATCCGACTGGTCGTAAAAATCAAATTCCTCGTACACGGGCCACCGCCCTCCTTTTCTCAACGTATCAGAGAAATCCTATCAACTCCGTTCAGACGAGCGCAAGCCCGCCCGCTCAGTGCGTGAGATACCGATCGAAAACATCGTTTTCGATCGCCCCTACAGCAGTTTTTCGGCGACCATCACGAGCACCGGCACGGTTACCAGCATGATGAGCGCGGAGGCCGAGAGCAGCCGCGCCGACAAAAGATCGTCCGCGCCCGCGTTTTTGGCAACCAGCACCGACTGATTCATCGCCGGCATCGCCGCCATCACCAGATAGACGCGCGCCGGCGTCCCCTCCAGACCGAACAGCAGACACGCCGCCAAAACGATCGCCGGAGAAACGATCGCGCGGCCGCACATGGCAAAGATCCCGGCGCGCCCGAAACGGAACATCTCGCGGAAGCCGAGCTTGGCGATCGACGCACCGACGAGGATCATGCAGATGCCGGTATTCGTCTGGCCGAGCGTGTTGACGGCTTTGTAGATCGCGGTCGGCACGGTGATTTTGGTCACGACCACGATCGCACCGAGGAAAAAGCCCAACAGCGCAGGCGAAAACACGCGGCGCAGGCTTTTCAGATTCAAGCGGAATTTTTCACCGCCGTCGGCGGCGACGAGCGCGGCGCCGACCGTCCAGAAAATGATCGTATTGGCCGCGTAGTAGAGAATGACGTACGGAATGCCCGCATCGCCGAAAATCGACGTGCAGACGGGCAGACCGATGATGATCGTATTGGAGATCGCAAAGATCGTCGAGGCAACGCCCTGCTGACGTTTCGGCACACCAAGCAGGCGCACCAGCACGACCGCTAACGAAAGCGTAAAACCAATGGTGATCGCCGGAAGCAAAAAACAGAGCGGGTCATCGACGGCAAGACCTTTGGCGAGATGGGTCACGGCGTTGCAGAAAAGCGCACAGGGCACGCCGATCTTCAGCGCAAGCTTGACCAGAAGCGCCTCGCCCTTTTCTTCGATCCAGCCCGCCTTGTAGAGGCCAAACCCGACCGCCATCATCAGAAACAACGAAACGATCCCATTGACCGTATCCGCCATAGATATCCCTCCCGCTTTATACGCATCAAAACAGAGACATGTCCATAAAAATCCATTATTATTGTACACCACCTGCCTGCAAAAAGCAAGCGCAAAACAAAAAGCACTCCGCAGAGAACCCTGCGGAGTGCTTCGGAAGATTAAAAAACCTTGCTCTTTTGTTTTCTGCGTTTCAGAACGCGGCGGAATTGCTTTTCGTAGCGGCGCTTTCTCTTTTCCATTGCGCTCGTTTTGTAGGCAATCGGCTCGACGAGCACGGTATGGATACCCGCGCAGTTGCCGCCGACGATATCGGTGAAGATCTGATCGCCGATCGCAACCGCCTCTCTGCGCTTTACACCCAAACGACGGAGCGCACGCAAATAGCCAAACGGCAGCGGCTTGGCCGCCATCGGCACGCATTCAATGCCCAGCTTTTCGCAAAACGGCAGCACGCGGTGGCGTTTGCCGTTGGTGAGGATGCAGATCTTGATGCCCGCGGCACGCATAGAGTCGATCCACGCTGCCAATTTTTCCGTCGGCGTGGTGTCGAAGTACGGGGCGAGCGTATCGTCGAGGTCGCAGATCAGCGCCTTCACACCGCGACTCAAAAGCCACTCGGGCGTCAGCTCGTAGACCGTATTTATTTGCGTATCGGGGTAAAAATTCTTACGCATTGCGCGCCTCCGGCATAAATGTTGACTGTTCAAAATAAAAATCAATACAGCGGAAACTTCCGTTTCCACCCAGGAACTCACTGTCCCATTTTTTATTATAACACATCAGCCCCAAAAAATCCATCGTTTTTTCGGGTGAATTGTAAATTTTCAAAAAATCCCTCACTTAATACGGAGGTAAGCAATGCAACCGAATCGGGATATCCCCTGTTTTCGCGTTTTGGGCGCCTCATCGCCCTTTGGCAGCACCTGTATGCGCGTTGGCTGGAAGGCAACAGACGATGGCTTTTTGCTGCCGAGGTCGCGGCTTTTCTGCGACGTTCTGCACCTTTCCGGCACGGTCCCGGCCAACACGGCGGTATTTGCCGCCCAAGTGGCCGAGCTTTGCGGCGAGGTCGGCGCAAGAGCCGTTTTTTGGTCGCCGGAAACGGCGGAGTCCAAGTCGGCGGCAGAGATCGCCGCGTTTTGGCAAACGCACCATGCGCTGCGCGTTTACTCGCCTTTCGCCATCCCCGGTGCGATCCCGGTCGTTTCCGACCTGTCCGGCCCACTGCCGACCCAAGCCGCCGCAGCCATCCTTGCCCGTGCAGCCATCACCGAGATCCGAAACGGAAAAGCCGAAAAGCGGATCGCCACCTCCGGCGAGATTGGCGCGCTGATCGAAACGTATCGGCCAGAGATCGCATTTTCCGCCGAGCTCGCCGCCAATTTCTTCACACTTCACCCAAATGACGCGACGATTTTCGCCGTATTCGACACCGAAGAAACGCTCACTACCCGCGTGACACGCGCCGTAAAAAACGGTGCTGCCGCCGTTTTCTGCGACATTTGCGAAAAAATCTGATTTCATGTTTACGCAGTTTTTGATTTATGGTATAATATCCACAGAATCCCTCTCTCAAAACTAAAACGGAGGATGATCACCATGGAAAAAGTGAAAGTAGCATTTTGCGGCTGCGGCGGTATCGCCAAGTTTCACCTGAGCCACCTCGTTTTGTTTGACGACGTGGAATACGTCGGCTTCTACGACATCCGCCCCGAACGCGCGGAAGAAAAATGCGCGATGGCCGGCGGCGGCAAGGTCTACGACGCACTCGAGACGATGCTCGACGAAGCCAAGCCCGACATTCTCTACATCTGCGTTCCGCCCGATCAGCACGGTGCGATCGAATTCGCCGCGATCGAACGCAAGATCAACTTCCTCGTGGAAAAACCGATGGCACTCTCGATGGAGCTGGCCGAAAAGATCCGCGATGCGGCCGAAGAAGCCGGCGTGATCACGGCGGTCGGATTCCAGGATCGCTACCTCGATATCATCGCCCGTACCAAGGAGTTTTTGAAAGACCACACGCCCGCTTTCGTCGACGGCGCATGGGTCGGCGGCATCCCCGGCGTTTACTGGTGGCCGACCTACGCCACCTCCGGCGGCCAGATCGTGGAACAGAATATCCACCACTTCGACATGGTGCGCAACCTCTTCGGCGAGCCGGTCTCCGTTTACTGTACGGCGCGCAAAGGCCTCGTTGACCGCGAAGGCTACGACCTGCACGACTGCTCGATCGCCACGATCACCTTTGAAAGCGGCATGATCGCCTCGATCTTCACCGGCTGCTACACCAAGGATCATCCGGGCTACCACAACGGCCTGCACATCCACTGCGTGGACGGCGAAGTCGACTACCAGCTCAGAAACAACGTTACCTTCAAGACCAAAAACGAAACGCTCAACTACCTGCGCGTGGAAGACCACGGCGTTGCCGAGGACCGTGCCGTGATCGACGCGATCAAGGCCCACGACCAGTCTCTGATCCGTTCGCCCTACCGCGACGCCTGCAAGACGCTGCGCCTGACGCTTGCCTGCAACGAATCGATCTTCACCGGTCAGGTCATCCACCTCTGATTTGCGGACAAGCCGCACCGAAAGGAGTTCACACCTATGTTTACACTGTCTGCCAACGCCGGTTGGTTTGAGGGCGATTCCTACGCCCGTTATTTTGAAGCTGCCAAGCGCGGCTTCAAGGCGATCGAGGAGCTCGGATGGATGCATCTCGACCTCAACCGCGCCCGTGCCGCCATCGACGAGAGCGGTGTGGCGCAGTCGGCGCTTTTGTGCCGCTCGCGCGACCCCGAAAAGACCGCGCTGATCGAAAACCGGCACGGCATCGTCTGGGCAAACGCCCAGGATGCATTCGCTTCGGCCGTGGAAGAAACGCTCGAAGCCTGTTTGAAGATGAATGTTAAGAACATCGTCGTCACCTCGGGCAACGAACGCGACGACGTTTCGCGCTACGTCCAGCACACGAACATGGTCACCGCGCTTCGTAAGGCCGCCGACATCGTCGCCGGCAGCGGCGTGCAGATCGTTCTGGAGCCGCTGAACGTGCTCGTCAACCACAAGGGCTACTACCTCGTGACGACGGCGGAGACCGCCGATGTCATCTGCGAGGTCAACTCGCCCGACGTCAAGATCCTCTACGACGTTTACCACCAGCAGATCAGCGAAGGCAACGTCATTGAAACGATCCGCAACAATATTGACCTCATCGGCCACATCCACGTCGCCGACGTGCCCGGCCGTCAGCAGCCCGGCACGGGTGAACTGAACTACAAAAACATCTTCCGCGCCATCGACGCCGCCGGCTACGAAGGCTTCGTTACCTTTGAATGCGGCAGAACGGTCGACGTCGACACGGTTTCGAAGGATATGTTTGCGCTGTTGGAGTGGTAAGATCTTTATGGGAAAACTCAAATATTTGGCCAAGCGCGTGACGAAGATCGACTACGGCCGCCTCTTCCGCACGATCCGCCAAACGGCGAAGATCTCCGGCCGTTCGTCGGTGTATATCTCCTACGATATGCTGCGCTGCGCCATGCGTTACACCGCCGCCCCTGCCGACTACGCGCTGTTTGAATTTTGGGGACTGACCAAAGAGCAGCGCAAGACCTACGTCACCCGCGGCATAAACGATCGACTCGTCAAAAAGTACAACGACCGCTCGCTTTGGCACGTGTTCGACAACAAAAACGAATTCAACGAGCGCTACGCGAAATACGTCGGACGCGAGTGGATCCACCTCGGCTCGAGCGATTTTGAAGCCTTCGATGCCTTCCTCTCCCGTCACGACTGCGTTTTCTACAAACCGCTGAGCCTTTCGTGCGGGTGGGGCATCGAAAAGATCGACGTCGCCGACATTGCCGACCGCAAAGAGCTTTTTGAAACGCTCAAGAAAAAAGGCGACGGCCTGATCGAAGAGCGCATCGTGCAGCATCCGGAGATGGATCGAATGTTTGCCGGATCGGTCAACACGATCCGTCTGGTGACGATCAACAACGGCAGCGAGGTCGCCGTCGTGTTTGCATTCCTGCGCGTCGGCAACGGCAAGTTCGTCGACAACCTAAACAGCGGCGGCATGGCAGCCCCCATCGATCCGGCCACCGGCGTCGTCACGCATCCGGGCGCGGACAAGGACTACAAAGCCTACGACGTTCACCCCGCAACTGGTACGCCGTTCGTGGGATTTACGATCCCGCGTTTCCGTGAGGCAGTGGAGATGGTCAAGGAAGCCGCGCTGATCGAGCCGCGCATGGGCTACGTCGGTTGGGACGTCGCCGTCACCCCCCAGGGGCTCTGCCTCGTCGAAGCCAACAGCTTCCCCGGCCACGATATTCTCCAGCTCCCGCCGCACGTCCCCGAAAAGATCGGCCTGATGAGCCGCATCGAACGATTCCTGTGATAAATAGCCCGCGGCGGATCAAAACCGCCGCGGGGTATCGTATTTTGAACCGCCGCAGCCAAGCAATCCCTCAGTCAGCTTCGCTGACAGCTCCCTTTACACAAGGGAGCCTCAGGAGCAAATCGCAAGTTTAGCGGTAATACCCTAATAGCCCTCAAGGATGGATCGCCATGCAGCCGAAACATAATAAGCAGTTGGCCCCATTGGCAAAGCAATTGCAAAAAGAAATGACCAAAGAAGAACGCCGTCTTGGGCACGACTTTTTGTGCACCCATTCCGCACGGTTTTCGCGCCAAAAGATATTAGGACGGTATATCGCGGATTTTTACAGCGCAAAAGCAAAACTCGTCATCGAGTTAGACGGCTCACAACATTACGAGGACGGTAACGCAGAAAAAGATGCACAACGCACAGCTTTTCTTGAAGATTACGGTCTGACCGTTCTCCGTATCCCAAACAATGAAATCAGTCAAAACTTTGCCGGCGTCTGCGAACATATCGACAACGCCACCAAAGCCTCCCTTGTGTAAAGGGAGGTGGCACGGCGCAGCCGTGACGGAGGGATTGCAGACAGGCGCAAGACCTTCTTTCTCACCAAGCAATGACACACACCGACCTTTTCACGTTACAAGGAGCAGCCACATGAACATCAGAACCATGACGATCAACGATTACGACGGCGTTTACGCGCTTTGGGTCAATACGCCGGGAATGGGATTGAACGCGGTCGACGACAGCCGCGAAGGCATCGAAAAATACCTCCGCCGCAATCCCACCACCAGCTTTATTGCCCAAGACGGCGACCGTATCGTCGGCGTGATCATGGCCGGGCACGACGGCAGGAGGGGCTACATCCACCACACCGCCGTTCTCCCCGCATACCGCGGACAGGGGCTCGGACGCCGGCTCGTCGAGCACGCGATGCGGGCCCTTGACGAAGAAGGGATTCAGAAAGTGGCACTCGTCGTGTTTTCGGAAAACGAAACGGGGAATGTATTTTGGGAGAAAATGGGATTTTTGTCGCGGGAGGATCTCGTTTACCGCAACAAAAACATCCACGAGCTCCCCAAGATCGACCCCAACAAATAAGCCGCCTTGCCAAAACCCTATACACGAAAAAACGGAGCGTATCGCATCGATACGCTCCGTTTCCTTTTTTACCCTATTTTTCTTTCTTTCCCAGCTTCGCCCACCAGCCAAACGTCAGCGGGTAGAGGATGCCGGCGAACACGGTCAGCAGCAGGTAGCGCACGCCGTGGGCAACGTACGAGCCGCCGAACAAGCTGAGCAGCGGCTGCTTGAGCCCCGCCTGGATCGCCAGCGCACCGAGAATGCCGACCAGGAACTTCGCGATCTGCACGTACCAGACCGCATCCGTTTGAAAATGCAGCACCTTTTTGTCGAGCTCCCACGCCGCCGACAGGCCGATCGACGCCCCCAGCATCTTCCAGCCGTTTTCCGCCGCATGGAGCATATTTTCCTCACCATTGCCGTCGATGACTGCATAGAGCAGGAGTGCGGTGGAGATCCCCACCAAAATCACCGAAGCCAGACGCGTGATCCACGGGAATTTTTCTTCCAGCGAGGCAAGCCAGCGCATCAGCATCACGACCACAAAGCCGATCGCAAACGCGCACAAAACGTCGGCAGGCGTATGGACGCCGAGGTACATCCGCGAGAAGCCCGTCAGCAGGATCAGCACGAGGCTGACGATCGTCACCGCCCATTTGCGCGCAAACACCGAGAGCGAACCGAACAGGCCGATGACCGACTGCGTGTGGCCGCTGGGGAACGAATAGCCCGTTGCCGCCGGGATCGCCGATTCGACCGCCTTCAGACTCGGATCTCTGACCCACGGACGCGGGATCTTGCAGACGGCTTTGACGAGCTGATTGATGCCCGTGCCGAGGCCCCACGAGAAAAACATCCAGAATCCGGCGCGCTTATCGAGACACCACAGCGTGCCGATGATGACGACGGTGAAGACCAGATCTTCACCGAGCTGCGTGATCAGCCCCATCAACGTATCGAGAAACGGGCTGCGGATCGATTCCAGCCAATGCAGAACTTCCATAGAAATCCCCTTCCTTTTAAACGGTTTCTTTAGTATACAAGCGTGCGGTACGGCGCGGAAAGCTCCGCAAGGTGCGCGTACACCGCCGGATTGCCCGTTAGGACGCTGGACGGCCGGATCAGATCGAGCGGCTCGCCGTTAAAACGGGTCGCAATACCGCCGGCTTCTTCGATCAACAGCGCACCGACCGCATAATCCCACGGCTGCAGGCGAAATTCAAAAAATCCGTCGAGGCGGCCTGCCGCCAGATACGCGAGGTCGATCGCTGCGCTGCCGCTGCGGCGGATATCGAGCGATTCGGTATAGGCCGCACCGACGAGCGCCATCGTTTCGTTCGCCAGCGTGCGATCGTAGGGCGTCGTACCGAAGCCGATCAGCGCGTGGTCGTACGCGCGGTCGGAAACGTGCATCGGCACACCGTTGAGCCATGCGCCCTTGCCGCGTTCGGCGACAAACAGCTCGTTGGCGTACGGATCGTAGATCACCGCCAGATCGACGCGGTTGGCCTCGGAATCGGCCAGCGCAACCGAAATGGCGCTCGCGTGAAGATCGTGGATGAAGTTGGAGGTGCCGTCGATCGGGTCGACGATCCACATCGTCTTGCCGACGGTTTGGGCGTCGTTTTCCTCACCGAAAAAGCTCGCCTCCGGCAAAATTTCCGCCAGCGACTTTTCCAGTGCGTTCTGCACGCGCACGTCGTACTCCGTGACGTAATTGCGATCGCCCACTTTGGCCATGCCGTCGCCGGCATACCGTTTGGCCTCCAGAATGATCTCTCCGGCGGCACGCACCGCCGCACACACTTTTTCCAGCATCTTTTGTTCACCCTTACCGTATCGATTTTCCTATATATTATTATATATTATATGGTTGATTTGTCGGTTTCACCGAGCCGGTTTTCGATCACGCCGGCGACTTCGGCGGCGATGCGTTCGATCTCCGCCACGTCCTGCCCTTCTGCCATCACGCGGATCAGCGGTTCGGTCCCCGACGGACGCACAACGATGCGGCCATCCGCACCAAGCGTTCGCTTGGCCTCGTCGATCGCATCCTTGACCGCTCGGTCGGTATAGAAAAGCACCTTGCTCTCCGGGCGGACCTTGACGTTGACCATCGTCTGCGGATATTTCGTCATCACGCGCGCCAGCTCCGAGAGCTTCGCACCCTTGCGGCGCATCATCGACAGGAGCTGGATCGCCGTGAGCTGGCCGTCACCGGTGGTGGCGAAATCGCGGAAGATCACGTGGCCGGACTGTTCGCCGCCGAAGGAATAGTCCTCGAGCAGCATTTCTTCCAGCACGAAGCGGTCACCGACCTTGGTCGGGATAAAACGAAGCCCGTTTTCCTCACAGAATTTGGTAAAGCCGAAATTGCTCATGATCGTTCCGACCACGGTGCGGCGAGAGAGCTTGCCGCGCTCGGCGAGGTCGGCGGTACAGATCGCCATGATCGCGTCGCCGTCGACGACCGCACCGGTCTCATCTACGCAAAGGCAGCGGTCGGCGTCGCCGTCGAAGGCAACACCCGCGTCGAGCTTGTGCGTGCGGACGTATTCCGCCAGTGCTTCCAGATGCGTTGAACCGCAGTTTTCGTTGATATTTTGCCCGTCCGGTACCGCAAACAAGATCGCGGCCTCAGCGCCCAGCTCGGAAAACAGCCGTTCAGCCGTCTGGCTCGCCGAGCCGTTGGCACAGTCGACGGCGATCCGCAGGCCGTCGAGCGAAAACGCCACGCTGGATTTCAAATGGTCGATGTAGTCTTTGGAGGCCGACGAGCAGTACGAGATCTTGCCGACCAGCGCGCCGGTGACGGCGGCGGGCATTTCCGCACGCCCCTGCAGGATATCCTCCACCCGCTCCTCCAGCGCATCGGGCAGCTTGTAGCCGTCGCCGCTGAAGATCTTGATGCCGTTATACTCCGAAGTATTGTGCGACGCCGAGATCATGATCCCCGCGTCGGCCTTGTATTTTCCGACTAAAAACGCCACCGCCGGTGTCGGCACGACACCGAGGCTGATCACGTCGGCGCCGACCGAGCACAGCCCCGCCGACACCGCCGCCGAAAGCATATCCGACGAGATACGCGTATCCGTGCCGACGACGAAGATCGGTCTCCGCCGGCAGCCTTCCGTCAGCACTGCCGCAGCAGCGCGGCCGATGCGCATGGCGAGTTCACAAGTTAAATCAACGCCGGCGATCCCGCGGATGCCGTCGGTTCCGAATAATCTGCCCATCCTACGCCTCCCGTTCCCTGCGCACGACGATCTCGTCCATGCTCTTGCAGACAACGCCGGCATCGATCACGCCGCGCACACGCGTCAGCGGATAGACGATCGACCCGCGGCCGATCACGCTTCCCGGGCACAGCACGCAGTTGCAGCCCACCTCAACGCCGTCGCCGACCAGCGCGCCGAATTTGCGCAGTCCCGTTGCGACCGCACCGTCTGCCCAGCGCACGGCAATGTTCGTTTTGTCGCTTTTGACGTTGGAGGTCACCGCACCTGCGCCGAGGTGCGCCCCGAATCCGAGGATCGAATCGCCGACATAGTTATAGTGCGGCACCTTCGCCTCGTCAAATAAAATACAATTTTTCAGTTCGCAGGAGTTGCCGACCACACATCCCGCACCAACGAGCACACTTCCACGGATATAGGCACAGTGGCGGACTTCCGTTTCGGGGCCGATGATCGTCGGCCCAGTGATCGATGCGCTCGGTGCGATCTTTGCGCTTTTTGCCACCCAGACGTTGGGGGCAATCTCTTCGTAGTCGGTTTTGGGAAGAGCTTTACCGGCAGCGGCGATCCGCGCCTTCAGATCCGGCAGAATTTCCCAGGGGTAACGCAGTCCGGACAAAGCCGGACCGAGGCGCGAATGCGCCGCATCAAACAGCACATCCGCCGACAAACAGGTCTCTTTCAAAGGAATCTCCTCATCTTTCCCGCCGCACGAGACCCTTTATCCCCTTGCCGGTTTTTGCAGCGAGAAAAACCGGCAACATATCCAATCACCGGCACCAGCAGCGCAGATACCGGCTTCTCTTTCTATCTTAATAATATGGTATCACAATCTGTTCTGCTTGTCAATTCCGCGCAGCTTTGTCTCAAATGATTGATTAGGCTTACAAACAACTGACGATCTGTTTCCTACTTTTGTCGAACTTTTTCATTTTTTTCTTTCCGGTGATTATGGCGTTCCGTTTTGATTGATTTTTTCTGTGAATTTTGTTTCTAATTATTCATAAATTGACACAATCAAATTCCAAGGTCTTTTACGGAAAATTGCCATGTCTTTTATTTTTCATTTTTTAACTTAAAAATTTAGCGACGGTGTTTTTCGCTATTTCTCGGTTTTTCAAGCATTATTAGTCTTTACATAATATTTTCTCTTTTGGCGACGCATTTGTTTTTTTGATTACTTTTACCACTTTTTATATATTATAGGTTGAAATAATCATGTTTTGCTTGTTTTTCAAACAAATCGCATTCATTTTGAATTGTTTTCTCGTTCTCCTCATTTTTTACAACATTATTTTGTTTTCTTTTATCGTTTGATTTTTTTCATATTATTTGCTACAATATTGGAGCTATTTAAAGAAGTAGCAACTATTTTAACAGGAGGATTCCCAAAATGAGCAAAAGAATGCGTGTTCTCATGCTCGTGCTGGCCGTTCTGATGATCGTCCCGTCGATCCTTGCGGGTTGCGGCGATTCCGAAGATCCGGCCACCACCACCACGGCTGCCACCACGGCTGCCACCACCCCCGATGCTGGCACCACCACGGCTGCCACCACTGAAGCCCAGAAGGGCCTCGGCGGCTATGAATTCTATGTCCAGGGCGACCACGAACTTCGCACCGAACTCGACGCCGGTGAAGAAGAAACCGAAAAGCACCTTGAACTGATGAATCTCTACGCCTCCATCGAAGAAGAACTCGACTGCTCCATCACCTTCGCCACGGGTGACAACAGCACCGAATCCATGACCGCGGCTGCTGTCGGCGGCGTTAAGCTCGCTGACTTCCTGATCTGCCGTCAGTCCACCTGGATCCCGCTCGCCATGATGGGCGGTATCCGTCCGCTCGACTCGATGGTCGAAGCCGGTCTGGACCTCTACAACGACGACGTTTACAACCAGACCTACACTATGATGACCCAGCTCCGCGGTCCGGACGGCAAAGAACACGTTTGGGCTCTCGACATGACCGGTAAGTACTGCGACCTGTCCTTCGGTCACTACTACGCCTTCAACAAGGAACTCTGCGAAGCCGTCGGCTACCCGGCCGACACGCTGTACCAGGCCGTTCGCGATGGCGAATGGGACTACGAAATGATGCTCGAAATCGGCCGCAAGATCACCAAGGACACCGACGGTGACGGCGCTTACGACATCCACGGTCTCGCCCTCGACTGCGACGGTAACGAAATCTGGACCAACGGCGTTGACTTCATCCGCTACGACGAAACCGCCGGTAAGTGGATCGCCGACTGCCAGAACCCGCAGCTCATGCCGGCCCTCCAGTTCATGGCCGACATCTCCGCTGGCGATATGGAAATCCCGGTCTTCGGCAACACCGCCGGCCGTGGCGATCGCCGCACCAACTTCTACCAGGGCCGCGCCGGTTTCGCCGGTCTGTACGGTGGTAACATCGACGGCGACGAATTCCGTGAAATGGCTGGCAACGGCCTCATGGGCGCTCTGCCGATCCCGAAGGGCCCGGATGCTGACGGCTACATCATGTGCCTCGTCGACCACGACGCTTACGTCTGCATGGTCTCCAACCAGGATTGGGAAAAATCCATCCAGATTATGAACAAGATCGGCGCCGGCATCACCGACTGGGATGCTTACCGCGCTCAGTGCCTCGAATACTACGGCGGCGACGAACAGGCCATCGAAATGATCTTCGATATCGCTCTCAAGAACGGCTTCCTGAACATCGCGAAGGCTTCCGACGCTCTGTACCAGATCACCCGTAAAGACGGCTTCTTCTCCAACATCTACGAACTCGTTCTGACCCCGGCGGCTGCTGCCGAAACTTGGCAGGATGTCATCCAGGCCGAGCTCGACAACGTCTTCCAGCAGTAATTTTTCTGTCTGCGACGTTCAGAGAAACAGAGTCTGAAGTCCAAGGGATCCCCGGAAATTTCCGGGGATCCCTTTTTTTGCCGTTTTCGCACTCTGCTGTGTCCCATCGCCCTCCACTTCGACACAGGTCGTTTTGTTCCGGACATAAAACGATTATTTTAATGTTTTCGTCAAATTGCGAAATAATTGGTAAATTTATTTTTTCTGATATTTCATTTTTGGCTTTGGTTGGTCTGTTTTCGCAATTTTTTCCGATTTTACTCCTGTTTGACAATGTTGAACCAATCTGTTACAATATTGATACCACTTTCACTAATGTGGTATATTTTTTTTAACAGGAGGAATTCCAAAATGAGCAAAAGAATGCGTGTTCTCATGCTCGTGCTGGCCGTTCTGATGATCGTCCCGTCGATCCTTGCGGGTTGCGGCGGTTCTGAAGACCCGGCCACCACCACCACGGCTGCCACCACCACGGCCGCCACCACTACGGCCGCCACCACTACGGCTGCCACCACCACCGATGCTGGCACCACCACGGCAGCCACCACCACGGAAGCCACCACCCCGGAAGAAACCGGTCTCGGCGGCTACGAATTCGTTCTCAGCGCCGACGGCGGCCTCTGGACCGAACAGGCCGAAGTGACCGCTGAATACGAAGAACTGCTGGATCTCTACGCGGCCATCGAAGAAGAACTCGACTGCACCATCACCGTTACCCGCGTCGAATCCGAACTCGAACAGCTGACCACCGCTGCTGTCGGCGGCTACAAGCTGGCTGACTTCCTCGAATGCCACCAGATGAACTGGATCCCGCTGGCCATGATGGGCGGCGTCCGTCCGCTCGACGAAATGGTCGAATACGGTCTGGATCTCTACAACGACGAAGTCTTCAACCAGACCTACACCCTGATGACCACGCTCCCGGGCACCGACGGCGTTGAACACGTTTGGGGTCTCGACATGAGCGGTAAGTTCGCCAGCCTGACCTTTGGTCACTACTATGCCTTCAATAAGGAACTCTGCGAAGCTGCCGGCTACACCGCCGACCAGATGTACCAGTCCGTCCGTGATGGCGAATGGGACTATGAAATGATGCTCGACATCGGCCGCAAGACCACTGCCGACACCGACGGTGACGGCGTCTTTGATGTCCACGGTCTCGCCCTCGACGCCGACGGCAACGAAATCTGGTCCAACGGCATCGACTTCATCGAATACAAAGATGGCAAGTGGATCTCCAACGCGATGCATCCGCAGATCATGCCGGCTCTCCAGTTCATGGCTGACATCTCGCAGAGCGACATGCAGATCCCGGTCTTCGGCAACACCGCCGGCCGTGGCGACCGCCGCACCAACTTCTACCAGGGCCGCGCTGCTTTCGCCGGTCTGTACGGTGGTAACATCGACGGCGACGAGTTCCGCGAAATGGCGGGCAACAACAAGGTCGGCGCTCTCCCGATCCCGAAGGGTCCGGATGCTGACCACTACATGATGTGCTTCGTCGACTTCGACACCTACATTTGCCAGGCCGCCAACCAGGATTGGGAAAAATCCATCCAGGTTATGAACAAGATCGGCGCCGCTGTCACCGACTGGGAAGCCTTCCGCAACCAGTGCCTCGACTACTACGGCGGCGATGAACAGGCGATCGAAATGATCTTCGACGTCTGCTTCCCGAACTCCTTCCTGAACACCGCGAAGGCTTCTGAGAACCTCTATGAACTCACCCGCCGCGGCTTCTTCTCCAACATCTACGAACTCGTTCTGACCCCGGCGGCTTCTGCTGAAACCTACCAGGATCAGATCCAGGCCGAGATCGACAGCATCTTCCAGCAGTAAGTTTTCTGCCAAGTTGCTGTTTCAGCGAACTTCCTACGGAGCTCCCGGAAAAATCCGGGAGCTCTGTTTTTTGTACCATTCTGCAACAGGATACTTTCTTTTTCTGCCATTTTTATGTATCTCTTGTTTTTAATTTTTGGCCGATATCTTTATTTTTTTCTGTTTTCTCCACCGTTTTTTCGATTGATTTTAAAGCTAACCCCTCTCTTTTTTCCGTTTACAGAAATTTACCCCTTGTTTTTTCAGAACTTTTCAAAAAGTGTGCAAAATTGCTTTATATTTTTCTGCCAACGGCTATTTCTAGTATTTTAGTGCCGTTCTTTCCGTATTACACCGTTTTCCGTATTATTTGCATTTCTTGGCGGTAAAAACCGTTTGTTTTCATGTTAATTTTTGTTTTTTAATCCAATAAATAGTTCTTTTCATGATTTGACATTTTATTTACAATTTGTTATTATATAATTGTATCAGTTGATTGATACAATTATTATTAGGAGGAAGAAAACATGAGCAAAAGAATGCGTGTTCTCATGCTCGTGCTGGCCGTTCTGATGATCGTTCCGTCGATCCTTGTGGGTTGCGGCGGTTCTGAAGACCCGGCCACCACCACAACGGCTGCCACCACGGCCGCCACCACCACCGCTGCTACCACCACCGATGCTGGCACCACCGATGCTGGCACCACCACGGCTGCCACCACCCCGGCCGAAACCGGCCTCGACGGTTACGAATTCCTGATGAACGTTCAGTTCTACAGCGGCATTCGTTCCGAACTCGGCGAAGGCGAAGAAGAAACCTCGCTGATGACCGAAGTCTTCGAAATCTACGCGCAGATCGAAGAAGAACTCGACTGCACCATCACCTGCGTCACGATGGACAACTCCACCGAAGCTCTGCTTCCGGCGTCCGTCGGCGGCATCAAGCTGGCTGACTTCATCTGCACCCGTCAGTCCACCTGGATCCCGCTCGCCATGATGGGCGGTATCCGTCCGCTCGACACCATGGTCGAAGCCGGTCTGGATCTCTACAACGAAGACGTCTTCAACCAGACCTACACCATGATGTCTGAAATCGAAGGTCCGGACGGCGTCAAGCACGTTTGGGCGTTCGACATGACCGGCAAGTACGAAAACACCCGTCTCGGCCACTTCTACGCCTTCAACCGCGCCCTGACCGACGCTGCCGGCTACCCGGCCGAAATGCTGTTTGACGCAGTTCGCAACGGCGAATGGGACTATGAAATGATGCTCGAAATCGGCCGCAAGACCACCAAGGACCTTGACGGTGACGGTGAATTCGATCAGTGGGGCCTCGCCCTCGACGCCGACGGTAACGAAATCTGGACCAACGGCATCCGCTTCATCGAATACAGCACCACCGAAGGCAAGTGGGTTTCCAACGCCAACCATCCGCAGATCATGCCGGCGCTCCAGTTCATGAGCGACATCTCGCAGGCTGATATGCAGATCCCGGTCTTCGGCAACACCGTCGGCCGTGGCGACCGCCGTCAGCTCTTCTGGCAGGGCAAGTGCGCCTTCGCCGGTCTGTACGGCTCCAACATCATGGGCGACGAAAACCGCGAAATGGCCGGCAATGGTCTGTGGGGCGCTCTCCCGCTGCCGAAGGGCCCGGATGCTGACAACTACATCATCTGCATGGTCGACCTCGACACCTTCGTTTGCCAGATCGCCAACCAGGATTGGGAAAAATCCGTCCAGGTCATCAACAAGATCGGTGCCGCTCTGACCGACTGGGATGAATTCAAGGAACAGATGCTCGTTGACATCGCCGGCGACGAAGACTCCGCCGAAATGCTCCTTGAACACGCCGTTCCGAACGCCATCATGAACATCGCGAAGTGCTCGGACGAAATGTATCAGATCACCCGTAAGCGCGGCTTCTTCTCCAACATCTACGAACTCGTTCTGACCCCGGCCGCCGCTGCCGAAACCTGGCAGGATGTCATTCAGGCCGAGCTCGACAACGTCTTCCAGCAGTAACGAAATCTCCCGCCTTTTGGCGAATCCAGCCTGTAAGAGATCCGCGAAGCAAATTGCTTCGCGGATCTCTTTTTTTGCGGCTCCTTTTCAAAAATTTACAATTGCATGATAGCCGCTATCCCAAGGACTTCGGTAAGACTTGTGAACGAAACATTTCAGATTGGACATTCAACATTTCGGTCACAACCATCCCGTCTGTTGCAAACACACTCTTTTCTCGATTTACACCTGCACATTCCCCCTATTTTATGATTTGTTTTTTCATTAATGCCTGTTCGCAAACAAGCACCTTCTTCTGCCAATATTTTAATTTTTGTGTTCATTTATTTCCTTTCGCCTTAAAAATAATTTGTTATTTTTGTTCATCTTTAATTTTCGTTTATTTTTTCATTACTCTGTAATAAATATTTTTCCAGATTCATTCCTTTTCCGAGGCATTTCGCAACGGAATTCGCGCGTTTGCGGAATTTGCAAAATCCTCCGATTCGGTGTAAAATTTTCAGCGTCATTCATCTTAATAGGAGGAAAAAGCAATGACTAAAAGAATGCGCATGCTCACGCTCGTGCTGGCCGTTCTGATGATTGTCCCGTCGATCCTTGCGGGTTGCGGCGGCTCTGAAGACCCGGCCACCACCACCACGGCTGCCACCACCACGGCCGCCACTACGACCGAAGCCGGCACCACCACCGCTGATACCACGACCGAAGCCGGTACCACCACAGAAGCCACCACTCCGGCCGGCGTCGACCTCGGCGGCTACGAATTCCTGCTGAACAACAAGGCTTACGCCGGACTTGCCACCGAGCAGGAAACGATGACTGCGGAATACGAAGAACTGCTCGCCATCTACGCGCAGATCGAAGCGGACCTCAACTGCATCATCACCGTTGCCGATTCCGACAACTCCATCGATGCTCTGCTTCCGGCCTGCGTCGGCGGCGTCAAGCTCGCTGACTTCATCTGCTGCCGTCAGTACACCTGGATCCCGCTGGCCATGATGGGCGGTATCCGCCCGCTCGACTCCATGATCGACGCCGGTCTGGATCTCTACAACGAAGACAACTTCAACCAGGTCTACACCCAGATGAGTGCGCTCAACGGCCACGTTTGGGCTCTTGACATGACCGGTAAATTCGAAGACACCGCGCTTGGTCACTTCTACGCCTTCAACCCCGCTCTCACCGAATCGGTCGGCTACTCTGCCGAAACCCTCTACGAAGCGGTTCGCAACGGCGAATGGGACTACGACATGATGCTCGAAATCGCCCGCAAGATCACCAACGATACCGACGGTGACGGCGTCAACGACGTTTGGGGCATCGCCCTCGACGCCGACGGCAACGAAGCCTGGACCAACGGCACCGGCCCGATCATCTTCAACGAGACCGAAGGCAAATGGGTCGCCAACCTTTCTGACCCGCAGCTGCTCGAATCCATCCAGTTCATGGCTGACATCTCCGCCGACGACGTCCAGACGCCGGTCGCGGGCGGCATCGGCCGCGGCGATCGCCGTGAGATGTTCTTCTCCGGCAACGCCGGTTTCGCCGGTCTCTACGGCGGCAACATCGGCGACGAAGGCTTCCAGGAACTGGCCGGCAACGGCCTGGTCGGTCTGCTCCCGCTGCCGATGGGCCCGAGCGCCGAAAACTACATCATGAACATGGTTGACCTCGATACCTTCGTTTGCCAGATCTCCAACAAGGATTGGGAAAACAGCGCGAAAATCATGAACGCGATCGGCGCGGCTGTCACCGATTTTGACGCTTACAAAGAAGGCGTCATCGAAGCGATGGGCGGCAACGAAGAAGCTGTCAACATCATCTTCGACTACGCTCTGCCGAACGCCTTCCTGAACATCGGTAAGTGCTCCAACGAGATGCACCAGCTCCTGCGCAAGGGCTTCTACACCAACGTTTACGAACTGACGCTGACCCCGGCCGCCGCTGCCGAAACCTGGAACGATCAGATCCAGGCCGAACTCGACGCCACCTTCCAGCAGAACTAATCCCTCCCATTGATCGATAAGAACACGCACAAAATGCTCACGCACAGCAAGGCGCAGCCCGAAAAGCTGCGCCTTGCTGCTTTTTTCGGCGCGATTATTTTGCCACGAAAGGGCGTTTCCGTATCAAATTAAGAGTTCCAACCGGAAAATCGTCATTTTCTGCGATTTTCCGGTTGACATTTTTTTGCTATTGTGCTATACTGATACTCGTTGAAAATTGGATTTGCGTTGACGGGAAGAACCGATCCTTCTCCACTTGCAGAGACCTGCCCAACGGCTGAAAGGGCGGGATTGGAGGAAATCGGATGCCGCCCCTGAGCTTCGGTGCGATGAGCACCGCGGAAGCCTCCGTTATCAAAGGCAAGAGAGATGCGGCATTTTGGCCGTAATCAGGGTGGTACCGCGGTTTTCGCCCCTGTTTTGGGGCGGAAACCTTTTTTATTGCAAAATTTACATGAGGAGTGTTTTACGTATGAAAAAAATGGGTGTCAATGAGATCCGCGACGCCTACCTCTCGTTTTTTGAGAGCAAAGGACATCTGCGTCTGCCCAGCTTCCCGCTGATCCCGCAGAACGAAAAATCGTTGCTTTTGATCAACGCCGGTATGGCGCCGATGAAGCCGTGGTTCTCGGGCGAACAGATCCCGCCGAGAAAGCGCGTCACGACCTGCCAGAAGTGCATCCGCACGCCGGATATCGAACGCGTCGGCAAAACTGCCCGCCACGGTACGTTCTTCGAAATGCTGGGCAACTTCTCGTTCGGCGATTATTTCAAGCGCGAAGCCTGCAACTGGGCGTGGGAATTCTGCACGCAGGTAATGGAACTGCCGGTCGACCGCCTGTACGTTTCGGTCTACCTCGATGACGACGAAGCCTTCGACATCTGGACGAAGGAGATCGGCGTCGACCCGTCGCACATGGTGCGTTTCGGCAAGGAAGACAACTTCTGGGAAATCGGCTCCGGTCCGTGCGGCCCCTGCTCCGAGATCTACTTCGACCGCGGCATCGAGCACGGCTGCGGCAAGCCCGACTGCAAGGTCGGCTGCGACTGCGACCGCTTCATCGAATTCTGGAACCTCGTTTTCACGCAGTTCAATAACGACGGTAACGGCAACTACACGCCGCTGCCGCAGAAGAATATCGACACCGGTATGGGTCTGGAACGTCTCGCCTGCATCATGCAGGGCGTTTCGAACCTCTTTGAGGTCGACACCGTCTGCAACGTCATGCGCCACATCCAGCGCATCGCCGGCAAAGAATACAAGGCCGACGAAAAGACCGACGTTTCTCTCCGCGTCATCACCGACCACATCCGCTCGACGACGATGCTCGTCTGCGACGGCGTTCTGCCGGGCAACGAAGGCCGCGGCTACGTTCTGCGCCGTCTGCTCCGCCGCGCCGCCCGCCACGGCCGCCTGCTGGGCATCAACACGCCGTTCCTCTTTGAGGTCGCGCAGACCGTTATCAACGAGAGCGCCCCGGCGTATCCTGAACTGAAGGAAAAAGAAGACTACATCATCCGCGTCATCAAGACCGAAGAAGAACGCTTCTCGCAGACGATCGACACCGGTCTCGGCATCCTCAAGGATATGGTCGCCGCGCTGCGCGCCGACGGCAAGACCGAGCTCTCCGGCGCCGACGCCTTCAAGCTCTACGATACCTTTGGTTTCCCGGTCGACCTGACGATCGAACTGCTGGACGAAGAAGGCCTGACGCTCGACCGCGAAGGCTTTGACGCCTGCATGAACGACCAGCGCACCCGTGCGCGCGCCGCGCGCGAAGCCGCCGGCGACTTTGCTTGGGCCGGTTCGGGTCTGGGCGCGGTCGAAGCCCCGACGGAATTCGTCGGCTACACCGAAAACGAAATCGATTCGTCCATCACCCACATCTTTGTCGACGGTGAACTGCGCGGCAGCGTCGCCGAAGGCACGGAAGCGATGATTTTGCTTGCGAGCTCGCCCTTCTACGCCGAAAGCGGCGGTCAGGTCGGCGACCTCGGCACGATCACCTCGGATAAGGGTGCGAAATTCGAGATCACCGAAGTCAAGAAGACCCCGGACGGCAAGTGGCTCCACAGCGGTAAGGTCGTCGCCGGCGAATTCTCGACCGCCGACAGCGTCCACGCGGCCATCGATACCGCGCGCCGCGCCGCTCTCCGCCGTGCGCACTCCGCCACCCACCTGCTGCAGGCCGCCCTGCGCTCCGAGCTCGGCACCCACGTCGCTCAGGCCGGTTCGCTCGTCGAACCCGACAGCCTGCGCTTCGACTTCACCCACTTCTCGGCGATGACCGAAGAAGATCTCAAGGCCGTGGAAGCCCGCGTCAACGCGTGGATCTTCGACGCTCTGGAGATCTCGACCAAAGAAATGGCGATCGACGAAGCCAAAGCCGCCGGCGCCACCGCGCTCTTCGGCGAAAAATACGGCGACGTCGTGCGCGTGGTCAAGATGGGCGATTGCTCGACCGAACTCTGCGGCGGTACCCACCTCGACAACACCGCCAAAGTCGGCCTCTTCAAGCTCACCTCCGAAAGCAGCGTTGCGGCCGGTGTGCGCCGCATTGAAGCCGTGACCGGTAAAGCCGTTCTCGGCATCGTCGATTCGCTCCGCGCGCAGATCGCCGACACGGCTGCTGCGATGAAGACGACGGCTGCCGACACCGTGCGCCGCGCTTCGCAGCTCGTTGCCGACCTCTCGGCCGCAAACAAAGAGATCGAACGCCTCTCGGCCATGTCGATCAAGGCGTCCGTCGATTCGGCGATCGCCGCCAAGGCTGACCTCGACGGCGTTGGCTTCGCCATGGTTTCCCTCGCCGACACCCCGATCGACACGATCCGCAAGATCGGCGACGATATCAAGACCCGCAGCGAAGCGCTGACCGTCCTCTTCTCCGTCACTGCCGGCGAAAAGGTTACGTTCGCCGCGTTCTGCACCAAGGCCGCCAACGGCCGCGGCGTCCACGCGGGCAACCTCGTCCGCGCGATCGCGCAGCTCACCGGCGGCAACGGCGGCGGCCGTCCCGACAGCGCCACCGCCGGCGGCAAGGATCTCTCCAAGCTCGCCGACGCGCTGAACGGTGCTGCGGACATCGCCCGCGGCATGCTGAAATAAGTTCCACCTCCGCGGGGCGGCTCCTGCCGCCCCGCGTTCACCATCTTATCCGTCGGTGCCGCGGCCAATTGATCGGCAAGCGGTACCCATGTGTTTTCGCAGTTACAGAAAGGAACTTTACCTATGTCTAACGCTATCCGGCTCGTCAACGGGCCGCTTCTCTACCAAAACGGTGCGCTTCTGCCCGACGACGGCACGGCCTCGCGCGAAAAAACGATGGCTTGGTCGATCCTCCAGAGCCACAACACCTCCGGCAATCCCGAAAAGCTCAAGATCCGCTTCGACGGCATGGCCTCGCACGATATCACCTACGTCGGCATCATCCAGACGGCGCGCGCCTCGGGCATGACCAGATTCCCGCTGCCCTACGTGCTCACCTGCTGCCACAACAGCCTTTGCGCCGTCGGCGGCACGATCAACGCCGACGACCATACCTTCGGCCTCTCCGCGGCAAAAAAATACGGCGGCACCTTTGTCCCGCCGCACATCGCCGTCATCCACCAGTACATGCGCGAAATGATGGCTGGCTGCGGCAAGATGCTCCTCGGCAGCGACAGCCACACCCGCTACGGCGCGCTCGGTACGCTCGGCGTCGGCGAAGGCGGCCCGGAACTCGCCAAGCAGCTCGTCGGCCGCACCTACGACATCGACACGCCCGAAGTCATCGCCATCCACCTGAGCGGTACGCCCGCCATGGGCGTCGGCCCGCAGGACGTCGCGCTTGCGATCATCGGCGAAGTCTTTAAAAACGGCTTTGTCAAAAACAAGGTCATGGAATTCGTCGGCCCGGGCATTGCCAATCTGCCGATGGACTACCGTCTCGGCATCGACGTTATGACCACCGAGACCACCTGCCTCACCTCGATTTGGGAAACCGACGAGACCGTGCGCGAATACCTCGCGATCCACGGCCGCGAAAACGAATACGCCAAGCTCTCCGCCGCGGACGGCGCGAAATACGACGGCGCGGTGATGATCGATCTGTCGGCGATGCGTCCGATGATCGCACTCCCCTTCCACCCGTCCAACACCTACGAGATCGCCGAATTCTTGAAAAATCCGGGCGATTATCTGCGCGAAGTCGAAAAAGAAGCCGCCGCCAACGGCATGGTCGGCTGCAAGCTGACCGACAAGGTCGTCGACGGCAAAGTGCTCGTTGATCAGGGCGTCATCGGCGGCTGCGCGGGCGGTCTGTTCGACAACCTCTGCGCGGCGGCCGACGTGCTCCGCGGCAAATCGGTCGGCACGGGCGCCTTCACTCTGAACGCCTATCCGGCGAGCCAGCCGGTCTACCTCGGTCTGATCGAAAACGGCGCGGCCGCCGATCTGATCGCCGCCGGTGCGGCCTTCAAGACGGCGTTCTGCGGCCCGTGCTTCGGTGCAGGCGACGTTCCGCGCAACAACGGCCTCTCGATCCGCCACACCACGCGCAACTTCCCCAACCGCGAAGGCTCGAAGCCGGGCGACCGTCAGGCGGCCGCCGTCGCGCTGATGGATGCGCGTTCGATCGCCGCGACTGCCGCGGCCGGCGGTGTGCTCACCTCGGCCGACACATTGCCTGCCGGCACGATCGTCCCGGTCTCCTACAAGTTTAACGATTCGTCCTACAAAAACCGCGTTTATAACGGCATCGGTCAGCCCGACGAGGCCGCCGAGCTCGTTTTCGGCCCCAACATCACCGATTGGCCGCAGATGCCCCACCTCACCGACCACCTGCTTCTGAAGTTCGCCTCGGTCATCCACGACCCGGTCACGACCACTGACGAGCTGATCCCCTCGGGCGAAACCTCGTCCTACCGTTCCAACCCGCTGCGTCTGGCCGAATTTGCGCTCTCGCGCAAGGATCCCGACTACGTTCCGCGCGCGAAGGCCTGTGCGGCCGAAGATGCCGCCGAACTGCTCGCCAAGCACGGTCTGCCGACCGACACGATGCTCAAGAGCGTGATTTTTGCCACCAAGCCCGGCGACGGCAGTGCGCGTGAGCAGGCGGCTTCGTGCCAGCGCGTGCTCGGCGGCGGCGCCAACGTCGCGGTCGAATACGCGACGAAGCGTTACCGCTCGAACCTCATCAACTGGGGTATGCTGCCGCTGCGCCTGAAAAACGCCGACGACAACGCGCTGTTTGCCATCGGCGACTACCTCTTCCTCAAGGATATCCGCAGCGCGATCGCCGCGAAATCCTCCGACGTCGTCGGCCTGCTTCTCAAGGCCGACGGTTCGACCGTTCCGGTGGCGATGACCCTCGACGGTCTGACCGACGCCGAGCGCGAGATCCTCTTGGCCGGTTCGCTCATCAACTACTACGCGCAGGCATAAGAGAGCGATCGAAAACAAAGTTTTCGATCGGATCCGCTGCGGCGGGTCTTCACGCGCCTATCCCCGTCGACAAAATCTGCGATTTCGTCGACTCCTCTCCGCGCGTGGACGAACTTTGTTCGTCTGAGTGGTGTTTTTTCGGCAGCAAAGCCGCCGAAAAAACGGATTGATTCCATCTTACGATTCTTTACAATAATAGAAATGGAGAAAACCCATGTCGGATTGTCTTTTCTGTAAGATCATCGCGGGTGAGATCCCGTCGAAAAAGGTGTACGAAGACGAGCTCTGCTACGCCTTCTACGATATCGCCCCGCAGGCTCCCGTGCACTTCCTTGTCGTGCCGCGTGAGCATATCGCCGCCGCTTCCGAGCTGAGCGAAGAGAACGCTGCCGTCGTCGCGCACATCTTCTCCGTGATTGCGCGTCTTGCCAAAGAGCTTAACCTGACGGGCGGTTACCGCGTGGTCACCAACGCCGGTGCCGACGCGCGCCAGACCGTCAAGCATCTGCACTTCCACGTTTTGGCCGGTGCGGAACTGAGCGAAAAAATGGCGTAAAGCCACCCCATGAAATTCACCCCACAAAGCAGAGCTTTGCGGGGACTCCGAGGCAACTTTTTCCGGTTTTCAGCAAGCGAAAAATCCCGATGGCAAATGCATTTGCCATCGGGATTTCGTTTTTTTGCACAATATACAAAATTCAATCTTTTCATTTGTGTACTATGTCAACAAGAAAATAGTTGATTTTCCGGTTCGCATATGGTATCATAAAAACAGAAGAGATACGGCTTTATAACACTCATCGCGAAGGGAGGTAAGACCGGTGCGGCGTTATCTTTTCAAAACATTGCTTTGTCTTTTTGTTTTCGGTGTTCTTTTCACCTTTACCGGTTGCCAAAGCTATGAAGGCGGACCGCCCAGCTATACCGGTGATTTCGTGCGCAGTTCTCTGCTCCTCCCCAACGGAACACCCAATTTCAGTCATTTTGATGAAGAACTGCGAATGCCGGAATATGTGAAATACCTTGGCGACACCTACTATCCCCCTCATATCGTACGGTATTTGGAAACGATTCCCATAGAGCAAACCTACGACAACCTAACCTTTACTTGGAGCAAAGAATATTACACTCCTGCAGACAAAAGTATTACTCTCACGATTACCAATAACAACAAAGATGTCTCCTGGTTTGTTTGGATGCCTTGTTTTTTGGAAGAATACGTCAACGGACAGTGGATCGTTCGACACACCAATTATTACGGCACCAAATACTTCCAATGGGTTGGCGTTAGTGAACAGAAATTGGACGAGTTCACAGAGGACCACGAAATTCCCGACTCCTATACGATCGGTATCGATGCACAGGGCTATGACGACGAAGGAGAATTCTATCACTTAGGTGCCAACCGTGAACACCGTCTGCGTTTCTACGTCGGCAACAAAGAGTTCACCCTTCCGATTCCCACGATGCAGATTCCACCCTCGAACGGATAATCACCCGCATACACACAAAACAGCAGAACTGCCGCGGCAGTTCTGCTGTTTTTGACTAATTAGTGTCCCGCGCGCTGCGTCCAGATATTCGTGTGGATGCCGTAGCGCTGTTTTTTACCGTAGTAGATCGCCACTTCGCGCTCGTACGCCATACGTTCGGCCGGTGTCATGGTGTCGCGGTCGTGTTTGACGCAGAAGAGCCACAAATAATCGATACTCAGTCGGCAGCGGTCGATGCGTTCGCGTTCGCCGGCATCGGCGGCCATGGCGTAGGCCTCGTCCCACAATGCGCGCACTTCGTCGATGCGGGCAGTCAGACCGCTCAGGTACGACTGCTCATTGACTTCGGCATAGGGGCGCGGAATATAGAGTTCACTCTTCGGATCGCTGCCCAAATAACCCAGATCCGCATATTCAAAGCAGCCCATGTGGCGGTCGGCCGTAGTCTCTGCGGCGATCTGCATATACTTGCGGATCTGCCGCCAGCCCGCACCGAAATACGCGGCCAAAAACTCATCGATCAGCGTTTGATACCGCGCCTCGCTCATCATTGGATCCCACAGGAGCTTTGCGATCAGGTAGGCCTGCAGGTCGTTCAGATCGCCCGCGCGGGTTCCGGGCGTATCCTCCTCAAAAACGTGGACCGCGTTATTCTCGTAGAAAAAGCGGATATTTTCCCGCAGAACCTCAAAATTCGGGAACGGTGCGATGTAGCAGCTGTAATTCGTGACGTAGTCCCAAATGGCAATATGATCGCTGATCGCGCCCCACTCTTTGAGCTCCTTGGCAAATTTCCCGGCGTTGCGCGGGCAACTCTCGTCATCCAGCCGATGGCGGAAGCAGGCCTCGATCGTGCAGTAGCGAATCAGAACGTTTTTGCGCGGTTTGGTGATGCGCGGAGCCTTGCGGGAATAGGAATAGGCAAAAGTCTGCACCAAAACGTGGGGAAATTCCTTTTCGACCGCCTCGGCAACCGCGTTGACAAATTTCAGGATCGTGCCGCTGGGGCTGCCCTCTTCGGCATCCGACGCGGCGCACGCCGGGCACTGGCAATAGCGGTCGTTATCGTTTTGGGAAACGTCGACGATGTCCGCTTCGGGGTGCGCCCGCAGCCACTCCAGCACGTTTTCGGTCACGATGCGCAAAACGTCGGGGTTGGTGAGGCAAAGCTGGCCGTTTTCCTCACTGTCGTAGGCATTTCCGGCAGGGATCCGCCGCCCGTTGAACAGCGAATAGTATTCGGGGTGCTCGGCAAAATACGTTTTCGGCGGGCACAGCCGCTCAAACGTATGGCAATGGCCGATGTTGACCACGTAGCCGCCGAGTGCATCGTCCAGCGCGTAGCCGTTCATGCGTTCCCACGCCGCAAATTCCTTGTCCTGGACGTGGGTGATCCAGTCGTTGATGCGCATTCCAAAACCGGGGTTATCGATCTCGCGGTGGTTGGGGACGATCGTCTCCGCCGCCGGAGCGACAACGCGCGTGACCTCGGGTGCGTATCGGCGGATGCCCAGGTATTTTTCGGCGAACCCGTAGACGGCGTACAGCGTGCCGCGCGGAATCGCGCCAAACAGATAGAGGTCGGTCTCGTCCGTTTCGATGGAAAATCCGTCCCAGCAGATCCCGTCGGTCGGGCGGTCGCCGCCGATGTGGATCGCGGCATCGCCGTTGAGCTCGACGCCACAAGCGAGTTTCGCGTATTCGCGCAGGAGCTCGGCCGCGTGTACCTCGGCCGGGTGCGGCTTTTCGGGCAAAACGATATGGAATTGATCAAGCGGTCGGTTGCAGATTTTCAGCATATGTTCCCTCCGTTTTTCTCTGTTTCCTGTATTTTGCAATCAAAACAGGGCTGCCGCAGGTTCCCCTCGGAACGTGCAGCAGCCCTGTTTTTTACTTTTTCGAGAGTTTTTCGTCGATAGCGGCGGCGGCTTTTTTGCCCGCGCCCATCGCGAGAATGACCGTGGCCGCGCCGGAAACGGCGTCGCCGCCGGCGTAAACACCGTCGCGCGTAGTCGCCATCGAATCGTCGACGACGAAGCAGCCCTTGCGGTTGGTCTCGAGACCCTTGGTCGTCGAGCGGATCAGCGGGTTCGGCGAGGTGCCGATGGCCATGATAACCGAGTCGACTTCGAGCATGAATTCCGAGCCCGCGATCTCGATCGGGCGGCGGCGGCCGGAAGCGTCAGGCTCGCCGAGCTCCATCTTGATGCATTCCATCGACGAAACGCGGCCGTTTTCGTCGCCGAGAATGCGCGTGGGGTTGGTGAGATAGCAAAACTCGATGCCTTCCTCTTTGGCGTGGTGGACTTCTTCGGCTCTGGCCGGCATTTCTTCGGCCGAGCGGCGGTAAACGATATAGACCTTTTCCGCACCCAGACGCATCGCGCAGCGCGCGGCATCCATCGCGACGTTGCCGCCGCCGATGACAGCAACCGCCTTGCTCTTTTTGATCGGCGTATCGTAGTCGTCGCGGTAGGCCTTCATCAGGTTGATGCGCGTAAGGTATTCGTTGGCGGAGTAAACACCGAGCAGCGATTCGCCCGGGATGCCCAGAAACTGGGGCAGACCGGCGCCCGTGCCGATGAAGATCGCTTCAAAGCCCATGTTGTTCAGCTCGTCGAGCGACAGCACGCGGCCGATGACCATGTCGGTCATGACGGTCACGCCGGCATCTTCCAGCGTTTTGATCTCTTCGGCAACGATCGTTTTCGGCAGACGGAATTCGGGGATACCGTAGATCAGAACGCCGCCGGGCGCGTGGAACGCTTCAAAGACCGTGACGTCGTAGCCGCGCTTGGCGAGATCCCCCGCGCAGGTCAGGCCCGCCGGGCCCGCACCGATGACGGCGACTTTTTTGCCGTTCTTTTCCACGTTGACGGCTTTTTTCTCGCCGTGCTCGCGGTGGTAGTCGGCGACGAAACGCTCGAGACGGCCGATGCCGACCGGCTCGCCCTTCAGGCCGCGGACACACTTGCTTTCGCACTGCGATTCCTGCGGGCAGACGCGGCCGCAGATCGAGGGCAGCGAGTTCGTTTGGGTGATCGCTTCGTAGGCACCTTCAAAATCGTCGGCGCAGATGCGGGCGATGAAATCCGGGATCGCCACGTTGACCGGGCAGCCGGAAACGCACGGACGCGTTTTGCAGTTCAGGCAGCGGGCAGCTTCTTCTTTGGCCATCTCGACGGTGTAGCCGAGGCTGACTTCTTCAAAATTGCGATTTCTGACGTTCGGATCCTGTTCAGGCATCGGAACTTTCTTCGGCGACATATTAGGCATGGCGATTTCCTCCCGTCAGGCGGCATTTGTGATTTGCATTGTGGGCTTCTTCGTCGCGGTAGAAGCGGTTTCTCGTCATCAGTTCGTCGAAATCGACCTTATGGCCGTCGAAATCCGGGCCGTCGACGCAGGCAAACTTCGTCTCGCCGCCGACCGTCACGCGGCAGCCGCCGCACATGCCCGTGCCGTCGATCATGATCGGGTTCAGGCTGACGATCGTCTTAACGCCGAAGGGTTCGGTCGTTTTGCAGACGAATTTCATCATCGGCACCGGGCCGATGGCGATCACGAGGTCGTAGTTCTTGTCTTTTTCCAGGATCTCCTGCAGCGCGGCCGTGACCAAGCCCTGCTTGCCGTAGCTGCCGTCGTCGGTCATCATCGACATTTCATCGCTGACGGCCTTGAATTCGTCCTCAAGAATGACGATATCCTTGTTTCTAAAGCCTGCGATCGAGTGGACGTACGCACCCGCTTCGTGGAGCGCCTTGGCCGTCGGGTAGGCGATCGCGCAGCCGACACCGCCGCCGACGACGATTGCGCGCTTGACACCCTCGATCTCGGTGGCGTTGCCCAGCGGGCCCACGACGTCGGCGATATAGTCGCCGGCTTCGAGCGCGCCGAGCATCTTCGTCGAGCTGCCGACGATCTGGAAGATGATCGAGATCGTGCCGGCCTCGCGGTCGTAGTCCGCGATCGTCAGCGGCACGCGTTCGCCCTGCGCGTCGACGCGGAAGATGATGAACTGCCCGGCCTTCGCCTTGGCGGCGATAAAGGGCGCTTTGATTTTCATATATGTAACCTGCTCGTTGAGCTGTCGTTTCTCAACAATCTGGAACATTTTGATCGATCCTTTCTCTCTGCGGAACGCCCCTCGGGCTTCCGATTTGATATACACAGTATTATACTCTTTTTCGCTTTACTTTGCAAGAGTTCTCCGGGATTTTCGTTTGCTTATCGGCGCGTTTTCTTATTTTGCGGCGATTTTTTCCGGTTCTGCGGTCGGTTGCCGGGCTTTGCCGGTTTGGCCGGAGCCGCCGGTGCTTTGCGTTCGGGTTCGCGGTCGGCGATCAGACAGTGCGGCCCTTTTCCGATCAGATCGCGGCGGTTGGCTTTGATCAGTGCGGCGCGGACAAGCTCGTAGTTCTGCGGTTTCTTCCACTGCAGCAGCGCGCGCTGCATCGCCTTTTCTTCCGGCGATTCCGCCACGTAAACGGGCTTATTCGTGCGCGGGTCGATATGGGTGTAGAACATGCAGGTCGAGATCGTGCCCGGCGTGGGATAATAGTCCTGCACCTGCTCGGGGTTGATCTTTTCGCTGTTCAGATACTCGGCCAGCGCAACCGCATCGGCAAGCGTGCTGCCCGGATGCGAAGACATCAGATAGGGCACGAGGTACTGCTGAAGACCGAATTTGCGGTTTTTCTCTTCGTATTTTTTCTTAAACGCGCGGAAAACCTCGAACGACGGCTTGTTCATGTAGCCGAGCACGTTGGTGGAGCAATGCTCGGGTGCAACCTTGAGCTGGCCGCTGATATGATAGCGCACGAGATCGTCGAAGAAGCGTTCGTCGGGATCGGCCATCAGATAATCGAAGCGAATCCCCGAACGGATGAAGACCTTTTTGATGCCCGGAACCTTCCGCAGCCGCGCAAGCAGCTCGCGGAATTCGCTGTGGTCGGCAACGAGCGCCTCGCAGCGTTTGGGCGCAAGGCAGCTTTTGTCGCGACAGAGACCGTGTTTTTTCTGTTTGGCGCAGGAGGGCTGGCGGAAGTTGGCGGTAGGGCCGCCGACGTCGTGGATATAGCCCTTGAAATCCGGCAGCTTCGTCAGAAGTTCGGCCTCGGCAAGCACCGATTCGGCGCTGCGCGTGCGGATGAAACGCCCCTGATGGAACGCGAGCGAACAGAACGAACAGTTGCCGAAGCAGCCGCGGACGTGCGCGATCGAGAATTTGACTTCCGTGATCGCCGGAACGCCGCCCAATTCATCATACGACGGATGCCACGCGCGGCAATACGGCAACGACGCGACGTAGTCGAGTTCTTTTTGCGTCAGCGGCAGCGCCGGCGGATTTTGCACGAGGTATTGTTCGCCGTGGCGCTGAACGATCGCCGTTTCGCTGGTAAAATCCTGCTCGCGGTACTGCAGGCGGCAGGCCTTGGCGTACTCGGCTTTGCCCGCGGGCGAGGCATCGCGGCATTTTTCAAACGGCGCACACTCGATCTCGGCAAACTTCGAACGCCCCTTCTCGCGTGAGACAAAGCAGGTGCCGCGCACCGAGGTGATCTTGGAAACGGGGATATGGCGGTCGAGCATGGCGGCGACCTCGGTGATCGAGTGCTCGCCCATGCCGTAGCTCAGAATATCCGCGCCCGATTCCACCAAAACCGACGGCCGCACCGCATCGTCCCAATAGTCGTAATGGGCGAAGCGACGCAACGACGCCTCCAGCCCACCGATGATGATCGGGATCTTGGGAAACTGGCGGCGCACCGACTGCGAATAGACGATGACCGCACGGTCGGGGCGCAAACCGGCGCGTTTGCCCGGAGAATACCAATCTTCGCTGCGCTTCTTCTTGGCGGCGGTGTAGTGCGCGACCATCGAATCGATGTTGCCCGAAGAGATCAGAACGCCGAGGCGCGGTTCGGGAAAGGGAATGACGATATCTTTCCCCTTCATCTGCGGTTGGCAGAGCATGCCGACGCGGTAGCCCTCGCCTTCCAGAACGCGGCTGATGATCGCCGCACCGAAGGACGGATGATCGACGTAGGCGTCGCCGCAGATATAGAGAAAATCGTAGTAATCCCAGCCGCGGGCGAGCATCTCGTCGTAGGTAACCGGTAGAAACTCGGTGCCCAAACGGACGTAAGAGTCAAAATTGTCTCTCACAAAACCCCTCCTTCGGAAAATTTATGAAAAGTAAAAATATCCTCATAATAAGTATACCACAGCCAAAACTTCCTGTCAATTAGCGATTATTGCCGTATTTTTCCCTGCTGTTCCCGTGATTTTCGGTTTCCGACTGCATATAAAAAACGGGACAGAGCAAAAACTCTGTCCCGTTTGGGAGTTGCGGATTTTACAGCATGAATTTGCGGATGTAATCGCGGGTGAAGGCGACACCGGCACTACCGCGTTCGCCGCTCCATGCATCGGAATGCGGTTCGATGCTCAGATCGCCGTTATAGCCGCGGGCGTAGAGAATCGAGAACAGCGACGGCCACTTGATGTCGTCCATGCCTGCCGGCGGATCGTCGACGTGGCGGCGGCCGGCGTGGGTCGTGCCTTTGATGTGGACGTGCGCCACGCGTTCACCCCAGTCGGAAAGCACCGCGAGATAATCCTCGCCGCGGTTATAGGAGTGGGACGCATCGTATTTGAGACCGAGGTCGGTGAGCTCGCCGAGAACGACCTCCCAATGCTTGGGAGAGACGATGAAGTTGTTCCAGTCGCAGTTCTGGATGGCGATCTTCGTGCCCGTGCCCTTGGCGCGTTCGCAGAGCTCGCCAAGGAAATCGATGGCGTTCGTATAGTTCTTGTAGAGGCTGATCGACTCGTCGTAGTTGCAGCCGCAGACGAAGGTTTTCGCGCCGAGTTCGATGGCGGTGTCGAGCAGGGCAATGTAGTGCGCTTTGCGTTCGGCGACGATCTTGCCGTCGACGTGGACGTCGTGGTTCCAGCGGCCGACACAAGAAACGTCGATACCGGTGCGGGCGATCTGCTCGGCAACCGAGGCCTTTGCCGCGACAAGCGCGTCGGCTTCCTGTTCGTTGTTGCAGCAAATCTCCACAAAATCCAGTCCCGTGTTCTTCACGAGGTCAAAGCCTTCGGCGGTATAGTTGTTCTGAATTCTTCCCAGTCGCATCTGTCTTTCCTCCTAATAATGCGATTTGGAAACCGCGTTTCCAAATCGGTGTTTTCACGCGCCTATCCCCGCAGACAAAATCTGCGATTTCATCTGCAGCGTATCGTTACGGTATGAGTATACCATACTTTTTTTGGATTTGCAAGGTTCAATTGCGGCGCGTCAGTTTCTCGGCGACCGCCGCAATAAATTCTTCGGCAGACGGACACGCGTTGCCGCCGAGTTCCTCCCAAAGGGCGGCGTTTTCCGGTGTTTTTGCCGCAAACGCCTCCTGCAGCGCACGGTCGATTTCCGCCCGGACTTCTTCTTCGCTGCATCCTTCTTTGGCGGCAATTTCTGCCAAAATCGCCGCGATCGGATCCTTTTTCCCCATATTTTCTCCTCTTTTCCGCCTAATCGGTTCTGCAACTTAGCCTTTCCGCCCGGTCACAATTTATGCGGCATCTCATTTTATCTAATGTATACATTATATAATGTTTCAGTCTATATGTAAAGGGGTAAAATATTGTATTATCTAATGTAAGAATCAGATATGTAGAGGTGCGTTTTATGGTCCGTCTGAACGTTTTGGCGCTGCTCGAGAAAAAGGGACACACGAAATACTGGCTCTACCGGCAAATGGGCATGAGCTATCAAAATTTCAACCGCATGGTCAACAACGAAACGCGCTCACTGCGCTACAAAAATCTCGAAACGCTCTGCCGCCTGCTCGAATGCACGCCCAGCGAGCTGTTTTTGATCACCGACGACGAACCGTAACTTACAAAAAAATTTGGCTGAGGGCTTGACAATTCGCACGGCCTGTGCTAAAATATATCCGTTATGTATTGATACGGAGAGGTATCGAAGTGGTCATAACGGGGCTGACTCGAAATCAGTTTGTCTTAACGGACACGAGGGTTCGAATCCCTCCCTCTCCGCCAAAAATCGACAAGTTTCGACAGAAGCTTGTCGATTTTACTTTTTCACTATTCACTCTTCATTTTTCACTCTTCTCTTTCGAAACTTGTCGATTAGGTAATCAGTAATCGTGAATCGTGAAAAAACACAAGGAGTCCGCTGCGCGGACAATTTTTCATTTTCGAGCGTTCAAGCTTATACACTACGGACTTTTATTTTATGCTACCCTTCCAAACGCGGCATCTGCCGCGAACAAAGCCGCAGAACTGATAAGTTCTGCGGCTTTAACTTTTATATCCGTAAGCGTATCATGGAAGCGATTTTTTTGCGATTTGATGGATCATACCGATCATAATTCTGAATTTTATAAAGCGATCCTATCGCCAACGAAAAATCAATTGTTTCGTGATTATCAAACAACTGATTGATTATTGAAATACAAACCTTTGCATGATATAATCAAGATACACCGGTGAAACAAATCTATTCGGAGGTTTCTATGAAGCTTACAATTGGAGAAAAAATAAAAGCTTTACGCAAGCGCGACGGCAGAAAGCAAGAAGACCTGGCGATTGCGCTTGGTGTTTCGAATCAAGCTGTTTCCCGTTGGGAAAAAGACGGTAGTTATCCCGATATGGAACTGATCCCTGCTATTGCAAATTATTTCAACGTTAGCATTGACGAACTTTTCGGTTACAGCAAAGACCGAGAAGAAAAGTTGAGAACAATTCTGGCAAAATCCGATAAAGCAATCGTCGAAAGCGGGGATATGGCAGAATGCGTGGAAATGCTTCGTGCAGCTGTCGAGGAGTTTCCTTCGGAGCCGAAAGTGTATATGAATTTAGGATTTGCTTTGGATTTTCTCGGATGGAAAGAGTACGGCACAAGAATCTATACAAAAGACGGTTCCGATTATGCTTTTGAAGACACGGAATATAATTCGCAAAACGTGTATTGGCAGGAAGCATTGAGAGCATACGAAAAGGCACTAACACTGGATATATCTTCCGAAGATCGGGATGTGCTGACCCAACGCATGGTTCTTCTTTATGCAAAAATGGGGTATTTTGATAAAGCTACCGCACTTGCTGCAAAACAAAACAGTCTTCTTATGAGCAGAGAGTTTTTGTTAGCACTTGCAAACGAAGGCGAGACAAAAGATAAATATCAGGGAGAAGCAATCATTGATCTTTTGAATGCCTTGAAAACAGTAGTATTGCATTCCGTTGGCACAAAGATTTCGTTTTTCACAAAACGAGAAGGTATCTCTTTATTGATCGAGCTCGCCCATCTTTATGAGGCGGTTTTCAGCGATGGCAGATGCGGGCGTTGTCATGTTCATATCTGTGAATTATATCTGAACGCCGCGCTTTATGAAGCGCGATTTGGAGAAGGCGCAGAAAAAGCATTTGAGTATTTCAAAAAGGGATTTGAACACAAAAAGAGCTATGAGTCTATTCGGAACCAAGGTATATACCAATACACCGCACCGTTGGTAGCAAAAGTAACCTTCCCTACCGAGAACGTTCTGGCGTTATCCAAACATTTTTGGTTAGAAGGATGGATGGGAGTCTTCACAGACGCATTGAAAGAACGAATCCAATCGGATGCCAAATACGCAGAATGCTTCACAAATTAACATAACCAATATAAAAAACAAACGCGCAGAAAAACTGCGCGTTTGTTGATTTGTTTTCGCAAGAAATTAGAACGGGTTGAAGTCGCTGAGGCCGAATTCGACAATGTCGATGTACCAAGTACCGTCGATTTCGATCGCCGGGATCGTCAGTTCGGTACTTTCTTTCATCGTCTGACCCATCGCGGAAATTTCCATGTTGATTTCCACTTCGACAGCAACGGCCGCCGTCACTTCGACTTCGAATTCTTCTTCGTAGAATTCCTGAACGTCCTGGAGATCGGCTTTTTTGTAGTCGGTGGTCTTCACGACTTCGCAGTCAACATCAAGGTCGATCATGCTCATCATTTCGTCCATTTCGTCTTCGCCGGCCTTCATATCTTCGCGCATTTCGTCGATATCGTCATAGCCTTCTTCTTGGGCGACATAATCAAGCGCCACTTCCGGAACCAGAGCAAGGAGACCGTCGGTGTCGAGGTTGATGGTCGCATCGACATAGTTTTCCGCAACTTCTTCCGGGCTGCCGGCAGTACCGCCGCCGCCAAGGAAAACGATCAGCAGAACGACCACGAGAACGACTGCCGCCGCGCCGCCGGCGATGATGCCGATCAGCTTTTTATCGAGCGGTTTCTTCTGGACAGCATAGGCAGGCTGCTGATAGACCGGCTGTTGGGGCTGGGCAGCACCGTTGAGCTGCGCGCCGCAATTTTTGCAGAAAGCCGAATTGTCGGCGTTCTGGGTTCCGCAATTACCACAAAACATAATGATACCCTCCGTTTTTTGTTTCCGCCGAGAATGCACGCTATGCGCACATTCTGCGACAGAGTAAATGTTCATATTCATTATACCATGCATTTTCCATTTTTTCAATACTAACTAAAGAATTTATCGGTATCCGCAGGAAAGTTATCGCATTCGTCTGTTTTTTCGTGCAAAACGCTTGCAATGCCGGTAAAACTGTGATAAGATAAACGCAGATATCGTCTGATATATCGCATCTGAAACAACGATTTTCACGGAGGTAACGCTATGAAAACCTGCAAAGTCGCCATCATCGGCCAAGGACGCAGCGGCCGCGATATCCACGGCGCATTTTTGCGTTCCGACAAAAACGTCCACTTTGAAGTTGTCTACGTCGTCGACCGCGTCGATTTCCGCCGCGAACGCGCTTTGGAAGAATACCCGGGCTGCGAAGTGCTCTCCGACTACACCGAGCTGTTTGACAAGCCGAAGGTCGACCTCGTTGTCAACGCATCGTACTCCGACGAACACTATCCGGTCACGATCGATCTTTTGAATCACGGCTACAACGTGCTGGTGGAAAAACCGATGGCCCGCAACTTCTTCGAGGCCTCGATGATGATCAATACCGCCAAGAAAAACAACGTCACGCTCGCCGTCTTCCAGCAGACCTTCCTCACGCCGTTCTTCCTCGAGACCAAAAAGATCATCGAAAGCGGCAAGCTCGGCGAGATCAAGCAGGTCAGCATCGCCTACAACGGCTTCGCCCGCCGTTGGGACTGGCAGACCCTGCAGGAAAAGATGGGCGGCAGCGTTTACAACACCGGCCCGCACCCGCTCGGCCTCGCTGTCGACCTTTTGGGCTACGACGACATCACCGTCGCCTACTCCAAGCTCGACACCGTACTGACCAGCGGTGACGCCAACGACTTCGCCAAGATCATCCTCACCGCCCCCGGCAAGCCGCTGGCCGACGTAGAGATCCACAGCAATGACGCCTTCAACGACTTCCGCATCAAGCTCTACGGCTCAAAAGGCACTTATAAGTGCACGGACGGCTCCTACCAGATGAAGTACATCGTCGACGGCGAAAACGATCCGCGTCCGGTCCTTTACGATACGCTCCGCGGCGAGGACGGCACGCCGCGCTACTGCTCGGAAAAACTCGTCACCCGCGAAGAAAGCGGCAAATTTGAAGGTTCGGCCTTTGACATCGCCGTTGAAAGCTTCTACAACATGCTCTTCAACACCCTGACGACGGGGGCGGAGCTTTTGGTCAAGACCGAAAACATCGCCAAGCTGGTCGGCGTGCTCGAAACGATCCACGCCCAGAACCCTCTTCCGATCAAGTTCCTCGGTGGCAAACATGTATAAGATCGCGATCCTCGGCTGCGAAAACTCCCACGCCAACACCTTCCTCAACTACATCGTCAAGGATCGGCGCGTGGAAGACGTCGAGGTCGTCGGCGTTTATTCCGAAGACCGTGCCGCCGCCGAAAAGTTGCGGGAGGAATACGGTGTACCCGTTGCCGACCGACCGGACGAATTCGTCGGCAAGATCGACGGTCTGGTCGTCACCGCCCGCCACGGCGGTCTGCATTACCCCTACGCCAAGCCGTATATCGCCTCCGGCATCCCCATGTTCATCGACAAGCCGATCACCGTCGCCGAAGACGACGCCGTTGCTTTCATGCGCGATCTGAAAGTAAACGGCGTGCGCGTTTGCGGCGGATCGGTCGCAGCATTCTCCGAACACATCCAGGCGATGCGCGCGCTCGTCGCGCTCGAGGCGCACGGCAAGGTGCTCGGCGGATTCCTGCGCGCACCGATCAACATGGAAAACCCCTACGGCGGTTTCCACTTCTACTGCCAGCACCTCGTGCAGGCGATGACGACGATTTTCGGCGCGTATCCGCGGAGCGTGCGCGTGTTCGCCAGCGACGGCACCTACACCTGCGTGGTGCGCTACGACGCCTGCGATGTAACGCTCGTTTTCGTCGACGGCAACTACCTCTACTACGCCGCCGTCAGCTGCGAACGATCCGTTATCGGCAATACCTTTGGCTTTGAAACGGCGTTTCAGGCAGAATTCATGGAGTTTTACGAACTTCTGAAAGGTGCTCCTTCCAAGGACTACCGCGAGTTCATCGCCCCGGTATTTATCCACACCGCGATCGAACGTGCGATCCAAAGCGGCCGCGAAGAGCCGGTTCATCCCGTCCCCGAAATCTGACCCCATCCCCTGCGGCGTTCTCCGCAGGGGATTTTTTATGCGCCCCTTGTGATTTTGACGGGTTTGTGGTACAATCTCACTGTAGATCACGAAAGAAACGAGGCAAAAACCATGGATCGTCAGCTCGCCGAAGTGCTCGCCGGCAAAACCGGCAACTATATGCTCCCCTTTTACTGGCAGCAGGGCAACCACACCGAACAGATCCCCGCGCAGATCGAATCGATTTATCAAAGCGGATGCCGCGCCTTTTGCGTGGAATCGCGCACGCATCCGGAATTCGGCGCCGACGGTTGGTGGCGGGACATGGATCTGATCCTCGCCGAGGCGAAAAAGCGCGGGATGCAGGTTTGGATCCTCGACGACGACCATTTTCCCACCGGCCACGCCGCCGGCAAGATCAAGGAGCAGTATCCGCATCTCGCACCGCGCACGTTGATCGAATCGCACGTCGATTTCCAGGGCCCGGCGAGAGAAGCGACGGCCGTGATCCGCCGCCATAAGCTCGACGACGAGCTGCTCGCCGTCTGCGCATTCCGCCGCACCGGTAGCGGCGAGGAGCTTTGCGGCGAACCGATCGTGCTCACCGACCACGTTTACGACGACATGCTCTGTTGGAACGTGCCGGAGGGGTTCTGGCGCGTGTTTTACGTGTTTGCCTCCACCCACTTCTCCAACGAAGAATACATCGATATGCTGCGCGAAGAATCGGTCAGAGTGCTGATCGACGCGGTCTACGAGCCGCACTACGCGCACTACAAGGACGAATTCGGCACGACGCTGGCGGGATTTTTCGCCGATGAGCCGTGCTTCCAGAATCACTATTTCGCAAACGACAAAGGCTTCTACTCCTTCACCGCGACCGTCGGTCAGCCCGGCGTGGCGCTGCCATGGACGGAGGGCGTTTGCGCGCAGCTTGCCGCGCGCGTCGGCGTCGATCCGTGTGTTTATGCGCCGCTCCTTTGGTTCGACGCGGCCGATCCGTCCGTCGGCGGTGAGCTCCGCTATGCCTACATGGATATCGTGACCCAAAAATACGCCGATAACTTCGCCGGCCAAGTAGGAAAATGGTGCGAGGAACGCGGTGTCGCCTACATCGGCCACATCATTGAAGACATGAACGCCCATACGCGCCTCGCCTGTAGCGCCGGGCACTTTTTCCGCGCACAGCAGGGACAGCACATGAGCGGCATTGACATCGTTTTGCACCAAGTCATGCCGGGCTTTGCCCATCTCGACACAGCCGCCACCTGCGCCCCCGGTCTGGTTGATGCCGAATTTTTCCACAACGTACTCGGCCAGCTCGGCGCATCGTCGGCGGCCAACGACCCGGCCAAACGAGGTTTGGCCATGTGCGAGGTATTCGGGGCGTACGGTTGGGCCGAGGGTTCGCCGATGATGAAATGGCTGATCGACTTTTTGCTCGTGCGCGGCATCAACCGCTTTGTGCCGCACGCGTTCTCGCCCTCTTTCCCCAATTACGACTGCCCGCCGCACTTCGGTGCCGGCGGAAAAGATCCGCAGTTCGCCGGGTTTGCAGCGGTGATGGACTACGCGCAGAAAACGGCGCACCTCTTTGAAGGCGCTGCGCGCGTCACGCCGGCGGCGATCCTCTACCACGCCGAAGCGGAGTGGATGAACGGCAGCGCGGCCATGCTCGTGCAGAAGCCGGCCCGCCGCCTTTACGAAGCGCACATCAACTACGATATCGTCTGCGCCGACCACTTGAAAACCGCCAAAGTCGAAAACGGCACGCTCGTCACCGGCGGCGAATACCGCTGCCTCGTCGTCCCCTATGCGCCGCGCCTGCCCGCCGAGCTCCGTCAAACCCTCAATCGACTCGCGGCAGAAGGACTGCGCATTGTTTTCGTCGATGGCCGCCCCGCAGACCTCACCGCAGGCGAAACCGCCGCGCTCGATACCCTCGCCGACCATCTGGCCGACCTCGCTGGCATCGGTGTTGCCGGCGACTACCCGCTGCTCCGCTACCTCCACGCACGCCGCGGCGAGACCGAGATCGTGATGCTCGTCAACGAGGACACGATCCGCACGGCCGATACGACCGTCACGCTGCCGTTTACGGGTGCGTACACCGAACTGTCGCTGCAACTCGGCACCACATGCAGCGGTGCGGCTGCCGACGGCAAAGTCGCGATCAGCCTGCCGCCGTACGGCTCCGTCATCTTCCTCTCCGGCACGAGCGATCTGCCTGCCCGCGCAGAATACGCCGATCCTATCGCCCTTGCCCCCACTTGGCGCGTATCGCTCGCCCCGCACGACGATCTGGCAACCTTTACTCCCTACTGCGAGACCACCGAGCTCTTCAACCTGACCCGCCGCCTGCCGCGCTTCTCCGGCCGTATCCGCTACGAAGCGACCGTCGAGCTCCCCGAACATGCGGCCCTACTCGATCTCGGCGCGCTCGGCCACAACGCCGAAGTGACGCTCAACGGCATTGACTGCGGGTTGCGCTTCGCCCCGCCGTACGTTTTCGACGTCACGTCCGCTGCCGTCACGGGTGAAAACAAGCTCACAATCACCGTTGCCAACACGCTCGCCAACGCCGTCCGCGAGCATTTTTCGACCTACGTCCAGATGCCGCCGTCCGGTTTGCTCGGGCCTGTGCGGATCTTCCGAAAAAAAGCTTAGAATTTTTCTAAAAAGACCGGGAAACCGGTCTTTTTATCTTGTCACCGTCGAAAAAGGGTGCTATAATAATAACAGTCAAAAAGTGATGGGGGATATTTTCATGTTTTGCAAAAAATGCGGATTTCAGTGCGGCGACGGCGCCGTATTCTGTCAAAAATGCGGCACGCCGATCGAAGCCGAGCAACAGCCCGTTCAGCAGCCGCAGCAACCGGTTCAGGAACCGATTTACACAGCCCCGGCGCAGCAGCCTCAACCGATGCAGCAGCCGATCCAACAGCCCCAGCCGATGCAGCCGCCGTATTATGGTATGCCGGCCAAGCAGCCGATGAGCAAAGGTGTGCTCGCGACGATCATCGGCGGTGCCGTGGCGATCGTTGCGCTGGTCGCCGTTTTGCTCATCGTCCTCCTCGGCGACAGCAACAACAGCAACAGCAACCGTGATGACGACGACCCCTCTGTGACCACCAGCAAGACGGAGAAAACGAGCAAAACCGAAAAAACCAACAAAACGAACAAGACAAACAAAGAGAACAAATCCGGCGATGCGGAAGACGTTGCCGAGGCCGTCGCCCGCGGTTTCATCGAAGGCGATTCCGGTTTGATTTTCGACCAGCTCCACGAAGACACGCTCGATTCCGTCATCGATAACTGGGATGCCGGCAGTCTGCGCGAAGTGGTTTCCGAACTGGACGAAGGATGGGAAGAGAACATGGAGGAGCTGCGCGCAGAAGGTTACGACTTCTCCATGGATTACAACGTAAACCGCACCCAAGATGAGGACGGCGATTACGACGGACTCGTTGAATATTACGACGAAGAGTACGGTCTGGAAGTCACGGACTACGAATTCTTTGAGCTGGAACTGATTCTCAGCATCTCCTACGGCGATGAATGGGACGAAGAGATCGACTATGTCACGATCGCGATCGTGGAAATCGACGGCGACTGGTATCTCGACGCGGCCGACTCTATTGACCGCATTTTCTAAGCCGACCTGAAGCCGATTTCATTTTTAGCATCTAAAAAACTCCGAAGAAGCAAATTTGCTTCTTCGGAGTTTTCTTTTTATGATCTATTCCACTTCGTAGCGCGGCAGGCTCACGGTCTGCCACTCCCTGTTGAGTGCGGGCAGGATGCGCCCGGTCAGTTCGGCGGTCAAAAAGCCAAGGCTGGTGGTATTTTTACACGGATGGCAGCCAAACTGCGGCGAAGCGAGCACCTCTTCGTCGATCAGGAGCTTAACGCACCCATCCTTGTCGTTTTGCAACCCCAAAACACTCGCCGATCCCGGTGTAACGCCCAAGAGCTCGGCCAAGTGCGCTTCGGATGCAAACGAAAGGCGCGACGAACCGATCTGCGCGGAGAGGTCTTTGGTTTTAAACGGCTTGTCGCCCGGCATCAACAGCAAGTAAAACGCCGTTTGCTGGCGGTTGCAGAGTACCAGATTTTTGCAGATCGGCACGTCGATCGCGTTTCCGGCGACAACACAATCCTCCATCGTCATCGCCGCTTCGTGGTCGACGCCGCGGTAAGAAATGCCGAGAGAATCGAGCAGATCGTAGCAGCGGATCTCCACTTCGCTCCGGCCTGCGCAATTCTCCGGCCGTCCTTGATAAACAGTCATCGGCAGTCTCCTCACAGCTCCGCGACAACGCCGTCGAGCTCGCCGTTTTTGTCGCAGAGATAGGCACTGAGGCCGTAGGCCTTTTTCGCATCGTCGACACCGAGCACGCGTGCGGTGATCGGTTTTCCGCACCAGTCTTTTTCCAGCGGGAAATAGTAGGTGTAGTGGTGGCCGGTGCGCTTCAGATGGCTCATCGGGCATTCCCAGATGTTGGAATTGTAGCCGGGCGCACGGTCGGGCGCGGCAACGATCTTGCCGTCGATCTCTAAAACGGCGTATGCGCCTTCGACACCGTGGTCGCCCTCTAAACCGATCGCCAGATAGCAACCCTCGCGCCAGTCCTCGGCCGCAACCTCGACAGGCAGTTCCTTCGCGTAGCAGACCTTGCGGTCGGCGGGCAGTAGGTTATTGGCGCGCGGAGACTCAAGCGCGAGCTTTTCGCCGTTTTTGTAAAGCGCGATCTCGTAGATATGGTCGATCGGTACGGGCATTTTGAAGTAGCGCACGGGCGTATCGAGGCGATAGGTGACCATCCGGCGGCGGCCGCTGACCTGCGTGATGTTATGCACACAGTGCACGAGCATATCGATCGTCTCGTTGCGGACGGTGGAGACGGTTTCGATCGTCGTTTCGCGCCAATCCCGCAGATCGGTCGAATAAGTGCAGGTCGGCACCAGAGCCTGTTTGGCTTTTTCATTGGCGGTCGGCACATCGATATCAAAATAGGTAAAGCGAATCTCGTCGGCATCATAGACCGCGCCGAAATCGACGCGCAAACATCCGCCGTCCATGCGGAACCCGCCGAAATAGCATTTGGAAAGCCCATCGAAGAAGGTATCTTCCTTGCCGTCGAAGGCAAAGCGCGATTCGCACCCGCGCAGGCGATAGGTCGCCTGGTCAAAGAAGGCGTCGCGCGCGGCCTTGACTTCCGGGATCCGCGTTTCGCCCGAGCGGATCAGCTCCCGCGCTTCGAGCGAATCGTGATTCTGGACAAACAGCGCCGCTTCCAACAGGGCGTTGGCATCGGCCGGAATTTCGGCAAACGCATCTTCCTCGGTCCCTCCGAGGTACTTTGGCGCGCGCACCGTCGCATCGAAGGCGGCGATCGAGCAGTCGAACGGGCGGCCGTCGCTCCAGGCGATCGTTCCGGTCGACGAAACGATCTTTACGCGGTCGACCTTGCCCGATTCATCCTCATGGAGCACTTCATAGCGGCATCCCGAGAGCATCGGATCGGCCTCTGCGGCGTCGCAGATCTCCACAAGGGTCGAGCGGAACGGCGCGATCGGCAGGTCGACCACGTCGCCGTAGGCAAATTCGCCGATCCACTCCTCGTAGGGATGGTGGATGGCCACGGCGACTTTTTCGCACGGGGCAAGGCCGATCTCCATATCAAGCCGCACGCGCATCGTCGCCGTTTGCCAGCTCGTGTTGCCAGCGCAGAGGAAGCGATGCGAAGCCGAGCCGCGGGCGACCGCGTGGGGCGGATAGTGCTCGCCGCCGGGCAGGAGCATGCCGCAGACGAGGATATCGCGCCAGCGGCGGTGGAGGTTATAGATTCGGGCGAGGCGCGCGTGCTCGTCGTCGCGCAGGAGCCACGGGTTGCCGTAGATCTCCGGCGCGAGGATCAGGCTGCGGCCAAAGGCCTGGATGATGAGTTCGTCTTCAAAATAATCGAGGAACGAGGACAGGCAGACGCCGTGGTCTTCGGTCAGGCGCAGAAGCGAGGGGGTGTTGCCGAAGCTGGCGAGATAGCCGCGGTGGTGCGGCGCGGTCATCGTGTTGCCAATGTGGATGTCGACGTAGGTCTCGCGGCCCTCCCAAAGGAAGGTCGTCGCGTGCTGCATTCCCTCTTCGCCGAGCCACAGACGGTGGTTTAAAAGGATCAGATCGGGCGAATAGCGGCGGCACTCGCGCATCATGCGCACGAAGTGCTCGTGGTGATCCGGGCGCAGCTCGCCGCAAACGCCGTCGAACTTAAAGAGGGCAAAGTGGAAGTCGCGGCAGAGCTTGACCATCTGCTCGTGGCGCGCTTCGGCCGATTCTTCGCTGTCGCCAAAGCCGTCGGGGCCGCCCCAGACGCCAAGGCGGATGCCGTGCTTGGCGGCGGCTTCGGCGACCGGGCCGTAGCCGTTGGGGAACTGCGCACGGATCTTGGGCGAATCGAGCGTTTCGTAGGTCTCGGAAGCGCCGTCGAGGTTACCGGCGTCCCAGGCATAGATATCGATCTGCATCCCGTAGGTTTCTTTGAGATATCCGAAATAGTCGAGGTTGACCAGCGTTTGCGCTTCGGTCGAGCCTTCGTTGGTGTTGTTGATCCACGAGAAATACTGGGCACGCGAGGGCGTGCGTTCGTCGGCACCGGCGGTGCGGCGATCCTTCACGGGCGTCATGGCAAATCCTCCTGTTTTCTGATTTCCTACTATGATAATACCACGGGCGAAAGGGCGTGTCAATCTTTTCTGCCAAAAAAGATTGACAGTATTTTCGATTCATGCTATACTACCCTTGAGGTGATTGATATGGATCTGAAAGGTTATACGCTCGTTTTTGAGGATAATTTTGACGAAAAAACGCTCGATCTCGAAAAATGGCAGTACCGCGCGAACGGTGCGCGCCGCTGTGGCTTTAACGCCCCTTCGCAGGTATTTTTAGACCGCGGCAATCTCATTTTGAAGTATCAGTACCGCACCGACGGCGAATACGGCGAAGGCTGGTACGCCGGCATGATCAGCGCCCGCCAGCGCTTCACGCGCGGCTACTTTGAGATCCGCTGCATCTGCAACGATCCCGCCGGTTCTGATTTTTGGAGCGCCTTCTGGCTGCAGGCGCGCGCGCCCTACACAGCCGAGATCTCGCGCGGCGGCATTGGCGGCGCGGAGATCGACATCATCGAAGCCTTCCGCGACCGCGACAGAACGCCCACCTATCCCGGCAGCCCCGGCGTTGAGACCAACATCCACGTTACCGGCATGAAAAACCCGCCCTACGAATTCGCGGGCCACTCTACTCAGCACCCCTACCCGATCCGCACCAACATTCCCGACTGCTTCACCGAATTCCACGTTTACGGCTGCGAATGGACGGACGAGGTCTATCGTTTCTTTGTCGACGGCCGTCTCGTCGGGGAAACGAACTGGGGCGACGGTGTTTCCGAGGTCGATGAAGAGCTGATCATTTCGCTCGAACTGCCCGGTGAGACCGCCGCGGCCAAAGAGCGCAGCGGCGAAATGATCGTCGACTACGTGCGCGTTTACCAAAAGATCTGACAATTTTGGCGGCACGCATCCCTTGCCGCCTTTTTTCCAAAGGAGCTGAACGATATGGATCTAACCGGCTACCGTCTCGTATTCGCCGACGATTTCGACGGCACTTCGCTCGACCTCGATAAATGGGATTACCGCCACACCGGCCCGGAAAACTGCGGCTTCAACGCGCCTTCGCAGGTGCGCGTGGAGAACGGCAACCTCATCCTCCGCTGCTCCTACCGCACCGACGGCGAATTCGGCGAGGGCTGGTACGGCGCCGACCTGCACCTGCGCGAGCGCTACCTCCGCGGCTACTTCGAGATCCGCGCCATCTGCTCCGATCCGTACCCGACCGGGTTCTGGAGCGCATTCTGGCTGCAGGCGCGCGGGCCCTACACGCCGTCGATCTCGCGCGGCGGCCCCGGCGGTGCGGAGATCGACATCATCGAATCCGGCCGCGGACGCGACAGAACGCCCACCTATCCCGGCAGTCCCGGTGTTGACGCCAACATCCACGTTACCGGGATGCGGCATCCGCCCTATACCTTCGCCGGCCACGGCACCGAGCACCCCTACCCCATCCGCGTCGACATCCCCGACTGCTTTACCGCCTACCACACCTACGCGCTCGAATGGACGGAGGAGGTCTACCGCTTCTTTGTCGACGGCCGCATGGTCAGCGAGACGAGCTGGGGCGACGGCGTTTCCGAGGTCGATGAGGAGGTCTGCATTTCGATGTGTATCCCGGGAAATGCGCCGGCCGACAAAACGCAAATGAGCGAGTTTTTCGTCGATTATCTGCGGATCTATCAGAAAGACTGACCTGAAAAACCGCGGTTTGGAAATCTCCAAACCGCGGATTTTTTACGTCTTTTTCTGTTTTTTGCCGAGCAAATTGCGGTCGGTGCGGCGTACGAACCACCACGTTCCTCCCCAAAGCATCGCGGCGTAGGCGGCGATATTACAAAGCCACGCGAGCCAGCGATACGGTACAACCGACACAAAGGCGCCGCAGGAGAGAAAGAATGCCTCCGCGCCGCCAAAAATTTCGCGTTCCGACGTCATGACCACATTACCGCCTCTCGTGGACACGACCTCTGCGGTTTCCGCCATCCCGACCCACGCCGGGATAAACGCGCACACGGCAAATGTCGCCAAAAACACCAGATTTTGCCGCAGAAACCGTTTTTTGACGATCTCGCTGATGCTTTCGCCATCTTTGAGTGCATCCTGCACCTCAAAACGGCGAAACCGCAGAATGACCGCGACATACAAAATGCCGGTCATCAGAAGGGCGCAAAACAAAATCAGATTATATGACCCTTGGATGCTGAACCCCAGAATCATCTGAAACAGCAGCTTATCGGCAAAATTGATCAGGATCAGTTGTGCAAAATACGTTGCAACCACAAAGCTGATCAGCGCATACAAAGCCGAACTCAAAATATCGAGCCAAAGCTCTTTTTGTTGCTTCATCCCGCTCCCTCCCCTCGTTTTCCGTACAAAAACCGGCTGGCTTTGTTTTTATTATAACAAAGCAGCCGGTTTTCGTCAATAGAATCCGTTTTGATTTGCATCTACCCGCAGTTGATAGCGCTCACGTTTTTTTCATCTTTTTCCCGAGCAATTTGCGGTCGGTGCGGTAAACAAACCACCACGTTCCGCCCCAAAGCATCGCGGCGTAGGCGGAAACGTTACAAACCCACGCGAGCCAGCCCTGCGGAATGATCGGCACAAATGCACCGCAGGCAGCAATGAAGCTCAGCGGCGGCCAAAAGGCCTCGCAATCCGAGGAAAAAATATTTTTTCCGGCGCGGATCGACGTACCAATCCACAGGCGCTCGGTAACACCGACCTGCGCAAGCACAAACGCAGCGACGGCAAACACCGCCAAAAAGATCGAATTTTGCAGCCAAAACCGTTTTTTAAGGATATCGCCGATGCTCTCGCCGCCCTTGAGCACATCCTGTACCTCATAGCGGCGAAACCGCAAAATAACCGTGGCATAGATCACTCCTGCAACGAAAAGCGCAGCCAAAAGCGTCACGTTGTAGGTAGTCTGCCGTTCCCATTTCCAAACGCCTTCCAAAAAATCCCGAAGCAGACCGCCAAAGACGAAGTGAGCGGCCAATGAGGCTGCCACAAAGCTGACCATCGCGTGAACCGTCCAGTTGAACACGTCCAAGATTTTTTCACGATACTTCCGCATATTCACACCCCCGGGAGCGATCGAGCGTACGATTTTTCTTTCTGTTTCCAGTCAAATTACATGGATTTTCTTTATTGTGCACACCCATTCGCCATCGTCAACCCAAGCGATTTTTCTCTGCCTTCCGTACAAACAGCCAGGTCACACCCGTTTGCAGCGCCCCGAACGAAAGCACGTTTAGAGCATAGCCGAGAATATGCGACGAAACGACCATCCGAAACGGCCCCAGCGGTGCAAATCCGCTGAGAAAGCCGCGAAATTCCTCGCGTTGATTTGGCGGAGAGCCGACCAAAGCCGTCGTATCGCCAAACGACGGATAAACGGCCAAAAGAGCGGCGATCAAAAAGTACCAGAGACCGGGAGAACGCAGCACATCGACGAGCGCTTTCCGCGTCGTTTGCCCGGCCTTCAGCAGTTCCAACACGTCCCCTTTCAGCGGCCGCAGGACAAGGAACCAGTACAGCGCAATCATGGCAAAAAATTCCAAAAACACCATCGTATTGTACGCCGCCTGTGCGCTCATGCCCAAAAGCATTTCAAAGACAATGCCGTTAAGCAGCCGATACATCACCATATGGATCACCAAAATGACCACCAGCATCATCACAAAGAATCTTCCGATGATTTGCAGACTCGTTTTCACCATGTTTGTTCCTCCCTTTTCAGTCAAAGACCACGATCGTTTCCGGGCACGGCTCCCCAAGATCCTGCGGATGCAGACCGCGCCGGATCGCCTCCGCCACAAACATCATCGGTTGCGGCTCATACGGCATGGTCAATTTTTGTTCGGGCACGCTTTTCAGGTGCGACGGGATCTTTTTCCGATGATGCTGCAAAAATGCTGCCATCGGTGTCGACAGCGCTCGTGCGACTTCCGTTTTTGCCGTGTGGAAAATCGCGCAAAACACCGCAAACTCCGAACGCGTCAGGTGAGGGATGCAAAGCTTTGGTCTGCCGTCTTCCTCCGCAAGAAAGCCGCGTTTTGTCAGCAGCGGAATTGCCGCCACCACGCACGGATCGACCCCGACGGAGAAGGGATCGATTTTCTTTGCAACGACGTAAAACAACCGCAGTATCTGCTCTTCACATTCGCGCACCGTGCGAAAATCCAAACTGGAAAACTTCGGTTCCGGATACAGCATCGTTTCAAAATTGCACATCAGCAGGTTTTTTCCGTCCAGATACCGTTCGATTACGGTATCGCGTCTGCCGTACAGCGTATATCGGCTCGCACGCAGCAGCTTCTCGTCAGTGGTTTCGTCCGGATGCACCAAGGTCGCAAACGCCACCCATTTGCCTCCGTCCTTTCGGTCGGGAAACACGGTCTGCGCACGGCAACCATCCATGCTCTGCCACACCGCGCCTTCGGCGATCGCAATCAGCAAGAACCGTTCCAAGCGCAGGCTGTAAAACGGTGTTTGACGCAGCTTTTCGATCGTTTTTTGCGCAGGGATACAAAAGGCATCGGCGTGTTCGCGGGCAAACATCTCCTGTTCGTCGATGTATTTGCTGTGATCCCCGGCATGATAGATGACGAAATCGGTGTAGACCTTGCCGTCACCCATCCTTTGCATCAGCTCGCCTTCCACCAAGCGGTTGACGACAGGCTCGACGTATGCGGCGGCGACACCGAGTGCGCGGGACAGATCCGAAACGGTGATCGGCTTTTCATAGGCGAGGATCAGCAGGTTTTGCGCCAGCAAGTCGTCTCGCGGGACCAGGCAACGCGGTGCATCGTATTTCCCCGCAACACCGCTGATATTCAGCGATAAATGCCGGGGCATAAAGCTGTGCTCTGAATAGCCGTCCATTCGCGTGATCCCCTTCATCAAAAGACGCCGGCCAACATCCAACCGACTCTTCACGGTTCCTTCCGGAATTCCCGTTTTTTCCGCGATTTCTTTTATACTTTTCCCATAAAAATAATAGCGCGCCACAATATCACGGTACGTTTTGCTCAAAAACGCCACTTCCCGGCGCACGCGTACTTCTTCTTCACGGCGGATCAGATTACTGACAAGATCTCCGGCAGCTTCTGCATCCGCAAGATCCGTAAGTTGCGCCGCAGACTGGCGATACTTACGCCGCATCAGGTCGCAGTATTTCCGCTCCAAGACCGTTTTCAGCCATGCTTCGGGGAATTCGATCGTTTTTCCTTCCGAAAGATACGTCAAAGCTGCAAGGATCGTCTCCTGCACCAGATCTTCGGCATCTGTGATGTGTTCGCATTTCCGAACGGCGACCGCAAACAGCGGTTCGATATAGCTTTGCAGCGTCGGTTTTTCCATAGCATTCCCTCAGTATCGTGTACTCCATATCATAGTCGAAAATTTGCCCGGTCGGTTCGGTGGTTTCGCGATACCTCAATAAAAATTTTATCACAATTCGTTCCCCTCCGCAACGTTCTCATATCCGCCCTGCTCCGCTCATAGAAATATACCAACACAAACCGAAAGGATGAGGACGGTGCCGGAATACAGGGGATTATCATCGGCCGAGGCCGCACGGCGGCTTAAGGAATACGGCCGCAACGAACTGACGCAAAAGCAGGGCACAAAGCTTTGGACGATCATCGCCGCACAATTCAAAGACTATATGGTGCTCGTTTTGATCGGCGCGGCGATCGTCAGCGCGCTGATGCACCAGTTCACCGAGGCGTTTTCCGTGCTGGCGATCGTTTTGGTCAACGCTCTTTTGGGGATCCTGCAGGAATACCGCACGGAGCGCGCGCTCGAACGGCTGAAGGCAATGGGCGCACCGACGGCGCGCGTCGTGCGCGACGGAAAAGAGCAGATCGTGGCGGCGGCCGAGCTGGTTCCGGGAGATCTGATTCTTTTGGAAGAGGGCGACCGCATTGGCGCCGACGGCGAGCTCACCGAGATCGCCGCACTCGCCTGCGACGAATCGATGCTCACCGGCGAATCGCTCGCCGTGCGCAAATCGCGCACGGCTGCCAAGGTTTTTGCCGGAACGCTCGTGACCGAGGGACGCGGACAGGCGATCGTGACCGCCACGGGAATGAAAACCGAGATGGGAAAGATCGCCGAGCTTCTTGAAAACGCCGAGGCCGAGCCCACGCCGCTGCAAAAACGGTTGAAAACGCTGGGCAAGGTCTTGGTAGTCTGCTGTCTGGTGATTTGCGCCGGCGTGACGGTCACGGGGATTTTGCGCGGGGAGAGCGCAATCACGATGCTGCTTTCAGGCATCAGCCTCGCCGTCGCCGCGATCCCCGAAGGGCTGCCGGCGGTGGTCACGGTCTCGCTGGCGATGGGCATCTCGCGGATGTCGCGGCAGTCGGCGGTGATCCGGCGGTTTCCGGCGGTGGAGACGCTCGGCTGCGTGGACGTGATCTGTTCGGATAAGACCGGCACGTTGACGGAAAACCGCATGACCGTGACCAGATTCTTCGCCGACGGAAAGCTGCAAGACTGCCCTGCCCCGTCCTCGCCCGCACTCACGCAGCTTTTGACTTCGGGCATGCTCTGCTCCAACGCGCGCATTGAGCACCGCGGCAAACGCACGGTCGCCGTCGGCGATCCGACCGAAGGGGCGATCGTTTTGGCCGCGCACGACGCCAAACTTTCGGCCCGTTCCCTGGCGGCAGCGCACGCACGCGTGCGCGAATTCCCGTTTTCGTCCGAGCGCAAGCGCATGAGCGTGGTCACCGCCGAGGGCGGCGTTCTCACCGCGCACGTCAAAGGTGCGCCCGATGTCATTCTGCCGCGCTGCGACCGCATCCTCAAAAACGGTGCGATCGTGCCTTTGAGCCCGGCGGATCGGCGGGCGATCTTGGCAGCTAACAGCGAAATGGCGCGAGGCGCGCTGCGCGTTTTGGCGATCGCTTACCGCCCGAACCTCGACGCGGCCACCGAGGAGGAAGCCGAGCAGCACGGCGTATTTTTAGGCTTGGTCGGGATGATGGATCCGCCGCGCAGAGAGGCGCTTGCCGCCGTTGCCGATTGCCGCCGCGCCGGGATCCGGCCCGTGATGATCACCGGCGATCACCGCGAGACCGCCCTCGCCATCGCCGAAAAGCTCGGGATCGCCCAAAGCGGCGACCGTGTTTTGACCGGCGAGGAGCTCGACGAAATGGACGAAGAGACCCTCGCCGCCGTTGCTGCCGACGTCAGCGTTTACGCACGGGTCTCGCCGCGGCACAAGCTGACGATCGTACGGGCGCTGAAACGGCGCGGGTTGGTGACGGCGATGACCGGCGACGGCGTCAACGATGCGCCGGCGGTCAAGGAGGCCGACATCGGCATCTGCATGGGCCGCACCGGCACCGACGTGACCAAGGAAGCATCGGACGTTTTGCTGCTCGACGACAACTTCGCATCGATCGTGGCGATCATCCGTCAGGGGCGCATGATCTACGACAACATCCGCAAGTTTATCCGCTATATGCTCTCCTCAAACCTCGGTGAGGTCTTGACGATGTTTGCCGCGATCGTGCTGGCGCTGCCGATGCCGCTGATGCCCGTGCACATCCTGCTTGTCAACCTCGTGACCGACGGACTGCCGGCGATGGCACTTTCGGCCGATCCGGCTGCGCCCGATCTGATGCGGCGCCGTCCGCGCGGGCGCGGAGAAAGCATCTTCGCCCACGGCCTTGCCGTCAAGATCCTGCTGCGCGGGCTCTTCATCGCCCTCGGCACGCTCGGCATCTTCGCATGGGTGCAGGCTGACACAAATAGCCTCGGCGCGGCGCGCACGGCGGCGTTTGTCACGCTCGCTGTGAGCCAGCTCATTTTCGTATTTGAATGCCGCTCGGAACAAAAAGGGATGTTTTCGAAAGCGATCTTCCAAAATCGCTGGCTCGTGCTGGCCGTTTTATCGTCGCTGGCAGTCTTGGCGGCGGCGATCTATCTGCCCACCCTCTCCGCGCTCTTTTCCCTCGTACCGCTCCCCCTTCCGATCCTCGGGCTCTGCACGGCGATCTCGCTGGCCGGCGCACTCGTCTCGTCGTTGGCGACGAGATTGGTACAGTTTTTTCGCAAAAAAAGATAAAAATGCCGCCCGCAGTTTTTTCTGCGGGCGGCAAGTTTTTTTACGCAACCGTCAGGCAAAATACGTATTCGTTTTGTTGATCGCCGGTTTTCGCGTCGGACTCCGCGTACAGATCGTACACCTCGGTTTGAAAATAGACGTAATATCGTCCCGCCGGCAGCGTACCCAAAGCAGAAAGCTCTTTCCCGAAAAACAGTTGTGTCTGCGTTTCGGCATCCAGCACCGTGACCCGCAGCTCACCGGCGACAGAAGCCAAACATTCGATCGCAAGATCCTCCGCATAGGCGATCGTTGGGAATTCTGTTTCGTAGGCGGCCAGCTCCCCATAGATCGACGGCTGCAAAACCTGTACCGCGCCGCCGTCCGGCGGTGTCACGCGCAAGGTGCGGGAGTAGGGAACGATTACTTCCACATCCGTGCGGATGCAGATCGGCTGCTCGGCAGAAAGCGTGACGGCCGAGCCGCGATCCGGCAGTTCCAGAATAAACGCGCACTCGTAGTTCGTGGATTCGTACCGATCCATTTCCTCGATATAGCGTCCCTTTTGGGAGGCGAACATCGCCGCGTAGTATTTGCCCGCCGGCAGCACCTCCAACGACGAGATTTCGGCTGAGCGGAAAATCGGAGCACGCGTTTCAAAATCCACGATCCGGATCCGCGTGCCCGTCTCGATCCCCTCGGCAGGAAGTGCCATCAGATCGTCGGCGTAGACAAGCGTAGGCAGAGAGACCTCCGGCGAAAAGCTGAAACCGAAGGCATCGGCGGCTAGGAAATGCTCACCATCCCACGTCATACTGTTGACAAAGTGGACGTGCGGTACGATCCGTTCGCCGCCGGCAAGGATATGGACTTTATCCTCTGTCGGCACGTCGACATCACCCGCACCGCAGCCGCAAAACGCGCCCGCCAGCAGCAGCATTGCGGCAGCGAACCATAGAAAACGCAGTTTTTTCACGGTAAGTTCCTCCTTTTCGGCTTGGTCTTCTACTAAATTAACGGACCGACACACGGTTTCGGAGAAATCGATGCATAATTTTACTGTCCGCTCCGGCCACCTTCGCCGATGAGATTTGAGTACACGATATCATAGCGGCCGATACCGCCGTCCGGCAAAGGGGCAGAGCTTAACAGCTCTCGGTCGATTTTTTCCATCGTGAGTTCGGCGTTTTCGGCAAGGACGTAGCGGTCGTAGCGGTCATAGAGCGCGTACGGCACCGGTGCGTCGCCTTCCAGGTGCAGAAGATAGGGATAGCGGGCGTCGGTCTCGGGTTCGGCTTCGATGGACCAGCGCGTGACCACGCGGTATTCTTCTCCATCGAACGAGAGCTCGGTGAGGAAAATACGCGGATAGCTGTCCTTTTCCTGCGCGTAGAGCTCGGCCGAAACGCGTTCGGGATCGAGCGTATAGTACGATGCGATCGAAACGCTGCCGGATTCCCCGCGCATACAGGCGTCGTAAAACGCGTGCATGAGTTCCTCGCCCGCACGCACGCGGCTGTTCTCGGTAACGACCCATCCGCCTTCTTTGACCGATGCTAAGATCTCGTCAGCGGGTACGTCGACGGAAAAATCGTCACTCTTCGGATATTCCGCCCCGCCACAGGCGCACAGGCAAAAGATCAACAGCAGGCAAAGCAATAGGGACAGGCGTTTTTTCATAAGATCCTCCTTAGATCATTGCAAAGTTTCGGCAAATAAAACCACTCCGTCAAGACGATCTTGCGATCGATTGCCCTATAGTTCCTCGCCGCCCTCTTCCGACCAGTGTTCGTAGAATTCGGTGCCGCGCCAAAGCCCATGGAGCAGCGCGCGGTGGGTCGTTTCGCGCGAGACCCATTCGTCGATGCGCGTCAGACCGTAGGCCTGCCAATCGGCAAAGAAGCGGTTGGCCTCTTCGGGATCGAGCACGCCTTCCAGCATCGCGTTGCGCTTCAGCTTGACCCATCGCACCGAAAGCTCCCACTTGCCCACGCGCCACAGCCGCAGCGGATCGGTGGCGACGGCCTGCTTGGCGCGTTTGACCAGCGTAGCGAGGTGGTCGGTGTTTTCCTTGCGGAAAAGTTCACTTTCGAGGTTATCGTTAAAGCCGACGTGGATATTTTCCAGCTCGACCTTATCGCAGATAAAGTCGATATACTCCCGCACGTAGGGCGCGGCGTCGCCGTAGAATTCGTCGGTGAATTCGCGGATGTGGCGCGAGACATCGGTTTCGGCATCCCACAGGAGCTTGGCGAGCACGTAGGCGCGCAGCTCGTTCAGGTCGACGCCGCCGCGGCTGGCGCCGTTGGCCTGTTCGAAAACGCCTTTGGCGTTGTTTTTGATGAACGTCCGCATGTTCGGCTGCAGCACGCGCCAGTTCGGATGCGGCGACGGATAGTGGGCAAAGCAGGTCGTGTAGTCCCAGATGTACATCCGGTCGCAGCAGCCACCCCAATCGGTGAGGTCGGTGATGAACGACGATTTCGAGCCGTCGGGACGGGTAACGCAGCGGCTGTCGTCGTCGCAGGTCTCAAACGGATGGGCAAAACACGCCTCGATCGAGCACAGGCGCACGCAGACGTTTTTGCGCGGGCGCGTGATCGCCGGGACCGGACGCGTGTATTGGTAGGCGAAGGTATCGAAGATGACGTCGGGGAATTCCGGCTCCAGCCGCTCGGCGATCGCGTTGACGAAACGCAGCATCGTGCCGGAGGGACTATGCTCGGCTTCGTCGATCGCCCGGCAGGCCTCGCACTCGCAATGCTCGCCCCAGTCGTTCTGCGTGATCGACATGATGCGCGCTTCGGGATGCTCGCGCAGGGCGCGGCGCGCACTTTCGATGGCGATCTCCAACACATCGGGGTTGGTCAGACAGAGCTGTGAACGTTCCCGTATGACCTTGCGTTCGCCGTTGATCAGCGCAAAATACTCCGGATGCTCGGCGCCGTATTTGTCCGGCGGCACCAGATAATCAAACGAATGGCAGAAAACGGCGTAGGAAACGTGGCCGCCGAATTTTTCTTTGATCGGCGTGAAGTAGCCGTTGATGCGCGATTTGACGGCAAACCGCGGATATTGCGTGAATTCGTAGTAGTTATGGTCGCGGAACTCGAGAACGGGCACTTGGCGCGTATCGATCTCGGGCAGCGGAAGGTCGGGGGCGGTGGGGATCTTTTCGCAGGTTGCGGTGAAGAAGCGGCAGCCGAGCGCCTCTAAAAATTCGTACGCGCCGTAGATCACGCCGCGCTTGCCTCCCAAGATCCCCACCGACGAGCCGACCGTGCGGACGATGAAGCCATCGTCGCCGAGGGCATCGTCGGCAATGGCGAGCTGCGCGGCAGCCGCGCCGACGGCAATCATATTTTCGGAAGGTTCGGTCGTGACGGTAAAGATCGCCGACGTCATGCGTTCGAGATAGTAGCGGAGTTCGGAGGCGGCATAGCGCTCCTGCTCGGTGGCCTCGGGAGAAAGGACGATTTGGTAATGCGCGGTTTTGTTGGTCGCAAGCATTGACTTCATAAAGGCTCCTCCTCTGTTTTCTGTTATCATAGCAGACCGACCTGCCGTTTCACACTTGGTGAAACGGCAGGTCGGATTTTTTACGCAAAGAAAAGATAGTTGCCCGGGGCAAGCGTTTTGGTTTCGCCGTTGATCGTGACCTCGGCTTCGACGGGCGTGCGGATCTCGTAGCGCAGACCTTCGGTCTCGTAGTACCAACCGGAGAAAACCGTGCCGTACTTTGTTTCGACCGACGCTTCCAGCCAACCGAGACGAGAATCCGGCTGCGGCGCGATGGCAACGCGCTCGTAGCCCGGTGCCGTCTCCAGCGGACGGATGCCGGCCGCTTCTTCATAGACCCAGCCCATGACCGAGCCGTAGGCATAGTGGTTGAAGGAGTTCATATCCGCGCTCCAGAAATCGCCGTTTTCCATGATGCCGTCCCAGTGCTCCCAAACCGTGGTCGCGCCCTTTTTGATCGGGTAGAGCCACGAGGGATAGGCCTCGCGCAAAAGCAGATCATAGGCGAGATCGGCGTAGCCGTTTTGACTGAGCGCGTAGAGGATATAGGGCGTGCCGACGAAACCGGTCTGCAGCGCCGTGCCGCAGTCGGTCACGCGTTTGGCGAGCTCCGCGGCGGTCGCGGCGGGATCGGGCGTAAGCGCAAAGACCAGCGCGAGCACGCACTCGGTCTGCGTTTGGTATTCCGGATAGGTCGCGCGGAACTTGGCGACGATCTTTTCGCGCAGATCGCGGAATTCCGCCGGATCTTCGCCGAGGATCTCCGACATTTTCGCCAGCAAGCCCGCACAGTGGGCGTAGAACGCCGAGGCGATGAAATCCTCACGCGTGCTGCCCTTGTAGCTGCCGACGGGCGCATCGAGCCCCAGCCAGTCGCCGAAATGGCCGTGGCCGGTCCAGAGATAGGGATCCTTCGTATCGTTGCCGATGTAGCGCACCCAAGCCTTCATGCTTTCCATCTGGCGGGCAAGCACATCTTTATTACCGTAGGAGAGATAGAGCTGCCACGGCACGATCACCGCCACGTCGCCCCAAGCCGCGCTGCAGCCTTTTTCGCCGATGGCGGGGATGAAATTGGGCACGGCGCCGCTTTCGAGCTGATCGGCGGCGAGATCGCCGAGCCATTTTTGGAAGAACTTGTTGACGTCGTAGTTATAGCAGGCCGTCTTGACGAACACCTGCGCGTCGCCCGTCCACCCAAGGCGCTCGTCGCGCTGCGGGCAGTCGGTGGGAATATCAAGGAAGTTGCCGCGCTGCCCCCAGGTGACGTTTTCGTAGAGGCGGTTGAGCATCGCGTGGCCGCAGCGCATCTTGCCCGTGCGCTTCAGCTCCGAGCTGACAAGGATCGCCGTAAAATCGTCAAGCTTCGGCGTTCCCGGGAAAGCATCGAGGCGGATGTGGCGGAAGCCGAAGAAGGTCAGGTGCGGTTTGTAGGTCTGGACTCCGTCGCGGCAGACGTATTCCAGCCGCGCTTTGGCGCTGCGGTAGTTCTCGGTATAGAAATTGCCCTCTTTGTCGAGCACTTCGGCGTGCGAGATCGAGACCTGCTCGCCGGCCTTGGCCGTAACCGTAAACTCGACGTAGCCGGTGACCTCCTGCCCGAAATCGACGACGGTCTCGCCCTTGGGCGTTTGGAAGATGCGGCGCGGGCGGATGCGTTCCTGCTCGCAGATGATCTCGCCTTCCTGCGGGATCAGATTGTCCATGCTCTTTTCAAAGAGCGCAACCGGCTGCAGCGGCGCATTTTCCACGCGCGCATCGGCCCATTCGCCGTTATAGAGCTCGCTCCGGCGCACGAAGCTCTCGCGCACCTGCCAGCTTTCGTCGGTGGCGATCGTCTTCACCGTGCCATCGGCCGATTCGATCGTCAGCTCGGCGAGCAGCCCCGCCGGTGGCAGCGGACGGATCGAGCGCCACGGGCCTCTGTGCCAGCCGCGGCCGACGAGGATCGTCAGTTCGTTTTCGCCGCCGACAAGCTCGGTGACGTCGTAGGTCTGGTACTGGAGACGCGTTTTGAACGAGGTCCAACCAGGGGCAAGGACGTAGTTTGAAACGCGCTTTCCGTTGAGTTTTGCCTCGTAAACACCGATAGCGGTAACCGTCAGCGTCGCTTTTCGGACAGTTTTGGCCGAGAAAGCTTTATAAAATTCCGGGCAGACGTCTTCCATCGGCGTTGCCGGAACGATCCATTTGGCAGTCCAGTTCATAAAACGATTTCCTTCCTCTTGGTTGATATCTCTATTATACCGAACCCATGCTCGCGCGTCAACAGGGAAATTCCCGGTTGCTTTCCACGCAGAATCCGGCAGGAAACTATTTTGGAAAACCTCGACGGTTGGAGGTGCTATTCCCCGGCAGAGAGCCGATTTCAGCAGACCGGCAATTCGGGGATTATATTACCAATTCCATAACCCGATACTCCGTCTCCGAAATGACACAAAATCCGTTTTTAGACCAAAAAGAATTGCTCTGCGGGTTTTCTTTGTCCACTCCCACCCGGACTCTTTGATAGCCCAATTGTTTTAAGCAGGCGCAAACATCCTTTACGATACCGGAACCAACCCCTCTGTTCTGATAGCGTACATTTGTCATCAGCAGACCTATCCATGCAGTTTCTTCTGTTGGATACCCTAAAATGAGATCCATGTTCGCAACCAATGCATTGTTTTCAAAAAAGCCAACGTAGTATTTATCGTCACAGCTCTTGCCCGGTGGCAGTGATTCCATATCCGCTGCGATGCTCTGCTTCGTAACAAACGGCGGATGGTATCGATAGAAAATCTCATTTTTACGGCTCATATCATAAACGATATCCGCATCGTTTCGGTCTAATCTGCGCACCGCATATTTTTTTGACAGTAATCCGATATCCATACCTATGTCCTTCGTTCTATTCGGCTTGGTCTTTGCGTTCGCAATTTGCAAAAAGGCGGTGCGGCGTCAGGTCGCAGCACCGTCGGATTCGCAAGGTTCGGTTGTTTTTTTAGCACGGCGCGCGCGCATTTCGGCAAAAAACGATTTCAGCACCGCACGGCATTCCTCGCCCAAAACACCGCTCTCGACCTCCGGCTGATACTGTCCGGCAGCGGTCTGCACGGCAAACTGCCCGCCAAACGCGCCGGTTTTATCGTCGGATGCGCCGTAGACGACGCGTTTGACGCGCGCGTTGATGATCGCACCGGCGCACATCAGGCAGGGTTCGAGCGTGACGTAGAGATCGCATTTCCACAGGCGCCAGCCACCCAGTTTTTTGCAGGCGCGGTCGATGGCCTTGAGTTCGGCGTGGGCGAGCGCATTTTTGTCGACCTCGCGGCGGTTATAGCCGCGAGCGACGATCTCGCCGTCGCAGACGACGACGCACCCAACCGGAACTTCGCCCAGCGCGGCGGCTTTTTTCGCTTGTTTGAGGGCCTCGCGCATAAAGCGTTCGTCGGCGGTCATGCGGTTCTCCCCTTTCGGCTTATTTGCGTCCGCGGGCGCGGTAGTAGCGATAGAGCGATACGAGCTTGGAAAATCCGAGATCGTAGATAAAAAACACGATATTGAGCACCAAAAGCGTCAGCGGATAGACAAATTTGACCTCCGGCAGCTTCGGCAGCGTGGCAAAGGATTTCAGCAGGAAGTACAAAAGCACAAGCATCGCGTTGCAGAAAGCAAACTTCAAAAGATACTCGACCCAAACCTCCCTCGCAGATTCGGCGACCGACTTGAAGATCGGGTACGACCCAAACAAAAGCACGAACATCAGCGCCACCGAACGGTCCGGAACTAGCAGCAGCCCCAGAATCGAGGCGGTCAGGTAGCAGAGAAAGGCGTGGGTGCGGCCGCATTCCAAAAACGCGGCGGCGACAAACAGTCCGGCGATCACCGCCAGCGAGACCGACATCGTCGGCACGAACGACGCCACGACCATCAGAACGATCGCCGCGGCGGCCATCAGCGAGGTAAAGACCAGTTTTTTGGTGGAATTCATGGCGGATATCCTCTCAGCAGCAGGAGATCAGATCGCCGCCCATGCATTCGCAGCAGCAGTCGGCACACAAAAGCGACTGACAGCAATCGCAAGCGTTCATGCCGCCGCCCTGCATCGTCGTCCCGCGGTCGCGGTAGACGCCGCGCATCTGCGAAAAACGGCTGTTTGCGGCGGCGTACTCGGCGTTCGACGGATCCATCGAAGCAGCCTGGCTAAAATACTGCTGCGCTTGGTCGAGCCAGCCGCGGCGATAGCAGATGCTGCCCTTCAAGAAATACCACTCGGCCACGCGGTCGGTGATCTGCTCGAGCATCGCGTCGGCGGCGTCGAGGTTGCCCGCGCTGATATAGCTGCGGATCGTCGCGTACTGTGGCGAGGAGGCGTGGCCGTAGCTGCCGTCGGAGCTGCTGCCCGCGCTCTGGCCGCTGCGCATTTTTTGGATCGTCTCGTAGGCCGTGTTGATCTGCGCCATTTTTTCGGCGGCGAGATCGGCAATGGGATTGTTCACGTAGTTGTCGGGGTGATATTTTTTGACGAGTGCGCGATAGGCCTGTTTGATCTCCTCGTCGGAGGCATTGGGGCTGACGCCAAGCACTTTGTAAGGATCCATGATCGTTGACCGTACCTTTCGGATGTTTTCAAGCTATATATTCTGTTTTCGCCAAAAACGGCGTTTTTTGCGGTGGGTTCCGGCGAAGACCGCGCGAATCACGGCGGGCAAGCCGAGGTAGAGGATGTTGGCGCAGATCGGCGTATGGGCGTTTGTGTCCAGCAGCTCAAACGCCGAAGATGCCAGAGAGAGCGAAAGCTCGAGCGTTTGGGTGATCTCGGCCTGCATCGCAGCATCCAGCTGCGGCTCCGTCATCCCATATCGGAGGATCAGCGGGTTAAAGTTTTTCTGTTGAAAATCTTTGGGGGCGTCGTCGGCGGCGTCGAGGATATAGACGTAGCGGCCGACGTGGTAGAAGATCTCGCGCCAGATGCGCGCCTGTTCGGGCGCGAGCAGGGCAAATCCGGCGGTGACTTCGGCAAAGCAGGCGGCAGTTTTGTCGAGCGCCGCGGCGGCATCGGCCGCAGTCAGCGTCGCTTCGAGTTCGGCGAGCCCGGCAAGATTTTCGCGGACGACCGCATCGAATTCCGCTTCGCGCGCGGCAGCCCTTTGATAGCCGCGGCGGAAGAAAAAGCGTCCGATGCGCGCGCCGCGGCGCTTCCAACCACGGGAGTCGGCGACCGTATCGCTGAGCTTATGGTAGGCAAGGATCATCGTCATATCCGCCGCACGGTCGAGTATGGGAGAGGCGCAGATCACGCAGCGTTTTTTCAGCGGATGGGCGATGCAGCGCTTGCGGCAAACGGTCGGAGCGGAATCGGTGGCGAGCAGAATCGGCAAAGTCATATCGTAATTGACGCAAAACCGCGCGAGCAGCCCAAAGCGCTTGGCCAGCGCGTGGCAGAGACCGCAGTACACGGCCTGATAGCGTTCAAATTCCCGGATCTTCAGTTCCGGCTTCAGCGGGCGGACGTAACCGTACATGACAAACTCCTGTCAAAACCATCTTCCTATAATTTTCTACTATAATTATATACCATAACCGCCCGCAGGTCAAGAAAACAAACCGTGAATAATATTTATGCATCAGTATGCATATTTTATCATATCAACGTATGCCGTCCAAATAAGGCTTGCGGAGTATCCCGAAAAAAACCTTGGTTTTTCACCGACTACATCCACATAAAACGGATAAAAAATTGTGTGGATTTATGGAAGTTCACTATTGCATTTGTTTTCTGTTTGCTGTATAATTATGCTATCATTCCGCAGACTATTATTTTGGAGGATAAACTCATGAATAAAGCGAAGAAAACCTATAAAAAAGTCGTTCTGGCGTACTCCGGCGGTCTGGATACGTCGGTCATTATTCCGTGGCTGAAAGAAAACTACGGCTGTGAAGTTATCGCCGTCGCCGCCGACGTCGGCCAGGGCGCCGAGCTCACCGGTCTGGAAGAAAAAGCCCTCAAGACCGGCGCTTCCAAGCTCTACATCGAAGACCTCCGCAAGGAATTCGTCGACGAATTCATCGTCCCGACCGTCCAGGCCGGCGCGAAATACGAAAACACCTACCTGCTGGGCACCTCGTTTGCCCGTCCGGTCATCGCCAAGCGCATCGTTGAGATCGCTCTGGCCGAAGGCGCCGACGCCATCGCCCACGGCTGCACCGGCAAAGGCAACGACCAGGTCCGCTTTGAACTGACGATCAAGCACTTCGCCCCCGAACTCGACATCATCGCCCCGTGGCGTACCTGGGAAATGAAATCCCGCGACGACGAGATCGCCTACGCCGAAGCGCACAACATTCCGATCCCGATGACCCGCGAAACCAGCTACTCCAAGGATAAGAACCTCTGGCACCTGAGCCACGAAGGCCTCGACCTCGAAGATCCGGCCAACGAACCGATGTACGACAAGATCCTTGAGCTGGGCGTCACCCCCGAAAAGGCTCCGGACGAACCGACCTACATCACCCTCAGCTTCGACAAGGGCGCGCCGGTTGCACTCAACGGCGAAAAGATGGAAGCTCTGGCCATCATCGAAGAACTCAACAAGATCGGCGGCGCCAACGGCATCGGCATCATCGACATCGTCGAAAACCGCCTCGTCGGTATGAAGTCCCGCGGTGTCTACGAGACTCCGGGCGGCACGATCCTCTACGCCGCGCATGAAATGCTCGAAATGCTCTGCCTCGACCGCGAAACCATGCACCTGAAGCAGCAGCTCGCCGGCAAATTCGCCGACCTCGTTTACTTCGGCCAGTGGTACACCCCGGTCAGAGAAGCGCTGAGCGCCTTCGTTACCTCCACGCAGCAGACCGTTACCGGCGACGTCAAGCTCAAGCTCTACAAGGGCAACGTTATGAACGCCGGCGTTACCTCGCCGTACTCCCTCTACAGCGAAGAATTCGCTTCCTTCGGCGAAGACGAAGTTTACGACCAGTACGACTCGCAGGGCTTCATCAACCTCTTCGGCCTGCCGGTCAAGATCAGCGCGCTGCTGAAAAAAGCCCGCGACGCGAAGGCCGAATAAACCATGAAGCTCTGGAAGGGACGTTTTACCAAAGAGGTCGACGCGCAGGTCAACGACTTCAACTCGTCGATCTCGTTTGACAGCCGCCTTGTCCGCGAGGACATCACCGGCAGCATCGCCCACGCAAAAATGCTCACCGCCTGCGGCATCCTCACGCCCGAGGAAGGCGAAACGCTGACGACCGAGCTCGCAAAGCTCCTCGCCGAGATCGAAAACGGCACCGTTGCCATCGATATGACCGCCGAGGATATCCACACCTTCGTGGAGCAGACCTTGACCGAGCGCATCGGCACGACCGGCAAAAAGCTGCACACCGCGCGCAGCCGCAACGACCAGGTCGCCACCGACTTCAAGCTTTACGTCAAGCGCGAAGCAGGCGAGCTCGCCGCACTCGTCGCCGAATTTGCCAAAACGCTGCTTAAGATCGCCGCAGAGAACCTCGACACCGTTATGTCGGGCTACACGCATCTGCAGCGCGCCCAGCCCGTGACCTTCGCGCACATTCTGATGGCGTACGTCAACATGCTCCTGCGTGACGTCGGCCGTCTCGCCGACTGTCAAGCGCGCATGGATACCTGCCCGCTGGGCAGCGGTGCGCTCGCCTCGACCACCTACCCCATTGACCGCACGATCACCGCGGAGCTGCTCGGCTTCGCCCGCCCCAGCGACAACAGCATGGACGGCGTTTCCGACCGCGACTTCGCTTTGGAGCTGATGAGCGATCTTTCGATCCTCATGGTCCACCTTTCGCGCTTTGCCGAAGAGGTCATCCTTTGGTGCTCGCACGAATTCGGCTACATCGAGCTCGACGACGCGTTTGCCACCGGCTCGTCGATCATGCCGCAGAAGAAGAACCCCGACGTCTGCGAGCTGGTCCGCGGCAAATCCGGCCGCGTATTCGGCGATCTGATGGCGCTGCTGACGGCGATGAAGGGTCTGCCGCTCGCGTACAACAAGGATATGCAGGAGGACAAAGAAGCCCTCTTCGATTCCTGCGACACCGCGGCGATCTGCCTGAAAACGCTGATCCCGATGTGCGCGACCATGAAGGTCCGCCGCGAAAGAATGCGCAAGCTGGCGGCCGCAGGCTTCATCAACGCCACCGACTGCGCCGACTACCTCGTCGGCAAGGGCATGGCGTTCCGCGATGCCTATCAGGTCACCGGTATGATCATCCGCTTCTGCGTCGAATCCGGTAAAACGCTGGAAACGATGACTCTGGACGACTACCACCAGTTCGACGAGAGCTTTGCCGACGATATCTACGCGGCGATCTCGCTGGAGCGCTGCGTGGAAGGCCGTTCGGTCATCGGCGGCCCCGCCCCGAAAGAAGTTGCGCGGCAGATCGCATCTGCCACCGCACAACTGGAAGCGTTCGGTTTCTGAAAAAAACATTAAAATCCTATCGCCCCGACGGTTGTCGGGGCGATTTCTTTTTCCGTACAGTTTGACACCGATACATAAAAAAACGCTTTTTTCGTCGGAAAAAGTGACAAAACAAACACGCAGATATTGACAAATTTCAAAAAATGGGGTATCATATATCCTGCGGGTTTTTGGCCGCAGAAAAAGGAGGACGTTTTATGATCACTACCGCTTACGCTGATTTCGCATGGAAGCAGACCGCTGCCCTTTTGGCGATCGACTCGCCCTCCGGCTTTACCGCCCGCGCAGCAGAATGGGTGAAGAACGCATTTTCCGCCCTCGGATTTGACGCAAAGCTGACGACCAAAGGCGGCGTGCTCGTTGATTTGGGCGGTACAGACACCGAAGACGCCCTCTTTTTGGAGGCGCACGCCGATACGCTCGGCGCGATGGTCGCGGAGATCAAAGGCAACGGCCGCCTGCGCGCAGTCCCGCTCGGCGGCATGAGCGCCAACAACGCCGAGGCCGAAACCGTGCGCGTTTACACGCGCGACGGCGCGGTCATTGACGGCACGCTGCAGCTCATCAACGCCTCCACGCACGTCAACAGCGACTACGCGACGACCGGCCGCACATGGGACACCGTTGAGGTCGTCCTCGACGAAGACGTCCGCTCCGCCGCCGATACCCGTGCGCTTGGCATCGAGGTCGGCGATCTCGTCTGCTTTGACCCGCGCACCCGCCGCACCGCTTCGGGTTATCTGAAAAGCCGCTTCCTCGACGACAAGCTCTCCGTCGGCATCCTGCTCGGCTTTGCCAAATACCTGCGCGACGAAAAGATCACGCTTTCGCGCCGCGTTTACGCGCACGTCACCGTTTACGAAGAAGTCGGCCACGGCGGTTCGGCCTCCGTGCCCAAGGGTGTGACGGAAGCGATCTCGATCGACATGGGCTGCGTCGGCACCGGTCTCACCTGCACGGAAAAGCAGGTTTCGATCTGCGCCAAAGATTCGGGCGGCCCCTACAGCTACGAAGTGACCGGCAAGCTGATCGCCGCGGCAAAGGCGACGGGCGCGGATTACGCCGTTGACGTCTATCCGCACTACGGCTCCGACGTTGAGGCCACCCTGCGTGCCGGATACGATATCCGCCACGGGCTGATCGGTGCGGGCGTTTACGCCAGCCACGGCTACGAGCGCAGCCACATTGACGGCGTTTTCAACACGCTGAAAGTCCTTTGCGGCTATCTTTCGATCTGATTTTCAGACATTTTACATCACTACGGTGACACCGCCGACAGGAGAACCAATACCATGGAAGAACAACACAAAACTGCCGAGCTTACCGTCGGCCGGCTCGGGATCGCGCTGACTGCCGAAATGCAGAAGGCGATCGACTCGATCGGGTTTGAGGAGCTGACGGAAGTCCAGCAGAAAACGATCCCCGTGATGCGCAGCGGCTGCGACCTCGTGGTCAAGGCGCCGACCGGCACGGGCAAGACCTTTGCGTTCGGCATCCCCATCATCGAAAAAATCGACCGCGACTCCGCCGACCTGCAGGCGCTGATCTTAGCGCCCACGCGTGAGCTCGCCGTGCAGATCAACACCGAGCTCTGCCGCCTGACCGCTTTCACCAGCGGCATCCGCACCGCCGTGCTGTACGGCGGCCAGCCCATCAACGCGCAGATCACCCTCTTGAAAAAGCGGCCGCAGATCGTCGTGGCCACGCCGGGACGTCTGCTCGACCACATGGGCCGCCACACGATCAAGCCGGGCAAGGTCAAGATCGCCGTCCTCGACGAAGCCGACGAAATGCTCGACATGGGCTTTTTCAAGGACGTTTCCAAGATCCTCGACAAGCTGCCCAAGGAGAAGCAGCTCGCCATGTTCTCGGCGACGATCACGCGCGAAGTCATGGACATCATGTGGCTCTACCAGCGCGACGCGGCCGAGATCACGGTTGAACGCGCCAAAGAAAATGCGCCGAAGATCAAGCAGTACGGCATGCGCCTCTCGAGCGGCGAAAAGATCCCCGTTCTGATCAAGCTGTTCGACACCTTCGACTACCAGCGCGTGATCGTGTTCTGCAACACCAAGCGCATGACCGAGCGCCTCGTCAAGGAGCTCAAAGCCCGCGGCTACGATGCCGACGGTCTCTCCAGCGACATCAGCCAGAGTGTGCGCATGAAGATCATGGACCGCTTCAAGAAGCACCGTCTGCGCATCTTGGTCGCCACCGACGTCGCCGCCCGCGGTATCGACGTTGAGGACGTTGACGTCGTTTTCAACTACGACGTCCCGCAGGACAACGCCTACTACATCCACCGCATCGGCCGTACCGGCCGCGCCAAGCGTGAGGGTGAAGCCTTCGTCTTCTACGACATCACCGAATTCGGCCGCCTCAAGGATATCATCCGCTACACGCACTCCGATATCCGCCCAGTCAAGTTCGTCGACGGCAAGCTCGAAGAGACCGAAGGACTCTAAAGCCTTGAAACAAGCACGCATCTGTGTTATAATATAAGAAGAATCTGCATTTCAAAAAAATTATCATATAAAGGGGAAGTTACCCATGTCCGGACATTCCAAGTGGAACAACATCAAACATAAGAAAGAAGCCGGCGACGCCAAGCGCGCCAAGATCTTCACCAAGATCGGCCGCGAGATCGCCATTGCCGTCAAGGAAGGCAGCTCCGATCCGTCTGCCAACCCGCGCCTGCGCGATATCATCGCCAAGGCCAAAACCGCCAACGTGCCCAACGACAACATCAACCGCATGATCGCCAAGTACTCCGGTGCGGGCAACACCGATAACTTCGAGCCCATCACCTACGAAGGCTACGGCCCCAACGGCGTTGCCGTCATCGTTGAAACGCTGACCGACAGCCGCAACCGCACCGCCGCCGAAATGCGCCACTACTTCGACAAAAACGGCGGCAGCCTTGGCGTCGCCAACTGCGTTTCGTGGCAGTTCGACCGCAAGGGCGTGCTCGTCATCGAAAACGACGGCCAGGAAGAAGACGAAGTTATGATGGCCGCGCTCGACGCCGGCGCCGACGACTGCACCGTCGACGAAGAGATGTTCGAGATCATCACCGACCCCGATATGTTCGGCGAAGTGCGCGAAGCGCTGGAAAAAGCCGGCTACGAATTCGTCGAAGCCGAGATCAAAATGATCCCGCAGTCGACGATCGAGCTCACCGACGAAGATTCGCTGAAAAACATGCAGCGCCTGCTCGATATGCTCGAGGATAACGACGACGTGCAGAACGTTTGGCACAACTGGGACGAATAAGAAACTTTTTTCTCCAAAACCACACCCATACCGCTCCTTTTGTCAAAGGAGCGGTATTTTTTTGCAATAGTTTCATCCGGCATGCCACACGATCCCAGCAAAAAATGAGTGATGCCTTCAAGTGGGGCATCACTCATTTTTTGCTGTATTTGTTCTGCCGGATATTCTACCGTTCTCTGTCCACGCTCATGTTACCCATATCCGATAACTTCAGGCCGGATGCATCCGCATAGTTCATGATTTTCATGGTCTCTCCGGTTTCCAACTGTTTGTAAATGCTCTCGGAACGGAGCTGACAAAACTTTCGCAGGGCTGCTACACCGTCTTCAAATTCTTCATAGCTATAAAACGCGGTGGGGTCTTTTTCCACATAGGGCTTGACCAGCTGATAGGTGCTGTCAATGATCCCATCAAAGTCGGCCGTATCTAAAAACTCGGCAAAATACCGGTGATACTGCTCGGTATAGCTTTCGTTTTCCAGAATCCAGTTCCACATCGGGCGCTCCGCAGAAGCGCCGCCGGTTACGGGATTATCGATCGGCATGTTGATGATAAATTGCGCATAGCCACCCAAAAATGTCCCGAACGCCAGATTATAGTCCCACGGGAGCATGGTAAGTTGGCCGTTATCTTCATACAGATAGTAGTTGTGCGCCAAGGCTCCGGTGTAGCTGTCGCCGTTGCAGACATAATTATGCACCACAAAAAAGCGGATCACCTGTTCGATATCGACCACAGATTCCAGATCTTCACCGTTTGACAGCTTTTTCAGCGATTCGATCAGGCGATACTGATCCGGTTTGGCGATATCCAGCTTGGCATTGAGCCAGATATTGGGATAGCTGGAGATGCGGTCGTCGATATATTGCAGCTTGGCATCGGCGGATTTGGTGTTGTCCATAATGTAGGGTCGGTAAAGCTTGCCGTAGCCCACGCCGTAGTTCCGCTTCAGGAAGCTTTCTTCCATGTCCTCCACGGCCAGATACAGTCCCCAATCCTCGCCGTTGACGGTGATGTACACAAAGCTGCAAAGAGGTGCCGCTATGCCGAACGCCCGCATCAGCTCGTAGGTTAGGTAGTCCTTCATCATGGTGGCATCTTGGATCAGATTATTCAGGTTCAGCTTATCCAAACCGTGGTAGGTGATGGAGTCGTCGTAGTGATCAAACTCCAGCTTCAGGCTGTACCGCTCGCTGTCGAGGACGGATACCATAGAGAGAGAAGCGTGGCCTTTCCCGCGGATTGCCACATGCTTGCAGACTTCGCCATCGATCACCACTGCGGACGGATAGTACAGCTCGCTTGTGGTGTTGCCGATAAATCCGTCCCAATCGTCCATGATAATGTCGATAGTGTGGACCTTCGTGTTGTCAAACAGGAGATCTTCATACCCCATCTTGTTTTCTTTCGCCTTGAGACCGAGAGCTCCGCCGTTCATAAACAAAATGGTAATGATCAGCACGAGCGCGGTGACGGCCAATGCGATTTTATCGAAGTGCTTGCTTTCGGACATACCTTTACCCCATGTAGTCGCCGTTATAGGAAACGATAACGGCGCTGTTCACACCGGGCAGGTCGGAGAGCGTGTTGATAAAATCGGTGTCGTCTTCCTTCAGACGAACTTCAATGTTCAGTTCGATCGCACCCTTGACGGCGGATTTGCTCTTTACGGTCATGCGGGTGACGCGCTCTGCCAAGAATTCTCTGGCTTTCACTTCCGCTTCATGGTTTTCGCAGCTCAGTACGACCATATAGGGATGGGTATGCGATTTCTGATTGACAAACACAAGCAGGATCAGACCGATGCACAAGCTGCCGATGATCGCCAGCGGAATCATGCCCGAGGCCAAAACGATACCCGCGCCGATCGACCAAAAGAGAAATGCAATGTCGAGCGGATCTTTGATGGCCGCGCGGAAACGGACGATGGAGAGCGCGCCGACCATACCGAGAGACAGAACCACATTGGAGGTTACGGCGAGGATTACGACCGTCGTGATCATCGTCAGGGCAATCAGCGTCGTGCCAAAGCCGGCGGAATACATCACGCCGCGATAGGTTTTCTTGTAAACAAAGAAAATGAAAAATCCGATGCCGAAAGACAGCACGATGGCCAGCAGGATATCCAAAACGCTGATCGTGGACATGTTGCCCAGAAAATTAGTCTCTAAAAAATCTTTCATCGCTTGGGTTGCTCCCTTCCTTGGTTCATATCATTTTCAGTCATACATACGACTGGCGGCATACTTGGAGAAAGCTGTACTCCGTCTGTTCTCAAGCTGTACGGCATCCCGGATCACATCGGGCAAGAAGTTATCCCACTTCACTTCCAGAATGCAGGGTGAATCCATGATCGGAACCGTCACGCAGTCGGGATTCAAGAAATCCGTGCAGCTCAGGCCGGTGCGGATCCCATAATCCAGCGTAACGCGGACGTTGCCGGGGCCGAATACAAACGGCTCGCGGGTGTAGTCCACGATGACCTTTGCTTTCAGCCCTTCGTTTTTGATGCGGGTATAGAACCCGAGGATCACTTCATCGGTGCTGCGGGACATCCATTCCACGTCACCGTCGGCGATCGCCTGCGCCTGCTCAGGCGTCAGGCTCGCAATGGTTTTGCAGCCAAGCGATCCTTGCTTGAACTTCCGCTCCAAACGGATCGTGGAGGGTTCGTTGTTGTACAGCCGAATGCGGTATTTTTCGCGGATGTCCACGCCGTCCAGTTTTTCCCGGAGCGCTTTATCGTCAATATTGTCAAAATACAAACTTCGGATCATGTATCGCCCGTTTACGGCATGGCTGTCCGGTTTCATCACTACCCGCAGCCTTTGCCGCAGGATCAGCAAATCGGACGCGTTGATCTCGTGTTTGACCTCATGTCGAAGCTGCACAACAACGTCCCTCCTTTCTGTTTTCTATGGTTTCGATCCCCGACTCAGTCGATATTCGTGCCGCTGATGAGCTGCGCAAGCGCTTTTTCGGAAAGTTCGGGGCATTCCGCAAGCGCATCGCCCAAGCAGTAGCGCGCCATCTGGCTGAGCAGATACTGCGCTTCGGGGAGCTCGCCGAGGAGATTCATCGAGCTCACCACGATGCGGCCATTCCCGAGCTTGCGTTCCACCAAGTGGCCGAGCTGACGGCTCACCTGATAGGAATGCAGCACGCGGATAATCGGATCTTCTTCGGTGAGGTCGAGCGGTTCGAGGTCGAGCGGTGGATTCTCCGCGATCATGTTGTAGAATTGCAGGTCGGCAAAATCGCCCTTGGGGAAGTCGCCGAAGATCGGGTGATCCTGAATGATCGTGCCCGACTGCAGCTCTTCGTAGGGGTGATAGCTTGCGGGACGCGTAAAGAAGTAGCGGCCGACATCCAAATCCAAAATTCGGATGGACGGGCGGACAAGACCCTCCGAGCCAACCAGGATCAGGGATCCACCGGCCTTCACAAATTCGATCAGTTCATCCGTCAGGTGTTCCGCGATGACAACGCGCGCGTCGCCAACCGCCTCGCCCTTATCGGCACGGCAAACGCCGGCCGGCAGAGCGGTCTCGGCCGGGAAGATCCACAGATCCCACGCATTTGTCACCTCGCGTTTACCGTCGGTGAGGGCGGCCGTCAGCGTGACTTTTTCGGCTTTCTCCACGGCAGGAATGGTTACGGTGATCGCTTCGCCGACGGAAGAGGTGCAGTAGGGTTTGGGTTCGCAGGCAAACGAATCGGAGAAGAGAACGCGATCTTCCGTTTTCAGCGACCAGGTAAAGGTAGAGGCACCAAACGCTGGATGCGAGAAGTCCGACACGGCAAAGTCAAAGGTCCATTCCGACCCGGTGGCCAGGACGCGATCTCCAAAATACAGGTTGGACAGAATAACCGTATCACCGTTGGTCTGCAGCCACATTTCCGGCGTGGCGTGTTTTTTCTCGTAGAAGATATCGAGAATTCCCTGCGGAGACATTCCGATATCCATCGCGTTGAAGTGGCAGACGCCCGCCAGCCTCGGGTACGTGCGGCGCAGATGTTCCATTTTGCCCTTGGCTTCGATATACTGCAGGGCCTGGCTGGTTTCGGCCGCCTTGGGCAAAACGTGCAGGAAGCCGTGCCGGCCAATCGCCTCGATCGCCAGTTCGGCTGAGAAATGGCGCAGCGCACAGTTTTTGTACTTGGGTGCAAGCCGCACGTCGGGGAAAGAAGTCCACCACTGGAACTCGTGCTGGATGACCGGCAGGTCGATGAAGTCATCGTGATCCGCGCGAATATTTGCGAAGTCCGACGGGTACTGCGGTTTGTAATCGCCGTCGGTCCAAATGATCATCGCGGTGGGCTTAATTTCCTTTGTTTCGCGATAGCAGCGCCATGCGGTTTTGGGGAAGTAGGTCTCGCCCAATTCGTTGCTCATGCAATAGATGGTTGCGGAGGGATGGTTGACGTCGCGCAAAACGACACCGTTCCATTGCTCGCGGAGGTTATCGCGGACGTCGGGCGTGGGCTTGGGCCACATACCGTTGGAATGGTACACCGACGGACCCGCCAGAGGGCCGAGCATACCCATTTCGCTTTGGATGATGAGACCGACCTCGTCGGCAACGTCGAAATATTCGGGGACGGGCACAAAGCTCTGGCAGCGGACGTAGTTGTAACCCATATCGCGCAGAGCGCGGAGGCATTTGCGCCAGTGAGTGCGGCTGGTATTCGGGCTGCCTGTTTCGGGGTTGTCGCAGAAGTCGCCCGATCCGCGCATATAGTAAGGTTCGTGGTTGATGCAGAAGTGCTTCCCTTCGGAGGTCAGCTTCACGAAACCAAAGCGGTCGGCACGGGCATCCGAAACGACACCGTTTTCGCACAGAACCGCGTCGATGCGGTAGAGAGTCGGATCATCGGGCGACCAAAGCGCAGGATTTTCGACGGCAAAGTTGATCTCGCACGCGCCGTCTTTGACGGCAGCTTCGTTTGAGATCGTCTCGCCGTTCGGCGCGGTGACAACGACGGAGAGCGAGGAATTCGCAGAATCTCCGCCGATTGCGGCCTTGACGGTGAGTTTTTTCGTATCGACATCGGGGTAGGCGGCAAACGAGTCGATGTAGGCATTTCCCGTTGCAGTGATTTCAACGTCGCGGTAAAGGCCCGACCATTTGCCGGAATAGTAATAGACCAGCGCCAAAAGGCGATCCTGTTCGCTGATACGGACGGCGAGGACGTTTTCTTTGTCAAAGGAAACGAGATCCGTGATCTCAAAGCCGAACGAAAGGAACGGCAGGTGGTGTTCGCCGATCTTTTTCCCGTTGATCCAGACTTCGGTCGTGGGGTTCGAGCCGCCAAAGTTGAGCCACAGGCGCTTGCCCTTCATTTCCGCCGGAAGCGTGAAGGTTTTCATGTACCAGCCGGTGCCCTCGTAGGTAGCGCGGAACGCACGAATCTGCGTGCCGAATTCTTTCTGCAGCTCCGTTTCATCGCTGCCAAAGCCCTGGCCCTGCCAGCACCCCGGCACTTGGATGGATTCAAGGAAAACGTGCGGGTTGGTTGCCCACGATTCTCTGAGGCCGCGTTCGTCGGGATCGAGGCGGAACAGCCACTCGCCCGACAGCGACAGACATTGCTCATCAGGATGACGGAAGAGCGGGTTGACAACGACGGGCTGACGTTTCAGTGCGTTTGGCATACAGTACCTCCGATATTATGAATAGAACGATCTGCAAAACACGGTTTGCAAGAGACTTTTGAGGGATATATTCATTATAACCGTCCGGGGTCTTTTTGTCAAGGAAGTTCGTTTTCCGACCAAACGGTATACCACTTGAAATGAACGCTTCGATTATGCTATACTATCTATGGATATTCCGCATAGCAGATCTATGCCGAAAAAGGAGAAAGAAACATGAAAAAACTGCCCGGATTCGAGCGCGGAATGGGAATCGGCGGTTGGCTGACGAACTACAAGCGGTTTCAGGTTTTGCCGCCGGAAAGACGGCTCTGTCTGACCATCGGCGACATGGAGCACTTTGCTTCCTACATCACCGAATCGGACGTTCAATATATCAAAAGCCTTGGCATGGATCACGTCCGGTTGGGGTTTGACCAGATCGTTTTGGAGGAAGCGCCTTACGTCTACCGCGAGGAAACGCTCGGACACATCGACCGCTTTATCGATTGGTGCAAAAAGCACGGGCTGAACATCGTTTTGAATCTGCACAAGGCCATCGGCAATTACTGCGACATCGACGAAGGCGCGACACTTTTGGATGACGAAGAACTGCAAAACCGGTTTTGCGCGCTGTGGGTCATGTTGGAAGAGCGGTACGCAAGCGAGCCGGAGATCGCCTTTGAACTCTTAAACGAAGTGGTCAACGTCGACCCGGAAAAATGGAATCGGTTGGCAGATCGGACGATCGCAGCGCTCCGCGCTCGCAGCAAGACCCGCAAGCTCATCGTCGGCTCTACCTGCTGGGGCAGCCCTCATAAGCTGAAGCACCTGCGCATCTACGACGACGAACATATCATCTACACCTTCCATATGTACACGCCGTTTGAATTCACCCACCAGAGAGGTGTTTTGCAGCCGGATCCGCTGTATTATAACCGAAAGATGCCGTACCCCGGCGATATCGAGTATTACCGCGATTATCAGCGCGTTGTGTACGACAACCCCTCTGCCTACGCGGAATACACGCAAATGGATATCCAATGTTTGCGCGACTTCCTGCAGCCGGCGATCGAGTTTGCCCAAAAACACCCCGACCACACGCTTTGGTGCGGCGAATTCGGCACGATCCGCCACGCCGATATCCGATGGCGCGAAAACTGGATGCGCGACGTCATCACGATCTTGCAGGAAAACGAGATCCCCTACTGCGTCTGGAATTATCTGAGCACGCCCAACGACGGCAACCGTTTCAGCCTTGTGGATGATGACAACCGCAAAATCCTGAGCGAGAACATGGCAAAAATCATCAAAGGCGATCTCTGATCGATTTTCTGCGGTACCATTACAACAACTGATCCAATGGAGTACGAACGAATGAAACAGAGAAACTTTGCCGTTTTGTGTTTGCTTTTTATGGTTTTAGCCGCAATTTTCAGCGGTTGTTCGCTGAAGGTCGGTCACGGGCCTCAGCAAGCGGATCCCCCGACAGACGTTCAGACGACGGTTACCACAACTTCCGCGCAAGGAACCTCTCCGACCACAGAACGTACGACCGCGTCTGCCGAGACGACCGTTTCGACCACGGAACGCTCCGAAATAACGTCTGAAACGACCGTTTTGACCACGGAAAGATCCGAACCCACAGAAGTTCCGACCGAGCCGAGCGAACCGCTGGCTTTGGATGGTACGTGGTGCAGCGTGCGGCGCGTTGGCGAAACATTGGAGGAAGACGATCTCGTATTCTTCCCGGATGGCACCGGATATTCCGGCTCCTGTGTTTACGACAACATCCACTATCAGCCGTTTCCGGATGCCGTTCCGGACGAAGGCGGATGGTATCCGCAGCCGATGGGATATCCCCTCACGTATTTCACCTACAGTTTGCAGGACGGAAAATTGACCTTAACCATCACCGGCGACGATTTCGAGGACTACAGTGTCCCGATCACCGAAACGTACGCCTTTGAGCAGATCGACGCCGATTGTTTCCGGTTAGACAACCGCTACGGCACATACGTCCGGGCAGATGGCGCATCCCTGAAGGAACTTTGCGAGATCCTGAACGTAGCGTATTCGGTCTCTTAATGCGCGGACAAACGCCCGTATCCACCGTGATACGGGCGTTTTTGCGTATCGGCTTTATGCCATCTCCCGCGCAGGCAACACAAAGCATCATTGACAAGCCCCGAAATCGTGGTATAATAATATCATATACTGCCCAAATATTCCCCATGGGAAGCGAGGGAATCTCATGAAAATTGTCATCGTTGGCGACGGCAAAGTCGGTTTTGCGCTCGCAGATCAGCTTTCGAAAGAGGGCCATGCGATCACCGTGATCGACTCAAACCTCGACAACTTAAAAAATTTAATGGACGTTTTGGACGTTTTGGTCGTGCACGGCAACGGCGCATCTCTGGACGTACAGCGCGAGGCAGGCGTGGACAAGTCCGACCTGCTGATCGGTGCGACCTCGTCCGACGAGCTGAATATTCTCGCCTGTCTGGTGGCCAAAAAGATCGGCGCCGGCCAGACGATCGCGCGCGTCAAGAATCCGGAATACTCCGAGCAGCTCCACTTTATCAAGGATGAGCTCGGCCTTTCGATGGCGGTCAACCCCGACCTGACCGCCGCGACCGAAATTGCGCGCTGTCTGCGGTTCCCGAATGCCTTGAATATCGACTTTTTTGCCAAGGGGCGCATCGAGCTGCTGGAATTCACGATCCCCGAAGGCAATATGCTCGACGGCATGCAGCTCCTTTCGATCTACACCACGCTCAAGACGCGCGTCCTCGTCTGCGCGGTCCAGCGCGGCGACGACGTCTTCATCCCCGACGGCCACTTCACGCTGCGCGCCGGCGACAACGTGACCATTACTTCCTCGCCGCTGGAGATCAGCCTCTTCTTCAAAACGATCGGCATCTACCAGCAGAAGATCCGCACCGTCCTCATCGTCGGCGGCGGCAACACCAGCTACTACCTCGCCAAACAGCTCTGCGACCTCGGCATGCAGGTGAAGATCATCGAATCCGACCTCGCCCGCTGCCGCACCCTCTCGGAAATGCTGCCCAAGGCAATCATCTTAAACGGCCGCGGCAACGACCGCGAGCTTTTGCAGAGCGAAAACATCGAGGACGCCGACGCGTTGATCGCGGCTTCGGAGTCCGACGAAATGAACCTTTTGATCTCGCTGTACGCGCAGTCGGTCAAGGTGCCGAAGATCATCACCAAAATCGAACGCACCGACGTTTTGGAAATGTACGGCAACATCAGCAGCGGCATTGTCGTTTCGCCGCGCCAGCTGATCGCCACCAACATCATCCGCTTTGTCCGCGCGCTCTCCAATTCCGCCGGTTCCAGCGTTGAAACGCTGCACCGCATCGTCAACGACCGCGTTGAGGCATTGGAATTCCGCGTCAACAACGCCAAAGATCTGGTCGACCGCAAGCTGAAGGATCTGCCGATCCGCCGCGGCATCCTCGTCGCCGTGATCAACCGCAACGGCCACGTGATCATCCCCGGCGGTAACGATGTCATCATGGAAGGCGACAGCGTGATCATTGTGACCACGCATAAGAACCTGACCGATCTCACCGATATTTTAGAATAACGGGAGGGACGCACATGAATTACCGTCAGGTTTTCAAAATTCTCTGTCTGATCCTGCGTTGTATCGCCTGTTTGATGCTGCTGCCGATCCTCGTCGGAATTTTGAACAAAGAGCCCGAAACTTGGACGTTCATCGTCACAGCCGCCGGTTGCTTTGTGTTCAGTATGGCTTCGCTTTTGTGGAAACCCAAAAATCGTTCGATCTATGCCCGAGAAGGATTCGTCATCGTTTCAGTCTCGTGGTTACTGTTGGGAGTGATCGGTGCTCTGCCATTTCTTTTCAGCGGCGTCATCCCAAGCTTTGTTGATGCTTTTTTCGAGATTGTCTCCGGTTTCACCACCACCGGCGCCAGTATTCTCACCGACATTGAAGCGTTGCCGCGCTGTATGCTTTTTTGGCGCAGTTTTTCGATCTGGATCGGCGGTATGGGCGTTCTCGTCTTCGTTTTGGCAATCGTTCCGCTCTCGAGCGGTCGCGATATGCACATTCTGCGCGCCGAAGCACCCGGTCCGGCGGTCGGCAAGCTGGTTCCCAAGATGAAACAAACGGCAATGATTCTCTACGGTATCTACATTGCCCTCACGATCATCGAATTGGTATTGCTTTTGTTTGGCGGAATGTCTCTTTTCGATGCCGCAACACACGCATTTTCTAACGCCGGCACCGGTGGTTTCTCAACCAAAAACGCCGGTATTCCCGCATTTCAAAGCGCCTACATCGAGATCGTGCTCACCGTCTTCATGTTCCTCTTTTCGGTCAACTTCAACATCTTCTACTTCCTGCTGATCCGCAGGGCCAAGGACGTCGTGAAAAACGAGGAGTTCCGTTGGTACATTTTGATTACCGTTGCATCGATTTTGGCAATTACGTGTAACATTTTCTCCACTTACAATTCTGTCGGTACCGCACTGCGCCACGCCGCATTTCAGGTTGCAACCGTCTCGTCCACGACAGGTTTCTCCAGTGCCGATTTTGCACAGTGGCCGGAGCTCTCGCGCATGATTTTGTTGCTCCTGATGCTTTTAGGTGGTTGCGGTGGTTCAACGGCAGGCGGTTTGAAAATTTCACGTTTGGTCATCTTGGGGAAATCGATTCTGCGCGAAATTCGCCGCCTTTCGCATCCGCGCTCCGTTACCGTGATCAAAGTAGACGGGCAATCGCTCGACGAAGACGTTGTCACGGGAACGACGATGTATTTCCTCACCTACATAGGAATTCTGTTGGCCGGTATGCTTTTGATATCGTTCAACGGATTAGACTTTGAAACCACTTTTTCCTCGGTCGTCGCTTGTTTTAACAACGTCGGCCCCGGCTTTGGGGAGATCGTCGGTCCCATGGGCAATTATGCGTCGCTCTCGGATTTTTCCAAGATCGTGTTGAGTTTTTTGATGCTCCTCGGCCGTTTGGAGATCTTCCCCATGCTTATCATTTTCTCGCCGTCGATCTGGTACAAGCGTCGTTCGTTTGGCAGAGCGCGCAAGCAGTATCACCCACACAAGGTATAAAAGAAAAAAGCTTCGATCCGTCTGGGATCGAAGCTTTTTTTATATAACGGGTTACAGTTTGACTCTTGCAATGGTGGTTCGGCAGAGAACGCAATCTTCCGCCGAGCATCCGCTGCAGTAAGACACCAGCATCGTATCTTCGTCTTCGAAAAAAATCGCAGGGTAGCAGTAGCCCCGGGCAGGATCGTCATCCATGATCTCCGGTGCCGACCAGTTGCGGCAGTCCGTACTTTCGGCGATCACCAAAGGCGTCCGATTCCAGCTGGAGTTCGGATCGCGGTCGGTGTTTTTCGGGTCAATTCCGGCAAGCTGCGGAGCACCCGTTCCGCCATAGGGATTCCAGATCGCATAATACTTGCCCGTAAACGGGTTTTTGGCGATCTTCATCGGCGACGCCGGTGAGGTGAAGCAAGATCTCTGCGGAACCGTCCAATAGTTGCCGTCGGCAGAAAAGCTTTCGTACTGCGCGCCGAGATCCGTCCGCGCATAGGCGTAAAGACTGCCGTTGGGCAAGTCGATCAGGCCGGGTTCCTGCAATCCCGTGCGGCTGTACGAATCCGGCAGCACCATGCAGCCCGGAGCCTCGGTCCAGGTAAAGCCGTCGTCCTCGGAGACAAACACAAAGTCAACGCCTCTGCTGTCAATATCCGGGCCGTAGTCAAACATATGGTAGCGGTGATTGGCCGCAGGAATGAGCAGTTTTTTTCCCAGCTTTGCGATCCGGCAGTTGTTCACGACGTAATAGCCCGGGAATCGCACCGGAAACACCTTGATCTGCCGGTAGTCCCCGCCAAAAATATCCTCATCCCGGGCAAACCTGCGGAACCAACCCGAGATCGACGCATCCGGCTCCTTGACAAGAAAGAAAATTCCGGCATCGCCGTTTTCAAACCGCCAAAGAGAAACGCTCATGATATTATCTGTGCCGAATTCGTCGGCACGGATCAGGACCCCATCCTCCGAACCTTCCGGGAGCGCAAAGGTGCGGCCGCCGTCAAACGAAAGCAGGCAGGCGAGATCGGCCGCGGCCGCGTCGCCGCTGCCGCCGGTAAACCGGGTATAGGCAAAAAGAACCGCTTGTTTTCCGCCCAGCTCGACGTGGAGAAAATCACCTTCGCTGTTGCGGGGATTTTTCTCCGACGGCGGGAGATATTTTACAAAATCGATTTGTTTGATGATCCCCATGCTCTCAGACTCCTCCGTTTTACAGCTCAATTCTGACGGTTTTCACTTCCCACGGATGGAACGCGAGCTTGCCGTCAGCAAGCGGCTGACGCACCTTGCCGAGCAGGTCGACTTCGGCGGTCACCTTGCCGACTGCGGGCGTAAACGTCGCGGCGGCATCGGCGTCCGAGAAGTTGCAGAAGCGGGCAAGGATCGCGCCGTCTTCGGGGTAAAGCGCAGTCAGGATCACGTTATCCTCCGTCGCCAGTTCGGCGGCGGCAATTTCGGTAAGATCGCCTTCGCCTTCCGGGATGTAGCGCACGATCGGCGGATAGGCGTAGGAAAGTGCCGACTTGTGGAGGTCGACGTCGGAGAGCTCGTTGCCGACCGGCAGGATCGCAAATTCGTTTTCAAACGTGCCGTTCAGCATTTTCGTGCCGCACATATAGTCGTTGGCGTAGACGAGCGGGATCTGCACACAGTTGCCGGCGATCGCCGAGCCCATACAGCCGCGGTTGAAAACGGCAATGCCGTTTTCGGCATCGCGCAGCGCGAGCCAATAGACACCCTGCAGATAGGTCGTCGAGGCGAACGATTCCTCCGCCGAAACGGGCGCATCGTTTAAGACCAGCGCACCTTCGTACCAGTATTCCTCCGGTTTGAGCACCGCACCGCTCCAATCGGCGATCGCGTACGGCAGATCGCGCACCATGCGGCGGGACTCCGCGAGGTTCGCGTGCATAACAAAGCGCAGCTTTTCTTCGTGGAGCTCACCGTTGACGGTATGTGCCTCCGGCAGACCCTTGGTTACGCCGGCGCGGCCGACGTGCTCGCCGTTGACGGTCACGCTTGTTTTGCAGTCGATGCGCTTATTTTCACCCATCAGGCGCATTTCAAAGCGGTAGTCGAGCCCACCAATCGTGCCTGTCTGCACGGCGACCGCCCCCTGCGCCAGCAGCGTGACGTTCCATTTGCCGGAAGAAACATAGTCAATATCTTCGATCGGGGCGGCCAGCAGCGCACCGTCACCGTTGTCGACGATGCGGCGGCCGGTTTCGGCATCGTCGATCCAGGCGATACCGGCGCCGGTCAGCTTGATCTTGTAGTTCGGCGTGGTCAGCACCTTGCCATCCCAGCCAAAACGCGGATCGATCGTGGCGGGCGCACCAATCGGCAGCTGTTTGGCCGTCAGCGGCGGCAGCTCGAGCAGAATGGGCTGCGCTTCGGTCATGATCCACTCTTTGATCGGGAAGGAGTTAGGGTTAAACGCCACCATCGTGGCATCGACCTTATGGGCAAAGCGTTTGGCAAACAGGTCGAACGAGCGGTCGTTGGCCGCGTTGGAGGCGGCAAGCGACGCCGGGATAAAGCGGCGGGAGAGCTCGAGGAGACCGCAGATCGTGACGTCGTGGTGCTGCGCGACGAGCACGTTTTTCCACGCCGTTTCCAGCTCGCTCTGCGCGCTTTCGCCGCCGAGCATCACCGCAAGGGCGTTGGCGCGTTCCGCGCTCGCCACCGAAACCTCGGCCGCGCGGCAGCCGTTGAAGATCTCGTTGCCGCAGTAGCCCCACGGCATACGGCTGCGGAAATCGTTGTCCTCGGTTTTCAGTTCATCCTTGGCCTCACCGTACAAGCCAGGCAGTTCCTCGAGCAGCACGAAATGCCAATGGTCTTTTTCTTCGGCATGAGCCGGCAGACCTTCCTTGCGCAGCGTCAGATCGTCGTAGCGCGAGGCGAGCAGCGGCTCGTACTTCCGGAATTTTTCTTCAAAATCCTCGGGCGAATACTGCGATTCGCCGGGCCAGCGCGTAAAGATCCAGTTGTCCATCGTCGTGCAGCTGTAGCCCATACCCTCGTCGTCGTAGGTCGGGACCGCCGGGATCGACGTGCCGTCCTTGCCGACCCAGTTGCCCCACGCCGAATCGAACGTGCGAGGGAAACCGTAGCCCATGACGTGGGAGCGCAGGATCGCCGCATCGTAGCCGCAGAGGCGGGCGAGCTGCGGGATCTGGTTATGGAGCGCAAACTCCGAGATCGAATAGACCGGCGGCGTTTGGCCAAAGTGCGCGAGATTTGTGCGCACGGCGTAAGAAAGCTGGCGGGCATTGGATTCTTCGGAGATATACAGCGAAAGCGGCTGGCCGTAGGTCGTGGAGCCGAGGCCGAAACGGCCCTTGTAGGTTTCGAGCGCTTCTTTGATCGTTTTCATGATCTCCGGCTCGGTTTCGGCAAATTCGTCGAACGTAAAGGCCTCGTAGTCGAGACCGATCTTGAATTTCGGATATTTTTTCAGCCATTCGAGTGCTTCTTTGAGCTGCGGTGCGACCTTGTGGCCCCAAAGCACAAAACCGCCGTGGTCGTAGGTCAGCAGATACATCGGTTTCTTTTCCATAACATTTCCTCCGTTCGTTTCTTCTCAGCCGATATCCGGCAGCGCTTCCGACAGGATCGCCGGCGTTTCATAGCCGTCGGATTCAAAGACGATGATCTCGTTTTTGCCCTCGCGCAGAATGGGCGCGGGCAGGTAAAGCGTTTTCTGCGGGCCGGCGGGATTCCAGTAGCGGCCGAGGTTGAAGCCGTTGACCACCACAAAGCCCTTGGTAAAGCCCGGCAGGCGGATAAAGGTATCGGCGGGTTCGCCGCTGATCTCCAGCTCACCGCGTAAAAACACCGGGCAATCCGCCTGTGCGCCGTCGGTAAAGCGGAGCTTGCTCAGGTCGTCCATTGTCAGCGGGTACATCGTCCAGCCAAACAGATACTGCTGCCCCAAACGCGCACCGCCCGGCAGACCCTTGCGGTTGTCGCTCATCGTCACACCGTAGTTGACGCGCCCCAGGTTTTCCACCAGCAGCGAGATCTTCACGCTGTTGCCCGGCAGCACGGTGACGCGGACTTCGTCGTTCCGGCGGTCGCGTTCTTTGATGCCGGCGAACTTGCCGTCAATGAAAATATGCACGCGGTCGCGCAGCGGCTCGATCTCCAGCGGACGATCCTCGACGGCGTAGTCGACCACGGTCTCGTAGAGCACAAAGCCGAAGTCGGCGCCGAGCTCTTCCATCGTCATCGGGTAGGCGCAGTGCACGGGCGCGCTGATCTGATCCAGCGCATCCGCCAGCCGCACCGACTGCGTGAGCGCGATCTCGCCGTACGCCGCCTTTTTCGAATTGTCGACGTCGATCGGCGGCAGCTTGCCCGCGTATTTTTCGTTGACCGCACGGATGGCAAAGAAGCGCGGTGCCAGATCGCCCGCTTCGGTGAGCATCGCGTCGTAGTCGTAGCTGGTCGTCTGCGGGTAGTATTTTTCGTAGTAGTTGGCACCGTTGTGGAATCCGAAGTTGGTGCCGCCGGTGAACATATAGAAGTTGACGTTGTGGCCCGCACCGAGCATACCGTCGTACAGTTCGGCGACGTCGTCGGGTTCACGGCGGTGGTGCGGCTGATACCACGAGTCGAACCAGCCCTCCCAGTATTCCGCACACATACAGGGCTGTTCGGGGCGGAACTCTTTGAGCACGCCGAATTCTTCCTGCCAGCGACGGCCGAAGTTGGCCGCTGCCAGCGTACCCGGGATCGTGCCGCCGCCGAGCATCCAGTCGCCGGCGCCGTCAGAGGTGAAGAGCAGCGTATCGATACCGCAGGCGCGGTAATACTCGGCGAGATGCGCGAGGTAGACGTGGTCGTTGCCGAAGGAGCCGTATTCATTCTCGACCTGCACCATCAGAATGTTGCCGCCTTGGGTGATCTGGCGCGGGCGCAGGATCGCAAAAATCTGATCGAGGTAGCGCTTTTCTTTTTCCAAAAAGAGCGGATCCATGCAGCGCACGCGCATATTGGGATAATTTAAGAGCCACGAGGGCAGACCGCCGAAGTCCCATTCCGCACAAATATACGGGCCGGGGCGCACGATCGCATAAAGTCCGAGCTCGGCGGCAAGGTCGAGAAACTTCGCCAGATCGAGCATGCCGGAAAAGTTGAATTCGCCTTCCTTGCGCTCGTGCAGGTTCCAGCAGGTGTAGGTTTCAACGGTATTGAAACCGGCCGCGCGGAGCTTTTTCAGGCGGTCGAGCCAGTATTCGGGGACGTGGCGGAAATAGTGGATCGAGCCGGAACGGATCTGGAACGGCTCGCCGTCGAGGTAGAAGCGGTCTTTATCGTAAGTCAGTTGAGACATGGCGCATACATCCTCTCTGCTTTTTCTTTATTATATAATAAACGAATCGATCATGCAAGAAAAAATCGCCCGCACACCACAAAATGTGCAGGCGATTTCACTACTGTTTTTTGCCGACAAACAGCAAATGGTTGCTGCGTCCGAGCATTTCCGGTTTTTCACAGGTGTAGAAATGATAGCGCAGATATTGAGCATAGTTTTCTGCATCCATCGCATTGATCTTTTCTTCCATCAACTCACTCACACCGTCGGCAGCAACCTCACGCAAAATGTGGATTCCGCCGCGCTCAAGCATTGCCCGGCACTCCGGTACCGTAAAAAACACAAACGGAAAATCGTCTAGGCGGAATGTTTCTTTGTTGTAGTCACCATCGGAAAAATACGATTGATTCCACATCAACTCCGTAAGAAACACCATATCGTGACCGATAAAAGAGAAACACAGGGTACCGTCCCGCTTACAGACACGTTTTGCTTCGGCGATACATTTCTGCCGATCAGCCTCGTCGTGCAGGTGGTACAGAGGTCCAAACAACAACACGACATCAAACGATTCGTCGGCATAGCGCGAGAGGTCGACGGCATTCCCCTGCACCAGCTCCAGCTTGTGTGAAGGCTGAATTTTCTGCCGGAACACCTGCAAATTGGCTTCTGCCAGTTCCATCGCGCAAACTTCGTAACCGAGCTCGGCAAAATGCAGACTATACGCACCTGTACCTGCTCCGATATCGAGAATCTTCATTCCCGGTTTCAGATAATCACCGATTACCTTCACCGTAGTCAGAAACTCCACGCACGCCGCCTGTGAATGGTTCAAGCGAACATCCTCTTGAAAGATTTCGTAAGTTTTTTGGATTTGTTCAATCTCATTTTGTATGTTGGCTAATTCTTCAAAAGTCATTGCTTTTTCCTATAAAATATCGATTTTACTGTGGACGAACGCGCAGAAGATGCAGTTTTCGCAGCAGGCGCACAAGCAGCGCACCCTTGGGGAGCGACAGGATATCGCGTTCGCCGATGCCACCGATCAAGAGGATCACCACGCCGTAGACGCCGACGGCCACGCCGATGGCAAAAATCGTGGCAAGCACGTCGCCGATCAGACCGTCGAGCAAAGCGTGTGTTCCGAACGCGACCGCGCCCATCAGCACGCTGGCAATCAGCGGTTTGACAAACGCGTTGGTCAGCTTGAGCGCGAAGGTCGTGTTATGCCGCAGCGAGCACATATTGATGATGAAAATCGTCAGATAGCAGCAAACCGTGCCGATCGGTGCGCCAATCATGCCGATCGAGGGGATACCGATCAGGACATAGTTGACCGAGAGCTTGATCACGCCGCCGACGATCAGCGAATAGACAGGCACGCGCATTTTGCCGAACGACTGCAGCGCCGCCGTGGTCAGCGTGGCCATGCACGTCCAGTAGGAGGCGAAGCCGAGGATCTGCAGCAGCGGCGTGACGACGGCGATCTCATCGAGCCGTGCCGGGAACAGCATGCGTTGGATCGGCCCAGCCAGCACGATCAGCCCCACCGCACACGGCATCGCCAGCGCGCTGACGAGCTTGAACGAGCGGCGGATCACGTAGCGGATGCGCTTGACGTTATGGGCGACGAACGCCGCGGAGAGCGCCGGAATGATACTGACATTGAGCGACGAGATGATCGACGGCGGCAGGTTGAAGAGCGTTTGGGCATAGCCCTTATAACCGCCGTAGGCTGCGTTGGCGGCGGCATTGTCAAGCCCCGCATCCTGCAGGCGCTGGTAGATCAGAAACAGGTCAAGCACACCGGTGAAGTTGACGACCATCGCACTCATCGTCAGCGGGATCGCAAGCTTGACAAATTGCTTTAAAATTGCGCCGGTGCTGCGCTCTTCCCCACCCTTTCGGCTGAGTTCGCGCAGTTTTTGGCGGTTATTCTTGGAGAAAAACACGCAGATCAGAACGAACAGACCGATCATCGTGCTGATCGTCGTGCCCGAGATCGCGCCGGCCGCGACCTTATCCTCGCCGAAGCCGAGATCTTTCAGAAGCCAAGCAAAGCCGATGCCGATGGCGAGCTTAAAGCAGGCTTCGATGACCTGCGTCATGCCCGTCGGCTTCATGTTCTGCATGCCCTGATAGTACCCGCGGAACACGCAGGAGACCGAGAGGAAGAAAATCGCCGGAGCCAGCACCATCATGCAGAGCTGTGCTTGTTCGGCACTGACCGTGCGGGCAAACGGGCCGCTGCCGAGAAACATCACGGCCGTACCCGTGCCGCCGACGATCATAAACGTCGTGAGCATGATGCGGAATTCCTTGCGTACCTCGGAAAAATGCGCGAGCGCAAGGCTCTCAGCGACGATTTTCGAGACAGCGACCGCGCCGCCCGAGGCAAAGATCGTCAGCAAAAGCTGGTAGATCTCGTAGGCAGAGCTCAGATAACCCATGCCGTCGCTGCCGAGGATATTGGCCAGCGGGATCTTGTAGACCACGCCGATGATTTTAACGATAAAGTTTGCGGCGATCAATATGGTCGCGCCGACAGCAATGCCGCTGCCGTTTTTTTTCTGTTCCAACCGTCGCACCTGTCCTTTGCTTATTTTCGCCTTGTACGGCAGAAAACCATGACATCTGCTTTTCCGGCGACGCATGGTTCCCTAAAAGATATCATATCACAAATTTCGAAAAAAGTAAACCTTCATTTTGTGAACAGCCGCGGCATATTGATGAAAATCAGCGTTTTTTCGCGCTGCAGCGTAATTTCCTTGATGTTTTACTGGCGGTGTGATATAATATCCCTGTGCTCTCCCTCACAGACTATGACAAAAGGAGTCGTTTTTCATGAGTGCGATCGATCTGTATTTCAACGAAGTTTCAAGAATTCTGGACACCGTCCGCACCACCCAGCGCGACGCGATCGAACAGGCTGCTCAGGCCTTCTGCGATGCGATCGCCCAGAAGCGCAACATCTTCGCCTTTGGCTGCAGCCACGGCGGTATGATGGCCATGGAGCTTTTCTACCGCGCGGGCGGTCTGATCCCGATCAACTATATCCGCGCACCCGGCATGATGCTGGAGCTGACGCCGATCACCATGACCTCGGAAATGGAGCGCATGGAAGGCTTTGGCGACATGATCCTCAAAAATACGCCGGCAAAATCCGGCGACGTGCTCTTCATCCACTCGGTCACCGGCCGCAACGCCGTGCCGATCGACATGGCGCGTACGGCCCGCGAGATGGGTATGACCGTCATCGTCATGACCAACCTCAACTCCTCCAAGTCCCAGCCCTCGCGCCACTCCTCGGGCACCAAGCTCTACGACCACGCCGACATCCTGCTCGATAACTGCGGCTGCATCGGCGACTCTTCGCTCAAGCTCGAAGGTCTCGCCGAAAAGACCGCGCCGACCTCGACCATCGCCGGTGCAGCGATCTGCAACTCCATCGTCGCACGTTCGATCGAGCTGATGATCGAAGCGGGCATCGAACCGCCGGTGTTCTTGAGTGCCAACGTGGAAGGTGGCGACGAGCACAACGCGCGTATGCTGGAGAAATATAAGGATAACGTTTTCTATATGTAATCCACTTCAAACAGGCACAGCAGTTTGGACTGCTGTGCCTGTTCTTGTTTTTTGGCGGTCCCGGTGGTATAATGGAAGCAAACAAAGTTTGGAGGATTCGGCGTGAAAATCACCTATGAAAATATTACACTTCGAGATTACGTCCTTTCGGACGTCGAGGACGAGGTTCGATGGACAAACGAAGAAACCGAATGGTTTCGTTCCGATACGCCGTGGATGACCTTGGAGCCGGTAGACGCGGACGAATTGCGTGCCGACATGGTCGAAATCATGGACAGTATGCCCGAAAACGCCATTCGTTGGCGGTTTGAGATCGAAGTTGACGGCCGCCACATCGGTTTGGTTTCTTCTTATTATTTAGACAGTAATTTTGAATATACGCCTTGGGACTCCATCGACCAAAGCAAAAACGCACTTGAGAACCATTCGGTCAGGGGCCTTGGTATTGAGATCTGCGAAATGGACTACTGGGGAAAAGGGATCGGCACGAAAGTATTGACCGCGATGATGAATTATTACCGCAGTTTCGGAGAAAATCACTTTTTGATCGAAACTTGGAGCGGCAATCTTCGGATGCTGGGCTGCGCGAAAAAGCTCGGTTTCTACGAAATAAAGCGTACCAAGGGCACACACGTTGTAGACGGACAGGAAGTTGACGATTTGATTTTGGAGATCAAATTCTGACAAAAATCTATCCACACTCAGCAAAGCCAAACTGCGCAGTTTGGCTTTGCTTTTTTACGGCATTTCCTCCACCCGCCCGCGCATCGCTTCCCGCAGGCGGCTGATCGCGCCCTTTTCAATCCGCGAAACATAGCTCCGGGAGATCGCCAGCCTCGCGGCGGTTTCGCGTTGGGTCAGCGGGCGGGTGCCGCCGAGACCGTAGCGCAAGCGGATGATCTCGCGTTCGCGCGGGTCGAGCACGGTCGCAACCGCCTCCCGTAAGGCGTTCGCGCGGTCGCTTTTAAGCAGATCTTCGAACATATCCTCCTCCGAGCCCAAAATATCCATCAGTTCCAGCGCATTGCCCTCGCTGTCGGTGTCGATCGGCTCGGAGAGCGAGACTTCGCCGTTCTGGTGGCGAAGCGTACGGAAGTGCATGAAGATCTCGTTTTCCACACACCGCGCGGCATAGGTCGCAAGGCGCGTGTTTTTGCTGATATCGAAGGTTTTGATCGCTTTGATCAGGCCGATCACACCGATGGAGATCAGATCGTCCTGATCGCCGGCGACTGCGTAGTATTTTTTGATGATGTGGGCGACCAGGCGCAGATTGTGTTCGATCAGCTTGTTGCGCGCACCCAAATCGCCGGCGGCACTTTTCTCCAGACAGACCCGCTCCTCTTCGGCGCTGAGCGGCCGCGGAAACGAGCTTTGGTTCTCCAGCCGCAACGACAGAAAGAGCAGTTTTGACAGCGCATGGACGATCAGACCGAGCATAGGATTTCCTCGCTTTTCATATTCTCTTTTTCATTCTATGAAGCGACCGCGCAGGCATTGCCTGTCTCTTCCAAAAGAACCCGGCGGAAACCAAGGTTTCCGCCGGGTTCTTTTGGGATATCAGGATCAGCCTAAAAAAGCAAAATCGCGCGGGCCACGGTTGGCAAAAGTATGGCATTTTACATAACGAATGGCAATCCTGCAAGGTATCAAGCAAAAAACACCACTTCAAAGATTAACCCAAAATATCTTTTTCAGTTATTTTGTAAAACGCCCCTATTTTTCTTTTATTCCATATTGATTTCGGCAAATATCTATAGTATAATTAGGTCAACGAAAGCAGAGGTGTGTACTTTGCGCTATTTCCAAATTTGTGCTCCGCTGCAAAAAACATTTCTCGTGCGCACGGATTGCCCGGCAATGATCGATGCGCTGACACTGAAATTCCAACGCTACGTCTCCGAAGTGAACGAGCGCCCGCCAAAAAACTGCGAGGACTGCACCGAAGATCCGCTGCTCGCTGCTGCCGAATCGGCCGACGAATTTCTCGCCCGGCTCGATCAGCTGATCTTCGAGCGGAACTCTTACGACGACACAGTGCTCGCCTTCCACGGTGCGGCGGTCGCATGGCAGAAAAAGGCATATCTCTTCCTCGCCTCGACCACCAGCGGCAAAACAACACTTGCGGCTTACCTCGCGGCCAACGGTTTTGACTACATCACCGACGACTGTATCCTGCTCAACCGCACCGATTTTTCCGTCACACCGTTCCCGACGCCGATCCACCTCCGCCACGGCGGCATGGATGTGCTGACCCGCTACGGCGCTCAACCCAAGCACTATACACAAGTCGCCGACCGCTATCTCTACACGCCACAAAACTGCGCGACCGAACCGCTGCCGCTCGGTGCGATTTTCTTCATCCGGCGGACGGAATCGGAAAACAAGGTCGTCGAACTGCCCGCAAACGCGCAGATGATCGAGCTGATGAAATCGCCGATCACGACCTATCCGGTCACGGCAGAGTATCTGCAGTTGCTCTCGCGGCTCACCAAAACGAATTGCCGCCAGCTTGTTTACAGCGATATGGCCTTTGTCGCCGAGGTTATCCGCCATGGATAAGCAATTACAGGCCGCACTGCTTTCGGCCATGCTTGGCCGCCAAGGGCAGACCGAAATCACCGTGACCGGTTACAGCATGGAACCCACGTTTTTCGAAGGCGACCGCATTACCATAGCAAAAAGCGACTCTTACGCCGTCGGTGATATTTTAGTCTTTACCGACCACGGAAACCTATTGGTGCACCGCTTGCTGGAAACCGGCGAGTACTATCTCTGCAAGGGCGACAACGCCTTCCGCACCGAATCGATCCCTGCCGCGCAAATTTTGGGCAAGGTCATATCCGTCAGCGGCCGCTCGTTGGAAGCTTGGCCGGCGTGGAAGATCGTGCTTTCGCACCGAGTCAACGCGGCGTTCCGTGCCCACGATTACAGCATTGCCAAAACAAAGCCGACCCCGATTTACCGCGCCTACAGCGCATTGGTACTACAAAAGGAGGATCCGACGATGAAATATCAGAAAAACAGCAAAATGGACTACATCCAGACCGACGAAGCCTCGCTCGCGGTGTTTGATCCCGAAAGCGGCGATACCCACTTTTTCGACGAAGTCGGCATTGATATCTTAAATTGCCTTGCCGAACCCACGGCGCTGGACGAGCTGCTCGCAAAGCTCTGTGCCATTTATTCGGCCACGCCCGACGATATCCGCGCAGACGTGGTGGAATTTCTCGGTGAAACCGTGGAAAAAGGCGTGGTTTTGGCGGTATGATCGTCAAAACGCTGTACGTTGAGATCACAAATCTCTGTAATCTAAACTGCGCGACCTGCTACAACCGCTCCGGGCTGAACTGCGAACGCGAGGAAATCTCTGCGACCGCGCTCGAGCAAATGATCGCGGATTTTCTGCCCTACGGCTTGGAGCGCGTGCTCCTTTCGGGAGGCGAACCGACGCTGCACAGCGACTTTGCCGGAATTCTCGCGGTTTTAGATCGTCACCCCACGCTGACGGTCGGCGTCGTCACCAACGGCACGACCCACAGCGCGGCGCTGACCGCATTTTTGCGGCAAAGAGAAAACGCCATCGTGCAGATCAGTCTGGACGGCTCGACCGAAGCGGTCAACGCGGAAACGCGCGGTGCAAATAACTTCGCCAAAGCGCTCGCCTACGCCGAAGAGCTGCGCGAGTTCCCAATAGAAAAGCGCTTAAAGATGGTGGTCTCGCAGAAAAACTACGGCGATATCGAACCGTTTTACAACCTTGCACAGTCCCTCGGCTTTCGCCCGGAATTTGCCTTTATCTACCGCAGCGGCAACGGCGAAACCGATTGGGAGCAAAAGTGCCTGACCGACTTGCAGGAGATCAAGGCGGTCAAGCTGGTCGACCGCCTGAACCGCGAGCGCGGCGGCAACGCGTTCTTCCCGCGTTGCACGATGCGCTGTCCCTTCTCCGGCACGCTAAACGAGCTCTCGCTCTGCATCCGCACCGACGGCTCCATTCAGCCCTGCCAAAGCCTCTACGACCGCGCCTACTCCGTCGGCAATGCGCTGGCATTCGACGCAGACGCATTTGAAACCGGCATGGCCCGCATCGCCGCCATCGCGCGCGAACGCCTAACGCAAGACTACCATTGCGAACGCTGTATGCTTTCTGCCGCGTGCGGCAAGGGATGCATGGCGGCGGCAGTTTTGCTGCACGGCGACCCGCTCGCCGACGACGGCAGCTGCAGCTTCCGCAAAGCGATGTTTATCGAATCCAATGTTTTGGGAAATATCAGCCGGTAAAAAGCCACAGGGCTGTTGCAAATTGATTGCAACAGCCCTGTTTTTTATCCCATCAAATCCTCGACTTCGCAGCCGAGCGCTTTCGCCAAACGCATGACAACACCCGCCTGCGCTTTGCGGATGTCGTTCTGTTTTTGTTCGTACAGCTGCACCATGCGCAGCGCAACCCCGGACGCATCGCTCAACTGCTGCTGTGTGAAGCCGCGCGCCTTGCGGATTTCGCGCAGTCGAGACGGCCGCGCCGCCCGATTGCGGGCGAGGATTTCGTTTGCCGCCTCCACAAACTTGCTCTCGTCGGCTTCGTGGAGAAGATACAGAGAGAGCACCGCCGACAACGGCAAACCGTCTTTGGCGATATCCTCAAACCGCTGATTCGTTTCCCACTGATAATACGCCAAAATCCAGCCCGCCCAGTATTCCTTTCCTCTAAGCGAAGTGCCGGGTTCTTTTTTTTCGCAGCGGACATTGGTTTCCGCGAGCACGGCCTCGGCTAATTCAAAACCGGACATTCCCGCGACGTATTTGGGGTTTCCTTTTTCAAACTTCGAGGCAATGCCCGACGAGAGGAACCAGCCCCAAAAAAGATCGGGCGCAAAGCCGAGATCGCATACGGCATACTCGACCATATCGCCGAGATTTGCCATCGCATCATCCAAGTACAACTCGCTGTAGGCGTGCGTCATCGTTTTTCCACCCTTCTCTCATGATATCCAAAACGTACTTCTCCGAAAGCACAGAACCGCGGCCTTTTTCCGCTTGGAATTCCGCACGCGCCGCAGTATCGCGCGCAAGCTTTTTGGGGAGATAGATTTCCTTGGGCGCGGGCACCGCCTCGACAAAAGTGAGCGCGCCAAACGCCTTTTCCGAGATCGCAACGATCTGCTCGCCGAGCTTGCCCAGAACCATCGCCCGTTCCAATTGGGAAACCGAGATCGTGTTATTCAAAAACGCATTCGCAAACGCAAAATAGGAATCGTCGGCGCGATACCCTTTGATCACGTCGTAGCACCGATAGTCTATCGCAAAATTTTCCGCGATATACAACTTCGCCTGTCGCGCAACATCTCCGCCCACGCGAAACCTGCGGTTTTCGAGCAAAACAAACAACCAATTCAAAATGTGGTGCTTGCCGTCGGTGAGCGAAAACACGGAAAGGTCGGTGAGATCCAGCGTATAGCGATTGGCATAGCCGTCGGTTTCGGTCGAACACGCCCACTCTTTGGCGAGCTCAACGCTCTCCGTGCAGTAAAACCCCAGACCATAGTCGTTGTGAGGGTTCCCGGCGCCAAACAGCGGCTGTTCAATGATTTTCGGAGATCCGTGGTACACGGTCAGCTTGTCGGACATAGAATCGCGCCTTTCTGTATCGTTACAACGATAGTTCTGTATATATTATATCGTCACAGCGATAGTTTGTCAACTATTTTTTCATTTCAAAACGCCCTACCTTGTCGAACGGAAAAATAATTTGTCGGTTTATGGCGTGTGTCTCATGGGAAAATCCGGGCAAATCTGGTATCATTACCGTAACGAAACCGAAGAAAGAAGATGATTCCCATGACGAAAGCAGAACTCTTCGTGCGGTCGATCCTCGGCCCGGCACGGTGCGATATCCGGCCGCTGGCGGCGGCTATTGAAGTGACCGCGGAATTTTTACAGGCGCACAGCGTGGGCACCGACGATTTGCTCGTGACCAAAGACGTCTACCCGCCCGTCGCGCGCAGGCTCGGCAAAAGCACCGGCGCTGTGTCGAAATGTGTCGAACGATTGTCGAAGCTTTGCTGGGAAACGCTGCAGCTGCGCGGCGCGGTCGAGCACTACCTCGGCGCACCGCTGACAAGCATCAGCGGCTACCGCGAGGTGCTGATCTGTCTGTCGTTCTTTTGGCAATACGGTTGCGGCTACTACGCGTGGGTCAGCCGATCGTCGGTTGCTGCGCTTTGACCACGCCGCAGCTCGCCGTAGCAGAGGCACGTTTGGTGGGAAATTGTCACGCTGTCGATCCAGCGGAGCGCAAACGTGCAATTGCGGGTTGGATCGTGCGGCCGAGGAAAGCAGACCTCGGCGGAAAGGATGAAGCGCCACGCGTCCCGGTTGGGATCGGCCAGCGGGAGATCAAAATACGCCAAAACCTCGCCCTCGCGGCAAGTGACCGCGCACGGGCGGCTCTGCCCATCGCGCCCGTCATACAGATCGGCGGCCACCCCGGCATGATCGCGGCGAAAGCGGAGAAGGTACGTTTGGTTGCAGCCGCCGCAGTTTTGCGAACAGTCGAATTTTGTCGAACGAATGCGAAAATGGACGTTGGCGGCGTCCCCCGCCTGCGGCGCAAACCACAAATCGCGCTCGGCGATCTTCACGCAAAAGCGCAGCCGCTCGTTTTCAATCGCCGCACCCCACGAATACCGCAGCAATCGGCGCGTGACGCGCGCGTCGGCGGGATCGTCCGCGATTTCCGCGACCTCGCAGTCGGGCACGGGGAACGCGACCCCCTCTTGCAGCGGATACACCTTTTGTGGCGGGCACAGCGCACGCAAACGCGAAAGCAAGGTGCGGCCATCTTCGCAGAGCAGGTCTTTCGCGCCCCAGTTTCGACAAATTTCGACATAGCTCACCGATTCGGCATCCCGCGGCAGGGCCGCTTCCAAGCGGCGGAAGATTTCGCCGAACACGGAAAACGCATAAATCTCCGCCAAATACCGCGCGGCAAACGCGAGATCGACCGCGCAGCCGTAGGCCTCGGCAACGCTAACGAGCGTATCGGCTGTCCAATCCGCGCCGAAGGCAGTGTGATACAGCGCGAGATCGTGCAGCGCGCCGAGCGGAAACAGCTTGGCCGCACCGGCAGAGCAGAATTTCGTCACCGCTTCAACCGCATGGCGGGCAAAATGCGTGCAGAGCATGAGAAAATTATCAATATGGCTTAATATCGGATACCTTTGCCCGCCGCATTCGACCCATTGCACGCGGGCAAACACCGCATCGGAGATTGTCCGCAGCGTTTGGTTGGTGGTCGCGCCGTAGCTGCGGAACGGCTGAACGTGCAGCTCGACGGTGCTCGCGCGGTCGCCTTTGCACCGCGCACAGGCCGAGTGCCGCCCCATGATTTTCAGGCGCGTGTCGCCTTTGCTGTAGTCGTAGGCGTAGCCCGCGCCGCTGTAGGGCGAGCCGTTGTCGTAGGTGTAGCCCAGCGCGCCCAAAACGTCCATCGCTTTTGCAACATCCTCGTAGGCCGTGAGCAGGTCGATATCCGAGGTTGGACGCAGACAGGCGGGCGCATAGAGCAGCTGCCCGAGCAGCGGCCCTTTCAGGAAAACAAAGCGCACCCCCGCCGCCGAAAGTGCAGCGGTCAGCTCCGCCATTTCCGCGAGCAAAAAGGCGTTGACCTCCCGCTGCGGGGCGAGGCAAAGCGAATCGAGCGACGGCAGCGGCGGCAAAAAGCTCGGCGCATCCGCGAGCAGGCACGGCAGCCCCGCCGAAAGCGCAAATTGGATTTTGCGCATGGGGTCACGCTCGCCGCAAAAAACGGTGCGGTTGAGATAGTCCGCGAGAAGTTTGGTCGTTTGTGTCATAACGGTACCTCTAATGGAAAAATCCTGTGCCTGCTTTGCGCAGAACACAGGATTTTCGGTTGCGTGTTTAGCGGAAGTCACAGCTCATACAAAGTACAGAGCGTGCAGCTGCTTTGATGTACGAGGTCAAGTCTCTCATACGCAGCGATTTTACGGTCGGTTTTTTCCAGTTTTTCACAAGCGTAAACCCTCTTTCTATTTTTTAATATAGTGCAGAAGTGCATCGGCAACGGAAATGAAGTACTCTTCATTAAAGCTGTAGAGCAGCGTGCGTCCACGATTTCTGGTCTTGACCATACCGATGCGCAGCATCATCGAAAGATGATAATAGGCGTTGGTTCCGGCGATGCCGAGCTCCTCCTCGATATCGTGGATCGTTACTTCCCCTTTTTTATAGATCAGATCCAAAAGATCAATGCGGTTTTGCTCTGACAGCACCGTACCCAACAAATCCAACGCGGGGCGCTGCATTTGGCTTTGCAACTCGGCAATTCTTGCTTCATAGGCTGCACCCAAAACTAACAAAGAAACATCTGCCGTACATAATTTCAGGCAATTTCTTACACACAGGCAGAACGAAATAGCCACTCCATCCAAATCGGAATAGTCAATTGCCCAATTAGAAGTCGTTGCCAGTACCTCGATAACCCGTTTTGCATCAAAATGCTGAATGAGATCTAAAACCGCTTCATATTCTTTTTCATACTTCTTTGCCAAAAGCTGTTTTGCCTCCAACAAACTGTAATACAATTGCTGAAGGTGTTGTTCCGGCTGCAAGAAGAAACTATACAGTCCATTTTTCACTTCTGCCGAATAATCCGATCGACAAATTTCATGGCTGACATTGACAAATGAATTTTTACAAGCTTCAACCTGACCGTCGGAAAGTGCCGGGAAATAAAAACGAACCATTTGATCGACAATCAGATTGTAATCCTTTATAGCTTCCAAAACAACGGAAAACTCACAAGTCTCTAACGAGGACGACACCAAGTCGTCGAAATAATACAGCGTCATGAAACACTTGTGATCTTCTTTCAAATAGAAAAACGGAAGCAGCTTGTCCGAGATTTCGTCCAATTCGCTGTCAAGCTTGTTGTAATATTCGACATCCGCATCTTTATTGTTGCGGCTGACGCAGTTTTTCAGGCAATCTTCTTTGTTAAACCGCAGGACAAACAGAAAAAACAAATCATACAAAAAACCGGGGTCTTTGAGAAAACGTACGTTCGCCATGCTCTCACCTCGTTTATATACTTTTCTTTTATATTATATATATGCCACATACAAATGTCAAGCCCTATTTCGGCAATATCGCCATGTTTTTATGGGGTTCGCCAAATGATATTTTATTGTGTATAATAAAAATAATGTCGATTCCCGGCAAAAAATTGAATTGCACCTCATGGCGGCGACTACACCTTTTCTTTATAATGATGTAGAATAAAAATATCAATAAATATCAATAAAAGGAAGAGGTTTTGATCATGAGCAGTCGGACGCAGTGTACACAACTTCTGAAAGCCAGTTTCAGCGGCGAGCTGTATCTATCCCGAAAATCTCTCAAGTTCACGCAGGCGCAAATGGCGCAGCGACTCTGCATGGATGAGCGGTCGTATGTCAATTTGGAGCACGGAGAATCTTGCTGCGGTGGTCTGACGCTGCTGTTGTTTTTGATTTACTGCTGTGAAGATGTGCCGAAATTTCTGGAAACCAACAAAATACTGATTGAATCGGCTTTGGATTGGGTCGCATAGACTGTCCGCGCCCGGAGGCGCCTGGCGAGGTTCGCGGCACTGCCTGTCTGACAAAAAGAACCCGGCGGAAACCAAGATTTCCGCCGGGTTCTTTGGGAATATCGGGATCAGCCTAAAAAAGCAAAATCGCGCGAATCGCGTTGCATCAGCCAGACGAGCATTTCGGTCGGGCCGCGGTTGGCAAAGGTATGGTAGGGGATCATGCGGGCGATGAAAAATTCTTCTTTCGTGCGTTTGGCGCCGTAGAGCTCGCGCACGGGGCGACGGATGAAGGCGTTGGCATAGAGAATCGTGCCGAATTCGTCGTTTTCGCATTCGATAAAGGCCGGAGCGGCATCGAGCGCGACCTCGCGCAGGTTCGTGCCGTTGTCGAAGCCCTCGATGCAGTAGACGACCGGGCCGCGCAAAACCGCGACACGTCCGGCGTTTTCGACAACGTAGGGGTGCGCCGCTTCGGTGCGCGGGCGCACATCGAACGAAACGCGCACTTCGCTGCCGTCGGCGACGTCGTAGACGGCATAGCCGTTTTCCAGCTCGCCCTGCCACGAATTTCGGCACCAGTACGGCACGCGCACGGCCAGCCGCGTGGCCGGGCCGGAATAGCGCAGCGTGACTTCCCCGTTCCGCGGATAATCGGTGATCTGTTCGATCGTCACCGTCTCATTGAGGTGGTCAAACGAAGCGGTCGAGGCCATGAACTGGTGGCAGTAGACCGTGGATTCATCCTTTGTGTACAGGAGATCGCCGAGCGAGGCAAAGAAGCGCGTCAGGTTGGGCGGGCAGCAGGAGCAGGAGAACATCTTTTGCCGCTCCATGATCGGCAGGCGTTCGCGGCGGCCGTGCGGCACGCTCGTGTGGCGGGCGTGCATACGCGGATCGACAGCGAGCGGATTTTCGTAGAAGAAGGCCGTGCCGTCGAGCGAAATGCCCGAGAGAATGCCGTTGTAGAGCACGCGCTCGACCGTATCGGCGTAGCGCGCGTCGTTGGCGAGAAGCTGCATGCGCGAGGCAAAAAACGCCAGCCCGATGGCCGCGCAGGTCTCGGCGTAGGCGGTGTAGTTGGGCAGGTCGAAATCGTAGGTAAAGGCCTCGCCGATGGCCGACGAGCCCGTGCCGCCCGTGATATACATGCGGCGGCCGGTGATATTTTGAAAGAGCGTTTCGCACGCGGCGCGCAGCGATTCGTCGCCGGTATGGCGGGCGAGATCGGCCATCGCGCTGTAGAGATACATCGCGCGCACGGCGTGGCCCTCGGCCGTTTTCTGCTCGCGCACCGGGAGATGCGACTGCGTTTGGGCGGCGTTGTAATCGGAATAATCGGGTTCTTCAGTTGTGCCGCGCATTTCGACGAAGAACTGCGAGAGCTTTAAGTAGCGCTCGTCGCCGGTGACTTCGTAGAGCTTGACGAGCGCCAGCTCGATCTCCTCGTGGCCGGGCGTTACGAACGCCGCACTTTTTTCGATGGCGAACACGCGTTCGATCAGGTCGGCGTAGCGGCACATGCACTGCAAAAACCGCGGGCGGCCGGTGGCGCGGTACCATGCGATCGCCGCCTCGATCAGATGGCCGGCGCAGTAGAGTTCGTGGTCGGTGCGGCGCGTGAAGCGGTTTTGGGGCTCGAACTGCGAAAAACAGATGTTAAAATAGCCGTCGTCCCATTGGTTTTTCTCGATCTGGTCGATCACGCCTTCCACGACCGCTTCCAGCGCGGGTTCGGGCTGTTTTTCGATCAGGTACGCTACCGCCTCGATCCACTTGGCGACGTCGGAATCCCAGTAAATGTGCGGGTGGTTGGGATCGCCTTCTTTCCAGTCGCAGCGAAACGCATCGAACCGGCCGGTTTCGGCAAAGCGGTCGCGGACCGCGTGGATCGTCGTTGAGCGGTTGAGATCCTGCCGTTTTTTCCAGAATCCACCGGTGATTTCTACGTCGGAAAACGGAACCTTTTCTATCATATCCAAACGCCTCTTTTCTCATGTTTGTTCTGCGTTCATTATACCGAAATTTCCCACCGCATGCAAGTGCCGTGCGCGCATATTTTCGCCCGTTCCGGCAAATACTGTTTGCCGAGGTGAGACCTACATGGACAAAACGATCCATTTATTAAATGATATCTGCAAAAACACAGAGATGGGCGTCGACGGCGTCAAGCTCATGCAGAAGCGCTGCAAAAGTGCCGCCCTGCACGCGGCACTCGAGCGCCAGCTCGACGAATACGGCGCGATCTACTCGCAGGCGAGCCGACAGCTCGGCGAGCTCGGCCAAACGCCCAAGCGCATCCCCGCAGCCGCCAAGATCAGCTCGCACCTTTCGATGACGGCCAAGGGGCTGCGCGGCATGACTTCCTCGGATATCGCCGAGATGATGGTACAGGGCAGCACGATGGGCGTGATCCAGATCACGCGCCAATCCCGTCTTTGCCGCGGCTGCGATCCGGAAGCGACCGCGCTTGCCGCCAAGCTCGCCGAAACCGAAGAGCGCAACATCGACGACATGAAGCGGTTTTTGTGAACTGCTGAAAGGGCAGAGAAAGCAATGCTTTCTCTGCCCTTTGGAGTTATTTTGCGGTTTTTGTTCTCTGGAAGTATTTATCGAGTTCCTCTTTGATCTTGTCGGGCATCCCGCGGTCGACCGGCAGGATGGCAGCATTCGCCAGACGTTCGGCAATTTGGGCGGCAAAGCGGATGTTTTTGGCCAGCGCGTCCGCGCCGATGGCAAAAATTGTATCGCGGCAGGTATGGATCTCGGTGGTCTGCGAATAGCGCGAGAGCCCAAGGGCGGGGATACCGCGGTCGGCAAACGGCGCGGAATCGCTCGAATGCACGCCCGTGGAGAGCTTGGCGGAGTAGCCGACCTCGCGGCAGAACTGTTCGGTAAAGTCCTCCAGCTCCTTGCCGCCGGTGATCTTGATCGTATTGGAGCCGAGCACCGTGCCGCACATATCAAAATTCAGGCAGAAGCAGATTTTCTCGAGCAGCTCCTCGTTCTGTGCGACGTAGGCCTTTGCGCCCAGCAGACCGTGCTCCTCCGAACCCGTCCAGATAAACCGCAGCGTGCGCTTGGGCGGATTTTTGAGAAAGTGGGCGTACAGGCCCATCAGCGCCGCCGAGCCGGTGGCATTGTCCCACGCGCCGTCGCAGATCGGCAGGCTATCGTAGTGGGCGGTGAGGACGATGCTCTCGCCGGCATCGTCCGTGCCCGGGATCGTGGCGAGGACGTTTTGCGAAGTCGTTTCGCCGTCGGTCTGTTCGAGTTCGACGTGCACGAGCTCCGCACCGTTGCGCACGAGCTCGGTCGCCTCTTTGGCGTTGATATAGAAGGTCGGGATCACGCCGTGTTCGAGGTTATGCGGGCGCAGCTTACGGCGGTACATCCCCGCTTCTTCGTTGTTCTGGTAGTAGCGGCCCATCACGACCAAGATCGCGCCGGCTTTTTTGGCGCAGAGCCGTTCGTAGGTTTCGGGGAAGAACTGGTCGACCATCACCACGTATTCGCTCAGATCGTCGCCCATCCCCAGATAATCGCGTTCGCCGCCGGCTGCGGCGTAGAAAAAGCGCAGATCCTTTCCGGGGGCGGGGATCGCGCCGCACATGCCAAACGGCACGGTATCAAGTTCCATCGTAAACGGGGCGGTCACGCGCGTAACGTGACTTTTGTAGGTTGAGGCGGGGATCGAAAACGCCATTTCTTCGCTCTTGCCGCCGAGGTCGGCGATCGTTTCGGCGATCAGCGCGGCCGCGCGTTTTTCTTCGGCCGTACCGCCGTAGCGGGTAAAGCTCAGCGCCTCTACAAACTGCATCGGGTCAAACGGTTTCATATCCAATCGTCCTTTCGTAACGTACTTTGTGCTTTAATCGACCGCTTTTCGGCGGTATTCCGTCGGCGACAGGCCGACTGTTTTTTTGAATGCGGTGGAAAAATAATTGATGTTGGCAAACCCGCACAGCGACGCCACCGTCTGCACCGGCAGATCGCTCGTATCAAGCAGCTTTTTGGCCTGATTGATCCGCAACTCCGCGACGTACTGCTTGACCGATCGGCCCGTATGTCGGCGGAACAGATGGCTCACGGTGGACGCCGAGCAGGCACATGCCCGCGCCACGCGCTCGATGGTGAGCTCCTGCATGAAATTCTTTTGGACGTAGCGCAAAACCGTATCGCCCAATCCGTCGACGCTGTCGGCCTCGGCCGCTGATGCAAGCTGCAGCTGCAGCAGCGCGAGCATATGGCACAGCGGCCGGATCACCGTTGCCAGCGCATCCGGATCTTCCGGTTCGTGCTTTAAGCTGTTTTCATAAACGGTTTTCAGCTCCGACTCCTGCAAATAATAGTTCTCGGTCAGCCGCCGGATCCGCTCCATCGCCTTTTCCCGGTGAATGCCGTATCCGCTGACGCTGACGAAGGTCTTGTCGCCGACGAAAAAAACGTATTCCTCCATCCCCGCATGGCACATCCCAAACAGGCTGCCCTGTTTATGCGCCCGGTACACCTTTTGTTGGCAGCGGATACAGGTCTGCCACGCCTCTTCATCGGTCTTGACCAGACAACAATACGGATGCCGGTGGATATTGTGCTGCAGCAGTCCGCCCAGTCCCTTTCCGTGCACGGTGACGAACAGACCGCTGCGGTTCAGATACGCAATATAGCGGTTGATATCGTCGATCAGTTGGTTCATACGCCCTCACCCTCAGCCATTATACGCGTTTTTTGCCGATTTGTAAAGATGTTTTGCCGGAAATCAAATGAATTTACTTTGAAAAAGAGATAAGATATAGAAAACAGACGAAAGGGGCGATCGCATGATCCCGCACTTCACACGAGAGACCGACGTTTTGGTTTTGGGCAGCGGCCCGGCCGGATTCGCCGCAGCCTATACCGCCGCCAAAAACGGTGCACGCGTGGTTTTGGCAGAACAAAGCGGCGACGTTGGCGGCATCTCGACTTCGGGGTTGATGAGCCATTGGACCGGTACCTGCGGCAGTCCGCTTTACCGCGAGATCTTGATGCGCAGCGCCGAGAAAAACGAGGGCGAGCGCCGCGGCCGGATCACGTCCACCATCGATCCGGAAAAGCTGAAGACCTTGTATCTTGAAATGCTCGACGAGGTGGGCTGCCGGCTGATGCTCTACACCTTTGCCGAGGACGCGATCTGCGACGGCGACAAGGTTTGCGGCGCTTCGGTGATCAACAAATCCGGCCGCACCGAAATTTACGCGAACGTCACCATCGACGCGACCGGCGACGGCGACATCGCTGCCCGAGCCGGTGCCGAATTCATCCTCGGCCGCGAAAGCGACCATAAAATGCAGCCGGCGACGATGATGTTCAAGGTCGGCGGCGTCGATTACAGCCGGGCGGTATTTTTGCCGTCGTTTGAATCGACCTACGAAACCGAAAACGGCGAGCTGCAGGCGCTTGCAAAACAGCATATTCCCTACCCTGCCGGCCACATCCTCACCTACAAAACGACCCTGCCCGGTGTCGTCACCTGCAATATGACCAACGCCATCGACATCGACGGCACCAAAGCCGAAGATCTGACCCGCGCGACCCTGACCTGCCGCCGTCAGCTCGACGACATCGTCGCGTATCTGCGCAAATTCGTGCCGGGATACGAGCAATGCTACGTCATCAGCTCGGCCTCGCTGATCGGCGTACGCGAAACGCGGCACTTCAAGGGAAAATACACCCTGAACGAAGACGATATCCTCGCCGCCAGAGTGTTTGACGACTACGTGGTCAAGGACGCGCACTTCAACTTCGACGTCCACAACATCACCGGCGCCGGACTGGACAAAACCGGCGTACAAAAGTACTTCACGCAACAGCAGGGCTACACGATCCCCTACCGCTGTCTGCTGCCCGAGGGAAAAGAAAACCTGCTGCTCTGTGGCCGCAACATTTCCGGCACGCACATGGCGCATTCCAACTTCCGGGTGATGCCGATCTGCGTAGGCATCGGCGAAGCTGCCGGTGCGGCCGCCGCGCTGGCAGCCCGGCGAAACTGTGCGCCGGGTAAGATCTCCGCAGAAGAAATCCGGGAAAGAATCGGCATTTAATCCAACGGAAAACGCATGGCCAAAGAGCGTCTCGGCCATGCGTTTTTTCATACCGGAACGCCGTTTTTCGTTGACGATACCGTTTTTTCCGCAGTTTTTGCCGCGGTTTTGGTGCGATTTTTCTCTTGCCATCCTCCCTTTTGCGTGCTATAATATCCATAATCGTTCTATTTGAAAGGGGTACGCACGCATGATTTTGACGATCGACATCGGCAACACCAATATCGCGATCGGCGGTTTTTCCGATGACCGTCTGGAATTTGTCGTGCGGATCGCGACCGACGCCGCCAAGACCGCCGACGAATACGCCGGCAAGCTTTTGAGCGTGCTCGCGCTCCACGGCGTGGAACGGACGGCGATTTCCGGGGCGATCATCTCCTCGGTCGTGCCGCCGCTGAATAAGGTGATGGCAGACGCCGTGCGCTTTATCTACGGCGTTGAACCGCTGATGGTCGGGCCGGGGATCAAGACCGGCATCAACATCCGCTGCGACACGCCTTCGTCGGTGGGCGCCGACCTGATCTGCGGCTGCGTGGCCGCGCACCACATTTACGGCAGCCCCTCGCTGATCGTCGACATGGGCACGGCGACGAAAATGATGGTCGTCAACCGTGCGGGCGCCTTCATCGGCGTTTCGATCATTCCCGGCGTGCGCATGGGCATGCGTGCGCTCTCGGAAGGGACGGCGCAGCTGCCGCAGGTGAGTTTGGAGGCGCCGCCCTCGGTCATCGGCAAAAACACGCCCGACTGCATGCGTTCCGGCGTGGTATTCGGCAACGCCAGCCTGATCGACGGCATGATCGACCGCATCACCGAGGAAGTCGGCGAGCCGTTGCCGGTCTACGCCACGGGCGGCCTCGCACCGGTCATCACGCCCTACTGCCGCCATGCGATCACGCTCGACGAGCACCTTGTGCTCAAGGGCCTCTACCTTCTCTACCAAAAAAACACCTGACCGTTTTCGCCGCAAGTTTTGCGGCGCGGCAATAAAACATGCGTTGCACCGCACTCGCGGGCGACAGCAAGGAGGAAATTTTCATGTCCAATCCCAAACCCAGACGGCGCGCGACCGAGACCATGGTGCTCGGAGCGATTTTGACCGCGCTCGTCGTCATCCTGCAGTACCTCGGCCAGTTCATCCGCTTCGGCCCCTTTGCGATCTCGCTCGTTTTGGTGCCGATCGTCATCGGCGCAGCCACCTGCGGCCCGAAGGTCAGCACGTGGCTGGGCTTCGTTTTCGGCCTCGTCGTTCTGTTGACCGATGCCGCCGCGTTTTTGGCCATCAGCATTCCCGGCACGGTGATCACCGTTCTGGTCAAAGGTGCGGCCTGCGGCCTGATCGCCGGTCTCGTCTACAAGATGCTGGAAAAATTCAACCGCTACGTCGCGGTCGCAGTCGCCGCGATCGTCTGTCCCATCGTCAACACGGGCATCTTCCTCTTGGGCTGCGTGCTCTTCTTCTTCGAGACGATCCAGTCCTGGGGCATGGATGCCGGCTTCTCCGGCGCGATCGAGTATATGTTTCTCGGCCTTGCCGGCGGCAACTTCCTCTTCGAGTTGGCTTTCAACCTCGTTCTGAGTCCGGTGATCGTGCGTCTGCTCCGTATCCGCGCCCGTTCGTAATGATTTTAAAAAAGCGTTCTTCCTTACGGAAGAACGCTTTTTTCGCATTGAATGATCAAAAGAACCAAGTTTTCAGTTCAGCGCAACGCTGCTTCCGCCGATGGTGACGGAGGTCACGGCAGACAGATCCTGCGCTTGGGAGAAGACGTGCTGCAGCGTCAGCCAGCCTTCGGTTTCCACCGGATCCAACGCGCTGTTTTCGACGATCCAATTCCCGGCAAACGGTGTGGGAATATCCACCACCGCCATGCTGCTGCCATCGGCAAAACCGATCCGGATATCCTGCAGATAGACGTCAGCGGCCTCAAACCAGCTTCCGAAATAGTCATGGAGACCACAGGGATCATCGGCTTCGTAGCCGTTGTCTGCCAGCCACTCACGCGCCGGCTGAATCTGCAGCGTCACCTCCACGGTACCGGCCGAAACAGCGACCTGCTTCACGCTGCCCGTCAGCCCCAGATCGGTATTTTCGACGGAAAGCGCCACGTCTGCGGTCTTGATATCCGATTCCGTGACCGGAACGATCACAGGTTTGAAAAATTCCTTTTGGTCGGCCGATCGCTCCAGCGCCAGTATGAGCGTGAGCTCTTCGGCGTTTTCCGCCACCGCGCCAAAGATGTGAGCTTTGACCAATGCGGTTTCGGTTTCCGCATCGTAGTCTACGTGGCTGACGACCCAGCTGCAGTTATTGATGTGCGGGAACACGTCGCCGAGGCTCCAGGAAATCGTTTCGGCCTCCAGCGCCGCACCATCCTCGGCGGAGATATCTTCCACCTCCAGATACGCAAAGACGTGGCCGCCGCTGCAGAAGGAGGATACCAGATCCACCCGTTCCCCGTCCGTCGCTTCATACTCCGTCCATTCGGAGATGGGGTTTTCCGGCTGGATCCCCATATCATTTCTCGCACTCTGCCGCAGTGAGATGCCCACCGCCATGGCCGACACGCAGCCCAGCAGCATAATCACCGCCGCAATCAGCAATCCGCGGTGTAATTTTTTCGGTCTGGTTACCATCGTAATTTCACACTCCTCTAAAAATTCCGGTCTGGTCTCCGACAAGGCCCGGCAAAGCTGTTCCGACGTCATATCAGATAACCCTCCTGTTTCAAAAATTTTTTCAGTTTTTTCCGCATCCGCGAAAGGATCACAAGCACATTGCTCTCCCGAAGGGAATACCGGGCTGCAATCTCGCTTGTTGTCTCGGCAAAATAATACCGGCAAAGGAACACGCTTCTGTCCCGGCGGGATTGTGCGGCGAGAAAGCGGTCGATCGCGGTTCCCAGTTCTTCCACCATAACGGTTTCCTCCGGTGTTCCCGGTGCCGAAACACACTCGGCCAACTCGTCCAGCACGACCGCAGTCTCCGCGCCGCAGCGTTTTTGGGCGGTGCTGCGGCGGCAAAGATCCAGCGCCGCATTGCGGACGGATGCCGATAGAAATTGCTTCAACCGGCCCTGCAGACGCGCCGCATCGGTATGCCAAAAGCCCATCAGGGCATCATTGATGCATTCCTCGCAGTCCTCATGGCTGGCGAGAAATCGTCCGGCCACCTTCATGCAATAGGCGCCGTATTTTTTCTGTGCTTCCTGAACGGCTTGCTGGTCGCGGCGAGCCAGCAAAATCAGGATCTCTTCGTCATGCAAAGTACTGCCTCCTTTGGTGAATTAGGGCCCTCACCTATAAAAACGCTTTTTTTACGGAACTCTAACAGGGTTGCACAAATTTCAATGATCATAACCGTTGTATCAATGTGCAATGCTTTGAGCGCTTTTTCTGCAGAGAGCAGACAGGAATAGGCAAAAAAACGGCTCTGTGCTTTTCACAGAGCCGTTTTTTTGATCGGGATGTTTAGAAGTTCGGATTGTGGATCGTTTCGATCGCTTCCCAGCCGGCGTTTTCGATGCCGCTGGCGGTGCGCGTGAACCAATCGTCCGTGCTCATCAGGCAAACGACGAGGTTGCCCTTCTGGGCGATCACGGCGTCGGTTGCCGAAACGCAGACCCATTTCGCCCAATCCATGTTGGCGGCGAAATCGGCGCGAACGGCGGCGATCGCATCGGCGTTTTCCACTTCGACGATGACCAGCGAGTAGGCCGTCGCCAGCATCATCGGCGCGCAGGTCGTGCCGTGGAGGATGCCTTCGGTGCCGGAGAGACCGGCGGTATAGGCGAAGGTTTCATCGAGCGGGATATCGGCGATCGTCAGGGTGTCGAGCGCGGCAATACCCGTGCCGTTGAGGATCGCGAGCATTTCCGTCAGACCGGTTTCGTTGACTTCGCCCATGACAACGGGCTGCGGAACGTAAACGTCGAGGTCGGCGGTCAGCGCGGCGAACACGGCGTCCATCGCTTCATAGCCGTTGAGGAATTCTTCGGGAACAACGCCGGAGAAGTCGGCCATCAGCATGCTGTCGTCGGCGAACTGGATGAACATCGAGGCAAAGCCCGCGCCGTCTTCATATTCGCTGCGGTTGTTCAGATCCCAAAGACCGGTTTCGTTGAGGGCAGCGGTGATCGTGTGCATGACGGAGGGATCGAAGTCGCCGACTTTTTTGACGTCGCCGACGTATTCGATCGAGATCGTGCCCGGATCCATTTCCATCGCAATCAGCGAAACGTATTCGCCGGTGTTGTTGTCGCCGATGGTCATCGAGAAGTAGATGGCCGGGTTTTCAACAGTGACGTCGGCGTCGGTGGTGGTGGTCGCTTCGGTGGTGGCGGTAGTGGTCGCCTCGGTAGTCGTTGCCTCTGTGGTGGTAGCGGCAGTCGTCGTGGCCGCAGTCGTGGTGGCCGCAGTGGTCGTTTCGGGGTCGTTATTGCTGCCGCAGGCGGCAAACGAAGCGAGCATCAGAACCGCAAGCAGCAGGCAGAGGATTTTTTTCATGAGAATACTCCTTTGTTTATAGTCGGCCGAAACCTATTATTTCAACCGTTTTTTTGTGGTGAATCCAAACGGATACTATACTATCATGAAAACCCATCTTCGTCAAGTCCAAAATGTAACTTTTTTAGGAATATTTGTTTTCTTTTGACTGTTTGAACGATCTGTGCTATAATAAAAGAAACCAGTCTGCATATTGCGCCGATCCGGAGGTGATTTTCTTGCCGTCCACACCGCGTCCCATCCGTTTGCTCGCACCCGACGAGGGGCAGACCGTCAGTTTGATCCTGCCTCTCAACAAGACCTTTTTCGAAACGGGCGGGAACAAAAAAGTCGGCGATTTCTTTGATTACCACACCTATGCCAAACAAAACGGCGATCTCTCCTTTGGTGCGCCCGTCGTGCTCCGTTGGGACGATCCGGCGTCTGCGCGCGTCTTGCTGTCCGATTCACCGACGCTTGCCAATGCCCGTGCATACGATGCGGTCGGTGGCTCTGCGGAGATCTACAACTTAATTCCCGGCCGAACCTATTTCTGGCAGGTACAGACGGAAACCGGCGTGTCAAACGTCCGCTCGTTTTGCACGGAGACGGCTTTGCCGCGCTGGATCAAGGCCGACGGCATGAGCAATATCCGCGATCTCGGCGGCTGGAAGACCGCCGATGGTCAGATGGTCCGCTTCGGCAAGATCTACCGCGGGTGCGAAATGGAATTCCACTACCAAATCGAGCCCACCGGCCGCAAGGTTTTGGCCGACGAACTGGGGATCCGCACCGATCTCGACCTCCGCGCCGAAGCGGTGGGCAAGATCGAAGCCTCGGCGCTCGGCAACGATGTGGATTTTCGTCTGCTGCCGCTTTTGCCGGATGACCGGGTGTTCGACAGCGTGGAGTCCTGCCGACAGGTGTTCGGCGTGCTCGCCGACGAATCGGTCTATCCGGTCTACCTCCATTGCTGGGGCGGAGCCGACCGCACGGGCACGGTGGCATTTTTGCTCGGTGCGCTGCTCGGTGTTTCCTACGAGGATCTCTGCCTCGACTACGAGCTGACCTCGCTCTCCGTCTGCGGCGACCGCAGCTCGAATTCCGACCGTTTTCAAGCGCTTTGGAAGCGGCTGCAAGCCTACGGCGAAGCGGGCGACGATGCCAATACCTTAAGCGAAAAGTTCCTGCGCGAGATCGGCGTGACCGATGCCGAAATCAAAAGTATCCGCCGCCTGCTGTTAGCCCGGCCCGGTGAATTATAAAACAGATAAGGGGATCATATCCATGCTCTACCGTTACGAAACTCACCTGCACTGTGTGCAGTGCAGCAACTGCGCGCGCAGCGCCTCTACCGAATATATCAAAGTCTACCGCGACGCGGGCTATGCCGGCATGGTCCTGACCGATCATTTTGTGCTCGGCAGTACCTGTGTGCGTGAAGATGAGGGCATTACCTGGGAGGCGCGGATGCACTGCTACTACGACGCCTATCTCGCCGCCAAAGCCGTGGGCGACACGATGGATTTTGACGTTATTTTTGGGATCGAGCACGAATGCGGCAACAAGGAAGAGGCGCTTTGCTACGGGATCGACCTCGATTTCCTGCTCGCCAACCCCGATATCCCCGAACTTAGCTGGCAAGAATTTTCGGATCGTGTCCACGCCTACGGCGGCATCCTGATCCAGGCGCATCCGTTCCGCAAATACCCCGACGACCCGACGAGAGTGTTGCCCGAATCGGTCGTCGATGGGCTGGAGCTCTACAACGCCGGCAACAAGCCGATCGAAAATGAACGCGTCATTGAAGTTGCCCGCAAGCGCGGCGGCATTCTGACCGCCGGCAGCGACACCCATCGCGTTATTTCCAACAATATCGCCAAGGCGGGCATCACGCTCCCGTACCGCATTAAAAACGAAAAAGAGCTCGTGGCCGCGCTCAAGCGCGGTGACCACGGCCTGTATATCAACGGCGAAAACTGCGAAGCGAAAGCGTAAGCGATAAAGGAGGCGTCGGTATGACTCTGCGCGACAAAGAGATCGTCCAAGAATTGGCCAAACATTATATGGAACTCGCCTGCTCCGAAGAACAGCAGAAGATGAACCGCCGGATGCGTGCGACAAACGATCTGCAGCTTGTGCGGCCGCCCGTTTTGATCGATGAGATCCCTTGGTATCAGATGGACATCGACGGCGAGCTGACGCTACGCTGCGAAGATGCACGCGCCCGCAACGTCGAAACGCAGCTGCGCCGTTCCCTCTACCGCCGCAAATATTTCCGCGCCGATACGCTCTTTGACCCGTTCTGGCGCGTGCGCAGAAAAATCGAGTCGACCGATAACGGCCTGAATCCGCAGGAGACCGTGATCCACGAGGACAAGCAGAACAACATCTACTCCCATGCCTTCCACGACGTGCTCGCCGACGAAGAAGCGCTCGACCGCCTGCACAAAACGCCGGTCCATACGCTTCGGCCCGATATCGACGAAGAGAATATGAGTTTTTACACCGATCTCTTCGGCGATGCGATGCCGGTGAAGCTCTGCGGTGAGGACTATTTCGGCTTTCCCGTTTGGGATAAGATCGGCCGCCTGCGCGGTATGACGCCGATGCTCCTCGATCTCTACGACCGCCCCGAATACACCCACCGCATCATGCAAACGCTCGTCGCCGACGCGCAGAGCTACCTCGATTTCGTCGAGCAGAACGCCCATGTCGATCCCAACCCGACCAACCTGCACTGCACGCCGGGGATGATCTCGGGGTTGGCAGAAGACGGCTGGAAGGCTACGTGGTTCCGCGGTACAGCCCAAACCTTCACTTCGGTCTCGCCGGAAATGTTCGAGGAATTCGAGATCAACTACATCAAACCTCTTGCCGAACGCTTTGCCTATACCTACTACGGCTGCTGCGAACCGCTGGATACGCGTTTCGACGTGGTTTCCAAGATCGGCAACCTGCGCAAGCTCGGCGTTTCGCCGTGGGCGAACGAAGCAGTCATGGCCGAACACATCGGCGGCAGCTACGTCTACTCCCGCAAGCCCAATCCCGCCCTCGTCGCCCACGCGACCGACCCGGAGGTCGTGCGCAAGGAGACCGAGGATACGGTGAAGCTCTGCATCCGCTACGGCTGCCCGTGCGAATTCGTCCTCAAAGATATCAGCAACGTCTCCCACCGCCCGCAAAATCTGATCGTCTGGGCGCAGACGGTGGCTGAGGTGCTCGACCGCTATTACGGCGACGCATAGAATACAATAAAAACGGTTCTCTGCCAAGTGCAGAGAACCGTTTTTTCGTTTTGGGATCACAGCGCCTCCAGCTCGACGAGGGAAACGCCGAACAGCGGCAATTCTAAAATTGCCGAAAAGCTCTCGCCGGTAAAGATCTCTTCGCGCACGAGGTCGGCGTCGTGGGTCGCATCGAGCAGCGAATAGGAGATCTTTACGCCGTTTGGTGCGGAAAAGCCGGAGAGATCGAGCTTTACGGTTTTGGCAGGGGGTGCATCGTCGTCGGAGAAATGGGCAAGCATTACGGCAGCGCGGCTTTCGCTTTTTGCCGCTGCTGCGTAGAGCTGGTCGGCGGTTTCCACCGCCACGGCGGAATCGAGCTTGTAAAGCGCGTTGAACATCCGGAACGGATAGTAGCCCTTCAGGCATTCGCAGGGACGGTCGGTGTTGAACATGCCGTTCATGGCGCAGGGACGAGCATCGTAGTACATCAGGATGTCGAGCGGTTCATACTGTTCGGCACACATGGTCGCGGCAATAAACGCCGCACCTTTCAGCGATTTTTCCGCAACCAGCGTATTGTACCAACGGTCACCTGTCCAACCGCAAACGTAGTTCCACTCGTTCAGAATGCTCTCGGTTTCGGTAAAACCGTAGCGATCGAGCAATGCGCGCACGGCGCGCGTTCTTTCGGCGATCTGAATCGGTTCGTTTGCGTAGATGTGCCACGAGAAGAAATCGAGCGGGGCTTTGAGCTGGGCGAGGAACTCTTCCGCCCAGCCGAGATTCCCCGCAATCGCCGGTCCGCCGATCTTCAGGTGCGGGAAGCAGGCTTTTAAGTGGCGGGCGGCTATGTCGTAGAATTCAAAAAACTGTGCTTTCGTACCGCCCCAGCAGCGTTTGTGGGGCGAATCGTCGCCGTCGAGGTCGGGTTCGTTCCAGATCTCCCAGTATGCGATATCCATTTGGAAGCCGTCGGCCCAGCCTTCGGTGTAGTGGCGGATGATATGCTCGCAGATGACCGCCCATTTTTTGAAATCCTTGGGCGGCAGCGTGTTATACTTTTTGGGCCAATGTTCGATTTTTGAACCAAGGCGGTAAAAGGTCTTAACGCCGGCAAACTCGATCACGCGCAGGTATTCGTCGGTCAGACAGAAATCGTAGGAGGCCGGATCTTCGGGATCGGCGTCAAAATTCGGGAAGATCATGTTGACGTCAACCGTGTGCTCGCCGCCGTAGGTCGCATAAAAGGACGCGTCGTGCGTGCGGGCGTAGGGGATCCCGGCGGCACGGAAATGGTCGATGTTGGTGATGCGCTGGTCGGCGGCAAATTTGTAGACCGGGCCGTTGTTGACCGCGTGCATCGGCTTGACAATACCCGTGGGCTTGGAAAAATCAACTGTTACTGTATGCATTGTGTTACCTCCTGTGTGTCAATATTTTATGAGTATGAGCCGAAGCGTTTGGCTGCGGCTGTGATGCGCTGCATCGCTTCGAGCGAAACGTCGTTGGGGATCGAGTGGTCGGACGAGAAGATGTAGCCGCCGTTTTGCTTCAAAACCGGGAGTTTTTCTTCGATTTCGGCGAGGATTGCCTCGGTATCGTTCCATTTTGCCGCGTTGATGCCGCCGTGGAGCACGATCCTGTCGCCGTATTCGCGCTTGACCGCCAGCGTATCGACGCCGGCCTTGACCTCAAGCGGGTTGACCGCGTCGACGCCGGTATCGACGATGTCAGGAAGCAGCGTGGTGATGTCGCCGCAGGAGTGCAGACGGGCGTAGATGCCGCGCTCGTGCGCCCAATCGACGGCGCGCTTGTGGTAAGGCTTCAAAAGCTCGCGGTACATCGCCGGCGAGAAAAAGGTCGTGCCTTTGTAGCCCATGTCGTCGGGCCAGTTGACCTCGTCGAAGTGGAAACCCGCATCCCAGATGCGCCCGAAGAGTGTTTCGCAGCGGGAAAGGTAGGTGTCGAAGATGTCGGTCACCAGCTCCGGCTCCTCAAGCATCGCGATCAGCGTGGTCTCCGTTCCCATCATCCACGAATGCGTCACGTCGAAACCGAACCAGAACCCGGCGGTGATCCACCGACCTTCGGCGCGCCAATGCTCAAAATTGCGGCGCAGGTGCTCCCAGTTGATACGGTCGTCGCCGGTGGTCATCCGCGCTTTCGCCTGTTCCCAAGCCTCCGCAGTCGTGACCTTGAAATCAAGCATCTGCGGTGTCGAATCTTCTTCCTTAAATTGCTTCATCGTCACGCCCCAGTTGGTCGTGATGATGCGGTAACGGTCGGTTTCTTCGAGGACCTTTTCTTCAAAGCGCGGCGTGATGTCAACGCCGATCGAGGCGGTTTTATCGACGTCGAAGTAGTCGCACCAGTCCGCGTTTTGGGGCATACCTTCGCGGCGCCAACGGGCGATCGTGCCGTTCCACGGACTGTCGATGATCGGAACGCGGTCGGCTTCTTTGTGTTCGTACATTCTCTTGAATCGTTCGTAAGAAGTCATGGCGATTCTCCTTTTATGGCAATCGATTCGTCCGGCAAGTGTCACAAAACCGCGGCAATTTTCTGCACCGCCACGGCTGCAAGCGCGTCGGGCTCGGCGGTATAATGAATCCGAGAGATCGGGATATCGGGCTTCGGGTTGATCCATTCGTAGCGAAAGAGCGTTTTCCGGCTGCCGTCGGCGGTTTCAAGCAGCACTTCATCGGTGTGCCACGTCGTGCCCATGTAGCCGGTGTGGCGATGGTACATCCCTGCCATCGGCGCGTTTTTGCGCCGCCCAAAGAAACCGACGGTCGCGCCGTAAGCGATCGGCACGTCGCACTCGCTGCCGTCGGCGTAGGCAACGGTGTAACGTGCGAGCACAGTCGGGGTGCTCCACGGCACGCGCCGCAGCTCGCCGAGCGCGGTGTGGGTAAAGATCAGGCTTTGGGCACAGCCTGAGAAGGAACAAAGTGTGCCGTCGGCAGGGACGGTCGGCTGTTCGCGCAGCCAAACGGTCTGCCGGGCAGGATTTGGCGCGAGAGACGGGTAGCGGCGGTCTTCCAATTGTTCGCGCAGGCGCGGAATACGGACGGAGATTGCCGCATCATAGGCCGTGCGCGCTTCTTCGGCGTAGTGCTCCGCCCAAAGCATTTCGGCGGTGTAGCAGATATCGTAGAGCTTGCCGTCGCGGGCAAGCGGCGCAAGCGCCGTCGGAGCCCACATCGAGATCTGTCCACCGATAATCCCGGGCTTGGCCACGCGGGAAGAAAACCGCGGAAAATGGCTGGAGTAGAGATTGCCGAACGCAACCGGAAGCCCAGCGGGCAGAAGCGCATCTTCGATATCGCGGTCGGGGTGGAAATACCAGATGAAGTCGAGCAGGAAAATATCCTTGGGGATCTTTTGGAGCGCGGCCACGGTTTTGTAGGGGCTGTTGGCCTGCAGCATATCGGCCCAAATCATCATCTTCAGCCCTTTTTGCGCGAGATAGGCGTGCAGGCGGCAAAGATCCTCGGCGAAAATGTCGGCAGGGTCTTTTTGACTGCAGCGCGGGCAGAGGCCGATCTGGTAAACCTCATCGTGGCCCATATGGACGTATTTTTGGGGCGCGACCGTTTCGATGATCTCGTCGGCAAGGTCAAAAAGCAGTTCATAAGAGCGCGGATCAGAGGGGCAGAAGGAATGGGCGTAAAAGGCATCGGGTGGGATATCGGCCGCACGTTCGTCGTCGGGGGCAACGGGAACGGCATCGGCGGCACGCTCGGCGATCTCGGGATACGCGAGCGTCAAAAACTGCACGTGGCCGAGGCTCTGGATCTCGGGGATTACGTCGATTCCGAAGCTGCGGATGTAATCGCAGAAATCGCGCACGGCGGCCTTGGGGACGACCGTTCCGCCGCCGACCCCGCCGTGCGGAAACGACGGCCATTCGCCGGCCCGGGCTTTTGCGAGCGCGGTCTGCACGGCTACATTCACCTCCGGATGCGAATCAAACTGCATCGCTCCGGCGATCTCCAAAATCACGGCGTTGTAGCCCAAGGGCGAAAGCAGATACTTGACGAGCCGTTTGGCAAACCCCATCTCCGCCACGGACGGCAGGTAAAGATGGACGCCGCGGAAGGCGTGGGCAGGGGCATCGTCGATGGAACCGCAAGGGAGGCTGCCGTTTTTTACGAGCTTGCAGAGCGTCTCCGCGCCCATGACCATGCCGCGCAGGTCACTTGCGGCGATCGTGACCGACCGCTCCGAAACCGTCAGCCGAAACCCGTTTTCGGCGATCGATTCGTCGGTGATCAACGCAATATTGCCGTTTTCGGCGGTGAGCGCGGGCGCAGAGCCGAGTTCTCCGAGCTTTTCGGCGAGGATCTTGCCCGCACGGAGCTCGTCGGGCGTGCAGCAGGCGATCGTTTTGAGCGAAGAGAGGGAGCACACACCGTCGGCGGGGACGAAGGTGCGCGGCGAGGGGAATACGTCGATCCCGTCGTCGGTCGCGCCGAAGAGCTCCAGCGAGAGCAGATCGAGGTCGTCGAGGTCGCTGTCGATCTCGACGAGCAGCGAGGATGTCTCTGCCGAAACCGGCAGAACGAGTGCGCGTTCTGCGATCGGTTTGCCGGTCTCGCCGCGGTAAGCGGTAAAACAGCGCGTATGGGTATCGTCCCAGACCGTCACGGCCGTCGGTACGGCTGCCTCGCCCAACCGCAGGCACACCGCGGCCACAAAGCAGGCGGGTGCAAACGAAAGGTGCAACCATGCGCCGCCCGTGTTCAGCTCGGTCCAGGAAACGAGCAATCGCTCGCCTTTGAGCGGGTCACCGCCGATATTTGGGTGCAACGGGGCGGCCGACCCTTTTTTGGTGCAGCGGAGAGAAAGATTTTGTAAGAGATTATTCAAAACTCCGATCATCGCTCAACACTCCCCAAAGAGCCAAAACGGAGAGCAGCGCCGCATGGTCTCGCCCATATTCGGTCTCTGCTCTCCGCTTGGAATTGAATGTTATTTACAGGGCGCGGATCTCGTAGATGCCGCTGACGACCGCTTTTTCGGTCGATCCGTCGGCAAATGCGTAGCCCTGCGGCAACTTAGCCGTCGCGTGCATGGCTGCGGGAATCCCGAGCTTGAGCGTGACGGCACCGTTTTCACGCTTCCATGCCGACGTGATCTTGCCGGCCGGTGCAAAGTGCCAGCCTTCGGCCCAGTCGAGTACGGCGATAAACGACGGCGCGATCGTCAGTTCGTTCGCGTCAGAAACCTGCGGGTTTACGCAGATACCGGCGATGCACTTGATAAACCATGCGCTGATGTCGCCCCAGAAATGGTGGTTCATCGAGCTCAGGCCTTCGATAAACTGCTTGCCGTTTTCGTCGGTGCGCTGCGGCCAGAAGCCTTCCCAGAGCGTGGTCGCGCCGAGTTCGAGCCAGTTGCCGTAGGAGGGGAAGTCGGGGCGGACGATCATCTTGTAGGCGAGGTCGCTTTCGCCGTAGGCCGTGAGCACGTGGAAGAGCACTCTTCCGCCCAAAACGCCTACGTCGAGGTGGTCGTCGGCTTCGCGGATGAAATCAAGCAGGCGGGCAAACGCACGGTCAGCCTCATCACCCTCGACGATGCCGTAGAAAATGCACATCGCCTGCGAGGTCTGGCAGTCTCCGGCGACGGTCATCGTCGCAAAGTCGATCAGATGCGTGCGGATCGCCTGTTTGTAGGCCGCCGAGCATTCACGTGCGAATGCCGCGCGCTCGCTCATGCCGACCGCGTCGAACATCACCGCCATCTTGTCGGCGATGTCCTTGCACATCACGGTGTCGGTCAGCTCCAGCGGCGCTTTCGGACCGCGGCGGTTGGCATGGCACCAGTCGCCCAGTCCGATGTGCATCAGACCCTTTTCGTCCACGCGCGTGAGAAGATAGCGCAGGTATTTTTCAAACGCGTCGGCAGCTTCGACGATCATGTCGGTCGTGCCGCGGTAGCGGTAGACAAAGTACGGCAGGTAGGCGAGCACGCTGTCCCATGCCGGGCCGTTGCCCCAGGCAAAACCCCAGCCGCCGGTCGGCACGATACCGGGCAGCGCACCGCGCTCGTCCTGCGCGGCGCAGATGTTGGCGAGCCACTGGCGGTAGCTGCGTTCGGGGTTGAAGTTTAGGAGAAGGTGCTCGCTCGAAAGCGCGGCGTCGGCCGTCCAACCGTTTTTCTCGCGCTGCGGGCAGTCGGTCGGGAAGTAGTGGAAGTTGGAGAGGTCGCTGCGGCGGGTCAGCTCCTGCAGCTTGTTGGCCGTTTCGTCCGAGCAGACAAAATCGCCGCGGGAATGGAGATCGGAGTGGAGCACCACGTAGGTCAAAAGCTCCGGTGTCGCCTGTTCGGCGGTAATGCCTTCGACGAAAACGAAGCGGAAACCGTGGTAGGTAAACGTCGGCTGGTAGACCTCGGTCGCACCACCTTTGCAGGTATAGAAATCCTTGTTGACGATTTTCTTGTCGCGTTCCCAATGCTCGCGGACGAACCAGACGTTTTCAAGGTAGAATTTCTTGCCGTCAAACCAGTCGGCGTGCTGCATCGTGACGGTCTGTCCGGCCGTACCGTTGATCGTCAGACGGCAGACACCGGCATCGCAGACGCCGAAGTCGTAGATGTAGCCGCCCTCAAAGGGGACGATCGCCACGGGCTTGCGCTCTGCGGCGGGCAGGATCGGATCCGCCTCGCACTTGCGCACCTCGCCCTTGGGCTGTGCGCCGACGATGGCGTTTGACCACGCGGAATCGTCGAAGCCGGGGAGGTTCCAGCCCGGGATCTCGCGGCGGGCATCGTACTGTTCGCCGAAACGGTAATCGTCGGCGGTGATCGGCGAGGCGGCCGTTTTCCAGCTCGCATCGCTCTCGCAGAGCAGGCTGCCGTCGGCCGCGCTGACCGCGACCGCGACCATCGGCGCGCTGCGGAAGGGCGACTGGTCGAAGTCCCAGATGTAGCCACCGGGGTTATTCTGGAAGCCGTTGCCGAGCAAAAGGCCGATCACGTTTTCGCCGGCAGAGAGCGTCACGTCGTATTCGTCGTAGTAAACGTAGTGGTCGGTGTTGCTGATGTAGGGGGCGAGCAGACCTTTGGTCAGGCGCTTGCCGTTGAGCCAAAACTCGTAAAAGCCGCAGGCGGCAATGCGGACGGTCGCTTTGGTTTCGGCGGTGAGAACGATGCTCTTGCGCAGGTACGGAGCGGCAACGGCCGCGTCGAAGGTGTTGAAGGTTTCGGTCGCTTTGATAAAGGTCATCGGTCATTCAAACCCTTTCCGGATGGATTTTTCGGTCTCTGTTACGGATATTATAGCATATCTCTCCGAAGCACGCAATCCTAAAGCTGCCGGAAATTGTACGCTCGTCGGCAAAAAACGCATTGGATGAACGCTTTTGGATGTATGCCGGCTTGTTTTTCATGGTTTACCCCTTGCAAACACCTGTTAATTTTGCTATAATGAAAAAGAAAATAAGTCGGCACGGCGCATACCGGCCGAATCAAATTTGCGGAACAGCACGGAGGATTTCTATGGAAAAGAAAAAATTTGTCGTTGGTATCATCGGCCTGATGTTCGGCCGCGCCCACCTCGAAGGCGCGCAGAGCAACGGCGTTGAGATCGGCGCGATCTGCGATATCGACGAAGAACGCCTCAATTACTGGGGCGAGCACTACGGCATTCCCGCCGAAAAACGCTTCACCAACTATAAAGATCTGATGAACATCGGACTCGACGGTGTTACGGTCGCGATCCCCGACCAGCTGCACCGTCAGGTGAGCGTGGAATTCTTGGAAGCCGGTATCAGCGTGCTCTGCGAAAAACCGCTGGCACTGAACCGCGAGGATATCTGCGCGATTTGCAAAGCCGAAAAGGAAAGCTCCGCCCGCTTCATGGTCGGCCAGATCTGCCGTTTCACGCCCGGCTTCGTCAAAGCCAAAGAACTGATCGACGAAGGCAAAATCGGCGAGATCTTCTTCCTCGAATCCGAATACGCCCACGACTACGCCAAGATCGTCAGCGACCAGCAGGTCTGGCGCGCCGACCCGGCCCGCCACGGCGTCATCGGCGGCGGCTGCCACGCGGTCGACCTCATGCGCTGGATCGCCGGCGACCCGCAGGAGATCACGGCCTACGGCACCCACAAAATGCTGCCAACCGTCCCCTACGACGATACGACGATCGCCATCATGAAGTTCCCCAACAACGTCATCGGCAAGGTCTTTGTCTCCACCGGCTGCAAGCGCGACTACACGATGCGCACGCTGATCTACGGCACAAAGGGCACGATCATCTGCGACAATACCTCCGACCATCTCAAGCTCTACACCGTCGATGAAGACGACGTGACCAAAGAGCCGGAGATCATCCCTGTCGACGTCAACAACCACAACGCCCACGGCGAAATGGCCGCGTTTGTCGATGCGATCACCAATAACAAGCCGATCCTCACCAACGCCGACGAAGGCGCGCGCAGCGCACAGGCCTGTATCTCGATCGTCGAGTCCTGCGTGCAGGGCAAGACCGTCTACCCCGACTACAACTTCGCATAAGCTTTTGCAAAAAACACAGCCGCCGCAGCGAAATTTCGCCGCGGCGGCTTTTTCTGTTTTCCGGTCAGAAGCCTTCGGTATCGTCGGTGTGGATCACGGTTTCGCCGCGATCGGCCAAGGCCAAATCCAGCCCGATCGCCGGCAGCAAATGCGCGAGCACGGCATCGGTAAATGCCGCCGTTCCGGCCTCGGTGTAGAAATGGGTCGGTCCGGTGCGGGTCTCCATTGGCAGAGCAGCCGACATCGCGTAGAGATCGTTGACGGCAAAACCGTAGCACGTGACGATTGCGACCGCCGCGGCGTTGTAGGCCTCGATCTCCTCGTTTCGGCGGGCAAACCCCGCATCCATCTGCTCGGGCACCACACTCGTCGACGTGGCAAAGATCACCTTCGCCTGCGGGAAAAGCGTGCGGATGCGCACGCAGATGCGCTCGATATAGTACTCATAGATCTCTATGGGCGTCTGCACGTCTTCGTCCAGCAGATGCAGGCAGTCCCACAGACCCGCATTCCAATGGACGACGTCGGCTGTCTCACCCTCCGGCAAAAGCTTCCGGTAGTCGACGAGGTGGCGAAAGAGATATGCAGCAAAACGGCAGTTATCTTCGGGGAAGAAAACGTTTGCCTTCCCCTCCAGTGCCTTTTGCACGGATTTATCGTAGCCGATGCGAATGGAATCGCCTAAGAGCAGGATATTTTTCATCATTTGTCCTCTTTTCCGTATTTCAGAATCCGAGCCGAAGCTCTTCGATCCGCACCTGCGAGACCGCACCGCTTTCGACCAGCGCGAGCAGCGCGCCGGGCGAGCAGGACACGAAGCAGCCATAGCTATATACACCGTTTTCCGCCGTGTAGTCCAGCACTTTCGCATAAAAGCTCTGCCCGTCCGCCGCTCGCAGATCGATCCCCGTGTCATTCCCCACCTGATCAGCCGACAGCTGCAACAGGGCGCGGAAATGGGCCTCCAAGTTTTCCGCCGTCACTTTGACCGGGGACAGTTCAAAACAAGGATAGGCCCCGTTAGCTTCCATCCATACCGTACCGCCGGCGAACGGCCGCATCCCGCAAAGCGGCAGCAGCTGCTCGTTTTCCGCCGAGGTACGGATGCCGACCCAACCGATCTCGCCGTTTTGCAGCGTGGATCGCAGCGCCAACAGTTCCTCCATCGACAGATCCTCCGGGAACGAAACGGCAGCCGTTACGGTAATATACTCGGGCAGTTGTTCCAGTTGCCCACAGACGTTTACCGCCCAATCTTTCTCCGGATAGAACGGATAGGTCGCACGTTCAAAAATATTCACGGCTGCGTTCTGTAAGGTCCCCTGCGGCAAATGGAGCTGACCCTTTTCGATCGAACCCTCGACAAAACGGATATCTCCGCCCCGGTTGGCATCCCAATAGCGCAGGGACACGTCGTAGCAGGCGAAACCAATGCGGTTTGCCGATACCCCGGCCACGTTCACCTCCGGACAGAAGAGCTCTGCGTAGGCCGCCAGCATCAGTTCCAGATCCGTGCTGTCCGGCTGCACGCCGCTCGGCTGCGTCGGATCCCAGTAAAGGCGTTCTGCGGCCGGGATCCCCACGAGAACCACCGCCAGCAGCAGAGCTGCCGCCAACACGATACTCGTTACGACGACGATACCGTTTCGCCGCCGCAGCGACTTCCGCACGCGCCGCATCTCTTCTGCCGGCGGCATGGAAAGTGCGGCGGTCTCATTCCACTGTTCGTCCAGATATTCGGCGATCAGACTGTGTTTTTCCAGCTCCGCTTCGACCAATTGTTTCTCTTCCGCGCTGGCAGTTCCGGCGCGGTAACGTTCCATTGCTTCCTTAAAAGTCATAGCCCTGTTCCTCCATTCGTTGCTTCAGAACCTTCCGCAGCCGTACCAAACGCTGCCGCACCGCCGGATACGTCCGGCCGACGAGCTGCGCGACTTCCGGCAGCGGAAGCCCGGAAAAATAATGCAGCGTGACGATCTCCCGGTCGATCGGCGCGAGCGAGCAGATCGCTCCCCACAAGCAGCGGTAGCGCTCGTTTTCCAAATATCGGATCTCCGGGGTTTGACGGTCGGAAATCTGCTGAAGCTCGGTTTCCGAAAGCTGCGGCGGCTGTTTGCGCAGGAAATCGATGTAAAGGTTTTTGCAGACCCGAAACAGCCAAAAGCGAAAAGAAGAGACGTCTTTGGGCAGCGCAATGCAGGCCTTCACAAATGCATCTGCCACAAGATCTCCCGCAAGATCTGCGTTTTGGCAGATCGCCGTTGCATAAAGGATCGCTTCGCCATAGTACCGATCGTACAGCTCGCGGATCATATCTTTTTCCACAGTGATCTGCCTCCTTTCACTATAGAAACGGACAGACGCGAAAATTGTGACAGGGGTGACGAGATTTTTTTCACGACCGCGTTTTTTCTTTCGGGTCAATCATACCATCTCGTTCCCCGTAAGTCAAGGAATCCACCGTCTTTCGGCGCAATTTTCGATATTTCCCGTTTTCGTTGCAGATCTGCGAACGTTTTTTGCAAAAAACAGGGATCGGATGACAAAAAATTCTTGCAATATCCGTGCCATCGTGGTAAAATTATGAGAGTAACCTAATAATAAAGGAGCAAATTTATGCGAGTTGGTTGTCCCAAAGAAATCAAGCCCCAAGAGGGACGCGTTGGTTTGACCCCTGCCGGTGCGGATGCGCTGGTTCGTGCGGGCCATCAGGTTTACATGGAACAGAATGCCGGTTTGGAAAGCGGCTTTACCGATGCCGAATACGCAGCCGTCGGTGCGCAGATCATGGAGACTGCGGCTGAGGTGTACGGCATTGCGGATATGATCATCAAAGTCAAGGAACCCCTGGAGCCGGAATACGACCTGCTCCGCGAAGGCCAGACGCTCTTCACCTACCTGCACCTGGCCCCGGATCCCGAACAGACGCAGGCGCTGCTTGACAAAAAAGTCACGGCGATCGCCTACGAGACCGTTCAGCTCGCCGACGGCTCGCTGCCGCTGCTCGCCCCGATGAGCGAAGTGGCCGGCCGTTTGTCCGTGCAGATCGGCGCGCACCTGCTGGAATCCACCTGTGGCGGCCGCGGCATCCTTTTGGGCGGTGTCACCGGCGTTGAGAAAGCCAACGTCGTTATCATCGGCGCCGGCAGCGTCGGTCTGAACGCCGCCAAGACGGCCTCCGGCTTCGGCGCGAGAGTCACCGTTCTCGACCTCAACATCAAACGTCTGGCGTATCTGGACGATATTTTCTGTGGCCGCGTGCAGACCGTTCTCTCGAACTCCTATAACGTCGCCCACGCCGTGAAAGACGCCGACCTCGTCATCGGCTGCGTTCTGATCCCGGGTGCGAAAACGCCCAAGATCGTCACCGAGGAAATGGTTAAGACCATGCGCCCCGGCAGCGCGATCGTCGACGTTGCCATCGACCAGGGCGGCTCGATCGAAACGATCGACCGCATCACCACCCACGAAACGCCCTACTACGTCAAGCACGGCATCCTGCACTACTCCGTGGCCAACATGCCCGGCGCTGTGCCGCGTACCTCCACGCTGGCGCTGACGGGCGCGACGCTGCCGTTTGTTCTGAAGCTCGCCAACATGGGCGCTGTGGCCGCCTGCAAGGCCGATTCCGCGCTGCTCAAGGGCCTGAACATCTACAACGGCCACCTCACCTTCAAGGCCGTCGCCGAAGCGCAGGGCCGCGAATACACCGATCCCACCACGCTGCTGTAAAACAGAACTCCCGCGAAAGAAAGGAAAAATTCCTTCTTTCGCGGGAGTTTTTATTTCGATTTACTGTAATAAACAACACCAGAGTATTTTCCATCTTTGTTTAATCGTCTGTTTGCAATAAAACCGTCTTTTGTAAACCCTGCTTTTTCCATCACTCTGAAGGATTGCACATTCAGCTCATTGCAGGAACATTCCACCAAGTAATAACCGCGGTTATTTAGCAAATGATCCGCAACAGCTTTCAATGCTTCTGCAGCATAACCATTGCCCCAATAGTTATATCGTACCGTATATCCTACGTTGCAATAGTTGTGTTTCTTAACAACGGTATTCACATCTATATTGCCGACAACTTCACCCGTGGATTTCAATTCCATAACCCACTTCTCGTATTGATTCTCGTCCGCTTCGTTGATCCATTTTCTGATACATTCCAACTCTTCATCTTTGGTCAGAGCAGGATATTTAATGTATTTTGCCAATCTTTCATCAGTTATGATTTCGTAGATAGCATCGATATCACTTTCTTTGTATCGTCTTAAAATAAGTCTGTCCGTTTCAATTCTTGGGCTTAACATTTTTATCTGTCTCCAAATCAATTTCATTTACAGTTGATTATACCATAGCAATGATAGATTATCAATATATCTTCACTACTACTTATTACTTTCCAAAAATCGACCTCAGAAAAAAGTGAATAGTTAAGAGTGAAAAAGTAAAAATCGACAAATCTCTGTTGAGATTTGTCGATTTTTGTCTATGGGCCACAAAAAAGATATTTTCGGCAGTTTTGCGTATGAATTCGAACTCTTACATAACCGTTCGTTTTTCGTGAAATCGTTCGCTTACGCTCACGGTGAAATAATTTACTCCGTAAATTGTGAAATTTGATGCTATCGCATCAAGTGAAATTAAATCCACCCACTCGCCGTCGAGGCGAATTTCACACGCCGCAGGCGTATTTCACATTGCAAAGCAATATTTCACCCACCCGCAAGGGTGGATTTCGTTGAAAAAAGCACTTGCTTTCGCAAGTGCTTTTTTCTGGTGGGAGAGGGTGGATTCGAACCACCGAAGTCATAGACAGCAGATTTACAGTCTGTCCCCTTTGGCCACTCGGGAACTCTCCCATATTCAATTTGTTGTCGGTGGGGTGGAGCTGGTGGACGGACTCGAACCCCCGACCTGCTGATTACAAATCAGCTGCTCTACCAACTGAGCTACACCAGCAAATCGTTCCAAACAATCAGCGATATATATAATAACAGATTTCCCCCGTTTTGTCAAGCCCTTTGCAAAAACTTTTTTTGTTTTTCGTCAAGTTTTTTCGGCGTGCATTTTTTCCGCACTGCCCCGGCTTGTCTTTCTCCGAAAGAACGCACAACCGCACATGCTTTCGCGCTTTTTCAGTTGCCAAAAGCGCAAAACTTTGATATAATAACCGTATAGGAGCATGATCTCCCCGACTTGCGGAAAGGATGCGGCGGAACGATATGGAAAAAAAGCTTTCCCGACTTTTAAATTCCGGATTCCGGATCTACTTTGTCGTGTTGTTTCTCTTCACGGCTGTTACTTTTTATTTGCGTGAGTGGTGGTTTGCCGCGGCGGAAGCGGCAATCTTCATTATTTTGTTCACCTTCTACTTCCTCTCTGGCCGCAAACGCCGGCGTGTGATGAACAAATATGTCGAGACGCTTGCGCTGAATAACGACCTCGTCTCCAACGATTCGCTCGGCGGTATGCCGATCCCGCTCGTTTTGCTGCGCGTGAACACCGGCGACATCATTTGGTGCAACGACAGCTTTGCGGCCTTGACCGGCTGTCCCAAAAACTACTACGACCTCAGCATCGCCGATCTGATCCGCGGTTTTGACCTACACTGGATCTTAGAAGGCAAAACGCAGTACCCCGAGCTGGTCGTGATCAGCGACCGCTACTACGATATCCGCGCCACGCTCGTACGCCCGGAAAACGGCGACAACACCGCCCTCTACGCCGCACTTTATTGGATCGACTGCACCGAAGAAATGCGGTTGCACACGATGCTCGAGGACAGTAAGCATGTCATCGGCGAGATCGTCTGCGACAACTACGAGGAGCTCGGCAAAGGCGGCAACGAATCGGCACGTGCGGCAATGATCGCCGAGCTGGATGAGATGCTCCACCGTTGGATCTCCAACTGCAACGGTCTGCTCCGCAAAATCGACCGCGACAAATATTTCTTCGTCATGGACGAAAAATCGTTCCGCGCGATCGCCGAACAAAAATTCCAGATCCTCGAAGATGCCAAAAAGCTCACCACCCCCAGCGGCATGCCGCTGACTTTAAGCATCGGTATCGGCAAGGATGGCGACGCTTTCGCCGAGCTCGACCGCTATGCGGGGCTCGCCCTGGAGATGGCGCTTTCGCGCGGCGGCGACCAGGCCGTCGTGAAAAACAAGGTCAACTTCGATTTCTTCGGCGGCATGACCAAGGAAATCGAAAAACGCACGAAGGTCAAGACCCGCCTGATGGCGAACGTCCTCAAGGGCCTGCTCTCCGACAGCTCGACCGTTTACGTCATGGGCCACCAGATCGCCGACCTCGACAGCCTCGGCGGTGCCGTCGGCATCGTCTGCGCAGCGCGCAAGCTGGGCAAAAAAGCCTACATCGTCATCGACCGCGGCTTCAACAACGTCGGCAGGCTTTTAGAGCTGCTCGACGCGCACCCGGACTACAAAGACGTGATCGTTTCCGGCAACGATGCGATCGTCACGATGGATCAGAAATCGCTGCTCGTCGTCGTCGACACGAACCGCCCCAACTACGTGCAGGATCGTTCGCTTTTGGAATCGTTCAACCGCGTGGCCGTGATCGACCACCACCGCCGCTCGGCCGACTACATCAGCAATGCGCTCTTAAACGTGCACGAACCGGCTGCATCGTCGGTCTGCGAACTGATCGCCGAAATGCTCCAGTACATCATCGACCAAGGCGATTTGATGCGCGTGGAAGCCAGCGCGATGCTCGCGGGCATCATGCTCGATACGAAGAGCTTTGCCCTAAAAACCGGCAGCCGCACCTTTGAAGCAGCGGCATACCTGCGGCGCAGCGGCGCCGACTCGGTTGAGGTCAAGCGCCTCTTCCAAAGCGATATGGACAATTACGTCGCCAGAAGCGATCTGGTACGGCGCGCCGAATTCGTCGACGGCAGCTACGCGATCAGCGTTTCCGACAAGCCGGTCGACCGCGCTGTCGCTGCGCAGGCGGCCGACGACCTGATGAACATTTCCGGCGTGGCCGGATCGTTCGTGCTCTCGCCGTTTGAGGATTCGATCAGCATTTCGGCGCGTTCGCTCGGGCGCATCAACGTCCAGCTCATCATGGAAAAGCTCGGCGGCGGCGGACACTTCACCACCGCAGGCGCCCAGCTCAAGGGCAAGACCGCACAGGAAGCGGTCAGCATGCTCAAGGACGCCATTATGGTCTACAACTACGAACAATAAACCGCTTGGGAAAGCCCCATCCGGTTTGTCTGCAACTATGAAACGGAGGAACAAACAATGAAAGTGATTTTACTGCAGGACGTCAAGGGCCACGGCAAGAAAGGCCAGCTCGTCGAAGCTTCCGACGGTTACGCCCGCAACTATCTGCTCCCGAAAAAGCTCGCCATCGAAGCGAACGCCACCAACTTAAACGCCCTGAAGATCTCTGACGAAGCCAAAAAGCACCACGCCGCCGAAGAGAAAGCGGCGGCCGAACGCGACGGCGCGCGTCTGCGCGGCAAGACCGTGCGCGTGACCGCCAAATCGGGCACGGGCGGCCGCCTTTTCGGCGCGGTCACCTCGAAGGAGATCGCCGATACGATCAAGGCGCAGTGCGGCATCGACGTGCCGAAGAACAAGATCGTCGCCGACGCGATCAAAACGCTCGGCACCTTCTCGATCAAGGTCAAGCTGCACCCCGACGTCGCCGTTGAAATGACGGTCTGCGTCGTCGACGAATCGCTGTAACCTACGAAGGCGCCGCAGAAAGCTTCTGCGGCGCCTTTTTTGAAACCGAGGACGATCTATGAAAAAGACCTACATTACCACCATGCCCGACCACATCGGCGCATTTTTGACCGCGAGCCGCTGTTTTGCCGCCTTGGGCATCAACATCACGCGCGTGAGCTACAACAAAGCAGTTGACACCAACACCCTTTTCCTCGACGCCGAGGGCACGCCCGAACAGCTCGCCGAGGCCGACCGCAAGCTGATGGAGATCGGCTATCTGCAGGGCGAGAAGAGCGACAAAAGCATCGTCTTGCTCGAATTCCGCCTGCGCGACGTTCCCGGCAGCGTGACCGAGATCCTCGCGCTGATCAACGAATTCGACTTCAACATCTCCTACATCAGCTCGCAGGAAAACGGCACCGAGCACCAGCTTTTTAAGATGGGGCTATTCGTCGACGACGCCGCCAAGATCGCCGATTTTCTGCGCTCGGCCGAGCAGCTCTGCCAGGTGCGCGTGATCGACTATAACCACACCGAGAAGAACTTCGACAACAGCATTTTTTACCAGTCGTTTGTGGCCGGGATCGCCAGACAGATCGCGCTTTCCAAAGAACAGAAGGATAAGCTTCTGATCATGACGAACCTCGCCATGCAGACGCTCGACGAACAAGGGCTCTCGCCCTACCGCACCTTCGACAGCATCGGAAAATTCGCCGAGCTCCTGGCGCAGTCGCACGGCGAGGGATTTTTGCCGCGCATCACCGCCCACAAGCTATCCGACCGGACCGTGCTCACGCTGATCGAGCCGCCCTGCGGCAGCAACACCGCGATCTTAACCAGCGGAGACGAGGTTTTGGTCATTGACACGGGCTACGCCTGCTACAAAGACGAAATGCTGCCGATTTTCGAGTCGATCGTTCCGGGCTTTTTCGAGCGCAAAAAGACCGTGCTCATCACGCACGCCGACCTCGACCACTGCGGTTTGCTGCCGATGTTCGACGAGATTTTGGCCAGCGAGAAGAGTGCGGAATGCCTGCGGGCGGAATTTGAAGACCAAAACGGCTTCCGCGAGCAGAATCCGCTGCACCGCCCCTACGTCAACATCTGCAAGATCCTCACGGAGTACGAACCGCCAAACCCGGAAAAGGTGCGCGTTTTGTGGCCGGCATCGCCGGCGGTGGCGAACGTTCCGCTCGCACAGGTGGGCTTTTTCGACTTCGGCGACCTGCACTTTGAGGTCTACGAGGGAGGCGGTGGACACTTGGCCGGTGAGATCGTTCTGATCGACTACGCGCACCACATCGCCTTCACCGGCGACGTCTACATCAACCTGCGCGGGCTGACCGAACGGCAGGAGGCCTACAACCGCTATGCGCCGATCCTGATGACCTCGGTCGACACCGATCCCGCCCGCTGTACGGCCGAACGCAAGGCGATCCTTGCGCGCCTCGGCAGCGGCAACTGGCAGATCTTCGGCGCCCACGGATACAAAAAAGAGTACGCCGTCGGGTTGGAAAAATAGATTGCAAAAGAAAAGCCGTCCCCAAGGGGTGCCTTCCATAAAGCAGGTTTACCTGCCGAAAAATCAAAAGGAGTACGAGCAATTTTGTTCGTACTCCTTTTCACACTCCTGTCACGCAAGGTATAGTGTGTTACACCTTTTAGGTGTACTGTCGGGTGGTGATGAGCCTCCCTTGTGCAAAGGGAGGTGGCACGGCTTGCCGTGACGGAGGGATTGTAAAAGGTTAGATTTCCGCTCAAAACAATCCCTCAGTCACCTTCGGTGACAGCTCCCTTTACACAAGGGAGCCTTTCCTTATGTTCATCTATAATCTGTCAATTTCCCTGACAAGCACTGCTTTTGTGGACACAAAAGCGAAGCCCCGAGCGAAGCGGGGCTTTAAATATCCATAGATTACTGTATCCAAAGATTATTATAGGAACCTCGGTAGTTAAAATAGTGCTGTTCGTTTTCGTCAATCAATCTTGCAGTTTTCAAA
>SVLQ01000001.1:494788-508441 GCA_015067825.1 Oscillospiraceae bacterium | reverse complement strand
GGTTTCGCCTTCGGCCGCTTCCAGAATCAGCTGGCCGATTTCCCGATCGAAACGCTGCACGATACGATCCCGAATTTCCACAACACGAAAAAACGCCTGCAGGATTTCTTTGCCGCGGTCGAACGCAACGAGAGCGGCCGCGCAGCTGAATGTGCCGAAGAGATCGCCTTTTTCCGCGCGCGTGAAAACGATGCGGCGTTCCTGCTCAACCTGCAGGAATCGGGCGAACTGCCAACGCGTGTGACCCATAACGACACGAAGTACAATAACATCTTAATCGACGATACAACGGGTGAAGCGCTGTGCGTAATTGACCTCGACACCGTCATGCCGGGGCTTTCGGCCTATGACTACGGCGATGCGATCCGTTTTGCCGCGTCGACCGCCGCCGAGGACGAGACCGATCTCTCGAAGGTCACAATCGACATGGAGCTTTACGAGCTCTTTACCGGCGGATTTGTCAGCGCGGCGAAGGGGCTGCTCTCCGAGCGAGAACTCGAACTGTTGCCTTGGGGCGCGAGAATCATCACGCTGGAACTGGCGTCGCGATTCCTCGCCGACCATCTCGACGGCGATAAGTATTTCAAGATCCATCGCGAAAACCATAACCTCGAGCGCGCCAAGTGCCAGATGAAGCTCGTGGAAGAGATGGAAAAGCATTTCGACGAAATGATGGCCATCTGCAAAAAGTATTTGGAGAAATAACGCACCGGAAGGGAAGTACTATGGCATTTCTCTCGCTTGAAAAGATCAAACCCTTTAAAAAGAAAATCTACCTTTCTTCTCCGACTATGCACGGAGAAGAATTGATGTATATGAATGAAGCGTATTCTACTAACTGGATGTCGACGGTCGGTGCAAACATCAATGAGGTTGAGCACTTGGTGGCCCAACAGGTTGGCTGCGGCTATGCGGTGGCGCTTTCCTGTGGCACAGCTGCTCTGCACCTTGCGGTAAAACTGGCGGGTGTGAAGTCTGGAGACCACGTCTTCTGCACGGATATGACCTTTGCAGCGACTGTGAATCCGATCCGCTACGAAAAAGCGATCCCTGTATTTATCGACACGGAATATGATACTTGGAACATGGATCCGGCAGCGCTGGAAAAAGCATTTACGCTCTATCCCGACACAAAAGTCGTCATGCTGGCCAATCTGTACGGGACTCCGGCGAAGCTTGATGAAATCTGCGCGATTTGCGAAAAACATGGTGCGATTCTCTTGGAGGATGCTGCGGAATCGTTTGGTGCGAGCTATAAGGGGCGTCAAACCGGGACATTTGGCAAGTATAATGTCATTTCGTTCAACGGCAATAAGATCATCACAGGTTCATCGGGCGGTATGCTGCTGACCGATGATCCGGCGGCGGCCAATAAAGCGCGTAAATGGTCGACGCAGAGCCGGGAAAATGCGGCGTGGTATGAGCACGAGGAGATCGGTTATAACTACCGTATGAGCAATGTAATCGCTGGGGTTGTGCGCGGACAACTGCCGCATCTGGCGGAGCATATTGCGCAGAAAAAGGCGATTTACGAGCGTTACCGGGCAGGTTTTGCCGATCTGCCGGTGTCGATGAATCCGTTTGATCCGGAAACGATGGAACCGAACTATTGGCTTTCGTGTCTGCTGATCGATCGCGAGGCGATGTGCCGTCAGGTGCGTTCGGATCGGGATGCGCTCTATCTGCCGGAAACCGGCAAAAGCTGTCCGACGGAGATTTTGGAAGTATTGGCAAAGGCGAATGCCGAGGGTCGGCCGATCTGGAAGCCGATGCATATGCAGCCGACGTACCGCAGCCATGCATTTATCACGCGCAATGGCGACGGCCGTGCACAGACGAATGCGTATATCGCAGGGGAGTGCATGGATGTTGGTGCGGATATCTTTGCACGAGGTCTTTGTCTTCCGAGTGATAATAAGATGACGCAAGACGAACAAATGCGGATCATTGAACTGGTCCGGCAATGCTTTGCATAATTGAGGTTACATATGTACGCAAAATGCTGGAAACGCGTGCTCGATTTTCTTCTTTCTTTGATAGCACTGCTGGTGCTGTCGCCGGTACTGCTGATTCTGATCATTGTTGGTGCAATCGCGATGCGCGGGAATCCCTTCTTCACACAACTGCGACCGGGGAGAATCAGTAAGAAAACAGGAAAAGAAAAAATCTTTCGCCTGATCAAGTTCCGCACGATGGATAATCGGAAGGACGAACACGGCAATTTACTTCCCGATGAAGTGCGCCTGAACCGCTATGGCCGACTCTTGCGTTCTACTTCGTTGGATGAATTGCCGGAGTTGATGAATATTCTGAAAGGTGACATGTCAATCGTCGGCCCAAGACCGCTGTTGGTAAAGTATTTGCCCCGCTATAGTACAGAGCAACGCCGTCGGCATGAGGTACGGCCTGGCTTGACCGGGCATGCACAGGCGAACGGCAGAAATGCGATTTCGTGGGAAGAGAAGTTTCGGCTGGATGTGGAATATATCGATTGTGTAACTTTTGAGATGGATGTGAAAGTCATTTGGCAGACGGTGCGGTTAGTTTTAAAGCGAGAAGGTATTGCCTCCGAAACATCGGTTACGATGGAAGAGTTTATCGGAAACAGAAGCGAAGCGGAGTTGATCGTATCTGAATAGACTGATTTGTCTACAGCGATAATATATTATTCTTTATATAGCATAAAAGGAAGGGTGGAATTAAAATGACTATTCTATTTTGTAGTGTGGGGCGGCGGGCCGAGCTTTTGAAAAATGTTCGAAAGAGTATGGGAAAAGATGGACGTATCATTGCTACCGATATGACAAATACAGCTCCAGCTCTGTATTTTGCGGATGCGTACCACGTGGTTCCGGCGATTACCGATCCTACATACATAGATGTTATTTTAGATGTATGTAGGAAAGAAAACGTTGATGTTATTTCTACTTGTATAGATCCCGAGATTATGTTATTGGCTAAACATAGAGAGGATTTCAAAAAGTTGGGTATTTTGGTATTAACTCCTATGGAGGAAACTGCCAAGCTATGTTTTGATAAGTATTGTATGTATTGTTACTTAAGAGAGCATGGGATTCCAACTGTCCAAACATATGGAGATTTGACATCATTTGAAAACGCATATACTGATGGTGCGATTTCTTTTCCTGTTTTTGTAAAACCAAGGACTGGCAGCGGTAGCGTGGGAGCGAGAATTATACATACAATCATGGATCTTCAAGTTGCTTTTAATACAGAACCCGACCTTATTGTACAGGAGTATATGGGAAATGCATTAGATTTAGACGCAGATGTGTATATAGATACAGTTTCGCATGAAGTTGTTTCCATTTTTACAAAGCAGAAGTTAGAAACAAAAATTGGTGGTGCGAGTAAAACTATATCATTTAAAGATTCGAAGCTTGTGGAATTTTTGATTAATTCTTTGAAACCGTTTTCGTTTAATGGTCCGATTGATGTGGATGTGTTTTACCGGGATGGACGGTATTTTTTATCGGAGATCAATCCGCGCTTTGGCGGAGCATATCTACATGCTTTTGGTGCAGGTGTTGATTTTATTCAAATGATTCAACAAAATGTTAATGGACTCGCAAACACACCTGCGTTTATGGCATATGAGGAGGGCATAGCTATGTTGATGTATGATAGCGTAGTTGTGTGTAAGGTGTGAATGGGTATGTCTGAAAAAAAACGGATGAAATTTATTGGACGTTATAATTATATTGATTTTTATGAATATAGCCCAACGTTATTTAGACCGTATTATATGGCGTATCCGGTGGAAGATCATCCCTTATATGAAAAACGCGCAATGCATCGAATTCGTATGTTGCTAGAATACTTGCGTGGCGGATATCGTGTTTTCTATATGTGTATTAATAACGAAATTGTAGGTCATATTGTTGTAGCTGATGGCGGTCGTAGGTTATCAATTAGTGAAAATGTGGATATAGTTCTTGGACCTATTTACATTTCGCCTAGAATGCGAGGCCACGGGATTGCCACAGAAGGAATTCGAGTGATTCTAAATGAACTGAATTGGGATTATAGATATGCTTATGAGTTCATTATGGATGATAACATGGCATCTATACGTACTGTTGAAAAAAATGGATATACTTTTGTAGGCAAGGCGAAGGAAGTTGGAGTAATGAAGAGATTAGTTGAGGATCCGCATGGACGATTTGTTATCTATCGATATTCGCCTGAGAGAACTGTGAATTGACAAGGAGTAGCGGCGAGTATGAGAATATTGTACATCACAACAATAGGGGCCACAATGTCGTTTTTTCAAGGGGTTATTAGGTCGTTGTTAGATGCGGGGCATTCCGTTGATATTGCGACAAACGATACAGAAAGAGAAGTTCCTAATTGCTATAAGCAATGGGGATGCCGGATTCTTACCCTTTCGTGTTCTCGCGTTCCTTTCAGGATAGGAAATGTGAAAGCGATTAGTCAAATTCGTAATTTGTTTGCAAACGAACACTATGATATTGTGCACTGCCATACCCCGATTGCTGCGGCTTGTACTCGTATTGCATGTAGAAAACTGCGTAAGAAGTTTGGATTAAAGGTTTTTTATACCGCGCATGGCTTTCATTTCTATCGTGGGGCTCCGAAAAAGAACTGGTTATTGTATTATCCTATAGAAAAATTATGTGCTCGATATACAGATAAGTTAATTACAATTAATCAAGAAGACTATGTATTTGCACAAAATAAACTTCATGCCCGTGAGATTTGCTATGTCCCGGGTGTAGGCATTGATCTTGCAAGATTCGAAAATGTTCAAGTCAATCGAGCTGCTAAACGGAGAGAAATTGGAGTTCCGGAAGATGCGTTTTTGCTGATATCCGTAGGGGAATTGAGCGAACGAAAAAATCAAATCCTGATTCTTCAAGCTCTTGATAAAATGGCAAATAAAGAAAACATCCATTATGTAGTGGTCGGCGAAGGACCGTTACGTTCGGCGTATGAGGATTACATAAAGGAGCATCAGCTCCAGGACTGTGTACATCTGTTGGGTTATAGGACGGATGTAGCAGAATTATATAGCATAGCGGATCTTTGTTGCTTCCCATCTTTTCACGAAGGTTTGCCTGTCGCGGTTATGGAAGCTATGGCGTGTGGGTTGCCTATTGTGTGTAGTAGGATAAGAGGAAATACAGATTTGATTAATAACGAAGGTGGCATTTTGTTTGATCCGCATGATGTAAATGATTGCTGTCAATCAATCAAAGCTATCTTGGATCGGGATATTCAGCTCATGGGGAAGAAGAATCGAGACCAAGTGAAGCAGTATTCTATCGAAAATGTAATACCGACAATGATATATATATATGAAAGTTGAGCCCCTGATATGTATATGCCCAAAGTATCAATTGTAATTCCTGCATATAATGCGTCTAATTATTTAGCAGAAGCTATTGATTCCGCTTTAGCACAGACATACCCAAATATTGAAATTATTGTGGTAAATGACGGCTCCAAGGACGATGGTGTAACTGAACGAGTTGCGTTGTCGTATGGCGACAAAATTCGGTATTTTGCGAAAGAAAACGGAGGATCGTCATCTGCTCTTAATGTCGGTATTGCCAATATGACGGGTGAATGGTTTTCCTGGCTCAGTCACGACGATTTATATGTGCCGATGAAGTTGGAAAAACAAATGGCATACATAGAGTCGTTGGAATTAGATGTTACGGAAACCTCAAAGCATATTTTCTTTTCAGCATCCGAGCTGATTGATGCAAATGGAAAAGTAATTCGAGCATTCGACCGAAACAAGGCTGAGAAATGTGCAGAAACGGTTGTTTCTTTTCCTCATAACGGTTATCTGATTGCCGAACCGACGGTATATAATTTTCACGGTTGTTCTTGTTTAGTACATAGATCTGCTTTTGAAGCTGTCGGCAATTTTGACGAAACCTTGCGTTTGCTCAACGATATAGACCTATGGTTTCGCCTGTATGCAGCGGATTACACGGTACACTATATTCCGGAGCCTTTGGTTAAAGGACGCGTTCATTCCAAGCAGGTGTCTAAAAGCATAGGTTTTTCTTACCACAACCCGGAACAGGACATGTTTTGGAATAGAAGCTTAGACTGGTTGTTGGCAAATTATCCGGAAGAAGAACAACTTTTTTATCGATTTGGCAGAAATGCGTATTTAAAAACGCGAAACGAAGAAGGCGACAGGGCTTTTCAGTATGTCAAATCCGCGCGTGTGAAAAAGACAATAGTGAAATGGAAGTATCGCATTCAGGCGTCTATCAGAAGTTTGGCCAAAAATGTGTATTTGAAATTTAGAATTTGAGGATAGCACTTCGGAGTATCGGACTTCGCAGAGCCAAGGAGATTATATGGTCGTATTTTTTATCTTGCTCCTCGTTCCGATGGCAATGCAGCATATCGTAATAGGGAGTGCAGATATCAATTATGAAAAAAAGAATAGGCGAGCGTTGACGGTTTTTTTTGTATTGTTGACGATTTTAGTGGCCTGTCGCCATGAAAGTGTCGGCAATGATACGAGAAACTATGTGCATTTTTTTGAACGATTTTCTGCTATGTCGTGGGGAGAAGTCGGACAAGATTCTTTGGAGTATGGTTACGCATATTTCAATAAAGTTGTATCTTTGTTCTCGAAAGAACCACAATTCTTTTTGGTAGTTGCTGCGATTGCTGTAAGTGCGATGATCTATCCAACATATAAGCGGTTATGTCTGGACCCGACATTGTCAATTGTTCTTTTTTGCACAATATCGACTTTCGTTATGTCGTTTTCCGGTATACGGCAAATGTTAGCTATTGGACTTGGTTTTATTGCCTACGACCTTACCCGGAAAAGAAAACTGTTACCGTTTGTACTGGTGGTATGTAGCGCTGTTCTGTTCCATACAAGCGCATTTATACTGATATTTATGTACCCGTTGTATCATGCAAAGATCACAAAAAAGTGGCTGTATATCGTGGTTCCTGTAATAGCTATTGTGTTTCTGTTCAACCGTCAGATATTCTCGGTCTTGTCAGTCATCATAGAACGATATACCAGATTTACCGGGGGTGTTTCGTCGACCGGAGCATACACTATGTTGTTTCTGTTTGGCTTGTTTACGGTATTTTCGTTTGTAGTTCCGGGTGACTCCAAACTGGATCAAGAAACCATTGGTTTGCGGAATTTTTTGCTCTTTTCACTCGTTCTACAGATGTTTACGCCCTTGCATGTATTGGCCATGCGAATGAATTATTATTATATTATTTTTATTCCGCTTTTACTGCCAAAGATTATTGCGTGCAGGAATGAACGTTGGAGTCAAGTTGCCATACTTGGCAGACATGTTATGGTAGTTTTCTTTCTTGCGTACTTTTTAATCAATGTGTATACGACAGCGGGAACTAGTAGTTGTTTACACGTATTTCCATACCATTTCTTTTGGGAGAATATCGCATGAAAGTTGTCCAAATCAATACCAGCTGCGGAGTCGGCAGTACCGGCAAGATTTGTGTTGGTATTAGCCAGGCTTTGGAGGAGCAAGGAATTGAAAACTGTATTCTCTATAGCGCACTGAGTAACGGTTATGAAAATGGTATTTCATGTTCGAACGGGAAATATGTCAAATTGCAGGCGCTCAAGTCAAGAGTATTGGGCAACTACGGGTTTAATTCGAGAATGGCAACCCGAAAGATGATTGCCGAATTGGAACGAATCCAACCGGATATCGTACATCTACATAATATTCATGGGCACGATTGCAACCTTGAAATGCTGTTTACATATTTCAAGAAGAAGAAAACAAAACTGGTCTGGACTTTTCATGATTGCTGGGCGTTTACTGGCTACTGTACGTATTTCACAATGACCAAGTGCAGTCAATGGAAACAACAGTGTGAAAAATGTCTCCAAAGAAAAGATTATTCGTGTTTTTTTGATAAGAGTCAAAAGCTATTTGCCCAAAAGAAACAGTTATTTAAGGGCCTTGATCTGACAATCGTTACGCCTTCGCAGTGGCTAGCTGACTTGGTCAAAGAATCTTTTCTAAAAGATTATCCGGTATATGTTATTAATAATGGCATTGATCTTGCAGTCTTTCGACCGAGGAATAGCGTTTTTCGAAGGCGATACGATCTTGAGGATAAAAAGTTGGTTCTCGGTGTTTCTTTTCTTTGGGACAAACGCAAAGGTACAGATGTTTTTTCCTCACTGGCCCAAAGATTACCGGCTGACTATCAAATAGTCCTTGTTGGCACAGACGGTCAGGTTGATCGCCAACTCCCGGATAATATTATCTCCATCCATCGGACACAAAACCAACAGGAACTTGCTGAAATCTATTCGACTGCAGACGTTTTTATCAATCCGACGCGAGAAGAGAATTACCCAACAGTGAATATGGAGTCTTTGGCGTGCGGAACGCCTGTGCTGACTTTCCGTACCGGCGGGAGTCCAGAAATTTTGGATACCACATGCGGTTCCGTTGTTGATTGTGACGATATCGACGCTATGGAAAAAGAAATCATCCGTATTTGCACGGACAAGCCATATTCAAAAGAAGCCTGTGTCCAACGTGCGAAAGCGTTTGACAAAAACGAGCGATTTAAGGAGTATGTAGAACTATATGAAAGAATTAACGTTGCCGGAACTGAAAGAAATTGAGTTTGATATCTTAAAAGTGTTTGATGCTTTCTGCAAAGAGCACAATATCAAATATTTTCTTGCATACGGTACTCTTTTAGGGGCAATTCGATACAAAAAGTTTATTCCTTGGGACGACGATGTGGATGTGCTGGTTCCACGGGAAGATTACGATCGGATTCTAACCTTGTTTCAAGATGACGATCGATACAATCTTTTTGCTTATGAGAAAAATCAAGACTATCGTTTCCCGTTTGCGAAGCTTTGCGATATGACAACACGCAAGGTTGAGTTTAATCTTGACAACGGTGTGGAACTTGGCGTAGACATGGATATTTTTCCGCTTGATTACTGGGATAATGATGTCGAAAAAGCAAAACAAGAAGCTGTCTACATTAGTAGGGCTATGAGAGCTCTTTCGTGGTCGAAGCTGGCAAAATCGAGTACTGCGAACCCGATAAAGCGCTTTGTAAAACGTATGATGATAGCTTTTTATAAAATTCGCGGCAGCGAACACTATGTCAAGAAAATTCTTACTGCGAGCAACAAACCGGAACAAAAAGGCAGTCAATTTGTTGGTGCCAAATCCTGGTGTGTCTATGGTGCACGCGGGATTATCCCAGCAGAAGCTTTTGCCGATTCAGTAGACATCGAATTTGAAGGCCAAATGTTTCCGGCACCGATCGGTTGGGATCAGTACCTGACCTGCCTGTATGGTGACTATCTGCCGGAACCGCCCAAAGAAAAGCAAAAGACCCACCACAGCTTTAAAGCCTATCGGCTGTAAGAAAACAACCCAGCGTGTATATTCAGCGTAGTGCTGTCTATATAGAAAAAAGAAAAGGAGAAAAGAACATGAAACGAAGTCCGATTTCCAAGATCTGGACACTGCTACTCGTTGTGGTCATGCTTGTGGGCGTTCTTCCGGTGGGAGTTTTCGCGGCAACCGCAAGCGGCGGATACGACGATAGCAACGGCGGAAGTGACTACTACAACGTTATTTCCGAAAAAGAATGGGACATTGCTCCCGGTGTCAAAGAGTACGAGCAGGTTTTGAACAACGATGCTGGTACACGCAGACAGGTGCTCCACACGGCAGTTGTTGACGTTAATAATCCGTTTGTTAAGGTCATTCCCGGAACCAAGGGCATGGAACCCGATGAAAACGGTAACTGGCCGATGGGGTTCGGTACTCAGTCTACCTCCACGCAGGCTCTTGAGGCAGAGAAGCTCGGCTACGGTAACGTTGTTGTTGCTACCAACTGCTCGCTGAGCTGGTATACCGAAGCTTACTACAAGCAGAACCCGCATTTGATCGGTGAGCCTCTCGGTTATTCTATTCTGGATGGCAAATATTATTGTAACAGCCGTATTACCAATGGTACACTTGCGACCGGCGGTGTTGCGACGATCGTGGTTATCAACTACGATAATCACCCGCTTACCGGGGAACCCCGGCCTGCGGATATGCCCAAAACATGGATTCGTAGCTCTACTGATCCTCTGACCGGGTGGGAAGAACAGGCCATCCCCGTACTGTTTGGTTTCCTTGTTAAGCCTGATGCCAACGGTAATCCTGTGAACCAGTATAAAGAAGATCACGGTTCAGGTATTGCCTCCAGAACTTTCGTTGGTGTCAGAGCTGACGGCTCTCTTGTGATTGCTGTATCCGACGGAGAACAGGCTCCGTATTCTACCGGCTTTACCAACTATGAAATGGCGGAATACATGATCAAAATGGGCTGTGTCATTGCCGCAAACTGTGACGGTGGCGGCTCCACCACATTCTGTTCGCAGCGTCCGGGCGAAGACCTGAAGGTCAACTGCTCGCTTTCCGACGGTGGTGAACGTCCTACCTCCAACACGATTCTTGTTGTGTCCACCGCTCCTGCGGATGGCCAGTTTGCACGTGCGCAGATCGAATCTGAGTATTCCTACTATACTCCCGGCAGCACTGTTTCGTTCAGCGCTCTTGGTACCGATGCTGTTGGTACTAAGGTTGATATCCCGGCCGACGTGCAGTGGCAGGTGAAAGAAGCGGGTATGGGTACGATTGCCAATGGTACTTTTACTTCCAATGGTACGGAAGGCACAGTCACTGTTCAAATGGTCCATGATGGCAAGATCGTGGGTGAACATGTGATTACTATCGTTACGCCCACTAAGATTTTCTTTGAACAGCCGGTTGTCACCATTCCGTTTGGTAAGACTGCTCAGATTCCGGTAAAAGCAATCACTTCGGTGAATGGTGTCGATCAGGAAATTGGCCTTGGTGAAAACGATGTAAGTTTTACCACGACCAATCCGGCACTTGGTAAGTTTGACGGTTTGAATTTTGTTGCCGTTAATGAAGCTAATGCTCCGGCAGATCTTACCAGCACTGTTACCGCTACCCTGAACATGGGTACCAATCCGACGGCAACAGTTCAGCTCAACCTTGGCAAAGGCTCAGTGGTTCTTTGGGACTTTGAATCTGGTCAAGCTGATGTTGACGAATGGAATGTCATCAATAGCAGAACGAACGATTATCGTGATTACTATCTGAAGCTGTCTTTGGCTGATTGCACCGACGGACAGGTCCACGACGGCGATTATTCCTTGCGTTTGGAAATCAACGGCCTTTCTTCCAAAAAGTCCGACTCCAGTGATTATGCTTGGATCAGACTTGGTGTTGACGGTGATGCAGTTGAACTTGAAAACGCCCGCAGAGTCGGTTTCTGGCTCTATGTCCCAGAAGATAACATCCAGTGTTGGGTTCAGGGTCACTATATGACCGACTCTAACGGTGATGGCACTTATGATACTTTGGCGACCGTCAGCATGATGGAATCCGAGAACGTATACTATAATGTCGACGAATCCGGCTGGTATTATATGTCTATGGATATCAGCGCCTTTGAAAAAGTGGCGCTGAAGTATTCTAACCAGTTCAACAAACAGGATGCCAATGGTCAAACCACCGGTCAGACCGCTGAAAAGGGCGAGTTCTTCCTTGCAATCATTACCCATAGAACGAAGAATAATATCCTGTGGCAGACTAACGGCACCATCAATGGTCCGTATACCTATTATCTCGATAGCTTTACGGTTGACTATTCCGAAGCTGTTGACGACCGAGAAAATCCTGTTTTTGACAAGATCTATCTGGATGGTACCACTGCCCTTGTCAAACGTGACGTTGTCACTACGACCAATAATGTTCTGAATTTGTCTGCTGCTGTGGCCGACAAAACAACTTTGGCCGATGCAATGGGCGTTGAACAGCCTCTGCACAATGTTTCCGGCCTTGATGCCGATACCGCGAAAGTTTATATTGACGGTGTCGAAGTTAAGTCTACCTTCGCCAACGGTGTGCTCTCTGCGAGCGGTATTAAGGTTGCGGATGGCTATCACCGCGTGAAGTTCGAAATTTGCGACAACATGGGCAACAAGTCTGTTGTCATCCGTGTTGTGAAGGTTAAATCTGGTTCTACCGACTCGACTCTTGCACTTGTTCCGGCTGATCCGACCCTCGATAAGATTCCCTTTGGTTCTATTTATTGGATGAATCTTGAGGCAAATAAGATCGAGACCATCCAGTCTGTTGAGACCGTGATCGACCTGAACAGTGTGAACCATTGGCAACTGGATCACATGGAACTTGCTGAGGGTTTCACGGCGGAATACACTATCAACGAAGAAACCAATACGGCGACAATTACGATTACTCGTACTGGCACGAATTACGATACCGGCGCAGCTGTTTTGGCAAAGCTTCCGGTCCGTATCATTTACTTTGATACCGATATCAAGGTTCCGGGCTTCACCGCAGAAACCTATTGGACAACCTATAACTTCTTCGCACAGGATATGAAGATGGATGTTGATATGGGTCTTATCACTCATACCAACGGTACTACGAGCACTTTCTCCAACGAAGAGTTCCATGTGGACACCGAAATGTATACCACGAATCAGGCAATGAGTATGTCTGATCCGGAATACCTGACCACACATGGTACAACTCACGTTCATGCTCCTGCGGCCATCGCCGATAAGGCGCCTACTTGTACCGAAACCGGTTACACCGGCAGAACTTTCTGCGAAGGTTGTAACTCTCCTGTCGAATGGGGCACGACTATTCCTACAATCGAACATACCTACAAAGTCTCAGGTGACAAGCTCATCTGCGATTGCGGTAATGAGTCTAAAGCTACCGGCCTGCAGAACATCGACGGTAAGAATTACTATACGGTTAACGGTACGTTGACCGGTGGTTGGATCGGCATTGACGACGAGTGGTATTACTTTGATACGACCACTTTTGCTGGTGCTGATGGTGAACAGGTTGCCGATAATGGTATTAAGTTTGCGTTTGATAATGGACGTGTAATGAACGGCACTTGGACGAGAAATAGTACGGGTCTTCGTTACTGGTACGGCCCGGGGTATTATAGAGACAGCTCACCGGATGTAACTTCATCAAGACCGTATGTGATTGACGGAAAAACGTATCTCTTTAATAGATATGGCTATATGCAGATCGGTATTACTAAGTTTTATAGTGGTACCGGTGGTGGTGGTGCCCTTGCGTCGGATCCTTATGTATATTACGACTGTGGTGATGACGGTGTTGCCACACTTCTAAACGGTCCTGTAGATGGATACTTCTATATTAACGGTATTCGTCAGAAGGGCTATAAACTTGTAGAGTATGAAGGAAGTTATTACTTTGTTAACGGTGGTCCTTTGACTGTTAACAAGCGTGGATATCTTTCGGAAAAAATTGTGGAAGGAACCCCGTTGGTAGCAGGCTACTATGATTTTGACGAGACCGGTAAGATCTTGTTGAAGAATGGACCTGTGGATGGATACTTCTATATTAACGGTATTCGTCAGAAGGGCTATAAACTTGTAGAGTATGAAGGAAATTACTACTTTATTAATGGCGAAGCGCTTACGGTGAACAAACGTGGATACCTTGCAGAGAAGTTTGTGGAAGGAACCCCGTTGGTAGCAGGCTACTATGATTTTGACGAGAC
>SVLQ01000001.1:0-494778 GCA_015067825.1 Oscillospiraceae bacterium | reverse complement strand
TAGAGTATGAAGGAAATTACTACTTTATTAATGGCGAAGCGCTTACGGTGAACAAACGTGGATACCTTGCAGAGAAGTTTGTGGAAGGAACCCCGTTGGTAGCAGGCTACTATGATTTTGACGAGACTGGTAAGATCTTGTTGAAGAATGGACCTGTAGATGGATACTTCTATATTAACGGTATTCGTCAGAAGGGCTATAAACTTGTAGAGTATGAAGGAAACTACTACTTTATTAATGGCGAAGCGCTTACGGTGAACAAACGTGGATACCTTGCAGAGAAGTTTGTGGAAGGAACCCCGTTGGTAGCAGGCTACTATGATTTTGACGAGACCGGTAAGATCTTGTTGAAGAATGGACCTGTGGATGGATACTTCTATATTAACGGTATTCGTCAGAAGGGCTATAAACTTGTAGAGTATGAAGGAAATTACTACTTTATTAATGGCGAAGCGCTTACGGTGAACAAACGTGGATACCTTGCAGAGAAGTTTGTGGAAGGAACCCCGTTGGTAGCAGGCTACTATGATTTTGACGAGACCGGTAAGATCTTGTTGAAGAATGGACCTGTAGATGGATACTTCTATATTAACGGTATTCGTCAGAAGGGCTATAAACTTGTAGAGTATGAAGGAAATTATTACTTTGTTAACGGTGGCCCTTTGACTGTTAACAAGCGTGGATACCTTTCTGCGCAGTTTGTGGAAGGAACTGATCTTGAACCCGGTTATTACTATTTTGACGAAACTGGTAAAATTCTTTTAGGTAATTGAAGTGTATTACTTCCCCTGCGAAAGCAGGGGATACCGCACAAGATCAAAACCTCCACGTGGTGTGCGGTGGGCAACACATAACAGTGTGGCAAATTTTGATTAGCTGAAATATTGCGTTTCTTGGCTTAGAAGCAGGTAGTATTTTTTATATGTTAGAATAATGTTTCGAGGCGATAGGAGTTTGTATCGTGGAAAGCAATCCTTTGGTCAGTGTTATTGTTCCTATTTATGGAACAGAAAAATATCTTCCAAATTGTATAGAGTCTTTGCTGGGACAAACCTATACGAATATCCAGATTATCTTAGTAGACGATCAATCCCCGGATCAATGCCCTAAAATCTGTGATGATTATGCAGAAAAAGACAGTCGCATTACCGTGATTCATCAGGCAAACAGAGGTGTTTCGGGAGCGAGAAATACGGGGTTGCGCTGTGCAACTGGGGATTATATCATGTTTGTAGATAGCGATGATGAAATATATCCTAATGCAATTGAGGTTTTACTGCAGGATATTTGCAAATATAAGGCCGATATTGTTTGGGCGCCTCAAAAGAATCGAGATAATGAAAAACAAATCGAAGATTTTAGCGAAGATGGTACCTATACTACTTTTTGTGAAGAGGACGCCCTATATCTTTCGCTTGCTGGGGTCTATAATATTAATGCCGTATGGGGGAAGTTTTTTAAAAAGAGTTTTATAAAGGGGATTTTTTTCGAAGAAGGAAAACATATAAACGAGGATGGCTTTTTTATGTTCCTGTGTTATATGAAAAAGCCGATTATGGTCCAACACGATATTTCTGTTTATCAGTACAATATTCGGAGTGATTCGAGTTCACGACAAACTTTTTCTGAAAAATACTTATCCATGTTATATTTTTGTGAGCGAAAGAAAGAATTGATTGCAACGCACTATCCACAGTATCTTGAACAGGCGTACAACATGGAGGTGCGAACGAATCTACAGTTCTTGCAGGTATTATGTCGTACTTGTGATAAACAATATAAAACGCTTGCAAATCCGTGTATCCGAACGGTTCGACATTTGTATAGATACCATAAACCTATCAATGGGCACCACAAAAAACTTGCGTGGATTGTAGCACACGGATTATATCCTCTTTACAAAAAAATAGTTCGTCTGAAGTATTATAGATAGTTATCAATGATGGTTAGCATGACATGGTTTCGCAGAAGGAGATTCTTTTGAAAGGTAGCGTCTTAAAGAATGCCGGTTGGATTATCGGTTGTAAAATTTTACAGTCTCTAATTAACCTTGTTATTGGCGTTATAACTGCTCGTTACTTGGGTCCGGGAAACTACGGCGTAATCAGTTATGTTTCGTCGATCGTAGCATTTGCTTTGCCTATTATGCAGTTGGGACTCAAGCAAACGTTGGTGAAAGAGTTTGTACAATCTCCAGACCAAGAAGGCAAGATTTTAGGAACGGCAATAACTATCAATATTATATCAAGTATTTTTTGTATGATTGGCTGTGTTTCGTTTGTTGCACTGGTTGATGCCGGCGAAACGGAGACGATTTTAGTTTGTGCTCTCTACAGTCTTTCGTTATTGTTCCAAGCAACCGAAATGACGCAGTATTGGTTTCAATCAAAATTGTTGTCGAAGTACCCTTCAATTGCTGCGTTGATCGCATATACCATTGTAGCAGTGTATAAAGTCTACTTACTTGTGACACAGAAAAGTATCGTTTGGTTCGCTGTATCCAATGTGATCGACTACTTCGTCATATCAATTATTCTGATTTGGATTTACCGTAAGGTCGGGGGACAAAGACTAACGATTGACTGGGGGACCGGCAAAGGACTCTTGTCCCGCAGTAAGTATTATATTATTCCCAGTTTGATGGTGATGATTTTCCAGCATACGGATCGTATCATGATTAAACTTATGATTGGCGAGGTTGAAACCGGTTTTTATTCGTCGGCGATCACTTGTATTGGTATTAGTAGCTTCGTGTTCTCGGCAGTAATTGATACAGCCAGACCTGTTATTTTGGAAGCAAAAGAACATGATGAGGCGCAATACGAAAAGCGGATTATTCAGCTATACAGTATTATCACTTGCATGTCGCTTGCGCAAAGTATCGGAATGACGTTGCTGGCAAAACCGCTTGTTTCTCTATTATATGGGTCCGAATATTTAGGAGCGGCCGGTATCCTTGCGATTGCTGTCTGGTATATTACGTTTGGTCATTATGGAACCGTTCGTAATATTTGGATTTTAGGAGAGAGCAAACAAAGGTATTTAACCGGAATCAATGTGGCTGGTGCAATTGCGAATGTTTTGTTAAATCTTTGTTTGATTCCGCTTTGGGGTGCAAAAGGTGCTGCTGTGGCTTCGGTCGTCACGCAGTTCTTTACAAATGTTATTATTGGATTTGTCTTTCCACCGATTCGCCGGAATAATTATTTTATCATAAAAAGTTTGAATCCGAAAATAATCGCCGGTGTCGTGCAGCAGGCACTTCACCGCCGGTGATATTTTCTTGGGAACTTAACAGAAAAGAGTATTATGAATCCAACAACAATTCCCCACATCCTCACTGCCGGTTCAGCGTATCTCGACATTGACGCCTATGCGTGCATGGTGGCGATGGCGGAGCTGATACGTTTACAGGGAGGACAGGCTATTGCCTACTCCAACGCACCCTGCAACTACAGCGTTTGTTCGTCCTTGCGTAAACCCGGCCTTGTTGCCGCCGAATTGCCGGAGGCATACAAAACCGAGTCTGCACGCTATATCATCGTTGACGTATCCGATCCGGATTTTATCGGTCACAGTGTTCCGCTCGACCGTGTTGTCGCAGTCTACGACCACCACGTGGGTTTTGAGGAATACTGGCAGGAACGAATCGGCGAAGGTACGCACATTGAGTTTCTAGGCGCGGCGGCAACGCTCATCTACCGAGAATGGCAGCGTGCCGGTCTGCAAGAAAAAATGTCTTGCACCACCGCGCGTCTGCTGGTTGCCGCAATTCTTGATAATACCCTGAATCTGACCTCTTCCAATACCACCGAGGAAGACCGTACCGTGTTCCGGGCGCTCTGTGACCATGCACAGGTCGATGAAGCTTGGCGCGCCGCATATTTTTCCGAGGTACAGACGAGTGTTACGGCTGATCTCAAAAACGCGCTGTTCTACGATGCCAAAACGATCGGGAGCAACGGCATTTTACCGCCGCATATCGCGCAAATCTGCGTTTGGGATGCCGGTGGTGTGTTAGATCGGTTGACGGAAATTCGGGAGTGGTTCCAAGAACGGTGGGACAGTTGGATGATGAACGTGATCGACTTGCAACATCGCTGCAGCTATTTCGTGTGCGATGACACGCAGTATCAAGGTGAAATCGAACGGATTTTCGAGGTTTGTTTTGCCGATGGTGTGGCAAAATCGTCGGTCGCGTATCTTCGCAAAGAAATCATAAAAAGAACTTTGCAGCCAAAGTTAGTAAAGTGAACTATAAGTAGAAATTGTGGTGATTATATGCAGCAAAACAGATCAAGTCGTTGTATGAACAGGCTCGTTCATTTAGACTTGCTGCGGATCGTGGCTATTTTCTTGGTGGTTTTTAATCACACCGGAAATCGTGGCTTTACGCTGTTTGTGGAAAAGATCGGTTCTCCTTTATATTTTCCATACATGCTGTTTTCGATTGTTTGTAAAGTCGCAGTGCCTCTCTTTTTCATGATTTCAGGCGCATTACTTTTATCGAAACAGGAATCATATCAAAAATTATTTTTTAAGAGAATCTTGCGGATTCTGATCGTTCTTATTTTGATTTCTGTACCATATTATTTTTGGCTGCACAGAACGGAAGGGTTGGGAATTTCTAACTTTTTTACATATGTTTATGGAAACAGCGCGTCGACATCGCTGTGGTATTTATATAGTTATATCGGTCTGTTGCTATTACTTCCGTTTTTGCGGAGTATGGTTAAAAACCTGCAGAGTAAAGATTATGTATATTTGATTTTGGGTCACATTGCGTTGGTTGGGGTTTTACCTTGTCTGGAATTTTGTTTATGGAAGGGGAATGTAACGATTCATACATCGTTCTCTGCGACGATTTTCGTAACGCAAAACATCTTCTATGCTGTTGTGGGATATTATCTGGAACATGTATTTGACGAGACAAATTACAATAGAAAGACAGTATTAACAGGTATTCTTTTAGGAATCGGTGCAATTATAGTTACCGGTTTGATCACTTATTACCAAACGGTGACTGTAGTGAATATCTCTTTGGAACAGGTTGAACAGTTTTTTGAATGTTTTATCTGCATTCCTGCGATAATCATATATTTGACAGTGAAATACTGGTGTTCCCGCATCCATTATCAAAGATTTAGGGTAGCGTTGGCTGTTTTGGGAGAGGCTGTTTTTGGGGTTTATCTGATAGAAAAGTTTGCGCGCGCATTGACAGATTGTGTATATACGATATTGGCGCCTATTGCTGGATCGTTCGTGGCTTCGTTGGTGTGGTGTGCTGCGACAATCATATTGAGCTTTTTGGTCGTTATTCCTCTTAAGCATATTCCGGGGATCAAAAAGATCGTCAATACATTTATATAGGATGCTGCCCCCCCAAAAAAAACTTCGCAAAGAAATCATCAAGAAGACCTATACCACCAAAGACAACCGGAGGAAATAACAATGATTGAATTAGGATTTATCCACGGCAGATTCCAGCTGTTTCATAACGACCACTTGCAATATGCTCTACTTGCGAAAGAACAGTGCAAAAAACTGATCGTCGGTATCACGTCCCCCGAAAACGTCGCCCTGATCCGCGAGGAAATTGATCCGCACAGAAGCGAAGCGGCATCGAACCCCTTTACATATTATGAACGCTACAACATGGTCAAGCTTGCCTTGCTGGAAGCCGGCATGAAGCGAGAAGATTTCGAGATCGTGCCGTACCCGATCGAACGGCCGGAGATTCTCTACAACTACGTTCCGCTGAGCGCAACCTCGTTCTTCACGATCTACGATGATTGGGGCTACGAAAAGCTGCACCGACTGGGCAAACTCGGATATGGCACCCATGTTCTGTTCGACAAGCGGGAAAAAGCAATGTGCTCGACCGAAATCAGACAGAAAATTGTCAACGGTGACGAATGGAAGGATATGGTTCCCAACGCGGTATACGAATATATCGTGGAGAACGGACTGACAGAGAAGGTAATAAAACTGCTGAAGAAATAAGGAGATTGATATATGTTTGATGTCGACACCATCCCTGTGCTGGAAAGAGAACGCATCACCAAGACCCTGTTGAAGTGGGGAATTGCCACCGATCAGGCAACCGGCAAGATCGACTACATCGAAGGGACGACGATTCCGGAAGTGAAGTGCGCATCGATCCACCTGATCCGCCATGCCGAGACCATAGCTGTGGCCAAACACGAGTTCATGAGCGATACCTCGGATAATTGCGGCTTTACGGAACAGGGGATTGCGATCACGAAAAAGCAGGCGGAAGAACTCGACGCGTACGATTTTGATATCGCGTTCTATGGCCCGATTGCCAGAGTTGTGAACACGAAGAAGATCGTCATGGCGTACCCGCAGAAATTTGAAGCGGTGCGTCTGCAGTTCCTGCACGGTATCGATAACACCGGCTGGGAGTACAAATCGTTCGAGGAACTGGTATATACAGACACGTTTATCGCCCGCGAACTGGAAAACAATATGTTTGCGAGAACGCCGGAAGGCACATCGTGGGGGACGGTCATTGCCAACGCCGCAGACGTCATTGCGTATATCAACGAATACTGCGTCGGTAAGAAAGTGTTGCTGTTCAGTCAGGGCAGTGTGTTGCGTGCGCTGCAGATTCTGCTGCGGAAGAGACAGCATCCGTGGGATGATTTTACGGTTGAAGGCATGTATCATGTCGGTGATGATACCAACAAGAAGAAAAACTACGGTGTGATCGATAAGGTGTATTGATTTTGCCCCAAATTTCAAAAATCGGAGCGCTCTTTTGCTGGAACAGCTCCGTTTTTTTGCATATGAATTTGAATTCTTGTAATTTTGAATACGCATCCGGCAGACCAAAATTCCCCTAAGGGTGAATTTTATTGAAAAAAGCACTTGCAAACGCAAGTGCTTTTTTCTGGTGGACCTTCAGGGACTCGAACCCCGGACCGACCGGTTATGAGCCGGATGCTCTGACCGACTGAGCTAAAGGTCCCAATATTCAAAGTTTAATTATTATAGCATATCCCGGTGGTTTTGTCAATCTTTTGGGGTGGTAAAATTGGCACAGTATGGTGAAAGCTGCAAAAACTCGCGCAGAAAATCCGGTGAGATCGGTTGGCAGAAGGATGCGTTTGTGGTATAATATTTGCAGAGAGTTCAAGCAAAGGAGCATGACATATGGAACGAACGACGAAATATCCCGTCTCTCTCGGCACGCTGATCGATGAATTTTCCTTTATCGTGGAAAATGCGCCGGAAGGCTACCGCGATGTTTTGGTATATGCCGACGACATCAACCGCTGCGGTTTGCAGCTCGCCGGTTTTTACGACTTTTTCGACAGCGAACGCCTGCAGATGATCGGCAAGGTCGAAACGACCTTCTTAAGCCGCTTCACGCCCGAACGCCGCCGTTCGACCTTTGAACGCCTGTTTGAAACGCATATCCCAGCGCTGATCATCACGCGCGATATCCAGCCGTTTGAGGAATGCATGGAGATGGCGCGCAAGTATAACGTCCCGATCCTCCGCACCAAAGAGGACACCTCCTCGACGATGGGATCGCTGCTTGCGTCGCTGAAGCTGCACCTTGCCCCGCGTGTGACGCTCCACGGCGTGCTGATCGAGGTCTACGGCGAAGGCATCCTGATTTTGGGCGACAGCGGTGTCGGTAAGAGCGAAACGGCCATTGAGCTTGTCAAGCGCGGCCACCGTCTGATCGCCGACGACGCCGTCGAAATCAAACGTGCCTCGTCGAAAACGCTTGTCGGCAGCGCGCCCGATATCATCCGCCACTTCATCGAGTTGCGCGGCATCGGCATTGTCGACGTGCGCCGTCTGTTCGGTATGGCTGCCGTCAAGATGACCGAACGCGTCGACTTGATCATCAACCTCGAACTCTGGAAAGAGGGCAAGATCTACGACCGCCTCGGCGAAGATACCGAATACACCGATATCCTCGGCCTCAAGATCCCGTCGCTGACCGTTCCGGTCAAGCCCGGCCGCAACCTCGCCGTCATCATCGAGGTCGCCGCCATGAACGACCGCAACAAGCGCATGGGCTACAACGCCGCACAGGAACTCACCGAACGCCTGAATGAGGCCATGGGACTTAAATAACGGATAAGCCGAAGTGCCGGCAGGGAAGACCTGCCGGCACTTTTTGTATGCAGAAAACCACTCGCTAAGCGAGTGGTTCAGTAAAGCCTATGGCGATGAATAAAAAAACCTGTTAGAATAGAGGAGCGGTCTGCCAACTGCGCCAACATTCTAACAGGGAGGAGTCATCCATAATGGGAATGAATGACACAAATAGTTTATCACATACGCGATGGAATTGCAAATACCATGTTGTGTTTGCCCCGAAATATCGGAGAAAAGTATTTTACCAAGAAAAGCGATTAGCGATAGGGAAAATATTGAGGCAGCTCTGCGAGTGGAAAGGTGTAAAGATCATAGAAGCTGAGGCGTGCCCAAACCACATACATCTATACTTGGAAATACCACCGAAAATATCAGTGTCACACTTTATGGGGTATTTGAAAGGAAAAAGCAGCACGATGCTGTATGAGCAATTCGGCGAACTGAAATACAAGTACCGAAACAGAGAATTTTGGTGCCGCGGATACTATGTGGATACAGTTGGAAAGAATGAAAGCCGAATTGCGGAGTACGTAAGAAATCAACTGAAAGAAGATGAGATGGGAGAACAATTAAGACTTCCGTCAAACAGCCCGTTTACGGGCGGCAAGTAACAGTCTTCGCGCAAGTGGCAGACCGTACTTACACGTTTGACGTGTTGCGAGGAAAGTAAGGGCTTTGCCCGCATAGTGACAACCACCAGCTACGCTGGTGGTTGTGTTCATTTATATCAGAGGATACTGCGTTTTCTGAGGATCGCACGGCTGACCAGCCCCAATCCGACCGAAAGGAGCACACCGCCGGCGAGACAAAGCCCGAACTGCGCGATTGTTGCGTTGAGCGGAGAGAGCATGGGGATCATCATAAAAAGGAACATGCCCGTCATCATCGACAGAAGGATCGAAAGCCAAAGCCGCTGTTTGGCGCAAACGCTCATGATGAGGTAAATCGGCACGAATACCGCCGCAAGAACGAGCTTGCAGAGCAGACAGAAAACGAGGTTGAGGCTGCCGAAGCCCACCATCTCAAACGGCAGACCGGCGATCTTGCCGCCGATGACCGATCCGATGAAAAATGCGAGCAGCATCAGCATTGCCGCAAGCGTACAGACGATCGTCTTGGAAACGACGTAATCGGTCCGGCCTGCCCGCACGGTGAAGAGGTTCTTGGCGTAGCCGCTGCGGAAATCGCCCGCAACAAACACGCAAACGGGAACGGCGATCAGGAAGTAGAGCATATTGACGTTGCACATGGCGGTAATGCTCATGTCCATCCCGGCTGCGGCGTCGGTCTGTGCCGTGCTGACCGATCCGATGATCTGCCAGACGTTGTCAAATCCTTCGATCACGGTCTCGGCCCCTGTCTGCGGATTGACCGAGACCGTTCCGTCCATCATCGTCGTCATCACCAAAATGAGGATCGGCATCACAAAACAGATGCCAATGACGAGGTAGAAAAACGGTGTGCGGAACATGCGGCGAAAATCGACCGCGAGCATGCTGCGGATTTGCCGCTTGGCACGCGTGCTGCCCATATTATCGGCCCTCCTTCATCAAGTCGGTGTAGTATTCTTCCAAACTGATCTTCGCTCCGGCAATCTCGCCGACGAGAAGATTCTGTGCATAGAGCCATGCGGCGACTTCAGCAGGAGTTGTGTCGAAAGCGCGCAGTGCCCCGCTCTCGTCGATGTCGGCTCGCTTGCCCTGCTGCGCCAGAATTTCTTGCGCGCGCAGCTGGTCACGCGTACGCAGGGTGGTGTAGGTGCGGCAGCTTGCATCGAGCTCGGCCGCGCTCATCTCGCGGAGCATTTTGCCGCCGCGGATGATACCGTAGTGCGTGGCGATCTTTTCCAGCTCGCCGAGGATATGCGAGGAAACGAGCACGGTCACACCATGATTTGCGGCGAGCTCGACCAGCACCTCGCGCACGATACGCATGCCGTCGGCATCAAGACCGTTGATCGGCTCGTCGAGCACCAAGAGCGCGGGATCGCCGAGCAGCGCCATGGCAATGCCGATGCGCTGCTTCATGCCAAGCGAGCAATTTTTATATTTATTGGAGGCCGAGCCTTCCATGTGCACGAGCTTCAAAACCTCCGTGACCTCGCGTTTGGCATCTTCGCAGCCTAAATTAGCCGCCTGCAGCATCATGTTTTCCCAAACGCTCATGTTTGGGAAGCATCCGGGCGATTCAATCAGCACGCCGATCGTAGAGCGCACGTCGCTGTCGGTGTGCGGTTTGCCGAAGATGCGGACACTGCCGCCACTCTCGCGCACGAGCCCGCAGAGGATCTTTTCAGTGGTCGATTTGCCCGATCCGTTTTCTCCGAGAAATCCGTAAATTGCGCCTTTGGGAACTGTCATATCGAGGCCGGCAAGTGCCTGCTTGGGACCGAAATTTTTGGTTAGCCCTGTGATTTCAATGGCATTCATCGTCCAACCTCCTTAATATACATCGGACTTGTTGAGGATCGCCGTTCCAAGCAGGGTATAAATGACAGCCCAAACAACGGAACAAGCCAAACAGACCAAAAGCGTGGTCACGCCGGAAGAAAGACAGGCAAACACCGACGAACCGTAGAGGAACAGATTTAAAATCGCGTTGTTGCCGAGGAGCGCTGCGGCGGCGATGATCGGTAGCCCCGTTCCGAAAAAGAACGACGAAGCGATCGAAACGCCGAAGAACTTGCGGAAAATGATGTTCAGGAAGGTATAGAGCGCGGCCCAACCAAGGCTCATGATCATCTTACCCAAGATCGCACAGACGAGCGAACCGACGTCGACCGAAAGCGAAAGCCCGGTGAGAAGTCCGGCGGCGACTGCACCGAGCAGGTAGGTGAGGCACATGCAGGCCATTGCAAACGCGCAGGTGAGGATTTTGGCAATCATGTAGTCCTGCTTTTTCGGATGTGTGGTGAAGAGCTGCTTGACATAGCCGCTCTTGTAATCGTGGCCGATGAAGATCGAAACCATGATGCCGCCGAAGATGAAAACCATGTTCATGTTGGCGTATTCTGCGATGCTGCTGACCACGTAGGTCGGTGTCTCCGCGGCGATGATGTGCCAGACGTTGGTGTAGAGCGGAGCGGCGGCCACGCCAGTTTGCGGGTTTTCCATGCCACTTGTGCCAAGGATCATCGCGGGGATGATTGCGGCGACGGCGAGAAAGATGTAGTAGAGCGGCGTGTGAAACAGTCGGTAGAAATCGACGCCGAGCATGCCGTGAAGCCGGCGGGAAAAGCTCGGCTTTTCAAACGTAAGTGTGGTAGTTTGCTGCATTTATGCGTTCTCCTTTCGGCTCATCAACGCCACGTAATATTCCTCCAGACCGAGCTTGTTGCGCCGCAGTTCAGAAAGAGAAAGGCCGTTTGTGAGCAGAACCTCTGCGACTGCTTCCGGCTCGCGTTCGTCGTAGACGAGCAGTGCGCCGTCATCTTCCGCGACTTGCCCGAACCGCTGGCGCAACAGCGGAAGGGCGGCGTCCGGCCGATCGGTTTTGACGGAAACAAAAACGCGCGCCCGGCTTTCGAGCTCGGCGGCCGAGAGCTCTGTGATCATGCGGCCGCTGCGGATGATGCCGTAGTGCGTGGCGATTTTTTCCAGTTCGCCGAGAATGTGTGACGAAATGAGAACGGTACAGCCGTAATTTTGCGTGATATCCACGAGGATTTCGCGCATGAGGCGCATACCGTCGACGTCCAGCCCGTTGATCGGCTCGTCGAGGATCAAAAGGGCGGGATCGCCGAGCAGCGCCATCGCAATGCCGATGCGCTGCTTCATGCCGAGTGAGCAGTTCTTGAATTTGGTTGCCGCCGCGTCTTCCATGCGGACAATGCGCAGCACACGCCGGATCTCTTCGTCGGGATCGGCAAGACCGAGATTGATCGTCTGCATCCGCAGGTTCTGGTATACGCTCGAGCCGGGAAAACAGCCGGTATTTTCAATCAGTGCGCCGACTCTGGCGCGCACACCGGGATCGGTATAGTCGCGGTCGAAGAGGCAGATCGAACCGCTGTCGGCGACGAGGTGGCCGCAGATGAGCTTTTCGGTGGTCGACTTGCCCGAACCGTTTTCCCCGATAAAGCCGTAGATCGCGCCCATGGGAACCGTCATATTCAAAAGGTCCACCGCGTACATCCCGCGAAAGCTTTTGGAGAGATTTCGGATCTCAATGGCGTTCATTTGCATGATCTCCTTTTTCAGATATAGTGTTATCATACAAAACTGTTGTTTGAAATAGTTTGGGGAAATGTTTGCGTTTTGTTAAACCTGTGTTTGCGCGAGTGTCTCAAAGAGCGCAGGCTGAAGCCGACGCAAAAATTTTTGTTTTTTTCGGAAAATTTTCAGAAAAAAGAGGGATTTGCAGTTTTGACGCGGATTATAATATTGAGAGAAATTTGACCTCTCGGATCTGCGGAAAAACGGTGGTGTTTGGCATGGTCGGCAAAAACGGAAATGAAGGGTTGCAGGCGGTTCGTCTGCGCTGTGAGCGCAACGAACATCTGATTTTGTGTCGTTATGCCTCTTTTGCCGATTCGTCGCTGGGACGCGCCCGCGAAGAGTCGCCGTGCCCCGTGCGCACGTGCTACCAGCGCGACCGCGACCGCGTGATCCACTCCAAATCGTTCCGCCGCTTAAAGCACAAAACACAGGTGTTTCTCTCGCCTGACGGCGACCATTACCGCACGCGCCTGACCCACACATTGGAAGTCGCACAGATCGCCCGGACGATCGCCCGCGCACTCGCCCTGAACGAAGACCTGACCGAGGCGATCGCTTTGGGACACGACCTCGGCCATACGCCGTTTGGCCATGCGGGCGAACGCGCGCTGGAGGAGATCTCCGGTTTGCCGTTCCACCACAACGAAAACAGCCTGCGCATCGTCGACGTGCTCGAAGACGGCGGCAAGGGACTGAACCTCACGCATGAGGTTCGCGACGGTATTCTCTGCCACACCGGCTCCAAACAGGCCGATACCTTCGAGGGGCGCATCGTCGCTCTTTCCGACCGTATCGCCTACATCAACCACGATATCGACGACGCGATTCGTGCTGGCGTGCTGAAAGCGATCGATATTCCTGACCGCTTCGTCGAGATCCTCGGCGGCACGACCCACGACCGCATCAACACGATGGTCAACGATACGATCCAAAGCAGCGGCGAGGTAAAGCGGGGAACCTACGAGATCCAAATGTCGCCCGCTGTCGGCGCAGCAACGGTCGCGCTGCGCGAATTCATGTTCGAACGCGTCTATAAAAACCCCACGGCCAAAAGCGAAGAGAGCAAGGCTCGCCTGATCCTCGAAGAGCTTTACCGCTACTTTGAGCGTCGGTTGGAAGAACTGCCGCCGATGTACCTCGATATGCTCGCCTCGGCGAGTATTCCGCGTGTGCTCTGCGACTATCTTTCCAGCATGAGCGACCGCTATGCCGTGGAGATTTTCAAAAATATCTACATTCCCAAAAGTTGGCATATCTACTAAATCCGCCGTAGATAAAATCCGGGCAAACGAAAGGAGGGAGCGCGGTGGCGAGATTTTCACCCCAATTTATCGACGAACTGACGACCCGCGCCGACATTTCCCAAGTCGTTTCCCGCTACACTCGGCTCACCAGCCGCGGTGAACGCCTGTGGGGGCTGTGCCCGTTCCACGGCGAAAAAACCGCGTCCTTCACCGTCAGCCCGGACAAGCAGGTCTACTACTGCTTTGGCTGCGGCAAGGGTGGCGGCGTGATCCAGTTTATCATGGATATCGAACGGCTGGAATTCAAAGAAGCCGTTGAATTTCTGGCCGAAATGTACAATATGGAGCTGCCGCAGGAGGAAAACCAAAAGCTCGTCAGCATCCGCAAACGCATCCTTGATGCCAACCGCCTGGCGGCCCGCTTTTTCCACGAGCAGCTCATCGCCCAAAAAGGCGGCGAGGTGGTTGACTACGTCCGCCGCCGCGGGCTGACCGCCGCGACGATCCGCAAGTTCGGCATCGGCTATGCACCGGCTGACTTCTCGCTGATCAATTTCCTGAAAGGCAAGGGCTTTCTGGACCACGAACTGGTCGAAGGAGGACTTGCCAAGCGCGGCGAACGCGGCATCTACGGCGCGTTCCGCAATCGTCTGATGTTTCCGATCATCAACGTCAAGGGCGATGTCATCGGCTTCGGCGGCCGCGTTCTGGGCGGCGACGGCAAGGGGCCGAAATATCTGAATACCGGCGAAAATCCGGTGTTCTACAAAAAAAGCAATCTGTTTGCCTATCAAATGGCAAAAAAGTCGAAGTCCAACAAGATCATTCTCGCCGAAGGCTATATGGACGTCGTTTCGCTGCATCAGGCGGGATTTGACTACGCCGTCGCCTCGCTCGGCACGGCGCTGACCGAGGAACAGGCGAAAATGCTGGCGAAGTCCGCCGACGAGATCATCATCGCCTACGACACCGACGCCGCCGGTACGGCAGCGACGGAGCGGGCGGTCAAGATCCTCTCGCAGGTCACCGACAAAACCGTGCGCATCCTGCGCGTGCCCGGCGGCAAAGACCCGGATGAGTTCATCCGCACCAACGGCGCCGAGGCGTTTGAACGGGTGCTGCAAAAGAGCGAAGAGCAAATGGATTTCCGTTTGGCCTCTTTGAAGGTCGGCGCCGACATGAAAAACGACGAAGACCGCATTAGCTATATCCGCAATGCCGCCAAGCTCTTGAGTGAGCTCGGCTCGAAAATTGAGTTGGAGGTCTACGCGGGCCGGGTGGCCGAGGCAGCAGGGGTCACGCGCGATGCCGTGATCGCCGAGGTGCAGTCGATTCGCAAAAAGCGCGTGCGTGCCGAACAGAAAAAACAGCACGCCGACGATATCAGCATCGAACGCCAACTGCAGCCGCCGCGCGATTTGGGTGTGCGCTATGAGAACCCGATGGCCGCGCGCGTCGAAGAAGATCTGATCGCGCTCGTCGCCGATCATCCGGAACTTGCCGAACGCGCTGCCAAGCAGATCACCCGGGAGGATTTTACCGCACCGGCGCTGGCAACGATTTTTGAGCAGGTGGTTCGCCAAATCCGGGAAACGCAGAGCTTCCAGCCGGCGATTCTGCAAACCGAACTGGACGAATCATCGGTGCGGCTTCTAAGCCGCATTCTGGCCGCCGACCGGCCGCATCAGGATCCGCCGCGTGAGCTGGAGGATCTGTGCAGAGTGCTCCGCAAGGGCAGGAGTACCGACGGGGCAGACGGCGAAGATCCGCTGATGCGGATTCTGCAAATGAAAAGTAAACCGCGGGACGGAGGATAAATTTTTATGGAAAACGAAAACAAAATGAGAGTGCTGCGCGAGATTATCGAGCAGGGCAAAAAACGCGGAAAGCTCGAGTACAAAGAGGTTTCCGCGATGCTGGAGGATCTGAATCTCGACGGCGAACAGATCGACAAATTCTTCGACAGCATCGAAAACATGGGCATCGAAGTGCAGGTCGACTACGTCGACGATGTGGAGATCCTCGACGATGAAAACATCGATCTGGAAAATCTCGAAGAGATCCCGCAGGAAGAACTGACCGACGTTTCGCTGATGGAAAGCCTTGCGGTCGACGACCACGTTCGCATGTACCTCAAAGAGATCGGCAAGGTCGATCTGCTCTCCAGCGAAGAAGAAATCGAACTCGCCCACCGCATGGCCGACGGCGACGTTGCCGCCAAGCAGCGTCTGGTCGAAGCCAACCTGCGTCTGGTCGTCAGCATTGCCAAACGCTACATGGGCAGAAATATGCACTTCCTCGACCTGATTCAGGAAGGCAACCTCGGTTTGATCAAAGCGGTCGAAAAATTCGACCACACCAAGGGCTATAAGTTCTCGACCTACGCGACGTGGTGGATCCGCCAAGCGATCACCCGCGCCATCGCCGATCAGGCCCGTACGATCCGTATCCCCGTGCACATGGTCGAAACGATCAACAAGGTCACGCGCGTTTCCCGCCAGCTCCTGCAGGAACTCGGCCACGATCCGCTGCCGGAAGAGATCGCCGAAGAAATGAACATGAACCTTGATAAGGTGCGCGAGATCATGAAGATCGCGCAGGATCCGGTCTCGCTGGAAACGCCGATCGGCGAAGAAGAAGACAGCCACCTCGGCGACTTCATCCCCGACGACGACGTGCCCGAACCGGCCGAAGCCGCGAGCTTCCTTTTGCTCAAGGAACAGCTGATGGGCGTTCTGAAAACGCTCACCCCGCGTGAAGAGATGGTTCTGAAGCTGCGTTTCGGTCTGGAAGACGGCCGCAACCGCACGCTGGAAGAGGTCGGCAAGGAGTTCAACGTCACGCGTGAACGCATTCGCCAGATCGAAGCCAAGGCGCTCAGAAAGCTGCGCCATCCGAGCCGCTCCAAGCGACTGAAGGACTTTTTGAACTAAGAAAACCCAATGTCACAGGTCAAAAACCGTGTGAACAACCATAATATAGGGGGAAAAGATTATGAAGGTATCGGTTACATCCTACAGCTATTCTCAGGCCCTGCGCGACGACTCGTTTACGATCTTCGACGCGATGGATCATGCCAAAGCGATCGGCGCCGACGGCTTTGAATTTTCCGGCTTCGATACGCCCGAAGGCAAAACTCCGGCCGAACAGGCGCAGATCCTGCGCGACTACTCCGAAAAAATCGGCCTGCCGATCGTCTGCTACGCCATCGGCGGCAACTTTATGAACGAAGATCTTGACGCCGAAGTCGAACGCCTTTGCCGCGAGGTCGACATCGCCAAGATCCTCGGTGTGCCCGTCATGCGCCACGACGTTACCGGCGGCTTCCAGGATTGGTACACCGGCGTCAAGACGTTCCCGGCGGTTCTGCCGCGTCTGGCCGAGGGCTGCCGCCGCGTTACCGAATACGCCAAAACGCTCGGCATCAAGACCTGCAGCGAAAATCACGGCCGCTTTGCCCAAGATCCGGATCGCATGGTCGCGCTCGTTACCGCCGTCAACGACACCAACTACGGCACGCTCTGTGACCTCGGCAACTTCCTCTGCGCTGATGCCGACAGTGCCATTGCCGTTGGTATGGTCGCTCCCTTTGCCTACCACGTCCACGCCAAAGACTTCCTCCGCATCTCCGGTCAGGAAGAAGATCCGGGCCACGGCTGGTTCATGTCCCGCGCCTGCAACTATCTGCGCGGCACGATCATCGGCCACGGCGTCGTGCCGGTGCGCCAGGACATCAAGATCCTCAAAGAGGCGGGCTACGACGGCTACGTGACCGTGGAGTTTGAAGGCATGGAAAAAACGCTGGAAGCAATCGAAACCGGCGTTGAAAACCTCAAAAAATTCATCGGCTGAGTTTTCACCGAGAGAATCAACATAACGAAAGCAGGAAAACGAACATGAAACCTATTTTACTCGTAGTGATGGATGGCATCGGCTTCTCGAAGTCCGGCATCGGCGACGCAATCACCGCGGCGCACACGCCGACGCTGGATAAGCTGATGGCGGAATGCCCGATGGTGCGTCTGAAGGCGCACGGCTCGGCTGTCGGTCTGCCGTCCGATGACGATATGGGCAACAGCGAAGTCGGCCACAACGCCCTCGGCTGCGGCCAGATCTACTCGCAGGGCGCGAAGCTCGTCAACGAATCGATCGAAAGCGGCAAGATCTTTGCCTCCGATGCGTGGAAAAAAGCCGCCGGCAACTGCGTCGAGAACGGCTCGACCATGCATTTCCTCGGTCTGCTCTCCGACGGCAACGTCCATTCCAACATCAGCCATCTGTTCGCGATGCTTGAAGCGGCGAAAAAAGAAGGCGTCAAGGCCGCCCGTGTCCACGTGCTGCTCGACGGCCGTGACGTTCCGGCGACCTCCGCGATGACCTACGTCGACGCGCTCGAAGCCAAACTCGCCGAACTCAACGACGATACCTTCTGTGGCAAGATCGCCTCCGGCGGCGGCCGTATGGTCGTGACGATGGACCGTTACCAGGCCAACTGGAACATGGTCAAGTGCGGCTGGGACACCCACGTTCTGGGTAAGGGCCGTCAGTTTGCCACGGCTGGTGAGGCCGTCGAGACGCTGCGCGCCGAGACCGGTGCGATCGACCAGGATCTGCCGCCGTTCGTCATCGCCGAAAACGGCACGCCGGTCGGCACGATCGAAGACAATGACAGCGTGATCTTCTTCAACTTCCGCGGTGACCGCGCCATCGAGATCAGCATGGCCTTTGACGACGAAGACTTCACGCATTTCGACCGCGAACGCCGTCCCAACGTCGTCTACGCCGGTATGCTCCAGTACGACGGCGACCTCAAGCTGCCGAAGCTCTACCTCGTCAGCCCGCCGGAGATCCGCAACACGCTCTCCGAACTGCTCATCGCCAACGGCATCTCGCAGTACGCCGTTTCCGAAACGCAGAAGTACGGCCACGTGACCTACTTCTGGAACGGCAATAAGAGCGGCAAGTTCGACGACGAACTCGAAACCTTCAAGGAGATTCCCTCGGATCTCGTTCCGTTCGATCAGCGCCCGTGGATGAAGTGCGCCGAGATCACCGACGATCTCATCGAAGCCATCCGCTCCAAAAAGTACGGCTTCCTCCGCTGCAACTTCCCCAACGGCGATATGGTCGGCCACACCGGCAGCATGGACGCGGCGATTGTTTCGGTCGCGGCGCTTGACCTGATGCTCGCGCGCCTGAAGGCGGTCTGCGACGAAGAAGGCGTGACGCTGATTCTCACGGCTGACCACGGTAACGCCGACGAAATGTTTGAAAAGAATAAGAAGGGCAATCTGCAGGTGCGTACGGCGCACTCGCTGAACCCGGTGCCGTTCATCGTCTGCGACAGCTCCTACGAACTCGCCGACGGCGAATACGGTCTGGCCAACGTCGCCCCGACGATTGCCAAAATGTTTGGCATCGAACCGCCTGCCTGCTGGGAAGCAAGCATGCTGAAGTAAAAAAATTCCCCTGCCGCACAAACTTGCGCGGCAGGGGATTCCCATACCCAAAAGGAGGAGCGTTTTGCAATGAAAACCTTACTCTATAACGGCCGTGTGATCACGCCTTGGCGCAGCCTGCGCGACGGTTTTGTTTTGATCGACGACGCGAGCGGCAAAATCGAAGCTGTCGGCACGGGAGCAGTCGGCGATATCGCCTGCGACGAACGCATCGACGTGCAGGGCAAGTATATCGCGCCGGGCTTTATCGATATCCATACCCACGGCGGTGGTGACCACGACTTCATGGATGGCACCGTCGAAGCGATCCTGACGGCCTCTCGCGCCCACTTTGAGCACGGCACGACCTCGATCTTCCCCTCGACGGTCAGCGCCACCAACGAATCGCTGTTCCCGGTGCTCGACGCCTACAAAGAAGCCAAAAAGACCGACCATACCGGTGCCAATCTCTGCGGTCTGCATCTGGAAGGCCCGTACTTCAGCATGGAGCAGAAGGGCGCGATGGATCCGCGCTACGTCCGCAATCCCGATATGGCCGAAATCGAAGCTGTGCTTGCCCGCAGCGAAGATATCGTCCGCTGGAGCGTTGCACCGGAGCTGCCGGGGGCGCTCGAGATGGGACGCTATTTGCGTTCGCTGGGCATCCTGCCGTCGATCGGACACACGATGGCCGTGTACGACGAGGCGATCGCAGCGTTTGAGAGCGGGTTTACGCTCTGCACGCACCTTTACTCCGGTATGCCGGGCGTGCGCCGCATCGAGGCGTTCCGCCACGCGGGTCCGGTGGAGACCGCGTTTATTATCGACGATATGGACGTTGAGATCATTGCCGACGGCGTTCACCTGCCGGAAACGCTTCTGAAGCTGATCTATCAGGCCAAGGGCCCGGCGCGTATCGCGCTCATCACCGACTCGATGCGTGCCGCCGGTCAGACCGAAGGCACGAGCATCCTTGGTGACCGCGAAAACGGTCTGCCCGTCCTCATCGAAGACGGCGTGGCCAAGCTGCCCGACCGCACCGCCTTTGCCGGAAGCATCGCTACCACCGACCGCCTCGTGCGCACGATGCGCGATGTGGCCGGGGTCAGCATCGAAGATTCTGTGCGCATGGTCACCGCCACTCCGGCGCGTATCATGGGGCTGACCGAAAAGGGCAGGATCGCGCCGTCGTTTGATGCCGACCTGACGGTGTTCGACGAATCCATCCGCATGAACCGCGTTTACCGCGGAGGCAAATGCCTGTTTGAAGCGTAAAGGAGAGAATCTACGATGAAACTGCGCGTTATGAGCTATAACATCCAGCACGCGATGGAGCACGAAGGCTGGCTGCGCGATAAAAGCCACGTCATCAATTTTGACATGATCGCCGACGTTATCCGCCGCTACGATCCCGATGTGGTCGGCCTGAACGAAGTGCGCGACCGCGGCGCTCATCCGGAATACCGCGAGCAAACACTCGAGATCGCCCGCCGTCTCGGCTACGAGTATTGCTATTTCGCCAAAGCCATCGATTTCGGCGACGGCCCTTACGGCAATGCGATCATTTCAAAGATCCCGCTGAAAAAAGCGTGGACCGTGCCGATCCCCGACCCGGTCTATAAAAACTCCGGCGGCTACTACGAATCGCGCTGCATCCTCAAGGCGCAGTTTGAAGAGCCTGTGCGGTTCGACGTTCTGATCTCGCACTTTGGTCTGCCGGCATCGGAACAGCGCAATGCCGTTTCGATGATGATGCAGCTTCTGGAGGGCAGGGAAGTGCCGACGATCGCCATGGGCGACTACAACATGACGCCCGATAACCCGACGCTGTATCCGCTGCTCGCTGCGATGAAGGATACGGCCGAACTGCTGCCGGAAGGGACGATGACCTTCCCCACGGAAGGGCCGAAGATCAAGATCGACTATATCCTCGTCTCCGAAGATATCCGTCCGGTCTCTGCCGAAGCCCCGGCGATCATAGCCTCTGACCACTGCCCCTATATTGCCGATTTGGAACTCTGATCTTTTGCCGGCGCGCGTATTCGTTCGAAAGGCGGATACGCGCGCCGATTTTTTGCGTCCGAAATTTTTGTTTGCTTGTTTACAAAATGAAAGAAAAATGGTATACTTATAGTGAAATTGTCGAATCCAACGGAATTTTCTGTGGGAGGTGTCGCTGTGCGGAAGAGAGTTTTGCTCTGGGCGGTTGTTGTGCTGCTTTTGGGGTCTCTTTTTGCCTGTGCGACTGTGCCGCCTGTTGAAACGACGACGGCCGCAACCACCGCACCGGTGCAATCCGGTTCTCCCGCGACGACTGTTCCGAACGATGACCATTTAGCCGAAGAACAGACGGTTTTTTCCGCAACGCTTTTCTGCGACGATGAGATCGCCATTTGGGCAACTCCGCGCGATAATGCGCTTATCTGCCTCGATCTGGCTTCCGGTGAGCAGACGATTCTCTTCGACCGAGCCGTGTATCCGGAGTTTTTTGTTGTCGGCGACCGCGTGATTTTCCGTGAGCTTGAGTCCGGCCGGATTTGTGCGGTGAATACCAACGGCGGTAATTTCATATCCTATTACCAAATGCCGCTCTCCAAAGGCGTGATCAAAAACGGTGTGCTGTACTTCATCGACGATGAGGATAACTACGCCGCAGAAGCGGTGCTCTATAAATACGAACCGCTGGCCGGTGTGTGGTCGACGGGCATTCTGCCCGGCTGCCATCTTTCACCGGTGTACGAACGCGTCGCGTTTGGCGAGACGATGATGTACTACATCGCCGCCGACGATCTGGGCGAACGCGTTGTGCGCCAGTCGCTGGCCACGGGTGAGCGCAGTGTTGTGTATCAGGTCGATAGCACTCGCAGCGGATGCCTTCTTTCGCTGACTTGGTCGGATGGCGTGCTTTATTTCCGCGATACGGCGATGGAGTCGTTCTTTGCCTACAGCGAAGAGGACGATGCCGTGCGCGCAATCGATGTACCGGGAGAACGCATCTGTGCGATCATGGATAACGGTATGGTCACGCAGACGATTGCCGCCGAAAGCAGCAGTTTGGTGTTCAGCAACCCCGCCGGGCAGTATGCCTCGTTCCGCGGTGGCGAAATCGAAGCAGCCGGTCTCTCGCGTGCTTTGGTGCGCCGCACAATCGCCGAGGGGAAAGATCAGCTTTCACTGGTCAAATATCCGGAAGACGAAGAGCAGGGGACACTTTCAGGCGAGATTCTGCGCGTGATCTCCGATCGCGCCGGTCATGCCGTGGTGTTTTTCTACGGTTCCGCAGTCTGCCATTTTGTCGACCTCAACAAAGGCACGATCCGCGAGTTTTCTTCGGAAACGAAATATCTCAACCGCGTCAGTCTTTCGCGCTATGTGGCGATGGAATCCATCGACCACACTGTGCTTTCCGGCCATGATCTGGTCGAAGCCGGACCGGATCTGATCGCCACCGCATTTGCCAAAGCACTGGCTGCCGGCGATCGTTTTTCGCTGGCGGTGCTGCTCTACGACTATGGGCAGATGGATGCGTTCCCGCCTGTTCGTTTCGCGGCTTGGGAAATGCTGCCGGCAGCATCAACAGCACCGGATGAAAAGTTTGTTTGCCGCCTCCGCTATACGCCGTATACCGAGGGTGATTTATCGATTCTGGACTTCGCACCGGAGGTTCTCCGCGATGGCCGTCTGACATTGACCTGCGACGGTGTTTGTTGGATGATCGTTCCGTCCGAAGCCCGCAACACACGGAGCAGATGATGATGGAACCGAAAGAACTGATCGCCGCTGCCAAAACGGCGATGCGCGCGGCCTATGCGCCGTATTCCGGCTTTTGCGTCGGTGCGGCACTGGTGACGGCCGGCGGCAAGCTCTATACGGGCTGCAATGTGGAAAACCAGTCTTATGGTGCGACGATCTGTGCCGAACGCACTGCCGCAGTCAAAGCGGTCAGCGACGGCGAACGCCGCTTTGTGCAGTTGGCGATCGCCAGCTCTGCCGGAACTGCGACACCGCCGTGCGGAATGTGCCGCCAGTTTTTGGCGGAATTCGCCGAAGGCCTGACGGTCTACCTCGCCGATGGCGACGGTTTTTGTGTTTGCTCGTTTGCAGATTTGTTCCCGCAGGCAAAAATCCCGTTGGAGCGCAAGGACGCCGAATGATTTCCCTCTTTGGCACATTTTTTGCAGAAAACCGCAAAAAAGACTTGCATAAAGTGCGGTCGTGTGTTATAATAGGAGCGTAATCGGAGAGTTCTGCGCGTTCCTCCGTGTATCGCTGTTTTGCGATGCGTTTGTTGGTTGTTCACTATGTTTTTTGATGGAGCGGGTTTCCCGCTCTTTCTTATTGATATCGGAAAATTGGCAGGTGGAAATTATGAATACCAAAGAGCTGACTGCATTTGTCGCCGAAGCCGCCGGCAAATTTGCCGAAGAAGCGGGTTGTCTGATCTGGGACGTTAAGTTTGTGAAAGAAGCTGGCGAATGGGTGCTGCGCGTCCTGATCGATACCGAACCGATGGGCGGTGTCACGATCGAAATGTGCGAAGCGGTCAACCGTGCGTTGGATGCGTTCCTTGATGAGGCGGATCCTATCGACCAGAGCTATTGTCTGGAGGTTAGTTCGCCGGGGATTAACCGCGAACTCTACCGCGACAGCGATTTTGAAAAATTCGCGGGTGAAGAGGTCGATATCAAGCTCTACAAGCCCGATACCGACGGCAAAAAGAGCTACACCGCCGTTTTGCTCTCGCATACGGCCGATGCGCTCGAGCTGGAAGTCAACGGTGAGGTGCGTTCTGTTGCGCGCGCAGCGATTGCACAGTGCAGAGTTCATTTTGATTTTTAATTGAAAGATTCAATATCATTCCGAGAGGAGCTTATCAGATATTATGGATAAGGGCGATAACCTGTTCCTCGCGCTGGAAGCGCTGGAAAAAGAAAAGAACATTCCCAAAGACTATATGATCGAAAAGATCCAGCAGGCGTTGACGGCTGCCTATCACCGTGAGTATACTGCCAACGGCGAAGTGGATTTCGTGATGGATCCGAAAACGATGACGATGCGTATGTACGCGCTGAAGACCGTGGCCGATCCTGTCGAAGATCCCACGCTGGAAATCAGCCCGGAGGATGCGCAAAAGGCTTCCGGTTCGCGCACTCCGGCCAATGTCGGCGACATTGTGCGCGTGGAAATGAACACCAAGCAGTTTGGCCGCATCGCCGCCCAGACCGCCAAGCAGGTCATCATTCAGGGCATCCGTGAATCCGAACGCGGCGCGATCTACCGTGAGTACTCCTCCAAAGAACAGGAAATCCTCACCGCGCAGGTCATCAAAATCGACAAGCGCAGCGGCAACATGATTCTCACGCTGCCGGGCAGCCCCGAAGAGCAGACGTTTGTCCTGCCGCCGGCAGAACAGATCAAAAACGAAATCATCCGCGAAGGCGACCGCATCAAGGTCTACCTCGTCGGTGTCCAGCGCGCGGTCAAGGGTCCGCAGCTGCAGATCTCGCGCTCGCATCCGGGTCTTGTCAAACGCTTGTTTGAAATGGAAGTCCCCGAAATCTACGACGGCGTGGTCGAAATCGTCTCTGTCGCGCGTGAAGCCGGTCTCCGCTCGAAGATTGCGGTTAAAGCCGCCGATCCCAACGTCGATCCGGTCGGTGCCTGTGTCGGCCCGAAGGGTGCGCGCGTTGCCGGTATCGTCAACGAACTGCGCGGCGAAAAAATCGACATTGTCAAGTATTCCGACGATCCGGCCGAATTCGTCGCCGCTGCGCTGGCTCCGGCCACCGTGCTCGGTGTCACTGCCGATGCCGAAACCAAGAGCTGCCGCGTGATCGTCGCCGACGAACAGCTTTCGCTGGCGATCGGCCGCGAAGGCCAGAATGCCCGCCTTGCCGCCAAGCTGACAGGGTACAGAATCGATATCAAACCGCAGTCTGAAGCCGCCGAATAACGGCGCGCTTTTTCAAGGATACAAAAGGAGGTGATACATGTGCCGCAGAAAAAAATACCGATGCGTATGTGTGTCGGCTGTCGGACGATGAAAGAAAAACGCGAGTTGATCCGGGTTGTCCTGCCGCCTGACGGAGATGCAAACGGGATATGTATCGACTTCAAAGGTAAGAAAAACGGGAGAGGCGCATATCTCTGCCATGATGAGGCTTGCCTCGCCAAAGCGAAGAAAACGCGTGCGCTCGAACGTGCGCTGGCGAGTGAGGCCCACCCGAACATCAAAATCAACGACGAAATTTTTGCGCAGCTCTCGGAGCAGATGAAATTTGGAGGTGACCCTGTTTGAGCAATTTGAACAAGATCAGGATCAGCGATGTGGCCAAGGACTTTGACGTCCGCAACAAGGTGATCACGCAGATCCTGTCGGAACATGGGGAAGTGCCGAAGAGCCCCTCGAAGGTGCTCGATACGGATGAATTGAACCTGATCTTCAACGTGATCACGAAGATGAATGAGGTCAGCGATATTGAAGACGCGCTCAACAAAACGCGCGATCAGTCCGCTGAAACTGCCCAGCCGGCCGAAAAGCCCGCTGAGGAAAAGGCGGTTGAAGCCGCACCACAGACGGTCGAAGCGAAGCCGGCCGAAAAGCCGGCCGAAGCTCCGGCTGCCCAGCCTGCCGCCTCTCAGCCGGCCAAGGAGACTGCGCCGAAGGCCAAAAAGCCGGAACGCCGCTATGTCGACACCCGCATTTCCAACGTCGATATGTCCAAGTATGACGAACGCATTGACGATATGGTGCCGGAAAAGACCGAAAAAACCGCCAACGTCGGTTCGGGCAAGCAGAAGATCAAAAAAGCGCCCGATAAGAAACCTGCCAACTTCAGCCAGAAGCGCCGCATGGAAGAACAGGAAAAAATGCGCCGCCTGCAGCAGGAAGTCAAGAAAAAGCAGCCGATCAAGGTCTCGATCCCCGATGAGATCTCCGTCGGCGAACTCGCTTCGCGCCTGAAGAAAACGGGCGCCGAGGTTGTCAAACAGCTTGTGAAGCTGGGCGTTATGGCCTCGCTCTCCGAAGTGATCGACTTTGACACCGCCAGCTTGGTTGCGATGGAATTCGGCGCGAAGATCGAGCACGAAGTCCACCTGACGATCGAAGAACGCCTCTTCGACGACCATGAAGACAGCGAAGAAGATCTCCAACCGCGTGATCCGGTCGTCGTCGTTATGGGTCACGTCGACCACGGCAAGACCTCGATCCTCGACGCCATCCGCAAGACCCACGTTACCGCGGGCGAAGCGGGCGGCATTACCCAACACATCGGTGCGTACCAGATCAAGGTCAACGACCGTGCGATCACTTTCCTTGATACGCCGGGCCACGCCGCGTTTACCGAAATGCGTGCGCGCGGTGCGTCTGTCACCGACGTGGCGATCCTTGTTGTCGCCGCCGACGACGGCGTTATGCCGCAGACGATTGAAGCGATCAACCACGCCAAAGCGGCCAACGTGCCGATCATCGTGGCGGTCAACAAAATGGATAAACCCACGGCCGATCCCGACCGTGTTCTGCGTCAGCTGACCGAGCACGATCTGCTGCCCGAAGAATGGGGCGGCGAAACGGTTGTCTGCAAGGTCTCTGCGCTCAAAGGCGACGGCATGCCCGAACTGCTGGAAATGGTTCTGCTGGTCGCCGATATGCAGGAACTCAAGGCCAATCCCGATCGCGCTGCGGCTGGTACGGTCATTGAAGCGCGTCTGGACAAAAACCGCGGTGCCGTTGCCACGCTACTTGTCCAGAATGGCACGCTCAAGGTCGGCGATCTCGTGATTGCCGGTACCTCCGTCGGTCACGTCCGCGCGATGACCAACGACAAAGGCCAAAAGATCGCATCCGCCGGTCCGGCGATGCCGGTCGAGATCATCGGTCTCGACGAAGCGCCCGGCGCGGGCGATCCGTTCCGCGTGGTCAACGACGAACGCATGGCGCGTGAGCTCGTCCTCGAACGCAAGCAGAAGGAACGCGACTCGCTGACCTCTGCTGCCCAGAAGATGACGCTGCAGGATCTGTTTGCCAATATCAAAGACGGCAACGTCAAGGATCTGAACATCATCCTCAAGGCCGACGTTCAGGGTTCTGCCGAAGCCCTTAAGGGTTCGCTGCAGGAACTCTCCAACGAAGAAGTTCGTGTCCGCGTGATCCACGCCGGTGTCGGCGCGATCAACGAAAACGATATCATGCTTGCCTCCGCTTCCAATGCCATCATCGTCGGCTTCAACGTGCGTCCGGATATCAAAACGCGTGCCTCGGCCGAGCAAAAGGGCATCGATATGCGCATGTACCGCGTTATCTACGAGTGCATCGACGAAGTTAAGGCCGCTATCAAGGGTATGCTGGCGCCGAAGTTCCGCGAAGAAATTCTCGGTACGGCGGAAGTCCGTCAAGTCTTCAAGATCACCGGTGCGGGCGTTATCGCCGGCTGTATGGTCAAGGACGGCAAGGTCCAGCGCTCGGCAAAGGTCCGCCTCGTCCGCGACGGTATCGTCGTCCACGAAGGCGAGATCTCCAGCCTGAAACGCTTCAAGGACGATGCGCGCGAAGTCGCCACCGGCTTTGAATGTGGTATCAGCCTTGAACGTTATGCCGACATCAAGGAAGGCGATATCATCGAAAACTTCCTCATGGTGCAGATCTGAACAGATGATTTCCGCGCCGGCCGCGCATACTAAACCGGGACGGCGGGAAAAGCACCAAACGGAAGGAACGGTGAACGAATATGGCAAACTACAGAGCAGTTCGTGTCGGCGACGAACTGAAAACGAAAATCAGCGAGATCATTCCCACCCTCAAGGATCCGCGCATCGAAGGGATCATCAGCGTTACGCGTGTTGAAGTCTCCAACGACGCCAAGTACGCCCGCGTTTTCATCAGCGCGCTCGGCGACGAAGCGCACCTGAACGAGATCCTCAAAGGCTTTCGCTCGTCGGCGGGCTATATCCGCCGTACGTTGGCGGGGATGATGCAGCTGCGCTATACGCCTGAACTGCAGTTCGTGGCCGATAAGGGAATGCTGCGCGGCCAGCGCACGATCGAACTGATGCAGGAAATTTCCAATGCCGAACAACAAAAGGAGACCTCAGAGGATGAACAAAACAACTGACCGGTCGCTTGCGACTATGGCCCGGCAGATGAAAAAAGATGATCATTTTCTGATTCTGACGCACCGCAGACCCGACGGCGATACCGTGGGGTCTGCGGTCGCGCTGTGTATTGCCCTGCGTAAGCTCGGCAAGCACGCCGGAATCTGTCCGAATCCCGAGATCCAGGATCGTCTGGAACGCTACATGAAGCCCTACGTCAGTGCGCCTGACGCTCGTGTCGACAATGTCGTCACCGTCGATGTCCCGTCCTACGGTCAGATGGAAGCGACGTCCAAGGTCTACAGCGATCGGATCGATTACGTCATCGACCACCATCTCGCCAACCAAATGGCTGCCCGCAAAGCAAAATTTGCGGATCCGTCGGCGGCTGCAACCGGAGAAATCATTTTTCGGCTGATCGCCGAGCTCGGTGTCCAGCTCGATGCCGAGATCGCTCTCCCGCTCTACATATCGCTCTCCACCGATACCGGCTGCTTCGTCTATTCCAATACGACCGTCCAAACGCATGAGATCGCTGCGGCGTGTATGCGTACGGGGATCGATGCGGCCGCGCTCAACAAGGAATTTTTTGAAAGCAAACGCCGTCAGCGCTTCGAGATCGAACGGCTCGTGACCGGCGATCTGCGCTTTTTCGACGACGGTAAGATCGCTGCGATCAGCGTGACGCAGAAGATGCGCCGCGATACCGGCGCAACGGAAGACGATATCGACGATTTTTCGTCGATCCCGCGTAAGATCGAAGGTGTTCTCGTCGGTATTTCCGCCTACGAACAGCCCGACGGCTCGACCAAGATCTCTGTGCGCACCTCCGGCGAGGTCGACGGATCGGTCGTCTGCGCGGCGTTTGGCGGCGGCGGCCACGCATGTGCGGCGGGCTGCTCGCTGAAAGAAGGCCCGGAAGACGCGATCCAAGCGGTGCTTGCGGTTGTCCGGACGCATCTTGCGGCCCTTGCGCAGTAAGGAGGCCGTATGGAGCGACCAATGAGCGGTGTGATCATCGCCGATAAGCCCGAAGGCATCACCTCGCAGACGCTTGTTTCCAAGATCAAACGGATCATCAACGTGCGTTCTGCCGGCCATACCGGCACGCTTGACCCGATCGCAACTGGCGTCAACCTCGTGTGCTTCGGCCGTGCGACCAAGGTCAGTGCCTACGTTACCGGCTGCGACAAAACTTATATTGCCCGCCTTCGTATCGGGTATGAGACCGATACCGGCGATATCACCGGAGAGACGATTGCCGAGAGCGACGTGCGCGTCGACCGTGCCGCGGTAGAAGCGGTTTTGCCGCAGTTCCTCGGCCCGCAGGCGCAGATCCCGCCGATGTATTCAGCGATCAAACGCGACGGCAGAAAGCTCTATGAGCTGGCCCGCGCCGGCGAGACCGTCGAGGTCGCCCCGCGCGATATCGAGATCTATGACCTGCGCCTTCTGGAGGCCGACGAAGCGGCCGGCGAATACGTGCTGCACGTCGATTGCTCCAAAGGCACCTATATCCGTTCGCTCTGCCGCGATATCGGCCGAGCGCTCGGAACCTGCGGCACGATGGCAGCGCTGCGCCGGATTCGCGTCGGCGCCTTTTCGATCGACCGTGCGCTTACGCCGGATGCCATGCGCGAAAAACTGGAGGCCGGGGACGCGAGCTTTATCCTGACGATCGATGCGGTTTTTGCCCATCTGGACAAGCTGACCGTCAGCACCGACGGCGAGCGTCTGATCCGTTGCGGCGCGGTGATCCCGGCAGAGACGGCGATTGATGGAAACAAAAACGGCGATTTGTGCCGTATTTACAACGAAAACGGCGAGTTTTTGGCGATCGGCAGCGTTGCCGAAAGCGAACTCGCCATCGAAAAACGATTTTTTGACTGAATCAGTCTCGGAATCCGTGACGAAAGGGGAGAGCGTATGGCAGAGAAGCAGCGGCGCGTGGTCGCGCTGGGCTTTTTCGACGGGCTGCACCGCGGCCACAAAGCGGTCATCGACCGCGCGGCGGAACTTGCCCAATCGCTGAAAGCCACACTCTCCATCGTTACATTCGACCGCCGCCCTAAAAATGCGGTGCGCGGCGAATCGGCCGAGCTTCTGACCGACCGCGCAGCCAAAGCCGAATTGGTGCGGCGCCTTTTCCCGGAGGCGGAGCTGATCGAACTCATCTTTGATGAAGCGCTGCGCCAAACACCGTGGCAGACCTTTGCAAGCGAGATCTTGCAGGCGAAGCTCGGTGCGGTCGCGGCTGTCTGCGGCGAAAATTTCCGCTTCGGTGCGCGCGGTGAGGGAACTCCTGCTCTGCTGCGCTCCGTCCTGCCGACCGAGATCGTCGGCGAACTGACGGATGGCGGACTGGTCGTCAGCTCCACGCGCATCCGCTTGCTGATCGAATCCGGCGAGATCGCCTGCGCGACCCGGCTGCTCGGCCACCCGCACACGATCGTCGGCCCGGTCGTCCATGGCGATGGCCGCGGTGCAACGCTGGGGTTCGCCACGCTGAATATCGCCCTCTCCCCCGATCTGATCCGACCGCGCCCCGGTGTCTATGCCTCTCGGCTTACCCTGCGCGGTCAAACCTACCAAGCGATCACCAATTTCGGCACGCGTCCGACCTTTTACGAAAACGGCGTCTACGATTGCGAGACCCACGTGTTTGGTCTGCAAGGAGATTGCTACGGCGAAACGGCGATTCTGTCGCTGGCCGCATTTCTGCGCCCGGAACGGAAGTTTGCCACGCGTGAAGCGCTGATCGAACAGATCAGAACCGACGTGGAAGCGGCAAAACGCTGTCTGAATTCTAACGACGAACGAGGAGAAGAGCTATGAGAAAGCTGCTCGCGATCATAATCTGCAAGCTGGCTGCCTTTGCCGGCCGCATTGTCAAAAAAGGCTCGTCCAAACCCGGCCAGCTCGCCCTAAAGATCTGTCCGGATATCATCGCCAAAATCAAACTGCCCGGTCAGGTCGTCGCGGTCACCGGTTCCAACGGCAAGACTTCGACGGTCGAAATGGTCGTGCAGATTTTGGAGCGCGCCGGCAAGCGCGTTTGCTGGAATCGTGAAGGTTCCAACCAAATCGAAGGTGTGGCCACGATGCTTCTTCGCTACGCGACCCTTTCGGGCAAGCTCAAGTGCGACGTGGTCGTTCTGGAATCGGACGAACAGTATGCCCGCCATACCTTCCGCTACATGAAGCCCACGCATTTTGCCGTCTTAAATCTCTACCGCGACCAGATGACGCGCAACGGCCATCCGGAATTCATCTATAACCGCATCCGCGACGCCGTCTATCCCGGCATGAAGCTCCTCTTAAACGCCGACGACCCGCTGACCTCTACGCTTGCCGACTGCGGCAACGACGTCACGTGGTTCGGTATCGACGCGTCCGCCGGTATCCAAGAGCAGCACGCCGTCTACGACGACGGTGCCTGCTGTCCGCGCTGCGGCGCACAAATGCAGCATAGCTATCGTCTGCGCGCCGGATTCGGTACCTATTCCTGTCCGTCCTGCGGCCATCACCGCCATACCTGCGACTACGCGGTAACGAGCGCCGACCTCGATGCCGGCACGATGACGATCAACGGCGAGCTCACGCTCCATACTCGCCTGCGCGCGCTCTATAATCTCTACAACATGCTCGCCGCCGCGGCGATCACCGCCGAGCTCGGCATTCCCAACGATGTCATCGCTCAAGCAATCAGCGACTATACCTTCAAAAACGGCCGCACGAGAAGCTGGGAGCAAAACGGCCGTCGTATCGTCCTCTTAACATCCAAGCACGAAAACTCGTCGTCCTACGACCAGTCGATCGACCTCGCCATCCGCGAAGGCGGCAACGTGCTCGTTATGGTCGACGCCGTCAGCCGCAAGTATTTCACGGGTGAGACCTCGTGGCTCTGGGATATCGATTTCGATCGCCTGAAGAGCGGCCGCATCGGCAAGATCTACCTCGCCGGTACCTACGTCAACGACCTGGTCAACCGCCTCAACTATACCGATATCCCTGCCGAACGCCTCGTTGCCCTCGAAACACTGGACGATATCGCAAAGGTCTTTGCCGACAAAGAAGACCTGCACGTCATTACCTGTTTCTCCGATAAAGAAAAATTCCTGTCCCGCCTGCCGGCCGACGCGAGAGAGAGGAGCGAAAATATATGATCCGTCTCTGCCATCTCTATCCCGAACTTTTGAATCTCTACGGCGAATACGCGAACCTCTTGGCCCTGAAACGCGCCCTCGAACAGTGCGGACAAGCCGTTGAGATCACGCCTGTTGCCGTGGGCGAGACCGTCTCACTCGCCGACGCCGCTCTTGTCTATGCCGGAGCGGGTACGGAAAGCCGCATTGCCATCGCCGCCGAAAAGCTGCAGCCGATGCGCAAGGAATTGGCCGCCGCCGCGGCCGACGGCGTGCCGATGCTCTTCACCAGCAGCTCAGCCGAACTGGCCGCCCGCACGATTGCTCTGCCCGACGGCAAAACGATCGAATGCCTCGGTCTTGCCGACTGCGACGCGGTGCGCTCGACCGGACGCGAGTTGGGCGACGTGCTGTACGCTTCCAAACTCTCCGAAAAACTCCTTGCCGGCTTTATCAACAAAAGCGGTTGGCTGAAAAACGTCGCCGATCCGCTCTTTACCGCCGAATTCGGCCCGGGCGGCATCGTTGATGCGAAGGGCGAAACGATCGCCGCCGAAGGGATCCGCACCGGTTCGGTGACCGCAACGTACGCGATCGGCCCGATCCTTGCGCGTAACCCGTGGCTCAAACGCCTCTATGCCGCCGATATCCTCCGCCACAAAACGGGCAGCGCCGATGTCAGCGCGATCGCCGACGACGCTTCCGACAAAGGTTATGAAGTGACCGTGCGGGAACTCTTGAAGAGAAAATAAGCGAAGAAAACCAGAAGCCTCCGGCAGGTTGTGCCTGTCGGAGGCTTCTTTGTTTGCAACTGATTTCGGAGAAGATCACCTATAGCACATAATCGCTGATACAGTCGTACCAGTGTACGAAGGTTTCTCCATTGATCGTCACAGTTTCACTTTGCGGCAATTTTGCTGTCCACGTCTGCTGATAGCGGCCGAAAGCCCAATCGTTTCGGTTAAAGCGCCGCCACAGGACGGTGCGTCCGGTTTTGTCGATGTACTGCTCGGTCATTGCGCCGTCCGGATAAATCATCATCAAACACACCGTCTCATAGGTCTTGCCCATGAGCGTAACTTGATAGGTGCCGACGACATCTGCCAGTGTATTTCGACGCCCGGATTCCGCGGAAGTTTGCTGCAGCTTCACAGCCGTCACGATATCGCCATCCCTGACAATATCGCCAGCAGGCTTGAGTGCCACCGGCATACCGGCGTTGTCCTCACCGAAGCCCCATTCTTCTATAAACTCGTCGCCATCGAGGAATGTAAGAAGATGCTTGACGCCGTTTTTGACATAGCTCTCGCCAAGCCATCGACAATGCGTGTCGGTAAGCTGGGCATAGTAGATATGTTCAGGCAAACCGTCGCAATATTCGTTACCTTTGTCGTCGGTCAATGTGCGAATTTCTACGCCCTCCACCCCGTGAATGGCGATTTTTCCAATTACTTCGGAGGACTCGATCTCTGTCAAATGTCTGTCCGGGCAATCATAAGCTGCCCAACTCGTCTTTTCACCAAGGCGAGGAATGATAAACCAACCGGTCAACTCTTCAAATTTTACGGCAAACGGTTCTTTTTCCAATCTTGCGATCTTGTATTCCGGTAATTTTTCGGGGAATTTTTTCATAGTAGTGTCTCCTTTCGACACAGGTGGATACGGATATTTTTCCTTGAATTTCTTTTTGGCGTAGTGCAAACGGCTTTTGACCGTTCCCAACGGGAGTCTCAAAACGCGGGCGATCTCATCCTGCGAATACTCCTGCCAAAAATAGAGCCAAAGGATCTGACGGTCTTTTTCTGCCAGTTCCCGCAGCGTTTCACGCACAACTCCGGCTTCGCCGAGTCCGTAGCTGTAGCGAACGCCGATGCTGTTTTCCAAGGTCGACAGCGAAATCTCCGCACTTCTGCTCTTTTGACGAAAGTAATCGTTGCATTTATTGCGGGCGATCCCGATCAGCCATGGCCGGAAAGCCGCTTTGTCGGCGAGTGTGGAAAACCCGCGATACGCGGCCATGCTAACGTCCTGAATGACCTCGTCGGCATCCTGCGGATCAGAGATCTTAAAGCGCACAAACCGCTCCAGCGCGTTGCGGCAATTGGCAAAGAGAGATTCAAAGGAATCCATATCATCACCTCCATTTCATTCTGTATAAAACCGGTTTCGCAGATATAGTCGTTTGCCGAACGAAAAAGGTTCAAACACGCAAAACTTTATTATCTTTATATTGCACTTGAATATGCAGAATTGGATGATAGGAAAACACCTTAAATAATTTTGAGGAAAGTTGCCGATATGCAATTGTTGAAGCCAATCTGAAAGATATGGATTACACGGCTCCGGTGGCAAACCGCTTGAAAAAATGATTTCGTGAGAAATGAAACGTCCTTCAAAAAGATTATTTCTGATCTCGAAAAACACGATGAAAAAATCTAATAGTTAAGCCTCTGATAGGGAAAATCCTTGTCGGAGGCTATTACTTTGTGAAAATATACCACTACAATAAAGAGTGAGTAAGTACGCACTTGAAGGTAAATCAAAACCACCAGTTCAACTGGTGGTTTTGATTGTAAATATGCTGTTTATTTGAACTTTTTGCTGGGAAACGACTATATAGCAGCAAATCCTAACTTGGAAATCACTTTCTGCATGGGATAGTTATCCTCTTCGGTTCTGATGGTCGGGATTCTGTTGTTTTCCAAAATATATTCCAAAACATACGCACACACGTTATAGGCAAATCCATGATTCCGAAACTCACGCGCTACTCTAACGTCGGCTACTTCCCACGCCTCATCGGAATACTTTTCCACACAGGCTCGTGCTACCATCTTGGAATCAATGAACAAGCCGGCATATCTGGTCCCTTCTTCGAATATTTCGTCCCACAATGTGTTACCAATTACTGATTGGCCACACAATTCTAAGTGATTATTAAATACGTGCAGCTCTTCTTTGCTTAACCATTTGATACAAAGCGAAGGATCGATTTCCTTTTTTTCTCTTAATGCATACTTGTATAGTATCTCTGCCAAAATGATGCACCCTTTGCTAAATTGGTATTTATCGAATTGTTTGCTTTGTTCTGCTATAAGTGTTTTGCGTGCAGCTATTCGTCAGGTCGTTTTCTATTGCCATCAGCACTCCAGTCGCATTTCTTCCATCGTTCCGTCGATCGCGCCGGTCGGGCGGAATCCGGCAGAGCGGTAGAGGCGCTTGGCCGCTTCGTTTCCGGCGGAAACCCCGAGGAAGATCTCTTTGACGCCGAAGCGTTCCTGCAAAAAATCGATCCCCAGCTTCAACGCAGCCTTACCGTAGCCGCGCCCTTGGTACCGCTGGTCGATCAGAAATTTCCACACCGTATACTGGTTTCGGGCTTCATAGTACCCGAGCATGAGAAAGCCGACGATCGTTTCGTCCGCGCAGACCGCAAACGGAAACGCCGTTTTGGGGCTGACGTATGCCTGGGCGAGGGCGTGCGCCGTAGTGGAAACGTAGGCGGTCTGATCGTCCCCGACACGGAGCGCAAGCACGTCGTCGAGGTTATCCTGTGTGATTTCCCGGAGTGTGATCATGGCGTTCCTTTCTCGTATCAGCCGAAGACCTTGCGGAAGCGGTCGCAGTAGTACTGGATGTTTTCCCACTTCGCATCCGGCGGAATCCGGTGGTCGGGGCAGGGGATATAGCCGCCGAGCTCGGTCAGCGCGCGCAGGCGCTCGATCTCTTTGTCGACCGCCGCGTAGTCCTGCGCGAACACGCGCTTATCCATACCGCCGACGCCGCGCAGCGCCTTGCCGTATTGCTCTCTCCACGGTGCGATCGAAGCCTCCCAAGTGCCGACTTCGATGGGGAACATCGTGTTGACGCCGTGGTTGAGCCACGTCGGGATCAGCGCGTCGATGCAGCCGTCGCAGTCGAGCGAGACGATGTCGCAGCCGTTCGCGACAAACAGATCGGTGATGCGCTGGTAGTGCGGGCCGCAGAATTCTTCGAAGACGTCCGGATTGACGAGCGGGCCGTTTTTGAAGCAGATATCTTCCCAGAAATGGCCGAAATCGACCTTTATGCCTTGTTCGAGGATCCCTTTTGTTACGTTGTAGCAGGTATCGGCGATCGTGTCGATGATCTCTTTGAAGAGGTCTTCGTCGTCGGCGAGCAGATAACAGGTGCCGACAACACCGGCATAGTTGCGGAAATTGCCGTAGAGCGAGCCGCAGTGTACGCCGATGGGGAATTCGGAGTTGTTGAATGCCTCAATTCGCTCCTTCGAAAAAATCGGCACGCGATTGGGCGAAAAGCGCAGCCGCGGCAGATATTCCTTCTCCCAGCTCTCGCGGTCGACCAAAGTGTGTCCGATCTCAGCGGGGATCGAGACCGCACCGGGGCGCACCTTGATGATAACGCCGTCGCCGTTGAGCTCGTGGCGCGAGCCGTCGGGGAATTCTTCAATTACCTTGCTTTCAAATCCCGGGTACAGGCCTGTCTGACCACCGGCGGAAGGATCCCACCCGAAATCGAATCCGAGCTGTTCGGCAACGGCGCGTTCGGAAAAACCGTCGGGCTGTCCGTTCTCGTCGAGCCGCGGCGAGATATGCCCTTCGGCAGCAAATTTTTCATAGGTCTCGTTCCAAAAACCGAAGTGGACCAGTGGAATGCGGTCGACCGGTTGGTAGTGCAGCACAGCACGAACTCGTTCTCGATGTGTCATAATTCTCTGACCTTTCTGCGTTTCTTGCCTGTATTGTAACACAGAAACCGCCTTGGCGCAAGCGTTTTTTCTTTGGCGCACAAAGTTCCTGTCGCCCGAATAGACTGAAGCAGAACGAAACGGAAAACGGAGGATTGCTATGAAGATCACAGTTATCGGAGGAGACCTGCGCCAGATCTATGCGGCCGAAACGCTCGTATCCGCCGGACATTCTCTTGCCACGGCCTGTCTGGATGGGAGCCCGCAGCCCTTGCCCAAGCCGATCCTTGCGAGGCCTCTCGCGACGGCAGCTTTGGGGGCCGATTGTGTGCTGCTGCCGTTTCCGGTCGAGTCCGGCGAGGGAAAACTGCACGCGCCGCTGACGGCCAAACCGATCACGCTTGCGGAGGTATTCGCCGCGATCCCACCGCAAACGCCGGTGCTTGCCGGAAAATGCGGCCCGCAGGTTCGGGCATTGGCCGATGAGCACCGGCTGACGCTTTTCGACTATGGCCAGCGCGAGGATCTGCAGGTGAAAAATGCGATCCCGAGTGCGGAAGGTGCGATCGGGATCGCGATGGAAGCGCTGCCGCGTACGCTGCACGGCGCGCACGCGCTGGTGATCGGCTGCGGCCGCATCGGCAAGGTTTTGGCGCGGATGCTTGTGGGGCTTGGGTGCGCGGTTACGGTTTCGGCGCGAAAGGCGGCGGATCTTGCGTGGATCGTTGGTAACGGCATGGATGCGGTGCAGACGGCGTTCGTGGATAGCTGCCTTGGTTCGTTCGACGTCGTGTTCAACACCGTTCCGGCGATGGTTTTGCCGGGATCGCGCCTTGAACGCTTGCGGCCGGACTGCGTGGTGATCGACCTTGCGAGCCGGCCGGGCGGCACCGATTTTGCCGCCGCTGCGGAGCTCGGTCTCAACGCGATCCATGCGCTTGGCCTGCCGGGCAAGGTCGCACCCAAATCCGCCGGGATCGCCGTTGCAGAAACGGTACTTGCGATCTTAACCGAGCAGGGACTTTTGTAAACCGATCGCCGCATCTTTCCGACCGCGGCAGGAAGGATGCGGTAAGGTCAGCCGCGGAGAAACGGAAATCACATGGGATCTGAAGCAAAAAAAGTGGGCTTTGCCCTTACCGGGTCGTTCTGCACCTTTTCTCAGGTGGTGCAGGCGATCGAACGGCTCGCCGGAAACGGATGGGACGTCACGCCCATCATGAGCACGGCGAGCCATACCACCGATACCCGCTTTGGCAAAGCAGAAGACTTTGTTCGCAAAATCGAAGCGATCTGTGCGAAACCGATGATCACGAGCATTGCCGCCGCCGAGCCGATCGGCCCCAAAAAGCTGTTTGATGTTCTTGTCATCGCACCGGCCACGGGCAACACTCTCGCTAAAATCGCCGCCGGGATCGCCGATACGCCGGTCACGCTGGCAGTCAAATCGCACCTTCGCAACAATCGCCCGGTCGTCCTTGCGGTCTCGACCAACGATGGGCTTGGAGCCAACGCCGCGTCGATCGGAAAGCTGCTTGCACGCAAGCATCTCTATTTCGTTCCGTTTGGCCAGGATGATCCGGTCGAAAAACCGAATTCGCTGGTTGCCGATTTCGGGAAAATCGAGGAAACGGTTGCTGCTGCGCTGGAAAATCGACAGCTCCAGCCGCTTCTTCTTCGAGGAACGATGCCGAAACATTGAAAAAGACTTTACTTTTGCCGTAAATTGGCATATAATAGAAGCAAAGGGGATAAACCGGTGCAAACCGGGTACGATATACAAAGGAGAAACCTTATGAAAGCATATATTCTCGCAGGCGGCAAAGGCTCGCGCCTTTGGCCTTATAACGAATACCGCAACAAAGCATCTCTCCCGATCGCCAATCGTCCGCTCGCAGTCCGCACGGTCGAGGCCGTTTGCGCCGCCGGTGCCGATTCCGTCGTGATCGCCGGCTCGCACCATATGGCCGGGCTGCAGCAGATCTTCTTCGGCGATCCGCGCGTCACCGTTATTGAAACGCGTGATACTTCCGGCAGCGCCGAAACACTGGAAGCCGCGTTGGCTGCCGTGCCGTGTACGGACGATGCGATCGTCCTCTTCGGCGATTGCCTCTATAGCGCCTCGGATCTCGATGCGCTCGTGCGCACGCATCGCTCGACCGCGGCCGGTGCGACCGCGCTTCTCAGCCAGGTTCGTGAGGACGATGCTTCCGGTGACTGGATCTTTGCCCACACCGACGATTCCGGTGCGGTCACCTCCTTTGCCGGCCACACCGACGAACGCACCTATCAGGTGATGGAGGCGTTTGCCTTCCGTGCCGCTCCCGCTAACGGCCAGCCGTTTGCCGCGTATCTGCCGACGGCCGGCGTGTTCCCGGGCTCTGAGATCGGCGGTATGCCGCCGCGCAATGAGCGCCACGTCGAATCAACGCTGCACCACTACGCCGCACGCGAGGGTGCGATCCCGGCATGCGTCGGCACGGGCACGTTTGTCGATATCGATAAGCCGTGGCATATCATGGAAGCCTGCTACACGACGGTTTGGGCCGAAACGGCTGCCCTCACCGCCAATAAACTCGCCGATGGCGCATCGATCGATCCGTCGGCGCAGATCAAGGGCTTTGTGCAGCTCGGCAAAAACAGCCGCATCGGCCGCAACGTCATCATCAACGGCAGCGTGATCGTCGGCGACAACACCGTGATCGACAACGGCGCGATCATCGACGGCGATGCCGTCATCGGCGATCGCGTCCAAATCCGCAACTACTGCTACATCGAAGGCGGCTCGACCATCGGCCACGGCTGCAAGGTTCTGCACGCGGCCGAATTCGACGGCGTGCTCTTCGACGGCGCCTATCTCTATCATTACATGGAAATCCACGGCCTGCTCGGTGTCAACGTCGATATCGGCGCTTCCTGCGTCTGCGGCACGCTGCGCTTTGATAACAAAGCCAGCCGTCATACGATCAACGGCCGCAAAGAAACGCCTCGTTTCTGCGCCAACGCCACCTACATCGGTGACCATTCGCGCACGGGCGTCAACTGCACGTTCTATCCCGGCGTGACGATCGGTTGCAACGTCGCGGTCGGCCCGGGTGTCGTCGTCACCGAGGATATCCCGTCGAACGAAGTGGTGCTTTTGAAACAGGAACTCATCCACAAGCCGTGGGGACCGGAAAAATACGGCTGGTAAGCCGCTGCTTTTCCCAAAGGAGTCCCATATGCATTACAGCGAACACAAAAACTGCATCTCTCTGCCAACCGTTGCCGCACTTCTCGCATCCGATCCGCTCGCGGTGATCGGCGCGGCGGAGGAGAATTACCACGCCAATATCGACGCGGTCGCATCCGCTTGCCTTGAGCGTAACTGCGACGTGATCCTGCTCTGCGGTCCGTCGGCAGCGGGGAAGACCACGACCTCGGATCGGCTTTTGCGCCGTCTTGCGGCGGCGGGAAAACGCGTCGCGCGCATCTCGCTCGACGATTTCTACCTACCCAACAGCAAAATGCCCTACTGGGAAGACGGCACGATCAACTTCGAGAGCATCGATTGCCTCGATATCGCCCTCTTTTCCCGTTTGTGCAAAACGCTTCACACCGAAGGCCGCGCCGAATTCCCGGTCTTCGATTTCAAGACCGGCGGCAACGCCGAACCGTTTGTGATCGAGCACAGGGCAGGGGACGTGCTGATCGTCGAAGGCCTGCACGCGCTGAATCCGCTCGTGGCCGCTGCGTTTTCGGAAAATCGCTGCCTGCGGGTGTATATCAGCACGCACAGCGATTTCTGCGCCGACGGCGAAGTCGTGTTGCCGGCAAAACTATTGCGTCTGGCCCGCCGGATGCTCCGCGACGTGACGCACCGGAACACCGATGCAAACGAAACGGTCGGGATGTGGCGTTATATCCGCATGGGCGAAGAGCGCTATATCCATCCGCACCGCGAAACCGCCGATTTCAAGATCGACACCGCCCACGCCTACGAGCCGTTTCTCTACGGCTATCAGCTGGCGGAAGCGCTAAAAAATCACCCGCTCGGGGAAGAATACGCCGAGATCGCCGCCATTTTTGCCCGTCTCTACGATCTGCCGCCGATCGCGGAAGAACGGATCCCTAAAGACAGCTTGATCCAGGAATTTATCGGATGAAAAATGCCGCCGGAGAAAAAATCTCCGGCGGCGTTTTTATGGAGCTTGATAGATAAACGGGAACTAGGTGGAGGCAGTTTTGTGTACTTACTCCACCATTGATGCTTGTATGTTCTCGATTTTATCCAGTAGTTCTTTTGTTCGTTTGGGCTGTCCGTATTCACATTTCCAAACATAAGCATCGATCAGATAAAAGAAAATCTTATATATCTTTTGCTTTTTACCCCATTCCGGACTGTGGTTAATTGCTCCATAGCCGAACAGAAAATCATCGGTGATCATCCATGGACTTGCAAATTCCATCTCGATATCACCGTAGATTGCCCTGTCGGGATCAATGATAGCAAGACACTTTCCGTCCCTTGCCAACACATTTCCTTCCCATAAATCCGTATGAATCAAAGATGCGCACGTAACTTTGTTTAGGAGCTCGCGGTGATCGATAAAGATCTGTTCTATACGATTTTGATACGCTTGATCCCACAACCCAACCGTCTTACCTTGATTCAGAATAGATCTCACTTCAAATAAAAGATATTCTGCCCACGAATCGAATTTTGTTCCTTGCAATACTTCCGAAACTCTCCCAAAACAGTTGTTTTTAATTGAGTGGAGTATTTTCGTGTATTTCCCGACTTCGCGGTAGATGCTGCGTTTCTCTTCCTCTGCAATTTTTGCTCCGCACAGAGAATCACCATTAATGTATTTTACAATCATAAAGTCTCGATCTATGATCGTTTTAGAGGTGTCGCAGCACACAACCTCTGAACAGGGAATCCCATTTTCTCTGCACAAACTGTAAACGTGGCATTCAGCATTCATCAGATTATGTTCGAATTCGAGAATCAAATGCCGATTGACAGGGCCTAAGCGCAGGACGTACTTGGCAGTATCTTCACAAGTCACCAAATATGTCGTATTAAACAAACCTCCGTCTAATAGGCTGTACTCGAACGTACCTGTATAGCACAATGCGCTCGCCGTAATATTGCGGATATCTTCACGGGTCACTTCTCTAAACAAAAAAGATTCTTTATTCATCGCGATCTCCCCAAGTCTACAATCTTGACCAGCAGATAAACAACGAGCATCTGATCCGATACATCCTCTGTGGCTTCCTATTTCTTAAGTTTTTTATCGACCAGTGCCTTGATACTTTCTAATGCAAGTTCCGAAGGATTGGAGCCGTTTAGGAAAAAGTCGGCTTTCCATTTGGACGGCGCGACATATTCGTCGTGGCGGTAGCGAACCAGATCGAGATAAACACTTGTGATCTCGTCGAAGCTCTGCCCCCAGTTCATATGCCGTTTGATTCTGCGCACAGTCCGTTCATCATCCCGACAGTCCACAAACAAACGCAGATCCAGTTGACTTTCGATCGTTTCCTCCCATAGCGTGAGCAAACCCTCTACAATCATAACGTCAAATTCACCCGACGCTTTCCAATCGCGCAGTTCTCCCGCCAATTTGGGTAAATCCATCGTTAAGGGATGGTTGTCATCGACATACATTTTGCCGGTGATCGGTGCCTTGGAATATGGACGTTCTTCTCGCGGCTTAAAATACGAATCCATATGTATGACTTTAAGCGCATAGCCCTCCAACGCGGCTTCCAGAGTCTTGGTAAATGTAGTTTTTCCGCTGGCCGTGCCGCCGGCAATTCCGATAACATAAGTCATTTCCAACCCTCCATGAAATAGCAGACCGTATTATGTTAGGCTGATTTTTTTGGCTTGAAGCAAACTGAAAAACAAAGGCGAATCCCCAACGATCCAAACCAAAGCCTCACCAAACGGTTCTGAAATGATATTCTGTGGTAATTAATTGGTGCCTAATGCCAATATGATCTTTGCGATCTCATCTACCTTTTCCCCGAGTTCTTTTGTTCCGTCGATCACGTAGTCCGACGACGGCAGAATATCCTCAAGCATTTGCACGTAAGCGATCCGCGCGTATTTCAGATACATCTCCAGATCTTCTCTGATCTCGTCTCCGGAAGCATCTTTCCGGTCTCGCAGGATCCTTCTCGCCATGGCGATATCCAACGGCGTGTCGATGAAGATGGCGCAGTCGATATATCGGCGCATTTCGTCGTGGCAATAGGCAAACGGGTAATCGAGCAGCAGATAATCGGGATTTGCTTCGTCCTTCACTTTTTCGATATCGCTGATCAGCGGAGCCAGATCCCAGACGTTGTAGTCTGCGCCCTCGGTTACCCAAGCGTGGAAATCATCTACCTCGCCCACAAACGAATAGTCGTCGAAATGGAGCGATAGGGTATTTGGGAGCCGTTTCTTCAGTTCGTTGACGATCGTCGTTTTTCCGCCCGCCGTCACGGCGGCAATTGCAATGATCTTCATCTGCGTTCCTCAACTATTCCTTTATTCCTTTTTCTTTCTGTGTTTTTTTAGAATCCCAAAAATTTTGCAGCAAGATGCCGCCGATGATCAAAACGAGCGCTGTGAGAGCTTGGAGCTTGATCGCTTCTTTCAAAACGAGAGCCGATACGAGCAGGGATAAAAACGGCGTCAGATACGCTAAATTTGCGATCTTTGCCGTGTTTTCAACGCCCTTCAAAGCGAGCGCCCACAGCAGATACGCCACCGCGTCGGTTGCGATCCCCAGCCACAAAATGCCGAGCCATTGGCTTCCTCGGATCGGCACCCACGTTTCGGTCAGCAGCCCAAGCGCCAAGGCGCAGACCGCAACGACCAGCCAAGTGACCATCATCGAGATCCCCTGATGGTAATCGGCCTTTTTGTTCAGAACCGAGAACAACCCGTAGCAAGCTGCCGCAACAATGCAGGCGATCATGCCCAAAGTCGTATTTCCGGCGGTAAGCCCCTCGTTTCCGAGCGAGAGAACGATGATCCCGCCAAACGAGCAGAGCATGGCGAGTACTTTCGAGAGCGTCAGTTTTTCTTTCAGAATGATGCACGAGAAGACCACCAGCATCATTGGCCAAAGGTAATTTAATATGCACGCGTCCTGCGAGGTGAGCTGCGCGAGCCCGTAATAATAGAGGGCGGAGTAGAGGAACAAGCCGAGGAACCCGAGCCCGCTCATGATCCCGTAGTCTTTGGCGGAGTAGGTTTTCGCTTTTCTGATCGCGCCGGTTTTTATGTTGACGATGAAAAGAAAAAGTGCCGCAAATATACTGCTGACGGAAAGTGCTTCCAGATTGGGGATATCGAACAGCATCTTTTTGACCGTTGCGGCCATCGTCGACCAGATGAGTACGGTTATGATCGCAAAGAGATAGTTTTTTGCTGCGGACGAGTGGTTGAGCTTCAATGCAAGCACCTCTGAAAACGGTTTGTTTTGATCACAATTATATCACCTCTGTCCGGTGATTGCAAGTAGCGGTGCGGTTTGAAAACCGAAAACAGCCACTTGCGAAATTTCCGGTTTTGTGATATGATGAATTTAGAAATCAGCGAAAATGATAATGGAGATGATGCGGATGTTTAAACGTGCTCTGCCTGTTTTTGAAGCGGGCAAAGAAACCGAAATGAATACCTTTTACGGGTTTTACACCAAATTGCCCTACAATGCCGACACGATCCTGAAAATTGCCGGTTCTTCGGTCTATTCCGTGGCGGTCAACGGCGAATTTATCTTCACCGGCCCGGCCAGAGCGGCGCACGGTTACTACCGCGTGGACGAGCTGCCGATCGGAAACTATCTCAAAACAGGCGAAAACGTGCTCACGGTGCGTCTTTCCGCCTATAACTGCAACAGCTTTTCGTTCCTGGACGTCCCCGGATTCTTGTGTGCCGAGGTCGTGCAGGGTGGGGAAGTCGTGCGCTTTACGGACGTTTGCGACGGGGGATTTGGCTGTGTTGCGCTGGACGAGCGGGTGCAGAAGGTGTTCCGCTATTCCTTCCAGCGAAATTTCTCCGAGGCTTACCGTCTGGATGCGCGCTACGGCCTGTTTGACGTTTCCCCGGCGGAATCCGGCCATCGCAGCGTGACGTTGGCGGTGCAGGCGGATAAGACCTTTATCCCGCGTTCGCTTTTTCTGCCGGAGTTTTCGGTGGAAGAACCGCAGCAGATTCTCGGAAGCGGCACGGTCAGCGATGGCGTGGAACAGCCGCTTTACCGCAGCCGCGAACATAAAAAGAGCGAGATCCTCGATTGTTTTGCCGAAGACGAACTGGAATACCGCTGCCTCGACGAAGCGCGGTCGCTCGCGTTTGCCAAGACCGACCGCACCGCCATACCGTGGAAGCCTGCTGATCTGACCGCCGACCGCTTTGCCGACCTCGCGTGGCGCTGCAATCTGACCGGCCTGATCGAGCTGCGCTTTACCGTTACCGAAGCCTGCGAGCTGCTGCTTCTCTTTGACGAGATCTATAACAACGAGACCGTGGATTTTCTGCGCCTGAACTGCGCCAACGTGATCCGCATCGATGCCGAACCCGGCAGTTACCACCTGCTTACCCAGGAACCCTACGTCTTCAAATATCTCCGTGCGGTCTGCCGCAAGGGGAGCGTGCGCATCGACGAAATTTGCCTGCGCCGTGTGAGCTTCTATGCGCTGCCGGACCGTCCGCAGATCGCCGATGCCGAGCTTGGGCGCATCTACGATGCCGCCGTCGAGACCTTCCGCCAAAACACCTACGACGTGTTTATGGATTGTCCCTCGCGTGAACGCGCCGGTTGGCTCTGCGACAGCTTCTTCACCGCCCGCGTCGAGCGTGCGCTCACCGGAAAGACTGAGGTGGAGGATTGTTTCCTCTGGAACTTCGTCGCCCATCCGACCGATCCCGATCTGCCCGACGGCATGCTCCCCATGTGCTATCCCTCCGACCATACCGACCATCTGTACATCCCGAACTGGGCGATGTGGTACGTGATGGAACTGGAGGAGTATCTCGCCTTTACCGGGAACCGCGCCTTTGCCGAACAGGCCAAAAGCCGCGTTATGGGGCTGATGGATTTCCTGCGCCGCTACGAAAACGCCGACGGTCTGCTGGAAAAACTGGATGCGTGGGTGTTCGTCGAGTGGTCGAAGGCCAACGATCTGGTGCAGGATATCAGCTATCCCACGAATATGCTCTATGCCCGCGTCAAGCGTGCGGTCGCTGCGATCTACGGCGATGCATCGCTGATCGCCGAAGCTGAAAAAATTGAGGCCTATATCCGTGAAAACACGGTGGTCAACGGTTTCTTCTGCGATAACTCCTACCGCCGCGCCGATGGCAGTCTGGAGCTTTCGGGCGAATGCACCGAGGCCTGCCAGTATTACGCCTTCTTTATGAACGTGGCCACGCCCGAGACCCATCCGGAACTCTGGCGCATCCTCATGACCGATTTCGGCCCGCACCGCAAAGCCGATAACCGCCACCCAAAGATCCACTTTGCCAATTCGTTCATCGGCAATTATCTCCGCCTCGATCTGCTCCGCCGCTACGGCATGAAAGAAAAACTGACCGAGGAGATCCGCGGGTACTTCCTGCACATGGCCGACAAAACCGGCACACTCTGGGAGCATGACGGCGAGGTCGCCAGCTGTAACCACGGTTTTGCTTCGTATATCGCGGTTCTTCTGCGCGACGTTTTGGGTGTCTGATCGAATTGAATTTTCGTGCCGCCGGCGAGCTGCTTGCTTGCCGGCGGCACGTTTTGTTTTGTGGCGCGTTGTTTTTCTTTTTCCTGTTGATTTTCCAGCGGATTTGTGCTATAATCTATAAGATAAATTAGAATCAATCAGTATACGCAAATTTCGGGATTCGGCTGATTCCACCCAACCGAATCGCCGGAAATCCACGATACAAAAGGAGCCTGTCATGGACTATCAACTGCTTGCAGAACTGCTTTATCCGCATATCAAAACGCTTCCCGAAGACATGGAAAAGCGTTATCCGCCGCGCCAACTTCCCGAAGGCGCCAAGGTTACGCGTTTTGCTCCGTCGCCCACGGGCTTTCTCCATATCGGCAACCTCTACGGCGCGTTCGCCGATGAGCGTCTTGCCCATACGACCGACGGCGTTTTCTACCTCCGCATCGAAGATACCGACGCCAAGCGTACCGTCGAAAACGGCGTTGAGCTGATCATCGAAACGCTCGCCAAGCTCGGCGTGCACTTCGACGAAGGCGCGGTCAAAGACGGTGACAAGGGCGACTACGGCCCGTACCGCCAGAGCGAACGCGCGGAGATCTACCAGACCTACGCCAAACAGCTCGTCCGCGAAGGTAAGGCCTACCCCTGCTTCTGCACGGAGGAAGAGCTCGATGCCAACCGCGCCAAACAGGAAGAACTGAAGCTCACGCCGGGCTACTACGGCGAATTTGCGCCGTGGCGCGATGCTCCGCTGGAAAAGATCCTGGAAAAGCTCGCTGAAGGCGCGCCGTTCGTGCTCCGCTTCCATTCGGACGGCAACGTCGAAAATAAGTTCAAGTTCACCGATGAGATCAAGGGCGTCATCAACGTCACCGAAAACGACATTGACCACGTCATTCTCAAGAGCGACGGTATCCCCACCTACCACTTTGCCCACGCCGTCGACGATCACCTGATGCGCACCACGCACGTCATCCGCGACGAAAGCTGGCTCTCTACACTGCCGTTCCACATCCAGCTCTTCAAGGCGCTCGGCTTCAAGCTGCCGAAGTACTGCCACACCGCGCAGGTTCTGAAGCTCGACGAAGGCAACAAGCGCAAGATCTCCAAGCGCAAGGACCCCGAATTTGCCCTGACCTTCTACCACGCCGAGGGCTATCCGGTGGCCGCCGTCCGCGAATATCTGCTGACGATCCAAAACTCCAACTTTGAAGAATGGCGCATCGCCAATCCAACCGCCGACATGGAGAGTTTTAAGTTCTCGCTGAAGAAGATGGGCGTTTCCGGCTCGATCTTCGACCTCGATAAATTAAACGATATCTCCAAAAACGTCATCTCCCGCATGAACGCCGACGAGGTGTACGAAAATACGCTGGCGTGGGCGAATGAAAACGACGCCGACTACGCCGCCATCCTCGCGGCTGATCCGGCCTATGCCAAATCGATCTTTGCCATCGGCCGCGGCGGCAACAAGCCGCGCAAGGACCTGACACTCTGGAAGGATACCAAAGACTACGTCTCCTTCTTCTACGACAGCCTCTTTGCTCCGGAATACACGCTGCCGGCGGCGGTTTCGGCCGACGATGCCAAGGCGATCTGCCAGCAGTTTGCCGCGGGCTACAACGAGGCCGACGAGCAGACCGTTTGGTTCGACAAGATGAAGCAGATCGCCGCCAACCTCGGCTACGCGCCCGAAACGAAGCTCTTTAAAAAGAACCCCGAAAGCTACAAGGGCCACGTCGGCGATATCAGCATGGTGCTGCGCGTCGCCGTCACCGGCCGACAGAACTCGCCGGATCTCTACGAAGTGATGAAAATTCTGGGCAAGGATCGTGTCGTTGCCCGCCTGAATGCTATGATCGAAAGATAAGGACTGAAAAACAATGGAAACTACGACCAACTCTAATTTTATCCACGATATCATCGACGCTGACCTCGCCGAAGGCCGCGAAAACCACGTCCATACGCGTTTCCCGCCCGAACCCAACGGCTACCTGCACATCGGCAGCGCCAAAGCTATCTGGATCAACCACAGCACCGCTAAAAAATACGGCGGCAAATTCAATCTCCGCTACGACGATACGAACCCGGTCAAGGAAGACGACGAATACGTCCGCTCGATCTACGAAGATCTCTGTTGGCTCGGTGCCAAACCGGACAACATCTTCTACGGCTCGGACTATTTCGATAAGTGCTATGAGCTCGCCATCGGCCTGATCAAAAAAGGTCTCGCCTACGTCTGCGATTTAAACGCCGACGAAATGCGCGAATACCGCGGCACGCTGACCGAGCCGGGCAAGGAAAGCCCGTATCGTAACCGCAGCGTCGAAGAAAACCTCGACCTCTTTGAGCGCATGAAGAACGGCGAATTCGCCGACGGCACGAAAACGCTGCGCGCCAAGATCGACATGGCCAGCCCCAACATGAATATGCGCGACCCGGCCATCTACCGCATTCTCCACCGTTCGCACCATCGTCAGGGCGACAAGTGGTGCATTTATCCGCTCTACGACTATGCCCATCCGATCCAGGACTCGATCGAAGGCATTACCCATTCGCTCTGCTCGATCGAATTCGAAAACCACCGTCCGCTCTACGACTGGGTCGTTGCCAACACCGGTGTCGAAAACCATCCGCATCAGTACGAATTTGCCCGCCTGAACGTCACCAATACGTTCATGAGCAAGCGCTACCTGCGTGAAATGGTCGAGACCGGCGTCGTCGACGGCTGGGACGATCCGCGTATGCCGACCCTCTGCGGTCTGCGCCGCCGCGGCTATACGCCGTCGTCGATCCTGGAATTCGTCAAGCGTGCCGGCGTTGCCAAGGCCTATTCGCTCGTCGATATCGGTCTTCTCGAGTTCTGCATCCGTGAAGAACTCAACGCTACGGCGCTGCGCCGCATCGCGATCCTCGATCCGGTCGAGGTCGAGATCACCAATTACCCCGAAGACAAAGAAGAGTTCTTTGAAATTGCCAACAACCCGAACGCCGAAGACGCCGGTACGCGCAAGGTGCGCTTCTCCAAGCACATTCTGATCGACCGCGAAGACTTCGCGCTCGTTCCGCCGCCGAAGTTCTTCCGCATGAAGAAAGACGGCGAGGTGCGTCTGATGGGCGCATATATCGTCAAGTGCAACGAAGTCGAGATCGACGAGACCGGCAAGGTCACCAAGATCTACTGCACGGCCGACCTCGAAACCGGCAACGGCAACCCGGTCGATGGCCGCAAGGTCAAGGGCACGATCCATTGGCTCGACGCCGAAACCGCCGAGACCTGCGATATCCGCCTCTACGACCGCCTCTTTACCCTCGAAAACGTCAGCGATATGCCCGAAGACAAGACGTATTCCGACTATATCAACCACGATTCGCTGACCAAAATGGAAGGCTGCAAGGTCGAACCGAGCTTGAAAGACGCTGCTCCGGGCGAAAAATTCCAGTTTGTCCGCCTTGGTTATTTCTGCGCCGACTCCAAGTATCCCGGCAGCTTTAACCGCATCGTTACGCTGCGCGACAGCAAAGGAAAGTAAGCATGGGTGCCTACCTCAAGGATTTTCTCACCGACGCGCTGTACCTCTTGCCGGGCATTATTCTCGCGCTGACGATCCACGAATTTGCCCACGCATTTGTCTCGACAAAGCTCGGTGACCCGCTGCCCAAAGCGACCGGCCGACTCTCGATGAACCCGATGCGCCATATCGACCCGATCGGTTTTCTGCTGCTGTTCCTCGTGCATTTCGGCTGGGCGAAGCCGGTCATGGTCGATCCGCGCTACTATAAGCGCAAAAAGCTTGGGATGAGCCTGGTCGCGCTTGCCGGCCCGATCGCCAATATCCTGACGGCGTTTCTGCTGACGGCTGTGTCGATGTTCGTCGCCATCCGCTACAATACGCGCCTGTTTGCTGGCGAGAGCGGAACGTATATGACCGTGCTGCTTGTGATCTACCAGCTGCTTGTGACGGCGATCAGCCTGAATATTGGTCTTGCAATCTTCAACCTGATCCCGATCTCGCCGCTCGACGGGTCCAAGATCCTCGCGGCGTTTCTTCCCATGCGCGCCTACAACAAGGTGCTGCAGTATGAGCGCTACGGCTTTATCGTGCTGATCGTGCTGTTGTTCGATCTGCCCGGCCGGTTCCTAAACATCCTGCACGTCTCTTCGTCGATCACGCGTTGGTTCGACCTGAGCTATTATCTCGGCATTGCCCGCTCGTTTGTCGGGAATCTCTTCATCGACATTTTAGAGCCTGTCTTTAACTTATTCTTGTAGAAACGGCGGAACACGGATGGAATTCACCGAAATGACCGACGTGACCTTCCGACTGGATGGGTTTGAAGGTCCGCTCGATCTCCTGATGCACCTGATCTCCAAAAACAAGGTGTCGATCGACGATATCCCGATCGCTATGATCCTCGACCAATATCTCTCCTATCTGGAGGCGATGCGGTCGTTAAACATTGAGGTCACGAGCGATTTTATCGTCATGGCCGCGCAGCTGATCCTGATCAAATCGCGCATGCTGCTGCCGCGCCCGGAAAAAACGGCCGAGGAAGATCCTCGCCGCGAACTGGTGCGCCGACTGGAGGAATACCGCCTCTTCAAAATGGCTTCCGCATGGCTCGGCCAACGCGCAAAGCAGATGGGCGAGCTGTGTGTCAAGGATGCCGAGCCGCTGCCCGGTAAACCCGAGTATACCCGCCGCCACGATGAGGCCGAGTTATTGGCTGCGCTTTTGCGGATGGCGGCGTCGAACAAAGAGATCGAAGCCGAGCCGCTGCCGCAGGTGTTTTCCGAACTCGTCGGCCGTGAAAGCGAAACGATCGAGGACGCTTCCAAGCGCGTACTGGCCCTGATCCGCAGCCAGCACAAGGCGAGCATCATGGATATCCTTGCCGAAGCCGGCAGTCGCCACGCGGCAATCGCGACCTTCCTTGCACTTTTAGAGCTGTGCCGCGACAGTCTGATCTGGATCGATGACGATGACTGCGCGACGATCCGCGTGGAGGAAGACGAAATGAAAACGGAGAGTTTATCGTAGCTATGGAATTTTATCAATGTGTCGCCGCCGCGGAGGCGATCCTCTTTGCCGCCGGCGAACCTGTTTCCGTCGACCGCATCGCGCTTGCGCTCGATCAGAGCACGGCCGACGCGGAAGAAGTGCTGACGGCGCTGGCAGCAAGGTTGGAGTCTGAAAACAGCGGACTGCGCCTGATCCGTCTGAACGACAAAGCGCAGCTCTGTACGCGCGGCGACTACGCCGCCTGTATCCGTGTTGCACTCGAAACCCGCAAGGCTCCTGCACTTTCGCAGGCCGCGCTCGAGGTGTTGGCGATCGTCGCCTACCGCCAGCCGGTCACGCGTGCGTATATCGAGCAGGTGCGCGGTGTCGACAGCGCCTATACGGTGTCGTCGCTGGCGGAAAAAGGCTTTCTGGAGGAAGCCGGACGTCTGGAAGTTCCGGGAAGACCGGTGCTTTTCAAAACGACCGAGCAATTCCTGCGCGTGTTCGGTCTGTCGTCGCTCGCGGATCTGACGCCGCTGCCCGAAGAGGGGGCCGACGGCCAACTGCAGCTCCCGAATATGGAACTGGAACAGGCGGCCGAAGGACAACTGAAACTGGCCGGCGCGGAATCGGAACAAGTGACCGAAGCGGAAGTTGTACCGGAAGAATCCGAAGCCTGAGCCGCATCACCGTTACTTTTGAGGAAAGGGGGAGTAGATTATGATGACTGCGCTGAATATCCTCTTGTGGATCTTCTTGGGTATTCTCGCCTTGCTCGGCGGGATCCTCGCGCTCGTGCTGCTCATCGTGATCCTGCTTCTCGTCCTGCCCATCGGTGTGCGGCTGAATAACGGCTACGAAAAAATGCACGTCTGGCTGAAGATCTGGTTTTTCAAAATCAAGCTCTCGCCGGGAAAAGAACTGACCGAAGAAGAAAAAGCGGCGAAAAAAGCCAAAAAAGATGCCAAAGCCGCCAAGAAAAAAGCCAAAAAAGAAAAGAAAAAACAAAAAGCCGAAGAAAAGGCACGGCGGAAGGCCGAAAAGGCGAAAAACAAACCGCCGAAGCCCAAGACCAAAAAGAAGAAAAAGAAATCGAAAAAGCTGCCGAAACCGCCGAAGGAAAAAGATACCCTCGGTATGGTGCGGGCGCTGTGGGCTTCTCTCCGCGACTACGATTATCCCTACGCCAAGCTCTTCTGCGTGCGCGATCTGACGCTGGTCGCCACCATCGGCGGCGACGGCCCGGCCGAAACCGGCCGCAACTACGGCAAAGCGGCGGAATACTTCGGGATCCTTTACCCGTACGTGACGCGTATCTTCCACATCAAGCGCCACCGTATCCACGTCAATCCCGATTTTGCCCACAACAAAACGCAGATCAAGTTCGATCTCACCGTGACGATCACTCTGTATAAATTCCTGCGCGCGGCTCTTGCGTTCTGGCGCTCCTTCAAGCGCAACAAGCTGATCTACTGCAAGCCCCAGCCCAAGACCGAAGAACTCACCGTCAGCGGCAGAAGCGAATCGGAATCCGAACCCAAAGCCGAAACGCCCGCGCAGCTCCCACCCGCGTAACCGATCCGCACCTGCGGATACAATCAACAATTTACCTTCCCGGATTTTCCTGCGGAACGATCAAAAGGAGGAAATAATATGGCGGATACCACGAAAAAACCGACCGACCCCAAGACTCATCCGATCACCAAACTCATGGAGACCACTTTGGCCAAAGTGCGTGAGCTCGGCGATGCCGAAACGATCATCGGCAAGCCGGTCGTTACGCCCGACGGCGTGACCGTGATCCCTGTTTCCAAGCTCTCGTGCGGTTTCGGCACGGGTGGTTCGGACTTCAATACGCGCCACAATTCCAATGCCGTGCTGTTTGGTGGCGGCGGCGGAGCGGGCGTTGAGATCACGCCGGTCTCGTTCATCGTCATCCGCGGCGACCGCGTCGACGTTCTGCCGGCCGGCGGTACGGTCGCGGCACCTGTGTCGCCCAGCAGCATCATCGCCACAGTCGAAAAGGCCGTCGAGACGGTTCCGGGCCTGATCGAAAAGGTCGAAGCGTTCCTCGCCGACCGCAAGGCCAAGAAGGCTGCCAAGGCCGCCGAAGAAGGCGACGGCGAAATTGCCGTGGTCGGCCAGACCGCCGAAGCGGAAACCGACGCCCAGTAATACTTCTAAAATCCCACCTTCGCCCATAGGATAGAGTATCTCTTGATGGGTGAGGGGAGTTTATGAAACCGATCCGGCTCACAGCCTTGTTGCTGAGCTTTTTTCTGCTTGTGCCTGTTTGTCTGCGCGTTTCTGCCGCGGAGATCAGCGCACAGGCCTACGTTGTGTTGGATGCCGAAAGCGGCGAGATCTTTGCGGCGCAAAACGCCGATCTGCGCCTGCCGTGCGCCTCAACGACGAAAATCATGACGGCGCTTCTCGTGCTCGAATCGCTCTCACCGGAGAAGACTGTGACGATCTCGGAGTCGCATACCTTAGCCGAGGGGTCAAAGATGTATCTGCGTGCCGGCGAAACGATCTCGGTCTCCGATCTGCTCTACGGCTTGCTGCTTGCCAGCGGGAACGATGCCGCTTTGGCCTTAGCCGAGGCAGCGGCGGGATCGGTTGAGGCCTTTGTCGCGCAGATGAACGAAAGAGCTGTGCTGCTTGGGCTGAAAAACACGCACTTCCAAAATCCCAGCGGATTGCCGGATGAAACTCACTATTCGTCGGCCGAAGATCTCGCGATGCTCATGGCCGAGGCCATGCGGAACGAGGTGTTTGCCCGAATCTGCGGCACGCGTGAGGCGGTTCTGGATGGCCGTACGGTCGTCAACCACAATCGCCTGCTGCATACGGTCGAAGGCGTGGACGGCGGCAAAACCGGCTATACCAAGGCGGCGGGCCGCTGCCTTGTGTCGACCGCGATCCGCAACGGCCGCCGACTTGTCGTTGTCACACTGAACGCACCTGACGACTGGGACGACCACAAAACGCTCTACGATTCGGCATTTGCCCGCTTCGAAATGCTCGACCTGTCGTCTCTGCTGCCGGAGCTTTCGCTTTGTGTCGTCGGCGGTGACTGCGATACCGTACCTCTGTTGACGGATGCGGCAGAGATCTCACTGACGGCAGAGGAACGAAAACGCCTGCAAATTGTGATCGAACTGCCGCGGTTTGACTATGCGCCGCTTGCGTTCGGTACGGCGGTGGGCAGGGTTTTGTGGATGCTGGATGGGCGGAGCGTTGCAGTTGCCGAACTCCGCTTGAACGGATCGGTTGCAGTGCAGACTGCTCCGACCGCCAACTACTAAGGAAATGACGCGCGTTTTGGAAAAAATGCGCGGTTTGAAAGAGGTTATACCTTGAAAGAAAGAGTACAGAAGATCATCGCCGAGCGCGGTGTCTGCTCGCGCCGAGCGGCAGAGAAACTGATCATGGAGGGCCGCGTGAAGGTCAACGGCCGCCGCATCGTGATCGGTGCGCAGTGCGATACGAAAAACGACCTGATCACCATCGACGGCAAGCGCATTGCCGGCAAACGCCAGAAGGATACCTATCTGCTCGTCTACAAGCCGCGCGGCTACGTGACGACGGCATCGGACGAACGCGGCCGCAAAACGGTTATGGAGCTGGTTGAGGACGTCAACGAACGCGTCTATCCGGTCGGCCGGCTGGATATGGCGTCGGAAGGCTTGCTTCTGATGACCAATGACGGCGAGCTCGCCAAGCTGATGATGCATCCCTCCGGCGGCATCGAAAAAGAATATCACGTGACGGTTCTCGGCGACGTCGAAACGGCGATCCCGAAGTTTGAGGCAGGCATGGAACTGGAAGACGGCTTCCATACCGCACCGGCCAGAGTGCGCGTGATCAAAACGATCGAAGAAAAAACGGTTCTCTCGGTGGTCATTACCCAAGGCCATAACCGCCAAGTGCGTAAGATGTGCGAAGCGGCCGGTTTGACCGTACGCCGACTGGTGCGTGTCGCCGAGGGCAAACTGAAGCTGGAAGGCATGAAGCCCGGCGAATGCCGCCCGGCGACCAGAAAAGAAGTCGAGTACCTGCAGGGCTTGGTCGAAAAAGCCGGCCAGGAAGACGCCTGACGGGTTTCAACTGGCGGCGGAGCGGATGCGTGTTGATTCGGACACATGACGCGAAGCCCGTTCTTTGTTTGAAAACCGCGTCATTAAAAATCAGCCCTGCCGGATGGGTTCCGGCAGGGCTGAAAATTGTTCCTTAGCAGGAAATGGTTATGATGAGTGCCAGCCAAGAGGGGTGTTTTGCGAAAGGAGGCTTACCTCTCTCTCCGGTACCGAAGGAGTGCATAGATCAGCCACACCGAGTAACAGGCCATGACCGGTGAGGCTCGTCGGGCTGGCGCCCATATCATGCCTCCGATGTTGCCGGACGGAATCCAAAAAAGAAGTAAGTGTAGGAAAGCTAACACAAGACTGATAGCGAGCAGCACAGCGGTGACGACGTTTTTTTTTCGGAACAATGCCACGGCGCACTGGTACAGAAACAGCAGCGCGCCGAACAACAGTAGCGGGTAGAGCACCTCCATAATATTCCAAGGAGAAATAGCGAGAAATTCTTTTTTTCTATATGTTTCAGCAAGCTGGACAGCTTGTCCGCCAAACACATAGACTCCTGCGGATATCAAAACGGATATTATAAAATAGAGTTTTTTTTGCATGGTACTAACTTGTTCATTAAACCCATCCTGCCGAGGCCTCTAAAAGGTACTCGTAAGACGTATGAGCCCCGATGATTCGGCACTCGTTTATACCGCCTGTACCGCCGCCTGAACCAGGGATGTAATAATAGTTGATTTCGGAAGGAATACTATAAACCTGACCTGTAACGGGAAGATATGTAATCATTTGACTAGTTCCCTCGCGTTTGATACCGACACGGTTACCTGATGCGTCATAGGCTTGCCCATTACCTGTGCTACTTAGCTTAACATGAGAAACAACATGTAAATTGGTGGTCCGCACAACGCCTCCTTTCACCGTTGTAATATTGTATGCTGTGAAGGAACCGCCACCGCTCGTAATTGAAATCGTGTTATACACAATGCGTACCATAATGTATACGTTTTTGTGTTCAGCCTGTTCTTCTCTCTCTAATCCGAGCGAACGGGTGGAATATTTAGAAATACAGGTGGCCTCATATGTATTGTTTTGTGCATCTAAACATTTAACTTGATAAATATCCTCTTTGATTAGATCATTGGAGGAATTCGCCGGTTCCGAAAAAAGTGCTTTGGCATTAAAATTCGGATCCTCAATAGTTGCCTTATAAATTCCGGATTCATAATCATCAATCATCTGATAGATGTCTTCACCCATTGCCTCAACAGTAACCTGCGGCGGTAACGTACAATCTGCGAATGAGATAGAAGAGGTGCCTAGGATAGAGAAAAGAATGCTGATAATACATACAGAAACTTTCACTTTATGTATTTTCATGATACCCTCCCTAAATAGATAATAAATAATTTAAAAATAGATAGTCTGAAAATTTATGGTGGCATAATTATCCCTCCTTTGATCAATAAAAAGTATAACTCTATAAACTGAAAATGTCAATATATACAGAAATTATATTTACATAGATACATACATATATATAAAAAACTTAAAACATGGTTAAATAAAAAACTATAAATCGGCACCTATTATCCATATAAAACAGATAATAAGTGCCGATTTATAGTTTTATTTTTATAATGGTGGCGATTAAATCCTTTTTCCTATATCTCCGAGATTTCTTCCAGCGCACGCAGGATGCCGAGCTTGCCGGATTCGTACGTCAGCGCGCCTTGCAGGAACGCCGTGTACGGCGCCTTGAAGGGGCCGTCGGCCGAGAGCTCGATCGATGCACCCTGAATGAACGCACCGGCCGCCATCACGACCTCGTCGGCGTAGCCCGGCATCGCCCACGGTTCGGGCGTGACGTAGCTGTCGATCGGTGCGCCGGCCTGGATGCCGCGCATCAGCTTGAGCATCGGTTCGGGCGCGTTGAAGGTGATCGCTTGGATGATATCCGTGCGCGGGGTGAGAGCTGCGGGCGAGGATTCGTAGCCGCAGAGCTCGAAGATGCGGGCGGCGAAGACCCCCGTCTTGAGCGCCTGGGCAACGGTATGCGGGGCGAAGAAGAGGCCTTGATAATAAAGGCGGTAACCGTCGGGGTTCGAGCCGACTTCGCTGCCAACGCCGGGGACGGTCAGACGGCAGGCGGCAAACTCCACGTATTCCGCCTTGCCGGCGACGTAACCACCGGTCGGAGCCAGACCGCCGCCGGGGTTCTTGATCAGCGAACCGCAGATCAGGTCGACGTTGCCGAAGGTATCGGGCTCGCGCTCTTCCGTGAATTCGCCGTAGCAGTTATCGATGATAACGATGGTCTTCGGGCTTTCCTCTTTGATCGCTGCGGCGAGCGCTTCGAGCTGCGAAACCGTCAGCGCCGGGCGCAGCGAATACCCGCGGGAGCGCTGCAAGAGCGCGGCGGCCGGCTGAATGCGGCGGGCATCGGCGCGCAGGCGCGCTAAATGGGCGGCGTGCTCGTAGCTGCCGTCGGCTTCGCAAAGCGCCGTGACGGCATAGTCGATGCCGTAGTCTTTGAGCGAACCGCAGTTTTCGCCGTACAGGACGGGACGCAGCGTATCGTAGGGGAGATCCGTTGCGCAGAGCAGGGTATCTCCGGCGCGCAGCGTACCGTATAGCGCACAGGCGATCGCGTGGGTGCCGTTGGCAAAGTGCGGGCGCACGAGCGCGGCGGGCGCGCAGAGCGCATCGGCGAAGACTTTTTCCAACGTGATGCGGCCGTTGTCGTCGTAGCCGTAGCCGGTCGTCGCCATAAAATGCGCCTCCGAAACGCGATGCTCGGCGAATGCACGCATCACGCGCTTCGTGTTAGTAAATGAAATTTCGTCGATCCGGGAAACGGCAGGGGCAATATCCGTCTCCGCCTGCTTCACCAGTGCTTCTATGCTCAAATTACTCATAATTTGCAGATATCTCCGGAAGTCAGTAGTTTTACGCCGTTTTCGGCCAGGATCTTGAACGCGAGATCGTTGTCTCCTGCGCGCAGGATCACGCAGGCTTCGTTGTTTTCCGGCGTGACGAAGGCGTAGGCGTATTCGATCGGAATATTGGCGTCGGTGAGATACTGCAGGACCTTGTTCAACGAGCCGGGTGTATCGCCGAAGCGGGCCGCAATGACCTTGGTCTTACGAACGATCAGGTTATTACCTTTGAGAGCCTCCATTGCGCCGTCGGGATCGTCCACGATCAGGCGCAGAATGCCGAATTCCGTGGTATCTGCGAGCGAAAACGCACGGATATCAATGCCCGCATCCGAAAGGACCGAGGTGATGTCCGTCAGTCGTCCCTGTTGATTGGAGACAAAAATAGAGATTTGGTCGATCAACATCGCGAATTCCTCCTTGTGTTCGGTGTGTAATCAGCGAATTTACTTCGAGCAATGTGCCGCTCTGCCCAAAAGGAAGGCTTTGCGGTTCATCTCCAAAAACTTCGGCGGTACGCAGGCGGCGAGAACTTCCAGCCACTCTTCTTCGCTTCCGCCCAGAACGTTGGAGGCCGCACCGATCATAACAACGTTGGCAGCTTTCGGCGAACCTGCTTCGACCGCCAGCGAGAGCGCATCCATGCTGACGGCCTTGACGCCGAGATCGGCGATTTGGTCGAGGATGTCCGACGGGTACTTTGCCGCGCCGGTGATGACGGGCATGGGATCGATCTCCTGCGTACTGGTAATGAGAGCGCCGTCGGGCTTCAGATATTCGAGATAACGCGCCGCTTCGATCGCTTCAAACGAGAGGATCATGTCGGCAGTGTGGCGAGAGATGATAGGCGAGTCAACGCGTTCGCCGGCACGCACGTAAGTGACGACGGAACCGCCGCGCTGGCTCATGCCGTGGACTTCGCTGAGTTTGACGTCCAGTCCGCGTTTGGTGTAAAATGCGCCGAGAATGCGGCTGGCGAGCAGAGAACCCTGGCCGCCGACACCGACGATCAAAATATTGGTCATAATTCGTTTCCTTTCCGCTGAACCGCTCAGCCAATGATCGCGTCGAACTTACAGAGCTTTTCGCAGAGGCCGCAGCCCGTGCAGAGCGAGAAGTCGATCTTTGCACCGTGCTCGGCGTCAAACGAGATCGCCGGGCAGCCGATCTTCATGCACGCCTTGCAACGGCGGCATTTGTCCGCATCGACCTTGAGCGCCGGCTGTGCCTTGACCGATTTCAAAAGCGCACACGGTCTGCGCGCAATGATCACGCTCGGCTCGTTGGCGGCGAGCTCTTCCTTGACCGTCGCTTCCACCGCGGCGATGTCGAACGGATCGACGACCGAAACACGCTTGACGCCGACGGCCTTGCAGAGCGCTTCGAGATCAACCGCGTAGGTCGGATCGTTCTGCAGCGTTTTGCCGGTGCAGGGGTTCTGCTGGTGGCCGGTCATACCGGTGATCGAGTTGTCGAGGATCATCACGGTCGCGTTGCTCTGGTTGTAGACGATATTGATCAGGCCGGTAATGCCCGAATGGATAAAGGTGGAGTCGCCGATGACGGCAACGCTCTTCTTCGCCGCTTCTTCGCCGCCGGCCTTAACAAAACCGTGCAGACCCGAGATCGACGCACCCATGCAAAGGGTCGTATCGAGCGCGGAGAGGGGAGCGAGCGCCCCCAGCGTATAGCAGCCGATGTCGCCGGAAACGGTGAGCTTCAGCTTGGAAAGCACGTAGAAAACGCCTCTGTGCGGGCAGCCGGGGCAGAGCACCGGCGGGCGGCCGGGAACCGGAGCGGGCAGGTCGTAGCCGCTTGTTTCCTTGCCGCAAATGACCTTTTCGATCAGCTCGGCGCTGTATTCGCCGAGCAGAGAGAAGAGCGATTTGCCTTCGCAGGCAATGCCCATCTTTTTGATCTGCGATTCAAAAACGTCGTCCAGTTCTTCAATGACGATCAGACGGTCGACCGAGGCGGCAAATTCGCGGATCAGCTTTTCCGACAGCGGATGGATGAGGCCGAGCTTTAAGTACGACGCGTTGTCGCCGAGGGCTTCGCGTGCGTAGCAGTAAGCGATGCCGGAGGCGATGATGCCGAGCTTTTTGTCGCCGGGGATGATTTTGTTCAGGCCCGTCGTTTCGGCGAGTTCGGCGAGCTTGGCCATACGGTCTTCCACGAAGACGTGGCGGCCGCGGGCGTTGGCGGGCATCATAACGTACTTCTGCGGGTTCTTGACGTATTCCCTGCGAGCGACGTCTTCGCGGTCGGCGAGCGCAACCAGCGAACGCGAATGTGCAATGCGCGTGGACAGGCGGAAGAGCACGGGCGTGTCGAAACGTTCGCTCAGCTCGTAAGCCGCCTTCACAAAGCTGCGGCATTCTTCCGAATCCGCCGGTTCGACCATCGGAACCTTGGCGGAAATGGCGTAGTGGCGACTGTCCTGTTCGTTCTGCGACGAATGCATACCCATGTCGTCGGCGACGGCGATGACGAGACCGCCGTTGATGCCGGTGTAGGCCATCGTAAAGAGCGGGTCGGCGGCGACGTTCAGGCCGACGTGCTTCATACCGGCGAAGCTGCGCACGCCCGAGAGCGATGCGCCAAACGCCGCTTCCAAAGCGACCTTTTCGTTCGGAGCCCACTCTGCGTAGACTTCCGGATAGTTTGCGACTTCTTCGGTGACTTCGGTGCTGGGGGTGCCGGGGTAGCTGGAGACAAAGCTGCAGCCGGCTTCATAGAGGCCGCGTGCGACGGCGGCATTGCCGAGGAGCAGAGTTTTTTCGGACTGATTCATGATCTTGTTACCATACCTTTCCGGTCAGTTTGCATTAGGCGTTTTCTTCGTTTCTGAGGTCAAGTACGCGCTTGGCCTTGCCCTGGAAGCGCTCGAGCGAACCGGGTTCGACCAGCGTGACCTTGCATTCCAGACCCAAAACCGACTTCAGACGGTCGTGGATATTTCTCTGCAGGGTTTCCAGTTCGGCAAAGCGTTCGAGCGAGGCGGAGTCGCCGAGTTCGACCTTAACTTCCAGCGTATCCATCAGGCGCTTTTTGCGCAGAACGAGCTGGTAGTGCGGCGCGACGCCTTCCATGCCCATCAGCACGGATTCGATCTGCGAGGGGAAGACGTTGACGCCCTTGATGATGAGCATATCGTCGGTGCGGGCGGTGACTTTTGCCATGCGGGCGAAGGTACGGCCGCACGCGCAGGGAGAGTAGTCGATCGAGGTGATATCCTTGGTTCTGTAGCGGAGCACCGGCAGACATTGCTTGGAGAGACAGGTGATGACCAGTTCGCCCTTTTCGCCTTCTTCCACCGGTTCAAAGGTGTTGGCGTCGAGGATCTCACAGAGGAAGTGGTCTTCGTTGATGTGCAGACCGTTGCGCAGATGGCATTCGCCGCTCATACCCGGACCGCCGCATTCGCTCAGACCGTAGTTATCGGTGGCGAAAACGTTCATGTGTTTTTCGATCTGCGCGCGCATTTCCGGCGTGCAGCATTCGCTGCCAAAGAGACCGATCTTCAGCTTCAAACGATCGGCGAGGCCGCGTTCGTGGATCGCTTCGGCGAGATAGAGCGCGTAGGAAGGCGTGGCGATCAGAACGGTCGTGCCGAAGTCTTCCATCAGCATGAGCTGCTTGTCGGTATTGCCGCTGGAGATCGGGATAACCGAAGCGCCCAGCTTTTCCAGCCCCATGTGCAGACCGAGCGCACCGGTGAAGAGGCCGTAGCCAAACGAGATCTGCGCGGTGTCTTCGGCGGTAACGCCGACGGCGGCGCAGAAACGGGCGACACAGTCGCTCCAGACGTCAAGATCCTGCTTGGTGTAGCCGACGACGGTCGGCTTGCCGGTCGTGCCGGAGGATGCGTGAATGCGCACGACGTCCTTCTGCGGCACGCCGAACATCCCGAACGGATAGTTCTGGCGCAACTCCTCTTTGGTCGTCAGCGGCAGGAGCGCGACGTCTTTCAGGGTTTTGATGTGTTCGGGGCGAACACCGCGTTCGTCGAGCTGTTTTTTGTAAAACGGAACGTCGTTATAGGCGTGCTCCACCTGTTTTTTCAGTTTTGCCAGCTGGAGCGCACGGAGCTCCTCGCGCGGCATGGTTTCGATCTGCGGTTGAAACATTGGCATGATCGGTCAAATCCTTCCTCCCCCGAAAAAATCTCTGTGCGTGCCTTGCTGCCGGTCGGGGGGGCGGCGTACGGCTTTTTTATGAGACCGCACGGAGCACAAACGGCTCCGTGCAGAAGTGGGTGAATGTTATTTGTCGTAGGCGGCGAAGCAGTGCTCGACCGTTTTGGGTTCGAGCTTCGGGGTAACCGCGCTGACGAGCGGGACGATGATCAGACCGGCGAGCATGGCGATCGCACCGGCGTTGATCGGGTTGCAGACAAAGCTCAAAATCGGCGAAGCGGCCGAGAGACCGAAAAAGTTGGAGAGCATCGCCAGAACCGTGATGCCGACACCGGACACAAAACAGGCCCAGACGCCGCCGCGGGTGACCTTCTTCGAAAAGAGGCCGTAGAGGAACGGGGCCAGGAACGAACCGGCCAAAGCGCCCCACGAAATGCCCATCAGCTGGGCGATGAACGCCGGCGGATCCAGCGCGATAACGACGGAGAGCACGATAAACACGGCGATCAGAATGCGGATCCAAAGGACCTTTTTCTTGTCGGTCATGTCCTTGACGAAGGTTCCACCGATCAGATCGATCGTCAGAGTCGAGCTCGAAGTCATAACGAGGCTCGAAAGGGTGGACATTGATGCGCTCAGAACGAGTACGACAACGATGCCGATCAGAATATCGGAGAGGCTCGAAAGCATCGTGGGGACGATCATATCGTACTTGACCGCGCCGGTCGCGGAGTAGATCGCGTCCGAACCGGAGAAGAGACGCCCGAAACCGCCGAGGAAATAGGAGCCGCCGGCGACAACGAGTGCGAAGAGCGTGGAGATGATCGTGCCGGTCTTGATCGATTTTTCCGACTTGATCGCGTAGAATTTCTGCACCATTTGCGGCAGACCCCACGTGCCGAGCGAGGTCAGGATGACGACGCCGAGGAGCGAGAGCGGGTCGGGCCCGAAGAGCTTGGTGAAGCCGCCTGCGGCAACACCGTCAGCCGAAATTTCCGAGAGCTTCCGCACGGCTTCGGTGAAACCGCCCTGTCCGGCGAGCACGGCGATGATCACGGCCGCGATACCGGCGAGCATGATGATTCCTTGAATGAAGTCGTTGATCGCGGTGGCAACGTAGCCGCCGAGGATGACGTAGACCGCCGTCAGCGCGGCCATGGCGACCATGCAGTAAGCGTAGGGGATATCAAACGCCATCGAAAAGAGATTTGAAAGACCCGTGTAGACCGACGAGGTATAGGGGATCATGAAAACAAAGATGATCGCCGAGCTGACGATCTTCAGTCCCTTACTCGCAAAGCGGGAACCGAAAAACGCCGGCATCGTCGCTGCGCCGAGGTGCTTGGTCATCAGACGCGTGCGGCGGCCGAGGATGACCCATGCGAGCAGCGAACCGATCACGGCATTGCCGATGCCGATCCAGGTCGACGCCATACCGTATTTCCAGCCGAACTGACCGGCGTAGCCGATGAATACGACGGCGGAGAAATAACTGGTACCGTAGGCGAATGCGGTCAGCCACGGGCCGATCGAACGGCCGCCAAGGACGAATCCGTCAACACCGGTGGTCTTTTTGCGGGAATAAATACCGATGCCGATCATAACGGCACAGAAAACGATCAATAAAGCTATTTTGATAAACATAAAAAACTCCTTCGGTTCCTTTTGCGGACTTGCAGAAAACTACCGCAAAAACCTGTCAGCCGAAGAAGAATCGCATCCTTTTTGTCATAAATCTACCATCCTGCCAAAATACTGTACTACCGGGGAATCTACCGTACTGCCGTTCTGCAAATCCTATGTCGGATATTATACCATATTTCGCATTTGCTGTAAAGAGAAAACCGCGGTTTTCTGTCGTTTTTGCGCGGAAAATGTTGGTGGATATAAAAAAATGCCCGGACAGGATCTCTGTCCGGGCGTCGGTTTATTTCTCGAGAAGTGTGGCAAAAAGAGTGTGGCCGTCTTCGATCACGTAGTCGGATGCGAGCGAGCCTTTTTCAGTGAATTCGATCCCGCCGAAGTCCTTTTGGCTGTCGTAGAGCACGAAGGGGATCATCTCGGCGGTATGCGTACGTACGGCACACGGCGTTGCGTGGTCGGGCGTGATGATCAGCTTGAAGGGCTCGCCGAGCGCTTTGAGTGCGTCGAAAACCGGGCCGACGATGTGGCGGTCAATCTGTTCGAGCGACTTGACCTTCAGCTCGGCGTCGCCGTCGTGGCCGCATTCATCGGGCGCTTCGATGTGGATGAAAACAAATTCGTAGCCGTTTTGCAGCGCATCGATTGCAGAAGCGGCTTTGCCGGCGTAGTTCGTTTCGTAATCGCCGGTCGCCCCCTCAATCTCGGGGTATTCCATGCCCATACCGGCGGCCAGACCTTTCAGAAGGGGAACGGCCGTGATCATGCGCGCCTTTTGAATCCCGGTCTTTTCGGCGAAGGATTCGTAAGCCGGTTTTTTGCCCGCACCCCAAAGCCACAGGCAGTTGGCCGGGCGCAGTCCGCGGGCAACGCGCGCTTTGTTGACCGGATGCGCCATCAGAATTTCGTAGCTCTTTTCCATCATCTGAGAGAATTCCGCCGCCATATCGCCTTGGGGGAGGTAGGCGGTGATCTTCTGTCCGAGGATATCGTGCGGCGGTGTCAGCTCGCCGGTGTAGTTCGGATCGTTGAGCACGAAAACGTGGCGGTAGCTCACGCCGTGGTAGAACTGCATCATGTCCGAGCCGAATTCCGCCGCCAGCGCGTCGACGAGCTCGTTGGCTTCTTCGGTGGTGATCTTGTCGGAACTGTGGTCGACCATCGTTTTATCGGTGAAGACCGCATCGTCCGAGATCGTTACCAGGTTCAGACGGAAGACCATGTCGGTCTCTTTGAGTGAAATGCCGAGACCGAGCGCTTCGATCGGCGAACGGCCGGTATAGTAAACGTGCGGATCGTAGCCGAGGACGGAGAGGTTGGCAACGTCGCTGCCAGTCGGCAGCTCTTCGTAAAGCGTGCGGATTCTGCCGACGCGCCCCTTTTCGGCTACACGGGCAAAGTTCGGGCAGTTTGCGGCTTCCATCGGCGTTTTGCCGCCGAGCAGTTCGATTGGGCGGTCGGCCATGCCGTCGCAGAGAATGATCGCGTATTTCATATCGTCGGATTCCTTTCCGAAGTCCGCAGGGCGGACGGAGATCGTTTTATGTAAAGAGGAAACATTGGGGTATTATACATCCTTGTGCATATTATACCATAAGTGCCAGCGAAAATCTACGAATTATTTCCCGAAAACAGTTTACAAACGAAGAAAAAAATTGTATAATATAGAATAGCGTGTAGTGTGTAAGTCTGTGCCGATCGGCAGGGGCTTGTCTGTTATGCGCTCCGGTTGCAATGCCGGGTGAACTTATGATATTCTTATTATAGGAGGAAAATATCCATGGCTAGAAAAAAGCTCTCGATGGATGGCAATACAGCTGCCGCGCACGTTAGCTATGCGTTTACGGAAGTTGCTGCTATCTATCCGATCACGCCGTCCAGCCCGATGGCCGAACTGACGGACTCCTGGTCCGCCGCTGGTCTGAAGAACATCTTCGGCGAAGAAGCGAAAGTTATTGAAATGCAGTCCGAAGCCGGTGCCGCCGGTGCGGTCCACGGCAGCCTTGCTGCCGGTGCTCTGACGACGACCTACACGGCGTCCCAGGGTCTGCTGCTCATGATCCCGAACATGTACAAGATCGCGGGCGAACTGCTGCCCAACGTCATCCACGTTTCCGCGCGCTGCGTCGCTTCGCACGCGCTGAACATCTTCGGCGACCACTCCGACGTCTACGCCTGCCGTCAGACCGGTTACGCGATGCTCGCCGAATCGAACCCGCAGGAAATCATGGACCTCGGCGCCGTCGCGCACCTCGCGACGATCAAGGGCCGTGTCCCGTTCCTCAACTTCTTCGATGGTTTCCGTACCTCCCACGAGATCCAGAAGATCGAAGTTTGGGATTTCGACGAACTCAAGGACATGATCGACCAGGATGCTGTTGCTGCGTTCCGTGCCCGTTCCCTGAACCCCGAACATCCGGTTCTCCGCGGCTCGGCCGAAAACGGCGATATTTTCTTCCAGCACAGAGAAGCCTGCAACAAGTACTATGATGCTCTCCCGGCTATCGTCGAAGAGTACATGGGCAAGGTCAACGAAAAACTCGGTACCGATTACAAGCTCTTCAACTACTACGGCGCTCCGGACGCTGAACGCGTCATCATCGCCATGGGCTCGCTCTGCGACGTCGCTGAAGAAGTCATCGACTACATGTGCGCCGCCGGCGAAAAAGTCGGTCTCATCAAAGTCCGTCTCTATCGTCCGTTCTGCGCGGATAAGCTCATCGAAGCCATCCCGGCGACCTGTAAGAAGATCGCTGTTCTCGACCGTACGAAGGAACCCGGCTCGCAGGGCGAACCGCTTTACCTCGACGTCGTCACCGCTCTTGCCACCAACGGTGTCACGGGCATCAAGGTCGTCGGCGGCCGTTACGGTCTCGGTTCCAAGGACACCCCGCCGTCGAGCATTTTCGCCGTGTACGAAAACCTCGCCGCCGACTGCCCGAAGAACAACTTCACCATCGGTATCGTTGACGACGTGACCGGTCTCTCCCTCGAAGAAAAGGTCTCGCCGGATACCGCTCCGGCCGGCACGATCAGCTGCAAATTCTGGGGTCTCGGCGGCGACGGTACTGTCGGTGCCAACAAGAACTCCATCAAGATCATCGGTGACCACACCGATAAGTACATCCAGGCCTACTTCCAGTACGACTCGAAGAAGACCGGCGGTGTCACCATCTCGCACCTGCGTTTTGGCGAAACCCCGATCAAATCCCCGTACTACATCAACAAGGCCGACTTCGTCGCTTGCCACGTCCCGGCTTACCTGCTCAAGGGCTACAAGATCGTCGAAGAAGTCAAACCGGGCGGTACCTTCCTGCTGAACTGCCAGTGGAACGAAGAAGAACTTGAAAAGCACCTGCCGGCTTCCGTCAAGCGCTTCATCGCCGAAAACAACATCCAGTTCTACACGATCAACGCCATCGACAAGGCCCGCGAAATCGGTATGGGCAAGCGCACGAACACGACGCTCCAGTCCGCGTTCTTCAAGCTCGCCAACATCCTGCCGATCGACGAAGCCGTCGAATACATGAAGTACATGGCCAAGAAGTCCTACCTCAAGAAGGGCGAAGCCATCGTCGAAATGAACTACAAAGCCATCGACGCCGGTGTCGACGCGATCGTTAAGATCGACGTTCCGGAATCCTGGAAGACCATCTCGGTCGACGCTCAGGAAGAAGTCGTTGAAGGCGACCGTCCCGAACTCGTGAAGTTCGTCAAGAAAGTCGTTCTGCCGGTCACCAAGATGCACGGCGACTCGCTGCCGGTCTCCGCGTTCGAAGACTACGTCGACGGTACCTTCCCGCAGGGCGCTGCCGCTTACGAAAAACGCGGTGTCGCGGTCGACGTTCCGAAGTGGATCCCCGAAAACTGCATCCAGTGCAACCAGTGCTCCTATGTCTGCCCGCACGCCACGCTGCGTCCGTTCGCGCTCAACGCTGACGAAGTCGCCGCTGCTCCGGAAGGCATGAAGATGAAGAAGATGATCGGCAAGGGCTGCGAAACCTATCAGTTCGCCATCGCCATCAGCCCGCTCGACTGCATGGGCTGCGGGCTGTGCGTCAAGGTCTGCCCGGCCAAGAACAAGGCCCTCGAAATGGTCTCGCAGGAAAGCCAGGCTGCCGAACAGGCTTCGTTCGACTACGCCGTCGCCAAGGTTTCCAAGAAGGCTCTGCCGTTTGCCGAACAGTCGGTCAAGGGCAGCCAGTTCAACCAGCCGCTGCTTGAGTTCTCGGGCTCCTGCGCCGGTTGTGCCGAAACCTCCTATGCCCGCCTGATCACCCAGCTCTTCGGCGAGCGTATGTACATCTCCAACGCCACCGGTTGTTCGTCGATCTGGGGCGGCTCTGCTCCGTCCACGCCGTACACCGTCAACCGTGACTCCAAGAAGGGTCCGGCTTGGGCGAACTCCCTGTTCGAAGACAACGCCGAACACGGTCTCGGTATGTACTACGGCCAGAAGACCATCCGCGAAAAGCTGAAGAACAAGGCCGCTGCCCTCATCGCCGTCGACTACACCGACGCCGACCTCAAGGCTGCTGCCCAGAAGTGGATCGATACCTACGCTGATGGCAAGGCCAACACCGAAGCCACCAACGCGTTCATCGCTGAACTCGAAGCTTCCGTCATCGACGGCTGCCCGTGCGAAGCTTGCACCCTCGGCAGAGAGATCCTCGCCGAAAAAGACTACCTTGCCAAGAAGTCCGTTTGGATCTTCGGCGGCGACGGCTGGGCTTACGACATCGGCTTCGGCGGCCTCGACCACGTCATCGCTTCTGGTGAAGATGTCAACATCATGGTCTTCGACACCGAAGTTTACTCCAACACCGGCGGTCAGGCCTCCAAGGCCTCGCAGATCGGCCAGGTCGCGCAGTTTGCCGCTGCCGGTAAGGCCATCGGCAAGAAGGATCTCGCCGCGATCGCGATGAGCTACGGCTACGTCTACGTCGCGCAGATCGCTATGGGCGCCGACATGAACCAGACGATCAAGGCCATCGCGGAAGCCGAAGCTTATCCGGGCCCGTCGATCATCATCGGTTACGCTCCGTGCGAAATGCACAGCATCAAGGGCGGCATGACCAACTGCCAGTCCGAAATGAAGCGTGCGGTCGAAGCCGGTTACTGGTCTCTCTTCCGCTACAACCCGTCGCTCAAGGCTGAAGGCAAGAATCCGTTCTCGCTCGACAGCAAAGAACCGACGGCCGACTATATCGAATTCATCAAGGGCGAAGCCCGCTACAGCAGCCTGCTGCAGAAGTCGCCCGAACGCGCCACCGAGCTGTTCGAAAAGGCAGCCGCCAACGCGAAGAAGAAGTACGATATGCTCAAGAAAAAGGTCGAATTCTACGAAGAATAATTGACCTGATCCAGCATGAAAGCACCGGGGCGGTATCCGCAAGGATACCGCCCCGGTTTTTGTTTTATTGATTATGGAATCATAAAGTATGCGCCAATAGCAGGAGATGTGTTTTCATCGTATTTCAGCCAACCGATAGCGAGGGCATATTTCACGATGTAACCAAGAGTATGACTTGCTGAACATATCGATTCGAGTAGTGCATTAACCATTTTTGTGTTTGTGCGGACAGACTCAGGAAGATCTGCATACAAGATTTCACGAACGGTGCAATTGATTTTTTCGATTGTATTCAGAATACTCCTATGCAGTATTCCGCGTGCATTGGCGTGTTCCATAAATTCGGCGCTGAAATTCTTTCGTTCGCAAAATTTCAAGAACTTTTGATTGGTATTTTGCCTGATTACTACCACATTTGGAATATACTCATTTGCTCTTTTATAAGCATACCCATATTCAACAAGCTTTTCAGCGATAGAAAGATTTTCCGGAGCCTTTCCCTCTACCATAAGACGCAACTCGTGTACTTCGATCTCGGAAAGATTTGCAGGGGTTCTGCTGTTTATGCCGCAATATTCAAAACGATAATGCACGAAGCCTTCGTATTGACAATGGTGACCTACTGATTCCGGACAAAAATCGCATTTTTCAAAGCCTACAACGTCCCAAACACCTCTGTTTGGCCTTGGTGTGTTGCCGAGTCTGTCTTTGGGAGAGTTGTCACATAGTGAATACATGCCTTTATAAAAATCCATCAACAGCATCCATTTGGCTTCTTCATAGCTCTGATACTCGCCGTAAAGACACAGATCCGATTCTTCGTACTGTGCTACCAATCTGTCGATATTTTCTGTTATTAGCGCAATCAACTGCGGAAGAATTCCCTCGTAGTAAAAATGAATCTTTTGTTGTGCCTCGCGACTGATGATCGGGAAGTTCGTTTCATATTTGTCACCGTTTTTGACGAGCAGCGTTTGTGCCGTCAAATGATTTACCGTATCTTCTATGTATGGAAAAGCAACTCCAACCTCTATAGCAAGTTCCTCCACAGTCATAGGATTGTCATAACATGCGAGGAAAATATTTTGGTTCAGTTTGGGATCCATTAGTGTCCAAGGCTGTCCGAGTTCGCCGGGGGCAGTACAAATATTTGAATACACTATTTCTTCTGGCTTATAACTGCGTTTCCCAAATTCTCTTGCCATATCCATACCTTCTTTCAGAATTTGTCTTGCACGGAGAAGTCGTGACTTCACCGTATTTGTTGAAAGTGAGAGTGAGTCTGCAATTTCACGAACGCTCTTGTTTTCTATGTAGTAGGCAACGACGATGTTGCGGTAATCGCTTTTGATGAACGCCAGCTCACGCTGAAGCAGAGCCATTTCGTCTGTGTGTATCATTTCATCAAGAATATTTTCGCTTTCGTCTTCAATTTCATAGTCGCTGATATCGGAACCGGTTACCGACTCGTTGCGCTTATGCTTTTCCTTTGCCCATACGGAATAACAGTTGCGCGCGATCTGCCATACCCATGCCGAAAAACTTGTTGGAATCGTGCCTTTATGTAAAGCCGTGATGATCTGAAGCGCGATATCTTGTGTTAAATCTTCAGCTTTCATATGACTCCCGGTCTTTTTTAAACAGAAGTAAAACAGCTTTTGCATATAGTTTTCGACAAATTCATGGATAAGCCGATCTCGCATTTCGTTCGCTTCTTGCATTTTTCTCGCCTCCTTTCATCCATATAGTGTGGCGCTTTTGAATTTGGGTGCATTCGTTTATAAAATTATATCATGATTCTTTGCATTCGTCTATGTAGAGGTATTTGTGGGCAAAATACAGTACTTATAAAAGAAGACAGAGAACGCAAAACATTCTCTGTCTTCTTCTGTTTGCAGCTAACATATTCTCAAAACTGTCCTTAAGAATATGTGACTAACGGTATCCGTTTTTCTGTTTTTCGGTTTACGCGCCGACTTTGCGGAACACTCTCGAGAGAATGCAGCCGCCGATCAGCAGGACAAAACCCGCAATGAGAACGCCGAGGCTGACCATTGCATTCGCCGTCAGCACGGTCGCGGCGGCGACGCTGATGGCGGTGATGTTGCCGCAGATCGTCGCCCAAAGTGCCGGCAGCGCTTCGGCAATACCGGTCGCCAGCGTGAAGATCATGCCGGGGATCAGAAGCACGATGCCAATCGTTTTTGCCGCACGCGTCCAACTGCAGCGGCCGCAGAGGAAGATCAGCAGCATCCAGATCAGGCAGAGAACCAAAAGGAAGATCAGCAGATAAACCGAGAAGCCGATCTGCAGCGCCGTGTAGACGACAGGTGCGTTTTCTTCGATCATTTCGGGCTTCAGCTCTTCAAAAATCTCGCCTTCGGTGAAGAATTCCGTGATGTTTTCCTGGTATTCCTCCGGCATCGTGACGTTGAATTCGTCTTCGAGGTAGTTGTTGATGTTCTTGACCATGCGCTGGACTTCCTTACGCGGGAGGGAAACTTCCTCGCCGGAGTAGAGCCCTTCCAGTACAGACGAAGCCTTGGCGGCAATGAGCGTGGCGATCGGCGAATCGTCGAGCAGGTCGCGCAGATCTTCCGTGGAGATCCGTTCAAATTCGATCTCATTCAGCGTCTGCCGCACTTCATACTGCGATGCCGAGAAACCAAATTCGTTCTCCAAATAGATGCGGTTTTCTTCAAAGAAGTGCATAACGTCGTCGTCTGTGATGGTGGTGTTGCCCTTGCCGGTGTAGAGGTCGTTGATCATGCTGTCGAGCTTCTCATTTTTTCTCAGCGGCGTAACACCGGTTTCATCAAGGATCTCTTCAAACTGTTCTTCGGGGATGATGGAAAGATCGATGTCTTCCACAATGTTTTCGATCACGGCCTGCGACGAGAGATTGCGGACGTCGAAAACCACGATCGTGACCAAAACGCTGACAAAGAGGAGGAACGAAACGAGAACTGCAAAGAAGCGGCGGAAAAAACCGACCTTCGAGCGGATCCGCTTGCCTTCTTTGGCGCCGAATCGTCTGGCTTTACGGGCATCCTCTTCTGCGGTACCCGGGCCGGGCACGACGACCGTCTGCGGCACGGGCATCGGCACGACGTAGACCGGAGCGGGTGCAGGTGCGGGAGCGGGTGCAGGTGCGGCATAAGACGGAGCGACATAAACCGGCGCTTGCTGCGGGATTTCCCGGACCGGTTCAGCAACGGTTTCTTCGACAGCCGATTCTGCGGCGATTTCTTCAACGACCGGCTCGGTCGGCGTTTCAGCAGCGGTTTCTTCGGCAAACGGTTCCGCAAGTTCCTCTTCCGCCGGAACTTCCGAAAGCTCCGCGACGGGTTCTTCAGTCATAGCTTCTTCGGCGGCCACATCTTCCGCAGCCTGTTTGACGGCTTCTGCCGTATCTTCAACCGCCAGGGGAGCAACTTCGGCGACGGCTTCCGGAATTTCTTCCACGGAAACTTCCTCTGCCGGAACTTCCGGAATCGGTTCCGGCTGGGCAACCGGCGTTCCACAATTGGCACAGAACTTTGCACCTTCCGTCAGCGGATTGCCGCAGTTGGTACAGAATGATGAACTCATACGATCTCCTCACATTCTTACGGAATTAAAAACGGTATTCCCGATCATTTCTATACATTAATTATAACGAATTGTGCAGAAAAAGTCAATGTAAAAAACGCGATGGCTGCCGGAAACGGCAAAACAAAAAGAATTGTTTAATTGTCGAAATGTGCTTGCTTTCTGCAACTATTTGTGGTAAAATAAACCCAACAAATTCATATCGACCGGATGAAGTTGTCAGGAAACAGCCGCAAGGCGACCGAAGGGGTAACGCTCTCAGGTGATTTATAATCAAAGACTGATAACGGACGGTGCTCTGGAGAAGCCCGATGAAATACGCGGGGGCCGAAGGTGAAACTCTGCAAATGCAGACAAACTCTCAGGCAAAAGGACAGAACTTTTTGTTTATGCACTGTTTGGCATAGGCGGGATCTTCGGAGCACTATTTTTAGTGCTCCTTTTTTGCTGCCTTTTTTGCAGCGATATGGATTTGCGAAAAGAAAGGACGGAGATTTTTTGTGAAAAAAGCAAAACTACTCGCGCTGGCCGCTCTGCCGCTTCTCTTATGCGGCTGTGAGGCCGAAAAAACGATCACCGAGATCAACAGCGTGATCAACGACTTTGTCTGGGTCAAAAGCGGTCTCTTTATCCTGCTCGGCACCGGTATTTTGATGACCGTGCTGACCAAGGTGTTCCAGATCTCGCACATCGGCCTTTGGTTCAAGCATACGCTTGGCAGCCTTTTCCAGCGCAACGTCATCGGCCATACGAAGGATAAGAGCTCGATCTCGCAGTTCCAGGCGCTCTGTACGGCGCTTGCTGCGACCATCGGTGTCGGCAACATTGCCGGCGTCGCCGCGGCGATCGTCGTGGGCGGCCCGGGTGCGGTGTTCTGGATGTGGCTGGCGGCCTTCTTTGGCATGATGACCAACTACTCCGAAAACGTGCTCGGTATCTTCTACCGCCGCAAGAACGCCAAGGGCGAATGGGCCGGCGGCGCGATGTACTATCTGCAGGACGGCCTCGGCGCCAAAAAGCACTGCAAAAAGCTCGGCCGAATTCTGGCGATCCTCTTCTCCTGCTTCACGGTTTTGGCGGCGTTCGGTATCGGCAACGTCGGTCAGGTCAACAAGATCGTCGCCAACATCGAAAGCGCATTCCCAATCGAGTCGCTCTCGTCGGTGCCGGTCGGCGGCGTTTCGCTCTACGCGATCCTTATCGGCGTGGCGCTGATGATCCTCGGCGCGCTGATCATCCTCGGCGGCTTAAAGCGCATTGCTTCTTTTGCGGAAAAGATCGTCCCGCTCATGGTCTGCCTCTTTGTTCTCGGTTCGCTCATCGTCATCGGCGTTAATTACAATCAGATCGGTGCGGCCTTCTCGGCGATCTTTACCGATGCCTTTACGGCCAATTCCGCTTGGGGCGGCGCGGTCGGCTTCACGGTGATGCAGGCAGTCACGCAGGGCTTCAAGCGCGGCGTGTTCTCCAACGAAGCCGGTCTCGGTTCGTCGGTCATGGTCCACTCCAACTCCAACGTCAAGGAACCGGTTCAGCAGGGTATGTGGGGTATCTTTGAGGTCTTTGCCGACACGATGATCGTCTGCACGATGACGGCGCTCGTCGTTCTCACCTCCGGCGTGATCGACCTCGAAACCGGCGCGATCGCAGCCGGCAGCGGCGGCGACGCGACGCTGGTCGCCAAGGCCTTCGGTACGGTCTTTACCTTTGGCGGCATCGATTTCGGCAGCATGTTCATCGCCATCGCACTCCTGCTCTTTGCCTTCACGACCGTTCTCGGCTGGTCGCACTACGGTTCTACTGCGTTTGCCTACCTCTTCGGCGAAAAAGCGACGGTCGGCTTCAAGACTGTGTTCGTCATCGTCATTATGGCCGGTTCGATGATGACCTCGTCGCTTGCGTGGGATATCTCCGATACCTTCAACGGCCTGATGATGATCCCCAACTTGATCGGTGTCATCACGCTTTCCGGTATCGTTATGAAGATCACCAAAAACTACGTCGACCGTAATTTGCGCGGACTGTCGGTCGAGCCGATGCTTTCCTACGATCCCAAGACCCAAAAGGAACAGGCAGAAGCTCTGAAAAACGGACAGAACGAATCGGCGAAGTAATATCCGAGCCTATGCGCAGTGTCCTAAAGGACACTGCGCAACGAAATAAATCCCTTACGGGATTTGTGAAATGCACTTTGTGCGTGAAATTCGCTTTCAGCGAGTGAAATGCCTGCGGGCGTGAGGGGATTTATTTCATTTCACATCGAGCAGAGCGAGATATTTCACAATGTTCGACAGAACATGATTTCACATTTTGCAAAGCAAAATATTTCACGATATGCATTTGTGAAGAAAAAAGGACAGAGCGTGTAAAAACATTCTCTGTCCTTTTCCTGTTGGTAGGTGCTATTTCCTGTTGAAATGAAAAACTGTCCTTTATAGCACAGTCCTTTCTTTTGCGCGTTGCGGGAAACGGGGGAGTATGGTATAATACAAACGATGATGCTATAGTGCCGTTACGATAGCCGGGAAGTGGAGGACGCGATGGAAGACTACATTCTGATGAAACCAACCATGAAATATGCGGAACAAATCGCAGAATATAGAAGTGCATTTCTGGCTGCCGGTGATTCCATGGACGGTACAGGATCTCTGCGCAGAATGGCAGATCCGGGAGAATATATCAGGTTCTGCGAAGCAAACGAGGATGCTGCCGCCGTTCCGAACGATCGAGCTGCCGCGACGCAATTTTTGTTTGTCCGCACAACGGATGACAAACTTGTGGGTATGATTCAGGTGCGGCATTATTTTACCGAGTATCTTGAAAAGTTCGGCGGCCACATCGGATACTCCGTGAGACCAGATGAAAGGCGAAAGGGATATGCTAAAAAAATGTTGAAGGCAGCACTTCCGTTTTGCAAAAGTATCGGAATCGAAAAGGTGCTTATCACCTGTATCGACGGCAATATCGGGAGCGAGAAGACGATCCTTGCAAACGGTGGAGTGTATGAAACTACTGTTTATGAACCGAACGCGAAGGTTTGGATCAAAAGATTCTGGATCACGCCGGATTCAGCCCAACAGTCCTGCTGATTGATTGGTTGGCAAGTGCGAAACTGTCTTGCGCTTCACGGAAAAAGTTGACAAACAGCCCCTTCCATAGTATAATTAAAGTTGTATGATTTGTCGGAAAGGAGCAGGGGAGATGCCACGATTTTTTACGGATACCGCGATCGAACCGGGCGTACCGTTTTGTCTCGACGGTGAGGCCGCGCGGCATATTTCGTTTTCGCTGCGCATGCGCGTGGGCGAGCGGCTCGTCGTCTGCTCGGCAGGCAACGCCTACGACTGCGTGATCGACGGCTTTACCGCCTCGGAGGTCACACTCGTTCCCGAGCGCCTGTGCGATTCGACTGAGCCTGCCGTTTCCGTTAGCATGTATATTGCCGTGCCCAAGGGCGATAAGCTGGATCTCTGCATCCAGAAATGTGTCGAGCTCGGTGCGACCGAGATCATCCCGTTTTGGTCGGATCACTGCGTGACCAAAGGCGGCAGCGTGGAAAAAAAAGGCGAGCGCCGCGCGAAGATCGCGGCCGAAGCTGCCAAGCAATGCGGCCGTGCGGTCGTACCGCAGGTTCTGCCAATCATGACGTTTGAAGCTGCACTTTCCCGCGGAAGAAAAGCGGATCTTGCGCTCTTTTGCAGCGAAAAACCGGACGCAAAACCGCTTTCAGCCGTACTCAGCGAAAAAAACTGCGCACAAGTGCAGTCGATCAGCGTTTTCAGCGGACCGGAAGGTGGTTTTTCGGAAAAAGAATTTGACAATGCCGAAAAAATAGGCTATAATATGATTACACTCGGCAAACGTATCCTTCGCTGTGAAACCGCGCCGATGTGTGTGCTGGCCGCATTGATGTATGCGTTCGGCGAGTTTTGACGAAACTGAGATTATTTGACGAAGGGTTGTTTATAGATATGCAGGGCGATCGCAAGACCGTGCAGGCTTCTTTGAAAGCCAAAAAGCAGAGAGAAGATCTGATCACCAATAAGATGCTGCTTGTTTTCGGTGCTGCTACCGTATATATTTTTCTGATCACGCTGATCAAAAACAGCGGTGTGATTGGCGGCCGTGAACGTACGCTGGCCACCACGATCGCGTATATCGCGACGATGGTGTTGAGCGCGGTGATGACGGTTGTCGGTGCGGTCTTGCATCTGAAGATGCGCCGTAAGGGTGGCAAGCCGGAGGACAAGCTGATCAACTGGATGAATGTTTCGCTGACGGCGCTGATGCTCTTTTTCAGCACGTCTGTGCAGTATTTCTTCAGCGGTTTGGGCGCGCGTGTTTCGATGATGATCGTCATTGCTGCAGCTGCGCTCGCGATTCTCTATTGGCTTGTGCGGCGTGAATGCTTTGTTTCCATGCTGGTTCTCGGGTTGAGTGCCGTTGTGTTTTACCTCCTCTACACGCTTCCGAATGCGCTGCTTCTTTGGATGGGCGGCTGGAAAGTGCTGGAGATCATCTACGCGGCGGTTTTGGTGCTGTCGGCGGCGTTTTTGTGGCTCTTGTGGCGCAAAAAAGGTGAGATTTCGCTCGGTTCGCTCAAAATCCGGTTCTTAAACGACCGTTTTAACTATCTCCCGGTGTTCATCGCCCTGGCTGCGGTGGCGCTCTTGTTCGTCGGCTGCATGATTTTGGGTTCGCAGTATTTCTATTACGCGGTCTTTGCGGCCGTTGTTTTGCTTGTCGGCTACGGTGTCTACTATATTCTGCAGCTGATCTGAGCGATCGTTTTGTCAATCAATTCGGGCTGTGGATTTTCTGACAGCCCGAATTTTTTATCTGTCCGGATTTCCGGACGCATCCTCCCGCCGTTTGCGCGCGGGAATCATCAAAGGAGGATCCCTATGCTGATCAATCGCCTGAAAGCCGCTCCCAAGGATTCGATCGAACTGCGTCCCTTCCTGCAGAAAATGGTCGAAAAATTTCCGCTCGATTATGCCGGTGCGCCGGCTCGCCCCAAGGCCAATCCCTTGCCCAATGGCTCGGCCGATTGCTGGTGCTATGCCAAAGACGGTGCGCTTTGGATGGGCAGCAAGCGCGGTGCTCTGCGCATGGCGCAGGAGGAATATTCCCGTGATAACGTCCAGTACTTCAATGGCCCGCGCTATCTCGCCGATGATGCGGTGAAAGCGATCGCGCCGGATGATAAAAATGGTGTTTGGGTTTGGACCGAAACAGGCATTTCCCATTTCTACTACAAAGAAATGACGATGGCGGAAAAATCCGCGATCTATGACGCCCGTGTGCTCGAACGCCAGATGCGCCATGGCTTTGTCACCTCGCCGCATTTTGCCCGCGAAGATGATTTTACGGAATACCATCTCGAAAGTGAAGACAACGACGGTCTGTGGACGGCGATGTATGCCGCCGGTGCCTGCTACGAATACGCCGTGACCGGTTCCGAAGATGCGCTCAACCGCGCGATCACCACGACGAAAGCCGTTCTGAGCCTGGTCGATGTCACCGGCATCAAGGGCTATTTCGCCCGTTCGTTCGTCACCAAAGATGAACACCTGCCCGAAGACGGCTTCTGGCTGGCTAAGGACGACGGCGAAGTTTTCTGGAAATCCGATACTTCCAGCGACGAAGTCGTTGGCCACTTCATGCTCTACCTCGTCGCCCACGACCTGCTGCCCGACGAAGAACTGAAGGCCAAGATCCGCCAGACCGCCGCCGATATCGTCGACTACGTCGTCGCCAACGACTACTATTTCATCGACGTCACCGGCCGGCCGACGATGTGGGGCAACTGGAACCTCGACTATTTCAACGGCCGCGGCTACGAAGATACCTTCCTCAACGCCGCCGAAATGCTGACGATGGTCAAGGTCGCCGCTTACCTGACCGGCGAAGAGCGCTTCGAGCGCGAGTATAAAAAGCTTGCGTTCGACCTCGGTTACGCCGACCTCTGCTGCACCTACCTTGCCCGCAAAGAACCGACGATCAACTACTCCGACGAAGAGCTTGCCTACCTGACCTATCTGCCGCTGATCCTCTTGGAGACCGATCCGGAGCTGCTCGCGAAGTACAAGTACGGCATGGGCGAGCTCTGGCGCAATATCCAGCGTGAGCTCAACCCGCTCTGGACCTACATCTATAAACTCCTCGACACCGAAATCGACTACGATATGGAAGGCTGCCTGTGGACGCTGCGCCATCTGCCGCTCGACCTGCGCGCCTTCTCGCCGAACAACACCGAACGCGATGACCTCGAATTCGAAGAAGACGTCGACCGCTTCGGCAAACGCCAAATCAAAACGCTTCTGCCGCCCGACGAACGCCGCATCATGAAGTGGAACGGAAACCCGTTCATCCCGATGGACAGCGGCAGCCCGCTCTACGAAGAAACCGGCACGATCTTCACCTTCCCGTATTGGCTTGGCCGCTACTACGGATTCCTCAAAGGCGAATAAGAGAATCAATCAAAAAACGCGTAAGGCTTTTGCCTTACGCGTTTTTTTGATTGGAATAGAAAAATTAATCTTCTGTGTAAGGCTGATCGGTGTCGATCACGATGCCTGTGCCGGGAACCCAGCTGACGTCGAAATCGAGCGCTTCGGCGATGTCGCGGAGCTTGTAGTAAGTGTAGCCGCCGCCTTGGTCATCCTTCAAAAGGATTGCCTGCACGTCAATCGCAGTGCCGTCAATCTTGGTTTCGGCAAACGCGGCCTCGTAGTTCCGGTCGCCCGCAAACGGCGTCGCCATTTCGGTGCCGTTAGGTTCGTAAGCTGTGCCGGTGATGATATTGACCGCGCCATCCCAATCGACGTTGAACTGTGTGGCACTGCCGTTGATGAGAGTGGCGATATCGCGCAGCTTGACGTAGTTGGTTTCGTAACCCTTTTCGTTCTTCAGCGCGTATGTTTGCAACTTGACCGGTGTGCCGTCAATGCTGATCTGGTATGTAGAGGCGTATGCCGTACCGAGCGGCGGGATCGGCTGCTTGCAATTAAAGTGAATGGTAACAGCCCGAAGCTCATTTGTTACGGCGGGCGTTACGATTTGTTTCCACTGTTCTTCGCTGCCTTCGTAGTATATGTCTGCTAAGGCGATGCAATTCCAAAAGGCGTCTTCTTCAATTGTGGTAATACTCTTCGGAATCCAGAGTGTCTCCAGCCCGTAACAATTCTCAAACGTATACGCTGAAATCACGGAAATACCGCTTGGGATTACAAGATCGTTCAGTGCAGTGCAGCCCATAAATGTACCATGACCGGTTTGTGTTAGGTGTCGGGGCAAACCGACCTGCTTGAGCGATGTGCAGTTTTCAAACAGGCGCTCTCCTACTTCGGTCAGGTTAGCAGGCAAATTAATCTTCTCAAGCGCAATACAGTCGCCGAATGCGAGCTCACCGATATACGTTACGCTGTCCGGGATGGTAATATCCGTAAGGGCGGAGCAGGCGTAAAATGCGCCTGCCTCGATCACAACAACCGTTTCAGGGACGACATATTTTTTTAAGGAACTGCATCCCCCAAACATTCCCTCATAGATGCGTGTAATATTTTCCGGGAGCCGTACTTTTGTCAGCGACGTACAGTTTTGGAAGATCGATTCGCCGAGCGACGTAACACTGTCGGGAATTACGATTTCTGTGATACCGGTACAACTATCGAACGCGATGTTTTCAATTGTGGTCACACTTTGCGGAATCACAAGGTGCGTAAGCGATCTGCAATTTCTAAAGGCAGCGAAGCCGATGTGCATCAGGCCGGAGGGGAGAATGATCTCGCTCAGTTCCGTACAGCCGCCAAACGCGCCCGAACCGAGTGTTGTTACACTTTTGGGGAGTACGTAACTGCCTCTGAGTGTGCACGCTGCTGAAACCAGATGTGTTTGCGCTTTGTTAAGCAAAACATTGTTAACCGCAACGTATGCGGTGTTGGCAGGATCCACCGAAATGCGCATCAGACGCTCGCAACGGGCAAATACACCGTCTCCGATGAATGTTATACTTGCCGGAATATCCACCTCTGTCAAACGCACACAATCCGCAAACGCATATTTGCCGATTGAAGTAACCCCTTCGGGAATAATAGCGGCTTCAAGCGAGGTACAACAGTTAAATGCACAATCACCGATTTCCTTCAGACTGCGAGGAAAGACCACATATCCCAATGAGTGACAGTCGGCAAAAGCGTGTTCACCGATCGAAGTAATCGTTCCGGGCAGGACCACTTTTGTCAGGTTCGGACAGGTGGCAAATGCCCAATCACCGATTGCGGTGACTTTCGTGCCGAAAATGTTGGATGGAAGTTGGGCAGAATGAAGCTCGGGGTCTGCGCTGACGATGGTTCCGGTCTCGCGGTCGAACCAAATATTGCCGTCGGGCAGGCAATAAATGACGAGGTCGTCTGCAAATACACTTAGCGGAAATACGCCCAGGAGCATGACAAACAGAAGACACAAGCTGACAATTCGCTTTGTTTGTTTCATAAGATCCCTCCGAAAGTAACGTTGCAATACATTCATTATAGCACAAATTCGGAAGAAAAACAATTGATACACCGCCCTTTATAAGCCCGATATAATGAAAGGATCTTCAAAGCCACTTGCGGTTTTCTCCCAAATATGGTATCATGTAGAAAAGAAGCAAACCGCAGAGAGGAGCTGTCCGATGCTTTACGAAAATAACTGGGAATCTCTGAATAAACGCCATGTGCCCGCATGGTTTGAGGATGCAAAATTCGGCATCTTTATCCACTGGGGTCTCTATTCTGTGCCGTCCTACGCCAAGCCGACAGACTACGCCGAATGGTACGGCTGGAGCGTGCTGCAGCCGGAGCATCAATATACCCGCGATTTCCACAACCGCGCCTACGGCGAGCGCAAGCAGTACGCCGATTTTGTCGCCGATTTCAAGGCTGAACTCTTCGACGCCGACGAATGGGCGGATATTTTCCAGAGAAGCGGTGCGAAGTACATGAACCTCGTCAGTAAGCACCACGACGGCTTCTGTATGTTCAAAACCGATTACGCGTGGAACTGGAACAGCTACGACGTCGGCCCGCACCGCGACTTTTGTGCCGAACTGAGCGAAGCGCTCTCCAAAACCGACGTGCGCTTCGGTGTTTACCACTCCGTCTACGAGTGGTTCCACCCGCTGTACCTCGAAAATCCCGAACGCTACGCGCTCGAACACCTGATCCCCATGCTCAAAGAACTGGTCGAGAAGTACCATCCGCATACGCTCTTTACCGACGGCGAATGGTCGCACCCGAGCAGCGTCTGGCACAGCACCGAGTTTTTGCAGTGGCTCTATAACGAATCCTCGATGAAGGATCTGATCGTGCCCAACGACCGCTGGGGCAACGAGACCCGCGGCCGTCTGGGCGGCAACTTCACGACCGAATACGGCACGGTCGACGGTAAGCGCCTGCTGGAAAATCCCGATGGCCGTCCGTTTGAGGAATGCCGAGGCATCGGCCATTCCTTCGGCCTCAACCGCAACGAGCGCTGCGAGGATTACCAGACCGCCGACGCGCTGATTTGGATGCTTTGTGACCTCGTTTCCAAGGGAGGCAACCTGCTCCTGAACGTCGGTCCCTCTGCCGACGGCAAGATCCCGCCGCTGCAGGAAGAACGCCTGCTGCAGATCGGCAAGTGGCTCAAAGTCAACGGCGAAGCGATCTATGCCTCCCGCAAGTATACCGACAACGCCGAGGCCGACCTCTGCTACACCAAGCGCGATGGCAAGGTCTACGCGATGCTCCACGCCTATCCGTTTGGAGAACGCCTCTTAAAGGCGGTTCCGTATGCGCCGGAGCTCAAAGCGACGCTTTTGGGCGACCGTACGGGTGCGGAGATCAAGATCGTCGACGACAACGGTGCGGCGCGCCTTTGCTTCCCGCCGCTCAACCCGATGGCGCAAAGCTCCGAACACGTTTTTGTCGTTCGCCTCGAGAACGTGCGCGGCATCTGACCGTATTTTCCACAAGGCACAGCATTTGCTGTGCCTTGTTTGCGGTAACGTGATACCGAATGCTGTAACGAAAGGGGGGAGACGATGCGAACGACCAGGAGGCGGCGCGGATTTTTTCTCACGTTGCTGATCAATCTGCTTCTAAACCTCGAGGGGCTCGTCCCTGCGATCTTGTTGGCCGCGCTGCACTTTTTGCTCGGTTGGCCGTTTTGGCTTGTGTGGATCGCGCTGGGACTTTGGGTGGCAGCGATCTGTGTGCGGATGTGGGTATTTGGCTGGCTGGGTTCGGTCGGAAACGAGCCGACGCCGTACCGGCCGAATAAGAATCCGTACTCTGTTGGAAACAAAAAACAGGACGACGAAAAAAACTTGTGAAAACCCAAAAAATTTACAATTCATTCTTTTCTTTATGGGGTATAACTATGTTATAATATACTGCGAATCGATAGTACCATATTTTGGCTGTGTGTGCTGTATTGGGCAGACCGGAAAGGAACACGCCTATGTTAGAACTCAAACAAATCAAAAAGGATTATCCCGCCGGCAGCGGTACCGTTCATGCCCTCAAGGGGATCGATCTGAAGTTTCGGGAAAACGAATTTGTCTCGATCCTCGGTCCCTCCGGCTGCGGTAAAACCACGATGCTCAACATCATCGGCGGTCTCGACCAGTACACCGAAGGCGATCTCGTGATCAACGGCCGTTCGACCAAAGACTACAAGGACCGCGACTGGGATACCTACCGCAACCATTCGATCGGCTTCGTCTTCCAAAGTTATAACCTGATCCCGCATCAGTCCGTCCTGCAAAACGTCGAACTGGCGCTGACGCTGTCGGGCGTCTCCAAGTCCGAACGCCGTGCCCGCGCCAAAAAAGCGCTCGAGGACGTCGGATTGGGCGATCAGCTTTCGAAGAAACCGGCGGAAATGTCCGGCGGTCAGATGCAGCGCGTGGCGATCGCCCGTGCACTCGTCAATAACCCCGATATCATCCTCGCCGACGAGCCGACCGGCGCGCTCGACACCGAAACGAGCGTGCAGGTTATGGATATCCTCAAAGAGATCTCCAAAGACCGCCTGATTATCATGGTTACGCATAACCCCGACATCGCCGAAACCTACTCGACCCGTATCATCCGCATGCTCGACGGCGTGATCACTTCTGACAGCGCTCCGCTTTCTGATGCTGAAGTGGAGGCCTATCGCAAAAAGGACGCCGCACTCGCTGCCGAAACCAAAAAAGAAAAGAAACCGGCGATGTCGTTTGTAACGTCGTTTGGTCTCTCGCTGAAAAACCTGTTCACCAAAAAAGGCCGCACGCTGCTGACCTCGTTTGCCGGCAGCATCGGCATCATCGGCATCGCGCTGATCTACGCGGTGTCGCAGGGGCTTTCCACCTATATCGATACCGTACAGGAGGACACGCTTTCGTCCTATCCGCTGACGATCCGCGAAACGCATATGGATATGGGCTCACTGATGGAGTCGTTTATCGGTGCGGCGGAATCGATCCAACAGCATGAAAAAGACGCGATCTACAGCAAATCCGCGATCTATAGCCTGATCAACGCGCTCAACCGCGTGGAAGCCATTGAGAATGACCTCGCCTCCTTCAAAACCTTTATCGAAACCGAGCGTTCCGATCCCGAAAACGCGCTTGCCACCGCCATCAACGGTGTGCAGTATACCTACGATCTGGATCTGCTCGTCTATACCAAGGGTGTCGACAATACGGTGATTCGCTCGGATGCCCAGCAGATGATGCAGGAACTGATTGTCGAACACCTCGGCATGGATATGTCGGCGATGATTACGATGTCGGAAAACGCCGGCAATCCGATGATGGATATGATGGCCTCCAGCGGCATGAGTATCTGGCAGGAAATGCTGCCCGGCGACAACGGCAAGCTCATCAGTCCGCTGCTGGAAAAACAGTACGACGTCATCTACGGTTCGTGGCCGACGCAGTATAACGAGATCGTACTCGTCGTCGACGAGAATAACGAGCTCGACGACATCACGCTCTATGCCCTCGGCCTCAAGCCTGAAGCCGAAATCGACGCCATCATGCAGGCTGCGCTGACCGGTGGCGAGATCCCGACGGATACGAAAAAATGGAGCTACGAAGAAATCTGTAATATGGATTTCCGCGTGATCCTCAATTCCGACTGCTATTCGCTCGATGAAAAGAGCGGCCTCTACGTTGATCTCCGTGAGAGCGATGCGGGCCTTCGCTACCTCTACGATAACGCCACCGTCCTCAAGGTCTCCGGTATCATCCGCCCCAACGAAGATGCGGTTTCGGCGATGCTCACCGGCGCGATCGCCTACACGAGCAAGCTGACCGAGTACGTGATTGGCCAGTCGCAGGAATCTGCGGCGGTGCTGGCGCAAAAGGCCGATCCGATGACCGATATCTTCTCCGGTCTGCCGTTCTCCGAAAGCACCGGCAGCATGACCGCGGTCGAAAAAGAAACGGAATTCAAAAACTTTGTCAATTCGCTCGATGAACAGGGCAAGGCCGAAACCTACATTGCGATCATGAGCATTCCTTCCGCCGAACAGCTCGATGCCGTTGTGCAGCAGACGCTGGGCTCGATGACCCGTGCGGATATGGAAGCGGCAATGAGCGCGGCGATGGTCGAGCAGATGGGCATGGGCGAAGAACAAATCCAGCAGTATATCACGGCGATGAGCGACGAAGATATGACCGCGCTCTTTGCGCAGATGATCGCCGAACAGGTTAAAACGGAGTATGCGGCCGGTGTGCGTGCGCAGCTGAGTGCCATGAGTGCACAGGAACTCGCGTTTGCGCTGACGCAGTCGCTGGCGATGTACACGACCGAACAGTGCGCGCTCTATCACGACGAGGTGCTCTCGTTCTCTGAATCGACCTACGAAGATAACCTCGAAAAGCTCGGCTGTGTCGATCTGGCAAAGCCGGCGTCGATCAACCTCTTTGCCTCTTCGTTTGAAGAAAAAGACCAGATCGAAGCCGCAATTGCAGAGTACAACGCCGATGTCGACGAACTCTCGCAGATCAAATACACCGACTATATCGGTCTGATGATGTCGTCGATCACGACGATCATCAACGCCATCACCTACGTTCTGATCGCATTTGTCTCTATTTCGCTGGTTGTTTCGTCGATCATGATCGGTGTCATCACGCTGATCTCCGTGCAGGAACGCACGAAAGAAATCGGTATCCTCCGCGCAATCGGCGCTTCCAAGCGCAATGTCTCGCGAATGTTCAACGCCGAAACCCTCATCATCGGCTGCTCTTCCGGTTTGCTCGGTGTGCTGGTCACGTACCTGCTTTGCATCCCGATCAACGCGATCATCCAGGGCCTGACCGGTCTCTCCAACCTGAGCGCCTATCTGCCGGTTCCGACGGCTCTGATTCTGATTGCCATCAGCATGCTCTTAACGCTGATTTCCGGCATCATCCCGTCGAGAAGTGCGGCCAAAAAAGACCCGGTCGTCGCGCTCCGAACCGAATAATTGCATAGAAATACGCCCTGCATGATCTGATTATGCAGGGCGTAAGCATTAAGCATCGCGGCCAAGAATGCTCTGCAGAATAACAGGAGGGAATTATGACAAACGTCCGAAACTGTACTGAAGAACAATTGAAGCTGTGGCGACACATGACAGACGAACGAATTGATGCGATTGTGCATCGTCCCAATCTGCCCATGCCGGCCGAAGGGGATACCTATTATGTCTCCGCCGACGGCAACGACGAGGCCGACGGACGTTCTCCGCAAACTGCGTGGAAAACGCTGCATAAAGTCAATGAAGCAGTGTTGGCACCCGGTTCTGTGGTACGGTTCCACCGGGGGGATCTGTGGCGGGGGCAAATCTGTGCGGCGGCCGGTGTTACGTATACGGCCTACGGCGAAGGCGCGAAGCCGAAACTGTACGGTTCGCCCGAAGATGGTGCAGTGGCGGAAAAATGGATTCCTACGGGTGTGGAACATATCTGGCGCTTTGAGGGCTGGCAGGACGATATTGGGACGATTGTTTTCAATCACGGTGAGGCCCACGCGATCAAATGCATTCTCCGTCGGGAAAGCGACGGAACGACCTGGAACAATACGACCGGAGAACCGTTTGCCGATTGGCGAGATCTGACCACGGATCTGCATTTCTGGCACGATCTCTCCGACGGTATGGTCTATCTCTACAGCTGTGAAAACCCGGGAAAACGGTTTAGATCCATCGAGTTTTCTGTGAAACGCCACGGATTTGTTACGCGGGGCCCCGACGTCACGATCGACAATTTCTGCATTTGCTACGTCGGTTCCCATGGCGTCGGCACCGGCACGATGCAGGGACTGACGGTGCAGAACTGCGAATTCCATTGGATCGGCGGTTCGATACAGGAGGAAGGACTTTTTGGGCGGAACTATGCCACCCGGTACGGCAACGCCGTGGAAATTTACGGCGGATGCGACCGGTATACGGTGCGCGATTGTTGGTTTACCCAAATATACGACGCGGCTGTGACGCAGCAGTTTACGATGCGCGGCTTTGAACGGACGAACAAAGACGATTTCTCTCAGACGAATATTTGCTACTCCGGCAACGTGATGGAATACTGCAATTATTCCATTGAGTATTTCCTCTCAGGCCTTCCGCAGGATAATCCCAGCCATATGGAAAATCTGGTGATCGAAGACAATTTGATGTGGCATGCCGGACGCGGTTTCTGCGCTCAACGCCCCGATAAAACAGAAAGCGCACATATCAAAAGCTGGTCAAGCGACAACCCGGCAAAGAATTATCGGATCCGCAACAATCTGATGGTCGATTCCTTTAATATGCTGGTGCATATTTATGCCGAGAGACAAGGCCCGGACGGAGGAGACAGTATGCCGACATTGGAGAGTAATCACTTTGTCGGCCGCAGGGGAGACTCTTTTGGGATTCTTGCATACCGTGATAACAAACGGCGGACGTATTGTGAGGAGATTGTGGCCTATCTCGATGAAAAAGCCCATGGCGACACTCTTTGGCTGATCGCAGAGGATTAAAACCGTGGAAAACTGGCGCAATCGTGCGAAACGCCGACAATTTCGTGTGTTGTACACAACGGAAGACGCAAATGCCCCCGAAGGATATTGTAATCCTTCGGGGGCATTATTTTGCTCCTACGGCTCATGATAAAATTATGACAGCCGCTGGCATCAACACTGGGAATGATAAGGAGGAATGACCATGCAGGAAGCAGGAAAAATGTATGGATATGTCCGCGTATCCACGAGAGATCAAAACGAAGACCGACAGCGTACGGCGATGCGGGAATTTGGCGTAGAGGAGGATCGAATCTATATGGACAAACAGTCCGGCAAAGATTTCGACCGTCCGGGATACCAACAACTGCTGCGCAAGCTAAAGCCCGGAGATACCCTTGTGGTAAAAAGCATTGATCGACTCGGACGAAACTACAACGAGATTTTAGAGCAATGGCGCATGATCACGCGGGAGAAAAACGCCGCAATCGTTGTTTTGGATATGCCGCTGCTCGATACACGCCAAGGCAGAGATCTGACGGGTACGCTCATTGCCGATATCGTGCTGCAGCTTTTAAGCTATGTGGCGCAAACAGAGCGGGAATTTATCCGGCAGCGACAAGCCGAGGGGATTGCCGCTGCCAAAGCGCGCGGTGTGCGTTTTGGACGTCTGCCGCTTCCGGTTCCGAGTTCGTTTGATCTGGTTTATCCAAAATGGCAGGCGGGGGAAATCTCGGCTCGGAAAGCTGCCGAAATTCTCGGTGTCTCCAGCCATACCTTTATAAAATGGACGTGCACACATTCTTAACGGCGGTGAGAAAAGAATGGAAAAAAAGTACACATTTTTACGCGTTTTTTCTCTTGCATTTTTAAAGGGAATAAGATATAATATTAGATGATATTTGTATGTATTTAGAAGCTCGTTATTCTTTTGACAGAGAGTGTAAAAATGTGTACCATTACGCACAGTTTGAAAACAATTCATCGGGACTGTCAAGATGTATACGATTGTTACCGGGGGAATCAGAGATAAATGCGCGAGTATGAGAATCTGATTGGACAAAGATTTGGAAAGCTTGTCGTGACGGAATTGCTGCCTTCCAACAGCAAGGGTCATAGACGATGGGGGTGTCTTTGCGATTGCGGAAATACGCATATTGCAACGACCGGAAATCTGAAAAATGGCCACATCACGAGCTGCGGCTGCGGGAGATCGCCAGATTTGACCGGCAAGGTGTTTGGAAAACTGACGGTTCTGCGCCGAGCAGACGAAAAACGCAAACGCGGCAGCCGCACGAACTTGCTATGGGAATGTCGGTGCGAATGCGGCGAGATAGTTTACCGTTCCAGCGACTCTCTGACTGATAAAAAAGAGAGAATGTGTGTCAATTGTCTGCGCCGTGCAAATGCTGAATCTATGGTACAGGCGGCGGGGTTCGTTGAAGGCACGCAGCTTTCCAAAATCAGTGATATGCGTCCGTCAGCTGCCAACACCAGTGGAACGCGAGGCGTATATTGGCACAAAAAGCAAAACAAATGGTATGTGAGATTGCGCTTTCAGGGAAAACTGATGTATTTGGGCTCCTACGACAAGTATGAAGATGCCGTGAAAGTGCGGCAGAGAGCAGAAGAAGAGGTCTACGGAGCCTTTCTTTTAAGGATGAACCTCCTTGAAACAGGCGATCGAAAAGCATTGGACGTCATATAAAGATGTTCTGCTCTCTTGTAACATATCGGCAGTGGCAAGGGTGGCAATCTGAATGCTGACCTTGTATGCAAATAAAATCAATCCAAACAAGAGGAAAAAATGAGAAAAAGAATACTTGCATCGCTTCTTACGCTCTGCATGCTTCTGTCGCTTGTTCCCACAGCGTTTGCGACAGACACCTACGGCGACGTTCCGCCAACGCATATGTTCTATGACGAAATTACCTACGTCAGCGAAAACGGCCTGATGAACGGTATCGGCAACGATCAGTTCGATCCCGCCGGCACGACAACGCGTGCCATGGTCGTGACGACTCTTTGGCGTTTCGAAGGCGAACCGGCCGTCGACGCCGAAAACCCCTTCACCGACGTTCCGGAAGGACAGTGGTACACCGACGCGATCCTTTGGGCTGCCGATGCCGGCATCATCAAAGGCTACGGCGACGGTAAAATGGGCCCGGCGGACGAAATGACCCGCGAACAGCTCGCGGTCACCTTCTACCGCTACTCTGTCTACAAGGGCATGGACGTCGAGACGGACGAGGATAACCTCGCCAAGTTCAACGATGCCGACGAAGTGAGCAGTTGGGCGGTTGAAGCGATGAACTGGGCGGTCGGCGTTGGCCTGTTCAACGGCACTGCTGCCGATAAGCTCTCGCCGGAGGCCGACGCGTCTCGCGGCCAGATCGCGGCGATCCTGTATCGCTACAGCGAAAAAGTGGTTCCCGCGGCCAATAAAGTCACGGTGACCTTTGACGAAAACTACACCGACGGCAAGGTGACGGAAGTCACCGTCGAAGTCGGCGAAACGGTTGAAAAACCCGCCGATCCGACCCGCGACGGCTACGACTTCAAGGGCTGGTACACCGCCGACGGCAAAGCCTTCGATTTCGACGCGGCGATCGAATCCGACGTCACCGTCCTCGCCAAGTGGACGCGCTACATCGTGATCGCGCATACGCATGAGTGGGTTGCCGGAACTCCTGTTGAGCCCACCTGTACCACCCAAGGCTATACTCCTTATACCTGTTCCTGCGGCAGTAGCAAAAACGATGATTTTGTTCCTGTCTACGCGCATATTGCAGGCGTAAAGTGCCCGCACTGCGGCGTGACCGAGGTTGAGACTGCTGATCAGCTGGCGAAAGCCCTGACCGCTGCTGATGAAAACATTCACGTTATCTTGCTGAATAATATCGACCTGCCGATTTCTTCTCTGGGCACTATTACTGGCGGCAGCGGCGAGTATAAGCTGGGTGGCGAGGAAACCGAGACTATCATCATCGATCTGAATGAAAAGAAACTGAACATTACCACCACTTATTGGTCGGCAATTGGCGCAAAGAACGATGATGCTACCATTACCATTCAGAATGGTATCATGACCAGCACCGGTAACAGCGCCGGTACTTGGAATGCTTACGATCTCAGATTCAGTAACTGTAACTATGTTATTGAAAAGGTGACCTTTGAAAAGTCTGTCGCGCTGGATAACGCCGGCAAGACCACCACTATGAATAAGGTTACCATCAATGATACTAGCCGTTCTGACGTTTATGGTCTGTGGATCACTGCTGAAGGCCAAACCGTTACTCTGACCGAGTGCACCATCGACACGACTGATGCTACCGACGGCCGTGGCATTAAGATTGATGAACAGTATGTAGATGCTCCTGCGAAGGTTACTCTGACCGTATCCGGTACCGGCTTCAAGACCGAAGAGAAGGCTGCAATTTTGGTCAAGAGCGCTGCCGGTGCTGATATCACTCTGTCCGAAGTCAATATCAGCGATGTTGCCGCGGATAGCATTTTCGAAGTTTGGGTCGACGAAGATGCTGCTGCTTCTTACGATCTGGTCACGGTTACCGGTGGTGACAAGAAGCTTGAAGGAACGAATGTTGTTGTTGTTAAGACGGCGGATGAACTCGTTGCTGCATTTGCCAATCTGCAAGCAAAAGATATCATTTATATCGCCAATGATATCGACATGACCGGTAAGACCATCACTCCTGTTACGGGCAATAAGGCCTTCACTATGCTCGGTAACGGTAACACGATCAGCAACCTGAACAGCACTGAACGCGCACTGTTTGTAGCCCATAGCGGTTCCTCTGCCTACACCTTTGACGGTGTTGTTTTGGAGAACTGCTCCGTTGTTTCCACGACCAACTATGGCGCGTTGTTTGTTGGCGATGGCGACACCAGCGATGCTATTACGATTACGAACTGCCATGTGAAGAACTGCAGTGTGGAGAGTGCCAAGTATGCAGCCGCATTCGTGGGTTATACAGCTGGTTGGAATGTTCAAAACGATGGCCCTGTTTATAGCGACATTACCATTGAGGATTGCTCTGTGACCGGCGGCTCTATCACCGGTGGTGGCTCTGTCGGTGCGGCAATCGGCCATTCCGGCGGCAACGTTGACACCACCAGCACCATTACGGGCTTGATCGTTAGTGGTACTGCCATCAACGGTGAAGATGCGGCGCATACCGGTATCGCGGTTGGCACTGCCCATGTTGGTGAAACCATTATCAACGATGTTTCCTATGCTGGCGTGACCGGCAACTATAATACTGATACCAATATTTATGGTCGCTTTGTTCCCGGAACGACCGGTGTACTTATCATCGACGGTAAAGAAGTAGTCTCATCTTCGGCTTCTCTGAATAGCGCTATAAAAGCTGGCGAAGCGGCCGATGTGACACTGAATGCTGGAGACTACACTTTGGCCGGTACTGGTAATCAGACTACCGAAACGGTTACCGAGGTAAAAATATCTGGCACGAAAGCCACGGTTATTACCATCAACAAGCCTGCATTTAACAACACTGGTATTGTGGAGTTTAATGGAGTGACTATTAAAGGTAGCGGCGATTATACCGGTGTTCAGCATGTTGGTACTGTAACCTATAATGACTGTGTTATCGATGGAATGATGAATCTGTACGGTAATAAAGTCGTGTTCAATGATTGTACTTTTAATTTGGCCAAGGGCCAGTATGTCAAAGTATATGGTGCGTTAGAAGTTGAGTTTAACAGATGCACTTTCAATACTGCTGGTAAGGCGATTCTTCTTTATAAGGACGGCGGTCAGATCAATAACAAAGTCTCTGTGACCGGCTGCACCTTTAATGCCTCTGCCGGTGACACAGCTGGCGCTATCGTCAACCAAAACTGTGCGGCTATTGAGATCGATAACTACCAGTCCAAAATCACTTTGACTACATCTGGCAACATCATCGATGAAGATTTCTCCGGCGAGTGGAGAATCAAGACTTTCTATGATAACGGCAATATCGTTACCGTCAACGGCAAGGAGTACACCACTCTCGCCCTCGACGGTAAAACGATGACGATCGATGAGGATAAAAAGGTTACTGTTAACGAGTAACACAAATTTCTGACAACCCCAAAACCGCCCCGGATGCAAATTGAATTGCATCCGGGGCGGTTTCTCACTTATGCAGCTTATGCAAACGTAAACTTGTCCTCTTCGGTCAGGTCGAGCGCGTCGACGATGGCGGTGAAGCGAGCCATCGCTTCTTTCAGTCCGTCGGGCGTGTGCGCGTCGGAGCCGAGGTAGAACTTGCAGCCGCAGGCGCGGGCGATGCGGTAGGGACGAAGTACGGCTTCGTTCGTGCAATCCTCCAAGGGGAGGTTCAGCTCCAGTCCCATGCCGCTGGCGGCAAGACGAACGAAGAATTTTTCGAACGCATCGTCGCCGATCGCGTTGATGATGTCGTCGCGCGAGCCCTCGCAATTTCGGTCGAGCAGGCCGCAGGTAAAGTGCGCGAGCCCCATTTTTGCAAACGGCAGATCCAGATCGAGCAGCGCGTGGTTGCGCCGCATATAAAGCTCTGCGCGTTCCCGGATGCCGTTTTCGTCCGGTTCGATGGTAAACCCGGTCATGTGCAGATGGCTCGTCGGCACGATGATAAAGCGGAATTTATCGAGCGTTTCGTGGCTGACCCCAAGGGTCATGTGCTTGTCAAAATCCGTTTCGCAGCCGAAGTCAAACGTCACGTCGCTGTCGGTGGGCAAGGGGAGTGCCTGTGCGACGTGCGGATAGTTCTGCGGCTGATAAAAACCATTGGCGCCGGGGATCGCATCGTCCCAAAAATGATCGGTCAGACAAAGGTGGCGGAGGCCGTTTTCCTTGGCGTAGCGAAGAAGGTTTTCCGCGGTCTGCTCGGGATGGCGCGAACAGGAAGACAGCTGCGAATGCAGATGCAGGTCGTGGTTGATCACAAATTTCATGGCGGTTCCTCCTTGGTGGTTATGGGTATATGATAGCATAATTTCCGGAATTGTCAATTCCGAAAAAAAGAATCCTTTGTGCGCGAGGCACAAAGGATTCTTTGGAAAGCGGAAAAGCTTATTTCAGAGCTTCTTCGACTGCGACCGCGCAGGCGACGGTGGCGCCGACCATCGGGTTGTTACCCATACCGATGAGGCCCATCATTTCGACGTGCGCCGGAACAGAGGACGAACCCGCAAACTGCGCGTCGCCGTGCATTCTGCCCATGGTGTCGGTGAGACCGTAAGAAGCCGGGCCCGCCGCCATGTTGTCCGGGTGCAGGGTACGGCCCGTACCACCGCCGGAAGCGACGGAGAAGTACTTCTTGCCGTTTTCGTAGCTCCACTTTTTGTAGCTGCCGGCGACCGGGTGCTGGAAGCGGGTCGGGTTGGTGGAGTTACCGGTGATCGAAACGTCAACGCCTTCGTGGATCATGATAGCGACACCTTCGAGAACGTCGTTGGAGCCGTAGCACTTAACTTTGGCGCGGTCGCCGTCCGAGAACGGAACTTCGCGGACGATCTTGAGTTCGCTGGTGGCGAAATCGTATTCGGTTTCAACGTAGGTGAAGCCGTTGATGCGCGAGATGATGTACGCAGCGTCCTTGCCCAGACCGTTGAGGATAACGCGGAGCGGGGAGGTGCGGACTTTGTTGGCGGTCAGAGCGATCTTGATCGCGCCTTCGGCGGCGGCGAAAGATTCGTGGCCGGCGAGGAAGCAGAAGCACTGGGTCTCTTCGCGGAGAAGCATGGCGCCCAGGTTGCCGTGGCCGAGGCCGACAGCGCGGGTTTCGGCGACCGAACCCGGAATGCAGAACGCCTGCAGGCCGATACCGATGGCTTCGGCGGCGTCAGCAGCGCTGGTGCAGTTCTTCTTGATGGCGATGGCGCAGCCGAGCGTGTAGGCCCAGACAGCGTTTTCGAAAGCGATCGGCTGGGTGCTCTTGATGATCGCGTTTACGTCGATGCCCTTGGAGAGGCAGAGGTCTCTTGCATCCTCGATTTTTTCCAGTCCGTATTCGGCGCAGACCTTGTTGATCTTCGCAATACGTCTTTCATAGCCTTCAAACAACATTGCAAAAGCCCCCTTTCTTAGTTCTTACGCGGATCGATGTAGGAATCCGCGCCTTCGTAACGACCGTAGGTACCGATGTTCTTTTCGTAAGCTTCCTTCGGATCCACGCCGTTGCGGATGGCTTCCATCATCTTGCCGATGTGGACAAATTTGTAACCGGTGATTTCCTTGTTGGCGTCGAGCGCGATGCTGAGGATGTAGCCCTCGGACATTTCGAGGTAACGGGCACCCTTGGCTTTCGTGCCGAAGATCGTACCAACCTGGGAGCGGAGACCCTTACCGAGGTCTTCCAGCGAGGCGCCGACCGGCAGGCCGTTTTCGGAGAACGCCGTCTGGGTTCTGCCGTAAGCGAGCTGCTTGAAGATCTCGCGCATAGCGACGTTGATCGCGTCGCAGACGAGGTCGGTGTTCAGCGCTTCCAGAAGCGTTTTGCCCTGGAGGATTTCGGCGGCCATCGCCGCGGAGTGCGTCATACCGGAACAACCGAGCGTTTCAACGAGCGCTTCTTCGATGATACCGTTTTTGACGTTCAGCGTGAGTTTGCAGCAGCCCTGCTGCGGTGCGCACCAGCCGATACCGTGCGACAGACCGGAGATATCCGAGATCTCCTTCGACTTGACCCATCTGCCTTCTTCCGGGATCGGGGCAGGGCCATGGTCGCAACCCTTGGCAACGACGCACATGTTTTCAACTTCATGAGAATAGTTCATACGTCTGCTCCTTTTATGCTTCGGCGCGGTGGCCGAAACCGATTTCCATTACTCAATATTATAGCATATGATCCCTCATAAGTAAATGAGCAGATTCGACAAAATCAGAGATTTTTTTGCGGAAGCTCTCTTGGAACCGCACTGTTTGGACAAATCCGGGCAAAAACGCATAGGATGGAGTGAAACCAACTATGTTTTTTGCAAAGAAGGGAGATGGCACCCATCAAAACTCTGCGTTCCGGCGACCGCGGTCCGGCAGTTGCCTTCCTACAGCTTGCGCTGTACCGCGCACAAACTGATCCCGGCCAACCCGACGGCATCTTCGGTCATAACACGGCCCTTGCCGTGACCAAATTCCAAACCCAAAGCGACCTTGTTCCCGACGGCATTGCCGGCCCGCGCACACAGGAAGCTTTGATGCCGTTCTACACGGGCTTTCGCCGCCATACCGTTGCCCGCGGCGACACCTTCTACCGCCTTGCCCGCCGCTATGGAACAACTACTTCGGCGATTGCCGCGGCCAATCCGCGTCTGCGCTCTGACCGTCTGCAAATCGGTCAAAGGTTGGTGATCCCGCTTGGGTTCGACGTGGTCAGCGGTGAGATCCCGATCACTTCGGACATTGCCGCGGTATATATTGCCGGACTTGCCGCGCGCTATCCGTTTCTCCGCACGGGCACGATCGGTGAGAGCGTGATGGGCAAACCATTGCAAAGCCTGACGATCGGTAATGGTGCGGCCGAGGTCTTTTTCAACGGTGCGCACCATGCCAACGAATGGATCACCGCGCTGCTTCTCCTGAAGTTCTGTGAACAGTACGCCGCGGCAGCCGCATTCGGCGGCCGGATCGGCGATCAGGATGCCGCCGCACTGATGGAACGCACGACGCTGTCGGTCGTGCCGATGGTCAATCCCGATGGCGTCGATCTGGTGACCGGTGCTCTGACTGACGGAACTGCATACGAGCGTGCAGTCGCGATTGCCGCGGAGTTTCCGCAGATCCCATTTCCGGAGGGGTGGAAGGCCAATATCGTCGGGATCGATCCGAATCTCTCGTACCCGGCCGAGTGGGAGCGTGCCAGGGAGATTAAGTTTGCCCAAGGCTATACGCGCCCGGCCCCGCGCGATTTTGTCGGCAGTGAACCGCTGGAAGCCGGAGAGAGCCGTTCAGTCTATGACTACACGCGTGCGCATGACTTTCGCCTGACGCTTTCGTACCATACGCAGGGCGAAGTGATCTTCTGGCAGTTTCTCGACTACCGTCCGCCGCGTGCCGAAACGATCGGGCTGGCCTTGGCCGAGGTGAGCGGATATACTTTGGCAGAAACCCCGTACGAATCGTCGTTTGCCGGCTATAAGGACTGGTTTATCGCGCAGTATAACCGTCCTGGTTATACGGTAGAAGCGGGGCTTGGTGAAAATCCGCTGCCGCTCCGCGATTTTGGGCCGATCTACGCCGAGAATGTCGGTTTGATGACATCCGCATTGGCTTTGGCCTGATACGATCGTCGAAAAAACGATACAGCCCTCTTTTCAAATCGGAAAAAATTGTGTATAATATATAAAAGCAAAACAAAGCGATGAGAAAAGAGGTGTGGACATTTGGAAACGATTGCCAGCAACCGCAACACCGGCCTTTGGCGCAATATCGTCAACATCAAAGTGGAAAATATCGGCGTTCAGCTGTATCCGTGTGGCTTTACGAACTATTTTACGCAGTTGCCGCTCTACCACACCCATCGTTACCATGAGCTGTTCTTTGTGAAGATGGGCATCACGCAGGTTACAACGCTGAAAGGTACATATCGTTTCCGGGTCGGTGAGTGCTTCATCGTGCCTGCCGGCGTCCCGCACTACCGCCGTGATGTCAGCCCGGATGGGATCGACCTCGCCTATGATCTGCGTTTTGCCATATCCCGTGTGCCCGATGCGCCGGATACTGCCGCCGACATCTACGGTCCGATGCAGCGCCTTTTGGAGAACGCCGATGATATTGTGCGGATCCCGGGCGGAGCCAATCTGCGCCGCAGCGTTATGGCGATCAACGCCGAGCACACCGATATGCAGCCGTTTTCCGAACTCAAGCTCAAGGCACATCTGACTGCGCTGGTAGTCGATATGTACCGTTTGCTGATCGATGAGGAGCCTCTGCATACCGCCGCGGCAGAACCGCTCAGCGAACAGGATAAACTCGACGATCTCTACGTCCGCATCGACTTTCTGATCAACCGCCGCTTTGCCCATCCGCCGCTGACGATCGAAGCGGTTGCCGAAATGCTGCATCTCGGTGTCCGCCAGACCGAACGGCTGATTATGAAAATGTACGGCAAAACCTTCAAACGCAAAATGATGGAGGTGCGCCTGAAAAATGCGCGCATGGTGCTGCGCTATACCAACGCGCCGATTGCCGATGTAGCCCGCTTCTGCGGCTACAGCACACACAGTGGTCTGATCAAGGCTTTTACCGAAGAGTTCGGGATGACCCCGGCGGAATACCGGGAAAATTGCCAGACCAAATAAAACAGAAAAAGACCGCGTTCGTTTTGAAACGAACGCGGTCTTTGAATTGCAAAACTTACTTGGAAAGGGAAATAACGTTCAGCGCAACGGTGGTGATGACGAAGAGGATGCCGACAATGATCGTGAGGACGCGAAGCTTGCCGTCGATGTCCTTCGATTTGCCTTTCGAGAACGATTCGGAGATACCGTCGATCGCGCCGAGGCCCTGTTTGCTGCCGCTCTGGAAGAGAACCGTCAGGATCAGGATGATCGAGCAGATGAGCTGAACAATAGTAATCGCAATTTCCATAAGAACAATACTCCATTCATTCGCATGTATTACAAGAGGCATAACTAACCTCTTATCATATCTTTTGATATGATACCATATTTGGTGAAAAAAAGCAAGTCTTTTTTTCAAAAAGAAAAGAAGATTCTGAAATGTTTTTTTCATCCGGCGAAAAAGATGTGAAAGCTCGGATTCTCAAAGAATGTTCACGATTTGTCTCTTGACGGAAAGGGGATAGAGTGGTAAAATATAAAAATAATGGAATTCTATTGGTATTTTCAGGAGAACCGAATCTGTTACCTATATTATATAAGAAACGGTCAGCAGAGTATTTGACGATAAGGAGTTTACAGAACGATGTGGATCAGCGACGGATGGCGCGACTATGAACTGCTCGATTGCGGAGACGGCGAACGGCTGGAGCGCTGGGGAAAATATTATCTGGTGCGGCCGGATCCGCAGGCCGTCTGGCGCCGTGCGTCCGACGATCCGCGCTGGTCGAGACCGGATGCCCGCTACATCCGCTCCAATTCCGGCGGTGGTCACTGGGAAAAGTATCATATCCCCGAACGCTGGATGATCTCTTATAACTCGTTGAAGTTCCATATCCGCGCAATGAACTTCAAGCACACCGGTATCTTCCCGGAACAGGCGACCAACTGGGATTGGGCAGCCGGACTTATCAAAAAAGCCAACCGCCCGATCAGCGTCCTGAATCTCTTTGGCTATACCGGTGCCGCCACGCTTTCGGCTTCGGCGGCCGGTGCCGACGTCTGTCACGTCGATGCCGCCCGCGGCATGGTGCAGGTCGGGCGTGAAAACGCCGAGACCTCGAAGCTCGCCGACCGTCCGATCCGCTGGATCATCGACGACTGCATGAAATTTGTCGAACGCGAAAAACGCCGCGGCCGCCGCTACGATGCGATCATCATGGACCCCCCGTCGTTCGGGCGCGGACCCAACGGCGAGACTTGGCATCTTGAGGATGAGATCGATGGATTCGTGCGCAATGTTTGTGCACTCTTTTCCGATAAGCCGCTCTTCCTGCTCGTCAACTCCTATTCCTCCGGTCTTACGCCCGAAGCGATGGGCTATATGCTCCGCGACTCCGTAGAACGTACCCTTGGCGGTACGACCGAAACCGGTGAGCTGGGACTCCCGGTGACGGCGAGCGGACTGGCGCTGCCGTGCGGTGCGACCACGAGATGGCGCGCCGACTGCTGACCGAATTTCCCGATACCATAAAGAAAGCAGGCAAGACCCGTGACCGAAGCCATGATCCAAACTGTTGATCTGACTTACCAATATACGAATAACGACGATATGCTCGCGCACACGGCAGTCGATCATCTCTCGCTGGAGATCGAACGCGGCAAGATCACCGCGATCATCGGCCACAATGGATCCGGCAAATCGACGCTGGCCAAGCATTTCAACGCGATTTTTTTGCCCACCGGCGGCAAGTGCTATGTCAAGGGCATGGACACCGCCGACGAGGATCTGCTGTTCGAGATCCGCAAGGCGGCCGGTATGGTGTTCCAGAATCCCGACAACCAGATCATCGCCTCCGTTGTCGATGAGGACGTGGCGTTCGCGCCCGAAAATCTGGGGCTCCCGCACGACGAGATCGTCCGCCGTGTCAACGACGCGCTGGAAGCCGTAGGGATGACGAAGTTTAAAAATCATGCACCGCATCTGCTCTCGGGCGGACAAAAGCAGCGCGTGGCGATCGCCGGGGTTCTGGCGATGCGCCCGGACTGCATTGTGCTCGACGAGCCGACGGCTATGCTCGATCCGCACGGCCGCAAGGAAGTGCTGGAGACGGTGCTGGCGCTGCAAAAGGAGTACGATCTGACCGTCGTGCTCATCACCCATCATATGAACGAAGCGGCCAAAGCCGACCGCGTGGTCGTGCTGAACGAGGGTAAGATCTTCCTCGACGGCACTCCCGCCGAAACGTTGACGCAGGTCGATGCGCTGCGCTCGGTTGGTATGGACGTTCCGCCTTCGGTCGAGCTGCTTATGCGGCTTGGCGGCAAAGCGGCGGGATTGGAACTGGACGCTTTTGACGAAGAAAGCTGTGCTGCACGCATTGCCGCATGGCTGGCAGAACGGAACTGAGTTTGGTGCGAAACGCGCACCGGGAGGCTGAACAACCGCCATGGCAGAACTGCTGCGATGCGAAAACCTGACACATATCTATAGCCCGAAAACGCCGTTTGAATTCAAAGCACTGGATTCGATCAACCTGACGATCGATGACGGCTGCTTTATCGGCCTAATCGGCCACACCGGTTCTGGGAAATCCACCCTGATCCAGCATTTTAACGGCTTATTGCAGCCCACTTCGGGCAATGTTTATATCCGCGGCGAGAATATCGCTGACGACAAGAAAAAACTGCGCGACATCCGTTTTAAGGTCGGTCTCGTGTTCCAGTTTCCGGAATACCAGTTGTTTGAAGAGACCGTTGAGAAGGATATCGCCTTTGGCCCGACGAACATGGGGCTTGGGAAAGAAGAGATCGACCGCCGCGTGAAGATGGCGGCGGAGATGATCGGCATCTCCGATGAAATGCTCAAGAAATCGCCGTTCGAGCTCTCCGGCGGCCAAAAGCGCCGTGTGGCGATCGCCGGCGTGATCGCCATGGAGCCGGAGCTTCTGATCCTTGACGAGCCGACTGCCGGACTTGACCCGCGCGGCCGCGACGAGATCCTCGGTTATATCCGCGCTTACCAGCAGAGCGGCAGCCGCTCGGTCGTTATCGTTTCGCACAGCATGGACGACGTTGCCAAAAATGCCGACCGCATCATCGTGATGCGCGGCGGCCGGATCATCATGGACGGTGCACCGGCGGCGGTGTTTGACCGTGCAGACGAGCTGATTGAAGCCGGGCTGGACGTGCCGTTTGCGGCAGGTGTGATGCGCCGGCTTCGGCAGATGGGCGCGATCGGTACGTCTGTTCCGTCGGCCTATACGCTTGCAGAGGCTGCAGAGATCCTGAAAAAGGAAAAAAACAATCGGTGACCAACTGTTTCGCCGAACAGAGATAAGGATTCAACTGAAACTATGCTCAAGGATATCACGCTCGGACAGTATTTTCCGGGCAACTCCGTGATCCACAAGCTTGATCCGCGGATGAAGCTTGTACTGACAATTTTATATATCGTCATGGTATTTACGGCCAAGAGTCCGGCCGGCTATGCCATTGCGTTTGGGCTTCTCGCGTTTGTTGTGCTTGCGTCGCGCATTTCGCCCAAGCTGATCTTGCGCAGCCTGCGTACGCTGATCATCTTTATTGCCATTACTGCGATTTTGAACATCTTTTTTACGCCTGGCGAGAACGTGCTTTTTTCGTGGAAGTTCATCAAAATCACCGAAGAGGGCCTTTGGTTTGCGTTCTACATGATCCTGCGCATCGTCTTTCTGATCGCGGGTACGTCGATGCTCACCTACACGACCTCGCCGATCATGCTCACTGATGGTATTGAGCGCCTACTTTCTCCGCTGCGCGTCGTCCGGTTTCCCGTGCACGAGCTGGCGATGATGATGACGATCGCTCTCCGCTTTATCCCGACACTGATCGACGAGACCGACAAAATCATGTCGGCGCAAAAAGCGCGCGGTGCGGATTTTGAAAGCGGCAATCTCCTGAAACGCGCAAAAGCGATGATCCCGCTCCTGATCCCGCTCTTTGTCAGCGCGTTCCGACGCGCCGATGAACTGGCGACGGCGATGGAATGCCGCTGCTACCGCGGCGGATCGGGCCGCACAAAATACCGAGTGATGCATCTGCGCCTGTCCGACTGGTTTGCATTTTTCCTCTGTGCGGCTCTTGAGGCCGCGATCATTCTTGCGGGGATCTACGGCATATGACGGAACGCAGAGAACGCAATATTGCCCTCCGTCTGCGCTATGACGGCAGTGCTTACCACGGTTGGCAGTTTCAGCAGAACGCGCTGAGCCTGCAGGAAGTGCTGGAAACTGCGCTGCGGCGTCTGACCGGAGAAGAGCTCCCACGCGGCGTATTCGGCTGTTCGCGCACCGATGCCGGTGTCCACGCCCGAACCTACGTCGCGAATTTCCAAACGCGCTGCACGATTCCGGCCGACCGCTTTCCGGCTGCGCTCCGGCCGTTTCTGCCGCCGGATCTGTCGCTGGTGGCCGCGCTCGACGTCCCCGAAGATTTCCATGCGCGCTTTTCCTGCGTCGGAAAAGAATACGTCTACCGCATCTACGGCGGGAAAGCGCCGGATCCGTTTCTCTACCACAGGGCACATTACTATCCCTATCCGCTGGATATCGAAAAAATGGACACCGCAGCACGTCTGATCTGCGGAAAACGCGATTTCAAGGTCTTTATGGCGACCGGAAGTATTGTCAAGGATACCTGCCGCAATGTGTGGGATTGCCGCGTGGAAGAGCGCGACGGCGTGGCGGAGATCACGATTTCTGCCGACGGTTTTCTCTACAATATGGTCCGCATCATCGCCGGAACGCTGGTGGCGGTCTCCGATGGGAAAATCGTCGTCGACGAGATTCCGGAACTGATCGAACGCGGCGACCGCACGAAAGCCGGTGTGACTTTGCCGCCGCATGGGCTCTATCTGAACCGCATTTGGTACGCTTCCGGCGAAGCGTCCGAATGGATCCGGTAACGACTGCGTAACACATATTTTTTAACCAAAGAAAAGGGGGCGGAGAACGTGTCCGAGACTGAAAACAATGTCATCAACGAAAACGAAGAGATCTCCGCCAAGCCTGTTTCGCGTGTGGAACTGATTTCGGAAAAACTGCGCCGCAAAAAACGCCGCCGCCGCGTGAACCGCGTGCTGCGCCACGGTGCGATTATCCTTGCCTTGCTGGCGATTCTGGTCGCTCTCGGCGTGGGCATCTATCGCCATTGGGATTTTTTTAAGCCGGATACCTTCCGCGAAGCCGTGACTCTGCGCGACGAGGGAAAATCGCTGATGAAAATCGGCGGTGCGCTCGATATCATCACCGGAAACACCGCCAAGTATACGGCATTTGCCGACGGTTTGGCCGTTGTCACAACCACGAATATCCGTTACGCCACCGAAGACGGCGAGGCCGGATTTATAACCGAATGCCAGCTGACGCAGCCGACTACGGCGACGGAAGGTGATATTCTTGTGGTCTACGACCGCGGCGGCCGTTCGATCATTGTCGCCGATCAAAACGGCGCGCTTGCGTCCGGCGAAACAATCGGCAAAACGATCGGCGTTACGGTCAATGCCGACGGCGGTATCGTCGCTGTGACCGAGGCCGACGGTTATCAGTGCGCTGTTACGGTCTACAACAAACAGCTGGAACGGCAATATACGTGGAAAACACCGGACTATTTCGCGACGATCGGCTTGGCCGCATCAGAAGAACCGGTCTTTGCCGTTGCTGCGCTGGAAATCCGTGAGCAGGAACTCTATTCTTCGATTCTGCTCTTCAACTTGCAAAAAGAGGGCGTGATGGCCGAGGTTCCGCTGGGCCGAACCGCTGTGGTCACCATGCGTGAATGCGATAACGGCTTTTTGGTTGTGACCGAAGACGATGTTATCTGCATCGATTGGGACGGAACAATCCGCGCGCGTGTCAGTTTTTCCGGCGACTGTGTGGCCGGTATGGCCGCTGACGGCCGCGATCTCTACCTGCTTCTGGTGGTCGACAACGACGTCACCACGCGCTACCGCCTGATCCGGATCGACGGCGACGGTTCGATCGCCGCCGAGATTTCGACCAAAAGCGAAATCAAAGCGATTTCTGCTGGCGACGGTATGCTCGCCGTGCTGACCGGTCATCAGATTTGTCTGTATGACACCGAGCTCGATGTGAGAAAATATATTTCGCCTGAACCGGGTGTGACGAATATCATTTTGATGCACGATAATAAACTGATCATGATCACCCCGCAGGAAATCTTCATTGCCTGATCAAAAATGGAGGAACTATGGCTCTCATTGTTGATATCACCCTGATCGCGATTCTGGCGTTGGCCATCTGGACGGGATACCGCCGCGGCATCGTCAAGACAGTCGTGAAGTTTGTATTGCTGCTGCTTTCGGTTCTGCTCGCCAAGAGCTTGTCCGGCGCTTTGGCCGATTCTCTGGCCGATGTGCTGCCGATGCCGGGGATCGGAACCAAACTCGCCTCGTACCTGAATGTTAATATGCAAAAACTGGAGGATTCCTCGCTCACCGAAATTTTGGTGGAATGGGGCTTCCCGGCCGAGGCGGCACAGAGCATCGAAAATTTTGTCGACACAACCGCTTCCGGCGCGAGCGATTCGATCACGCGTCAGGTCACACCGGTGATCGACCGTCTGCTGACGGAGATCATTCTCTTTATCTTCCTGATGATCGTGTTCTGGCTGGTGACGATTCTTTTGACAACGCTGATCAACAATGTCTTTGATCTGCCGATTCTGAGCACGGTTAACCATGTGCTTGGTCTGGTTGGCGGTTTGGTGCTCGGTGTGCTGTCGGTGCTGATCATCGTGTTCATCATGGTCTGGGGCTTCCCGCTGATCGATGCGAGCATGGATATCAACTTGACCTCGCAAATCTGCGACAATTCGTTTGTCATCAAATTCCTGCGTGAAATCAATCCCTTCATGGGTCTGCTTGGATAAATCTCCCACCGCATTCTCTATCTTTTCCGGAAAGGATGGCGTTTTTTTGTGAACCTTCCCAATATTCTCTCGATGTTTCGTCTGATCCTCGTCCCGTGTTTTGCGGTGACGTATATGTCTGATGCGAACCACGCCGGAATCTACGCCGGGATTATCTTTATGGTTGCGGCCATTACCGACGTGATTGATGGCTATCTTGCGCGCAAATGGAATCAGATCACGCCCATCGGCCGCATCCTCGATCCGCTTGCAGACAAGCTGCTGCAGCTGACTGCGCTGGCCTGCTTGACCATCAAGGGAATCGTGCCGTGGCTTTTGAGCGGTATCTTTCTGCTGAAAGAGCTGCTGATGATGATTGGCGGTGCGGTGATGGTCAAAAAACTGGATGACGTTATGCCGTCGAATATCGTTGGCAAGCTGGTGTCGCTTGGGATGTCCGGCGCGATTACCGGTGCGATTTTCTTCCACGAAGCGGCGGAAAAATCGTGTCCGAAGCTGTTCCCGTCGGTGTTTTTCGCACTGACCTTACTTACGATTGCTGCGTTTGTGATCTATCTGATCAATGCGCTCAAGTGCCTCAAGAAAAAATCGATCGACCTTGACGCTCGTTCCGGACGGCTGAAGCTGTGACGGCGCGATGATGATAAAGAAAGGAAACTGAAATGGAAAAAATGCTTTGTGCGCGGTGCAAGAAAAACATTGCATCCGTATTTATCACGCGCATGGAAAACGGTGTGCCCAAAAACGAGGGTATCTGTCTGAAGTGCGCGCATGAGCTCGGCATCAAACCTGTCGACGACATGATGCAGAAAATGGGCATCACCGAAGAAGATCTGGAGAATATGACGCGTGACATGCTGAGCGTGCTTGCGCCGTCCGAAAATGATTCTTCCGACGGTTCTGACGATGGAGAAGACAACAGCACCAACGCCGCGACCTTCCCGTTCCTCGATAAGCTCTTTGGCGTTTCTCGCCAGCAGCAGCCTGCCGATGAACAGACCGAAAAGCCCTCGCGTCCGACCGGAAAAGAGCAGCCCAAGCAGAAGAAAAAGTACAAATTCCTCGATTCCTACTGCGTGAGCCTCAACGAAAAGGCCAAAGCCGCACAGCTTGACCGCATCGTCGGCCGCAGCGAGGAGATCGAACGCGTTGTGCAGATCTTGAACCGCCGCCAAAAGAATAACCCCTGCCTGATCGGCGAACCCGGCGTCGGCAAAACGGCCATCGCCGAAGGCTTGGCGATGAAGATTGTTGCGGGCGAAGTCCCGTCGAAGCTCGCGGACAAAGAGGTCTGGCTTCTGGACCTTACGGCCTGTATCGCCGGCACGCAGTTCCGCGGCCAGTTCGAAAGCCGCATGAAGGGCCTGATCGACGAAGTCAAGCGCCTTGGCAACATCATCCTCGTGATCGACGAAGTGCACAATTTGGTCGGCGCTGGCGATGCCGAGGGCTCGATGAACGCCGCCAACATCTTAAAGCCCGCTCTTTCACGCGGTGAGGTGCAGGTTGTCGGCGCAACGACATTCAACGAATACCGCAAGTATATCGAAAAAGACGCCGCACTCGAACGCCGCTTCCAGCCGGTCACGGTTGCCGAACCGTCGATCGAAGACGCCGTCAAGATCATCGACGGCATCAAGAGCTACTACGAAGACTACCATATCGTCACGATCTCTCCGGAGATCGCGCGTCAGGCCGTTCTCCTCTCCGAACGCTATATCACCGACCGTTACCTGCCCGATAAGGCCATCGACCTGATCGACGAAGCCGGTTCGGCCGTCAACCTCCGCAACAAAAATATCGCCCGCTCGAAGATCCTCTCGAAAGAGCTGGAAGAAATCAACGCCCAGCGCGACGAAATGATGGAAGCCAACACCGATGAGAGCTATCAGGCGCTGGCGACGCTCAAGAGCAGGGAACTGATGCTGCAGGAAGAGCTCGACAGCATTTCCTGTGAGCGCCCGGCCGTCACGGTCGAGGATCTCGCCCACGTCATCGAACTGTGGACGAAGATTCCGGCCTCGAAAGTCACCGAAACGGAGTTCCGCCGCTTAAACGAACTGGAAGACCGCCTGAAGGCCAATCTGATCGGCCAGGATAAGGCGATCGATTCGGTCGCTGCGGCGATCAAGCGCAACCGCGCCGGTATTTCCGCCAAGCGCAAGCCCGTTTCCTTCATCTTTGCCGGCCCCACCGGTGTCGGTAAGACCGAGCTCGTGCGCCGTCTGGCTCTCGACCTCTTCGATACACCCGAATCGCTGATCCGCCTCGATATGTCCGAGTTTATGGAAAAACATGCGGTCTCGCGCATCATCGGCGCGCCTCCGGGATACGTCGGCTACGACGAAGCCGGACAGCTCACCGAAAAGATCCGTCGCAAGCCCTATAGCGTCGTGCTGTTCGACGAAATCGAAAAAGCGCATCCCGACGTGATGAACATCCTGCTGCAGATCCTCGACGACGGCCGCATCACCGATGCCCATGGCCGTGTCGTCAGCTTTGAAAACACCATCATCGTCATGACCACCAACGCCGGTAGCCAGAAATCCAGCGGTGTCGCCGGATTCGGCAAATCGGCCGAAGCGCTGAACGACGAAAAAACGCTGCGTGCGCTCGAAGAGGTGTTCCGTCCCGAATTCCTCAACCGCATTGACGAGATCATCACCTTCAATTCGCTCTCCGAAGACGATTTCGCCAAGATCACGCGCCTGATGCTCGACGAACTCAAGACTTCTCTCGCCGATCGCGGGATCACGATGGCCTACGACGATGCGGCGGTTGCGTATCTGACGAAAAAATCGTACTCCGTCAAGTTCGGTGCCCGCAATCTCCGCCGCCTGATCCAAAAGGAAGTCGAAGATGTGGCCGCCGGCGAAATCATCTCCCACTACGAATCTGCCGTCACGATGCTGTCCGTCAGCGCTAACGGCGAAAAAATTGTGATCACTGCCGCATAATTTGAGGTAAAAGAAAGGAGCAAACTGCGTATGGCAAGCTTTATGGCAAATCAGATCGGCATGCGTATGCTTGCTCCGGCAAGACGCATCTCCAAGGTAGCTCCCGTCAAGGGGAAGCGCGCCTGTGCGCTGGTTTTCGACGAGAGCCCCTGCGCGTTAGAAGGCGTTACAGATGCTATCCTGTCTGCGTTGAAGGCGCATAACGCCAAAGCGACCTTTGCTGTCTACGGTTCGACTGCCGAAAACTATCCCGACCGCCGTGGAAAAGCGGGCAGGGAAGCTTGGCGCGGTGTGCAGTATCCGCACCTGCCGGATTTCGAGGCCGATGGTGAAGGCGGAGCCGAGGCGCAGCCGAAGCTCCTACGGGCGATTGCCGACGGCGGCCATGAGGTCGCAGCCTCCGGCTATCGTCACCTTTCGGCATCCAAGGTTCTCTTTTCCCGCCGCAAAACCTTTCCCGATGCGGTCTCCGTGGCCGACGATCTCAAGCGTCTGCTCGCGCTGACCGAAGCTGCCGGCATTTCTGTGACGTCGTATCTGCCGCCGTTCGATGCAATTCTCTTGGCCGACAGTCGCTCTGTCTATGATGTCTGCAATGCGTTCGGATTGAATGTGCTTGCGCCGGCCTGTGACTTTGGCAGTGGGTTCTATACCGGAACCGATGCAGCAGCTGAATCGCTGCGGATTGTCCGCTCGGTCCGGGCGCGTTTGAAAAACGATCCCGCCTGCTTTGATGGAAGACTTCTGCGGTTTTCCGGCGGTGTCGTTCCGGCCTTGCAAGGCGCGGCAACGCCCAAAGCACTTCCGGAAGTGCTTGCGATGCTCAAAGAACATGGCTACGAAGTACTTTCGGTGCGTGAACTGCTTGCGCGTTCGCCGTTTGAGGATATTTCCGCCGCCGATGCGTGTTTCGCGTCCGCAAGTGCTATGCTCAATGCCGGCTACACGGTTTGCTGCCGCGGCAACTGCTTCCGTCCGGACACCGCGCTCACGCGTGAAACGCTGTATGCGATGCTGATCCCGCCGCATATCATGCGCGACTACATGTATTCGCGTCTTTACCGCACGACACCGGCGTTTGACCTGAACCAAAAGAGCGAAAAAGAATTCTATATGGCGCCCGGAATGGCTGTTTCGGCGGGGATGTTCTACGGCTTTGCGCTTGGATGGCCGCTGGAGCGCCGCCAAACAGAAATGACAGCGCGCGGTTTTGCGGCATTTTTGGAAAAAGCTGCCGTCGGCCGCACGATCAACTGGACACCGCCGACCGACGCACAGCTCCGGCGCAAAGACGTTGCGGATGCGCTGTGGCAACTGATTTCGGAAGAGGAGACTGCACGAAATGGCCAAGAATAAAAACAAAAAACAATACCAAAATAGGCGCACCGAGAAAAAACAGTACACAGCACCGGTGCCTTCGATCAGTGAAAAGGAACAGGAAGAGCTCGACCGCGAGTTCATGGAAAAATACAGCGAGGGCGGTATCATCAAAAACGTGCTGAAAATTTGGCGCGATACCTCGCGGATCGGTTTTATCACCTATTTCCCGGTAATCCTGCTGGAGTTTGTCTACTGCGTGATCTGGTTTTTGGTCAGCATCTTTACGTTCTTTGAAGCGACACAGAGCTTTGGCCTCATGGGCCGCGATGCGGTGATTTTCGTCAACTCCGTCATCGTTTCCATCGGCCTGCCGCTGGTGCTTTCGTATCTGCACCTGCGCTATAACATCAAAAACAAGCGCTGGTATTTCTTCAATGCCGTCAAGTACGTGCTGCCGGCCTGTCTGATTTATCTGGTGCTTGACTTTGTGAACCTCTGCATTGCCGTGATGTTCATGGATTCCGCCGGTGAAGCGATTCTTGCCAAGCTGGAAACGAGTGCGGTGATGGGCATTGTGGCGATCGTGGCGATTGCGGTCTTTGGCTGTATCGCACAGCTTTTCCTTCTGTGGAAACGCAACAAGGCCGAACCGCTGTCGATCCGTCTCGCGGTTGGAACCAAGCATAACATCGACGAATAAGCAAATCCCCGTGAAACGCAAGTTTCACGGGGATTTTTGTGTTCAGCTTTCCTCCGAACGGAATTTTTGATCGAGAAAACGAATATAGGCGTTCCAGTCTTCGCGGGAAAGATAGTGCCTGTGATCGCGCAGGTGGTAGCCGATATGTCCTTCGGAAAAGTGGTCACCGGGGATGGGCATGCGGTCCGGGCAGATGAGCCCGGGAACACCGAGCAGCTCCCATGCGGTAGAGGCGTGGAGTGTGGTGAGAAATTCGGCCTCGGGATCAGCTGCCGTGTCGAGCACAGCCGAACCGACGCAGAGATAACGCGGAGCAATGAGCGCGGACAGAAAGCTTTGGTCGTAGGGCTTTGTGTCTTCGCCGTCGCCGGAAAACTGTTTGAAGTTCTCGCAAAACCAGTCCCAACTGCCTGCGCGCAGAAAATCGGTCACGCGTTCACCTTTGCCGTGCTTGGAGGAGGCTGCTCCGCCGTAACCGGAATCGTTGGAGATGGCGGCGGCAAAACGCTCATCCTGTGCGGCGCACCAAAGTGCGGTTTTACCGAGCCGGGAATGACCGATCACGGCAACGCGCTTGCTGTCCAGATCCGGCCGATCCGCCGCGATATAATCCATCACGCGGCTGGCTCCGTATGCCCACATGCCGATCTTGCCCCATTCAACAGGGGATCGGTCGGCAGTTGTTCCGAAATATGCGGCCAAACCATCGGTGAAATCGCCGTGGGGGTTGTCATTGACCAGATCCTTGTAGACGAGAACAACGAGCGCATATCCAGCATCGGTGATCTCCTCTACGGGGATATAACGGTCGGGAACCGGTCGGAAGGCGAGGTGCAGAAATACCGGCGGCCGCTGCACGGACTGGGGGACAAACAGCTCGATCGGAAACGAAAACAGTCCGCGTTCGGTCTCCATCGAGATCTTCAGCTTTTCCTGCCGCACTTTCCCCGCATAGGCGTTTGCATCCCAAGCAACCGTTTCGCCCCAAACCCTCACCGGGAGGTCGGGCGTTTTTCCGTAGGAATAGGTCTCCAACAATTCTTTGAGTTCCTGCCGCCTCTGCGGCCATGTCTGCGGCGTGACGGATAAGCCGTCTGTGGTTTCTAAAATCGGCAGATACGCTTTGCTAGCCAATACTTCTTTCAGCATCAAGGATTCCTCCCCGTAAAACGGCAACCTTACAGTTGGATCAGGGCAGTGCCGTCTTTTCCGATGATGTGATTTTTGACACCGAGCTCCTCCATCCACGCGCGCGTCATGAGCGTGTGGAACGGGCCGGAACCGGGGCCGTCGGGGCCGCAGTTGTCCCAAAGCCAGTCGGGCGTTGCCCAAAGGCAGCAGTTTGGCCGGATATATGCGTAGAATTCTTTCGAAACACCGGCCTGTCCGTGGTGGGCGAGCTGCGTGTAGTCGGCGGAAAGGACTTCTGCCGGGTACATATCCATCAGCTCGTTACCGCCCTCAACACCTAAGTCGCCTAAAACGAGCACGCGTTTACCGGCCGAATCGATCCGGTAGACGGTTGAACTGTTGTTGATCGGGTTTGCGGTGAACGCGGGATTATAAACGCGGAGCACGCGGATGGTGACGTCATCAAATGCAAAGGCATCACCCGGCGCGATCGTGAAGAAGCGGTTGCAATTTGTATCCGCAATGGCGAAGAAACATTCCCAAAGCACGCGTTCGTGCTCGGTACGCGTACCGAATGCAAGCACCTCCGCATGCGTGGGGAAGTGATAGAAAATCTGTTCGGCCGGAACCTCGCCGCAGCGTTCGCAGAGCTCAACGAATGCGCCGATGTGGTCGTGGTGCGGGTGTGTGAAGAACCATGCGTCGATGGTCGTACGGCCGTGTTGGGCGAGCAGGTCGGAAATCTGCGCCGCATCGCCGCGCGTACCGCCGTCGACCAAAATGGTTTGATTCTCCGTCAAAAGTGCCATACCCATCATCTGGCTGGGGGTGCTGTTTCCGAAAAAATAAAGCTCCGCCATGTGGCTTTTTCCTTTCTGCGTGGTCGCTCAATATATGAAATCGAGAAAGAAAAATCCCGAATGCGAAAGCATTCGGGATTTGTGGAGGCACCACCCAGAATCGAACTGGGGAATAAAGGTTTTGCAGACCTCTGCCTTACCGCTTGGCTATGGTGCCATGTTCTGTACAAGACTATAATAGTATATCAGATAAAATCACTTTTGTCAAGGCCTGTGGCAAAAAAATATTGCAGGATAGTTGATTGACAAACCGGACCTCATCGTGTATAATACATGTAGTTTTTTCTGATCCGCTACAACAAAATGCAACGGAAAGAGGGGCATGTCGTGCTGAAAAAGGTGTTCCAAAAACACAGCTTCGAGCGTTCGATGGCTCGCATGGTTTGTAAACTGATTGGCTACCAACTGCTCGCGATGCTGATTTATGTTGTCATGACTTTGCTGGTCATGATGATCTTTGCCGACAAAGAGGGCTATATCAATCCGTGGAACGAAGTCTTTGCCACGATCTTTACCGAAGCCGTGGTTTTGATCATCGCATACAAGCCTCTTTGGAATCTCGGCGAAGAGCATGCCGGCAGCCTGCAGATGCGCTACACGCGCGGCACCAAATATTCCGGCTTGCAGATGGGTCTGCTTGCCGTTTCGCCGATCATTGTTGCTTGGTTCTTTGATATGCTGTTGGGCTTCTTCTCGCTCAATGCTTCGATCTTCAATTCCATCCTCGGCTACATGCTCTATCCGTGGGAACCGTACTTCAATGTCTGCAAGCTCTACCTCGATGCAACCGCATGGTATATGCCGTTTTTCTACATCCCTGCAATCATTCCGCTACCGATTCTCTGCCATGTTGCCTATACGAACGGAATCAAGGGTTGGACGGTTCATAAGGCTCTCCGCAATCTTGAAAGCAAACGTGCCGCCAAGGCATCTGCAAAAAAATCGTAATGTCCCGGCGGCAGAGGGGAATCTCTGCCGCCTATTTTTATGAATAGGAGTATGTTTTATGGAACACCAATTGAAATTGCGCGTGCTTTCTTCGCTGGTCAAGGTCTTTGCCGATGAAGCCCCGCAGGAAGCCGATATTTCCCGCATTGCCGGTTTCCGGGACGAAGCTCTTTCATTCCAGATCGGCTATTATCTGGAAACTCCGCACCGCCTGTATAACTGCGAGGTGCGGGTGGAATCGGAGCTCTCCTTTCAGCTCTATTCGGTCGAACTGATGAAATCCGATATGCCGACCTACGCCGACCACGACGACTATTTTCTGCGTACCGCTCCGGGGCTGTACCCGGATCTGCTCCGCCCTTACAGCGACAGTGTGCCGATGCCGGCGCACCAGTGGCGCAGCGTTTGGTTTGAGCTTTCGGAACCGCGTGCTGCGGGGACTTATCCCGTGACCGTTTCATTTGTGTACGGCGGAGAAGTTTTGCAGAAAGCCGAACTGGAAGTGGAGATCCTTGCCGCAGACCTGCCGCAGCATGATTTTATCTACACCAACTGGTTCCATTCCGACTGCCTCTCAACCTGGTACGATGTTCCGGTTTTTTCCGAACGCCATTGGGAGATCGTGGAGAACTTTGCCAAAACGGCGGTCGAGCACGGTCAGACGATGCTCTTAACGCCGCTCTTTACGCCGCCGCTCGATACAGCCATCGGCACGGAACGCCCGACGGTACAGCTCGTCGACGTTACCGTTACCAGTGGTGTTTACACGTTCGGGTTTGAAAAGCTCGAACGCTGGATCGCCATGTGCGACCGCGTCGGTGTGCGTTGGTTTGAATTGTCGCACTTCTTCAGCCAATGGGGGGCACTCAACGCGCCGAAGGTCATGGCGACCGTTGACGGTGTCTATCAGCGTATTTTCGGCTGGGAGACCGATTCCCTTGGGGAAGAATATTCTGCCTTCCTGCGCGCTTTTGCAGCCGCCTTTACGGCCTTTGCCTCTGCGCACGGTATTGCCGAACGCTGCTATGTGCACGTCTCCGACGAACCCGATTCCGAGAGCTTTGCGGTCTACGCCGCGCATTCTGCGCTGATCCGCGAGATCTTCCCGGGCTATAAGCTCATTGATGCGCTTTCCGAACCGGAGTTCTACGATTCCGGCGCCGTGCCGAATCCGATCCCGGCCATTGACCACATCGAACCGTTTTACGAACGCAACATTGAAGGTCTGTGGGGCTACTACTGCTGCGGCCAGTATCGCAATCACGAACCCAACCGCTTCTTTGCGATGCCGTCGCTCCGCAACCGGATTCTCGGTGTGCTGCTGTATCGTTATAACATGGGTGGCTTTTTGCAGTGGGGTTACAATTTCTGGTATTCGCACCATTCGCTGCACTCGGTTGATCCGTTTACCGTTACCGATGCCGACTTCGCGTTTCCCTCGGGCGATGCGTTTGTCGTCTATCCCGGAGCCGATGGCGCGCCGATTTGTTCGCTGCGCCTGAAGGTGCTGCGCGAGTGCTTTAACGATCTGCGTGCGCTGAAGCTGTTGGAATCGCGCATCGGCCGCGAAGCGGTGCTGGCATTGCTGGAGGAAGACTGCCCGAAGCTGACCTTCAACGACTACCCGCAGACTGAAACGTGGCTTTTTGCCCTTCGCGAAAAGATCCACGCCTATTTCCGCTGAATGAAAACAGGCTGCTCTTTTGTCAAGGAGCGGCCTGTTTTTGCGTATATTTTTGAATCCCCGTCAGATAATAGAAGCAAACCAAACGAAAAGGAGAACATAACTGTGCAAAAGCTTGCTGAGATCCTTGATATTTTTGCGAGAGAAATTTTTGATTCCCGCGGCAATCCGACCGTCGCGGCGTGGGTGACGGTCCGCAGCGCAGGCGGCAACGTGGTCACCGGTACGGCGTCGGTGCCGTCCGGTGCCTCTACGGGCAAATACGAAGCGGTCGAGCTCCGCGACGGCGACGAACGCCGCCTTTTCGGCCGCGGCTGCCTGAAAGCGGTCGGTAACGTCAATGGCTTGATCGCCAAAGAGCTTTGCGGCCATGATGCCGCCGACCAGCGGACGATCGACCGTCTCCTGCGCGAACTCGACGGCACGCCGAATAAATCCAAACTCGGTGCCAATGCGATGCTTGCCGTTTCGCTCGCATGCGCCGATGCTGCGGCAAAGGCTTTGGGCATGCCGCTGTGGCGGTATCTCGGCGGTGTACAGGCGAAACGCACTTTCCCCAAACCGATGCTGAATGTCATCAACGGCGGCGCGCACGCCGGCAACAACCTCGATGTGCAGGAATTCATGATCGTCCCCGTAGGCGCTCAGACCTTCTGGAACGCAATGGACCACGCCGTCACGGTGTACCATAATCTCAAACGCATTCTCGCCGAACGTGGACTCTCCACCGCTGTGGGCGATGAGGGCGGTTTTGCACCGAATTTCCGCCGCGACGAAGATGCACTTTCGGTCATCTGCGATGCGATCGAGGCGAGCGGACTAAAGCCGGGCAGTGATGTGGCAATCGCGCTCGATGTTGCTGCCAGCGAATGGGCAGGGGAGGACGGCAACTACCATCTGCCGAAAGCGAAAAAAGTCTATACGCCGCAACAACTGATCCGCCGTTACCGCTATCTTGCATCGCTTTATCCGATCATCTCGATTGAGGATGGTGCCGGCGAGGACGATGCAACAATGTGGGAGACCCTGACGCAGCGCATGGGCCGCAGCACGATGCTTGTCGGCGACGATCTGTTTGTCACCAACGCCGAACGCCTGCAGCGCGGGATCGAAACGGGAATTGCCAACGCCGTTCTGGTCAAGCCCAATCAGGCCGGTACGCTGACGGAAACGCTCGAAACGATCGCCCTTGCACAGCGCAACAACTATCGCGTGATCCTCTCGCATCGATCCGGCGAAACTGCCGACACCTTTATTTCGGATCTGGCCTGTGCGGTCAATGCCGATTATATCAAGTCCGGCGCACCGTGCCGGGCCGAGCGTACCGAAAAATACAACCGCCTGAAGGCGATTTATAACGATTGATTTGCGGTGTTTGCGGAAATCTGCAGAAAACTTGAAAACGGCATTTGCCGAGAATAAATGTGTGCAAGATTATCAACCGGATAATACGGCGATTTTTTTTGAATTTTCGATCAAATTGCAATCTTTTTCCGTGTTTTGAAAAACAACGTACAAATGCTCTTTTTTCAAAATCGTAACCGTGTTTAAAAACCTTGTATGCATAAAGTAACAAGGTCAATGCAAAAATTATGGTTCAAATACAAGCTGTGGCTGTATATTCTATGGAGTATGCATCCACAGCTTTCCATTTTGAATGTGGAAAACTATGTGGAAGTTGTGGGAAGTGCTTGGGCAATCGGCGAAATGGCGGTTTTCCACCTTGTGTGGAAGTGTGGAAAACCATGTGGACGACGTGAATATTTGCGGAACAAAATGAATATACGGGTGTATATGCAATGCACTGGGCATTACAAAAGCGGAAAATAAGGTTGTGAAAAGGGGAAAGCTGTAATATTTTAGCGAGTAAAAGCAGAAAATTAAAAAAGCGGTTGACTTTGGAACAAAAATGCAATATAATTATAGAAACAAGCCTTAACAGGCGAATGGGAAAGGATCATCTGATATGGAAAATCTGAGAGTAGCCGTTATCGGTTGCGGCGGTATCGCCAATGGCAAACATCTTCCGTCCCTGAAACAGGTCAAGGACATTGAACTGGTCGCTTTCTGCGACATCATCATCGAACGCGCTGAAAAAGCGGCAAAAGAATACGGCATCGAAGGTGCCCGTGTTTACGAAGACTACAAAGAACTCCTCGAAAAAGAAAAGCCCGACGTCGTACACGTCTGTACACCGAACCGTTCCCACAGCTTTATCTCCATCGCCGCGATGGAAGCCGGCTGCCACGTCCTCTGTGAAAAGCCGATGGCCATCAACGAAGCCGAAGCGAAGAAGATGCTCGAATGTGCCCAGCGCACCGGCAAAACGCTCTCGATCGGCTATCAGAGCCGTTATCGCGCCGATTCTCAGTATATGAAGGCCGAATGCGAAAAAGGCACCTTTGGTGAGATCTACTTCGCCAAGGCCCACGCCATTCGTCGCCGCGCTGTCCCGACCTGGGGCGTTTTCCTCAACGAAGAAGAACAGGGCGGCGGTCCGCTGGTCGACATCGGTACCCATGCTCTCGACCTCACGCTGTGGATGATGGACAACTATAAACCCAAGTACTGTGTTGGCACCAAGTACAGAAAGCTCGCCGACCAGAAGGGCGCGACCGGCAACAGCTGGGGCGACTGGGATCCCGAAAAGTTCACCGTTGAAGACAGCTGCTTTGGCTTTGTCGTTATGGAAAACGGCGCGACCGTTATCCTCGAATCGTCTTGGGCGCTGAACACCCTTGACGTCATCGAAGCCTCCACGAGCATCAGCGGCACCAAGGCCGGTGCTGATATGCGCGGCGGTCTCCGCATCAACGGCGTCGAAAACGGCCGTCAGTACGTCCTGCAGCCGAGCTTCAGCGCCGGCGGCGCTGCCTTCTTCGAAGGCGCGGGCAATGCGAAACCGGAAGTTTTCGAAGCCCTGCAGTTCTACAACGCCATCCGCACCGGCACGAAGCCGTGCGTCCTGCCGGAACAGGCTTATGTTGTTTCCGCCATCCTCGACGGCATCTACAAGTCTGCCAACAGTGGCCAGCCGTATTACTTCAACTAAACCAAGATCTCATAAAAAAAGCGTTCCATCCGTGGATGGAACGCTTTTTTTGCTGTATTTACGCTTCTAAAACGAGGACTTCGTAGGGCTTGAGTTCGATTTCGCCTTCAAACGTTCTGCCGGTGAGAACATCCGTCATCGGCTCATCCAAACAGAATCTGCCGCCTTTGTTCGCGTATTCCGCCAGCATCATGCCGCGGCGGCCGTTGCCTTCGCGCGGCGAGACCATGATGTTGCCGTCGGGGGTGCGGCAGGTGGGAACGCCGGCATCGGCGAGTACGAGCTTGTAGAGCTTCTGCATGTCCTTATAGGAGGGGAACGAGCCGAGGATGATGATCTGTCCTTTGCCGTAGGCCTTTTTCAAAACGATCGCCTTGCCGTTGATCGCGCTGTGACCGCCCGTGATCGAAACGAGTGCATCGCTGTCGGCTTCAAAGACCTGATAGTAGCGGTTTCCGGCGAATTCTTCGCCGTCGCTCCATGCAGCCGTGACGTTGCCGACCATATCGGGAATCCCGTAGAGCCAGCTTTCGCCAACCAGTTCTTCCAGCATGCCAAACGGCTTGTTGGCAAATTTCGTACCGTTTTCGTTGCGGATATCCGTCAGCGGTCCGACGATCCACGTACCGCCGTCGGCGACCCACTTGCGGATGCGTTCGGAAAGGCCTTTTTCGGTCAGATTCATCATCATCGGCGAGAACACGACCTTATAACCCTCCAGTGGCTGTGCGTAGTCGACGATGTCCGGGCGAAGACCGAGGTCGATCAGCGGACGGTAGAAATCGGTGTACATCCGCGGCTGATACTGGGTATCTGCCACGATCGGCTGCGATTCCCACATATAATAGTTCAACGACGTGAAATGCACGGCGATATCTGCCTTGACCTTGGTGGCGTTCAAAAAGTCGCCGGCCTTTTGGAAATCCGCGGCCGTCTTCTGAACTTCACCCCAAATGTGCTGCGGACGGCCGGACGAATCGAGCACCGAACCGTGCACGAGCTCGTGGCCGGCCCAATGCGTGCGCCACAGCCAGTACATATTGGCTTCTGCGCCCATAACGAGCGGTAGCCAGGAGTTGACGTAGCAGAAGTTTTCCGGCTTGATCGACTGATCCGTAAATTCCGAACCGTTCCAGCAGGTCGCGGTCTCCGTGTTCCAGAACGGAACGTCCTTCAGCGGGCGCAGCGCATCGAACCAGAAGCAGGTCTCGTGCAGGTTTTCGGGGATGTTGTAGTGGTTATACTGGATGATATCCAGCTTGCTGTTCAGCTCGCGATAGTCAAAGCCGCCCTTGGGCATCGTATCGGTGCCGACGGGAACCTTGACGTATTTGTGGAGGATATCGGCCTGCGCGTGCATGAAGTCGATGTGCCCCTGGTTCTGGCTCATCTTCCACTCCATCAGATGATGCGGGTTGACCCATGCATTGACCGGCAGCGGGATATCCTCAAAGCGGTCGTAGGCCTGGCTGAAGAGGTTTAAGTTCCAGGCGGCGTTCAGATTTTCGATCGTGCCGAACTTCTTGCGCAGATGGCGGATAAAGCGCTCCTGGCATTTTTCGCACAAACAGCCGATGCCGTTTTCGTAGATCTCGTTGTCAAGCTGCCAGCCGATCACGTTTTCATCGTCGGCAAATTCCTTCGCCATCGCTTCCGTGATCGCGTAGGAGGCCTCGAGATACAGCGGCTGGTTCGAGCAGCAGTGACGGCGGCCGCCGTGGTTGACGCGGCCATCGTTGTAGAGAAGGAGCACTTCGGGATGCGCAACCGTCAGCCAGCGCGGTGGCGTGGCGGTCGGCGTGCCGAGAACAACACCGATGCCGGCGGCTCCCAGCTTATCGACGACTTCGTGCAGCCATCCAAAATCGTAGCAGCCCGGATGCGGCTCCATTTTGTGCCACGCAAATTCACCGATGCGCGCAACGTTGATGCCGGCTTCCTTCATTTTTGCGATATCAAAATCGATCTCGGCTTTGTCCCAGTCCTCGGGGTAGTAGGCGACGCCCAGATAAGGCGGTTTGAATTTGGGATGCATCTCTCTTTCTCCTTTTTTGTTATCGTTATTTCGGCTGTTTGCCGGCGATGATACGCACGGCGTTGTCGTAAACGTCCAAAATGCCTTGGATCTTGTCCGGCGTCATTGGCCGGAAGTTTTCCACGTCAAACGGGATGGCTCTGCGCTTGGCGGCAACGATGATCATTTGGCAAATCGTGCGTGAATGTTCGTCGCTGCCGTCCTTGTGCTCTTCGTAGAGCTCCAGCAGATCCTTCGGCAGCACCGTTAGATCGGGCAGTTTTTCCGCCTTGGGCGATCTTTCCGGTACCGGTCGGTAACCCTCGCCGCGGCAATCAATGAAGAGCTCTAGCGTATTTTCCGCAAAGAGTACGACCGGCAGGAAAAGCTCTGTCCCTTCGGCGATTTGCTTGCCGTTGCAGTAAAGAACCGGCGTGTTCTCACCGTTGGCAACGCGCAGCGAAACCTTGCTGCCCGCGTAGTAAAACGGCTCGTTCTGCGCGTAATCCGTGATCTCCTGCGGCAGATTGACCTGCAGCGTAAGTCCGGCGGCGGAGGCGGTGTAGGAAAAGAGTCCGCGCAGAAGCCCGGTTACGGGGCCGAATCCGTCGATCATCACGCCGACGGGACGGCCGATCTCGGAGTGATCGGCGTTCTCTTCCTGCCAGAAGTTGCATTTGTTTTCGCCCCAACCGGTCAGCGGCTGATCCATGCGGTAATCTGCGTTCCAGCGCATGTAGTAATCCGCTGCGGCAAACGCATCGTCGGCGTGGCCGGTCTCTAAATACGCGATGACCGCACGTCCTTCGACCGTCGACCAGCAACCGCCGTTGACCCAGTTGCCGCCGTAAATATAGTCGTCCGGCCCGATCGGTTCGCCCAAATAGTGGTCGGGTGTATCGTCCATGGAGGGATAGTTGTTGCAGAGCACCTTAAAGGGGCGGATCCCTTCGACCGAGGCGATCTTGCGGTAGATCGATGCGCGCGTCTCGGCAGAAACCATGCGGTGGGCGATTGCGTCGACGTTGGCGACACCTTCGAGGTAGCCGTGTTTTTCAGCACCGTATACGCCGTGTTTGGTGCCGTCGGGATCGATGCTCTTGACCAGATATCCTTCTTCGGTCAAATTTTGCGGGAGTGCCGTGTAGGTTTTTTCATAGCGCTCGGTGCAGAGTGCGGCCAATGCGTCGTCTCCTGCGATCTTGGCCACTTCGGCAAATTTCTTTAGCGCCGCACCGTAGGTGACGGCCAGACCGCTCAGGTACGATTTGCCCATGACGGGATTGTCCGATCCGCCGTAAGCCGGGGCGAGCAGGTTGGACGCGGGTCCGACCAAAAAGAGACCGTTTTCCGCGCGGGTCTGCTCGATATGCTCCATCGAGCGCTTCATCAGCGGAATGTAGTGGGCGATCGCATCTTGGTCGCGGGAAAAGAGCAGGATCTCGCATTGCAAAAGGATCCCGCAGGCAGTCGCCTCGTAAAACCAGTCGTAAAGGTCGTAACGGCCGTCGCCTTGACGGTAGGCGATACCCGGATCGTGTACGCAGTCGCCGAGTGCACCGTCGGGACCGATAAAGTTAAAGCAGGCGGGCTTGGTCGGCTTGCCTGTCGATGAGCCGATGCGCTTGCCGTCACCCATGCGATCCCAAAAGAGATTTAACGAGTTTTGTGTGATCTCCTGCCACTTGGGTGTCAGGAAGGGGACTGCGCCGTAGATGAAGCCGTAGCTGTTCTGCATCCAAAACCCGTTACCCCAAATAAATCCCTCTTTGTAGGTGTCCCAGTTTGGATTGTAGAGCATCTGCAGATACGGCAGACGCGCACACGGCTGCAGCATGGCAAAGCTGTCGTCGATCAGCTTGAGGTAATCTTTACGGCCGCTGCCGCTGATATATTCATAGCTTTCTGTTTTCATGTTTGTTTACCACTCTTTTGTTGTATACCCGACGGTGATACCGCCGTCGAGCGAAAGGCTGCAATCGGGTTTTTCCGCAAGCGGAACGGAACGGACGAGGTGTAAAAGTCCGTCCGCGCCGAAAAATTCCACAGAGAAGCGGTCGATCAAAACGGTCAGATCCCGGAGCGGGCACGGCAGTTCGATCGTTTTGTCGTTCCATAGGAGCGTCGAGCCGCAGACCGAAAGCGAACATCCGCAGACTGAAAGTGTGAAGGAACCTTTGTCGGAGAAGATCTCGAAGTCAATGCTTGCGGGGATCGTCTGCGGCAGTTCGGCGCTTTGCTTGGTCGGCTCCGGCAAATCGACAGGCGTGCTGCAAAGGTAGGCCATGCCGTCGATCTCTTTGAGCGAGAGCGTGTGCGGCAGGGTCATCGACGAACCGTAGGGCAGACCGTGTTTGCCGACGTGGTGCCAGCGGTTCCACGCAATGCGCATGCGGGTATCGCCGACCGCATAGAAGGTCTGTGCGGCATAGGCGTCGTTGTCAAAGTCAAACCCGAAGCGCCGCGGCGGACAACCGTCGTCGGTGAAAACACCGTTTGCGAGCGATCCGGTCAGATACCAACCGCTTGCGCCCATAAAGATCCAACGCTTGCCGTCGGGTGTATCGAGCGGGAAAAGATCGGGGCATTCGTCGTCGCCGGGGAGGGGGAGCGTCTGCGTTTGCGTCCAATGCAGCAGGTCTGTCGAGGTGAAGAGTGCATAACGGTCGCCGGAGAGGTACAGCGCGAGCACGAACGTGCCGTCGCCGGCGGGATAGACCTTGGGATCGCGGTTTTCCGCATCGATCCAGCCGATGATCGGGTTGCCGGCGTATTTCGTAAAGGTCGCACCGCCGTCGGTGCTGTAAGCGAGGCATTGCGTAAAACGCTGTCCGGCGCTCTGCTCGTTTGTGCCGCCGGCGGCGGTATAGTAGAGGAGCACGGGCGGTGTCGTGCCGTCGCCGAGACCGCTGACGTTTTCATGGTCGATGATCGCGCTGCCGGAAAACATCGTGCCGAATTCGTCGGGATAGAGTGCGATCGGCCGATGCTCCCAATGGATCAGATTCTTTGAGGCCGCATGCCCCCAGTGCATATTGCCCCAGACGGGTGCGACCGGGTTGTGCTGGTAGAAGAGGTGGTAGAGCGTGCCGTCATAATAACAGCCGTTGGGGTCGTTGAGCCAACCGACCGGCGCGGTAAAATGAAAGGCTGGGCGCAAAGCATCGGCCTCGGCAGAAACCGTGGCAGGGGTATCCAACAGATCCGGCACATAGGGCCGTCCGTCAACGGTAAACGTATTGTCAAGGGAATCGAGCGGGTAGGAGTAGATCACGTCGGGTGAGTCCGCACAAAACGCGACGTCGAGGTCGCGCACGAGCGTATCGTTTTTCCAAATACACAGCTTGACTTTCGGCGCACCGTAGGAAACGGGAACAGGGAGATAATGCGGCATAAACTCAGTCCTTTCCCATAGATCTTGATGGATTTATCATATCACAGACCTGTCGGAAAGTCAATGCGAACGGTTCCGCATCCCTGAAAACTCGGTGGATTTCTGTGAAAATCATAGACACAACGGCAAAACTCGTGTATAATAAAAGCAGAAAACCGTTGACAAATGGAGGACGAAACATGAGAATTGCATTGATCACCGGTGCGTCCAGCGGATTGGGCAGGGAATTTGCCTTGCAGGCGAGCAAGCAAGGAGCTTTTGACGAGATCTGGCTGGTTGCACGTCGAGCCGAACGTCTGGCGGAGCTCGCCGGAGAATTACCGACGCCGGTGCGGGCGATCCCGTTGGATCTGAAGAAAGCCGACAGCTTTGCCGAACTCACCTCGCTCCTCACCCAAACACAGGCGACGGTCGGGCTTCTCGTGTGCGCGGCCGGGTTTGGCAAGTACGGCGCGTGCAGCGATCTCACCGACGAGGAGATCAGCGACATGATCGACGTCAACTGCAAAGCCGTGGTCAACTCATGCCGCACGGCCTTGCCGCATATGCAGGAGGGCAGCCGCATTATCATTATGGGGTCGGCGTCATCGTTCCAGCCGCTGCCGCAGTTTTCCATGTACGCGGCGACAAAAGCGTTCGTCGTCAGCTTCAGCCGTGCGCTCAACGCCGAACTTGTACCGCGCAAGATTACGGTGACGGCGGTTTGCCCGGGCTACGTGCGCACCGAGTTTTTCGACGTGGCCAAAGATACCGCCAATCCCGATGCCTGCAACAATTTCAAGCCGATGTACGAGCCGGAGCCCGTCGTGCGTCAGGCCTACCGCGACGCATCCCACGGAAAAGACCTCTCCGTCCACGGTCTCTTTGTCAAAACGCAGCGTCTGCTCGCCAAGCTGCTGCCGCACAAAGCGGTCATGCGCGTCTGGCTGAAGATCAAATAGAGGTAACATATGTTGGACGAAAAAGCTCTGCTCGAATTTGTCGAGCCGTATTATGCGGATAAAGATATCATGCACAACATGTGGCACGTTGAGCTGGTTGGAAGAATGGTCGAAAAGATCCTGTCCGTCAGCAACTACGAGGTCGAAAAAGAGTGCTTAAAGCTGGCGACTTACTTCCACGGATTTATCTACCGCGACGAAGAACGCGTCAAGCAATGGATGCGCGCACAGAACTACGGCGAAGCGATGATCGCCAAAACCGTCCAAGTCGCGTGGGAATCGCAGCGGAGCGAGATCCCCGAAACGATCGAGGGGAAGATTTTACACGATGCGCACGTTTTGGAAGGCGGAAAAACGTATTTGGTGGTCAAAACGCTGATCACCGGTTCGGTTCGCGGACAGACCTTGCGTGAAACCATGGACTACATGGAAAAGAACGTGTTAGACCAAAACAAGTGTTATTTGCCGGAGACGATCCCGCTGTGCGAAGAAATGAACGCTTTTACCAATCGTTTCTTTGCCGATCTGAAAACCGGTGTACAGGAGTGAGTCTGATGGATGGAAAAACAACGATCCGGTATTTACAGGCCTATATTAAGGAAAAAGACTTTCATCCCGAGCTTTTGAAAGATTACTTTTTAAAACTGACCGAAGAGGTGGGCGAGCTTTCCCGGGCTATGCGCAAAGGGTTGAAAGCGCAAAACAGTTCCGAGATTGTCGGGACGATCGACGAAGAATTATATGACGTGATCTATTACGCGCTGGCGATCGCCAATATCTACGGCGTCGATATTGAAGAGGTTGCCAAGATGAAATCCGCACTGACCGAAAGCCGCTATCCTTCCGGTGTGAAGTTTGAAGAAGGCAGATGATCCGCAAAAAAACGCACGCAAGGTTTTCTAATCCTTTGGCAGCACCGGCCAAGAAACCATAGCCCGTTCAACTGCCGCTTTGGCGCATCTCTTCGATCTGCACCAAAGCTGCTGTTTGACCGGCGTAAAACGATCCGCCCATCAAGACATTTCTTGATGGGCGGATTCTATGTTTTCTTGTCCGGTACTGCCTTTGCGTGCGGTTCTTTTTTTCTTCGGTTTTGTCAGCGCGTAACTCTCTTCCAACAGCCATTTCAGCTGCGCATCGTCAACTGTTCCGTCGAGCAAAACGGTGATCCAATGTACCTTTGACATATGGTACGCCGGAAGGAATCCCGCTTCGCCCGTCAGCGTCGGCACGATGAGCGGGTCGCATTTTAAATTTACCACGTCGACCGTTCCTTCGCCCGGAAGTCCGAGCGTTGCACGCGAGAGGCGCATCGTAACGGCAAACCATTTCTTTTGCCCCAAATGGCGGAAGACCGCGTAATGCGGGTACACCGTCCATGGGTACCCCGCGTCCGCGCCGTAGTGGTCGCGGATATAGGATTCTAACGCCGCCCTGTCCATCATGCTAACAGAGCTCCGTGCGGATGCGTTCGGCAAGCAGCGCGACGATATCGAAGCGGCGCAGCGGCGTCATCAGGTAGAACCCGTCGCACCAAGGAGCCGCCTTTCGGGCCATCGCCAGCGAGTATTCCACCGAAAGTGCGGGTACGTCTTCGGGTTTCGCAGCGGCGAGAACGGCGAGGAATTCCTCGTCGATCGTGATTCCCGAAACTTCGTTATTCAAAAATAGTGCGTTTTTGTAGCCGGCGACGGGGAAAATCCCGGCAAGGATCTTGGCCGGAAGCGTCTGCTTGGCCATAGCGAGGTTCTTGGCGGCCTCATCGGTGAAGACCGGCTGCGTGAGGAAAAATTCGGCACCGGCGTCGATCTTTTTCTGCGCACGGGCGAGCTCGACGTCGAAATGCAGGGCGTTGATGTTCAGCGCACCGCCGATAAAGATCGGTGCGGTGCGGAATACCGAGGTGTTGAGGTCGCCGATCAGGTGCATCAGCCCTTGCGAATTCATCGAGAACACCGATCGCGCTTTGCCGTGTCCGGCGTCGATGAGCGGGTCGCCGGTCACAGCCAGAACGTTGGAAACGCCCAACGCGTTGGCCGCGAGCAAACCGCCCTTAAGCGCGATCTGATTGCGGTCGCGGCAGGTCAAGTGCGGCATCACTTCGATCCCGGTCTTGCTTCCAATCGCCGCCGCCGTCGTTAAACTGTCGGCACGGGTGCGTGCGAGCGGCGAATCGGCAAAGGTCAGCAGATCGACACCGAGATCCCTGAAGGTTTCGGCTGCGGAGAAGAGGGGAGAAAGGTCGTTTTCCTGCGGCGGGTCGAGTTCGACCGCAATGACCTTTTTCGTCCCGTCCATCAGTTTTTTACGGAAGGCGTTGGGGCGGATGGGCTGCGTGTTCGTTTGCGTTGCAGCCGCCGGAATGGACGCGTTCGGGAGCGGCAGGTGTTGGGAGTTGACGTAAGTGCGGATATGCTCGGGGGTCGTGCCGCAGCAACCGCCGACGATCGCCGCCCCAAGCTCTTTGAGCTCGGCAAGCTTGCCGGCGAAGTATTCGGCGTTGTTGATGTAAACGGTGCGTCCGCCGGCAGCCGAAGGATAGCCCGAATTGGGCATCGCCGAAAACGGCTTTGCAAGCGGCATCACTTCTTTTGCCAACCGCACGAGATGCGCCGGGCCGCAGATACAGTTCAAACCGACTGCGTCGACCGTATCAAGCGCGGCGGCCTCGCGCAAAAGCTGCAAACCGTTGCGTCCGCGGCGGGTAAACCCGTCCTGCGCGGCGGCAAACGAAACGATGATCGTTGCCGTCGGCACGGAAGTACGGATCGCGGCAAACACCGGGATCAGCGGAGCGAGTTCGGCTTGGGTCTCAAACAAAAATTGTTCGGCGCCCAAAGCGAGAAACTCCTGCGCAATTTCCATGTAATCGCTGCTTTCGCCGTCGGCGATCGGGCCGATATCGGCAAATACCGCGGTGTGCTTTTCTTCTGCGGCGGCAAGTGCGTTTTCGTATCCGGCGCGGATGAGCCGGATGCGTTCTTGACGGTCCGGAAAAGTTACCGCGTTGCAGGCGAAGGTGTTGGTCTTGATCGCCTGTGCACCGGAGGCGATATACTCGCGGTGGATCGACCGCACGGTTTCGGGAGCGCTGATGTTGGCGAGCTCGCACGGCGCGTGATCGTGCGTGCGTTCGGCATAATATGTGCCGAATGCGCCGTCGAAAACGAGCGGCAGAGGGTGCTTGGACTGCAGCATGGAATGGGTCATCTCCTGTGTAGGATGGGATCAATAGCCGTTTTGGCGGAGCAGGGCGAGCGCGGTCGCGGGACTGTCGTTGCCGGTAGCATTTTTGACCGGCGCGAATTCAGCCTCACGCGTAACCTGCAGGATCGCCATGCGATCGAGCGCGGAGAACGCATCGAAGATAAAGCTTTCGAATTTATAAGCGTTGGGTTCTTTTGGGGTGATCTGTCCCTGTCCGGGCAGATAGTGGGGGATCGCCTTGAATGCCGTGTGCATCGGCAGACCGCGCGTGCAGAGCGTTTTCAGCGCGTCGAAGCGCATCAAGTGAGTGACGATGTTGGCGTCGCCGTATGTGAGCAGGCCGGCATCATTGCGAGCTTGGCGCATCTCGGGTGTCAGCTCGGTGTATTCGATCACGCACGGATGCCCATCCTTGACGCAAAATGCGCCGACGCGCTCTTCGGGCGAGGCCTTTGCCACCGATTTGCTGGCGCACGGCGCGCCGTCGCGCTCGAAAAATCCCAAAAACAGCGGATCGGCCGGGCGCACAAGCGCGTTGTCGATGCCGCAAACGAAGACCTGACGGATCCCGCGTTTTTCCATATCGGCGAGCGCACCGGAGGCGAGCAGCGCGGCAAAAACACCGCCGTTGCCGTCGGGGCCTTCTGCCACGCGTCCGATCTCTGCGAGCAGGATCTTGCCGTCGGTGGAAACGAGCGGCAGTTGTCCCTGCGGGAAGAAAAAGACGTCGGCCGGGTTCAGGCCAAAAAACTTATTATCTCGGAAAAACGCCACGGTCTTTTCGTGGTTTTCGTTGCTGGTCATGATGTACCAGGGGAGCACTCCGCCTGTTTCGGCCTGCAGCGCGGCAATGCGCGAAGCGATCAGCCCGAACAGCGGGATGCCGATGCCAACGTCAAAACAGCCCTTGGGTCCGTCGTAGCCGAGGCGCGTGCCCTGTCCGCCGGCCATCGTCACAACGGCGACCGTATTCGAAGCGATCAACTGTTTGCCGATTGCGGTCAGCTCGGCCGTTTCTTCGGTGGTCAGATCCGACGCCCGCGTCGAAGGGCTGGGGGTGATCGCTCCGCCCAAAGTCGGCGAAACGTGGGCGTTTTCGGAAAGCTTTTTGATGTAGGCGAGATCAAGTTCGGAGAGCGCGGCGAGATAAGAAGTCTGGCGGTCTGCCGGGAGTGTGTCGAAGCCGTAGAGCAGGTGTTCCTGACCGAATTCAGCCAGTTTTGCGCGGATCGTTTCCATACAGATCGTGTCCTTTCTTTCTGATATCAGCGGTAAAGCTGCACAGCCATGTCGTAGAGGAAGATCGAAGCGGCAACGCCGACGTTTAGGGAGTCGCCGGTGCCGCGCATGGGGATTTTGATCAGATTTTCGTGGCCGTCGAGCCATTCCGGCGAAATACCGTAACGCTCGCTGCCGCAGACAAGAGCCGCGGGGAACTGATAGGTGAGTTCGCCCAAACTCTTTTTGGCGCGCGTATCGGCGAGATAAACGTGGTATCCGTTGTCCACGAGCCACTTTTTGCATTCCGAAACCGTGGCAAACGAAGCCATCGGCACCGAGAACGCCGCACCCATGCTGCCCTTGATCAGCTTTGGATGGGTGAAGCGCACCTTCTGATTGACGGCGAGCGCACCGTGGATACCCGCACCGTCACAGGTGCGAAGGATCGTGCCGATATTGCCCGGCGTTTCCAGATGTTCCATGATGACTAAAATCGGCTCTTTTTTCAGATCGTCCGGCACGTACTGCGGGAAATCCGCAACGGCGATCATGCCGCAGGGATCGTCGCGGTCGCTGAGCTTTTCAAATGTTTTGGCCGATACCGAGTAGCATTCTTCCGCCAGACCGAGGTAACGCTGCTTCAGCGCAAGCGCCGTCTCGCTTTCGATGAACTCGTCGCAGAAAAAGAACGAATGGATCGGCATTTTGGCGTCGGCGGCTTTTGCAAGCGCCCAATATCCGTCGAGCACGCACTGGGTGTCGTAGGGTTTGGCGCCGGACGTGAGAATTTTGCGCACAACGGCAATCGCGGGATTGGAAAAACCGATCTCGCGGATGATCGGAGCGGTGCTGCGGTTGGAATCAAATTTAGCCATACGCCCTCGCTTCTGCCGGAACGATGTCCGGCGGATCTCTTTTTTAGGGATTTTTACTGTTTGTTTTTCTTGCGGATATAGTTGAGCAAAGCCTCACGGGTATTTTCGAGGCGACCATCGAGCACTTCGTACACCAAATGTGTGAGCCACTCGTTAATCTGTGCGCCAACAAGTCCGAATTCCGCCAGATCTGCCCCGCGCAGCGCGAGCGTCTCTTTGCTGTAACATTCGTTGCTGGCGATAATATCCCGCACCTGAGCCGTGGCTCTGCGGGCGTCGTTGGCGCCGAGAGAATCATCGGCGATTGCGCGCGCTTCAGCCATCAAAGTGTAGTAATCGAGCACCGTTGAAACTCCGAAGTTCCACAGCTGATATTTCAGCGAGTGTCTGTCAATGCTGTAGCGCTTATGGTAAAGTGTGAGCAGAGAGAGCGTATTTTTCTTTGTTTTATTGTCGAGACGCAACCGCTCGAAAACGGCCTGAGCTTTCTCAAACGGCAATCGGATCAGCAGACCGGCAAGCCGCAAATGGAGTGTTTGCGGCAAACGGCGCAGGAGTGCACCGGTCATGTCGGGATCAAGCTGCCCCAACTCCGGCAGGTACGCGGCAAGAACAGGGAGGTGCTGCCGAAGCACCTGACCGGCGTTTTTGCCGACCAACAGCTTGAAGAGCTCAGCGGTGACACGCTCTGCCGAAACCTGAGAGAGCAGGTGTTTTTGCTGGCGGAGTGCAGCTGCGGTTGGTTCGTCGATCGAAAAACCGAGCGTTGCGGCAAACCGGAGTGCCCGGAGCATCCGGAGCGCATCTTCGCCAAAACGGCGAACCGGATCGCCAACGCAGCGAATCACGCCTGCGGCCAAATCGTCGCGGCCGTGAAAGTAGTCGATCACGCCTGTGTCGGGGTGGTAGGCCATGGCGTTGACGGTGAAGTCGCGGCGAGCCGCATCTTCATAGAGCGAGGCGGTAAAACATACTTTGTCTGGGTGGCGGCCATCGGAATAGCCAACATCCACCCGGTAGGTGGTGATCTCAAATGCCTGGTGGTTGATCGAAACCGTCACCGTGCCGTGGCGAATGCCGGTGTCAATGGTCAGATAGTCGCAAAATACGGCTTTTACCTCTTCCGGTTTTGCGTTGGTGGTGATATCGATATCGGTCGGAGATGTGCCGAGCAGATAATCGCGCACACAGCCACCGACCAAATACGCCTCAAATCCGGCACGATTCAATGTTTTTAGTGCAATTTGTGTTTCAGGAGAGAGTTGGAACATTGGCCGATCCTCCTTTCCGCGAAAGTGGTGAAAACCGGCGCAGAGGTCGTCTGCGCCGGTTTTGCGAACTGTTACAGGTCGTAGAACGAGAGCTTGAGGCGGAAGGTGAGCTTTTCAAACGAGCCGATTCGCTGCAGGCTGCCGTTGACACGCTCGGCTTGGCGGCCCATGATAAACATGTTGGCTGGCTCAATGCCCAACGCGTAGTCACCGGAACGCATCGATTTCCACTCGCAGAGCACCGGCAAAAGTGCCTTTTCATACGAAATGGCAGCGCCGATGCCGAGATGCGGGTTTTCCGCTTTGATCGTGCACCAACCGTCTTCGTCCGGGGAGACTTCACGGAAGAACACGTGCTCAAAGAAATCGTCTTCGGGGTGGATGATCTTATCTGCCTGATCCAAACCCTCGGCCGCTTCCGGTGTACGCGGAATGCAGTTGTTTTCCGGGAAGATCAGCTTCAGATCCTCGCAGAGGAAGGGGAAACCGAAATTAAAATGGTAGAGCATGCAGAATTCCTCGGAAGTAAAGCCGAGGTTTTCCAGCTCGTCGGTAATCAAAAGCGAGTTTTCGCCAAGCGCGGTCTCAACCTTGCGCGTCAGGCGCAGATTGTGCTTGAAGAGGGCGCTTTCACGCATCGAGCCCGAGGCTTCGATCTTGTATTCGTCGCCGTCCCAATAGGCGCGGGCGCAGAGATTTTCGGCCGGCGTGACGCCAATGTTGCCGTGGCACTGATGGAAGGTGCCGTCGGCTTCGACGCTTTCCGGACCGGCATTCAGAACACCGGAGGTAAAGAGCATACCGCCGGAGACCGTGCGCGAGAATTCGCCCGGAACCGGCTGGCCGTAGAGCGGGTTGGTGAGACCGTTTTTGGCCTGCTGCGAGATCGTGACACCTTTGTAGCGCAGAACGGGGATATCGAGGCATTTGTCGGGCAGAAGCGTGAATTCCAGACCGCTGCCGGTGCGCACTTCCAAAGCGGAGGTACCTTTGGCTTTGCCGTCGTTGTAGACCATGGGCGTGATCCCTGCGAAGTTCGAGGGGTTGCCGGAATACCGCGTAAATTCTTTGCGCGTGTACGTTTTACCGAATAATTTTGCCATCGTTCGTTCTCCCTTTCCGTCGGCTGTTTAGTCGCCGATCATCGGGCCTTCGTAAAGGCGGGCTTCCAGTTCGGCGCGCTTGGCCTCGAAGCCGGGCTTGCCGATCAGGGCGTACATATTCTGCTTGTAAGCCTCAACACCGGGCTGGTCGAACGGGTTGACGCCGAGCAGATAGCCCGAGAGACCGCAGGCGAATTCGAAGAAGTAGACGAGTTCGCCGAAGGTGTAGGCGCTGGGGGCGTCGAGCTCGATGGCGATGTTGGGCACTCCGCCGTCAACGTGGGCGAGGATCGTGCCGAGCGAGGCCATGCGGTTGAGCTCGTCGAGCTCTTTGCCGGCCATAAAGTTCAAGCCGTCGAGGTTGTCTTCCGACATCGGAACGGAAATATGAGCGCCGGATTCTTCAAAGGTGACGACGGTTTCAAAGATGTTGCGCATGCCCTGCTGGATGTACTGGCCCATCGAGTGCAGGTCGGCGGTGAGGTCGACCGAGGCGGGGAAGATGCCCTTCAGGTCTTTGCCTTCGCTTTCGCCGTAGAGCTGCTTCCACCATTCGCCGACGTAACGGAAACGCGGTTCGTAGGCGGCGATGATCTCGGTGGTGTAGCCCTGGCGGTAGAGGGCGTTGCGGGCGGCAGCGTACTGCCAGGCCGGGTTGTCGGCCGAGGGCGAGGCGAGGCGGACGGCCATCGAAGCCGCGCCTTCCAGCATCGCGTCGATGTCGATGCCGGCGACTGCGATCGGCAGCAGGCCGACCGGCGTGAGGACGGAGAAACGGCCGCCAACGTCATCGGGGATCACGAACGTGGTGTAGCCGAGCGAATCGGCGAGCGTTTTGAGCGCGCCGCGGGCCTTGTCGGTCGTGGCATAGATACGTTCTTTCGCACCTTCCGCGCCGTAGCGTTGTTCGATCAGTTCGCGGAAAATACGGAAGGCAACGGCCGGTTCGGTCGTCGTGCCCGATTTGGAGATGACGTTGATCGAGTAATCAACGCCGTCGAGGAGCGAGATCAGTTCTTCGGCCTGTGCGGCAGAAAGCGAGTTGCCGGCGAAGAAGATCTTCGGCGAATCCTTGGCGACGAGGTTATAGTTGGGGGACTTGATGAATTCGATCGCGGCGCGCGCACCGAGGTACGAACCGCCGATACCGATGACGAGCAGAACCTGCGAATCCGAGCGGATCTTCGCGGCGGCGGCCTTCACGGCCTCGACTTCATCGCGGTCGATCTGGGTGGGCAGGGCGAGCCAGCCGAGGAAGTCGCTGCCTTTGCCGGTATGGCCGGTAAGGGTCGCGTGCGCAGCGGGCAGCTCCGCCATCAAAGCGTCGTACGACGCAAATGAAAGCATATTCTTGACGGAAACGGAAAGTGACATAAAAAACATCTCCTGTGTTTGAATTTTCGGATGGAAACAGAAGGCCTCTGCGGCAAAAAAGCCGTTTGACAACACTTCTGTACATACAAAATCATTATACCATATTTTTTCTCTTTTTACAACCGTTGTTTGCGGAGATAACGTTACGTTGACAAAGCCGGAAAACGGTGTTATAATCGTTCTGTATGAAAATGCGCACAACGGAGGCCTCTATGAACGCAAACGCAAAACAATTTCAGAAAATGACGGAAACGCCGATCCGCCGGCTGATTTTAAGTCTTGCCGTGCCGACGGTGATCAGTATGCTCGTCACGGCTATCTACAATATGGCCGACACCTATTTCGTTTCGCAGCTCAATACGAGTGCCTCCGGTGCGGTAGGTGTCGTGTTTTCGCTGATGGCGATGAATCAGGCCGTCAGCTTTATGATCGGTATGGGCTCGGGCAGCACGATCTCCAAGCTGCTCGGCCAGCGTAAAAATGATGAAGCAAATGTCGTTGCCACCACCGGCTTTTCCACGGCGATCGTATTCGGCTGTGTGCTGATGGTCGCGGGGCTTTTGTTCCTCGAACCGCTGATGCGCCTTCTCGGTGCCACGCCGACGATCCTGCCGTACGCCAAAGACTACGCGCGCTATATTCTGCTTGCCGCACCGGTGATGGCCGGATCGTTTGTCTTGAACAACATCCTCCGTGCCGAAGGTAAGGCGAAATTTGCGATGATCGGCATCTCAACCGGTGGCGTTTTAAACATCGTTCTCGACCCGATCTTTATCAACGGCTTTGACCTTGGAATTTCCGGCGCGGCGATCGCCACCGCCATCAGCCAAACGATCAGCTTCGTGATCCTGCTCTACTGTTTCCTGAGCGGCAAGAGCATTCTCCATCTTCGTCTGCGCAACATCTCCCGCGGGATCCAAACGTACTGGGCGATCATCCGCATCGGTCTGCCGTCGTTTTGCCGCCAGGGTCTGGCGAGTGCGTCGACGGTGCTTTTAAATCGCGCCGCCGAACCGTACGGCGATCCGGCGATCTCGGCGATGTCGATCGTCGGCAAGGTGTTTTTCCTGCTCTTCTCGGTCGGCCTTGGGATCGGGCAGGGGTATCAGCCTGTCGTCGGCTACAACTACGGCGCGAAAAAATACGGCCGCGTGCGGCAGGCCTTCCTGTTTACGTTCGTCGCCGACCTTGTGGTCATGAGCGGCGTTGCGCTGGTCATTTTCCTCTTGGCCGAGCCGATCATGGTCGCCTTTATCGACGATACGGAAGTGATCCGCATCGGCATCCGCGCTCTCAAGGCGCAGTGCATTGCCATGCCGTTTGTTTCGCTCGGTGTGGTCAGCAACATGACGTTCCAGTCCATCGGCAAATCGCTGATCGCAAGCATCCTTTCGTGTGCGCGGCAGGGACTCTTTTTCATTCCGCTGATCTTCGCACTTCCTGCCGTCTGGGGATTGACCGGCGTGGAGATCACACAGCCGGTTTCCGACGCGCTAACGTTTATGCTCTGCATTCCGTTCGATCTCTATTTCTTCCGGATGCTCAAAAAAGAGGAAAACGAACGCATTTCCGACTGAATGAGAATGGAGGTCGTTTGAGTGAAAACGAAACGAATCATTTCGCTGCTGCTTTCTGCCGTTATGGTGTTAGGGTTGCTTTCCGGCTGCGGTAATCATCAGCCGGCGATTACCGACCCCACACAGGGGACACCCCAAAGCACAACACAAAACATAATACAAAGCACGACGCAACCGCCGGAATCGCAGCCTGTTGAACCGTCGGCCGAAGAACGGATTCGGGCTTTGGATGTCCCAAAACTGTGGAAAGAAGAACTGCGCTATGCCGCCGCGCTCGGCTTCCCCATGCATTCGCTGGAACAGACCGAAATTACCGGTGCGGAAGTGGCGGAACTGCTCGATGTTTTCGTAATGAACGCCGCACCGGATAAGCTGGAAGCGTGGAAGGATATGTATCCTGTTCTTCGAAAAAACAGCGAACCCATAAGCCGGATCAACCTTTTGGGATCCGTCTTTTTGACCGTGCAGTTCGTGGGCGGTGCATATGTGGACTACCTGATCGGTGTTGATTCGGTGGATCAAAGAATCGGTGAAAAGGCTGCAGCCGAATGGGATTATATTTCTCAAGAGCTGTTTGGCGGCGCAGAGGCCGTCGGTTTGTTTGATTTGGGGGATTTTGGCGTAGATTTCCTTGGCACAGCCTGCAGCTACTACAACATTGCCAATAAGTGCCTGATTGACGGAGAATATCCGGTTGCTTTTGATACATCAACCGATACCTTCCGATTTAAGGAAAATGCAACGTATCTGGATGTTCTCATGGCGATCCTTCGCCCGATGATTTCTGTGAACAAAGAGCTGTTTGCTACGGTGCCGACGGAGGAAACAACTGCGCTTCTGGATCAAGCGGATACGCTGCGCGAAAACATTCTGAACACGGAATCCGACTGGACCCTCGGTGAGGGCGGAACGGTCTATTATGTTTCCCCGAACGGCGATGACAGAAACGACGGATTAACCCCGGAAACCGCATGGAGAACGCTTGATAAAGTCAACAGCGCCACCATCCGTGATCACAGCTATCTCGGTGAAGACAAGGATATTATTGCAAATCTGAACACAAAGGAATTCCCCGCCTACGTATGGGCAGTGGAAAATCCGGATCTGTGGGCGGAGTTTATCCCGGGAGACGTGGTTCTTTTTGAACGGGGCGGTATCTGGCGCGGACAGTTTATCGGCGCCAAGGGGGTGACCTATTCCGCTTACGGTGAGGGAGCGAAGCCTGAAATCTGGGGATCTCCCGAAAACGGAAGCGGCGCGGAAAAATGGTCGCTTCTGGAGGGAACGGACAATATCTGGGTCTTTTACAGAGAATTGCAGGAATGCGGCGGTATTCTTCTGAATGGGGAAACAGTTGCCATCAAAGAAACACCCCTTTGGGATACGGAAACGCAGAAGTGGCTGACTTCCGAGTATCTGACAGAATTCTGCTCGGCTCCACTGGAGGACTGCTATGAATTCGATGTGAAAACACTGGATAATCTGCATTTCTTCAGTGCATTGGAGGGAATCGATCAATCCATCTCCTTTGCCTGCTGGGGTAAGCTCTATCTGCGGTGCGATGCGGGAAATCCCGGTGAAGTGTACGATTCCATTGAATTTTTCTCATCCTCGGACGGTTGGGGACAAGGGGTACTGGCTCCCGAAAATGGTGTTCTGGACAATCTTTGCTTCCGTTATCTTTCCAGCGGTGTCGGCACAAGATCCTACGCTACCGTTCAGAACTGTGTGGTTACATGGGTCGGCGGTATTGTGCAGGGGTACTATGCAAATTATGACGAGGGTTGGTGTACGGTCACACGCTGCGGCGACGGAATTGCCGGAGGTTATAGGGGCAGCAAGGTGGTAAATAACTATGTTTCCTACTGTTATGACTTTGGAATTACCGTAGAATCGTCTACATGGGCGTGCCTCAGTGAAGACGGCGTGCCTTCCCATAATATTCTTGTTTCGGGAAATCTGGTTGAAAACTGCTGCGGCGGGGTCGGTATGGCTGCGTGGGATGCGTTCGATGCAGGAATCGATATGCCTCTGTTTGAAAATATCTCCATTGACAGCAATTTTGTTATGGATACCGGCAAGACATGGTCACACCGCGGCGATTATTTGAAGAGTTATTCCTATCTTTCCCCCATCGTCATCAATTTGAACCCCGGAAATTCCGATATCGCTGTAACCAACAATATCCTTTACGACTGCTGGGATATCGGCGCACTGGTGAATTACCAGTATTATAACGGCGACGATACTGCTGCGGATTTTGAGGGAAATACTTATGTAATCCATGAAAACGCAAAGGCGATCTATTTTTACGACATCAAAGAAAACAGCGATAAAATATTTTATGATGCCGATGAAACACTTGCGCAGAATATTTCTGACGTGTTGGGGGACAGCACCGCAACGATCCATATACTTGACCGGGCATTTCACGCCGGTCGACAATAAATTTCGTCACAATGGGGCTGCCGCGCGAAAGCTTTGCGCGGTAGCCCCATTCCAAATAATTGTTTTGGTCAAAAACTTCTTGCGGACGGGCTGAGACTGTGGTATAATCAAGCCAGAACTTTTACGCACGAAAGTGAGGCGTTTTGATGAGCGCATATCTGTTTGGTTCTTCCTATTATCCGGAATGGTGGCCGGAGGAAGAATGGAAAAAAGACTTTGCCAAAATGGCGGATCTGGGGTTGAACGCCGTCCGTATGGGTGAATTTGCGTGGAGCTGGTATGAACCGCGCGAAGGTGAGTTCTGCTTTGAGCCGATGCAGCGTGCGGTAGAGATGGCAGCGCGCGAGGGCATCCGGACGATCATGTGTACGACCACCGCGGTCTGTCCTCCGTGGCTCTATAAAAAATATCCCGGCGTCAAGGGCGGCAATGAACACGGTCTCTACGGCTTTGGCGGTCGTAAGGGTAACTGCCTCTCAAGCGAGCACTTCATCGAATATGCCCTGCGCGTAACCGAAGAACAAGCGAAGGTCTTTGCCCACGACAAAAACGTCGTCGGCTGGCAGCTCGACAACGAACCGGGCTTCCCGTTTGTCTGCTACGATCCCAACTGCGAGAAAAAATTCCAAAAGTGGCTGCAAAAACGTTACAGCACGATCGACGCGCTGAACAAAGCTTGGTTTACGATGATGTGGTCGAACGTTTATAACGAATTCGACGAGATCCGCCTGCCGGTCAATGCCGCCGAAGGCGGATGGTCGCCTGGCATGAAGCTCGATTACCGCCGCTTCTTCTCCGATAACTTCAACGAACTGCTTTCCGCCGAAGCGAAGATCATCCGTGCGCAGGGGACGGAGCAGTTCATCTTCACCAACTGGCCGGGTGCCAACTGGTCGGTATCGTGCGAGGATGCGATGTCCTACCTCGATTACAGCGCGTGGGATAACTACGTTTCCGTCCCGGTCGGCGACGACTATCGCGTGCAGCTGCGTTCGTCGATGGAGCACGATCTCTGCCGCCGCCTCTCCAACGGCAAACAACGTTTCCTGATCGCCGAACAGTGTGCGGTGCCGCATGCGGGCACTACGCCGGAAGCTGTCCGTGCCCAAACTTGGCTGGACGTTGCCCACGGCGCGTTCGGCAACATCTTCTTCGAATTCCGCACGCCGACGGGCGGCCCCGAGCAGAACTACGGCTCGATCCTGCGTCCCGACGGCAGCTATAACCGCGCCGAACACGTGATCCGCAAGCTTGCCAAGGATCTGGACAAGACCTACGATCTGATCGACGGCGCTAAGACGGTTTCGGATGTCGCGGCCGTGTATTCATACCAGAATAGCTGGGCGACGCCGGGTTGGGTCGTCGACGGCCCCTATGACGAAGATTTCTTCAAGGCGCACGGTGCCTTCAAAAACGCGCTTCATATCAATATGGACGTCATTTTCCCGTCCGATGATTTCTCGAAGTATCGCATGGTGGTCGCGCCGAACCTGATGATCCTTTCGGACGAAGAGCGCACAAAGACCGAACAGTACGTCCGTGACGGCGGCGTGCTCGTGATCAACACGGTGTGCGATACGCGCGCCGCATCGAACCAGATCCACGAAAAACCTGTGCCCGGCCTCTTCGACGGCCGCACGGGTGCGAAAATGGCGGCGGTTACCTACGGCCGCAATAAGATCCGCTTTACCGGCGGCGGGGAGTACCCCGTCCACAATGCGCTCTACGAGCTGGAAGCCGAGCCGGGCGTTGAGATCGCGGCGACCTATACCGACGGCAACCTTGCCGGGAAGCCGGCCGTGGTGATCAAACGCATCGGCAAAGGCGCGGTCGTGCTTTACGCGTCCGATGCGCCCGATTATCGCACCTACGAAGCGGTTGCGCGGGTCGCAAATCGTCTTGCCCGTGTGGCACCTCTGCTTGATGTGCCGGACGGCGTGATCGTTTCCGAACGCAAAAAAGGCGACGAACGCTATCTGATCGCCGTCAACGCCAAACAGTCGGCGGTCAAGCTGACGCTGCCGGAAGAAATGTACGACGTGGTCAACGACCGCACCGTTTCCGGTACGGTCACGATCAAAGGCTTCGACGTGCTGTTTGTCAAAAGACTGCACTAAACAAGAAGAAAGGGTGGACATCATGGCGGAATTTGTTGTAACGACAGAAAATTTTGCGGCAGAAGTCAAAAAATCGGAGCTACCGGTGTTGGTTGATTTTTGGGCGCCGTGGTGCGGCCCGTGCAAAATGCTGGCGCCTGTGATTGCGGAACTGGCCGAAGAGCTGGAAGGCCGCGTGAAAATCGGCAAGCTCAATGTCGACGATGATCCCGAACTCGCCAGCAACTTCGGCATTGTCGCAATCCCAACGCTCATCCTCTTCCGCAACGGCCGTGTTGCCGCAACGCTGACGGGCCTGCAGAGCAAAGAAAAAATATTGGAAATGCTGAAATAACAGAAAAAACAGTGGGAATCATCAGATTCCCACTGTTTTTTCCTTACAGCCGTTCCAAATACGGCCGGAAGTTTCGGACGTATTTACGGTGGCGTTCTTCTGCGTTGTTCCAAAGCCAGTCCCACGTTTGGCGGAGCATCTCAAAAATGCCGACCTCCGCCGCATCCGCACCAAAGATCCGGTGGTACATTTTGCTCACGTCGGCGGCACAATCCGTGCGCCGGAGCGCATGTTTGAGGTTGGCCGAAAAGAGCTTGAGCGTATGGTCGTAGCGATTATTGCGGCGGGCGAGTGCCTCGCGTGAAACACTTGCGCAATGCGGCACGGCAATCGGCGCGAGGTCGACGACGCCAAACGGGTTATCGGGATCGAGCGCAACGGACAGAACGTACTTTTCCGGGGCCAGACTGGGGGCGAAATCGGCGAAGATCACGTCGAATTGCTGGGCTAAGATCGACGGCAGCATCGTCGCAAACAGGCCGTTATCGGTGCCGGAAACGTCGATTTCCATGTCGACATCAGAATATTCGTCGTGCGTGCCCGTTGATAAGCTGCCGTAAAGCCGACACGCTTTGACATCCGGCAGGTTTAGGAGAAAGTCCTGTACCTGCCGCGAAAGCTCTGTGATTTGCATAGGTTCTCCTTTCTATACAGAAGGACGTTTACTCCGCGAGGATCTTCTTGAGCTTGGCAAACCGCGGTACGCCGTTTTCAAATTCCGGTCTGGCTTCTCCCGCAATCAGCGGCAAGGCGTAGTCGATGTATGCCTGTTTCAGGCCGTTTCCGGCCTCGTTGATCCATTCCCGCGGGATCTTTTTTTCGGTGTTGGCGACGACGGTGAGGTCGAGCAGCTCGATCTCGCAGCTGTATCCGTTTTCACGCGAGCAGCGGAAGCCGACCATCTTGTCGGTCACGCCGGCAACGGCATACTCCACGGCCTTTTGTCCGGCGAGGAAGGCCTCGTCGACGTCGGTCTGCGAGGCGAGGTGCGCGGCACAGCGCTGCGCGAGCGAAAATTCCACGCAGCGGGTCTTGCAGCCGAGACGCGCCTTGACCATGTTGGCGAGGGTCGTGCCCACGCCGAAGAGCTGGGCGTGGCCGAAGGAATCGCGGGCGACGTCGGTACCTTCGGCGAACTTCTCGACCATCAGCTTGCCGTCGGCAGCGGCGATCCCTTCGGAGATCGCGACGATGCATTTTCCAGTGGCTTTGTAGACCTTTTCCACGTCGGCAAAGAACGTTTCGCAGTCAAAGGGGATCTCCGGCAGGTAGATGAGATCCGGCCCCATGCCGTGCTGTGCGGCGATCGCGCTGGCGGCAGCGAGCCAACCTGCGTGGCGGCCCATGATCTCTAAAATCGTGACCATGCCGTAATCGTAAACGGTCGCGTCGTGGTAGACCTCCATCGTCGAGGTGGCGACGTATTTGGCGGCCGAACCGTAGCCGGGGCAGTGGTCTGTGCCGAAGAGGTCGTTGTCGATCGTCTTGGGAATCCCCATCACGCGGCATTCATAACCGTTTTTGAGCATGAATTTGCTGATTTTGTTGCAGGTATCCATCGAGTCGTTGCCGCCGTTGTAGAAAAAGTAGCGGACGTCGTACTTCCGGAAGACCTCGAGGATGCGGCGGTAGTCGGAATCGTCGACGTCGGGATCCTTCAGCTTGTAGCGGCAGGAGCCGAGGGCCGAAGACGGTGTGTTTTTCAGGCGGGCGAGCTCGGCCGGATCTTCCTCATCCATGACGTAAAGCCGGTCGTCGAGCACACCGCGAATGCCGTGGGCAGCACCGTAAACCTTGGTGATGCAGTCGCTGGCGAGCGAAGCGCTGATCGCGCCGTAGGCGCTGGCGTTGATAACGGAGGTTGGGCCTCCGGACTGGGCGATAATGCAGGCTCCTTTGAGCGCACTCATAGATTATGCTCCTTTCGGGTCTCAGTTGGGATAGCGGCATTGAAACGTGCCGTCGGGCAAACGCTGCCAGACCGAATAAGCTTCGTCGAGGCTGGCGTTAGAATAAACGGAATTAGCACAGAGGATCTCGTCGTTGGTGGCGGCCAAATGTGCGAGCAGCTTGGCTTTTAGCTCGGCCTTGATCTCCCGGTAAGCTGGATCACCGGCGAGGTTATCGAGCTCGCAGGGGTCGGCGTTCAAGTCATAAAGCTCTTCAAACGGCCGCGGTGTTGCATAGATCGCCGTCAGCGTTTCGCTGCCGACGAGGCGCGTAAACGAATTGCCGGTGGCAACGGGCAGACCGGGGTTGAAGTTTAGAAGCAGCTTAAAATCCTTGGTGCGGATCGCGCGGACAGGTGCGTCGGTATTGTCGTAAGAAACCTCGGACACGCAGAACTCGCGCGGTTCGGCTTTGCCTTCCAACTGAGCAAGCTGGCTCACGCCGCAGACATCGGCGGGAGGCGCAACGTCGAGGAGCTCACAGAGCGTCGGCAGAATGTCGAGGTGGCTCGAAAGCCCGTCGGCCACGCGTCCGGCGTTTTCCAGCGCGCCGCCCCAGAAGATCAGCGGAACGCCCGTGCCCGAATCGTAGCACGATTGCTTTGCCCGCGGGAAGTCGATGCCGTGGTCGCAGCTGAAGTAGAGGAGCGTATCGTCGAAAAGTCCGCGTTTGCGGATCTCCCGTGTGATGCGGCCGACGGCTGTGTCGGCGTTGGTGACGGCCTTGGTAAAGCGCGCCAGCATCTCCTTGGCCGGGCGAACGTTGGGTAACTGCGCGAGCAGAGGCGGCAAAACGGCCGCATCGATATCGTCGTCGGTGACGGGCAGATTATAGGGCGAATGCGCTTCGATAAACGCCGCGGCAATAAAAGTCGGCTGATCGGTGTCTCGTTTTTCGAGGATATCAAGAACCATGTCGGCGACCGAGGTGGCGTCGCGCGTGGCGGTATTGCTGTGGTCGAAGCCGAGCAGATCTACGCCCGACTGATCCAGATCGCCGAAGGGGTAGGGACCGCCGGCGATGCCTTTGTATTCTTTTTCTTCGGCAAATCCGCAGCGCCATGTTTCAAATCCGGCTTTCTTCAAAACGCGCGGCAGCGTTTCTACGCCGTGCTTGTAAAAACAGATTTCCGCGTTGTGTAAATATTTGCCCGTCAGCACGGAGGCACGCGAGGGGATGCAGACCGTGCCGGTGGAGAAATGGTTGGAAAACCGCACTCCCTCTGCGGCCATCGCGTCGATATTGGGCGTGATCGCGTCACGAGCACCGTAGCAGCCGAACTGCCGTCCGGCATCGTGCAGCATCACGCCGATGATGATCTTCGGTTTTTTCATAAGTCCCATTCTCCTTATCAAAATAGGATCTGCGAGCGGGGGAAAGATCGTTTCTGCTGTCGTTATTATAGCAAAGCTGATGGTCAAAATCAAGTAGAGCAAGGAACGCCGTCTCCTGTCACACGGTTTTGGCAGCAAGATGTCGGAAGTTAATACTTAGGAATAGACAGAAAAAAGAGACGGGAAACGATCCCGTCTCTTTTTCGGTTGCGGTTAAAACTTAGCCTTCGACTTCTTCTTCAGCAGCTTCTTCGCAGCAGCATTCGCAAGCTTCTTCAGCTTCTTCTTCGCATTCGCAGCAGTCGCATTCTTCGTCTTCGCAGCAGCAATCTTCGCAGTCGCATTCATCGTCGTCGATGTAGCAGCAGTCTTCGCAGGCTTCTTCATCCTTCTTGAGGAAGTGGAGAACGGCGTAGACAGTGGCGAAGATGGCGGCGAGACCAACAACGATACCGCCGAGGACAGTTAAAAACTTTTTCATGGGAAACAACCTCCTGCATATTTATCCCTGACAGGCAGAGATATAATTTTCAGCTTATTATTATGATACACACTTTCCTGCGAAAAGTCAAGCCCAAACGGGAAAATTTTGCGACGATCTCCGTAAAAAAGTGCATGTCAACTTTTGGGAATCTTACTGTGCGCCGTTTTCGTTGAAGCCGCAGCACTTCTTGTACTTTTTGCCGCTGCCGCAGGGGCAGGGATCGTTGCGGCCGACTTTAGCGCCTTTGTTGACGGTGGGCTTTTTCTTGAGCGTACCGTCACCGGCCATTGCCGCGACCGGTTTTGCGACCGCCTGGCGTTCGGGCTCACGCGAACGGATCCGGAAGGTCATCAGGTTCTTGGCGGTATCCTCGCAGATCGCCTGCACCATCGCCTCGAACATATCGAAGCCTTCCTTCTTATAAGCGACGATGGGATCGACCTGGCCGTAAGCGCGCAGACCGATACCCTTGCGGAACTCGTCCATCGCGTCAATGTGGTCCATCCACATGCGGTCGACCGAGCGGAGCAGAACGATGCGTTCGAGCTCGCGCATGATCTGACTGCCGAATTCGGTTTCTCTGGCGGCGTATTTCTTGTCGACCTCGGCGAGAACGGCGTCGATCGCCTGCTCCTGCGTCATGCCGATCAGATAACTGCCGGTGTTGGCGAAATAGTCGGGTGCGACGTAGATGGGCGAAAGCTGCGCCTCCAGAACCTTCAGGTCGGTCTCGGTGACGTCTGTGCCGTCGGCAACGGCAGAGGCGACGTAGCGCGTGACGGTGTCGTGCAGCATTTTCGTAACGTAGTCGTGGACGTCTTCGCCGTCGAGGACCATGCGGCGCTCTTTGTAGATCGTCTCTCTCTGCAGGTTCATGACGTCGTCGTATTCCAGAACGTGCTTACGGGTCTGGAAGTTGCGGCTTTCCAGACGTTTCTGCGCGCTTTCAATGGCGTTGGTGAGCATTTTCGAGTCGATCGGCGTGTCTTCGTCGACGCCGAGAGAATTCATCATGCCCATGATGCGTTCGCTGCCGAAAAGGCGCATCAGATCGTCTTCAAGCGAGAGGAAGAACTTGCTCTCGCCGGGGTCGCCCTGACGGCCGGAACGGCCGCGCAGCTGGTTGTCGATGCGGCGGCTTTCGTGGCGCTCGGTACCGATGATGAAGAGACCGCCGGCGGCGATGACGTCTTTGCCCTCCGCCGTCGTCTGCTCCTTGAACTTACGGAAGAATTCGCCGTAGAGCCGGCGCGCCTCCAAAACGTATTCGTCGTCGGTGTGCGTCAGACTCGTGCATTCGTACAGCAGATTCTGCACGTCGACTTCTTCCGGCAGGGGATTATGCGCGTAGTATTTGGAGAGCTCGCTTTTTGCGAGGTATTCGGCGTTGCCGCCGAGGAGAATATCGGTACCGCGGCCGGCCATGTTGGTCGCGATCGTGACCGCGCCCTTCTTACCGGCCTGCGCAACGATCTGTGCTTCTTTTTCGTGCTGCTTGGCATTCAGCACTTCGTGCTTGATGCCGCGTTTTTTGAGCAGATGCGAAAGCAGCTCACTCTTTTCGATCGAAACCGTACCGACGAGAACGGGCTGGCCCTTTTCGTGGCAGGCGATGATCTGCTCAATGACGGCGCGGAACTTGCCGGCTTCGGTCTTGTAGACGGAGTCGGCGTGGTCGGCACGGATCATCGGCAGGTTCGTGGGGATCTCGATGACGTCGAGGGAGTAGATGTGGCGGAATTCTTCCTCTTCGGTCTTGGCCGTACCGGTCATGCCCGAGAGCTTTTCGTACATGCGGAAGTAATTCTGGAAGGTAATGGTCGCAAGCGTCTTGTTTTCACGCTCGACCTTTACGTGTTCTTTGGCTTCGATCGCCTGATGCAGACCGTCGGAATAACGGCGACCGAACATCAGACGGCCGGTGAACTCGTCGACGATGATGACTTCTCCGTCGCGAACGACGTAGTCGATGTCGCGGGTCATGATGCCGTGGGCGCGGATGGCCTGGTTGATATGGTGGGAGATCGTGGCGTTTTCGGGGTCGTTGAGGTTTTCAAGGTGGAAGGCCTTTTCCGCCTTGGCGACACCGGCCGCCGTCAGCGAAACCGTCTTCGCCTTTTCATCGACGATGTAGTCGGCGTCAAAGTTGTCCTGTTCTTCTTTGGAGTCGAGCTCTCGGACCTTCATGCAGCGCAGACGCGAAGCGAACGCATCGGCGACGGCGTAAAGCTGGGTCGACTCCTCGCCTGCGCCGGAGATGATCAGCGGCGTACGCGCTTCGTCGATCAAGATGGAGTCGACTTCGTCGACGATGGCGAAGTGGTGGCCGCGCTGAACCATCTGCTTTTTGTAGATGACCATGTTGTCACGCAGGTAGTCGAAGCCGAACTCGTTGTTGGTGCCGTAAGTGATATCGCATTCGTAGGCCTTTTTGCGGTCTTCGCTGCTCATATCGTGCAGGATGACGCCGACGGAGAGGCCGAGGAATTTGTGCACGAGCCCCATCTGTTCGCCCTGAAATTTGGCGAGATATTCGTTGACGGTGACGACGTGCACGCTCTTGCCGGTCAGAGCGTTTAAGTAGGCGGGGTAGAGTGCGGTCGAGGTCTTGCCTTCACCGGTCTTCATTTCGGCAATACGGCCTTGGTGCAGAATGACGGCGCAAACGAGCTGAACCTTGAACGCGCGGAAACCGAGGATGCGGTACGACGCTTCGCGCACGGTGGCAAATGCCTCCGGCAGGAGCGATTCAAGCTCGGCGCCGTCGGCGAGCCGCGCCTTGAATTCGGCGGTCTTGGCCGAAAGCTCGCTGTCGGAAAGGGCAGCGTATTCTTCTTCGAGTGCAAGGGTGCGGTCGACGAGCGGCATGATCTTCTTGATCTCGCGCTGGCTCGTCGTGCCAAACAGTTTGGTGATCAGGCTCATAGGGGACTCCTCATTTCTCGCCGCCTCAGTCTCTGGCTATCGGATCGGCCGTCTGCGCTGCGGCGTGCACAAGCCGGCCGGAAATACACGAGCATACTATTATATTATATCACATTTGTTTGACAGAAAAAAGATTATTTTGTAAATTTATCGGCAAAACAAGGGGGAGAACTGCCATCCGCCGAAAAAAGATGGAAAAAACGGGTGCAGGGGACTAGTAATTTCCGCAAAAATCCGCTATAATATAGAAGTGGTACTGTGCTTTTTGCGCGGCGGCCGCAATCGAACGAGATAAGGATGAGAAACTTTATGTCATACAACGAGATCTACGAAAGCTGGCTTGCCTTTGAGGGCCTCGATGCCGATACCCGTGCGGAGCTGACCGGACTTCCCGAATCCGAGATCCGCGAACGCTTCTACGCGCCGCTTGCCTTCGGTACGGCCGGTCTGCGCGGCATCATGGGAGCGGGCATCAACCGCATGAACCTCTACACGGTCAACCAGACCACGCAGGGGCTGGCCAACGTCCTCAACGCCATCGACGGTGCTGCCGAAAAAGGCGTGGCGATCTCCTATGACTGCCGCATCAACAGCGAACTGTTTGCCCGTTCCGCCGCATCGATCCTTGCGGCCAATGGCATTCGCGTGCGCCTGTTTGAAGGGATGCGCCCCACGCCTGAGCTTTCGTTTGCGATCCGAAACTACGGCTGTGCGGCCGGCATCAACGTGACGGCCAGCCATAACCCGAAGGAGTACAACGGCTATAAGGTCTACTGGAGCGACGGCGCGCAGATCGACGACGAGATCGCCGCGCGCGTTTCGGCCGCCGTTGCCGCCTGCGATATCTTCATCGGCGTGAAAACGACCGATTACGCCGAAGCGGTGGCAGCGGGCAAGATCGAGCTGCTCGGCCGCGAGACCGACGAGCTCTTCCTCGCCGCCGCCGAATCCTGCCGCTTAAACGCCGACCTCACCGAAGGCAGCGATCTGAGCATCGTCTATACGCCGTTCCACGGCACGGGCTACAAGCTCGTCCCCGAGATCTTTGAACGCATCGGCCTCAAAAACATCCACTGTGTGGAAGCGCAGATGATCCCCGACGGCGCATTCCCCACGGTGAAAAGCCCCAACCCCGAAGAGATCGCGGGTTTCAAGCTCGCTATCGAGCTGGCCAAAGAGACCGGCTCCGACCTTATTATCGGTACCGACCCCGATGCCGACCGCGTCGGTCTGATCGTCCGCAAGCAGGACGGCGAATACGTTGCCCTCACCGGCAACCAGGTCGGTATCCTCCTCTCCGACTACATCATCCGCGCCCGCAAGGAACGCGGTACGCTGCCGGAAAAGAGCGTTGTCATCTCCACCGTCGTCACCTCACTGATGGCGCGCCGCGTCTGCGAAGCCAACGGCGTCAGATACGGCGAGTCCTTCACCGGCTTCCGCTTTATCGCCGAGCTGATGAGCGAACTTGAACCGGAGGGCTACGTGAGCCTGCTCGGTTTCGAAGAATCCTACGGCTACATGACCGGCGGTCACTGCCGCGATAAGGACGCCGTTACCGCATCGATGCTGATTGCCGAAATGGCAGTCTGGTACGAACGCCAGGGTTTGACGCTGTACGGTGCGATGGAACGCCTGTACGAGATGTACGGTGTCTACGCCGAACGTACGCTGAACCTGAAGTTCCCGGGTGTCGACGGTCTGGAAGCGATGCGCGCGCTGATGAAATCGCTGCGCGAGACGCCGCCCACGGCCATCGGCGGAGAAAAGGTCACGGCGATCCGCGACTATCTGTGCGGTGTGCGGCGTGAGATCGAGTCGGGCAGGGAAGAAAAGATGGCGCTGTCGAACTCCAACGTGCTCTACTTCGAACTCGCCGACGGCTGCGTGCTCGTCATCCGTCCCTCCGGCACCGAACCGAAGATCAAGGTCTACCTGCTCGTCAAGGCCGATACCCGCGAAGCCGCCGACGCGAGGATCGAACGCTATACCGACGCCGCCGAGCATCTGACCGACCGCGAAGTCTAAAAAGAGACCAAAAATATTTTTTATCCACCCGAAAAACGCTTGCAATTTGCAAACAAGTGTGGTATAATATCATAGAATTTGCGTGCATAAAAGCACGGACAAAAAGCATTCCTCTGCCGGTGCCCGTCAGTGGCTTAAAAAGAGGCCGGGAATGAATGTGACGGTATGAAAGGGAAGAAAGAAATGGACATCCTCAAGACATTTACGGAACAGTACATCCGTAAAGACGCGCTCGAATTCAACATCGGTGACACTGTTAAGGTTCACGTCAAGGTCAAAGAAGGTACGAGAGAACGTATCCAGATCTTTGAAGGCACGGTCATCGCGAAGAAACACGGCGGCATCAACGAATCCTTCACGGTGCGTCGTCTTTCCTACGGTGTCGGTGTGGAAAGAGTGTTCCCTGTGAACTGCCCGAGTGTGGCAAAAGTCGAAGTTGTTCGTAAAGGTAAAGTCAGAAGAGCGAAGCTCTATTACCTCCGCGGCAGAGTCGGCAAAGCGGCGAAGGTCAAGGAAAGACTGTAAGAAAAAGACAGGGGCTGACATTTTCAGCCCCTCTTTTTTCGTATTTATCGCTTTTTTCAAAAGTGTATTACTATACAGGAGGCGAAGGTATGCAAACGGAAGAACTCAAACGCCCCGACGAAGCGCCGGAACCGGACGATCAATCAAGCGAATCCCTCTCCTCGACGCTCTATGACTGGGCCGACGCACTGGTGTACGCCTTGATTGCGATTGTGCTCGTCTTTACGCTGTTTTTCCGCATGACTGGTGTTGTCGGCGGATCCATGCAGCCTACGCTCTATCAAAACGACAAGCTCATCATCTCCAATGTCTTCTACGAACCTGAACCGGGCGACATCGTCGTCGTGACTAAGCGGTCCTTCCGCGAGGAACCGATCGTCAAGCGCGTCATTGCCGTGGCCGGTCAGACAGTCGACCTCGATGATGAGACCGGTGCGGTCTACATTGACGGTGTGCTTCTGGAAGAAGACTATGTGAACGAAAAAACAACCTATGAATTCGGCGATATGCAGTTCCCGGTCTACGTCGAAGAAGGCCATATTTTCGTCATGGGTGACAACCGCAATCATTCCACCGACAGCCGCAACACGGTTGTCGGTCTGGTCGATACGCGCATGGTGCTCGGCAAGGTGATTTTCCGCATCTTCCCGTTTACGTCCATCGGCAGCGTCTACGAATAACGAAGAAAAGAGGCGACCGCTTTGAATATCCAATGGTATCCCGGCCACATGGCCAAGTCGATCCGCGAGCTCTCCGAGCGGATCGCCAAAGTCGATGCCGCCGTCGAACTCGTCGACGCGCGCATCCCTGTTTCCGGTCGCAACCCCGTTCTGGCCGAACTGCTGAAAAACAAACCGCATATCGTCATCCTGACGAAGGCCGACCTCGCCGATGCCGAGCAGACCAAACGTTGGATTGCCACCTTCCGCGAGCAGGGGCTCTACGCCTTTTCCTGCAACTCCAAAAGCGGTGAAGGCTGCAACCGCCTGCACAGCGAGATCCAAACGGTTCTGCGCGAAAAGATCGAACGCCGCAACGCGCGCGGTCTCGGTGCGCTTGCGATCAAGCTGATGGTCGTGGGTATTCCCAACGTCGGCAAGTCGTCGTTCATCAACCGCCTTTCGGGCAAAAAAGCCGCCCGCGCCGAGGATCGCCCCGGCGTTACCCGTACGAGCACGTGGATCCGTCTCCGTGATGGCATCGACCTGCTCGATACGCCCGGTCTCCTGTGGCCGAAGCTTGATCCGCCGCAGGCGGGGATGCATCTCGCCGTGACTGGTGCGGTGCGCGACGAGATCTTAGATACGACCGAGCTTGCCGCCGAATTGGCCGGTGAGCTGGTGACGATCGCTCCCAAAACGATGGCCGAAAAATGCGGCACGGATGCGCTGGCGGAAAAGACCGGCCTGCAGGTTCTGGAGCTGTTTTCTAAAAAACGCGGATTTTTGCTGCGCGGCGGCGTGATCGATATCGAACGCGGCGCAAAGATTTTGCTGGACGAATACCGTGGTGGCAAGTTTGGGCGCATCACGCTCGAACCCACCGATTTTACCTACCGCGTGATCGAACCGCAGTTCCCGGAGGAACCCGACTATGACGAAGAGTGATCCCGTCGTCCACGCACTTTCCGCGTTCGACGATGCCGTCCGCGACGGCGGCGTTGCGGTATTTGCCGGGGTCGACGAAGCGGGCAGAGGACCGCTCGCGGGCAGCGTATACGCTGCTGCTGTGATTCTCGGACGCGGTGTGGAGATTCCGTATCTGAACGATTCCAAAAAGCTCACGGAAAAACGCCGTGAGCAGCTTTTTGACGTGATCTGCGACACTGCCTACGCCTGGGGCATCGGCGAAGCGACCGTGGCGGAGATCGAAGAGATCAACATCCTGAATGCCGCCATGCTGGCGATGCACCGTGCGGTGGAAAGCCTGCACACCAAAGAAGGGGAACTGGTCGTCCCCGAACTTTTGCTGATCGACGGCGATAAAGCCCGCGGGTTTTCGCTGCCGACAGAGTGTGTGATCGGCGGCGACGCCAAAAGCCTTTCGATCGCTGCGGCCTCGGTTCTCGCGAAGGTCTCGCGTGACCGCTCGATGCTTGCGTTGGCGAAAGAATACCCGCAGTACGGCTTTGAAAAACACAAGGGCTACGGCACCAAGGCGCACTACGAAGCACTCGACGCCTACGGCGTTTCGCCGGTGCATCGTCCGTCCTTCCTGAAAAAATATTTTGCCGCGAGAGCAGGTGGGCGCGCGTGAGCATGCCGACGAAGCTGCTTGGCGCGTGGGGCGAAGCGCAGACGGCAGCATACCTCCGGAAACGCGGCTATGAGATCGTCGGTACCAACTACCGCACGCGCTTTGGCGAGATCGATCTGATCGCCCAAAAAGACGGTGTTCTCATCTTTGTTGAGGTGAAAACGCGCAAATATGGCGTCAACGTCCGGCCGTCCGAACAGGTTACGCCCAAAAAACTGGAGCGTATCCGCATGGCGGGGCTTTCCTATCTCGCCGAGAAAAACTGCGATCTTCCGGTGCGGTTCGATGTTGCCGAGGTATTTGCACCGGCTGTCCTGACCGAACCGCCGATCAAGATCCACTATATTGAAAATGTCTATCTTGAATGCTGAACTTTTTTTTGCAAGGAGGATACGATGCTTTCCTGTTTTGACGCCCATTGCGACACGCTGACGACAGGGGATCTCTACCACCATCTGAACCTTGCAAACGAGCCGTTTCTCCGCCGTGGACAGATCTTTGCCGTCTGTGCCGAGGGTGCGCTGCAGCGCGATCTGACCTTTTTCAACCGCGCTGTGTCAAGGCTTGCCGATCTTCCGGTTGTGCTTTGCCGATCTTCTGCCGAACTGACGGCGGCGATCGACCAAGGGAAAACCGCTGCGATCCTCGGGATCGAAGGCGGCGAATGTGTCGGCTGCGACGTCGGTCTCTTGCGGGAGGCGTATGCGCGCGGTGCACGTGTACTCGGTCTCACGCACAACCGCTTCAACGGTCTGACCGGTTCCTGCCGCGAGGAGTGCGGGATGGGGCTGACGGATCGCGGCCGTGTGTTTGCGGCCGAGGTGGTGCGGCTGGGGATGATCCTGGATCTTTCCCATATCTCCGACCGCGGTGCGGAGGAACTGCTTTCCATGCCCGATGCGGCCGTGATCGCCAGCCATTCGAACGCCCGTGCGGTCTGCGGCCATGCGCGCAATCTCTCCGACCGCCTCTTTGTCCGGCTGGCCGAACGCGGCGGTCTCTGCGGTTTGAATCTCTATGCGCCGTTTCTTGCGGAAAACGGGAATGCATCTCTCGAGGATGTCTGCGCGCATGTTGCGCATTTTCTCGGTCTCACACCGGCCGCGGAAGATTCGCTGTGCCTCGGCGCCGATTTCGACGGCTGCGACCAATTGCCCGAAGGGATTTCGACTTCGGCCGATCTCAGTTGGCTGTATGAACTGTTCCTCCGGAAAAACTACAGCGAAACTTTTGTGAAAAAACTGTTTTTTGAAAATCTTTGCGCCTATCTCCGGCGAACTCTGTGATGAATCTGTAATAAATGCCACCGGAAAGCCGGCGGCTTTGAGAATAAGGGAGACTTTTTTATGGACTATGTCAGCACACGGTGCAGCGAGAAGCGCGTCGAATCCGCCCGCGCGATCCTGAACGGCATCGCACCCGACGGCGGCCTCTATACGCCGGTATCGCTTCCGACGATCCATTCCAGCCAGCTCACGCTGCTGCGCACCAAATCGTATGAAGAACGCGCCGCATGGATCATCGGCAGCTTCCTCACCGATTTTACCTCCGAAGAACTCGCCGACTTTGCCGAAAAGGCCTACAGCCGCTTCGATACGCCGGCCGTCGCGCCTGTTGTCCGTTGCAGCGACAACACGCACATTTTAGAACTGTCCCACGGCCCGACCTGTGCCTTTAAGGATATGGCGCTGCAGATCCTGCCGTACCTGCTCACCGCATCGATGAAAAAATGCGGCATTACCGACGACGTGACGATCTTGGTGGCGACCTCCGGCGATACCGGCAAAGCCGCACTCGAAGGCTTTGCCGACGTTCCGGGCACGCATATCATCGTTTTCTATCCCGAAAACGGCGTCAGCGATATCCAGAAACTGCAGATGGTCACGCAGAGTGGCGAAAACGTCAAGGTCTGTGCGGTCAAGGGCAACTTCGACGATGCGCAGACGGGCGTGAAAAAGATCTTTGCCAACGGCGATTTTGCCGCCAAACTTTCCGAACACGCCATCCGTCTCTCCAGCGCCAACTCGATCAACTGGGGCCGTCTGGTTCCGCAGATCGTCTATTACGTTTCGGCTTACTGCGATCTTCTCAACAACGGAACGATCCGCGAAGGCGAAAAGATCAACGTCTGTGTGCCGACCGGCAACTTCGGCAACATCCTTGCGGCTTATTTTGCCAAACGCATGGGCCTTCCGATCGAACGCCTGATCTGTGCCTCCAACGCCAACAACGTTCTCACCGAGTTCCTGGAGACCGGCCACTACAACGCCAAACGCGAATTCTTCACAACGACTTCGCCGTCTATGGATATCCTTGTTTCCAGCAACGTCGAACGCCTGCTGTTTGAAATGACCGAGCACGACGGCGAAGCTGTCGCTTCTTTGATGCGCGAACTCAATACCGAAGGCAGCTATACGCTCTCGGCGGAACTGACCGAACGCATCCGCTCCGTTTTCAGCGCCGGCTATTGCGACGATGAGGCTACGCTCCAATGCATCCGCCGCTATTTCGACGAGTACCATTACCTCGCCGATACCCATACGGCCGTCGCGCTCGCCGTCCTCGACGAGTACCGCGCGAAGACCGGCGACGATCGTGTGACGGTCGTTGCGTCCACCGCGAGCCCCTTTAAGTTTGCACCCGACGTGCTCCGTGCGCTCTCCGATGAGCCTTGCGCACAGACCGAAGCGGCCGGAAAGCTCTCGGCGATCTCCGGCGCGGATATCCCCGCACCGATCCGTGATCTGGCCGGCAAGCCCGTCCGCTTTACCGAAAGCGTTGAAAAGGACGATATGCTCGCCTATGTTACCCGCAATCTGATCGGCTGAACCCGAACAGATCAGACACGAAAGGAGGAAAACAGTGTCGGTTTTTGTCATCGGTGACCTGCACCTTTCTTTGGCCGTCAACAAGCCGATGGATCTCTTTGGTGGCGTCTGGAACGGCTACGTCGAGAAGATCCTCGCCGGCTGGCAGGCGGCTGTCGCACCGGAAGACACTGTGATCCTCGCCGGCGATACCTCGTGGGGGATGTCGCTGGAGGAGGCGCTGGAGGATTTTAAGATGGTCGAAGCGCTGCCTGGAAAAAAGCTGTTGCTCAAGGGCAACCACGATTACTTCTGGACGACCGTGACCGGTATGCGCCGGTTTCTGGCCGAGCAGGGGCTTGAAACGCTGGACTTCATCCACAACACCTGCTGCCGCATCGGCGACGTCGCCTACTGCGGAACACGCGGCTGGTTTCAAGAGAACGGCAGCGAGATCCCCGGCGGCAAGGTCTATAACCGCGAAGTTATGCGGCTGAAGGCCTCGCTGGAGGAGGGAAAGCAGACCGGAGCGGCTGAACTGGTCGCGATCCTTCACTATCCGCCGCTGTTCCAAGCGTTCCGCAGCCGCGAAATGCTCGATTTGCTGCAGGCCTACGGCGTGAAGCGCTGCTACTACGGCCATCTGCACGGAAAATCGCTGCGCTATGCGTTTGAGGGCGATTTTGAGGGCGTCAGCTACCGTTGTATCTCGGCGGATCGGCTGAATTTCCAACCGTACAGAATGGATTGACGGACCAAACAAAAACAAAACCCGAAAAAAGTTTTTTTCTTAACAAAAAAACAGTTGGCATTTTCCGTAGAATATGATATAATATAACGCGTATTTGAATACGCAGGAGGAACATCCCATGATTTTGAAGAATGTTGAAAAAACCGGTACCAATCAGGTCAAGCTCGAGATCGTCTGCGAACGCGACGAATTCCAGGCTGCCGTTGAAAAGTCTTACAAGAAAAATGCCACGCGTTTTAACGTGCAGGGCTTCCGCCGCGGTCGCGCTCCGAGAAAGATCATCGAGCGTATGTACGGTGAAAGCGCTTTCTATGAAGACGCCGTGAACATTGCGTATCCCGAAGTGTACTCTGCCGCCGTCAAAGAAGCCGGTATCGAACCGGTCGACCGCGCCGAAGTCGAACTCGTCGACATCAGCGCCGACGGCTTCACCTTTACCGCTGTCGTTACCGTCAAGCCGGAAGTCAAGCTCGGCGCCTATAAGGGCCTCGAAGCCGAACAGGCTGCCGTCGTCATCACCGAAGAAGACGTCGATAAGGAACTCGAAGGCCGCCGCAAGAGAAACGGCCGTCTCGAAACCGTCGAACGCGAAGCTGCCGAAGGCGACACCGTCGTCATCGACTTTGAAGGCTTCCTCGACGATGTCGCCTTTGAAGGCGGCAAAGCCGAAAACCACAGCCTCCGTCTCGGCTCCGGCCAGTTCATCCCGGGCTTTGAAGATCAGCTGATCGGCACCAAAGCCGGCGACGAAAAAGACGTCAACGTCACCTTCCCGGAAGCCTACCAGGCCGAAGAACTCGCCGGTAAGCCCGTCGTGTTTAAGGTCAAGGTCCACGAAGTCAAAGAGAACGTCCTGCCGGACCTCGATGACGAATTTGCCAAGGACGTTTCCGAATTCGAAACCCTCGCCGAGTTCCGCGAAGACCTGAAGAGAAAGCTCCAGATCGTCCGCGAAAAGAGCTCTGCCGAAGAATTCGAAGGCAAGCTCCTGGAAAAGCTCGTTGAAAACATGGAAGTCGAAATTCCCGACTGCATGATCGAACAGCAGCTCGACCGCATCGCCGAAGATTTCGAGTACCGTCTCCGCTCCCAGGGCATGACCCTGCAGGGCTATCTGCAGATGAGCGGCATGGACATCGAAGGCTTCCGCAACACCTTCCGCGACCGCGCCGAAGCTCAGGTCAAGACGACGCTCGCCCTCGAAGCCGTTGCCGCGGCCGAGAACTTTGAAGTCAGTGCCGAAGACATCGAAGCCGAATACGGCAAGATGGCTGAAATGTACAAGGCTCCGGTCGAAGATCTCAAGAAGTACATGAGCGAAGAAGCCGTTAAGGAAGATATGCTCAAGGCCAAAGCCGTTGAGCTGATCAAAGAAACCGCCGTTAAGGTCGAACCGAAGGCGGAAGAAGTTGCCGAAGAAAAAGCCGAAGACGCTGAATAATTCTTTGCGAGCAGGGTAATCCTAATAGAATCCAACCAATGATTTCTGTCCGTCCGTTTGGCAAACGTGCCGAGCGGACGGACAGGTATCATGCGGGCAAATTTGTCCGCAAAACAAACAATGAAGGGATGGTTACATTATGAGCTTAGTACCGATGGTAGTAGAGCAGACGAGCCGCGGCGAACGCAGCTTCGACATTTTTTCCCGTCTGTTAAACGACAGAATCATTTTCCTGCACGACGAAGTCAATGACGTTACGGCCAGCCTGGTCGTGGCTCAGCTTCTGTTCCTGGAAGCGCAGGATCCCGACAAAGACATCTCCCTCTATATCAACAGCCCGGGCGGCTCGATCACGTCTGGTATGGCGATCTACGACACCATGCAGTATATCAAGCCCGACGTCTCGACGATCTGTGTCGGTATGGCGGCGAGCATGGGCGCGTTCCTGCTGGCGGCAGGTGCGCCGGGCAAACGTTTTGCGCTGCCCAACAGCGAGATCATGATCCATCAGCCCCTCGGCGGTGCGCAGGGTCAGGTCAGCGATATCAAGATCCACGCCGAACGCATTATCGCGATCCGCTCGAAGATGAACGAAATGCTCGCGTCGATGACCGGCCAGACGATCAGCCAGATCGAAAAAGACACCGAACGCGATAACTTCATGACCGCCGAAGAAGCGAAGGCCTACGGCCTCATCGATGCGATCCTGACCAGACAGAAATAATCTGTCTTTCCCGCACAAAATTTCCATCCGAAGGAGATCCCCATGGCGAGAAACGACGATAAACGCTTGATCTGCTGCTCGTTCTGCGGCCGTCCGCAGACCGAAACGAGCCGGATCATTTCCGGTGACGACGCCTATATCTGTGACGAGTGCGTGCGCCTCTGCTATCAGATGATCGCAGACGACGAAGAAGAGCGCTACGAGCAGAGCCGTGCTGCTGCCGCCGCGCCCGATGGCCCGCTGCCGCGCCCGGCGGAAATGAAGGCGATCCTCGACCAGTACGTGATCGGACAGGACGAGGCCAAAATCGCACTCTCCGTTGCCACCTATAACCACTATAAGCGCGTCTATTTCAACCAAAATTCCGATATCGAGCTGCAGAAGAGCAATATTCTCCTGCTCGGCCCGACCGGCTGCGGCAAGACCTATCTTGCCCAGACGCTTGCCAAAACCCTCAAGGTACCGTTTGCTATCGCCGATGCGACGACACTGACGGAAGCCGGTTACGTCGGCGAGGACGTTGAAAACATCCTCCTGCGTCTGATTCAGGCTGCCGACTACGACATCGAACGCGCCCAGCGCGGTATCATCTACATCGATGAGATCGACAAGATCTCGCGCAAGAGCGAGAACACCTCGATCACGCGTGACGTCAGCGGTGAAGGCGTGCAGCAGGCACTCCTGAAGCTGCTGGAAGGCACGGTTGCGAACGTTCCGCCGCAGGGCGGCCGCAAGCATCCGCAGAAAGAGTTTATCCAGATCGACACGACCAATATCCTCTTTATCTGCGGCGGCGCATTCGACGGCATCGACAAGCTGATCGAACAGCGCGTCAACATCAAAAACATCGGCTTCAACGCCAAAATCACCTCGAAAAAAGACCGCGAAGCGTCCGACTTGCTCAAGGAAGTCGAATCGCACGATATCGTCAAGTTCGGCATCATCCCCGAACTGGTCGGCCGTATGCCGGTCATCATCTCGCTTTCGCAGCTCGATACCGATGCGCTTGTGCGCGTTCTGACCGAGCCGAAAAATGCGCTGACGCGCCAGTATCAGCATATTTTCGAGATGGAAAACGTCAAGCTTACGTTCGAGCCCGATGCGATCCGCGCGATCGCCGACGCCGCCGTCAAGAAGAATATCGGTGCGCGTGGCCTGCGTTCGATCATGGAAGGCATCCTCATCGGCCCGATGTACGAGATTCCGACCGAAGAAGACGTCATTGAGGTGGTCATCACGAAGGACTGCATCGAAAAGAAGACCGCACCGACGATGAAGCGCATTCCCGGAAAACGTGCGCCGATGCTGCAGGCTCCGCCTGCCCAAACAAGACCCTCGCAGAAACGATAGGCGCAGCCCCGGTCTGCGACCCAAGCCAAGAACCGCTGCGGCGCTGAAACCCTGAGGGATTTCAGCGCCGTTTTGTATCAGTCTCGTTTTGCAGAAGAGGAGAGAATCTCTTTGAATATCCAAAAAACCGAATTTATCAAATCGGCTGCAGCCAAACGCGATTTTATTTTCGATGGCCGCCCGGTCGTTATCATGGCGGGGCGTTCCAACGTCGGGAAATCGTCGGTGATCAACGCGCTCCTAAACCGCAAGAATTTTGCCCGCGTCGGTGCATCGCCCGGAAAGACCACGCAGGTCAACTACTTTTTGGTCGATGAAACGCTGTACTTAATCGACCTGCCCGGCTACGGTTACGCCAAGCGCTCGTTTGACGAACGCGACCGTTGGGCTGCGCTGATCGATGATTTCTTCCGCATGAGTGCCGACGGTGCCTGTGCGGCGCTTGGTTTGTTGGTCATCGATTCCCGTCACGGTCCGCTGGATGCCGACCTGACGATGGCGGATTACTACGCTTCGGCGGGGATCCCGTTTATCGTCGCTGCCAACAAATGCGACAAACTCAACAAAACCGAATTCAAAAAGCGCAAAGCCGAAATCGAAGCGGTGTTTGCTGGCCACGCCGAGGTCATCATGGTATCGGCCGAAAAGGGCGTAGGCAGGGCAGAACTGCTGGAACGCATCAACGAATTTGCGAGCCGCAGTGCGGCCGAGGAGGAATCGTTATGAAACTTGCCAAAACTCTGTACGAAAACAAAACGCGCTGGGCGCTGCTGGAAGGCGATACCGCCTGCTTCCTGATCGGCGATCCCTATGAGTCGATCGAAAAGAGCGGCGAAAGTGCGCCGATTGCCGCCTGCAAGCTGCTTGCCCCGTGCGACGCCTCGAAGGTCGTTGCCATCGGCAAGAACTACTACGACCATGCGATCGAATTTGGCGAAGCCGTCCCCGAAACGCCGACGATCTTCATCAAGCCCAATACTTCCATCATCGCTGACGGCGAACCGGTCGTCTACCCGCCGATCTCTAAACGCGTCGACTTTGAATGTGAGATCGCTTTCGTCATCAAAAAACGCGCCAGCCACGTCAAGGCGGCCGACGCCAAAGACTACATCCTCGGCTATACCTGCCTGAACGACGTCACCGCGCGCGATATCCAGAAGAGCGACGCGCAGTGGGCGCGCGGAAAGGGTTTCGATACCTTCTGCCCGATCGGCCCGATCCTCACCGACGAGATCGATCCCTACGCCGGTATCCGCGTGCAGACGATTCTGAATGGCGAGGTCAAGCAGGACGGAAACACCAAAAACATGATGTGGAGCATCTACGAGCTGGTCGAGTTCATCACCGAATGCATGACGCTGCTGCCGGGTGACGTTGTCACCACCGGTACGCCGGTCAACGTCGGTCCGATGCTGCCGGGCGATACCGTCACCGTGCGCGTTGAGGGCATTGGCGATCTCGTGAATCCGATTGTGAAGGCGGAATAATTTATGCGGGATAAATTGGAGTTCCTAACCCCGATCCTGCTGCTGGTGGCGGCGGTTTTGGATCTCGTAGCAGGGATCAAAAACGACGAGAAGTATCTGATCGTGGCTGGGGTCTGTTTTCTGATCGCCGCTGTCGGTATGCTTGGTGGCCGTATTTCGAGATACTGCGCGGCCAAGAAGGCAAAGAGCGAAGAGGAAAAAACGGATGAGCGCTGACTTTCGAATCCGTACAGCAACTCCGTCCGACGTTCCGCTGATTCTGCGGCTGATCCGGGCTTTGGCGGTTTACGAAAAGATGGAAGATCGGGTCGTTGCGACGGAAGATCTGCTCAACGAGTGGATCTTTGAAAAGAGGATTGCTAACGTCATGATTGCCGAAGCCAACGGATCGGCTGTCGGATTTGCGCTTTGGTTCCATAATTTTTCCACCTTCCTCGGCCGCGGCGGGATCTGGCTGGAGGATCTGTACGTCGAACCGGAATACCGTGGCCGTGGCATCGGCAAACAGCTGCTGGCGCATCTCGCCGCCTACGCTGTGGAACACGGCTGCGGACGGTTGGAATGGTGCTGCCTCGACTGGAATGAACCGTCGATCCGCTTCTACCGTTCGCTCGGTGCGGAATCGATGGACGAATGGACGACCTACCGCCTCAGCGGCGAAACGCTGACGACGTTGGCAACGCAGTGTAAAGATGCATAACAAAACCGACCGGATTGGGAAATATCCCAACCCGGTCGGTTTCTTTTCGCTTATCGTTTAGCCCAGCATCTCAGCGAACATCGCCAGAACCGGATTTTTGCAGAGCCCTTCAATCAGTGCCTGCGTCAGTTCTTCGCTGTTGGCAAGGTCGATCAGCGAGACGACATTATCGACATTATAGGTGTAGACCTCTTCGTTTTTGTATGTGGTCATCACGAGATTCAACTCACCGTCGAGCATCGTAACGCCGTCGGCAACCACCATCAGATCGGGGATCTGCACGTACCGATAAGTATCTTCGCCATCGGTCTCACTCCACGTGTAGCAGTCAATCATGAATCCGCTGTCCTCACCGATCAACAGTTCGCCGTAGAGATCAAAGCACGGACAACCGTCCTCATCGGTGTAGGTATAGGTGTCGATCGTCAGGTTAATAGACTCTTCGGTACTATATGTCCAAATATTCAGATCGATTCCGGTGTAAAGCGAACCGGGCTCAGTGTAATCAGATTCGATGACAATATAAAACTCGTCACCGGAGTTATCGGAAACGTAGAAGTAAATCTCATAAAAACCGTCGGTCTCGGTCAGCGTGTTTTGGTAGGTAAGTTTGACCATCGGACCGGACACCGGATGAAACTTGAGATCCATTTCGTAAAGGCGCGCATCGTCGTAGATCAGATCCAGCCATAGGGTCGGGGCACCTGTTTCGTACTCTTCGTCGAATTCACGAAGCTCCTCGACGATTTCGGCGATCTGGTCGGTGAGGTCTCTTGCAAATTCCTCCGGCGAATCGTAGGGGAAGTCGATCGCTGCGGATTCGGAGAATTCCGTAATTGCCATCAAAGCCTCGCAAAGCGCCGGAAATGCCGGGCTCTGCGGAATCGCCTCGAGCAGGGCAGCCAATATGAACGGCACTTCTTCCGGGACAATCACGATGCTGATGCCTGTCGCATCGACAACTGTCTGATTGTATTCCACGGTCGTGTCATACTGCTGGAAGCAATCGTCAGGAATCGCGGCGAGCATAGCGCTCAGCGAATCGCCCATGATCGAGATGAGCGCATTTGCCAGTTCGGACGTGTTCTGTGCGTAATTCGCCATCACGTCGTCGACGAGCTGGGCGTTACCGTTGAAATCTGTGTATTCCGGCGGGATCATTTCATCCAGCGGCAAGCTGATGATCGAACCGAAATTGTCGGGGAGCGAGAGGTAGAGTTCGTCGTACATCTCCAGCAGTTCGACCGTAAACTTGCTGTTTTCCACTTCGGCAAATTCCTGCTCGAGCGAGAAATACGTGGTGTCGGCCTGGGCTTCGTACGTAATATAGCTGCTGAAGCTCGAGAGCATTTCCGCCAGCAGCCCTTCAATACCGTCTATGTAAAGCCCGCCTTCCAGCAAGAGCTCAGTCGTTGTGCCGACGAGCGGATTGCCCTGTGGCGTCTGGTAAAACTCTTCCAGCGAAATTTCCGGGATGCTTTCAAACCGGCTGCGCAGGATTTCACCGAGTGCCGCACCGTTTGTGTTGGTGTTGCCGTCTTCCGGTTTCGGCTGCTCCACCGGTTCGGTGGCGACAGGCTCGGTCGCGGCAGACTCTGTGGCTGCCGTATCGGCGGCTAAGGTCGTCGTCGTGGCCTCCTTGGTGGTCGTTTCAGTTGTTGTTGCTTTGGTGGTTTGCTTGGTCGTTTTGGACGGTTTGGTCGAGTCGGCGGTTTCGGCAGGTGCTTTCGAAACCTGACATGCGGCAAACGAGGAGAGGATAGCGATCGCGAGAACAGCGAGCACGATCCGTTTCCAGATCTTCATAACAATTCTCCTTACTATTTCTTACAATTCAGGTGTCGGGCGATACCCGGCTTCTGCGAGTTTGTCCCAATCGGGAACGAGGGTTTTAATGCGGTTGGTCAGGCTGAAACGGTGCTCGTTCTGGCGGACAAGCTCAGCTGCGATCAAAAACTGAAGGGCTTCTTCAATCTCGTTGGGCGGGAACTTTTTCATCGCTGCGACATTGCTGACCGTCGATGCATATGAGACGTAGCCGAGATCGGTGCTTTGCTGGGTGCGTTTGATGACCGCGAGGATCGTTTCGCAGAGCTTGTGGCGCTCGGAACCGGAATCCGGCAGTTCAAAGAACCAGTCGGCCGCATCCTTCAATACGCGGCTGGTCGCGCCGCTGACGCCGTAGATGCCGACTTCTTTTTTACAGTAGTTTTTCATAAACGAAACGACCGAACTGAAATGTCCGTCGCCGGAAAAGATCGCAAACATGTCAATGCTGTTATCCTGCATCGCCCGCTGATAGATGTGATCGAGCATAATAAAATCGGTATAATCTTTTTGATGGCGGGGATTGGGGTTTCGGGTTTCGATGATCTTATTGGAAATCGCACGGATCTTTGCAAGCTCGTCGCGGATCCCGTACTGCGAAAAATCAGCGAAGAAAACACAGTCGATAATTCTGCCATGCGCCGAAAGAAGCGCAAACCACTCGCTGATGTTTGGCTTTTTGCCGTGCAGGTTCTGCATCGAATAGTACCAGTGTTCAAAATCGACGAACGCGACGATCCGCTTCTGATTATTGCCGGAACCGGTGTGTTGACTCTTGGAAAAACGCATCTCTTTTTCTCACCTCCTTTGCAAAAAAAGAAATATCACGGAGGCTGTCTGCTGTGAAGGGGCAGACAGCCTCCGATTCTTGGATCAGATCATGTATTCGGCCCAAGCTGCGCGGTCGAGCTTGGCCGCGGAGAGATCCTCAAGGTACAGCGTCCAGTCGGGGTGCATCTTGAGCATCGTTGCCGGAACCTCGTTGCAGACGGCGTTGGCAAAGGTCTTGGCGATCGCATCGGCCTTGACCGCACGCGGCACGACCGAAATGACCGCGCGGCACATCATGATCTGGTGCACCGACATCGAAACGGCCTGTGCGGGCACGTCGGCAGGGGTGGCAAACCAACCTTCGCGCACCTGCTGATTTTTGCAGGTGTCATTCAGGTTGACGACAATGTAGGGATCCATCGTTTTAAAATCGGCCGGCGGGTCGTTGAAGGCGATGTGGCCGTTTTCGCCGATACCGATCAGACCGACGTCGATCGGAGCAGCTGTGATCTCGGCATTGAGCTTGGCAAGCATCGCGTCAAGGTCGCCTTCGGCTTCGACGAAGTACACATTTCTGAGCGGAACGCGCGAAGTGAAACGCTCGGTCAGATATTTGCGGAAGCTGGCGGGGTGGGTGATCGGCAGATTGATGTATTCGTCGAGGTGGAACATATCGACTTTCGACCAGTCGACGTCCTGTTCGATCAAGCTTTCAAACATCTCAAACTGCGAAGCGCCGGTCGAGAGCAGCAGACGGGCGTAGCCTCGTTCGGCAATGGCTTGGTTCAGACGCCGGGCGACATCGATCGCGGCCAGACGTCCCATTTCAACGGCAGTGGTGCTGATAGAAATTTTCATACAGATACATCCTTTTTTTGTTGTGGGGCGTTGGTTATTTTTTCTTGTGCTTAAGGAGATTTGTAAGTTTGACCCAAAGCTTGGGGTGCTGTTTTTTGTGTTCGGCCGCCTCAATCAACGGACTCAATACCGGATTTTCGGGGTCTTCGCTGCCGAAACCGCCCGGACGATCGATCGAACGGTAAAGGTCACGGATCTCGATCAGTAAGACCTTGACCAGTCCGGCAACCGGAACGGAGATAAACATACCGAAAACACCCCAGATCTGGCTGCAGGCGAGCAGGGAGAAGATGATGGCGAGCGGGTGGACCGAAGCCGTCTTGCCCTGGAACATCGGCATCAGGATGTTGCCTTCCACCTGCTGAACGATCAGCACGAACAACACGACCCAAACCGCATAGCCGAAACCTCCGGTGATGAGTGCGACCGCACCGGCGACTACGCCGGAAAAGATCGAGCCAAAGTAGGGGATGAAATCGAGGAAGAACGCGAGGATCGCGAGCAGGACTCCGTACTCCAGTCCAAAGCAGAAGAACCCGATCATCAGGATAATCGACATACAGGATGAAATCACAAAGTGCTGCTTGAGGTAGTTCCAGACGAGCAGTTTAAGCTCCAACGAAATACGCTGGATGCGGATGCTGCCGTTTTGCGGAAAGAGACCGACGAAGGTGCGGAAGATGTTGGGGCCGTCGAGCATGAAGTAAAAGGTCAGGCAGAGGAAGATGATGATGTCGAGAACGCCAAGCGTTTTCTCGAGAATCGTGCCGCCGATGCTGGTGACGAGCGAAACAATGAAGGATTCCAGCGTTGTTGTCAGCTTGTCAACAGAATTCAGGAGCGACTCCGGCAGACCGAATTCAACCGCTTTCTCAGCCAGACCGTCGAGAAAATCGGTAAACGTTGCGGCGTAGCTGCCGATGTTTTTGATCACGGAGACGATCTGCTCGTAAAGCACCGGGACCAGCAGCGCGATCGTCGTAATAACGATTGCCAGCGAGGCGAGGAAAACGATCGCCGTGGGCAGGAGGCGTTTTTTTGTCTTCATCTTCTTCTGCAGGAAGTTGACGGGCGGCGAAAGCAGAAACGCCAGCGTTCCCGAAATCAAAAACATCATCAGCGTTTCCGAAAAATACCAGCAGAAGACGAGCAAAGAAACCATACAGATGGAAATGATCCAAAGCTTTAAACCGGACAAAAAATTACCCCCTCGATCGTAATGAATAAAACTTCGGTGCCTATCGGCGAATCAAACGGCGAAACCGCTCGGAGAGCTTTTTTCGGCGCTTTTGTGCGGCGGTTTTATCCACCGTATAGCCTTCCGCGGTCAAAACCAACACATCGCCGACTTCAGCATCGGCGGGAAGCTGTGTGCGCGGGAGTGTTTTGCGGCCGTCATCGGTTTCCAAAACGGCCAGATCTTGTTCAAAACGTTCTAAAATCGTCATGCGAGCCCTCGTTTCTATTTTCCGAGTGCCTGAACGGAAATCTCGTTGCCGTCACTCAAAATTGCCACGGTGCCGTCGGTATCCGTGCGGTAGAAAATCCAACCCAGCTTCTGCGCGAGTGATCGGATTTCCCGATGTGGATGGCCGTAGTCGTTGTCTTTGCCACAGGAGGCAACCGCGTAGGTCGGTGCGACAGCCGCGATGAATTCTTCAGAGGAGGATGTCGACGAACCGTGGTGCCCAAGCTTCAAAACATCGGCCGAAACGTCAAACCCGGCGGCCAAAATTTCCTCTTCGCTCAAAGCTTCGGCGTCGCCCGTGAGCAGTACGGCGCGCTCGCCGTAGACAATACGCAAAACAATCGAGTAGTTGTTCATCTCTTCGTATTCTGCGCTGTTAGGTGCCAAACATTGCACCGAGAACGTCGAATTTTTGTCTCCGACAATGTATTCTCCGGCTTCGGGAATGTCGATCTGCAAGTTTTGCGCCTCAACGGCATCGAGCAGGCGTTCAAACGAGACGGTGGTGTGTTCGACCGCGGGCATAAAGATCTGTCCGACCTTGTATTTGGCCAGACAGTCATCCAAACCGCCGATGTGATCTTCATGCGGATGGGTCGCCACAACATAATCGATGGCGGAAATATTGAATGCGTCCAGAAATTTTGTCACGTCTTTGGCGTTATCCTGCGTCGATCCATCGACAAGCATGGTCTCGCCGGTGGGGAACACCGCAAAAATCGAATCGCCCTGCCCGCAGTCGATGACGTAAACCTGCAGCAGCGGGGCATCGGAGTCGAAGTTTGCATCCGCCAGCTCCACCGAATCGCCGAGGAAGGAGGACAGGAGCTGTTCCAAGTCGGAGAGCCGCAGCTCATCCAGCGATTTTAAGAGCTCATAGGCCACTGAACAGCCGGAAAACAAAAGCAGAATCGGAACAAACAGTCCGCAGATCCAACGCTTGATTCGCTTCAAAAAATCTCCTCACTTTCGCTTCGGTCAAGAACTGACAATACGCCATTTTCTATCATTAATTATATACCCGAAAGAGGGCTGTGTCAAGAAAAATCAGGGGGAGAAAAGACAGCGGCAATCGCCGGTACGAGGCTTGCGTACCCATTGGTTTTGTGATATAATATCCATAACAATGGGTATTTTTGACCTTTTGTGGTTTGGGTGTCCGGAATCGGAAAAACAAGAAACGGAGACGGTGAGAGCAGTGATCATTCTTGGGATCGACCCCGGTTTCGGGATCGTCGGTTATGGTGTTTTGACCTCGGTCAACGGCGTGGCGAGCCCGCTGGGCCATGGTGCGATCACGACCGATGCGTCGATGCCTCTGCCGGCACGGCTGGAAGTGATCTACCGCGATATGCATACGCTGATCGACCATTTCAAACCCGATGCGGCGGCCGTGGAAGAACTGTTTTTTCAGCATAACCAGACGACGGTGATCGCCGTTGCCGAGGCGCGCGGTGTGATTCTGCTTGCCCTGCGCGAGAAAGGCGTTCCCATCTACGAATATACGCCGATGCAGGTCAAAATGGCGGTGACCGGCTACGGCAAGGCGACCAAAAAACAGATGCAGGAGATGACGCGTCTGCGCCTTCGCCTGCCGGAGATTCCCAAGCCCGACGACGCCGCCGACGCCCTTGCCATTGCCTTGACACTCAACGGGGCATCGCCGCTCGGCCGCAGACCGCTCTGAGCGGGAGAGAAAGGAAGATCGGATGTATTACTATATCGAAGGAACCGTGGCGTACGCTCTGCAGTCGGCAGTTGTGATCGATTGCAGCGGTGTGGGCTATCGGTTATCTGTTTCGTCCAATACCTTGACGCAGGCGCGTGTAGGCGCCAAGCTGCGGCTGTTTACGCATCTCTACGTCCGCGAAGACGCCGTTGAGCTCTTTGGCTTTGCCGATCTGAAAGAGAAAAACAGCTTTCTGATGCTGATCGATATCTCCGGCGTTGGCCCGAAAGCGGCGATGGCGATCCTCTCGGTGACAACTCCCGACCGCTTTGCTCTCGGCGTAATCAACGGCGATGAAAAAATGCTGACGCGTGCGCAGGGCGTGGGCAAAAAACTTGCCCAGCGCATTATTCTGGAACTCAAGGATAAGCTTGCCAAGTCGATGGGCGAGGAGCTGGAAGAACTCGCCGGTTCTCTCGGCGAAGAGCCGGTGGCGGTGATGAGCGGCAACAAAGAAGCCGCTGTATCCGCGCTGATCGTGCTCGGTTATTCGCGGCCGGAGGCACAGAAGGCGGTTGCCAGTGTGACCGATGCCGAGGGCAAGTCGACCGAAGAGATCATTCGTCTTGCCCTCAAAAACACCTGATTCTGATTTTGAAAGGAGCTGCCGACGATGGCGCTGACTTTTTCCGACGATACCGAAAGCCGCATCATAACGCCTGCTGCCGTCACCGGCGACAGCGCCGTGGAAAATGCGCTGCGGCCGCGTGTTCTGAACGAATATCTCGGCCAGTCCAAGGCCAAGGAGTTGCTGAACGTCTACATCAACGCGGCGCGTCTGCGCGGCGAACCGATGGATCATTGCCTTCTCTACGGCCCTCCGGGACTGGGCAAAACGACGCTGGCCGGCGTTATCGCCAACGAGATGGGCGTTTCTCTGCGTGTGACCAGCGGCCCGGCCATTGAAAAGGCGAAGGACTTGGCCACGCTGCTTTCTAAGCTGAATGAAAACGATATCCTTTTCGTCGACGAGATCCACCGTCTGAATCCGGCGGTCGAAGAGGTTTTGTACCCGGCGATGGAGGACTATGCGTTCGATATCATCATGGGCAAAGGCATGGGTGCTGAATCGCTGCGCATCTCGCTGCCGAAATTCACGCTGATCGGCGCGACGACGCGTGCGGGCAATCTGACCGCCCCGCTCCGCGACCGTTTTGGCGTGATCATGCGTTTGGAACTCTATACGCCCGAAGAACTCGCGCTGATTGTGCGCAGAAGTGCTGCGATCTTGCAGATCGAGATCGAAGCCGGCGGCGCGCTGGAGATCGCGGCGCGTTCGCGCGGGACGCCGCGTATCGCCAACCGTCTGCTGCGCCGTGTACGCGACTTCGCCCAGATCCGTGCGCAGGGGATCATCACCAAAGAAGTTGCCGATATGTCGCTGAATATGCTCGAGATCGACGCGCTCGGCCTCGATGCGCTCGACCGCCGGATGCTAAAAGGCGTGATCGAACACTACAACGGCGGCCCGGTCGGTCTGGAAACCTTGGCTGCGACCATCGGTGAGGATGCCGCTACGATCGAAGACGTCTACGAACCGTATCTGATGCAGATCGGTTTTTTGAACCGCACACCGCGCGGCCGCTGTGCCACTCCTGCTGCCTATGCTCACCTTGGCATGAAGCCGCCGCATACGGCGATGGGAGCCAATCAGCAGCTGACGCTGGATAACGAATGATACAAGTGAGCACAAACCGCTCTTTACGATATGAGGATCTTACTACATGAAAAGCAGAAAAAGTCTGTATAAAAGCACGCGCATTCTTGTGTTTTCTGCGCTTTTGATTGCGCTCGACGTGATCTTTACGCGTTTTCTCCGTTGGGAGATATACCCCTACGACCGCTATAGCCTGCAGTTTCTCTCGCATGGCTTGAGCGGGATCTTGTTCGGGCCGATCATTGCACTCGTCAACTGCGTTGCCGGCGATCTTGTCGGCATGCTTTTGAACAGCGGCGGTCTGAGCCTTTATTTGCCGGTAACGGCTAACTGCGCGCTGCGCGGTGTGCTCTACGGCTTGCTGCTTTGGAAGAAGCCGGCATCGCTTGTGCGCATTCTGATTTCGGTCGCGCTCGTGACCGTTTTCTGCGATCTTCTGATCAACAGCTGGATCATGAGCGGGTTCTACGGTTTGCCGTATTGGACGATTTTTGTAACGAAACTGCCACTGCGCCTTGCCAGTATTCCACTCTATTCGTTTGTTCTGTGGTTTGTCTGGTATCGTCTTGGCAAAACGCATATGTTCGATGGCTTGATCGGAAAGGAAAACCGATGACCTCGGCCATCCGGCGTTTTCTGGAAGAAAATGCGGGTGCTTTGACCGCTGCGGTTTCCATGACCGAGGCGAGGGATTATCTGTTGCCCGGCGCAAAGCTGCCGCAGGGGAGCACGGTGATTCTTGCCGCGGTGCCGTATTTCTGCGGCAATACCGAGGGTGAGATCTCAAAGTATGCCCGCGGCCGCGACTATCACCGCGTTCTTCGGGCGTTGTTTGCCGATGCTGTTGTGGTTTGCGGTGCAAAAGAAGCCTGCCTGGCAAACTACGCCGACGTTTCGCCGTTTCGCGAGGTGGCGCTTGCTGCCGCCGCCGGGCTGGGCGAGATCGGCGAAAACGGTCTGTTGCTCACCAAACGCTATGGCAGCTACGTCTTTTTGGGCGAGATCTGCGGCGATTTTTCCGGAGATGTTACGCATTTGCGAGAACCGTCTCGCTGTATTTGCTGCGGAGCCTGCCGCCGTGCCTGTCCGACACAAGGGCACGGATGCCTTTCGGAGATCACCCAACGCCGCGGCGAACTGACCGCAGAGGAAGAAGACCTGATGCGCCGCTGTCAAACGGCATGGGGCTGTGATATTTGCCAGGACGTTTGCCCGGCCAACCAAACTGTTGAAAAAACAAAGCTCCCCGCATTCTGCGAGGAGCTTGTATATCGGTTTTGTGCGGATGAGCTGTCGGTCTTATCCAACCGCGCGATCGAACGGAAATACGCCGATCGCGCATTTATCTGGCGCGGCGGCAGCGTTATCAAGCGCAATGCCGCGATCTTACGCGGATCCGACGCGGACAACGTCCGTAGTTGAGCATGCGGTAGAGCGGGTAGGAGAGCAGCGCAAACGGGACGAACAGGATCCAAAACGCGCCGACTGCCGAACAGCCGAGTGCACAAAGCAGCATAAACAGCGCGCCGTAAACGATACCGGATTCGAGCGCGTGGAAGGTAAGCGCGAGTTTTTTGACCGAGCAAAGCGCCAACAGCAGCTTGCCAACGGTCACGCCGACACCTGCGAGGATACCGAGCATCGTTTCCGATCCGGGAACCGTGTTCGTCAGCGTCAGCACCAACAGCGAACTCAACAAGCCAAACAAGATGGGCAGCAAGGCGAAATCCATCAGACAGCGCAGGATTCGGGCCGAGTCGGTGCCTTTTTGATAAGTCGTCACGTAGTCTTCCTTGGGTTCGTAGTGTACGTTGATCGGGAACTCAACGACCTGCAGTTTTTTTGCACGCACGGCAAGCAGGGTGTTGCTCTCAAATTCAAACCGATCTCCCGAGATCCCGCAGGCCGTGCGCATCAGCGCAGGGGGATACGCGCGCAGACCGCATTGCGTATCGGTAAAGCGGATCCCTGTGAGAAGAAAGAACGCCGCCTTGGTCGAAAGATTGCCGATCAGATTCGGCAGCGGGATCGCCTTCTGCCGGGAAAAATCCCGACACCCTAAAACCAAAGCCTCGGGGTGTTTGGCCGCGAGGTCGGCGGCTTTCCATGCGTCTTCCGCTTTGTGTTGTCCGTCGCCGTCGACGGTAACGGCTGTACATTGCGGAAAAGCTTCCAAAATATGGCAGAAGCCCGTTTTCATGGCGCGGCCTTTGCCCATGTTGACGGTGTGGTGCAGAACGGTCGCTCCGTTGGCCGCCGCTTTGCTGAAAATCGAAGCGTAGACCGGGCCGGAACCGTCGTCGACGACCACGATCTTTGTGAAGCCGACGGCCTGCATCGAAGCAATTGTTTGCAAAAGCGTTTGGTCGGGGCGGTATGAGGGGATCAGAACACAGCGATCCATAGCATACTCATCTGCCTTTCATACATAAAAAATAGAAGCAGTAGTAAAATAGAAAAACTATCGTAAGAGGGGAATCACCGATCCATGAAGTTTTGCGGAAAAACCGTCAACGTCAAAGAGACGGTTTTATACACAATTTCATCTCTTTTATCAACAGTGCTGGACTATGCGGTCTATCTGACCGTTCTATACCTGCTACACGGCGAAGACTATACCTGCGCAGTTGCGCCGTTTGGTAGACACCTGTTTGATCTGACCGCAGTCAACATCGCCTACAGTGCTGCGCGCATCATCAGCGCTATCGAAAACTTTTATGTAAACAACTATCTAGTCTTTGGCCAACGCGGAAAACCGGGGCTTTTCGGCCGCTTTGTGAAGTACATGATCCTTGCCATCGTTGTAGCCATCTTAGGCAACTTCTGCATTGCACCGCTGCACAATGTCTTTGGGATCCATCCGATCGTGGCCAAGGTCATCACCGACGTGACGGTTTTTGTCATCAGCTTTTTCGGCCAGAAACTCTTTGTTTTTTAAGCCTCAACCCAAAAATCTGCGGTAGTCATCGCAGAGCGCCGACAGCGCGGCCAGAAACTTTTTGTGCACCGGGCATTTCATCAGCGAGACAGCCGCCTTTGCGACCGCTTCGCAGAACTGCTCTTCGATATGGTTGGCACCGTGGGCGACGAGCGGGCAAACAATCGCTGCGCGCGGGTCGGGAATCACCGCCGGGAACACTTCCTTGCTTTTGCGCTGCGACGGTGCGAGGTAGGGGATTGCCGGGAAAATCCGACACGAAAGCGGTCGATGCTTGCGGTCGCAGCTTCCGTCGCAGGTCGCAAACCAAACCGAGCCGGAGAATCCGGGCGCGGACGGCAATTTCGAGAGCGTAAAGTGCGGATCGTTTTTCAAAAGCAACTCTTCGCCCGGAAACAGGAGCATACCATATTCGCTCTCCGCACCCTCCGGAGACGAACAGCAGGCGGCACCGCAGAGCTCGCCGCAATCCGCGCTGATCGGCGTTGCGCTGCCGATCAGACGATATGCACGTTTAATATGAGCGGTCAAACACGACTGACCGCTTTTTTTGATGCCGAAAATCGTGCGCTTCATGCCTCTTTCTCCTTCTTTTGCGCGGCGAGACGGTTGATCGGCACACCGGCGGCGGAGAATTTTTCTTCGTATTCCGTGGTGATGTTGGGGATATCCGTCGCGTGCAGATCGTTGGTGAAGCCGCTCAACTCAAAGAGGCCGCACGCCGCAAATTCCTCCAAACTGAAGTCAAAGAGATCGCGGTTATCGGTTTTGAAGTAGAGCATTCCTTCCGGCCGCAAAACCTTGTGGTAGCGCGAGAGAAAATCCCGGTAGGTCAGTCGGCGCTTGGCATGGCGTTTGCTCGGCCAGGGATCGGAGAAGTTCAAGTAGATCACGTCGATCTCGCCCGGCGCAAACAGCTCGTCGAGGTACACGCAGTCGCTGCTCAAAAAACGCAGGTTCGGCACGTTTTCTGCCTTCGCCCGTTCCATCCCGACAATCAGCGCTTCGTTGACGCGATCCATCGCGATCAGATGCGTTTCCGGGTTTGCAAGCGCGGTCTTGACGGCGAAGCCGCCTTTCCCGCAGCCGATCTCCAAAGCGAGACGCGCATCATCTGCGATACCGAGGCGGCTGCGCCACGAACCGGGAGCCGGCAGCGGCGGACAGATCTGCCATTCGGCACAGCGCTCCATGCGCGGGACCAGATTCTTTTTTCTTCTCATTCGACCCATACGGAAAATTCCCTCCGAATATCATTCAAACAATTCATAGTTATCTTCATTATACCACGCCTGGGGGTCTCTTGCAAGCGAAAACTTGACGGAGGAAAGCGATCTGTGTTACAATAAGACAGACCGTAACGAAAAACGGAAAACCATCGGAACAGGGGAACCCACTATGCAGAAGATCCTCAGCCACGTTCGCCGCTGCGTCGAAGATTTCGATATGATCGCCGAAGGCGATTCGATCGCCGTCGGAGTTTCGGGCGGTAAGGACAGCTTGGCCGCGCTCTGTGCGCTGGCACAGCTGTCGAGATTTTATCCCAAGAAGTTTGAAGTGAAGGCGATCAGTCTGGATCTCGGGTACGACGAAATGGATTTTTCGCCAGTGGCCCGCCTCTGCGAAACTCTGGAGGTACCGTACAAGGTCGTCAAAACCGATATCAAAACCATCGTATTCGACATCCGCAAGGAATCTAACCCGTGTTCGCTCTGCGCGAATATGCGCCGCGGTGCGCTGAACAATGCCGCACTGGAATTGGGCTGCTCAAAGGTCGCGCTCGGACACCATCTCGACGACGCCGTCGATACCTTCCTGATGTCGCTGATCTACGAAGGGCGCCTTTCCTGTTTTACGCCGGTGACTTATCTCGACCGATGCGGTGTGACCCTGTTGCGCCCGCTTCTGTATTGCCGCGAGTTCGAGATCAAAGCGCTGGCGCGCAAGTTGGAGCTGCCGGTCGTCAAGAATGCATGTCCGGCCGACACCAATTCCAAACGCCACCGCGTCAAAGAAATTGCCGAATCGCTCAAGCTGGAGCGGGCGGATATCTACGAAAAAGTCTTTGGGGCGATCCAGCGTCTGCCGCTGCCGGGGTGGGAGACAAAATAGGGAAACGTTGCCAAATAAGCCCAGATGGTGTATAATAATAAAAAATCAGCAGGAAGGGGAACTTGTATGAACAAAATATTTCGCAGAGCGTTTCTTTCAATGGTTGCACTCCTGTTCCTGATCTTTGCTTGTGCCTGTTCGGCTGAGCCGGACAAAAAGACATTCACCGTCGAGGAAATGTCGATTACGCTGACGGATGCGTTTGCCGAGAAACCGATGCTTGCACAGACGGCTTGTTATGAGACCGATGATGCGATGGTGACCGTGCTGAAAGATCGCGGCGCGTCGTTTGATCCGGAGATGACACTGACAGAGTATGCCGAATCGGTGATTCTGCTCAATAAGTTGGATCAGGTCAACGCGTTCGTTCAAACCGATGGCAATCTCGTCTACTTTACGTTTGAACAGGAAGTGCTCGATAAAGATTGCTCGTTTATGGCGTTTGTTTACCAGAACGGTGAAACCTTCTGGATGATCCAGTTTGTCTGCGAGACAGATGATGCCGAAGAAATGACACCTGTGTTTTTCGAATACGCGCGTTCCGTCGCGTTTGCGGTATAGGATCCGTGGAGCGTAAAATAGTATGAAGCGGATTAAATTTACTACGACTCAGATTATACTATTGAGTTTTCTTTTGGTGATATTGCTTGGGAGCATTCTCTTGGCGTTGCCGATCAGCACAACCAATAGGATTGCAGTACCGTATATGGATGCGCTATTCACAGCAACAACTTCGACCTGTGTTACCGGACTTGTGACGCTTCCAACCTTTTCCACGTGGAGTGTTTTTGGGCAGACTGTCATACTGATACTGATACAGGTTGGCGGTCTTGGTGTTATCACGGTCATGACAGGCTTGATGCTTCTTCTGAACAAAAAACTGGGTATTGGCGACAGATTGCTCATTCAAGATGCGTTCAATCTCAATACCATGTCGGGGCTTGTCCGGTTTGTTAAGAATGTGTTGCTGGGCACGTTGATTATCGAGGGAATCGGTGCAGTTCTGTATATGCTTGTGTTCATCCCTGAGTTTGGCGCAAGGGGCATTTGGATATCGGTATTCAATTCGGTTTCCGCCTTTTGTAATGCCGGTATCGATATTATTGCGGAAAACAGTCTTTGTAATTATGCTACGAATCCCTTGATTAATATTGTAACTTCCGTTCTTATAATTCTCGGAGGTCTCGGATATATCGTATGGTGGGATGTTCTCCGTGTGATTAAGAACCGTTCTCCGAAAAACAAAAAGATATTTAGACATCTAACCCTGCACTCAAAGATCGCCATTACCGTTACGGCCGGTCTCGTCCTTTTCGGTGCGATTTTTATATTTATTTTTGAATACACCAATCCGTTGACCATCGGCGGAATGGACTTATTCGATAAGATTCAAGTATCTTTCTTCCAATCGGTCACCACGAGGACCGCAGGGTTTGCCTCTGTTCCGCAAGAGAATTTAACAAATGCTTCTGCGGCTGTATCGGTTGTTTTGATGTTGATCGGTGGTTCACCGGTGGGAACGGCAGGTGGTATGAAAACCGTAACCATTGCTGTGCTTATCTGCTCTGCATTCGCTACCATCAGAAACAAGAATAACGCAGCCCTCTTCGGCCGCCGCATTTCTGAGGACTCGATCAAAAAAGCAGTTGCCGTAGCAGTAGCCTTTTTCACGATCTGTACCACCTCAACGATCCTTTTGCTGGCAACGAGTAATGCTTCTGTCATTGATGTCGTGTATGAAACGGTTAGTGCAACGGCAACAGTCGGCCTTTCAAGAAATTTTACCACATCACTCAACGCATTCGGAAAACTCATTATCATTGTAACGATGTATTTGGGTAGAGTTGGCCCCATATCGCTTGCGGTCGCTTTTGGCAGTAAAAATGAAAGTCAGAACGTTATTTCTGAGCCGACAGAAGATATCAGTATTGGATAAAGGAGCACCTTATGAAAGCAAAGAAAACATATGCGGTCTTTGGACTTGGGAGATACGGTATTGCTGTGGCAAGAGAGCTTGTCGAGAACGGCAGAGAGGTTATTGCGGTAGATGCTGATCAAAAAATCGTGAACGATGCAGCGGCATATTTACCTGTTTGCAAGTGCGCGGATGTGACCGACTCTGAGGTGATCGATCGCCTTGGTATTGGAAACATTGATACAGTCATCGTTTGTATGGCGAGTAATCTTGAGGCGAGTGTAATGACGATCACGCTCTGCAAAGAAGCAGGGGTTAAGACCGTGATTGCAAAATGTGCAAACGAAATGCAGCAAAAGATATTGCTTCGTGTGGGTGCGGACAAGGTCGTTTTTCCTGAAAACGAGTCGGGCATCCGTCTTGCCAAGAATCTCTTAAGCTCTGGTTTTATTGACATGATTTCTCTTTCGAGGGACGTGTCGGTCGTTGAAATCGATGTAAAGGACGAATGGTGCGGTAAAAACTTGATTGAATTAAATCTCCGTAAAAAATACGGTTTTAATATCGTTGCCGTCAAAAAAGGGGAAACGGTAAATGTAGATATCAATCCTGAACAGACTCTTGAAGCGGAAACCACACTGATCGTTATCGCCAACATAGCGAAGTTGGAAAAATTAAAATAAGTTTCATTGAAAACCTGTTCTTACAAGACAAAAAAGCCCTCCGAATTTGTTCGGAGGGCTTTCTATGTTCGCAGTGCAGAATCAGATTACTGATTGTCCTTCATCTTCGCGAAGCAGTCGCTGCAGTAAACCGGGCGATCGGTCTTCGGCTCGAACGGAACTTTGGCTTCGCCGCCGCAGTTGGCGCAGGTAGCGGTGAAGAATTCACGCGGGCCACGGGCAGCCGCTTTGCGGGCGTCACGGCAGGTCTTGCATCTCTGGGGCTCGTTCTGGAAGCCGCGTTCAGCGTAGAATTCCTGTTCACCGGCGGTGAAAACGAAATCGGCGCCGCATTCTTTGCACTTCAGGGTCTTGTCTTGGAACATGGGGAATTACCTCTCTTTGTTTTTTGCCCCGGATCTGATTCGCTGCACACATGATCAATTTTGACAGGGAGCTGCTGAATTTGTAGAGGGCATTTTTTATATGCGAACAGGCTTATCCTGTTTACGCCAAAGGGTTTGCGTGGTAGATGGCTGCTGCTTTGCGGCGGATCCGCGTCAATGCGTTTTCTGCCGACTTGTTCGATTTGCGCAGAGCGCAAGCGATTTCCCCAATTCCAAAACCTTTCAGATATGCGGAGAGAACCTTTTTTTCAAACGGTGACAGTGTTTTTTGCAGTGCGGCGAGCAGCGAATCGATCTCGTCGGCGGTGAGGATGCGATCAAACATCTGCTCGGTGTCCTCGCTCAAAAGCTCATGGATGCCCATGCCGCTCTCCGAGGGAGACAGTGAAATATAGCCGGTCAAAGGAACATGTTTGCTGCTGAGCGCTTTGCGAAGCGCCGAATGCAGCTCGGATTTGATACATAATGCCGCATAAGCGGAAAAAGGAACCTGCTTGTCCGCGGCGTATTCGCGGATCGCGCGAATCAGGCCGAACATTCCTTCCTGAACAAAGTCGGAACGCTCCCAACCGTCACGGTAGCAGTTTCTGGTAAACGAATAAACAGTCGGAGTGTAGCGGTTGACAAGCTCTTCTTCGGCAAAACTGTTGCCGCCGCGCGAGAGATCGGCGAGCGCTTCATCGGCCATGCCGACAAAGCGAGAGCTTTGAATGGATGGAGAAGATTTTTCGCAAGGGGAGAACGGATCAGCCATGGGCCGGGAACCTCACTCCAGCAGGGATATATCTCGTGCAAACACTCGACATAGCATATTAAACCACATTTGAAAGCCTTTGTCAAGCAATTTTTCCAAATTATTTCAAAAAAAACAAAGTTTTTTCTACGGCGTGATGAAGTAAAAAAGCCGTGGAAAAAACCTTGACAAAAAAAACACTTTGTGATATAATTATACTTCGAATTATAATGTGAGATTATGTGCCACATAAGCTCATTGTTATAATACCATAACCAAAACCGAAAAGTCAAGTGTTATGGGAAAATTTTTGACATCCCTGCCGTGCGTTTCAAAAACGAGGCAGAACAGCAGCTACCTATACTTTGGAAACGGGGAGTGTTTTTATGGTCAATGTAAAGGACGTTCTTTACGGCAAGACCCTGAGAAAGAGCTACACCAAGATCGACGAGCTCACCGAAATGCCGAACCTCATTCAGGTCCAGAAGGATTCCTTCAAATGGTTCTGTAATGAAGGTCTTCGCGAGGTTTTCGATGATATGGCGCCGATCACCGATTATTCGGGCAAGTTGGAGCTCAAGTTCGTCGACTACGTGCTTGAATTCAAGCCGAAGTATACTGTCGCCATGTGTAAAGAGCGCGACGCGACGTACGCGATTCCGATGAAAGTGCGCGTCCGCCTTCTCAATAAAGAGACCGGCGAAATCAAAGAGCAGGAACTCTTCATGGGTGACCTGCCGATGATGACGGAAACCGGTACGTTCATGATCAACGGCGCCGAACGCGTTATCATTTCGCAGATCGTGCGTTCGCCGGGTATGTATTTGACGTCAAGACCGACAAGGTCGACAACGAACTCTACAGCGGTACGGTCATTCCCAACCGCGGTACCTGGCTCGAATACGAAACCGACGCGACCGACGTTATGTACGTCCGCATCGACAAAAACCGTAAGCTGCCGGTCACCTCGCTCCTGCGCGCCATCGGCCTCGAAACCGATGACGAAATCAACGAAATGTTCGGCGACGAAACGCTGATCCAGACCACGATCGAAAAGGATACCGCCAAGACCGCCGACGAAGCCCTGATCGAAATCTACCGTCGTCTGCGTCCGGGCGAACCGCCTACGGTCGATTCCTCGCGTTCGCTGCTCTATTCGCTGTTCTTTGACCGCCGCTATGACCTCTCTAAGGTTGGCCGCTTCAAGTACAACCAGAAGATGGATCTTGCTCCGCGTATCGTTGGCCGCACACTGGCCGAACCCGCGATCTGCCCGCTGACCGGCGAAATCCTCGCCGACGCCGGCGAAGTGCTCAGCGCCGAAAAGGCCGCGCTGATTGCCGCCAAGGGCGTTTCGCGTGTCATCCTCGATGTCGACGGCAAGCAGATCGTCTGCTTCGATAACGGCATGGTCAACCTCAGCGACTTCGTGAGCTTTGAAATCGACTCCGAACTCATCTGGGAAAAGGTCCGTTTCTCCGTCCTCAAGGAAATCCTTGAGACCTACACCGAAGAAGAAGATATCAAGAAAGAGCTGGCTGCCCGCCGCGATGAACTGATCCCGAGAAACATCATCCGCGAAGACATCTACGCTTCCATCAACTACCTCCTCTGCCTGCAGTACGGCATCGGTACCAAGGACGATATCGACCACCTCGGTAACCGCCGCCTCCGCTGCGTCGGCGAACTGCTGCAGAACCACTTCAGAATCGGCTTCTCGCGCATGGAACGCGTCATCAAAGAACGTATGACCGTCCAGGATACCGACACGGTCACGCCGCAGTCGCTGATCAATATCCGTCCGGTCACTGCCGCGATCCGCGAGTTCTTCGGTTCTTCGCCGCTGTCGCAGTTTATGGACCAGACCAACCCGCTTGCCGAACTGACGCATAAGCGCCGTATCTCGGCTCTCGGCCCCGGTGGTCTTTCCAGAGAACGCGCGAACTTCGAAGTCCGTGACGTTCACTACAGCCACTACGGCCGTCTGTGCCCGATCGAGACGCCGGAAGGCCCGAACATCGGTCTGATCTCCTGCCTCGCGAGCTACGCCCGCATCAACGACTACGGCTTCATCGAAGCTCCGTACCAGATCGTTGACCCCGTGACCCATAAGGTCACCGACGAGATCGTTTACCTGACGGCAGACAAGGAAGACGGCAACATCATCGCGCAGAAGAATGAACCGCTCGATGAAGACGGCCGCATCAAGGCCGCCCGTGTTACCTGCCGCTACCGCGAAGAAATCATCTCCGTCGACCGCGACCGCGTCACCCTCATCGACGTTTCTCCGCGTGAAATGGTTTCCGTCGCGACCTCGATGATTCCGTTCCTCGAAAACGACGACGCGAACCGAGCCCTGATGGGTGCGAACATGCAGCGTCAGGCCGTTCCGCTTCTCGTGCCCGAACAGCCCTATGTCGGTACCGGTATGGAATACCGTGCCGCCTGCGACTCGGGTATCTGCGTTCTGGCCGAAGGCGACGGTACGGTTACCCGCGTCACCGCCGACGAGATCATCGTCGCCTATGACGACGGCAACGTCCAGACCTATAAGCTCCTGAACTTCATCCGTTCCAACCAGGGCACCTGCCTGAACCAGCGTCCGATCGTCAACAATGGCGAACGCGTCAAGAAGGGCACTGTCCTTGCCGACGGTCCGTCGACCTCCAACGGCGAAATCTCGCTGGGCCGCAACGTCCTGATCGGCTTCATGAGCTGGGAAGGCTACAACTACGAAGACGCCGTCCTCATCAACGAAAAACTCGTCCGTGAAGACGTCTTTACCTCGATCCACATCGAAGAATACGAAGTCGACGCCCGCGATACCAAGCTTGGGCCGGAAGAAATCACGCGCGGCATCCCCAACGTCGGTGATGACGGTCTGCGCGACCTTGACGAAAACGGTATCATCCGCATCGGTGCGGAAGTCCACGCCGGCGACATTCTGGTCGGTAAGGTCACGCCGAAGGGCGAAACCGAACTGACCGCGGAAGAACGCCTCCTCCGCGCGATCTTCGGCGAAAAAGCCCGCGAAGTGCGCGATACCTCGCTCCGTGTTCCGCACGGCGAAAGCGGTATCATCGTCGACGTCAAAACCTTTACCCGTGAAAACTGCGAAGAACTGGCCCCGGGCGTCAACATCGTCGTCCGCGTCTACATCGCCCAGAAGCGTAAGATCTCCGTCGGCGATAAGATGGCCGGCCGCCACGGTAACAAGGGTGTTATTTCCCGCATCCTCCCGCAGGAGGACATGCCGTTCCTGCCGGATGGCACTCCGCTGGACATCGTTCTCAACCCGCTGGGTGTTCCGAGCCGAATGAATATCGGTCAGGTTCTGGAAGTCCACCTCGGTTACGCTGCCGCCGCGCTCGGTTGGCACGTCGCCACGCCGGTTTTCGACGGTGCGAAGGAATACGAAATCGAAGAAACGCTCAAGAACGCCGGCCTGAACGCCGACGGTAAGAGCATTCTCTACGACGGCCGTACCGGTATGCCGTTTGACAACCCGGTCACCGTCGGTTACATGTACTTCTTGAAACTGCTGCACCTTGTCGATGACAAGATCCATGCCCGTTCCACCGGTCCGTACTCGCTCGTCACACAGCAGCCGCTCGGCGGTAAGGCGCAGTTCGGCGGCCAGCGTTTCGGTGAAATGGAAGTTTGGGCCCTCGAAGCCTACGGTGCGGCCTACACGCTGCAGGAGATCCTGACGGTCAAGAGTGACGATATCGTCGGCCGTGTCAAGACCTACGAAGCGATCGTCAAGGGTCAGAATATCCCGACGCCGGGTATTCCGGAATCCTTCAAAGTTCTCGTCAAAGAACTCCAGTCGCTGTGTCTGGATATTCAGGTGCTCGACAAGAACGGGGAAGAGATCGACCTCCGCGCCGAAGACGAAGACGCGGCAGAAGGCGAGATGGACAACGAGTACGTCCACTCCGACGGTGATTTCTCCGCCGGCGGCTTTACGCTCGAGGACGATGACGGCAATCCGATCGCCGGAGATGATTCTCTCTTTAGCGAAGAGGAACTTTTCCAGTCCGACGACTTTGCCGATGAAGATTTCTGATCGACCGTTTGTAAAAACAATGATCAACTGCGGAAAAGACGCGCAGCTGTATGAAATAAATTGATATGGAGGCTGCTTATGAGTAAGTTGGCGTTCGACGCGATTAAGATCGGTCTGGCTTCCCCCGATATGATCAGAAAATGGTCGTACGGCGAAGTCAAAAAGCCGGAAACCATCAACTATCGCTCGCTGAAGCCGGAAACCGACGGTTTGTTCTGTGAACGCATTTTCGGGCCCACCAAGGACTGGGAATGCCACTGTGGTAAATATAAGAAGGTTCGTTTTAAGGGCAAGGTCTGTGAACGCTGCGGCGTTGAGGTCACCAAGAAATCCGTGCGCCGTGAACGCATGGGTCACATCGAGCTGGCCGCGCCTGTGTCGCACATCTGGTACTTCCGCGGCATCCCGTCGCGCATGGGCCTGATTCTCGACATCGCCCCGAAGATCCTCGAACGAGTTCTCTATTTCTCTCTCTACATCGTCACCGAACCGGGCGATACGCCGCTGGTGAAGAAACAGACGCTGACCGAGAAGGAATACCGCGACTACTACGAAAAATACGAAAACGATTTCAAGGCGGAAATGGGTGCCGAAGCTATCCAGAAGCTGCTTGCCGAAATCGACGTTGACCAGCTCTCGGAAGAGCTCCGTGAAGAGCTCAAGACCGCGACCGGTCAGAAGAAAATGCGCATCATCAAGCGACTCGAAGTTGTCGATGCGTTCCGCCTCTCCGGCAACCGTCCGGAATGGATGATCCTCAACGTCATCCCGGTCATTCCGCCGGAAATCCGCCCGATGGTCCAGATCGACGGCGGCCGCTTTGCGACCTCCGACCTGAACGATCTCTACCGCCGCGTGATCAACCGCAATAACCGCCTCCAGCGCCTTCTGGAACTGGATGCCCCGGATATTATCGTCAAAAACGAAAAGCGCATGCTGCAGGAAGCCGTTGACGCCCTGATCAACAACGGCCGCCGCGGCCGCCCGGTCACCGGTCCGAATAACCGTGCCCTGAAGAGCCTTTCCGACATGCTTTCCGGTAAGCAGGGCCGCTTCCGTCAGAACCTGCTCGGTAAGCGTGTCGACTACTCCGGCCGTTCGGTTATCGTTGTCGGCCCCGAACTGAAGATCTATCAGTGCGGTCTGCCGAAGGAAATGGCGCTCGAACTCTTCAAGCCGTTCGTCATGAAATCGCTTGTCGAGCGCGGTATCGCCAACAATATCAAGAGCGCGAAGAAAATGGTCGACCGTGCCCGCACGGAAGTCTGGGACGCTCTGGAAGAGATCATCGAAGAGCATCCGGTCATGCTCAACCGCGCGCCGACGCTGCACCGTCTGGGTATCCAGGCGTTCGAGCCGGTGCTCGTGGAAGGCAGAGCCATCAAGCTCCATCCGCTGGTTTGTACGGCGTTTAACGCCGACTTCGACGGCGACCAGATGGCGGTTCACGTGCCGCTGTCTGCCGAAGCGCAGGCCGAAGCCCGCTTCCTCATCCTCTCAGCCAACAACCTCCTGCGCCCGCAGGACGGTAAACCGGTCACCGTTCCGACGCAGGACATGATCCTCGGCTGCTACTGGCTGACGATGGAACGCGAAAGCGAAAACATCGCCGACGATCAGCTGATCAAGCGTTTTATCGACGAAAACGAAGTCCGCATGGCTTACGAAGCCGGCGATATCACGCTGCACGAGCCGGTCTATCTCCGCCGCGTCGGTGAATTTGAAGGCCGCACCATCGAAAAGATGGTCAAGACCACCTACGGCCGTATGGTCTTCAACGAAAAGATCCCGCAGGACCTTGGTTACGTCGATCGCTCCGACGAAGATCATGCGCTCGACTTCGAGATTTCCATGACGGTCGGTAAGAGCCAGCTCTCCAAGCTGATCGCCAAGTGCATCAAAAAGCACGGTCTTGCCACCAGTGCCGAAGTGCTCGACACGATCAAGCAGACGGGCTTCCATTATTCGACCCTCGGCGCGATCACCATTTCGGTTGCCGACATGATCATTCCGGCCGAAAAGAAGACGATGATCGCCGAAACCGAACAGAAGATCATCCGCATCGAACAGCAGTTCCGCCGCGGTTACATTTCCGCCGACGAACGTATCCGCCTCACGCTTGCCGAATGGGAGCAGACGACGGAAGATATCAGTGCTGCGCTGTTTAAGGGCCTGAAGGCCGACAACCCGATCAGCATCATGGCTGACTCCGGTGCCCGTGGTTCGCGTGCCCAGATCCGTCAGCTCGCTGGTATGCGCGGTCTCGTCCGTAACACCGCCGGTAAGATCATTGAAATCCCGATCAAGGCCAACTACCGTGAAGGTCTGACCGTTCTGGAATACTTCACCGCGTCGCGCGGCGCCCGTAAGGGTCTGGCCGACACGGCTCTCCGTACGGCCGACTCCGGTTACCTGACGCGCCGTCTCGTCGACGTCGCGCAGGACGTTATCATCCGCGAAGAAGACTGCGGCACGACCGACGGCATCGAAGTTTACGAAATCGTCGACAACGGTCAGGTTATTGAAAAGTTCGAAGACCGTCTCATCGGCCGTTACCTCGCCGACGATCTCGTCGACGAAGCGACCGGCGAAGTGCTCATCTCGAAGGATAAGCTGATGACCGAAGCCGAAGCGAACCTCATTAAGTCGCGCGGCATTGAACGCATCAAGATCCGTTCCGTCCTCGCCTGTGCCTGCAAGCACGGCGTCTGCGCCAAGTGCTACGGCTCCAACCTTGCCACCGGCACGCCGATGAACCTCGGCGAAGCGGTTGGTATCATCGCGGCCCAGTCCATCGGTGAACCGGGTACCCAGCTGACGATGCGTACCTTCCACAGCGGCGGTGTTGCGAGTAAGGACGCCGTCGACATCACCCAGGGTCTCCCGCGCGTTGAAGAAATGTTCGAAGCGCGCAAACCCAAGCGTGCGGCGGTTCTCGCCGAGATCTCCGGCACGATCCACATGGAACTCGCGAAGAAGAGCTCCGTCAAGAACGTGACGATCCAAGGCGACGACGGCGAAGTCCGTCTCTATCCGCTGCCGATCAGCTCCGGCATCCTCGTTGAGGAAGGCCAGCACATCAACAAGGGCGATATGCTCACGCAGGGCGTCCTGCACCCGCAGGATGTTCTCCGCGTCCGCGGTGTCGAAGCCGTTGAAGACTACCTGACCAAGGAAGTCCAGAAGGTTTACCGCCAGAGCGCGATGGATATCAACGACCGCCACATCGAGATCATCATCCGTCAGATGATGCGCAAGGTGCGCGTCGACGATCCGGGCAGCACCGACCTGCTGCTGGGCTCGTTCGTCGATCGCTTTGAACTTGCCGAAGCCAACGCCAAGGTGCGTGAACGCATCGCAAACGGCGAAGCCGGCCTTGTCGAAGCGCAGTATTCGCCGACTCTCCTCGGTATCACCAGAGCCTCTCTGGCGACCGATTCGTTCCTCTCGGCCGCTTCCTTCCAGGAGACCACGCGTGTCCTGACAGAAGCTGCGATCAAGGGCAAGGTTGACCCGCTGATCGGTCTGAAGGAGAACGTCATCATCGGTAAGCTGATTCCGGCCGGTACCGGTATGGAAGACTACAAGACCGATGCCACCGACGAGAACATGGCTGCTGCGCAGTATGAGTTCCGCCGCGGTACGGTCAATGCCGAACTCAGCGAAGAAGAGCTGACGATGGCTGCCAACGAGGTCGAAGACGAATTCGACAACGAAGGCGACGACGAAGAAGATACCCTCGAATAAGTCCCACCCGGGATCATGGGCAGGGGAGAACCGGAGCTTGGCTCCGGTTCTCCCGGCTCCAAAAATATCCTGAAAAATTTTTCGAAAAAATCGAAAAAAGGTGTTGACAAAAACGCGGTCATGGTGTATAATATATTCTGTTGGGCGCGGTACTGAAACGAACAACAAATTGAATCTGGACGCTTAGCTCAGCTGGTAGAGCACTCGCTTGACGTGCGAGTGGTCAGCGGTTCGAACCCGTTAGCGTCCACCAAAAAAACCTTTGTCACTTCGACAAAGGTTTTTTTCATAGTAATATTCCAATGTGTTTCTGCAACTAACTACCTCACATAGTTAAGGTTCTCTTTTTTTTGCGTGCCGCGGTATGGGCCTTGATTTCGGGTTTTACCAATCGGTATTGACTGCGCCAAACGGAGTGAAGCACCATAGGGTTTCAATGCATCAAAGTGCGATCGTCACAACCTAAGTGTGTTTTCATCAGATGTTGAAATGTTTCAACCAACACGTTGGATGAAAAGGGGTACTCCGTCGATTGCTTGACAAGCCGATGTGTTTGTAGTATACTGTTATCAAAATCAAAGAGTGTAACGGAGAAGAGGAGGTGACCAACATGAAGAAAGCATACGTTTTCGCAGCAGAAAAGAAAAGATGCCTTGTTGATCGCCAAATCCCTTGCCGCTTGATTTGAACGTTTTGTCGATTGCTGCGCATCTTGAAAAGATGTGCTTTTTCTTTTTTGTGCGGAAATTCGACTCATCCGGGGCTTTGATTTTCCATCAAATGAAAAGGACAGAACTTATGAACGAACAAACTGCAAAACAACCGCAAAAACATCTCTATCTCGTCGGCGGAACGATGGGTGTCGGCAAAACGACGACCTGCCGGATCCTGAAAGAAAAGCTTGATCGCAGCGTGTTTCTCGACGGCGACTGGTGCTGGGATATGCATCCTTTTACCGTGAATGACGAAACGAAGGCCATGGTGACCGATAATATCTGCCACCAGCTCAATAATTTCCTGCAATGCTCGGAACTGGAGCACGTCATCTTTTGCTGGGTGATGCACGAGCAAGCAATCATCGATTCGCTTTTGGCTCGGCTGGATCTGCGCGACTGCGCGGTGCATGTCGTTTCGCTTGTCTGCAGCGAAGCGGTGCTGCGCGCAAGGCTGCAGCGCGATATTGAGGCCGGAGTACGGACGGAAGATGTCTTGGAACGCAGCGCTGCACGCCTTCCGCTCTATGCGCTCGTAAAAGGCACGAAACTGGATGTCAGTGATCTGACACCCGTCGAGGCGGCAGACGCGCTGTGTGCGTTGTGTGGCGGAAAGAACGGCGATCTGCGGATTGTGCGCGTGACGGCCGATAATTATCCGCGCTTTGCCGATATGGTCTTCTGGCGCAAAAACGGCACCGAACGCACGCCAACGGTGGAAACGGTTCCGGCGGCGATCCTCAACGAACTGCAAAACGAAAATTTTTGGCTCTATGCCGCAGAGAAGGACGGCCGCTTCGTCGGCTGGATCTCGCTGATCTATCTCCCGAAGGTCGGCCCGTGGGGCGGCAGAGGCCACGTATACGTGGACGAGCTTTGGGTCGCACCGGAGCTCCGCCGACAGGGGATCGCAAAGCAGCTGATGCAAAAGGCTGACGAACTGGCGCGCAAACTCCAAACGCACGGTGTGCGGCTTTACGTCAATGCCGAGAACCCGTCGGCGCAGGCGCTGTACGCCGGCTGCGGGTTCGAAACGACCGGGACGGCATATATGATGGAAAAAGAAATCAAGGCTTAAAAAGGAGCAGAGACGATGGGAAAGATCCAGCAACTCAAGAAAGCGATCGACGAAAGCAAACGCATTTGCGTGTTTACCGGTGCGGGCATCAGTTGCCCCAGCGGCATTCCGGATTTCCGTTCAGCGACCGGGCTCTACAGCTCGCCGATTGGCAAGTATCGCGCCGAAGAGATGATCTCGCGCACGTTTTTCAATGAGCATCCGGAGCTGTTCTTTCCCTTTTACCGCGAAAAACTCGTCCACCCCGAAGCTAAGCCCAACGCCGCACACTATTTCTTTGCCGATCTCGCCAAACGCGGCAAAGAAGTGTCGATCGTGACGCAAAACGTCGACGGTCTGCATCAAGCCGCCGGCAGCAGGGAAGTCTACGAGCTGCATGGCAGCGTCCATCGCAACTACTGTACCAAATGCGGCCGGATCTACGATCTGGCGACGATCCTTCTGACCGACGGTATCCCGCGCTGTCCGCACGATGACGGCATCATCAAGCCGGATGTGGTTCTCTACGAAGAATCGCTCGATTCCAATGTCGTCGACGATGCGCTCTTTGCGATCGAATCGGCCGACCTGATGATCGTTGTCGGTACTTCGCTGGTCGTGTATCCTGCTGCGGCCTACGTCAGCCACTTCCGCGGCAATACGCTTGCGCTCGTGAATCGTACTCCCACGCAGTACGACGCTCATGCCGATATCGCGATCCATGCCGATATCATCGACGTGGTAAACGCACTATAATCCAATGGAATCACTTACCGTTGGTAGTTTGAATTTGACGGGGGGATCGGGATGGTAGATATTACCGATTGGATGAAAACTTTTTTGCAGGCGCTGGATCAGCGCTTTGAAAACCGTATATGGTTTGTTGGCTTACAGGGGAGTTACGGTCGCGGTGAAGCAACGGAAACAAGCGATATCGATATTGTTGTCATTCTGGATGAATTATTCGCGGCAGATATTCAGACCTATAACGCTTTGCTGGATACCTTGCCATCAAGAGAACTGATTTGCGGATTCCTTTCGGGCAAACAGGAAATTATGAATTGGGAACCTTCCGATCTGTTCCAGTTTTGCCATGATACGATACCGATTCGTGGAAGCTTGGACGAGGTTGCGGCGCTGCTTGACGAACGCGCTGTCAACAGAGCGATCAAAATCGGTGCATGCAGCATATTCCACGGATGCGTACACAATATGCTGTATGAAAAGAGCGAAGATATTTTGCGGGGATTATATAAGGCGGCTTCTTTTGTCGTTCAGGCGATTGCTTTTTTGCAAAACGGTAAGTATATCAGCCGTCAAAGCGATTTGCTCCGGGCGGTATCATCTGATGAAAGAGCCATTCTTGAAACCTTTTTGAATTTGAAAAATGGTGGAACAGTGGCGTTTGATCGGATGTCCGAAACGCTGTTTGTCTGGTCGAAGAAATGGGTTTCCGCGTGCAATCCGCCGGGTTCCGACCCGTCGAACGATACCAAAGTGTAGTATTCCGTGTACGCACTACAAATCAAAAAGCCAAGCTGTTTTTTTGACAGCTTGGCTTTTATGGTTTGTAGCGTTTCTTGGAATCATTAAAGGACCTTGCCCAAAAATTCTTTGGTACGGGCGTTCTGCGGGGCAGAGAAGATCTGTTCCGGCGGGCCCTGTTCCACGATCTGGCCGTTGTCCATGAACATCACTCTGCTGGCCACCTCCCGCGCAAAGCCCATTTCGTGCGTAACGACGACCATCGTCATGCCTTCTTCGGCAAGCTGGGTCATGACCTCAAGCACTTCGCCGACCATTTCCGGGTCGAGCGCACTTGTCGGCTCGTCGAAAAGCATGATCTCCGGGTTCATCGCCAGCGCTCTGGCGATACCGACACGCTGCTGCTGACCGCCGGAAAGCTGCTTGGGATAAGCGTTTGCTTTGTCGCTCAGCCCAACGCGTTTCAAAAGAGCGATGGCGGTTTCCTCGGCTTCGGCTGGAGTTTTCAGCCCGAGCTTGATCGGCGCGAGCGTGAGATTCTGCAGGACGGAGAGGTGTGGGAAGAGGTTGAAGCTCTGGAACACCATGCCCATCTTCATGCGCAGTTTGTTGATGTTGAATTTTTTCTGTGTGATCAGTTCGTCGTCGACGTAGATCTCGCCGGCGGTCGGCGTTTCCAACAGATTCAGGCAGCGGAGAAAGGTCGACTTACCCGAACCGGACGGCCCGATGACAACGATCTTTTCGCCCTTTTTGATGTGCTCGGTAATGCCTTTCAGAACTTCGTTCTGGCCGAAGCTCTTGTGCAGATCATGAACGCGAATCATTGGCGCGCATCCTCCTTTCCAGTTTGCCGAAGAGGAACGACAGCAGGGTGGTCATCGCGAGGTAGACCATGGCAACGCCGATCAGCGGCATGAGGGCACTGAAGGTACGGCTGCGGATGAAGTCACCGGCTTTGGTGAGGTCCTGCAGCGCAATGTAGCCGACGATCGAGGTTTCTTTCAGCAGAACGATCAGCTCGTTGGCGAGCGTCGGCAGGATGTTTTTAAAGGCCTGCGGCAGAATGATGTAGCGCAGGGTCTGCACCTGATTTAAACCGAGCGAACGCGCCGCTTCGGTCTGACCGACGTCGATCGAGAGGATACCCGAACGCACGATCTCGGCGACGTACGCACCGCTGTTCATACCGAATGCGATGATCGCGACGATGACCGGCGGGATATTGATTCCGGAGAACACGACGTAGTTGATGATCAGAAGTTGGCACAAAAGCGGGGTACCGCGGAAGATCGTCAGATAGACCTTGGCAAACCCGCAGAGGATGCTGTTTTTGGAGAGGCGCAGCAACGCGAGCAGAACGCCGAGGATCAGACCGATGACCAAAGCGCCGAGCGTGATAGTCAGAGTGACGGAAAGACCGTCGACCAAAAGCATCCAGCGGTCGTTTAAAATAAAGTTCTGATAAAACTCATTCGAGAACTCATCCCACCAACCGGAGACGGAACTCATGATATTCGCAAAAAACTGACTCATTTGTAGGTCCTTTTCTTTGTGATGGAAAGCGGAGAGCCACAGTAAATGCGGCTCTCCGCTGTTGGGGACGATCAGATCCGATCTTAGTTGTCGGCGCGGACGATAACGGCCTGTTCAGAGGTGTAGTAGCTCTGCGAGAAGTCGACCTGCTGGAGGCGTTCGGCATCAACGGTCATACCGGCGATGACGAAGTCGGCGGCACCGCTGTCGAGTTCAAGGAGCAGGGAGTCGAACGCGATGTTCTTGATGACGAGGGTCTTGTTGAGTTTCTTGGCAATCAGCTTGGCGATTTCGATGTCGAGGCCAACGACCGTGCCGTCGTCGAGGGTGTATTCAAACGGCGGGAATTCGGCGTTGGTAGCCATGACGATCGTACCTTCGGTGCCGACCTGCTCACCGGTGATGTAGGGAGCGCGTTCGTCTTCGGCGGTTTCGATGAAGCCCTTGACGAGGTTGTCGTAGGTGCCATCGGCTTTGATCTCGGTGAGAACGACGTCAATAACGCCGAGGAGCTCGGTGTTGCCCTTCTTAACGGCGATCGCGTAGTCTTCCGGGGCGTAGTCGGTGTTTTCAAGGATCTTCAGTTCGGGCATGGCAGCGACGATGTTCTTCGCCGGTTCGAGGTCGACGATCACGGCGTCGATCTTGCCGTCGGCGAGGGCCAGAGCCGCGTCGATGGCTTTGGAGTAACGCATAACTTCGGCGCCTTCGATTTCGCTGGCGATGACGATATCGCCGGTCGTGCCGAGCTGGACACCGATCTTCTTGCCGACGAGGTCAGCGGTGGATTCGATCTTGACTTCTTCCGTCGCGCCGCAGGCAGCAAAGCTGCAGACGAGCATCAAAACGGCGAGCAGCAAACTCAATTTTCTCATGGTATGTACCTCCTGATATCGCCGCGGTTGTATTCTTTTTTTGATCGCGGCATCGTAATTGTTATTTTACTACATTTCCTTCCAAAAAGCAATACATAAACATACATGGTTGTGCAAAAAAAACAGATATTCCTTGTGTAGTTTGCCAAATGTCGTCTCACGGACGCATAGCGGGTATCCGCGTACATATATTAGGAATACACGAAGCGGGAAATAGGGGGACTGGCGATGAAAAATGCGGGATCGCGTGCGAGTCTGATACGGCTGGCAATTTGTATTTGTGCGGTCGCTGCGGCTGCAGTCGTAGAACGATATGTTCCGGAGGTTCGGGTTGGTGGCGATGCGGTATCTGTCTTTGCCGCGATTGGAAAGATACCTGCGGGGGAGCGCACGGACGGCGATATGCTTGACGAGGTTCATCCGGTTTTATCTATCCCGGAAATACCGCAAACGACTGTTTTCGCCGATGAAGATTCCTCTGAACCCGCCGCAACGGTGACGATCGCGTATGCCGCAGACTGAGCGGATCCGCTTTTCTGTGACGGATGGATTTGTCGTTACGGTCGTAACCATGCTTCTTTTGTGCGGCGTCGACGGTACTGTGGCGGTCTTTCTCTGTTCACTCCTCCATGAATGTGCGCACCTGCTTGCGGTCCTTCTTTGTAAGGGGAAGGTTTTGGCCGTACGGTGCAATCTGGGCGGTTTTACGATCGAGAGCTCGCAGGTCCGCGGGGGATATGCGGGAGAGCTGTTTTGTCTGTCGGCAGGGGCGCTCTGCAATCTATTGACGGGTCTGCTTTTAGTGTATATTTTTGCAGAAACAGAATATATATACATGCTGGCCGGAGCCAATATCACGGTAGGGCTTTTCAACCTTGTTCCGTGCGGCTATTTTGACGGCGGACGGATGCTGTATCTGTGCGCGGAGTATTTTTTCGGGCCGGAGCACGCGAAGTCGGTTTGCCGTACGGTGAGCGCGGTGAGTGCGTGTCTGGTTTTTGGCGCGGGTCTGCTGCTCTTTTTGCGTTCCGGCCGGGAACCGACCGTACTTCTGACCACACTCTACTTGTCCTTTTTGCTCGGATATGATATAATATTATCATTTCCGGGACGATTTCGTCGTCGGCACGCATCTGCCTGAATCGTCCCTGCCGAAAACAACTCGGAGGTAGAGCCTTTATGGATCGCAAACTACAAAAGATCCTGCGCCGCGTGCAAAAACCTGCCCGCTATGCCGGCGGTGAATACGGCGCGACGATCAAAGATAAAAACGAAGTGAATACCCGCGTTGCGTTTTGCTTCCCGGACACCTATGAGGTCGGTATGTCCAACCTCGGTGTCAGGATCCTCTATGCCGCGCTGAACGAAACGGAGGGTGTCTGGTGTGAGCGTGCCTATACGCCGTGGCCGGATATGGAAGCCGAAATGCGCAAAGAGCAGGTTCCGTTATACGCGCTGGAAAGTGGCGATCCGCTCGGTGCGTTCGATTTCCTCGCGTTCTCTCTGCAGTATGAAATGTCCTATACGAACGTACTGACGATGCTGGATCTCGCCGGGATCCCGATGCTTGCGAGCGAACGCAGCGCCGACGATCCGATCGTCATCTGCGGCGGACCGTGTACCTATAACGCCGAGCCGATGGCCGATTATTTTGACCTGATGTCGATCGGTGAGGGTGAAGAAGCTTTGCCGGAGCTGATGCGCCTGTATCAGAAAATGGGCGGCAAGAAGGCGGACAAACAGACGTTTTTGAAAGCCGTTGCCACCGAGCTCAAAGGTTTCTACGTGCCGTCGCTCTACGATTACGAATACGACGGCGCCAAAACCGTTGCCATCATGCCAAAAGAGGGTGCCCCTGAACGCGTCACCAAACGCATCGTCGAGGATCTTGACAACGCGATCTACCCGACGACCTATCCCGTCCCTTCGACCGAAGTGATCCACGACCGCGCCGTCATTGAATTGTTCCGCGGCTGTATCCGCGGTTGCCGCTTTTGCCAGGCCGGTCATACCTACCGTCCGATCCGCGAAAAATCGCCGGAAACGCTTGCGCGTCAAGCAGTCGAGCAGCTCAAGTTCTCCGGCTGCGAAGAACTGGCGATGACCTCGCTCTCCACCAGCGATTACAGCGGTCTGCGTCCTCTCTGCGACGATCTGCTCGCTTACTGCGACAAGCACAAGATCAATCTCTCGGTGCCTTCGCTCCGCGCCGACAGTTTCTCCACCGAACTCTCCGAACGCATCAGCGGCGTGCGTAAGAGCTCGATCACGTTTGCGCCCGAAGCCGGTTCGCAGCGTCTGCGCGACGTTATCAACAAAAACATCACCGAAGAAGAATTGCTGAACGCCTGCGGCCAAATGTTCTCCCACGGCTGGAGCAGCGTCAAGCTCTATTTTATGCTCGGTCTGCCCACCGAAACCGACGACGATATCCGCGCGATCGCCGAACTCGCCGACAGCGTCGTCCATTGCTGGCGTACGCACGCGTCCAATAAGCAAAAGGGCCTTCGTGTGACCGTTTCGACCTCGCTCTTTATCCCCAAACCGTTTACGCCGTTCCAGTGGGAGCCGATGTGCTCGATGGACGAGCTTGCGCGCAAGGTTTCCGTGCTGCGCAGCGCGATCAAGGCCAAAGCCGTCGTCTACCATTACCATGATCCCAAAACGAGCTTCCTCGAAGGCGTGTTTGCCCGCGGCGACCGCCGTCTGGCGCCGGTGATCTATGAGGCGTGGAAGAACGGCTGCCGTCTGGATGGATGGGACGAGCAGTTTAAGTTTGACGCGTGGATGCTGGCATTTGAGACCTGCGGTATTGACCCGCAGGACTATCTGCGTGAGCGTGGTCTCGACGAGCTGCTGCCGTGGCACGTGATCGACTGCGGCGTGACGGATGCTTACCTGAAACGCAGTCTGGCCGATGCGCACGAGGGCAAGATCACGCCCGACTGCCGTGCGGCCGAAGGCGGTTGTTCCGGCTGCGGTGCGCTGCGTCTGCTGAACGGAGGGAAATGCGATGTCTGAACAAATTGAATGCAAAGTGCGCCTGACCGTTACCAAAGAGGGCAGAAGCGTTTATATTTCTCACCTCGACTTTATGCGGGTGCTGATCCGTGCGCTGATCCGTGCGAATCTGCCGCTCAAACATTCCGAAGGTTTCCACCAGCGCACCTATCTGTCGCTGGTGCGTCCTCTGTCGCTCGGATACGAGAGCGGCTGCGAGCTCTGTGATATCGTGCTGACGAAACGGTATGACGTCCGCACACTGCCGGCCTTGCTGAATCCGGTGCTGCCGGAAGGTGTGCGCGTGGTCTCTGCTGTCGAAAACGCGGTCAACGGCCGCGATATCATCTGGACGAGCTACGATATCGTGCTCGAAAAACCGGAAGGTGCCGATGAAACGCTTCTGGAAAAACTGCGCACGCTTTGGCTTGACCCCGAGTTTTCCGTTATGAAGCGCAACAAAAAAGGCAAGCTGAACGCCGTCTGTGTCGCGGGTTATATCCGCTCGATCGACCTTGCCGAAAAAGACGGCGATCTTCTCTTAAAGGCTGTGCTCAAGGATTCGCCCGACGGCGGCTTGAATCCGTCCTATCTGCTCAACGCCGCACAGGAGTCGCTTGGCGTTACGCTCGAATTAGTCAGCTGCCGCAGAACCGGATTCTACAATGAAAAAGGGGAGAGTTGCCTGTGAAACGCCGTATCCGGGATCTGATCCCGCTGGCAATGCTGCTCTTGAGCGCCTGTAAGGCAGGGGCTGATCCGGCGTCGATCGGCATCATCGGCGGTGCCGACGGCCCGACGGCGGTGTTTGTCACCTCGCAGATGCCCAAACCGCTTCTGTATACGATCATCGGTGTGATCGCTGCAGCGATCGTCGGCGTAGTCGTATGGCTATGCCGCCGGAAGTAGGAGACCGTATGGATCGGAAACGTGCCTTGTATCTTTCTGCCGGTGCGGTAGCCGTGGCCGGTGCGGTTGTTGGTTTGCGAGCTGCGGCTCGTCCTGCGCCGATCGGCGAAGGCGTAAAAAGGCTGCGCGTGCGCTATTATGCCCACCGCGGACTTTGGAACGCTGAAGTCCCCGAAAACAGTATGGCGGCGTTTGCGCTTGCGGCGGCGGCAGGATATGGGATCGAGCTCGATCTCCAGCTCGATGCCGACGGCAATGTCGTCGTGTTCCACGACGACGATCTTTTCCGCATGACTGGCTACCGCGGCCGTTTGAGCGATACGCCGGCTGCCGTGCTCAAAACGCTGCGCCTTGCCGGAACGGAGCAGGGGATCCCGCTCTTTTCCAAGGTTCTCGAGCTTGTCGACACAGCTCCACTAATCATCGAACTGAAAACCACACCGCGCTATCGTGAGCTCTGCGAAAAAACGCTTGCCCTGCTCGGTAACTTCTCCGGCGACTACGTCGTCGAGAGCTTCGATCCGCGTATCGTCGCCTGGTTTGCCCGCCGCGCACCGCACGTCATCCGCGGTCAACTCGTCGGCCGTCCGCACGGCACGTCGGCCGTTGCATACGGCAAACGCTGGCTGCTTTCCAAAATGCTCACCAATCGCATTGCCCGACCGCAGTTTATCGCCTGCGAAAAAGAACTGCTCGATACCCCGACCGTCCGCTCCTGTAAGCGCGCCGGCGCGGCGATTGTCGCGTGGACAACGCGTACGCCTGTGGAGTGCGCCGCTTGTGAGGCGGCCGATGCCGTGATCTTTGAAAACTATCTGCCAACGTAAAAAACGCGTTCCGTAAAAGCTTTACGGAACGCGTTTTCTGTTTGCTATTCTTTGATCACGGCTGTGCCGCATTTGTTGCAGAAACCTGCACCGGCAATCAGCTTGGTACCGCACTTTCTGCAGAATGCCGGAACCGGAGGATCTTCTTTGGCGGTTTCTTCTTCGGCCGAAACCGGAATCTCTGTCAAATCACTATCTTCGGAAATGTCTTCAATTTCACTATCCGGCTCGATCTCATCCTCTTCAGCCGGAACCTCCGGCGTTTCGGCATTTTTGTGTCCGGAGATCAGCACGCGGTACGAAACCCACGCCCAAAGAATGATCGCCGCACCGGTGACGCGGCCGCTGCCGAAATAGGCGATCACGTTCATCACGACGAATACGATGACCGCATCGATGATAACGATTTTTTTCGCACGCTTCGGCGCAACCGGCTTTTTGCGGATACACCAGCGGTATAGCCAGAGCGGCAGGGGGTGGATCAGGATAGTAAGGCTTAAGTTGACGATGATCCAAAGCACAATGTCCTCTGCTAACAACTGCCGGAATCTGGCGAGGGGGGAATTCGATTCTTTGATCGAACCCGGGGATGTACTGCCTATCGGATGTGCAATGCTGGGAATCTTGACGGAGCTCAACAGACTGACAAAATCGGCGTAGTGTTCGTCACCTTCAGTACCGGGGAACTGAAAAACATAAGAACACCCGTTTTTAAATGCTGCTGCAGTTGTTATGTCGACGGCTATACTCGTGTCGCCGACGACGTGTGTTACGGCCATGGAGAACACATGGTAGTCGTTATTGTTGTAGCGCACGGTGTGAAAATCCCAGATCGGACAGTCAAAAAACTCTTCAAGCTCCGATTGCGTGAGGAATTGATGCATTTTGTCGATATCCTCGCGGCTTGCGTCCCCTCGTTCGGAGGCCGGGATATCTGCCCAAAGATCGGTCATCATATATTGGAGAATAACGTGCGGAGCATCAATCCGGTAAAATTGGATGGATCCGTTGTTTTGTTCCAATTCTTTTTGTTTGTAATTCTCCGGCACGGTAAAGGAAACACCGGATACTTCATCTGTGTAAACGAATGCGGGCGACGGTTTTCTGGTATCTGACAGCAGCGTAAAGGAGTTGATGATCGAGTCCATTTCGTTCCGGTCTGCTGAACCTATCTGACGGTTTATGACGGAGTGGCCGATATCCAAACGCTTTCCGTTGAGCATTGTTATGTAATGTTGCGTATATACGTTCAAACTCTCTGAGGATTTGGCGTACTCAATGTAAAAAAACGGTATGCCGGAAATCTCACGAACGTAGCATTCTCTAACAGAGACTAGTGGATCATAGGAAGACTTGACCGTCGAAAGAGTCGTATTTAGCTCGGCACTTGTGTAATCTCTGAGATCTGCGGTTCCCACATCCGTCATTGCAATATAGACTTCGCAGAGATCATCTGAGAACGCATCGAGATACATGTTGCTTTCAAGCATCAAGTCCATGCACTCGGCGTATGTAAAACCCACAATCGAGAGATACGTGTTGTTTGGCTCGCCGGATCGAACCTGTGCAGCGTATTCCTCCGGCAGCCAAATCGAAATACCCACCTCCGGGATCTCATAACGTGTATCGGCGGTTAAGGCGAGTGGGGAACATACACCGATCAAACAGAGCACAATGAGCAGACTTGCAAAAATCCGTTTCATACCGTTCCTCTTTCCCAATTGAACTCCAAGGAGAACAAATTTTCTGCTTTTATTATAGCACACTCTGCAGAAAAAGCAACAAGCCAAGAAACCATAGAAAGGAAAAAAGCCTTGATTTCTTTCAAAATCAAGGCTTTTGGTGGAGATAAGGGGGATCGAACCCCTGACCTCTTGAATGCCATTCAAGCGCTCTCCCAGCTGAGCTATACCCCCAAATGGTCTTACGGACTTTATACATCCGCTCAACAAAGTATATTATATCATATGTGTCGCTGATTGTCAACGATTTTTTTGAAAATACCCAACTTTTTTTATCTCCGACAACCGAGAAAATACGGCCGACAAAGAAGAAAAGCCTTGAAACTCTATGGTTTCAAGGCTTTTGGTGGAGATAAGGGGGATCGAACCCCTGACCTCTTGAATGCCATTCAAGCGCTCTCCCAGCTGAGCTATACCCCCAAGTGACTGGCTGTTGTTTGACGATTGACCAAACAACAGAATATATTATACCAGACGATCTTTGTTTTGTCAACACCTTTTTTCAAAAAAACAGATTTTTTTGGGAGATTTTTTTCCTGCCGGAGAGCGCTTTTGTCTCTCCGGCAGGAAACTCTTTTTAGTCGATCGGATTGGTCTTAACGTTGGTGACGAAGTAGATACGTTCTTTCAGCGGATCATCCACACCAACCATGTCGGGATCAAACGGACGAACCTCCAGATTCGGCAGGGTGCGCGGTGCTTTGGTCCGGAAGACGAGGCGCTCCAACTTGTTGACGGCCTGCATGAACCGCTTGGCACCGTCGAATTCGAAGTGCTTGCCATCCATGTAGAATTCAAACGTGTTTTCTTCGCAGTTGGCGCGGATCTCGAAGTGGTGCCAGCCGACGAGGTGCGGGTAATCGAACGCTTTTGTCATCTCGCATTCGTAGCGGACCTCCACCGCACGGTTGCCGACGGTAATGCGGCAAACGATAATACCGCTGGGATCGTGCAGTTCGATATACAACGGTTCTTCATAGCTCTCGGCACACATCAGATCAAAACTGACGGAGACCTTGCGGCTTTGCGGGAAGATGCGCATGGCGCGGGCGTAGTCGCAGGGATCTTTGTCGGCGATGCGCAGGCAGTGTGTGCCGTCGTAGAGCACGTGGTGCGAAACGGGCGCCCATTTTGTGCTGTAGATGTTCCAGTCAGTGACGTAGCCGTCGGTGCAGTTAGTGAAATCATCATGGATGTGTTCGGTTACGCTGCGACGGATCGGCAGAGGGATACGCGAAACGCTGATATCTTCTTTGTTCACGCTGTAACAAAGCCACATCGCATCTTCGGGGTATTCCTTGTGTCCCTCGCAGATCCCGCGGATGTACTGCGGGCCAAAGTCCTTGCATTCGCCGAAATACCGGTGCGGCGGTACCTCGCCGAAAACGCAAGCCATATCGTCAAAGACAATACCGTTGTCGGACGTGACGACGACCAGCGGATAGCGGTGTTCGCCGCAAATACTTGCATCGTAGGCGATGGCGAATTTGCCGTCGGCAGTTTTTTGTCCCCAAGATTTCGCGCCCGAGGTGGCAAAGCTTGGTTCTGTGCGGAATTCCCATGTTTCGCCGCCGTCGCAGCTGCGCGCCACGCGTGACTGTTTCCAAAGCGCGACCACGTTGTCTTTGTCAATGTGGTACCAACAGAAGCTGGAGGCCGATTCATACGGCGTGTTGGCCGCTGTGCCGTCGTTGTTTTCGCCTGCCGTAATGAACTGTGCCGGCGTTTTGATCAGGCGGATGCATTCGTCGGTATTGCCGTGTTCTTCCGTCCACTGCTGCGTGACGAATTTGTCGGCGAGCAGCTCCTTACAGGCGGCAACGAAGCCTTCGTCGGGCGACTGGGTGTACACCGGGAAGGGGAGCTTGTCCTCAGTCCAACCGGACTGCTTTAGATAGTGGATGAAGTAGACCGGGCCCAATTCGCCGGATTCGTAGACCTCGCGCACGACGCGGCCAATGCCGTAGTTGACCCACGGACAGATGTGGAGATAGGGCGTGTGGCCGTAGAAGCCGCTGACGAGCAAACGGTCGTCAGAGCTGTGGAAGAAGGCCATGCGCTGGTGCATGAAGCAGCTTTTGCGTTCGGGTACGACGATGTCGGTGCCGTTGTCGCAATGATAAGTGCCGGGCTCGACCTGGATCACGGGAAAAGAAACCTGCGGGAAACTCCAGTTCTGGCCGTCGTCGGAACGCACCAAGAGCGAGTGGCCGGCACCGGTGTGTTCGTGCACGGGATTGGAAAGATATTGCAGATAGAATTTTCCGCGCCAGTAAGTGAGCATCGGCGCATGATTATAAGTGTTGCCGAAGCCATCAGCCGTTTCGGGGCGTGTGCGGTTGGCGCGCATGACCTGATAACTCGAGGCACCGACGGCGTGCAGCAGACCGCCGTCGTGCTGCGACATCCGCGCGTATTCATTGCCAGCGTAGTAGGGCGTGTTTTTTTCCATGTCACGATACTCCTTTTTTGGCACGGCGAGGGAACCGTGCGTGATCTCGCGGTGGGCAACTTAATGATAGCACGCATGTGCGAAAAAAGCAAGATATTTGCAGAGAAAAGAATTGCCGGGAACGCGTATCGGGCGATCCCGGCGGGAAAAATCAATTTTCTTCCGCTACATCGTAGCGGATATAAGCTCCGGTATAGCTGTTGGGAAGATTTAGCCAGTCGTGGGCAGTTTTGTACCAATCGTAGGCTTTGCCGTTTTCGTCCTGGCAATCAACCGCATACCCGCCAAACCAAGAGATGTATGCATCGGTATCGACGAGCCTATGCCAGGCAAGTCCGGTTCCACCGCCTTCGTAATCGTGTTCGACCCGAATCGGCGCGGTACTCGGTGCCTGCGGATCGGTCCCGGCGGGACTTGGCTGAGCGATGTAGCGGTCGACGATATTGTCATTATCCTTCATCAAATAGAAGAACTTGATCCCATCCCGGATCACTTTTGTCGTCATGTGGAGGAAAACGTATTGATCTGGTCTCTCGGCAAAGCGATTTTGCCGGATATACTCCGCAAAGCCGTAGTTTTCGACGGTTCCGCCGACGATGATCGAGTGGAGATCTCCGGGAACGTCGTTTTCGCCGAGCTCTAAAAACGTGTAGATGAACGGCTCGGTCGGTGAGATCTCGTCGGTGATGTCGATCACGTCGGTTCCGAACGTAAAGATCAAACGTCCGTCCTGCACCGAGACGGGCGGCAGATCTTCATCAAAATAGGTACCGAACGGGTTGAGTCTTTTCCTTGTCACCTCTTGTACGACGACTGCCGTGCAGCAGGTCATCAGTGCGACGGCGAGGATCACCGCCATGATCGCCAACGGTCGGGAGCGGCGGCGATATGTTAGACGGACTGTTTTGGACTGCAGCGAAGATTCAATCGCCTCTGCGCAAGTCTTCGGCATCGAAATATTGACAAAAGCGTTTTTGATATTGTCATCCATGAGCTAAACCTCCTTTAAAATCTCGCGCAAAGCTTGACGTGCGCGGGAGAGACGCGTTGTGACCGCAGAGCGGCTGATGTGCAAAAGACGCGCGATCTCGTCGGTTGGGTAGTCTTCGTAGTAATACAGATACACAACGACGCGGTATTTCGGCTTCAACGCGAGGAGTGCCGCTAAGGTCGTATCGAAAGCGGGTTCTTCGGCCGGCAGCGTTTCATCGAGCGCAACGGTCTTTTTCCACCAAGCCGAACGGAGCAAACTTTTGCATTCGTTGGCAGTTACCTGTAAAAGCCATGCTTTTTCCTTGTTCGGCTCGATCTCTTTTTGTCCGATACGCTTTAAGAAAACGGTTTGGCAAACGTCTTCTGCCTCTTCGCGGGAGCGGGTATAGCTGAGTGCCAGACGATAAACGTCGTCGCGGTATTTTAGAAATAATGCATCTACAGTCGAAATTGCAGCCACCTTCTTTCTGGGCGGTTCTTTTGAGGCCTCATATATACAACGTGCGAGCGGCGGTTTTTGTCACAAGGCGGAAAAATATTTTTCCGAAGGATATTATGAACGGGACTTATCAAAGTTGACAAACGAATGTTTGGTTGGTATAATTAGGAAAAAACGCAAAGGAGAAAAGCGATGGAACTTATTATGATCCGCCACGGCGAACCCGATTACGACCAAACCGACAGCCGCGGATTTGTCGGCCAAGGGCGCGATATGGCACCTCTGACGGCGAACGGTGTCGCCCAAGCGGAAGCGGCAGCGGAAGACCCGCAGTTAGAGGGCGTTGAACTAATCGTCTCATCGCCGTATACGCGGGCTTTGCAGACCGCCGCGATCATATCCCGGAAAACCGGCATCCCTCTGGCGGTCGAGGTCGATCTGCACGAGCTGATCTGCGATAAAACGTTTCGGCTCGGCGGTGCAGAAGCGGTTTCGGCACAGTACCGCGCATTGATCGAAGCGGAAGGCGCGTGTCCGCCGGATACGGAATACCCGTGGGAGACGATTGACGAAATTGCCGTCCGTACGAAGGCAGTGCTGGATCGTTATCTTGCCCTGGGGTATCAAAAAATCGCCGTGGTTGCACATGGCGGTGTGATCCGCCGCTTTACCGGTATCGCGCAGATCGCCCATTGCTCGCTTTCCGTTGTGGACTACTATGCGGATTTCTCCTGCTTTGGCTGGGTATAAGTGCTTATGAAGATCGAACGGCTCTATGCCTTAACGCTCTACCTCTTAAACCACGGTCGCACGTCGGCGGCACGGCTGGCAGAGTATTTCGAGGTCTCCGTTCGCACGATCCAACGCGATATCGATTCGCTTTGTCTTGCCGGAATCCCGGTCGTTTCGATCCATGGTTCTGCTGGAGGCTACGAAGTGAGCGAGGAATATCGATTGGAGCGACAGCTAGCCGTGGCGGATGACTATTCATACATCCAAACAGCTCTCAAGGGACTGGTTTCGGCGATAGCCGATCGTAAAGCCTCGGCTGTTCTGGAAAAAATGATGGCGACAGGGAAGGCACAGGAGACGGGACTTGTGCTCGATTTCTCGGCGCTCCGGGAGGGCGATCCGGAAAAATTACGGCTTTTGCGCACCTCTGTGCTGCAAAAACAGGTCGTCAGCTTTACCTATACGAATAACCGCGGCGAGACCAGAACGCACCGTGTTGAACCGATCGCGCTGCTGTACCGCTGGTATGCATGGTACTTATTGGCGTATTCTTCCGTACGTGACGATTACCGCACCTATAAGCTGGTGCGGATGTCGGACGTTACCCCAACGCAGATGCCGTTCTCCCGCGAACATAGAGCGGCTGACGAGATCTTAGAAGCGATCGATCGCACAGATACGCGCGCATATACGCAGGTTACGATCTGCTGCAAGCCTTCGGTCGTGGCACGCGCTGCGGAATACTTGCGGGGACGAATCATCGACACGTGCGAGAACGGCGATTTGCGTATGGAGCTGACCGTCGATGAAAGTGAATTCTTTTGGTTTGGTGCGCTTTTGGCGATGGGGGATGCGGTCGAGGTACTTGCGCCGGAATCCGTCCGTGAGCGGGTGAGAGAGGCGGCGGAGAAAATAGTCGGGCTCTATTCGTAAATGGTGACACACAGTTGTCGCGGTTGGTGTGGTATCCTAATAGAAAAAATACGGAGGTACCAACTATGAACCCTTACAAACGTTGCCCGACCTACGCAAACGACCGTTATCTGCTGCGGCTTGTCGAATCCGACGACGCGGCGGATCTGCTCAAGGTCTATTCCGATGAACTTGCCGTGCCGATTTTCAACAGCGACAATTGCTACGGCGATGATTTCTATTACCAAACACTGCCTCGAATGCGTGAGGCGATTGATTTTTGGCTGAGAGAATATGAGGAAGGAAAATACGTGCGCTGGTCGATCGTTGATCGCGCTTCCGACGAAGCGATCGGGACGATCGAACTCTTCAACCGTTCTGCCGATGATTTTTTTGATAACTGCGGCATTTTGCGGCTGGATCTGCGCAGCGATCATGAACAGAATGAGTCGATTACTGCGATCTTGACCTTGATCCTGCCCGAAGCGTTTTCGCTGTTCGATTGCAAAATGATTGCGACCAAATGCGTGCCGCTTGCAGCCGTGCGCCGAAACGCACTGATGCGGTTGGGATTTATTCCAACCGATGAGGCGCTGATCGGTCACGACGGAACGCGCTATCAAGGCTATCTGGTTTTAGACCAATCTGCGCGATGATATCTCCGAAACGCCCTGTAAACGATCCGTTTGCGGGGCGTTTTTGCGAAAAGAGTTGACATATTCATAAATTTATATTAGAATATGGAAGTGTGTTCGGATCTGTGCCGAAAGGCTGCGCTGAGAGTGATTGCGAACCGAAAGGAATTTGCCTATGAAAAAAATACGGATCCTGCCGCTGATCCTGACGGTGCTTTTGCTGTTGTCGGCCTGCGGCAGAAAAGAGAACTCGGAAAACGCGGCAACGACGGCTGCATCGATTGCAACGACGACGGCAGCTTTGCCGGAAACTGCGCTGCAGCTTGGAACCGTTTATTCCGCGCCGCATGTTGAGTTCTCGCTTTTCAAAATCATCACAGGTGACCGTGTGACTGCTTCGATGGACTCCAGCTATTTCTACGAGAATATGCTGGAAGGTGAAGTTTTTGTCGACGTGGTATTTGACGTTGCGAACCTGAGCAGTGAGCCCTTGCGCGGCAGCGCTGTGATGCGGGCGGTGGCGGCCACACCCGACGGTACGCAGTTTGGGCGTGTGCTCTACGCTTTTGAAACCAACAATAACACCTATGTGATGGAGTCGGCAGAACTTGCGCCACAGACGAGAGGTCGGTTGCACTGTGCGATATCGATCCCGGAAACGATTACGGAGCTTTCGCTTCGTTTTACTGTCGGCGGTGAGATCTATACGCGAGCCTATCAGCTCCACAGCACGGTTCGCGAGGATCTTGTGTTGGAGCTGAGTGAGCCTGTTACCGCGGATGGATTTGCAACGATAAAGTTGACGTCGTTTGGCTATACGGACGATGTGCTTCCGGTCAATACCTCCGGCGATTACCGCCACTATCCGGTGGCCAATCCGGAAAACACGTATCTCACACTCTATATGGTCATTCATAGTCATTTGAAAAGCGCCAAACGTGAGGACAGCTTTGTCAAGGTCAAAGCACGTTACCCCGACGGTTCGACCTATGAAGGCATGATCGTTGTCGTCGACCGCGACGGAAAGGGGTTCAGCCAAGGGACTGCGGTTATGCCCGATACCGATACCGTTTGCTGCTATCTGATCGAAGTGCCGAAATCGGCAGCCGAAGAGACTGTCGAACTCACGATCGTATTTAACGGAAGCGAGTACGTTTTTATCAGTTAAAACCAGAAAAGAGGAATCACCATGGAAAAGAAACCCGTAAACAAGCTTACCCCGCAGATGCTCGTCGGTATCGTTCTTGCCGCAGCACTCCTACTGACCGGCGTGCTCCTGCTGATCTTCAAGCAGAACAGCGAAAAAGAACCGGAAGTGCTCGCCGCAGCCGAGTATTATGCCGACATCGTGATCAAAGATCACGGCACGATCACCGTTGCGCTCGATGCGTCCGCTGCCCCGATCACAGTTGCGAATTTTGTTGCGCTTGCCGAAGACGGTTACTACGACGGCAAGACTTTCCACCGCATCATCTATAACTTCATGATGCAGGGTGGTGCAGCGAATACGAGTGGCGGCGGTGGCTCGGGCAAAACGATCAAGGGTGAATTTGAGGTCAATGGCGTCGAGAACCCGCTCAAACATACCCGCGGTGCGATCTCAATGGCGCGTTCCGACGACCCAAACAGCGCAAGCTCGCAGTTCTTTATCGTGCACCAAACCTCGGAGCATCTGGACGGCAAATACGCCTGCTTCGGTTACGTGACTTCGGGTATTGAGATCGTCGATGCGATCTGTGAGGCCGCCATACCGATCAACAAAAACGGACTGATCGCCGCCGAAGAACAACCGGTGATCGAAACCGTCCGCATTTATACCAAGGGCGAAAACTAAATATGGCGCGAATCGAACCGATCGAACTTGCCAATTTATGCCTGATCTCCGACGGCGACCGCATTCTGCTCCAAAACCGTGTCAAGCGTGACTGGCAAGGCTATGCGCTGCCGGGCGGACACGTGGAGCCGGAGGAATCGATCGTCGAAGCGGTGATCCGCGAGATCTATGAAGAAACCGGGCTGACGATCATTTCACCAAAGCTCTGCGGCGTCAAGCAGTTTCAGACGGAAGCGGGGCGATACCTCGTATTTCTCTTCAAAGCCGACCGTTTTACCGGAGAACTCAGTTCGTCCGACGAAGGCGAGATGCATTGGATCAAGCGCAGTGAGCTGGCATCGATACCGACCGTGCCGGATTTTGCCGAGCTGCTGGCGGTGTTTGACCGCGAGGATCTGACGGAGTTTCTCTACGAGAAAACACCGGAAAACGACTGGTCGGTGCGGCTTTTGTAACGTAGCGAAAAACGGAGAGTCTTTTTTTAAAAAAGACTCTCCGTTTTTTATTCTTCCAAAGCGGCAATGCGGGCCGAGAGCGGCGGATGGCTGTATTCCAGAACGACGAGGATCGGCGAAGGCGAAAGGTGGGCGAAGTTTTCGCGGGCGAGCTTCTTGAGCCCGGTCACAAGCCCCGTGCCGTAGCCCTCTTTGGCCGCCTGACGGTCAGCGCGGTATTCGGCGTGGCGGCTGTAAGCGTTCGTCAGAATGCCCGTCAGCGGCTGCGTGATGCCCATGCAGATGCCCAGCAGCACAAACGAGAACCCGTAGTTGACGGCGTTGAATCCAAACGCCGTGTGGAGCAGCGGCTCCTTGACCATCAGCCAAACGAGAACGGACATCAAAAGCAGATTGCCGAGGTTCATGATCTGCTGCTTCAAAACGTCTTTGTGAAGGCCGTGGCCGAGTTCGTGGGCAAAGACTGCGCAGATTTCGTCGGTGCTCATCGCGTTGACGAGGTTGTCGTAGAGCACGATCGTTTTCATCTTGCCAAAGCCGGTGAAGTAGGCGTTGAGCTTGGTCGTGCGGCGGGAGGCGTCCATGACCTCGATCGCCTTGACCTTGTAGTTGTGTTTTTCAAGCAGTGCGGTCAGATTTTCTTTCAGTTCGCCGTCGGGAAGCGGTTCAAATTTGTTGCCCACGCGGCTGAAGATTGGATAGAGAAAGCTGATGATCAGCGTGAACACAAAGACGGCACCGGCAAACAGGAGGATCACCCAATCGCCGAGTGCGCCGTAGATCCACGCCAGCAGGCTCATCAGACCGATGGAAATGATGAGTCCGATCATCAGTGAACGGAGCTGATCGAGAAAAAACGTTTTCTTTGTCGAACGGTTAAATCCGTAGCGCTGCTCGATCCCCATGGTATCGAAATACCCGAAGAGCGCTTCTAAAATCGTTTCAGCAAGCGTATGGAACGCGAGCACGACGATCAGCTGCAGGAAGACATTGGACGAAACGAGGGAAGCAACGGCAGCGTGGACGTTGAAGACGAGCAGCAACACCATGACCGCCCAAAGGCAGACGTCGGAAAAAATCTGCAAACGGCATTTCGCCGCGCAGTAGGCGCGCCAACGGGTGTAGGTTTCGGCATCGAACACGTCGGCGACGTTTTTGGGTGTCGGATTTTTCGCCGACCGAATCGTCTCTAAGTTCAGGACGAGGCGGTAGATATGCTCAAGCGTCAAAAGCAGGAGCATCAGCAGTTTCCAGTTCATGTTTCTTTCCTTTCTTCTCGTCAGACTTCAACGACGCACGTTTCGCCGGAACGGAGACAATAGGTCGTGCCGTCGATTGCAAACCAAAGGTCAAAGAGCGTCGGATTGTAGATCGTGTTGCCGTCGGCGCTGAAGACGAGCGAACGGTACGCCGCAGCGTAGTCGCAGATCTCGCCGTTGGTCGCATACCAAATGTCCTCGTGGCCGGCGAGCTTTTCGCAGATCGCATCCAAAAGATCCCAGTTTTTGTTGTGATCGAACTCAAACGCGTGTCCCCAAAGATAGAAGATCTTGGACGTTCTCCGTGCACGGTAGACCTGATCGGGATCGAACGCGAGGAAACGATCGATCAGGTCGAAGAGCTTGGGATCGCCGTGGTGGACTGTCGGAGCCCAGTTCAGCCAGTCTTCGGGGAGCTCGAAGTCGTGCGTTTCGTTTTCGGCTGTGCGGACGTAGGTGACGTCCAGTTCTTTCAGATAGGTGCGTACGCGCTCATAGGTCACGGGCAACTGAAAACGGTCGACGTTTCGGTCGGGGAATGCCATGCCGCGGATGATCCCGCCGAATGCTCGCTCAAGCGCCAGACGCGAATCCAAGATCTCTCTGATCCCTTCGATCGGGCGCAGCAGATCCTGTCCGCGATGGGCGTAGCCGTGGTTTGCGATCTCGTGTCCCTTGCCGAGGATCTCCGAACGGATAAATTCCTTCGTCAGCGGCTCCTCGCGCTCGACGGACGAGCCGACGAGATTGAACGTGCATTTGATCCCGTGGCGGTTCAGCGTTTCAACGAGGCGCATGTCATCTCGGCAGCCGTCGTCGTAACTCAGCGTAACTGCCTTTGCCTTGCCGCCGGGATAGCGAAGAAACATGTAGTTCATGAGATCGATTCTCCTTTTCTCTTATGCGGTAATGATGCGAACCGGATGCTTGTCATCCGCAACAACGCAGTCTTGCTTTGCGGTACCATTTTCAAGCGTGAACTCTGCGGTGGGGTAGACGAGACCGTCGAGATCCATGGCCTCGAAGCGGATTTTCGCGTCCTTCAGATCGGTGTCGGCGATGCGCACGGTTTTGATCGGATAATTGGCGCGGAAGAGCTCCGGAATTTCTGCTTCGATCGAAATGTTTTCCATGCTGATATGTTCCATCGGTACGAGCTTGCAGTTTTGAACGTAGCTGCGCGCGTACGCATCCATATTCAGCGCAACGGAGATGGCGCGGTCGCTGCGTTTTTTCTGCAGACGAATATTTCGCAGGGTGATATTACGGCAGCCGCAGTCGTAGACTGCTTCATCGCGTACGCAGACCCACGGGATCCCATCGCAGACCGCCAGACCGAAATCGTGCGAAGGCGGTGTCGTCGATGGATACGCGCGACCGTCGGGACACAAAACCGCGCGGTATACGCGGCCGCCGAAACAGACGGTGTCGGAGTTCTGCACCTGCATTCCCTCCGACCAATCGCACCATGCACCGCCGAGAATGCGGCAAAAGTGACCGGTCGTCGCCTCGGCTGCGAGATCCCGGCAGTCTTCGATCAGACCGTTTTCGATCCAACCAACGTGTGTGTTGGATCTGGCGTAGTCGAACGCGTTCAAAGCGATCGGATCGTCGAACGTGCGGAATCTGCCGTTGCGGATCACAAAATCCTTGCCCCAACCGAGATGGACGCCGTCTTTATCGCCGGAAATATACAGGTTTTCCAGCCGGATCCGCTCGAATGCGGAGATTTGAACGGCGTAGTCCTTTGCAAGAAGCCCCACACATTCAAAATCTTCCACGATCAGATCTTTGACGTAGATCATGCCGACCTGTGCCCGCAGACCGACGTAGCGGCTGTCGGTATCCAGATCCGCACTTTCCACGCCGTTGCAGTCGAAGTGCAGACCGATCAGGGAAATGTTGGTGTCGTAGGTGTGAGCGAGTGCGCCTTTGTTCAAAAAGGCATTCCCGTTGCGGCCGGTTTTGCTCGGCTGACGGCGGATCTGCACGCCGGCGGCAAAGCGAAGTTCCGTATTGCTGCCGATCTCGATCGTTTCGGAGAGATCGTAGATCCCGGGAGCTTCTACGAGAACCAGGCCGCCGCAGTCAACGGCGGCCTGGAGTGCCTGTGCGTTTTGGAAAGCATCGTTTCCCGGGAGGAAACCGTATCGGTTAGCGGAAATCATCTTATTCGGCCGCTTCGATCACGTTTTCGCCGGCAACAAGCGCGGTTTCGTTGCCGCCAAAGCGGAAGACCGCTTCGACACCATCGGGAACGGTGACGGTAAAGCGAACCTTGCCTTCGGCTTTTTCGTAGGCAACTGCGGCGATACCGGCCGGGATCTTCATCGAACCCTTCATCCAACCGAAGCGGTTAACGGCCTTGGGTTCAATAACCAGCGTGCGGTAACCGGCAGTGCCGGGGGCCTGACGGATGCCGAGCAGGTATTCGAAGAAATAGGCGACCGGCGCGCCGAACATCGGATGGCTGTGCGAACGGCTGCGGTTGCTGTCCCAGTATTCGTGGAAAGAGGTCGCGCCGTTTCTACGCCAGTGTTCGTAGCCCTGGGGGCCGTCATTTGTCAGCAGCGAAACGGCCACGTCTTCGTCGCCGTTTTCAAAGAGAAGGCGCGTGACGATGTCGGTGGCAAAAATACCGGTATCGTAGCAGCCAAGCTTCTGATAGTAGCTGACGAGGTTCTGATACGTATTCTTGACGCCTAAACCGATATCGAGTGCGAAGGCGTTTGCACCCTGTACGTTCATAATGAAGTTGTAGTCAAAGGCGTTGTAGTATGCCGCACGGATCGCATTTTTGCGGTAGGTGATCTTCTCCTCGTACTCTTCAATGTCGCTTTCCTTGCCAATGACGCGGGCGATCTCGCACATTTTTTGCAGAGACTTGACCATAAAATAGGTGTTGACCATCGGCGCGGGCAGAATGACCTGCTGGTTGTGCGCGGTGATATCTCTGTCGGGGTAGAGGACGTTCGGACCGCACCAGTCGCCGAGGCACCATTCGCCCGGTTTATCGCTGGTGACTAAGCCGAACTCCGTGTGCGCTTCCAGATAGTCGATGTAGCGGCGCATATTGCCGTAGTATTTTTCAAGCACCGAGCTGTCGCCGAAGTGGCGATAGATCTGGTACGGCACCTCAACGATCGCGCTGCCCCAACCGCCCGGGCCGCCGCCGCTGCGGATATAGGGCGCGGTGTACTGGATATGGCCGGAGAGCACGTCCTGACCGTCGGCGATGTCCTGCAGCCACTTTTTGTAGAGTTTTTCCGCGTCGAGCGTGGAGAAAACAGCGTGGCAGGTGAGCTGGCCGTCGCCGGTATAGCCGCGGCGCTCCAAATGCGGGCAGTCGGACGGATGGCCGGTGTGCATATTGCAAAGCATCGTGTGCAGGAAGGTGCGGTAGGTCCAGTTGAGCGTTTCGTTGTCGCATTCAAAAGTCGAAGAAACAGGCACGTTTGCGTGGATGACCTTAACGCCAAGCGGTTCGGCATCACCGATCACCTCAAAGTAGCGGAAGCCAAACCAAGTAAACGTCGGCTGAACGATCTGACCGCGGCCGTCGGAGGTAATGTGGAACTTCTGATCGTGGTAGTGTCTCATGTCGAGCGTACCGTCTGCGTTGATATCTTCCGAGAACAGCACGCGCACGCATTCACCCTTGGGTGCGTTGATGCGGAGGACAGGGTAGCCGGTGGTGTTTTCGCCGCAATCAAAAATACGGCCTTCGTTGCCTTGGCCGACTTCCGTCACAGGGGTTTCGGCGATCAGCGCGTCGATCGGGCAGTCGGTCGAGCAGTATTCCGTGACGAGCGGATCCATGACGTCGGCCGGTCTCCACGGATCGTCGATGTTCAAATCGATGAATTCGTATTCCGTGAAATAATAATCGTAGGCGACGTCGGCTTTGATCGTACAAGTTTCGTCGGAAACAAATTCGACCGTACCGTTTTCGGTTTCCACGGCAATATAGTAGATGGCCTTTGCCTGACCGTAGGTGTGAGTCCAGTGGCAATACCAGCCGCCGCCGAAGCGGATCTCGATGGTGTTGTTGCCGTCGACAAGAAACTGGCCGATCTCAAATTCCGGAACGTAAATTCTGTGTGCGGAAAGCACTTCGTCTTTGGGTTCGGGGGTGGGTTCGTAGTCGGAGGACAGCGGCAGGAAGGTATCGGGGTTGATGCAATGACCGTTGATATAGCATTTGAAAAAGCCTAGACCAAGAACGCGGAGGGTGGCCGATTTGACCTTTTCTGCGTTGAACTGTCCGCGGAGCACCGTCAGGGTGGATTGGTCGCCGTCTTTGTTGCCCAGCCAAAGTGCGTTTTTGAAGTAATATGTCTGATCCATATGAAAACCTCGCTTATCGGTAGTGATATAATCGTTTGGATAAAGTATACCATAAACGGTAGAATTTGTAAATCTGCCGCCGGAAAAAAGAAAAAGACCAGCTCGATTGAGCTGGTCTTTTGGCTGCGGAACTAGGATTTGAACCCAGACAAACAGAGTCAGAGTCTGTCGTGCTACCCTTACACAATTCCGCAATGTCCTGACGACTTTTATATTATACTCGATTTGCCTTGTTTTGTCAAGCCCTTTTTTCAAAAAAGATCGGAATTTTTTGCGGCATCTTTTTGCATCTGAGGAAGTGCCGGGATACCTTGCAAACCGGTGGTGCAAATGGTATAATATATCCGAATAAATTTTGAGTGATCGCACCGTTGTGTGCGCGATATACGGAGGAAATTATGCTTGAAGTGGGATTGAAACACACCTGTGAAGTGCTTGTCACGGAAGACCGGACGGCGGCAGTCGTCGGCAGCGGTTCGCTGCCGGTGTTTGCTACGCCGATGCTGCTTGCGCTGGCGGAAAAATGCTGCTGCGAATGTCTGGCCGCGCACCTTGAAGAGGGAACGACCACGGTCGGTACGGCGGCCAATATCAACCACACCGCCGCTACACCGGTCGGTATGACTGTTTCCTGTACCTGTGAGCTGACCGCGATCGACGGCAGACGTTTGGAATTTGCGCTGACGATGTGCGATGCTGCCGGCGCAGTCGGCAACGGCACACACGAGCGTTTTATCGTTGCGGCCGACCGCTTTATGGCGAAAGTCAGCCGTAAGCTTGAGGCATAGTGCAAAAACCTGTTTCGGAGAACGAATGATGTACAAATTTGACACCAAAGTTCAGCTGATCAAATACAAAGTTCTGCGCGAGGTTGCGCGTGCGGCGTTTGAGAACCGTTTGCTTGACAGCATCAGTGATATTCCCAAAAAGATCGCGCTCGGTCCGAAATCGACCATGCGCTGTTGCGTATATAAAGAACGGGCGATCTTGACGGAGCGTATCAAGCTCGCGATGGGCGGTAACAAAGACAACGCCAATATCGTCGAGGTCATCGATATTGCCTGTGACGAATGTCCGGTCAGCGGCCACGTAGTCTCGGATGCCTGCCGGGGATGCATCGCCCATCGCTGCAAGGACGTTTGCCCGCGCGATGCGATTTGGTTCGACGAAAAACAGAAAGCGCATATCGACAAAGCGCGCTGCATCGAATGCGGCAAATGTGCGCAGGTCTGCCCGTACAGCGCGATCCAAAACCAGCGCCGTCCCTGTGAACTTGCATGCAAGGTCAAGGCGATTTCCATGCGCGAGGATTATGCCGCGGCGATCGACAACGACAAATGCATTGCCTGCGGCGCCTGCGTTTACCAGTGCCCGTTTGGTGCGATCTCGGATAAATCGTATATCCTCGAGGTCATCGATCTTTTGAAGAAGCGTTTGCGAGGTTGCGGCGGCAAGCTGTATGCCGTGGTCGCTCCGGCGATCTCAACGCAGTTTACCTACGCAAAGCTCGGACAGGTCATCAGCGGGATCAAGGCACTTGGCTTCGACGAAATTGTCGAGGCTGCACTCGGGGCCGATATGATCGCCATCCGCGAGGCGGCAGAGCTGGTCGAGAAAGGCTTTTTGACCACGTCGTGCTGTCCGGCTTTTGTGAAATACGTGAAATCGCAGTTCCCGGAACTTGCTGAACACGTTTCCGATAATCTCTCTCCCGCAGCCGCCATCGGCGAACACATCAAACAGACCGATCCGACGGCTCGTATTGTTTTCGTTGGGCCCTGTACGGCGAAGAAACTGGAGTTCCGCGAACCGCATACCCGTATGCCCGACGGATCTCCGATCATCGACAGCGTGTTGACCTTCGAGGAACTGCAGGCGTTGTTCGATAGCCGCGATATTGATATCTCCGGCATGGAAGAGACCGTGCTCGACGATGCATCGTACTACGGCCGCATTTTTGCCAGAAGCTGCGGCGTTTCCGAAGCGGTGCAGCAAAGCCTTAGTGAGCAGGGAATCGAAACGGAGTTTCGTCCGGTACCTTGTGACGGTATCGAAGCCTGCCGTACGGCACTTCTGAAGAAGCTGCGTGGCGTACTCGACGGAAACTTCGTCGAAGGCATGGCGTGCAGCGGTGGCTGTATCGGCGGTGCGGGATGTCTGACGCACGGCAACCGCGACCGCGCAGCACTGGAAAAACACGGGCGCGACGCTGCGGAAAAAACGATCCTGGAAGCGATCAGCGTGCTGGAAAACGGATCGGAACGATGAGACCGGTATGCGAGGAAATTTTTTCGAACGTATGGTCAAATAAAAAGAAGTATGGTATAATATCTGCGAAAAGACAGTAAAAGAAAGGACTGTATCCAAATGGACGACAAGAACATCAAGATCCCCGGACAGCTTGCTTTTGACAATATCACGACCTATTCGGTCAAGAACCGCCGCGACCTCGTCCGCATTGACAATCTTTTTAACCTCGACGATCCGGTCGAAAAGTACGAAAATCCCGATTTCGACGAGCTCTGCGCCCGTATCATCAAGGCGCGTGAGGTCGGTGCGCCGGTCATCCTCTCGATGGGCGCCCACGTTATCAAAAATAACCTCTCCCGCTTCCTGATCGCGCTGATGAAGGAAGGCTTTATCACCCACCTCGCCGGCAACGGTGCCTGCAGCATCCACGACTTTGAGCTCTGCTACAACGGCGGTACGAGCGAAGACGTTCCGACGGCTATCGAAGACGGCTCATTTGGTATGTGGGAAGAGACCGGCGGATGGATGAACGAAGCGATCCAGCAGGGCGCTGCGAAGGACCTCGGCTACGGAGAATCCCTTGCCGTTTACATCGACAATCACCCCGAAAAATTCCCGTACCGCGACGACTGCGTGCTCTACCAGGCCTGGAAGCTCGGCATCCCCGCGACCTACCACATCGCACTCGGCACCGACATTATCCACCAGCATCCGACGGTCGACTTTGCCGCCATCGGTAAATGCAGCGGCATCGACTTCCATAAGATGTGCCATTCGATCGCGCACCTCGATAACGGCGTCTATCTGAACTTTGGCTCCGGCGTCATCGGCCCCGAAGTGTTCCTCAAGGCACTGTCGATCGCGCGTAACCTCGGTTACCCGACCTTCCGCATTACCACTGGCAACTTCGACCTGATCGACCTCGGCGACTACCGCTGCAAGATCGGCTACGATGATCCGAATTACTACTACCGTCCGCGCAAGAACATCGTCAACCGTCCGACCAGCGTTGCGGGCAAGGGCTGGCATTTCTGCGTTGACCACAAGATCTCGCTCAGAAATCTCTACAAAAATCTGATGGCTCTACGTGCGCAGGCGTAAGTGTACCGGAAAGGGGACGGCCATGAAAGAATATATCTCGAAAGAAGAACTCTACAAGCGTTTCAGCGAAAAAAATCCGCATCTGGTCGATATGATCCCGCAGATCGAAATGGCAGTCGTGGCGATCTGTGAGTGTTATGCGAGGGGCGGCAGAGTGTTTTGCTGCGGCAACGGTGGCTCCAGTTCCGACAGCGCCCACATCGTCGGCGAATTCCTCAAAGGTTTCCTGCGGGAGCGTCCGCTTTCGGAAGAAGACAAAATGGCACTCTCGACCTATGGTGACCTTGGCGTACTGCTGGCAAACAAGCTGCAAGGCGCGCTGGCGGCGATCGATCTGACCACCCAGCAGGCAATTATGTCTGCTGTGGCTAACGACACTGATCCCACGCTGATGTACGCACAGCAGCTTTGGGGTCTCGGCAGAGAGGGCGACGTTTTGATCGGCATCTCGACCTCGGGCAACGCGAAAAACGTCGTTGCGGCTGGTATCGCTGCGCTGCACAAAGGCATGAAAACGATCGCGCTGACCGGTGAAGGCGGCGGCAGAATGGGCGAGCTCTTTGATATCGTTTTGGCAGCGCCGAATTCGTGGACACCGGAAGTCCAGGAATGCCATATTGCTATCTATCATCTCATTTGCGCGCTGGTTGAAGACGCATTCTTCGAAGCTTAAGATTTGATGCCATGAAAAAAGATCCTGAACGAATAACCGTTCAGGATCTTTTTGCTGCTGTCAGTTCTGAAAGTGGGAAATCATCAGCGGCTGTGAAAGGTCAATCCGCCCGTATTGTCCCATAACGGTTTTGTCAAAAGTGAACATAACGCTGTCGACATCATCCAATGTGGACAATGACAGAACGATTGCCTGTAAATAGGAAATGCGGTTTTCCACAAAATCTTCGTAGCTCTCGCTATCGGGGTTCGTCGGTGCGATCAGAAAATCTGCTGAAAGATCGATATAGACAATGCCGTCATCGACCGCAGTATTGTTGACAAGCGGATTTGGAAGCCGGACATTCGAGTGCAAAGGGAAAATTTTGTGCTCAAGCAAGTCGAGGACGATTTCAATAGGGGACTGATCCGGATAAATTGTAAAAGGGTAACGCAGTGTCTGCAGACCGGTTTGATCGGCAGCGGGATAGTAGAGCGTAAATTCTCGGCGCGATGTCTCAAAAAAGTGATCGTCCGTGATAAAGCGGTCGGCAGTCAAAACTGTGGGGATCGACTGCTGACTGCCGCTGACACGGAGAATCACCTCATTGATTTCGGGAATTGCCGAAACCGTTCGGTAGAGACAGCAGTCGGCGAGATTGCGCATATACGGGTCGAGCGAATTGTATTGCTCACTGAGTACGACCACCAGCGAACTGTCCGAAATCGAAATGCTCATCAGGCGGACATCTTCGGGAAACGGCGTGATCAAGCGCTCCTCTTCGGGGCCGTTAAGCCATGTTGTGATGAGTAATTTCGGCAGATCGTCAGGGGAGTCCGGAAAGAGATAACGAGATTCGCTTGTGATTTGCGGTATATCGGTGCGGCTTAAATAATACAGCGAATATCGTTGATCCCGATATTTTTCGTTGGCCGCAACCGTAAAGTAAATGATTACCGTGATTACAATCAAAGATAACGAAAGAATAAAGGTCAAAGAAAGCCAAAGCCTTTTCCGTTCTTTCAAGCGTTTTCGCCCCCTTTGTCTGATTCGGGCTCATTCGTATTGTCTGAAATGTTGGGCAGCGGGAAACGGACGATGAAGCGGGCACCGCCACCCTGGCGGTTTTGTGCTTCGACTGTACCGCCGCAGGCTTTCACGGAAGAGGCGACGATTGAAAGCCCCAGTCCGGTACCGCCGGTGGCACGGGCGCGGGCTTTGTCCACGCGGTAGAAACGGTCGAAGATTCGCTTCAAATCTTCTGGCGGAATGCCGTCGCCGTCGTCGTCGACAATGAAGTGTGCGCTGTGGTCGCGTTCGAATAAAAACACGCGCACTTCTTTTCCTTTGCTGCCATATTTGATAGAATTTTCAATCAAGTTGTAGAAAATCTGATAGATAGAGTCGTAATTGGCGGCAAAAAAGATCTTTGGTGTCAACTCGTGACGGATCTGGCAACCGGAGGCTTTGGCGAGCGGTGCGAGCATGCGGCAAACAGTTTCCGCGACCGCCGCCAGATCGAGCGCTTCTTTTTGCACGGCACGAGATGTATCATCGAGTTTTGCGAGCGAAAGCATACCGCTGCTAATACGTGTCAGACGGTCGATTTCGTTGCTGATATCGGTCAGAAACTCAACAATCTCCTCACGGTCCATATTGGGTGTTTGAATGATCGAGTCCGAGAGCAGCTTGACGGTGGCGAGCGGTGTTTTCAGTTCGTGGGATGCGTCCGAAACAAATCGACGGCGGCGTTCGTCGGTGGCGGCAAATGTTTCGCAGAGCTCGTTCAGACCGCGGCCGATCTGGGCAAACTCCTGATCGGCGTTGACATCGATCCGATATTTGAAATTTCCCTTGCGGATTTCACTCATGCCAAAGAGCAGCGTTTTGGTGCTGCGGTGCAGGCGCAGGAAAATCCAAACACCAAGAAGCAAAAACGCCGCGAGCATAAAGATTGTAAGGTACAAAACTTTTGTCCGCAGTTCGGCAATCTTGGCCGCACCGTTTGTATCGCTTTGGGTAATGCAGAGCACAGCACTTTGCCTGTTTTCCACAGGAATGTTTGCCGGCAGCATTATGGAATAGTGGAATGCCTCGGATGTCAGATCCGAGAAAAATGCGGCTTCTCCGTCCAAAGCTGTCATAAATGCTTTGGTGAGCATATAACTGCCGGTGCGGTTATACTCCGTGTTGGTATCCAACAGAATTTGACCGGTACTGTCAATCAACAGAATTCGGTTGGCAGGGGCGACGGATACGTTCATAAGATCAGTTCCGCCATTTTCACCGGAAGCTGTGGTGAGAATGGCGGAAACATTACAAGCCTCCGCGGAAAGCAAAGTTTCCGCGGAGGTAACCATCATTTTTTTGGCGAGCCAAACCGGCAGCGTGTTGATGCATACCGCAAGGCAAAGCGCTGCGAGCAGAATGGCAGAAATCAGTTTCGTTGTTGCAGAAGAAAACAGTTTGCGCATGAATTATACCTTGTAGTAGTAACCAATGCCCCATTTGGTCAGGATGTGTTCCGGCTCAGAGGGATTTTCTTCCAGCTTTTCGCGCAGACGGCGAATGTGAACGTCGACCGTGCGGATATCGCCGGGGTAATCGTACCCCCAAACTGTGTTTAAAAGCGATTCTCGGCTGAAAACACAGTTCGGCGAGCGCATCAGCAGCTCGAGCAAATCGAATTCCTTGGGAGTCAGATCGACCGGACGTTCGCCGACATAAGCGAGGCGTTCGCTCAGCTCCAAGATAATCACACCACCGTCAACACGGGTATCGACTTCCGTCTTGACCGGACGGGTAGCGGCACGGCGCAGAATGGCGCGGATACGTGCCTTCAGCTCCAGCACGTTGAACGGTTTTGCGATATAATCGTCGGCGCCGTATTCAAAGCCAAGCAGCTTATCTGTATCTTCACTCTTGGCAGTGAGCATCACGATGGGAACCTTGGAAAACTCACGGATGCGGCGGCATACTTCCAAACCGTCCATTTTGGGCAACATGAGGTCAAGGATGATCATGTCGTAGTCATTTTCCTGCGCGAGGGCGAGAGCGTCTTCGCCGTTGTAGACGGCGTCCACTTCGTAGCCTTCGTTTTCGAGGTTGAATTTAATCCCTTTTACCAAAAGTTTTTCGTCGTCAACGATCAGTATTTTTGCCATGGGAACTCCTTATCCGCCTTGCGGCCTTTCTATATTTACGGCGCTTTGAGCATTGGAGGGAAGGGAAGGAGAAGCTAAAACGCCGCGGAAAACAAAGTCGAAGATTTTGCCAATAAAAACTTGAGATGTGTGCGGAAATTTAACAAAAAAGATGTTGAAAAAAGAGGGGGATTTATGTTAATATATAGGAAGGGAAACTGCACTCGGAAAACTGCACAAACCACAAAGTACCGACACAATTATTATACCATATTTCAGCATGAATTTCCATAGTTTTTGGAAATATTTTTACTTATTCCATAGAACGTGGATTCATGTGTTAAAACGGTGTTCTCTATTCACAGAAATCACACCTGATTTTGAAAAGATTCGATACCAAAAACGAAACTGATTTTTAATATAAATGGGAGATTTTTTATCGGAATCGACATTTTTTCGACTGCCGAAAAAAGAAATCGCTGCGGAGAAATTTATGAAAATCATCAGATCTGTTATCTTGATCGCTTTAATTCTGGCGTTTTGTTGTCCGGCTGTGTTCGCCGATCAATCTTTTGAGGTAGAAGCAAAAGCAGCCATTTTGGTCGATGTCAACTCCGGAGAGCTGTTGTTTGAGCAGAATGCGGATGCGAAACTCTATCCGGCATCTTTAACAAAAGTTATGACCGCGTTGATCGTCTATGAACACTGCGATTTCGACGAAACTGTCGTTGCCAGGGAGAGTGCCTTTTCGAACCTGATTGCAGCCGGTAGTTCGGTCAATCTAAAAAAAGGCGAGATCCTTTCGGTGGAGGATTTGCTGTATTGCATGCTTGTGTCTTCGGGCAACGATGCCGCCAATGTTCTTGCTGAGCACGCTGCCGGAGATCTGGAGACCTTTTACCGTTGGATGAACGAAAAGGCGGCGGCTCTTGGCTGTACAGGCACTCATTTTGCCAATGCGCACGGACTGCACAACGAAAACCATTATACCACCGCACGTGATCTCTACCGCATCACCCGTGAATTTGTCGCGATTCCGGAATTGATGAATATTGCCAACACCGTTTCCTACGTGGTGCCGGCGACCAACAAAACCCCGAATCCGCGTATCCTGAACTCGACCAACTATCTGATCTCCGGGATCCGCACGATCCGTTATATCTACAGCCCGGCCCGTGGTATCAAGACCGGTACAACGACACCTGCTGGATACTGCCTGATTTCCACCGCAGAGAAAAACGGTCTCTACCTTGTCAGTGTGGTTTTGGGCGCGGGTAAGGATGAGACCAGCGGCGACATTATGAGCTTTGTTGAGACCAAGCGAATGTTTGAGTGGGGATTCCAAAATTTCTCCTACCAGCAGATCGTTGGCAGCGGGGAACCGATCACGGAGCTGCCGGTGGAAATGTCGCAGGAGGCCGAATCGGTTGTTGCGGTCACGCAGAGTGAGATTTCGCATTTGATGTCCGACGATTTCGATGCCGAAAAGGTCGTAATCACGCCGTGGCTCTATGAAGAATCGTTGGTTGCGCCGGTGACAAAGGGGCAAATTTTGGGCGAGGCCGATGTTTCCTACAACGGCCGCAGCTATGGCCGGGTCAAGCTGGTTGCGCTGACGGGCGTGGAACGTTCGGATTTTCTCTATTCCGTCGACCAGGTCAAGGCATACCTGCAAACCTCGACTTTTTGGTGGATTTTGGGCGGAGCAATCGGGTTGATTGTTTGCTATATTGTGATTGCCCTGATCTTGAATCGCAAGCGTCGGCTGCGCAAAATCAAAAAACACGGCAGATACCTGTAATCCGTCAGAAAAGGATAGACTTATGATTGATATATCTCTGCATTCCGTCGGAAAGTATTTCGGCGATGTACAGATCTTAAAAGATATTACGTTTGATGTTCAAGAGGGTGAAAAAGTTGCCCTGATCGGCAAAAACGGCTGCGGCAAGACAACGCTGTTTCGTGTGATTTCCGGGGAAGAGCGCTTTGAAGAAGGTGATCTGGCGATCCACCGCACCAAGCGTCTGGCGGTTCTTGACCAGTTACCGGTGTATCCCGACGGTATGACTGTAAGGGATGTCATGGAAACCGCCTTTATTCCGCTGCGGGAGCTGCAGCGGGAAATGCATGAGCTTGAGCTTTTGATGGGACGCGGGATCAACGATACGGTGACTTTAGCCAAATACGGTGAATTGCAGGTTCGTTTTGAAGTGTTTGGTGGTTACGACACTGAAACCGAGCTGTTCCGCACTGCCCTCGGTCTCGGTGTGCCGAAGGAAATGTGGGATCGGCCGTATGCGATGCTTTCGGGCGGTGAAAAAACGCGCGTCAACCTTGTGCGAATGCTGCTGGAGAAGACCGATATCATGCTGCTTGACGAGCCGACCAACCACCTCGATATGCAGGCGGTTGAGTGGCTGGAGAATTATCTGCAAACCTTTAAGGGGACGGTTCTTGTTGTTTCTCACGACCGCTACTTCCTCGACCGTGTGACGCAGAAAACGATCGAACTGGAGAACCTGACCGCAACCGTCTACGATGGATCCTACAGCTTCTACGTCCAACAGAAGGCGGAACGCGAAGAAGAGATGCGTCGGCGCCATGAAAAGCTGCAAAAAGAAATTGATCGCCTGTCCTTTACTTCGGATCGCATGCACGGATGGGGACTTGGCGATAAAAAAATGATGCGCCGCGCATTTGCTCTCGACAAACGTATCGAACGCATTAAGGCCAATCAGCCGCAGCTTCAGAAAAAGGAAAAGCAAATGACCGGCAAGCTCCACAGTGCTGATCGCTCTGGCTATGACGTACTGTTTGTGGATCGGCTGTCGAAGTATTTTGGGGAACGCTGTATCTTGAACAAGGTCGATTTGGAGGTCAAGAAGGACGAGTCGATTGCTTTGCTTGGCGAAAACGGCTGCGGCAAAACCACATTCTTAAAGCTTTTGCTCGGCGAATCGATTCCTGACAGCGGTTACATCAAGTGGGGCGCGAACATCAAGTTTGCTTACTTGCCGCAGCAGGTTGAGTTTGCCGATCCGTATGCCACCGTGCTGGACACGGTGATGACCGAGCTGGGACTGACCGACGGATCGGCGCGGAACCGCTTGGGATCGTTTCACTTCCGCGGTGACGATGTGTTTAAGACCGTATCGGTGCTCTCCGGCGGTGAAAAGAGCCGCCTGAAGCTCTGTATCCTGCTCTATAAAGAGATCAACGTTCTGATCCTCGACGAACCGACAAACCATCTGGATATCGCCTCGCGCGAATGGATGGAAGGCCTCTTGGAGGAATACGAGGGCACGATGCTCTTTGTTTCCCACGACCGCTATTTCATCGACCGTTTTGCGACAGGCATCTGGAATATGGCCGACGGTGCGGTTACGCCGTTCAAAGGAACGTATGCACAGTATCGTCGTTCGCTGGAACTGCAGACGCAGACACCGGCAGAAAAGGCTGAACCGACAGCTACGAAAGCGAAGCGGGAGTATGCCGAACGCGGCGAGTCGCTTTCGCGCCGCATTCGCCGAGCAGAAAAGGCGGTGGCGGTGACTGAGCGCGAAATTGCCGCCGCCGAATCCGAATTGGAGGCGCTTCAGGCAAAGATCGAAGAAGTCGCCACCGATCCCGATGCGCTGATGGCGCTGTATGCCGAGCAGGAACCGCTTGATGCCAAAATTGCCGAATTGTACGCGCGATGGGAAGAGGAGACTGAAGCTTTGGCTTTGTTGAATGAGGAGAACGAAGTATGACCTTGTTCAAACGTCTGCAAAGCACTTGCCCGACCGATTTCTTTTGGCTGATTGTCTGCGTCGGACTCATTCCGTTTGCGTTTCTCTTCGAAACGCTGACGGTGGGCATGCAGTTTTTTTGGTTTTTTGTGCGGTTTTTGCTCTGTGTGGCAATTTGCCATCAGGTTTGTTCGATTTGTATCGCATTGCAGGTTGGCGGGCGTGCTGCTCTTTGGATACGCCGGATCATCCGTATCGGTGTGGTTGTTTGGCTGGCTACCTTTTTGGTATTGCTGGCGTTGATCGTTGTCGGCGGACAAGCCGATGAAAATGCACATGAAGCGCCGTTTATTATCGTGTTGGGTGCCGGTCTGAACGACGATGAACCATCTTTGGTGCTGCGGCAGCGGCTGGACAAGGCGCTGGAACTCGGCGAACAAAATCCGCAGGCAACATTTATTTTGTGCGGCGGGAAGGGGAACAACGCCAATGTTACGGAAGCTTCGGCGATGCAACGCTATCTGATGGAGCGTGGGATCTCCGCCGACCGGCTGATCCTCGAAGACACTTCTCACGATACCGCACAGAATCTTACCAATGCTGCAAAACTGATGCGTGAGGTATCGGGCGAACAGACCCCGAAGGCAGCCTTGGTGACATGCAGCTTCCATATGATGCGGAGCAAACTGTTGGCAGAGCGCAACGGTATCGATGTTTTAGCCGCGCCGTCTCCGACTCGGCCGCAGGAATTCCACTACTACCTGCGCGAGTATTTTTCCATGCTCATCTATCTTTTGGAACTGACCGGCATCACGCTGGACACCTGGAAACTAAATCTTTAAGATCTTTAAGACAAAAACCCTCGGGAGAATCACTTCTTCCCGAGGGTTTTCTCATGGTTATTTTTGACAGGCAAAACGATCCTTGCCCCACCAATCGGGGAGCAGATCAGCCAATCGCACCGTCTTTTTGGAAGCAAGATCCGTGAGAATCTCAATCGACCCGCTTTCGGCAGAGAGTTGCATCATCATCTCTCTGCATGCTCCGCACGGAGAACCGACAGCGCCATTGCTCATGACAGCAACAACCTTGTCGATTTCATGTTCGCCGTTTGTGAGCATATTGGCAATCGCATTTCTCTCAGCACACATGCCAAGAGAGGATGCTGTGTCAATGCAGACACCGACGTAGATATTGCCCTTACGCGTCAAGATGGCAGCTGCGACACCGCCCGCTTCGACAAACGGAGAGATTACTCGTCCGTTTTGCACACTCAGTGCTTTTTCGTACAGGATGTCCCAAATGTCCATACGCGTCAGCGAATCTTGCGGCACTCAAGATAGTACCGTTTATCTTCCGCGTGGCCCATCGAGAAAGCCTTGCGCGGCAGTGTGCCGTCACGGTCGACGATGGAGAAAAGTTCAACTTTTTCAAAGACCTGCAGCAGGAACGAAATATTTCCGGCTTGCGAACCCAACTGTGCGGCAGTGTCATCGCCGTGGATGTAGTCGATCTCACCGCCGTTTTCGGCGACATAACGGTCGAGCAGGAGTTGCAGTGCGCCGCATGCGAGCGAATTGCCATTGGCTGGAATCGCGACTTTGCCGGTTTCACCTGCGCAAACATAGGGAATCACAAAGTCGTTGCCGTTCTGCTCCCGCAGGAAGGCGAGCAGCTTGGCGGAGTCGACACCAAACACCGTTCTGTGAATCGGTTCAAACTTCAGCGAATCGTCGCTGATATCGACAACTTCAGCAAGCGCGTAGCGGGCGGGATGGGTTGCTGCCGCTTCCGCACCGATTTCTGCCTTGATCGCTTCAAAGCAGGCTTTGGCCGCAGCCAGCGAATGGTTGCCGTCGCCGACCGCAATTTTCAGCGAGCCGGGAAGATTGTCAAACAAACCGCACAGGTCTTGGGCCGTCTTGCCGGAAAGAACATAACCGGTGATGTGACCGCCATTCTGCATCAGCTCGAAATCGTAGGCAACTTCGGCGTTGCCCTTGTCGATTGTGCCGAAAATCGCGCGGTCGCTGTCGTTGATCAAGAGCATGATGTGCGGGAGCTCCAGTGATGCATTTTCGCGGATGTGGACACGGGGCGGAACACGGCTCAAAACCGTCTGCTCCGTCGCACGAATCGGCGAGATCGAGCCGGCGTGATAATCATACGCCTCCAGATCAACCGCACCGACCAAACCTTTGCGAACCGCACCGGATGCGAGCCGACGCTCAACGTAGATCAGCGATGCGGGAAATTCGCAGAAGAGATCGGAGTTCTGATAGGTGAGCATGGTGTTGTTGATCGCGGCGATGCGCTCGTCGGTTTGCTGGCTCAGATAGATTTCCGGCAGCGTAATGTGGTAGGTGCTCGGTTTATCGGTCGTAATCGCTTCAACCGCCTGCCAGTAATCCGGTTCGGATGTAAACTGATCGCAGGCGACAACGCTCCATGCGGGCAGATATTCGTTGTGGGGAATCAGTAAATCAGCGGGGTGAAAGAGAGACGGCATAGTATAACTCCTGTTCTGTGCCCGGTTTGCGGGCGATTTGTTGATGTTGTGAGTTTCTCAGTCGGCAAAACGATTGGGAAACGTTTGCTGCAGCTTTTCCAGCAATTCTTTGCTGGGTTCAAAATAGAGCCGATATTTTTCCGCCGCACCGACATCGCACCAAACGCAGTAGCCCTTTTTCTTGCCGTTGGGCGAAGAACAGGCGTTGACGGTGAGGAATTCGCCGGTCGGAATTTTAGAACCGCTGTAGGATGCGGGGGCGATCAGCAGGATCATTTCGCCGGTGAGAACAGCGAGCGTTTTTTGATGCGCGTCCTCGCCACGGAACACCGAAAGCGTCTGGTCGTCGAGCTTGTAGACGTGGACAGTCAGCGCAAATCGATACAGGAAATAAACCATCACACCGACGAACAGAATGGTCGCGAGCTGAACAAATACCCGGTACTGAGAAATCGGCAGCGCATGCGAGAGCAAAACCGTGCCGATCACAATGGCCAGACAGAGCAGAAAGGCATAGCCGGATTTTAAATTTGAGGTGCGGGTCTCTTTGTGCTTCATAAAAACCTCCCAAGAGAAGAGTGGCAAAATACCGCAATGCGCATATGATAATAGCAGATATCAGAAAGGTGGCATGCATATGCGCGGAAATGAACTGGAAAAGCTGATCGGACAGTTGCCGGACAAACAAAGTGAAAAAACACTTCGCAGCCATATGAGTGAGCTGCAAAGGTTTGCAGCGTCGGAAGAAGGCAAACGATTGGTCAATCGCTTGGGCCAAAGCGGCGGTCATGCTGTACAGCAAGCCGCTGAAGGGCTAAAGAACGGAGACACCGAAGCGGTAAAAACGCTGGTCCGCTATCTGCAGTCAAATCGCGACGGCCAACAACTGGCGCAAAAAATCGCACAGATGCTCGGTGGGGGACAGTCTTGATGGAGAGAATGGATGAAGGGCTGCAGCGAATCCTCGATTCCCCCGAAAGCATGGCGAAAATTGCCGAACTGGCAAAATCGCTGCGCGCAGGTAGCACTGCAAACGAAACGGAGGCAGCTATACCACAAATCCCGGGACTTTCGGAAATCGATCCGGCACTTTTGCGTGTGGTTTCCGGGGCGATCCGTGGCTATACCGAACCGAATCGGCGCACGCGCCTACTGGAGGCGCTGCGCCCGTTTGCCCACGCCCAAAATGGTGATTGGATCGAGCGTGTATTGCAGGCTGTGCGCATAGCGCACACGGTGCGAGCCGTACTGAATCGTGGAGAAGGAGGCGAGCGAATTGTTTGACGAGCGCGGAGCAGATGAGATTCTCGAGTTTCGGCCGTATCGTGCGACCTCGTGGCAACGAGTTGGCGAATCGGAACCCCAAACTCCAAAACATTTGGAACCCGCACCTGCGGCGGCGTCATCCGGCGGAATTTTGCAAACCTTTACCGGCGTATTAACCCCGATCCGCACTTTTTTGGCGCAACACGAAGAATTGTTGCTGATTGCGGTTGTTCTTTTGCTCCTTTGCGATTGCGACGATGATCTGGAACTGCTCATTGCAGTCGCGGCTCTGCTGCTGCCGAAGTTGGGACTTTGGTCTCACTCCGGAGTAGAACCGTCTGGTAAATAAAATATGCTCGGTTCCGGTTCAGAAAAAGAAAGCGCGGTAACGGTCATTTCCAAAACCAAAACACCATCTTCATAGACTTCGTTGTGCGTAATCAAGCCGCTGTCAATGGCTACATAACTGCATTCTGTCTGCCCGAAATCGTTTGTATACCGGACACGAATGGTCCAAAGCCTGCCATATTCGACAAATTCGGCAGAATCAATGCGGTCAACGGGGCAAGCAATCAGCGTTTGCAGATCGGGCATTTTGGCACTGCGCACCGCATCAAACGATCCGAGCGGCAGCTTTGTGACGGTCGGTCTGTCAGCAGTCCAGCTGTAAACATGGGAATCTGTCAACAGCAGCTCGCGCTGGGGTCTGGAATCGGCGAGCGAGAGGCGCGTCAGACCGTCGAGGAAGAAGAGCGATACCTGCGTATCTGCCTTCTGTCCGCCAGCATAGACCGATGAAAGCAGCGTCAGACTGTAGGCGTCCGGCGTCTTTAAGGCTGCAAGAATTTGGCCGACGTTTTCTGCGCGCAAATCAAAAACCATGTATTCTTCCGGATCGTTGAGTAACGCCAGATTCGGCGGTGCACTTGGCTCGGTGTGAGAAGGCGACGGAACCTGAATATCGGGTTTAGGACCGGAATGACGGGAAGAGAGCCAAAAAACAAAAAACAATGCAAAAATAACAAAGGCTGTGGTGCCAATCACCAAAAATGCTGACTTTTTGGATTGCAAGCGTCTCTTCCTCCTTCCGTTGAAGTTCGCTTATCCGCGCGGGCAAAATTCAGCCGGTGCAGAACCGAGACCGAAATGGTGCAGAATTGCGCTGACAATACGCTCGGATGCCAAACCATCGCCGTAGGGGTTGACAGCGCGCGACATCCGGTCGTAGACCGACCGGTTGGTCAGTAGCTCTGTGACGGCATCTATGATCGTCTGTTTGTCAGAACCGATCAGCGAAACCGTTCCGGCGTCGACCGCTTCGGGGCGTTCTGTCTCCGCCCGAAGAACCAAAACCGGCTTCCCGAGCGACGGCGCTTCCTCCTGCAAACCACCGGAATCTGTGAGAACGAGATAGCTCTTGCGGATCAGATTGATGCTGTCATCGACAAGCAGAGGATCGCAGAGGATCACGCGTTCGCAATCGCCGAGAATCTCGGTCGCGACAGCACGAACCGTCGGACTCGGATGCATCGGCCAAACGACGACGAGATCGTCAAAACGTTCGACAAGCGTGCGGACGGCACGGGCGATGTTATAGAGCGGTTCGCCATAGTTCTCACGGCGATGAGCCGTCATGAAAACGAGTTTTTTGCCATCAAGGGCAGGATCGTTCAGGAACGGAACGCGGAAAACATGATCATCTTTGGCGAGCATATGGACGGTATCGATGGCTGTGTTGCCGGTGATATAGACCTTACCGTCACAGTGCTCTGTTTGCAGATTGGCTGCGGCTGCCGGCGTCGGAGAAAAATGGAGCTCGGCAATCGGTGCGATCAAGCGGCGGTTCATTTCTTCCGGGAACGGCGAATAGCGGTCGTAGGTGCGGAGTCCGGCTTCGACGTGGCCGACCGGGATTTTGGCGTAGTAGGCGGCAAGTGCGCCAATGAACGCTGTGGAAGTGTCGCCGTGCACGAGAACAAGATCCGGCCGTGCTTCCGAAAAAACGCGCTCCAAGCCTTCCAACGCACGAGTTGCGATGGAAGTCAGCGTCTGTTTTTTCTGCATGATGTTCAGGTCAAAGTCCGGTGTGATTCCAAAAAGCGAGAGCACCGGGTCGAGCAAGTCGCGATGCTGCGCGGTGATGGCAACCGTACTGGCAATCTGCGGACAAGTTTCCAACGCAAGCACAAGCGGAGCCATTTTGGTTGCTTCCGGGCGTGTCCCGAAGATGCTCATAACGTTGAGTTTTTGTTGATTCATACGGGCCTTCCTTTTCAGTGGGCGGGGAGATGGCCGGCTATTTTTCCGGCTGTTCTTTTTGCTCTTTTTTGGCTGCAGCTTCGCGTAGGAGATAGAGCTTAATTGCAAATGCCGCCGAGATCACAAGCACACCGACCATGATCAAAATCTTGATCCAGTTGCTGTTGGTGAGCAGAACTGCCGAAGAACCCAAAACCGCACTGATTAAATACAAAACGGCGACAGCTTGCTTCTGTGACATGCCCATGTCGATCAGTTTGTGGTGAATGTGACCGCGGTCTGCTTCCCACGGCTTTTTACCGTGGATCACGCGCCGGAGAATAGCAAACACCGTGTCGAAGATCGGAAGACCGAGCACGACAAATGGCAGGCCAAAGTTGATGAGTGTGTGCATTTTGAAGTTGCCGGAGATCGAAACCGTTGCCAAAATAAAGCCGAGGAAGAGCGCACCTGAGTCGCCCATAAAGATTTTAGCAGGGTTGAAGTTATAGGGCAGGAAGCCGATGCAGGCACCGGCGAGAGCGGCGATGACCACGGCAGTCACGGCATCATCGTGCTGAACAACGACCAGAAAGGTCGAAAGCGCGGCAATCGTCGAAACACCGCAGGCAAGACCGTCGAGACCATCGATCAGGTTTACGGCGTTGCAGACACCGACAATCCAGATAAGCGTCAGCGGAATCGAGAGGAACGAAAGGGCAATACGGCTGCCGTCGTCGCCGAAAAAGTTCGAGAGAACTTCAATGCGCAGGCCGCAGGCGATTGGAATCACCGCTGCGACGATCTGCACCAAAAACTTGACTTTTGCATCCAACGCGTAACGGTCGTCCACTGCGCCGAGGATGACGATCAGCGAAGCACCGATCAAAATCCCGGTCAATTCCAAATCCGGCTTGACAAAAACCAAAACGGAAACGATAAAGCCGAGATAAATGGCAATACCGCCCCAAAGCGGGATCGGCTTTTTGTGCATGCGGCGAGCGTCTTTGGGGACGTCAATTGCCCCCAAACGGAACGCCAGCTTTTTTACCAACGGCGTTGCCGCCAGTGCAACTGCGATTGCGCAGAGAAAGGCAAACAGAGAGCGGAGCAGTTCGGCGCTGCTGAGATGTGTAAACATGGAGTGCCTCCTTCAGCTCGGTTGATCAGAACAACCGCGGCTTTTTCACAAAACCGACCTTCTTGTAAACTTTATCAACCATTCTCGAGGCCATGCGGGCTGCTTTTGCCGCACCGGCAGAATAGATTTCTTCCAGATATGCCTTATCCTTAAGCAGACGATTGGCTTCCTCGCGGATCGGACGGATCGCATCGCAGGTCAGCTCGCCAACGGCTGCCTTGAATGTGCCGTAGCCCTGACCTTCGAATTCGCGGGTAATTTCGTCAAAGCTCTTGCCGCTGAACGACGAATAGATCGACATCAGGTTGGCAATACCTTTCTTTTCCACCGGGTCATAGCGCACGCACATATCGCTGTCGGTGACGGCGCGTTTGAACTTGCGCATGATCACATCGTCGGAATCCTTCAGAATGATGCAGCCGGTTTCGTCATCGGACTTCGACATCTTTTTGTCAGGTTCGGACAAGCTCATGATGCGCGCACCGACCTTGGGCAGAACCGGCGTGGGCAACTTAAAGACTTCACCGTAGATGTTGTTGAAGCGTGTGGCGATGTCGCGGCAGATTTCCACATGCTGTTTCTGGTCTTCGCCGACAGGGACGATATCGGTGTTGTAGAGGAGAATATCGGCAGCCATCAGCACCGGATAGGTGAAGAGACCGGCGTTGATGTTGTCGGCGTGCTTGGCCGACTTGTCTTTGAACTGCGTCATGCGCGAGAGCTCGCCGAACATGGTGTAGCAATTCAGAACCCAGGCAAGTTCCGCGTGAGCGGCAACATGGCTCTGGATAAAAAGTGTGCACTTTTCCGGGTCAAGGCCGGCGGCAATGTAGTAAGCGAGCTGTTCGATTGCGTTGCTGCGGAGTTCGGCGGGGTTGAGACGGATCGTGATCGAGTGCATATCGACAACGCAGAAGATCGATTCGTATTCTTCCACCATCGATTTCCAGTTTTTGATCGCGCCAAGGTAAGAGCCGAGCGTCAAAGCGCCGGTGGGCTTGATGCCGCTGAATTGGATCAGTTTCTTTTCGGTGTTTTCCATACTTATTTCCCTGCTTTCTTGAGTTCGGCCAGATAATCCGCGGCAGCTTCGCCGAGGATCTGCATACCTTTGTTGATCTGTTCTTCCGTCGGCAGTGAGAAGTTCAGACGGAAGGAGGGAGAGATTTCGCTTTCATCCGCAGCAAACGATGCGCCGGGAACTGCTGCGACCATGCGTTTGGAGGCCATGCCGCAGAAATCCATCGTGTTGGCGCCGTTGGGCATCGTGCACCAGATAAAGAGGCCGCCGTCGGGCTTGCCGCAGGTGACTTCGGCGGGCAGATACTTTTTGGCGGCAGCGAGCATCGCGTCGCGTTTGACTACGTAGAATGCGCGGATCTTTTCGATGTGTGCATCGAGATCATAGCGGTTCATGTATTCGGAGATGACCATCTGGAAGAAGAGGTTGGTATGAACGTCGCTGACCTGTTTGGCAACCGTGAGCTTGGAGATGATCTGCTTGTCGGCGATAACGTAGCCGACGCGGATCCCCGGGGCAATGATCTTCGAGAACGAACCGACGAAAATAACGCGGCCGGTCGTATCTAAACTCTTGATCGTCGGCACAACCTTGCCGGAATAGCGGAGTTCAAAGTACGGGCTGTCTTCAAGAATCAGGAAATCGTACTGCTCGGCGAGCTCAATCAAACGTTTGCGCTTGGCAAGGCTTGTGGTAATGCCGGTGGGGTTCTGGAAAGTCGGAATGACGTAGAGTAGGCGGACGCGGTTGTCCTGTTTCAAATACTCTTCCAAAGCTTCTGTGTCAATGCCGTCTTCGCAGACGGGAATCCCCTTGAGCTTCAGGCCGTAGGAGCGGAACGCATTCAGCGCGCCGACAAAGCTCGGCGCTTCGCAAACAACGGTATCGCCCGCGTTACAGAGGATCTTTGCCGTCATTTCGATGCCCTGCTGACCGCCGGAGACAATCAGCAAATCGTCGTTTTCGGTGCCGGTCGCGTGCTTGGTGCGAAGACGTTCAGTGAGCTGGGCACGCAGGGGAACATATCCTTCGGAAATACCGTACTGCAGAGCGGACGCGTATTTATTGGCGAGCAGGTCGGCAGAGATCTCGGCCATTTCCTTGGCCGGGAACGATTCGGCAGCCGGATTGCCGGCGGCAAAGGAGATCACGTTCGGATTCTGCGTGACCTTCAGGATCTCACGAATTGCAGATGGCGCAAGCGTACCAATACGGTCGGCAAACTGATATATCATAGAAAAAACCTCATCTTTCGCAACCTTACAAAGCCCCTGTGTGCCGCCGCTAAAAAAAACGACAGACAGAGGATCTGATGATTCTTGTTTATCTGTTATATTCTATCACAAAACAGCAAAAATCGCAAGGCCGTTTGTGGAAATTATTTGCTTATTTCAGGTGCGAATTTCCGTTATTTTGCTATTGATTTATATATTTTTTGGATTCCTGTTTCGATCATCGCTCTGCTGGCACACGATCACGGGCAGATCATATCGAAGTGCGGCTCGACGTACAATTTCTTTGCTCTCCTCACATATTCCCGTATCGACCAAAATCGGCGGCAGTGTTCGCCCGAGCAGGCGATCCGCACGCAAACAAGCCCGAATTCTGAACTCTGCGTCGGTATCGTCGGTTGTCAGAATAATCAGAGACCGGCAATGGCGTTGGTATTTGCAATAGAATGTCAGCAATGTGAGGGAAACAATTCCTGTTACCAAAAAGAGTGCGAGAAAAAAGCAGACAATCAGTTCTGTAATATGCAGAAGCATCGAACCCCTCCTTTGGCTCATACTATGCGGGTTTGGGCGGAACGGTGCACTTGTCAATAGGATGGATTTGTGCTATAATAACAGCGATATTACAGGCAAAAGAGGGATCTTGTATGCACGACGGTCTGATCCGGGTAGCCACCGCTTCTCCGGCGATTCAGCTTGCCGACTGCCGCACCAATGCGGAAGAGCTCATTCAAACAATCGAAAAAGCGCACACAGAGGGTGTTTCTGTCCTGACGTTCCCCGAACTTTGTGTGACCGGTTCTACCTGCGGCGATCTTTTCTATCAGCCGACGCTGATCAATGGTGCGTTGGATGCACTGGCGAAGATTGCCGAAGCAACACGCGGAAAAGAACTGCTGGTCTTTGTTGGTGCGCCGATTCTGTACGCACAAAAGCTTTACAGCTGTGCCGTTGCTATTTTTGACGGTGTGATTTTAGGCGTCGTACCCAAGCGTGAACTGACCGCACCTTGGGAAACGCGTGTGTTTGCTGCGGCGCCGACAGAGAATTCGCGGATTGAACTGATGGGCTGTTCCGTCCCGTTTGGTACGGGTCTGCTGTTTGCCTGCCGCAATGTTCCGGGGCTGATTTTGGCCGCCGAACTGTCTGCGGATCTTTGGTCGCCGATTCCGCCTTCCACGGCCGCGGCACAGGCAGGTGCCACCGTGATCTGCAATCTTGCTGCGACCGCGGAGACCGTTGGTCAGGCGGAATACCGCCGTTTGCTCGTCAAGAGCCAATCGGCCAAGCTCGCGTGCGCGTATCTTTTGGCCGATGCCAATCCAGGTGAATCGACGACCGATATGGTCTTTGCCTCTCATACTTTGATTGCGGAAAATGGCGTGATCCTTGCCGAAAGTAAACCGTTTGGTTCAGGGGTTACCGTCACCGAGATCGACGTCGAGTACCTGCTGACGGAGCGCCGCAGTCTGACCTCGTGTGTCTCTGTTCCGGGCGGATTTGAAACGATTTCGTTTGATCTGCCTTTGCGGGAAACCAAGATCTCCCGCGAATTTGCCCGCGAACCGTTTATTCCCGCCGCCGACGAACGCGTCCGCCGCTGCGAGGAGATCCTTGCGATCCAAGCACACGGCCTTGCACGCCGCACCAAACACGCCTGGGCCAAGAGCCTTGTCATCGGCATCTCCGGCGGTTTGGATTCGTGTCTGGCGCTTCTGGTCGCCGTGCGCGCGATGAAGCTTCTCGGCCGCCCGATGAGTGAGATCACGGCGATCACCATGCCGTGCTTTGGTACGACCGCCCGCACGAAAAATAATGCTCTAACGATGTGCGAACTGCTCGGCGTGACGACCAAAACGATCCGGATCGGCGATGCCGTCACCCAACATTTTGCGGACATCGGCCATGACCCGCAAAACCATAACGTCGTTTTCGAAAATGCGCAGGCGCGTGAACGCACGCAGGTGCTGATGGATATTGCCAATGCCGAAAACGGTCTGGTCGTCGGTACGGGCGACCTGAGTGAACTGGCGCTTGGTTGGGCGACCTACAACGGCGATCATATGTCGATGTACGGTGTCAATGCTGCCGTGCCGAAAACATTGGTGCGTTATCTCGTTGCGCACGAAGCCGATATGGCTGCCGATCCGGCACTTGCCGCGGTGTTGCGCGATATTCTCGCCACCCCCGTCAGCCCGGAATTGCTGCCGGCGAGCGATGCGGGCGATATTGCCCAAAAAACCGAGGAACTGGTCGGGCCGTATTTGCTGCACGATTTCTATCTCTTCTACTGCATCCGCCGGAATTATTCGCCGCGTAAGGTGCTGCGGCTGGCGGAAACGGTCTTTGCCGGAGAGTTTGACCGCAAGGTGCTGCTTTACTGGCTGAAAAATTTCTATCGCCGCTTCTTTATCCAGCAATTCAAGCGTTCCTGCCTGCCCGACGGCCCCAAAGTCGGCTCGGTCTCTCTGTCGCCGCGTGGCGACTGGCATATGCCGAGCGATGCATCCTCAAAGCTTTGGATGGCCGAGCTGGAAACCCTCGAATAAGTTCCGAAAATCAAAAAAGATCGTTGACCGACTTGCGGTCAACGATCTTTTTTTAGCAAAGTACGATCATGCTGCTTTTGGCGGCGATGCACCCCTCGTTTGAATTTGCCGAGCAGAGGATCGGCGAAGCAACCGGAACAGGCAGCGGCAGTTCCGCGTCGGTAGGATTCACGATCGTCAGCAACCTGACACCGTCGGATTCTCGCCGGATACATAACAGACCGTTTTCTTCCCAAACCTGCATCGTTCCGCTCCTCAACGCCGGATAGCGGCGGCGCAAAGCACCGAGATCCCGGTACCATTCGGTCAGCGCTAAGCTTTGCTCGTCGCGGCGATCCCATGGGAATGGTGCGCGGTTGAAGGGATCGGTACCGCCTTCGACGGCGGCTTCGTCACCGTAGTAGATGCAGGGCATTCCGGGCAGCGAATAGACCAGCAGAGATGCGGCTTTGTGCATGGCGATTGCCCGAGTCCGTTCATCCTTACTCAGCCGGATATCGGCTTGCCGGGCGCGGGGAACGTCAGCGACGTCGTAGGGCTTGCCGAACGTGGTGGTGATACGGCAGACGTCGTGCGTGGAAAGAAAATTCATACACGCAAAAAACACCTGCGGCGGATAGTTGGATGCGAGTTCGGTGAGTTCTGTAGCGAAGGCTTTGGCGTTGGTTTTGCCGGAAAGGAGCCCGATAACCATTTTTCGCAGCGGATAGTTCATCACGGAATCGAGCTGACCGCCCAAGAGAAAACGACGCAGCGCATTATAACTGACTTTGTTGGATGCATCCTCCCAAACCTCGCCGAGGACGAGAGCGTTGGGATCGGTCGTCTTCACGCGGCTGCGCAGACGGTCGAGAAATTCGTCGGGCAGTTCGTCGGCGACGTCAAGACGCCAACCGGAGATGCCGGCCTTCAGCCATTTTTGCACGATGCCGCTTTCGCCGGTGATGTAGTCGAGATACGAAGGATCGGTCTCCTCCACTTCCGGCAGCGACCAAACGTCCCACCAACAGTCGTATTCATCCGGAAAACGCTGGAATCGATACCACGAAGCGTACGGCGATTCCGGAGAGTTGTACGCACCGCAGGTCGAGTAAGTGCCTTCACGGTTGAAATATAAGCTGTCGGAACCGGTGTGCGAGAAAACACCGTCGCAGATCACGCGGATCCCGAACTCGGCCGCATGCGAGCAAAGTGAGCGAAGGTCGGATTCCGAGCCGAGCAGCGGATCGATCTCCTCGTAGCTGCCGGTGTCGTAGCGGTGGTTGGAATACGCGCGGAAGATCGGGTTCAGGTAGAGTACCGTGACGCCGAGCTCTGCAAGATAGGGGAGCTTTTCTTCGATCCCCTTGAGATTCCCGCCGAAGAAATCGTCGGCGGCGTAATAGCCCTTGACCGGGTCGGGCAGATAATCCATCTGTTCGTCCCAGTTTTGGTGCAGACGGTGCGTGTGCGGGCCGATAGCGGTTTCGCGGCTACGGTAGAATCGGTCGGGGAAGATCTGGTACATGATGCCGTCCGCGGCCCAGTCTGGCACAGAGAACGCCGGATCGTATACCGTGAGCTGAAAGCTTTGGTAATCGTTGCGGTTTTTCGAATCCGTTCCGCTCAGCGCACTTTTGCCGGGCTGGCAATAGATGATGCCGGACGGCGTATGAATCTCGAATCGGTACCAGACGATCTGCGGTGCGGCCGGTGCGGTGTAGGCGCATTCCCAAAGCATTCCGCATTTGTGCATTGGGAAAAAGCATTCCGCATCATCTGCCCAAATTCGCAGATAAACACGGGATGCTGCCAGCGGCTCCGCCGCAAATACGCGCAGAACCACCTTTTCGCCGCAACGGATCGCGCCGAACGGCATCCGGTAGACGCCGGATGCGATGTTATGATATGCCAGAGCGTTTTCCGGACGACGGAATTGCGTCCGGGGAGTGGGAGTGATCATAGACCGAGGTGCCAGACCTTTTCGTTGTATTCCGCGATCGAGCGGTCGGAGGAGAAGAAACCGGAACGGGCGATGTTGCGGGCGGAAGATGCGCGCCACTCGTCCTGCGTGAGGTACTTGGCGAGTACGCGTTCGTGTGCTGCTGAGTAGTCGGCAAAGTCCGTAAGGCAGAGGTACGGATCAGCCACGCCGCCGTCGCCGTTGAGGAGGTAATCGCGCAGAGAGGCGACGTTGGACGGCAGCGTACCGTCGGCGAGTGAAGCGATCACGCGGCCAAGCGTGGCGTTGTCGGTGCAGATCTTTTCCGGTGGCGTACGGCCGTAGCGGAACGCGTTGTTGACCTGTTCGGTGCGCAGACCAAAGAGGAAAAGGTTATCGTCGCCCAAAAGATCGTACATCTCGACGTTTGCGCCGTCGAGCGTACCGACCGTAAGAGCACCGTTCATCATGAACTTCATGTTGCCCGTGCCCGAGGCCTCTTTGCCGGCCATCGAGATCTGCTCGCTGACGTCGGCTGCCGGGATCAGCAGCGAGGACGCGGTAACGTTGTAGTTTTCCACGAAGACGACCTTCAAAAGCCCCTTGATATCCGGGTCGTTGTTGACGAGGTCGGCGACTGCGTTGATCAGGGAAATGATCTGCTTGGCGCGGGTATAGCCGGGCGATGCCTTGGCACCGAAGAGGAAGGTGCGCGGTGCGGCATAGGTCACGCCGTTTTCTTTGATCTCGAAGTAGAGATAGAGGATGTGCAGGACGTTCAAGAGCTGGCGCTTATACTCGTGCAGACGCTTGATCTGCACGTCGAAGATCGAATCGGGGTCGAGCGCGACGTTTTGCGTTTTGTTGATCCATTCGATCAGCCGCAGCTTATTTCCGCGCTTGATCGCCGCCAGCTTTTCGCCGAAGGCTTTGTCGTCGGCGTGGGCTTCCAGCTCGGAAAGACGCGAGAGATCGCGCGCCCATTCATCGCTGCCGAGCATCTCGGTGATGAAAGCGCTGAGGGCGGGGTTGGCCTGCAAGAGCCAGCGGCGCGGCGTGACGCCGTTGGTCACGGAGATGATCTGCGAGGGATCCATCTTGTGGAAGTCGGAGAAGAGGCTCTGCTGCAGGATCTCACTGTGCAGGCCGGAAACGCCGTTGACCTTGCGGCAGATATTCATGCAGAGATTGGCCATACGCACGGAACCGTAGTTGATAATGGCGGTGCGTTCGGCGACGTCGTAGCCGGCTTTTGCGGCGTTTCTCAGCCTGGCGCGGCGGTCGAGCTCACAGATGATCATGTAGATGCGCGGCAGCAGATTTTCCATCAGATAGCACGGCCAGGCTTCCAGCGCTTCGCTCATGATGGTGTGGTTGGTGTAGGAGAAAACCTCCGAGCAGATGCGTTCGGCATCTTCCCATGCCATGCGTTCACCGTCGACGAGCAGGCGCATCAGTTCGGCGATCGCGATCGACGGGTGCGTGTCGTTGATCTGCACGGCGACGTAATCGGCGAGGCGTTCGATCGGCAATCCCTGTGCCTTGTGGCGTTTGAGCAGGAACTGCAGCGTGGCGGAGGTGAAAAAATACTGCTGGCGCAGGCGCAGGCTCTTGCCGGCGTTGTGGCTGTCGTTGGGGTAGAGGATGCGGGAGATCGTCTCGGCAAGCTCGCGTTCCTCGCTCGCCTTGACGTAATCGCCCTCGGAAAACGAGCGCATATCGATGATCTCGGGCGAGCTGGCGCTCCAGATACGCAGCGTGTTGCAGAAATCGTTTTTATAACCGCAGACCGGGATATCGTAGGGGACGGCGATCACGCGGTTGGGGTTGTCGAGAGCAAAGCAAAGTCTGCCGGTTTCGTCGGTGTATTCACGCACCGTGCCGTTGAAGCAGATCTCAACCGCTTCTTCCGGACGTGCGACTTCCCATTCATTGCCGTCGAACAGCCAGCGGTCGGGCAGTTCGACCTGTTCACCTTCGACGATGCGCTGTCGGAATAGGCCGAGATCGTAGCGGATGCCGCAGCCGACTGCGGGGAGGCCGAGGGCGGCGAGCGAATCCATGAAGCAGGCCGCCAGACGTCCCAGACCGCCGTTGCCGAGGCCCGGCTCACGCTCGGCTTCTTCCAACTCTGCAAGGTCGATGTTCAGCTCGGCGAGCGCGTTGCGGTAAAGGTCGTATTTTCCGAGTGCGGTCAGGTTCGCACCCAAAAACTTGCCGGTGAGAAACTCAAGCGACAGGTAGAAAACGACCTTTTTCTTTTCGGTGTTGACACGGTTGACCGACGAGAGCCAGCTTTCCATGATCTCGTCGCGTACGGTCATCGCGACCGCTTTATAGCGCTGCAGCGTGGTAGCGCTTTCAATGCTCTTGCCGAACTGGCGCTTCAGCTTTTCGGCAAAGGCTTTTTTGATCTGATTCTTTTCAGCTGTGAAATCCATGTTTGTTTCCTTTCCTTACGGGGAATATATTACTGCAAAGCCGAACGGTAAAGCTCGGCGTAAAGCTGGGCCGACTGTTTCCACGAATAGTCCATGCGCATCGCACGGCCGATGAGCTTCTTCCAGACGTCGGGTTCGTCGAAGTAGATCGAAACGGCACGGCGGATCGTATAGGCGAGGTCGTGGGCGGCGTAGGGTGCAAACGTAAAGCCGCATCCGCTGCCGTCGGTTTCGTTGTACGGCCGGACAGTATCGTAGAGACCGCCGGTCTCGCGCACGAGCGGAAGCGTGCCGTACTTCATGGCGATGATCTGCGTGAGGCCGCAGGGTTCAAAGCGGCTGGGCACGAGCAGGAGATCCGAACCGGCGTACAGGCGCTGGGCGAGCGCACCGTCGTATTTGAGGATCGCACGGGCATTTTCAGGGTAACGCTGGGCGAGAGAATCGAACAAAGCCTCGTACTGCGGTTCACCGGTACCCAAAACGATCAGTACGCAGCGCGGATCGGTGAGCAACGATTCGGCGCATTCGGCCAGAATGTCGAGCCCCTTTTGGTCGACCAAGCGGGAGATCACCGTGATGAAGCATTTGTCCTCATCCAGTTCGAGTTCCTCGGCCAATGACTTTTTGCAGACGGCTTTGCCGCCGAGACTGCGCGGCCCGTAGGGGGCGGCAATGCGCGCATCCTTGCGCGGGTGGAAGACTTCGTAATCGATGCCGTTTAAGATGCCGGAGTAATTCTCACCGCGCATGGCGAGTACGCCTTCCAAACGTTCGCCGTATTCTCCGGTAAGCGTTTCTTCGGCGTAGTGCGGGCTGACCGTGTTGACCTTGTCAGCCAGAACGATACCGCTTTTCAGAATGTTGGCGCAGCCGTAGAACTCCAGACAATCGATCGTAAACGCTTCGTCGGGCAGACCGGTCAGACCCTGCAGGTGCGGGATGTCGAACAACCCTTGGTAGCGGAGGTTATGGATCGTCAGCACGGTTTTGAGCGTAAGCTGCGGGTATTGCCATTTGAGCAGGGCAGGGATCAGAGCCGTCTGCCAGTCGTTCAGATGCAGAACTTCCGGCTCGAAGCCGAGGTGGGCGATCGATTCGATGACCGCGCGGCAGAAAAACACGGTGCGTTCGGCTTCGTTGTTGCCGTCGTAGCCGTAAACGTCGCCGCCGAAGAATTCTTTGTTATCGAGGAAGTAAACGGTCACGCCGCGGTGGACGTAGCGGAAGAGGCCGACGTATTTGTACGCTTGGCCAATCAGCACCGTAAAGTTGGTGACGAATTCAAAATCCGCGGAGAATTTTTCGGGGATCACGCCGTATTTCGGCATGATCAGACGAGCGTCGTGCCCGATCTCGCGCAGCGCGGCCGGCAGCGAACCGACGACGTCGCCGAGTCCGCCGACTTTGGCAAACGGAGACGCTTCAGAGGATGCAAACAAAATGTTCATAAAAAACCACCCGGTAAAAAATATCGTATGAGTCGAAAAATAAATCGGCGGCCGCCGCTTTTCGTTCCGCGGCGGTCGCCCGGAGATGCGTCAGATCACGGTGTTTTTGCCGACGACGATCGGATAGGTCGATTGTCCGGCAAGGTGTTTTCCGGCACTGATCGTTACGTTTTTGTCGAGGATCACGCTGTCGAGGTTAGCCCCTGCTTCAATGTGCGTATCCTGCATAATGATGGAATTGCGGACGACTGCGCCGGGTTCGACCGTGACACCGCGGAAAACCACGCAGTTTTCGACGGTACCGGCCATCGTGCAACCGTCGCCGACCAGCGAATTTTTGACGTTGGCGGTATTGGTGTAACGCGTGGGGACCTGGTCTTTGATTTTGGTGTAGACCGGAAGATCCTCGCAGAAGAGCGCCGTGAAGTTGTCGCGTTCAAGAAGGCGCATATTTTCACGGTAGAAATCGTTGATCGAATCGAGGTTGCCGACGTAGCCGTCGTAACAATGTGCGTAGACCTTAAAGCGCTTGAGGTTTTTGATGACGACATCCATCGCAAAATCGTGCATCCCGCGCGAGGAACAGTAGGCGATCTGCTGTTCAAGGAAGCTCTTTTTCATAAACCAGACGTCGAGAGAACGGAACTCGTTGTCAGCTAGACCGTCGCGGGCGCGCATATCGGTAACGCGGCCGGTCTCGTCGGTGCGCAGAGCAATAAAACGCGGCGAGCTCGAAAGGTCGGTTGCCGGCTGTTTGCAGCAGAGCACGGTGATGTCGGCGTTGTTGTCGAGGTGGAACTCGTGCAGGTCGTAGAACGTCATATTGAACAGGGCGTTGCAGCCGCAGAGCAGCACGTATTCCTGTTTGGAACGCGAGAGATAGTCGGTAATACCGGCCAAGACGTCGATGTCACCGACAAACGCATCGGTCTGACGGTAGACGCCGTAAGGCGGCAGAATAAACAAGCCGTAAAGCTTGCGGTCAAGATCCCAGTCCGTACCGCTGCCGAGATGGTCCATCAGCGAACGGTAAGCCGAGAGCGTGGGGATACCGACGTTGGTGATCCCGGAGTTGACCATGGAGGAAAGCAAAAAGTCGACCAGACGGTAGCGGCTGCAGATCGGCATTGCCGCCACGGAACGGTGCTGTTTCAGCGCGCCGAACGGGGCGTCGCCGATACCTGCCAAAATAATTCCCAATGTATCATTCATGTTGCAAGACCAGCCCTTCTCTGTATGTATGTCAGACCGATGCGGAGACGACGACGTTGCGGCCGATGATGGTACCGGCGGAAACCTCGACGTTTTCTGCGACCAAAGTGATACCGCCGTCGCAGAGCGGACTCTCGGCGAGCATTGCGGTCACACCTTTGTCCGCACCGATAACGGCGCCTTCGCCGATGACCGTGCCGCCGGCGAGCATCGCGTGGTCGATCTTGGCCCCTTTGCAGACGTGTGCGCCGGGGAAGAGGATCGAATCGGTCACGACCGCACCTTCTTCAACGACAGCACCGGAGAAGAGGAGCGAGTGCTCGATCGTGCCGTCGACGACACAGCCGTCGGCAACACAGCAGTTTTTCAGTTCGGCGTTGGAGCCGATATACTGCGAGGGGCGCTTCGTATGGCGGCAGTAGATCTTCCACTCGTCGTCGTCGAGGTTCAAAACCGGATTGTCGCCGAGCAGATCCATATTCGCTTCATAAAGGCTGCTGATGGTGCCGACGTCCTTCCAGTAGCCGCTGAAGGAGTAGGCATAGATGGGACAGCCGTCAGCGAGCATGGCGGGAATGATGTCCTTGCCGAAGTCGTTGGAGCTGCTCGGATTGGCTTCGTCTTCGTTCAGGTATTTGTGCAGCGCTTTCCAGTCGAAGATGTAAACACCCATGCTGGCCAGTGTGCTGGTCGGATTCTTGGGCTTTTCCGTGAAGTCGTAGATGCGGCCGTTTTCGTCCGCGCTGAGGATGCCGTAACGGCTGGCTTCGGACAACGGTACGCTGAAAACGGCGATCGTTAAGGCTGCACCGCTCTTTTGGTGGAAACTGAGCATGCGGCGATAGTCCATTTTATAGATGTGGTCACCGCTCAAAATCAGAACGTTGTCGGGAGAAAACTGTTCGATAAAGCGTTCGTTCTGGTAGATCGCGTTGGCCGTGCCCTTGTACCATTCGCCTGTTTTGCCGGTCATGTACGGCGGCAGGACGTAAACACCGCCGTTGATGCGGTCGAGATCCCACGGCTGGCCCGTGCCGATATAGGTATTCAGCTCAAGCGGCTGATACTGGGTCAGCACACCGACGGTTGAGATGCCGGAGTTGGCGCAGTTGGAGAGGGCGAAGTCAATGATCCTGTACTTGCCGCCGAAGGGGACAGCAGGTTTGGCCAGCTGGTTGGTCAGTGCACCGAGGCGGGAGCCCTGTCCGCCGGCAAGAATCATGGCGACGCAATCGTTGTGACGCATGGTGATCACTCCTGTTCTGTATCATTCGGGGAATATTGGTATATAAGTGCGCTTTGCGGCGGTAAGGTCAGCTGCAAAGCGTTTGCGAACGTACCCTGACGTTTCTTTTGCGTTTGGATGACGGTCTCGCCCTCATCTGCGGGATCGGAATTGAGGACGAGGCGGAACTCACCTGCATAGGGCGAACCGAGCAGATAATTTTCACGCCGGACCGGCGTCATGTTGAAAACGCAGAGCAAGATCTGGCCGCCGGCACCGATACGGAAGTAGGAAAGCACTTCAAAAATCGCGTCGTCGGCGTTGGACCAGCAGAACCCGTCCCAACTGTCGTCAAGGCTCCAAAGCGCTTCGTTTTCACGGTAGAAGCGGACGAGACTGCGGGTGTATCTGCTGAAGTCGCGGTGTGTGTCAAACTGCATCATTTTCCATTCGAGCGGTTCGTAGAACCGCCACTCCAAAAACGGTGCCAGTTCCGTGCCCATGAAGAGCAGCTTTTTGCCCGGATGCGTGAACATGTAGGCGAGATAGGTGCGCAGTGCGGCGAACTTCGTTTCGTAGTCGCCGGCCATTTTATCGAGCAGGCTCTTTTTGCCGTGGACACATTCATCGTGAGAGAGCGGCAGAACGTAGTGCTCGTTGAAGGCGTACATCATGGAGAAGGTCATGAGCGTGTGGTTGCCGCTTCTGAAGATCGGATCGGTCTGCATATAGCGCAGCGTATCGTTCATCCAACCCATGTTCCATTTGTAGTCAAACCCAAGGCCGCCCGATTCGATCGGAGCGGTGATCGAGGGGAAATCCGTCGCTTCTTCCGCAATCGTCAGCACACCGGGGAAGCGGCTGTGGATCTCGGCGTTCAGCGCGCGGAACAGCGTGAGCGTGGCGAGATTTTCCTTGCCGCCGTATCGGTTCTGCAAAGAAAACGTGCGGTCGTAGTCAAGGTAGAGCATTGAGGAGACCGCATCAATGCGCAGACCGTCGATGTGGTACTCCGAGAGCCAAAAGAGGGCGCTGGAGATCAGAAAATCCTTCACGGTGTCGCTGTCGAAGTTGAACCGCAGCGTACCCCATTGCTCGTGCACGGCCATGCGCTCGTCGGGATGCTCAAAGAGCGGCGAGCCGTCGAATTGGCGCAGACCGTGGGCATCGCGCGGAAAATGCGCGGGGACCCAATCGAGCAGAACTCCGATCCCATGGCGGTGCATCGTATCGACGAAGTATTTGAAATCGGCGGGAGTACCGTAGCGGGAGGTCGGCGCGAAGTAACCGGTGACCTGATACCCCCACGAACCGTCAAAGGGATATTCGGTGATCGGCATCAGTTCAATGTGTGTGTAGCCCTGATCGGCAACGTATGCGGCGAGATCTTTGGCGGCCGCGCGGTAGATCGGCTGATCGCCGTAGTCGCGCCAGGAACCGAGATGGACCTCGTAAACGGCCATAGGACGGGCTTTTTCGTGGAGTTCGGCGCGGTTGGCAATCCATGCACGGTCGTGCCAGCGATAGCGGTCCTGCCAGAGACGCGAAGCGGTTTCCGGGCGAAGTCCGGCGTAGTGGGCACAGGGGTCGGCGCGGTAGCAGAGATTGCCGTCGGCGGCAACAAAACGGAATTTATAAAGATCGCCTTCGGCCGCAGTTGTTTCAACCGACCAGATGCCACTTACACTACGTTGCATCGGAATCGGCGCCCAACCGTTGAAACTGCCCACAAGGGCGGCCTCGCGGCAGGATGGGGCATAGACCGAAAAACGCCAAAGATTTTTGGCGGAATCCACACAAACAGCACCCAAACGTCCGGATTTGTGCTTGGACTGCGAAAAGAGACTGTTTTTATATACGTATGCGTCACCGGTGTTTTTATTGCGCATTTTTTTCTCCTTACACCTAAAAAACTGCCAAGGCAGTACCGCGATACCTATCCACATAATATTTTACCAAAGATATCCGAAAGTGTCAAGGAATCGAAACAACTTCCGACAAAATTTGTCTGAAAATATGCAAGTCAGACCATTTTTCTTGTTTTGACAGCACTTGCCCGATATGATATACTGGATATATCTTTCAATCGGAGGTAAAATGATGAAACGGATTCTCTGTCTGCTCCTTGTTCTGGCATGTATTTGTCCGCTGTTTGCAGGATGCTCCGCCAAGTATGAGGAAGCGGTTTTTGACGAGGCGTTTATGGTCGCCAAAGCGCGCAAGCTCGCTGACGACGTGTGCACGATGGCTCAAAGCGACGTGATCACCGCACTTTACAACATTCCGGTAGAGGCTCGCGACTATGTCGAGGATATCGGCAGCTGCAAGGCCGGAAAAGCCGACGAAGCTTATCTGATCAGCGGCGATCCGGGTCTGAAGCGTGTAATGCAGATCATGGGTAACGCCGGAGACGGCGAGCTCGACGATCTCACCGCGGAAGCGCAGGAACTGATGGCAAAGCGTTTTAAATGGACGGTATCGCTGCCGGCACTTGTGAACGGTCGGTTTGGCGCTTCAATGATCGCTGCGGCATCGTATGTGACGGTTGGCGAGAGCTATCGCGTGGAGGAAGCCGGTGAAGAATCGTATCTGCTCGTCCTTTATAACCGCGGTAATTTTGCAGTCGCGGTGTCGTTTACAGCGAGTGGTGAAGGTATCGTCCAAGCGAATGCCACGCCGATTCTGTATGACGGTCTGGAATATCTGGAAGAAATCGCCGACGATCTGCGAGTCGATTATAAAGAGCTCGATCTCTCTGACTATGAATAAATCAAAGCAGCCCACCTAACAATGGTGGGCTGCTTTTGCGTTTGGCTCATGGTTTGACAGTCAGGTCACCAACTGCGGCAAGATAGAGTGCAGCCTCTCCACGCGTGATTGCTGCCGGATCGGCGGAGGTGATACCGGCGGGGAGTCCGACGTCTGCGTATTTGGGAAGCAGGATGGTTTCCGTGATCGCAGAAAACGCCTTGTCGGAAACCACTGCGGATGGGTCAAATGTTGCGTGATCGATCGCGAGTGCGACAGAAAAACGGTCGAGTGCTGCGGCATACCAAACATGACTGTCGCGGTCGGCGCGATCTTCCGGCAGCATCCGATCCAGCATGACCAGCAGTTCGGCTGTTGTCAAAGCCGCATCTGCGGCGGCGTTTCTTGCGGGACGGCCGATAATAACGCCTTTGTTGTAGAGTCTGACCATCGCGGCGCCGATCTCGGCATCTGCGATCGTATCCGCGAACACCGTTTCCGGTATTTGGCAGCTTCTTGCGATCGCCCAATACGGGCAAGAACCTGTCTGCAGCGCGTATGCCGCGCGTTCGGTCTCAATGGTATCCTGCGGGCATACGGCAAATGCCTTGATCAACGGTGTGTAATCCGGCGCGTTAAGATCTGCTTCGATGGCGGTCAGCCCGCAGATCATGGCTGAAAGCGTTTGGCAGGGAAGTGTGGCGGCGTTTTCAACGGATGGACGCAACGCGCCGACTGCCCATGCGATCGCGGATTCGGCGATCCGGTCACCGCGGAAAAACTGCAGCGCCGAGAGTGCGTACGCCGTCAGCTCCGGATCGGTAGGATTGAGATTGCCGCAGAGGTGTATCAACGCTCGGTCACGGTCGTAGGCGTATGGGTCGGTCAGCTCCAATGCGATGATCGACGTAATATGCTCGCGGAACTCCTGACCAAAGCTGCCGTCGGCATTTTGCTCTCTTGAGAGCTTTCGAACCAAATCGTGCTCGGCGGGGCTTTGCGGATGGCGCGGGTTTTCCTGTCCGTCCAGGCACGCGAGGATATTTTCTGCAATTTGGCCGGTCTCTGCGGCGGCAGCGGACGGCGCAAACAAAAAGACAAGGGCAAGCAACAACGCAGCAAAACGCATATGCTTCATCCGATCAATTCCTTTCCGGAAATGGAATAAATTTCGAAAAAACCGCAGCAGACAAAACAGTCTGCTGCGGTTTTAAGATCAAACTTAAGCCTTCGCGGCGGTGACGAGTTCGAGCGTGTCGGACGCGATGACGAACTCTTCGTCGGTCTCGATGACGAGGACCTTGACGCGCGAGGTCGGCGCACTGATGTCGACGTTCTTCAAAGACTGCTGCGACTTTTCGGGGTCGAGTTCGACGCCCATGAATTCCAGACCTTCGAGTGCGACGTTTCTGGCGGTCTTGTTGTTTTCGCCAATACCGCCGGTGAAGACGATAGCATCGACACCGCCCATGGCGGCAGCGTACGAACCGATGTACTTCTTGACCTTGTAGTCAAAGATCTCGAGGGCGAGCGTGGCCTGGTGGTTGCCTTCTTCGCGGGCAGTGGCCAGATCGCGGAAGTCGCTGGAGAGCTCGGAGATGCCGAGAACGCCCGACTTCTTGTTGAGCATGTTGACGAGCTCGGTGGTGCTCAGGCCTTCGTGTTCGGCGATGAAGCCGAGGATGGCCGGGTCGAGGTCGCCCGAACGCGTGCCCATCGGCAGACCTTCCAGCGGGGTGAGACCCATCGAGGTATCAACGCACTTACCGCCGGAAACGGCCGCGATCGACGAACCGTTGCCGAGGTGGCAGGTGATGATCTTGAGTTCGGAAGCCGGCTTGCCGAGCATTTCGGCGGCCTTGGCGGAAACGTAACGGTGGCTCGTGCCGTGGAAGCCGTAGCGGCGGATCGCATATTTGCGGTAGTATTCATACGGGATCGCGTACATATACGCTTTTTCCGGCATGGTCTGGTGGAAAGCGGTGTCGAAAACAGCGACCTGCGGGACGTCGCCCATAACTTCGCGGCAGGCCTGAATGCCCGTCAGGTTGGCCGGGTTGTGCAGCGGGCCGAGCGGAATGCATTCTTCGATCGCGGCGATAACGGCGTCGTCGACGATGACCGAACCGGAGAACTTCTGACCGCCGTGGAGAACGCGGTGACCAACGGCGTCGATGTCCGCCATGGACTTGATAACACCGTGTTCGGCGTCGGTGAGACGGTCGGTGAGGATGCGGATGGCGTCGGCGTGGGTGTTCATGTTGACCTCGGTGACGATCTTGGTGCCGTCAGCGAGCGTATGGGTGTTCTTGCTGCCCGCAATACCGATGCGTTCGCAGAGACCCTTCGCGAGAACTTTGTGCTCGTCCATGTCGAAAAGCTGATACTTCAGCGACGAGCTGCCGGCGTTGATGACGAGAATTAACATTGTCGGATAACTCCTTCTTGAATTTTCCTTTCCGTCTTGCAATTTCGGGACGGAAGGTGTAAAATATATGTGATCATATTATCTTTAATATGATACTCTTTTTTGGCGGATTTTGCAAGAGTAAAAAGCAACAAAAACGCGAATTATTTCGGGAGAGGCTCGGGCATATGGCGGCAGTCGGCATCGTAGCGGAATATAACCCTTTCCATAACGGACATCTGTACCATCTGCGCGAGACCAAACGCCGTTTTTCGGACAAGGCCGTCGTCTGCGTTATGAGCGGTAATTTTGTCCAACGCGGCGAACCGGCTCTGCTGCCGAAATCGATTCGTGCGGCGATGGCTGCGGAGTCCGGAGCCGACCTTGTGCTGGAGCTTCCGGTCGCGTTTGCCAATGCTCCTGCCGAAATTTTTGCCGCGCGTGCGGTTTCGCTGTTGGCAGCCACCGGTGTGGTGTCGGCGCTGTCGTTTGGCAGCGAATGCGGCGATCTCGCAAAACTGAAGAGAGCCGCTGCCGAAACGGAATTTGACCATGTTGCCTTTGCGGAGAATATGGGCTTGGGCTGTTCCTACGCAAAGGCGCGGGCCGATGCTTATCCGTTTGAAATCCGTAAGATTTTTTCCTCGCCCAATAATCTGCTTGCGATCGAGTATATCCGCGCGGCCGAAAATGCTATGCCGCACGCCGAACTGTTTACGGTCTCCCGCCGAGGTGCGGCGCACGATGCCCATGTCGGCAGTGCTGAAATCCTGAGTGCCACGCGCATCCGCGAATTGGTGCGTACAGGGGAATCGGTCGCGTCGTTTTTGCCGGATGCTGCCGCAAAAATGCTGGATGCGGCGTTGGCTGAAGGCCGATGCCCGGTTTCTGCCGATGCGCTTTCGTTGCCGATTCTTGCCGAGCTCCGGCGGATCTCGCCAGAAGAGGGAGCGAATCTGCCGGAAGTATCGGAAGGGTTGGAACACCGTCTGATCGCGTGTGCGGCAGTTTCCGAAAACCGTGAAACGCTCCTCCTGCGTCTGAAGACTCGCCGCTATACCGAGGCGCGTCTGCGCCGGATTCTGATTTCCGCTTATCTAGGGCTGACGAAAGCCGATCAGGCAATGGAACCGCAGTATCTGCGCGTGCTGGCCGCAACCAAACGCGGAACAGAACTTTTGAAGCTGATGCGAAAGCGGGCGACTCTGCCTGTAATCACCAAACCGGCCGCTGTCAAATTGCTGACCGGCGACGCTGTCCGGCAATATACGGCAGAAGCCCGTGCCGATGCCTTGTATGCGCTGGCGTACCCGCGGGAAGCACTGCGCTCTGAAAATGGATTTTTCTGCCGTTCTCCCTATATCGTTTCGGCAGATCAACAATAAAATAAAAACACCTTGAGGGGGACTTTGACATGGATATGACCAAACGCGTGGAATTTGCGGTTGAACTGATGAAAAAACTGAATTTCCCAAGCGATGCGATCGGTTTCTTCAAATTGATCGAAAGCGGCTACTGGCTTTCCGGCCCGTACGCGGAAGAACTGCAGAAGATGCAGGCTGATTATATGGCCGGCGCGATCGAAAAACAGCCCGCGCTTGAGCGCCTGGTTGCGATCGGTGCAGAAGCGCAGATCCCGCACCGCAGCCTTCACGAGGTTTTTTATCTGAATGCCGCTGCTGAGCTTTATGAGAAGTATAAAGAACGCGGTATCGACGAACAAATCTTCTACGACTCGATGAGCGACCTCAAATGGAAACTGATGGAATGCAGAGAACTGCGCGGCGTCTGGGGCAACGACACCTTTGGCTGGTCGCATGGCTTCTTTATCATGGATCGCTTTGCGCTGGGCAGACTGCAATTTGAAGAACGTGAACACAACAACGATGACTATACCTTCGGCGGTATCACGCTCAAAAACGGTGATCCGGTTTTGAATATGCATATTCCTTCGGCAGGCCCGTTCCCGCGCGAACTCCGCTACGCCTCTTACCGCAAGGCCTACGAATTCTATCCCGATATCCGCGTCGGCGGCAAATATCTGCCGATCCGCTGCTCTTCGTGGCTCTTAAATCCCGATCACGACAAGTATCTTGATCCCAACTCCAATATTGTCGACTTCCTTCACGATTTCGATGTGTTCGAAAGCGGCTGGGATGAACTGCCGGGCGATCTTTGGCGCGTGTTCGGCCACCACATCTCCAAGCCGGTCGACGAACTCCCGACCGATACCTCGCTGCGCCGCAACTACGTGCGCCTGATGAAGGAAGTCGGCAAGGCCGGATGGGGCAGAGGTCTGATCCTCTTCGACGGCGAAAAGATCGTCAACAACAAACGCGGAGAATAAGCGAATGCTTGACAAGTCCATTCCCTATAAGAATATCTACATGATCCGTGGCCCGGTTAAAAATGCCGCCGATCCGGTACTGCCGGATGGCTACTCCCTGCGGATGTTTGCGCCCGGTGACCGGGATGCGTGGTGTGCGGTCGAGACTTCGGTTGCCGAATTTCCCGATATCGAAAAGGCGCGAGCGTATTTTGAAAAGGATTACGCACCGTTTGCCGATGAACTACCACGCCGATGCGTGTTTGCCTGCGCCCCAGATGGGACGCAGGTGGCAACCGCTACGGCATGGTGGAGCAAGGATGGCGACGAACGTCTGGCGATGGTACACTGGGTCTCTGTGCATCCGGAGCATCAGGGCAAGGGACTTGGCCGTGCGGTGATGGCGCGCGTGTTGCAACTTTTTGAGACGCTGGAACCCGGCCGTCCGATCATGCTCCATACCCAAACATGGAGTCATATCGCTGTGCGAATGTATCTGTCACTCGGTTTCCGTCCGTTGGCCGATGTTTCGCCGATTGCTCCGCGGAGCGAACTTCCCGATGCGATTGAAGTTCTACGTTCGGTTATGAGCGAAGAAGAGCTTCGGCGTTTTGCGGATTGCGCCGTTTGCGCGGCAGATTACCTACAATAAAGTTCATATTACCCAATATTGCAAGGAGGATCCCCTTGATGCATTTCAGTCAATTGAAAAAATCGGTTCTGCTGCTTGTGCTTGCGGCCATGATGCTGCTTTCGGCCTGTAAAGTTGTCGTGATGGACGAAGTTCCAGAATCGACCAAACGAACAAAAGCGACGACGACCGAGTCGACCAAACGCACAACGACCGCAAAAACCACTAAATCGAAAACCACAACCGAAACCACACCGGAAGATGTCGACGTGCCGGCGGTTTCGGCCGATACCGAACCTACTTGGGCAACCGAAGCGCCCGTGGAAATTCCGGAAGAATCGGAAATGACAGAGCCGGACATTGAAGTTCCTGCACTTCGGGTTGACTTTGAAGAAATGTCGCTTCTGCCGCTGGAAGATCGTTTCTTCCTCTGCGAGATGGCCGAGGAATCGATGGATGTTTTCCAGCAGGTGTACCGTGCGGCTATGACGTTTGAACGTGAAGTGGTCTTTGACGAACCGATCACAATTGACCGCATGAGCAACGTGATGATGCTCATCAACTACGCTTGTCCCGAGATCATGCAGATCGACTGTGACTACACCTACTATACCAATGGTGACGGTATGTGCGTTTCGGTCGAATTCCACTACCTGCTCAACGAAGATACGTATCTGTGGGCGCTGGAAGAAATCCGCACGATTTTTGAAGAACTGCGCCGTCAAACCCGTGGCATGAGCGACTATGAAAAAGAACAGTTTGCTTACGAACTGCTCATCGACGTCTGCACGTATGACGTGACTACTACGCATTCCGGCACCTGTTACGGTGCGATGCTGGAAGGTGTTGCCCGCTGTGAAGGCTATGCCAAGTCCTTTATGTGGATGATGTGGGCGCTGGATATCCCGTGCATGACGGTGACCGGCGATATTTTGGCAGACGGCGAGCGCCATTCTTGGAATATTGTTGAGATCAACGGTGTTTTCGGCCATGTCGATGCGACGCATGATGACGTGGAAAGAGACGGCGAACAGTGCCCTGTGCCGTACGGTTTCTTCAACGTGAGTGATGCCGTGGTGGATAACAACCGCACGACCGATCGTCTCTATGAGATTCTCGGCAAGCCCGTCTGCGATGACGAGTCGATGAATTTCCATGTGCTGGATGGTTCATTCGTCGATTCCGGCGACTCGCCTGTGGACTATCTGGTTGAACTGATCTATCGCGCTGTAGAACGCGGTGATGCGCGGATTTATCTGCAGATTGTCGATCCCAATGCCTACTATGATTTCTCCGAAATGCTGGATCCGCTGCTGCAGGAGGTTCTGTCCTCTGTACTCCGCAGCTGGAGTTACCAGTGGTATATCTACCCGGATTCCCAGTCGTTTGTCATCGATCTGTCGTACTAAGTTTGAACGAACGGAGGAAGCATCATGCAGCATATCTCTTTTGCTGAAAACGCATGGGAGAATTCCGGTTTTGTCTATGCCTACACGCGCCGGTTTCCGCAAACGCCGGTGTTCACTCAAGCTGCTGACCACGTTGAAAACCAGGCCGATCCCGATGGTCCCGGCGGATATGAAAATATCAGCCTGCTGACCGAACGCAAATACTGCGCCGGTACGACGGTGAGCGCGACGATGGAATTTGAGGGGCTGGGAGCGCCGATTATCATGCTTTCGGAAACGATGGAACGTGATGAAAACGGTGCGCTTCGCTTTGACGACTATTTTGAGGTTGTACTCTACAAAAACGGCATTAACGTCTGGCGTCTGGAGCCGAAGGACGGCAAGGTTGTCTGGCACAAGCTGGTCGGCGTGGAATTTCCGCTGGCGGAAAACGAACGCCATAGCCTCTCGGTGCAGATCAACGAAAAAACGTTGGTGATTGATGCCGATGGTCATCGGATCACGCTTTGGTCGGAAGAGCTGCCGGCTGAATTCCATGTCGGCATTGATGCCTGTGAGGGGATCAACCGCTTCTATGACTTGACGATTGCGGAAAAATAAACCGCAGAAGGGGAGAAGTCAGTTGTTTTCCTCTTTAAAGCGGAAATTTTTAACGCGCTGATTTTTATGTTTCGGTGTTTTTGTGGGGAAATGGTGTTGAAACCGTTAAGGGAACGATTTGGACAGGGACACTTGTGAAAGATAAGCTGTGTTGAAAAAAGCAATTTTTGCAAAAATAATCTTTTATTGTTGTTGTGGTTTTGAAGAAAAACATTCTGCACAAAAGTAGAAAAGAAACCTGTAATGAAAGAGCCTTTTTGCAGAAGTAATTTGAGATTTTGATAGCATCTTTTCTAAGTCTTGTTTGCATACTGGCATATGCCGGATACTTGTGAAGAAACCTATAATTATGATCACAAAATATCTGGCAAACTGCCAAAAATATTTTACAAAAAATACTGGAAAAAAGAGCGGTAATGTAGTATAATATAGACAGACAAAACGAAAAGGAGTTGCGACGCATGAAGATCAATTTCGACAGACGGAAAAGCTCGGTTTCCGACCAGACCATTGCGGCTGCTGAAAAGAAGCTTGCAAAGCTCGATCGTTTTTTCAATGAGGACGCTGTTGCGGATGTCAAATTTAGCGAGGTCCGCGGTCAGACCGTCGCGGAAGTCACTGTTCGTTCGGCGCACATGTATTTCCGCGCGGAAGACCGTGCCGGCGATGAATACGCCGCGGTCGACGCTGCCGTCGATGCGATCGTTCGCCAGATCCGCAAAAACAAGACCAAACTGGAAAAACGCCTGCGCGACGGCGCATTCGAGCGCTCGGTCGAACCTACTCCGATCGCGGATGCCGAACCCGAAATGGTTCGCAGAAAGCGCTTTGAGCTGAAACCGATGACCGAAGAAGAAGCGGCGCTGCAGATGGAACTTTTGAACCACCGGTTCTATCTGTTCAAGAACTCCGAAGCCGAGAATCGTATCTGCGTGGTTTACGGCAGAGAAGACGGCGGCTACGGAATTATCGAAGCGGAATAAATTGCCTGTTTTCCGGTCACTTTCGGAAACGGCGGTGATTCCCGTGGTCTACAATTAAAGACTCTAAACAATCTGCGGCGGAACTCCCGCCGCAGATTGTTGCGAATAATAACGCACAGAAAACGCATAGAATGTTGGAGGAAAAAGCTATGAGAGACTTAAAAATTGCCGTTATCGGCTCGGGTTCGACCTATTCTCCCGAAATCTTTGAAGGCATCATCAACCGCCGCGATTCGCTGTCGGTTAAAAAGATCGCCCTGATGGACATCGACGAACGCAAGCTTTCGATCGTCGGCGGCCTGATCGAACGCATGGTCAAAGCGGCCGGCATTGACGCCGAAATTGTTAAGACCACCGACCTCGATACTGCCCTTGACGGTGCCGATTATGTTCTGGCGCAGATCCGTGTCGGCCGTCTGCCGGCGCGCGTTCTCGACGAACGCATCCCGCTTAAGTACGGTCTAATCGGCCAGGAGACCACCGGTATCGGCGGCTTCTTCAAAGGCCTGCGTACGATCCCGGAAATCCTCAAGATCGCCCGCCGTATGGAAGTTCTCTGCCCGAACGCGACCCTGATCAACTTCTCCAACCCCTCCGGTCTGGTCGCCGAAGCCGTGCAGAACAACTCCAAGATCCGCATGGTCGGTCTCTGCAATATCCCGATCAATATGTTCGCCGAAGCCAAAAAGCAACTCGGCAACGATATCGACATCACCTACCTCGGCCTCAACCACCTGAGCTGGATTACCTCGATCAAAAAGGAAGGTAAGGAACTTCTGCCGGAGATTCTTGAGACCTATAAAAACGAAGACGTTGACAACAAGTACTTCCGTTACTGCCAGGGCATCCCGTGCGGCTACCTGAACTACTACTACCGCACGCGTGAACGTCTGGCCGAGCTGGAAGAAGCCGCCAAGACCAAGACCCGCGGCGAAGAATGCATGGAAATCGAAGAACGCCTGCTTGAAATGTTCTCCGACGTCGGCCTCTACACCAAGCCGGAAGAACTCAACAAACGCGGTGGCGCGCTCTACAGCGAAGCGGCTGTTTCGCTCCTGAATGCGATCGAAAACGACCTCAACGAGATTCACGTCATCAACGTTATGAACAACGGCACGCTGCCGTGGATGGCTGATGACGACGTGGTCGAAGTCAAGACGATCGTCAACCGCAACCAGTTCATCCCGATCCCGGTCCGCGGCTTCGACAACCCGCACATCTGCGAACTGATGCGCACGGTCAAGGCGTACGAAAAGCACGCTGCCCGCGCCGCTCTCACCGGTGACCGCGACGAAGCGATCCGCGCGCTGATGATCCACCCGCTGATCGGCGACGTCAACGTTGCGAACTCCTGCTTCGACGAAATGCTCGAAGCCCACAAGCGTTACCTGCCGCAGTTTGATCTGTAAGATTCTGTTGCCGTTTCCCGCCGTAAACCGGCGGGAAACGGTTTGATACACAACGATAGAAAAGGGAGATTTCCATGGACTATATTCTCGGCCTCGACGGCGGCGGCACCAAGACCGATTGCTATATCTTCACCAAAGACGGTGAGCTGGCTGCATTCGCCAGCGGCGGTGCGACCAACCATGAAAAATACGACGGCGGCTTCGACGAAATGACGCCGGTGTTCGATGCGATCGTCGGGGAAGCAATGGCCAAGCTCTCCATCGGTCCGGCCGACATTGCCGCGTCCGTTTACGGTATGGCCGGCATCGACGTTCCTTCGCAGAAGATCCGTATGGAAGATTATCTGGCGAAGAAGGGTTTCAAAAACGCCCTCGTCGTCAACGATTCCTTCCTCGGTGTTAAAGCCGGCTGCACCAAGGGCTACGGCATCAGCTTTGTCAACGGCACGGGCAACTCCGTCGGCGGCGTCGACCGTGACGGCAAACAGCTCCAGGTCGGCGGCACGGGTGAATTTTTCGGCGATCTGAACGGTGCTACCGGTATGTCCGGTGCGGTCATCTGCACGGTCTACAGCATGTTCTACCGCTGCGGCGAAAAAACCTCGATGGCCGAAAAGTTCTTCGCCCTTCTCGGGATCGAATCGCCCGAACAGTTTACCGAAGCGATCTACGACCAGTATTTTGCCGGTACGCTTACCAACAAAGACATCCATAACGAAGTGCTCTACAAAGCGGCGAACGAAGGCGACGCCGTTGCGCTTGCGCTCTTGAAGAGCTTTGGCGACCAGTTTGCGTTGTCGATCGGCGGCTGCATCAATAATCTGAACTTCGGCGAAGAGGTTGAGGTCGTTCTGATCGGCTCCGCTTCGCTCCGTGCGCAATCGCCCGTTATGATGGATCATTGCCGCGAACGCATCGAAGCGCTCACCGGCAAAAAGATCACGATGCTGCCGCTCTCCAATCCGCCGGCTGCCGGTGCGCTCATTTGGGCGGCCGAGCTCGCCTTCGGCAGCGATTACACCGATACCATCCGCGCCAAGATCATTGACGCGACAAAAAAATAAAATAAAGGGTAGGGAAAGCTTATGATTATCGACAGAATTGAAAATGCTCCGCTGTACTTCGGCCTTGGTGAACGCTTTGAAAAAGCGCTCCGCGCCCTGATGGAAGAATACGCCGGTGAAGTTCCGGCTCCGGGCAAGCGCGTTGTTCTGGAAGAAAACAACCTCTATTACAGCGTCTCGCTCAACAACAACAAAGCGCCCGACGACGATTACTATGAAGCGCACGTGAAGTTCGCCGACATCCAGTTCGTCCTCGACGGCAGCGAATACATGGGCTGGGCGAACATCCGCGACCTGCGTCCTCGTGAATCCTACAAAGCCGACGCCGATATCGCGTGGTACTCCGGCAAGGGCACGATGCAGTATTTCACCCGCGGCTACTTCGCGATCTTCTTCCCGGAAGATGCGCATATGCCGTGCAGAACCAACGGTTCGACCCCGAGCCAGTCGATCAAAATCGTCGCGAAGGTCAGAATCGCCGACTAATGTACGTAAAAACAGCCTGTGCGGAGAAAATTCCGCACAGGCTGTTTTAAAAAAGAAAGTAGGGGAAACATGGTCAATATTTTGCTGGAACGTTATATGATCGACGCACCGTGGTTATATACGGAACTCAAGGGATATTTTGGCGGGAGCGACCGTGTGCTCGTTGTGCCGTTTTCCTTCCGCGATTCCCGTGTCAAAAATGCTGCCGATTGGGATGCGCATTACGGGAGAGTCCACGGAAAATTCTATCCGGGGATCGTCGATTCCTGGAAGTCCTACGGGATCGACGGAGAACAAATCGAATTTCTGAACTACTTTGCCGATACCAAAGAAAGTGCCCGCAAAAAGCTTGCCCGGGCGGATATTTTGTATTTTATCGGAGGTCTGCCGGATCGGATGTACGAGCGGTTGGCGGAGTTCGATCTGCTTGCGCCGCTGGCGGACTTCCGCGGCGTAGTGATCGGTTACAGCGCCGGCGCGGCGATCCAACTTTCGGAGTACCATCTCTCGCCGGATGACGATTATCCGGCATTCACCTACGGAAATGGCATCGGATATATTGGTGATTTCTATTTGCAGGTGCATTATACAGGAAGCGAAGTCCAGCGCGAAAGCGTGGAAAGGGTGCTTCGTGAGCGGCGAAAACCGGTGTATGCTATGCGCGAACATGGGGCGATCGTGGTGGAAAATGGTATCGTTCGCACGATCGGTGCAGTCGAACGATTTGACCCGAATGAAATTTTATAACGCCGGAAAGCAGACCGATTGGCCGCTTTCCGGCGTTTGATTATTCAGTATTCCGAACGCATGGCGCGCAGCGCGTTCAACACGGCAATCATACAGACACCGACGTCGGCGAAAACAGCCATCCACATTCCTGCTAGCCCTGCCGCGCCGAGCACCATAATCGCGATCTTGACACCGAGAGAGAAGACGATATTTTGCTTGGCGATGCGCATCGTTTTGCGGGCAATCTGAATCGCTGCGGCAATTTTCTGCGGGTTATCGTCGGTCAGCACCACGTCGGCGGCTTCGATCGCGGCATCGCTGCCGAGCGCTCCCATCGCGATACCGACGTCTGCGAGTGCGAGTGCGGGTGCATCGTTGATGCCGTCTCCGACAAAGACGAGCGAACCGCGCCGGTCGGGAGAGGCGAGCAATGTTTCGATCTCAGCGACTTTTCCATCCGGCAGCAGCTCAGCGACAACGTTATCGATACCGGCTTCTTTGCCGACCGCATCTGCGACCGTGCGGAGATCCCCGGTCAGCATGATCGTCTTCTTGACTCCGAGCGATCGGAGTGCGGAAACTGCCGGTTTTGCTTCGGGCTTGAGCTCGTCGGCAATGCGAAGCCAACCGCAGTATACGCCGTTTCTGGCCACGTGGACGATCGTGCCGATGCCAGTTTCGCAATCCGTCGCAATGCCCATTTCCTCAAACAGTCTGTAGTTGCCGGCATAGACCTGATCCGTACCGAGACTGATAGATACGCCTCTGCCCGCATGTTCCGTAGCAGCGCCGATTTCTGCAGGATCAACCGCCGGCAAATCTTCTGCGGCGGATCGGATCGAACGGGCGATCGGGTGGTCGGAGTAGGTTTCGGCCGCGGCGGCAAGGGTGAGCAGCTCGTCGGCAGAAATACCGTGCGGCATGATCTCGCAAACGCAAAATTCACCGTGCGTCAGCGTTCCGGTTTTATCCATGACGACAGTTTCAACCTTGGAAAGTGCGTCGATATAGTTTCCACCTTTGATCAAGATCCCGCGCGCGGAAGCTCCACCGATACCGCCGAAGAACGTCAGCGGTACGGAAATGACAAGCGCACAGGGACAGGAAATGACGAGGAAGGTCAGCGCACGCATGATCCACGTGTTCCATTCGTTGCCTGTCAGAAGCGGCGGCAGAACGGCCAAAAGTACGGCCAGAACGACGACGGCGGGGGTATACCAGCGGGCAAATGCGGTGATAAAGTTTTCAGCCCGCGACTTCTTGTCGGCCGAGTCTTCGACCAAAGCGAGAATACGCATAACGGTCGATTCGGAAAACGCTTTGGTCACGCGAACCTTGAGCAATCCGTCCTGATCGATGCATCCGCTCAATACCTCGGCACCGACTGCGACCGCACGCGGTGCCGATTCACCGGTCAAAGCGGAGGTATCCAGAGTTGCCTGCCCATCGATGACGATCCCGTCCAGCGGGATTCGTTCACCAGCTTTGACCACGATCGTATCACCGACAGTCACTTCGGACGGATCTACTTGGCAGAGTACGCCGTTCTCTTCGAGATTGGCGTATTCCGGACGGATGTTCATCAAATCGGCAATCGACTTTCGCGAACGGGCGACTGCTAAACTCTGGAAAAGTTCGCCAACCTGATAGAAGAGCATGACGATAACCGCTTCGGCGTATTCGCCTAAAACAAACGCCACAACGGATGCGAGCGTCATCAAGAAGCACTCGTCAAATACGTCGCCGCCGAAGATGTTGCTGACGGCCTCCCAAATAACCTCCGCGCCGACGAGCAGATAGGGGAGCAGATAAAGAACGAGCGTTGCCCATGGCTGCCAGGAATCCGGCAGCCACTTCAGATGATCGGCGACCAAAGCGAAACCAAGCGTTGCTGCCGATATGATGATCAGATACAACGATTTTCGCTGCGATCCGGACATAATGAACCCTCTTTTCGTTTGGACTGGTTAGTAGGGGCGGATCTCCGCCGATTTGTCGACTTTTTTGCACACCGCGAGAACCTCGGCAAGGATCGCCTCACGGTCTCCTGCATAGTCGATGGTGAGCTTCTGCGTCATAAAACTGTACGTCGCACCCGTAATGCCCTTCACTTTTTGGATCTTGCGCTCCGCCTTGGCCGCGCAAGCCGCGCAGTCGATGCCGGTGAGCTTGAATACTTCTTTCATACCAAAACCTCCGTTTATTCGCTGATATGTTCCATACCTTGTGCGATCATCGCGTGTACGTGATCGTCGGCGAGGGAATAGAAGACGCTTTTGCCATCGCGGCGGAACTTCACCAACCGTGACTGCTTCAGAATGCGAAGCTGGTGCGAGATCGCCGATTGGTTCATGCCCAAAAGCGCGGCGATATCGCAAACGCACATCTCGTCGTTAAGCAGGACGTAAAGGATGCGGATTCTGGTCGTGTCGCCGAATACCTTGAAAAGCTCGGCCAGATCGTAAAGTTCTTCTTCGCCGGGCATCTGCCGGTCTACACGGTCGACGATCTCTTTGTGCACGCACAGGTCTTCGCAATGCGGCGCAGCCATATTATCAGACATGGAAACATCTCCTTATATGAATATCTGTTCATATGTATATTATATACGCGCAACCGTATTTGTCAAGCCCTTAGTGAAAAAATATGGTTGACGCAGCAATCGGATTTTGCTATAATACAATCAAACAAACGGAAGAGGTGAAAAGATGACCAAGTAGTCTGTGCCGAGAACGATGATAACGCAGGGGATTCTGCGTCTTTTTTCGTTGTTTGGATACAGGCTTCTTCCTATCTGTTTGTCTGTTTTTGTGCTGAAACAGGCTTTTTCAACACGGATCGGGCTGTCTGTATCGCAAAAGACACAGACGGCTTTTTTGTTTGTCGCGGAGGAAAAGGCGCTTAATTCTCCTGAGAACAGGAGAGAAGAATATGATACAGGTAAATGATCTGAAAATTACGATCGAAAAGAATTTGCGCGTGCTCGTCGACGGGCTTTCGTTTGTGCTGCACGACGGCGACAAGGCTGCTCTGATCGGCGAGGAAGGCAACGGCAAAAGTACGATCTTAAAGGCGCTTGCGGACGAGGCGTTGATCGCATCCTACGCGTCCTGTGAAGGAAAGATTTCACTCGGCGGCCATATCGGCGGATACGTTGCACAGGAGTTAAGTGAACGCGAATTATCCATGTCGATCCGCGACTATATGCAGAAAAACTGCGGCGATCTCCTTGAACCGGAGAGTGCGGCGATGGCCGCAGCGCAAGTGGGGCTAAATCTGAAGATCTTTGACGAAACCCGGCCTTTGCGTTCGTGCTCCGGCGGCGAAAAGGTGAAGCTGCAGATTGCGGCGGTTTTGGTGCGCGGGGGCGATTGGCTTTTGCTGGACGAGCCGACCAACGATCTTGATCTGGAAACGCTTGAATGGTTTGAGCGGTTTCTCTGCACCTATCCGGGGCCGGTGCTCTATATTTCGCACGACGAAACGCTTCTGGAGCGGACGGCCAACGTGATCATCCATATCGAGCAGGTGCGGAAGAAAACGCTGGCCCGCCATACGGTCAAGCGCAGTGGATACCGCGCGTATGCCGATCAACGTTTGGCCTTGCTTGCACATCAAGAGCAGGTCGCGCGCAAGGAGGCGGCCGACTACGAACAAAAAATGCGCCGTTGGGACGAGATCTACCGAAAGGTCGAAACGGCGCAGCGAAATATCAGCCGTGCCGATCCCGGCGGCGCCCGGCTGCTAAAAAAGAAAATGAAATCGGTTTTGGCGCAGGAACGGCGGTTCGAGCGCGAAAAAGAACACCAAACGCAGCTGCCGGACGTTGAGGATGCGATCTTTCTGGACTTCTCCGAAAAGATCTCGCTTCCGGCCGGAAAGACCGTGCTCGATTATTCGCTGGATGAACTGGTCGTTGGTGAGAGACTGCTGTCCCGGGGGATCCGGCTGCATCTGAATGGCGGCGAACACGCGGCAATTGTCGGGCTGAACGGCTGCGGCAAAACGACCCTCCTGCGGAAGATCGCCGATGAGCTTTTGGCCCGGCGCGATCTGTCCACCGCCTATATGCCGCAGGACTATGCGGAACGGCTCGATTTCTCGCAAACACCGGTCGATTTTCTCGTACCGTCGGGACGAAAAGACGATATTACGGCGGCGCGGTCGTACCTCGGCAGCGTGCGCTTCACGCGTGACGAAATGTGCGCGCGGATGGGGGAACTGTCGGGTGGACAGAAGGCTAAGCTGATCTTTTTAAAGATGGTGCTCGACGGAGCCGACGTGCTGATCCTCGACGAACCGACGAGAAACTTAAGTCCGATGTCCGCGCCGGTGATCCGCGAGATCCTGAAAAACTACCGCGGTACGATCCTCTGCGTCACGCATGACCGAAAGCTTCTCACCGAAGTTTTCCCCACGGTCTATCGACTGAACTCAGACGGACTCATAGCGGAACGAACATAATGAGAAAGAAGAAATGCAAAATGAAAAAATTTCATACCGTAATTTTTGATCTCGACGGCACACTTGCCGATACGCTCGGCGACCTGAACGGCGCGGTCAATGCCGCCTTAACGCAGCATGGTTTTTCGGAACGCAGCCTCGAGGAGACGCGGGCGGCTATCGGAAATGGGATCCGCAACCTGATCGAACGCTCCGCACCCGCCGGGACCGATGCGGCGATCTGCGATTCCTTGCTGCGGGAGTTTCGCGCCTATTATCGCGAACATTTGCTTGTCAGAACGGTCGCGTACCCGGGTATGGTCGAATTGCTGCAAGCACTCCGGGATGCCGGCGTGCGGATCGCCGTTGCATCGAATAAGTTTGATGCCGGAACCAAGGAGATCTTCTACGGTCTCTTCGGTGACGCCGCCGAGGTCGTTCGCGGCGAGACCGAAGATTGTCCGCGTAAGCCCGCACCGGATATCATCGACCGCATCCTAACCGAGCTTGGCGTACCCAAAGAGGGGACCGTGCTTGTCGGCGATTCGGAAGTCGACGTCAAAACGGCGCAGAACGCCGGAATCGATGTGATCGGAGTGACCTGGGGCTTTCGGTCGCGGGAGCAGCTTTTGGCCGCCGGTGCCGAAAAGTTTGCCGATACCGCAGAAGAAATCCGCAGGCTGGTACTGTAACGGGAAAGCAGGGGTATCCGCTTTGAACGGATACCCCCTGTTTTTATGAGCGAAAATCCACTTTCTCCGTCTTGCGATGCGAGGGCGGGTATGGTATAATTATTCCAAGATATTTAACGGAAAGGATGCCCGCTTATGTCTACAAAACTTTGGCACAACGAATACCAGCGCGACTGGATGCGTGCGTTCCCGCTCGGAAACGGCCGTGTCGGTGCGATGCTCTACGGCGATCCCTATCTGGAAACGATCGAAATCAACGAAGAATCGCTCTGGAGCGGCAGACAGATCCAGGAAACCTACAACAGCTCGCCCGAAGCGATGGCAAAAATCCGCCAGCTTCTGCTCGACGAGCAGTACGAAGAAGCTGCCGATCTCTGCAAAGATACCTTCCTCTCTAATCCGGCCCGCGTTCGTTTCTACGAAAGCATGGGCGAAGTGCGGATCGATTTCCCGGACAAGACCCGCTACGAAGACTACCGCAAAGAGCTGGAACTCAGCGAGGCCATCGGCCGTGTTTCCTATAAAAAAGGTGTTATCAACTTTGCAAGCGAGACCTTTGTCAGTGAAAAATATGACGGTCTCGTCTATAAAATGACGGCGTCGGCTCCGTTTGACTGCAACATCACGATCGAACGCGGACAGGATGCCTATACCTCGGCGCTGAGCAAGGATCTGCTCTTTATGAACGGCCGCATCACCTATGCCGACCACGAGGATTACGGTGCGGGCGGCGAAGGGATGTCCTTCGGCGCAAATCTCTATGTCCGTACCGATGGTAAGCTCTTTGACGAAAAGCACAATCTCGTTGTCCACGATGCGACGTGGGTTACGATCTACGGTGTGTTTGAGACGAACTATAACGTCGAGAAGTACGATATCGACGAATCTATCGACTACCGCGCGGTCCTAAGATCCAAACTGGAAGCGATGAAAGCCGTCGATTATGAGACGATCAAAGCCGAACACATCGCTGCGCACAAAGCCGTTTTCGAAACGGTTGCGTTGGATCTCAAGGCGCCCAAAAATGAAAGATGGCCCGTTGACGACCGTCTCTATTTTGTCGAACGCCGCCGCCGTGAAGACCTCGACCTTTACGAGCTCTACTATAATTTCGGCCGCTATCTGCTGATCGAAAGCTCCGGCAAAAACGCCAAGCTTCCCGCCAACCTGCAGGGCATCTGGTGCAACGGCTATATGCCGCCGTGGGGCAGCGACTACCACACGAATATCAACCTGCAGATGAACTATTGGCCCGCCGAACCGGCCAACATGCCGGAAACGATGCGTCCGTTCATCCACTTCATGAAGATGATCAGCAACTTTGGTCGCCCAACCGCCAAAGAACAGCTCGGCTGCGAAGGCTGGGTCATCAACCATACGACCGACGTCTTTGGCCGCACCGGCCCGCACGATTCCGTCCACTGCGGTTTCTTCCCGATGGCCGGCCCGTGGCTGTGCCTGAACCTTTGGGAGCATTACGAGTTCTCCGGCGACACCGATTTCCTCAAGGAAATCTATCCGATCCTCAAGGGTGCGTGCGAATTCCTGCGCGATTATCTGATCGAAGACGGCAACGGCTACCTGACGACCGCTCCGTCGAACTCGCCGGAAAACAATTTCTATTACTACGACAAAAACGGCGAGAAGAAGCACAGCATGTTTACCTACGGCGCAACGATCGACTTCGAGATTATCTACGCGATCTATACGCGCACGATCCATACCTGCAAAACGCTTGGCATCGACGCCGATTTCGTCGCCTGCATGGAAGATATCCTTGCCAAATTGCCGCCGCTCCGTATTAGCGAGCGCTACGGCACGGTCTGCGAATGGATCAAGGACTACGAAGAGGTCGAACCGCAGCACCGCCACATTTCGCATATGTTCGCGCTCTATCCGGGCGATCAGATCAACGAGACGAACCCCGAGATCTACGAGGCGGCCAAGAAAACGATCGCCCGCCGACTGGCGTTCGGCGGCGGTGCAACGGGCTGGTCGCGTGCGTGGATCATCAACTTCTACGCCCGCCTCAAGGACGGCGCAAATGCGTGGGAACACCTGCAGCAGCTGATGATCCGTTCGACCGCCGAAAACCTCTTCGATATGCACCCGCCGTTCCAGATCGACGGCAACTTCGGTGGTGTTTCCGGTATGACCGAAATGCTCCTGCAAAGCCATCTCGGTGAGCCGGATGCCCGCATCATCGACGTTCTGCCGGCGCTTCCGGATGCGTGGAAGAACGGCTCGGTCCGCGGCCTAAAGGCCAGAGGCAACTTCACGGTCGATATCGAATGGAGTGAGGGCAAGGTGACCAAGCTCACGATCACCGCCGCCAACGATTCGATCCTGCGCGTCAAGGTCGGCGATATGCTCTCCGCGCTTGCTGCACAGATGCCGGCTGAAAACGGCATTTTTGCCAAGAAAATGGCCGCCGGCGAAGCCGTTTTGTTCCAAGCGTAATATTGAACTTTTAAGGGGCAGACCTGAGTGTCTGCCCCTTTTGCGTGCAACAATGGTGAATCTTTTGGACCTCTACTTGCGCCTAAAAATGCGCTATGATATAATAGCAATATCATCAGCTGCGAAAGGAGCACATAGATATGTCGACAAGAGTTTGGCAAGAAGACTACGAACGCGATTGGATGCGTGCGTTTCCGCTGGGAAATGGCCGCATCGGTGCCATGCTATACGGCGATCCGTATTGTGAGACGATCGAGATCAACGAAGAATCGCTGTGGAGCGGCCGTCAGATCGAGGAAAAATTTAACAGCTCACCGGAAGCTCTGGAAAAAATGCGTATGCTTTTGTTAGAAGATCGTTATGATGAGGCAGAAGCAATTTGCAAAGAAAACTTTTTGTCCACCCCGCCAAAAGTGCGTTTCTTCGAAAGCATGGGCGAAGTAAAGATCGAATTTCCGGATCATCGCCGTTTTGAGAATTACTGCAAAGAACTCGAACTCAGCGAAGCAATCGGCCGTGTATCGTACAAAAAAGGCAAGACCGAATATAAGAGCGAGACCTTTGTCAGCGAAAAATACGACGGACTCGTTTACAAAATGTCGGCGACTTCGGAATTTGACTGCTACGTTACGATGGAACGCGAACAGGACGCCTATACGTCTGCGCTGCACAAGGATCTGCTCTTTATGAACGGCCGCGTGACCTATTACGACGAAGATGACTACGGCGAATGCGGCGAAGGAATGTCGTTTGGCGCTAACATCTTTGTCCGCACCGACGGTACGCTGTTCAACGATAAAAAGCGGATCCTTGTGGAAAATGCGACGTGGGTGATCGTCTACGGCGTGTTTGAAACGAACTATAACATTGAGAAGTACGATATCGACGAATCCATCGACTACCGTGCCGTTCTGAAATCCAAGCTGGAAGCGATGAAGGCCGTTGACTACGAAACGATCAAGGCCCAGCATATCGCTGACCACAAAGCTGTTTTCGATACGGTTGCACTGCATCTTGATTCCGATGAAGAATACGATTTCGTTCCTCTGCAAGAGGTTCCCACGGAATGGCGCCTTTACTATCTGCAAATGCAGCGTACCGAAGATATCGATTTCTTCGAGCTCTATTATAACTTCGGCCGCTATTTGCTGATCGAGAGCAGCGCTAAAAATGCGCGGCTGCCGGCAAATCTTCAGGGTATTTGGTGCAACGGTTTCCGTCCTGAGTGGGGCAGTGACTACCACTTTAATATCAACACGGAGATGAACTATTGGCCGGCCGGCCCTGCCAACATGCCCTCTGCGATGCCGCCGCTGATCTACATGGTAAAGATGCTCAGTAAATACGGTGTGAGAACCGCCAAAGAACTGCTTGGTTGCAAAGGCTGGATTGTCAACACTACAACTGACGTTTTCGGCCGTACGGGTCCGCACGATTATTATGTCTTTCCGATGGCCGGTGCCTGGCTGTGCTTGAATATTTGGGAGCACTATGAGTTTACGGGCGACGCAGAATACCTCAAGGAGATCTATCCGATCCTCAAGGGATCTGCGGAATTTATCCTGGACTTCCTGATTGAAGACGGCAAAGGACATTTGACGACAGCGCCGTCGGATTCACCGGAAAATCCATACTACTATACCAACAAAAACGGTGAGAGAAAGCTGACTGGATTTACATACGGTGCGACGGTCGATTTTGAAGTAATCCATATGCTCTTTACGCGTTTGATTCACGCATGTAACCGGCTTGATGTCGATTTTGATTTCGCCGCGCAATTGGAATCGACCTTACGTCGTCTGCCGCCGTTCCGCATCAGCGAGCGCTACAACGGAACGCTCTGTGAATGGAACAAAGATTTTGAAGAAGTACAGCCTAACCATCGTCATATCTCTCATCTGTACGGGCTCTATCCCGGCGATCAGATCAACGAAGCAATTCCCGAGATCTACGCGGCCGCAAGAAAATCGCTTGAGCGCCGTTTGGCCTTCGGCGGTGCCCAGACCGGTTGGTCACGGGCCTGGACCGTCAACTGCTTTGCCCGCTTGAAGGACGGCGAACAGGCATGGGAAAACCTTCGTAAGTTGATTACGAAATCTACTGCGAACAACCTCTTTGATATTCATCCTCCGTTCCAGATCGACGGCAACTTCGGCGGTGTTTCCGGTATGACCGAAATGATGCTGCAGAGCCATCTCGGAGAGCCGGGCGCACGCGTGATCGATATTCTGCCGGCGATCCCGGATGCGTGGAAGGACGGCTCCGTCCGCGGTCTGAAGGCCAGAGGCAATTTTACGGTCGATATCGTGTGGTGCGAAGGCAAGGTGACCAAGCTTACGATCACCGCCGGCAACGATTCGGTTTTGCGTCTCAAGGTCGGCGAGAAGCTCTCTGCACTCGCCGCACAGATGCCGGCGGAAAACGGCATCTTCACCAAAGCGATGGCCGCCGGCGAAACCGTTACGTTTGCATGATCCGCTGAACTCTGCACAGGCAGGCTGCTTGGCCTGCCTGTGTTTTTGAAAAAAAGTTTTTTGGGGTATTGCATTTTGAGGAATGATGTGGTATAATATTTTGGCAGTTGAAAATGCGCGCCCGTAGCTCAGCTGGATAGAGTGACTGGCTACGAACCAGTAGGTCGGGGGTTCGAATCCCTTCGGGCGTACCAAACAAAAATCCGCTTTCGAAAGAAAGCGGATTTTTGTTTGTATTCTTCACTCTTCACTATTCATTCTTCATTTGTACCAAGCCGATTTTGAATGAATAATGAATGTTGAAACACTGTAAAAAGTGTGCTATAATTTTAAAAAACAGAAGCTGTATATACGAGATTTTTTATGTTCGGTGTGATCTGCGCCTAAAGGGGGAATATTGATGTTGAACTACCCGATCAAACGGGAATTTTTTCCGTTTTCATGTTTTACTCCACCTATCAGCGAGACGTTTCTTGCAATGGCTGTGCCGCATATGAAAACGCCGAAATTTCTCTTTCGTGACCGACAGCTTACCGTAAGGCGTTATCTGATCAAAAGCTATGACAATGAGAAGATTGAATGCTTCCTGTTGTCACCGAGAACCGCAGAAAAAGACGCACCTTGTCTGATCTATCTCCATGGTGGTGGATTTGTGCTGGCTGCGGCAGGATATCATTATAAAAATGCGATGCGCTATGCCAAAGAGGTGGGCTGCAAGGTCGTGTTCGTCAATTATCGCCTTGCGCCGAAATCTCCGCATCCCATATTTTTTGAAGACTGCTACGCTGCGGTGTGTTGGACGTACAAGCATGCATCCGCATTGGGGATCGATCCTACCCGCATCGGGATCGGCGGCGACAGTGCCGGCTCGGCGCTTGCGGTCGGCGTTTGCATGATGGCGCGTGACCGCGAACACCCGATCCGATTTGCTTTCCAAATGCTTCCGTATCCGTTTCTCGATGCCCGGAATAACAGCGCATCCTGCAAGAGATTTACGGATACACCGATGTGGAACTCGAAGTTATCGTCAAGGATCGCTCCGATGACCTGTGCCGACAGAACCCGGCCGGATTATGTTTACTATTCTCCGGTCGAGGCAAGCTCCTTGGCCGGACTTCCACCCGCCTACATTGAAACGGCGGAGTTTGACTGCCTGCATGATGATGGCATTCTCTATGCGCAAAAGCTTCGGGAAGCCGGCATTACAGTAGAACTGAACGAGACTGTCGGAACGATGCACGGTTTTGATATCATGCAAAAGGCCAAAACGACGCAGGCGGCTCTGCGAACGAGAATTGCTTTTATGAGACGGGCATTTATACGCTGAGGGATGAATATGTACGAGATCTGCGCACAAGCCGTCGGTATTGCAGCGATGGCGTTTAATATTTTATCGTTTCAAATGAAAACCCCGGGCAAGGTGATGCTTTGCCAACTGATCGGTTCGCTCTTGTTTGCCGTGAACTTTTTTATGCTTGATGCGATCGTCGGGGCGATCATGAACCTGATCGGTGTGATCCGCGCCGTCATTTATTTGAAAAAGGATCGTTTCCGCGCCGACCATATCCTGTGGCTCGTTGGCTTTACGCTTCTATATATCGTCTCGTACGTTCTGACCTTTACCGTTCTCGGCAGCGAGTTTACGGCAAGAAACGCGATTCTCGAGGTGCTGCCGGTCATCGGCATGCTGGCAACGACGATCAGCTATCGCTTGCAAAGCGCGAAATCGATCCGCGCCTACGGTCTTGTCAGCTCGCCGGCGTGGCTGATCTACAATATCGCCAACGTAGCGATCGGTGCGATCATCTGCGAGGTTCTGAGTCTCGGTTCGATCGTGCTTGGTATCTGGCGCTACGACCGCAAACGAAACGGAGAGAACGCATGAACGGAAAATACGTGGAAGAAGTTCGGCTGGAAGGGGAGTTGCCGCGAGGATCTTATCTGCGGGAGATCCCGGCAGTCCAATGGCTGACAAAAGGAAATTCGCTGCGTTTTTCAAAGGATATTACGATTTTTGCTGGGGAAAACGGATCCGGGAAATCAACGCTCCTGGAAGCGATCGCCGTTTCCTGCGGATTTAACCCGGAGGGTGGCACCAAAAACTTTCAGTTTTCCACGCGTGCAACGCATTCGCCGCTCTGCGATCGGCTTGCGGTCGCCAAAACCCGCCACGAGCGCGACGGTTTCTTTCTGCGTGCAGAAGGGTTTTATAACCTTGCGACCAATATTGAAGAGCTGGACGAGCTGCCGGCCGCAGCTCCGCCGATCAGCCAAAGCTACGGCGGAAAATCACTGCACGCCCAGTCGCACGGTGAGAGCTTTCTTGCCGTCGTGCAAAACCGTTTCGGCGGCAACGGCCTCTATATCCTCGACGAACCCGAAGCCGCGCTTTCGCCGATGCGTCTGCTGACGCTTTTGTGCGAGATCGACGCACTTCGCAAACGTAACTCCCAGTTTCTGATCGCGACGCACTCGCCGATCCTGATGGCGATCCCGGATGCGGAAGTGCTGTGGTTTTCCGGAAACGGCATCGAGCCGACCGACTACCGCGAAACCGAGCACTTTCGCGTAACCAAGGCATTCTTAGATGATCCGCAGCGGATGCTGCGCGTCATGCTCGAGGAATAAGCCAGCGCCCCGTGTTGATATCAACACGGGGCGCAATTTGTTTTACGGGGAAAATTACAGGTGCATATCGGCGTTTTCGAGCGCGTGGCGCACCCAAAGAATGTATTTTGCACGGTCGAGCGGCGAGATCCCGCGGTATTCCGTCGCTTCACAGAACTCCTGCGGACAATCGCGGTAGCGGAGGAAGCGCGTATTCAAAATACCGCGTCCGCCGGTCGCTTTGGCCACAAACAACGGGAAATCCGATGCGGTCGAAACCGGCAGTTCGCCCTCCAGAAAGATCTGTCCGCGGCGGCCAAGCGGAGAATCGCCGAGTGTTCCGCGCAGGTTGATGATCTCGCCGATCAGCTTACCGGCGCATTCCTCCGGCGCGCTGAGTTTGAACTGCAGCGTCGGCTCCAGCATTTTCGTGCCGATCGCCTGTAGGCCGTTCATGATCGCCATCGGCGTGGCGACGATGAAGTCGAGCGGATGCGTATGGATCGTGTGGTGTTCGCCGTCAACGAGCGTGATCCGCAGGTCAACGACCTCCCAACCGCACGGCCCTTGGCGGAGTGCCGTAGGGATCGCCTGTTCGACCTGTGACTGGTAACGGTAGAAGATCTTGTTGTTGGCGACTTTAGAGGAGTATTCCACACCGCTGCCGATCGGCAACGGCTCGATCAAAAACTTCAGAACAGCCCAACAGGGCTTGGGCATCGTATATGCATCGAACCCGAAACCGGTGTCGACCGGTGTTTCGCGGTAGATGACGGACGGCTTGCCAAACTGCGCGGCAATGCCGAAGCGCTTTTCCAAAATTTCGCTGATGACCTCAAGCTGGATCGTGCCGGTGACGTTGATCGTCAGCTCTCTTTTTTCCTTGACCCAAACGGGTGCGAGAAGCGGCTCCTCGTGGGCGAGCTCGTCGATCGCTTCTGTAAGCTTGACGTAATCGCTGTCGGCGATCGTCGCCTTAACGGTCAGGAGCGGTTTGGAGAGCGGAACCATCTGTGGGAGGAGCGATGCGTCGCCGAGGATATCGCCGACTTTTGCGTCAAGGCCGCAGACCGCGCCGATGTCTCCGCCTGTGAGACGGGCAATATCGCGGTATTTCCGGCCGCTGAACTTCCTGATCTGGGTGATTTTTCGCGGTGCGGCCGCACCGATCGAAACGACGTCGCGCGGTGCGAGAGAGCCGGAATAAAGCCGGACGTGGGCAACACGGCCGACGGCTTTGTCGTGCTCGACCTTGAAAACGACTCCGGCCAGCTGATCGTCACCGGTTTCTGCGGCGGGGAAAAGCCGGCTCATGGCGTCGAGCAGCTCTTTTACGCCGATACCGATCGCTGCCGCACCCGCAAAAATCGGGATCAGTGCCCGGTCGGCAACGGCATCCGCAAGGGCCGCTTGCAGCATCTGTGCGGTCAGCTCTCCGGACAGGTAGGCCTCGGCGCATTCGTCATTTGTCATGGCAGCAGCTTCGGCAATTGTTTCGTCAAATGCAGTATCGGAAAGTAAGCTTTGGACCGCGGTTTGTGCGGAACCGTCGTTTTGCGAGGCGCACATGGCAAGTGTGTTTGGTTCGAGCTCAGCGAGATCCTCGGTGACCGCTTTGAGATCTGCACCGGCCCGGTCGAGCTTGTTGACAAAAAAGATGGTCGGCACCTTTCGCTCCGCAAGCTGTGAGCAGATCAGTTCGGTACGCGCCTGAACCCCTTCGACGCCGGAAATAACGACGACCGCGCAATCCATCGCGTTTGCGGAGCGCTCTGCCGCTGCACCAAAGTCGGCGTGCCCCGGTGTGTCCACGAGGTTGAACCGCACGCCGTTCCATTCAAATTCCGCAGCGGCAGCATTGACCGAGATCTTGCGCCGCTGTTCCACTTCCATAAAATCGGTCTGGGCCGTGCCGCCGTCGACACTGCCGACCTGGCGGATCGATCCTGCTTCATAAAGGATCCGCTCGGTCAACGTCGTTTTCCCTGCATCGACGTGGGCAAAAATTCCGAAATTGATCGTTTTCATCGGCGGTTCTCCTTTCGTTTTGTCGGTAACAGCGTTATTATACCATATCACCGTGTCGGATGCAATTGGTTTGGCATCTTCAGGATCCCGCGCATATACTGTAGTAAGCGGCGATACAAAAAAATGCGCCGCAAACAAGGAGGGATCGGGGAGAATGGTTGATTGCTATATCGCCGTGCGTTCGGTGACGTATGCGCAAAAGCTGATCCGTCTGCTGGGAACGCACGGGATCCGGGCGCGGCAGACCAAAAGCCCCAAAGAGCTTACGGGCGGAGGTTGCGGTCACGCAGTGCTTGTGAAAGACGGTGACCCGACAAGGCTTCGTGCGATCCTTGACGGATCCGGCCTGCCGCCGTTTCGGATATTTCTCACGAACGATAAGGTAAACTTTCGGGAATACCTCAGCCTTTGATTTTGTGAGAGGAGACCTTGGCAGATGATCTATTTTGACAGTGCGGCAACGTCTCTCCTGCGTCCTCCGTCTGTTCGCCGCGCCGTCAGCGGATCGATCGGCAAACATGCCGGCTACGGCCGCAGCGGTCATCGTGCGGCAGAAAAAGCAGCGGAGGCGGTGTTTGCCTGCCGCAGCGAAGCGGCGAAGCTTTTTGGACTTGTGGATGAGACGCGTGTGGTTTTCTGCACGAGCGCAACGCAGGCTCTGAACACCGCAATCATGGGTTTGCCCTTGCAGAATAAAGCGGCAGTTATTTCCGGGTACGAGCACAACGCCGTACGGCGACCGCTGGTCCGGCGCAGCGAGCGCGACGGTCTGGAGATCCGTATTGCGCAAAGCCGGCTGTTTGACAGGGACGATGCGGTCCGCGCTTTTGACCGCCTGCTCGATCAGCGTTGCGGTCTGTGCGTTTGTACGATGGTTTCCAACGTGTTTGGCAATCTTCTTCCGGTGGAAGAGATCGGCCGGATGTGCAGAGAGCGCGGGATCGTTTTTGTGGTCGATGCATCGCAGGCGGCTGGGAGCTTGCCTGTTGATGCGGGCAGAATCGGTGCCGATATCATCTGCGTTCCCGGCCACAAGGGACTGTTGGGGCCGGTGGGAACCGGGATGATGCTCCTTTGCACGGACGTTCGGCCGGAGCCGCTGTTGTTCGGCGGCACCGGCGGTGAATCGCGGAGCCTCTATCAGCCGGAGACGATCCCGGAACGCTTCGAGAGCGGTACGCTGAACGTTGCCGGGATCTGCGGACTTTGCGAGGGCATCCGTTATGTGCGCAAACACCTGCCAAAGATCCGATACCGCGAAGAAAAACTGGTACGGGAACTGAAGTATGCACTTCAAACTTTTTCGGGAATCAGAGTCTATGACTCCGGCAGCGAACCGTGCGGCAGCCTGTTTTCATTTACTGCCGACGGCTGGCACCCGGAAGAACTGGCGCAGAAGCTTGCCGAACGCGGCATTGCCGTCCGCGCCGGATTGCATTGTGCACCGCTTGCACACGAAAGTGTCGGGACGGCTTGCGAAGGGACTGTGCGCGTGAGTCTTTGCGGTGAGAATACGGATGCTGAGGTCCTGCGGTTCTGCCGCACGCTTTGGACGATCCTTATGCGAAAATAGTCTTTGATTTCGGCGAAATCTGTGATATAATATCATAGGAAGGTTGCGGTGTGCGCAAACGCGCATACCGTACATAGCACGAAGGATAAAGGGTGGGAGCATCTTGGCGATTCGAATCATTCCCCGTGGTAACGGGATCTATCTTGACAGGGAAACGGCAGACAAGCTCTGCGCGCTTCCCAATAAGGACGCTGTGCGCCTGTATCTTTATCTCGCGGTTCACCCGGAAAACGGCGAATCTCACGCTGCGCGCGCGTTGGCGCTGACGCCGCAGATGCTTGCCGATGCACGCGAGGCGCTTTCTCGCGCCCGCTTGATCAGTTTGGAAGATGCGGCCGTCAACGACGTTCAGCTGAACGAACAGCGCCGCCAATCGATGGCCGAGCCGCAGTATTCGCCGGAAGAGGTTATGGGACTGGTGACGAGCGATATCGCGTTTGCACAGGTCGTGCGCGAAGCCGAAACGGTGCTGCACCCGTGCTTGGGGGAAAGCGACCTCAGAGAACTGATGACGATCTACCGCTATTTCGGGATGCCGGCCGAATGCATGATCCTGCTCCTGCATTTTGCACGCGCCCGTACCGCTCGGCAGAACGGTCGCCGTCCATCGCTGGCGATGATCAAAAAAGAGGCGTACCGTTGGCTCGAAAACGGGATCACGACACCGGAAGCGGCGGAACGCTTTATTGCCGACGAAAACCGCATCTACGAGACGGTCGAACGGATCGAACAGGCGATCGGTTTGCGCGTTTCGCGGCAGGACGAACGCCGCTTGCTCCGCTCTTGGGCGGAGATGGGCTTTGATGCCGATGCCGCAGCTCTTGCGCAGGAGATCACGGTCAAACGCCTCGGCGAAATGGAACTGAAATACGCCGGAAGTATCTTGAAAAGCTGGAAGTCGGCTGGGCTGACAACTGCCGAGGCGATCAAGGCTTTTGAGGCCCGCCGTGAAAAAGAACACGAAGAGGCGCGTGCTGCCCACGAAAAACGCATGTCGGCCCGCCGTGTCCCGCAGGCATCGGGCAGCTTCTCCGAAGCCGAGCTTGATGCCATCCGCCAGATGCAGGAATACATGAATGACAACCATGGAGGAACAGAACGATGAGTTACGACGTTGCACCGCTGAAGAAAGCACTGGACCGCTTTGCCGCGCAGCGCACCGAACGGGAACTTAGCCATGCGCGCACGGTTCGCGAACTGAACGAACGCTTTCCGCGCCTGGCGGAGATCGAACAGGAAATCTCCTCCTGTGGTTTGATGCTGGTTGAAAACGTGATCAAGGGCGGAGACGCCGTTGAAGAAAACGTTTTGAAGATCAAGCAACGCGTAAAGGCGCTGCGCGCCGAACGGGCAGAGATCTTGATCGCTAATGACCTGCCCGCCAACGCGATCGACGCGCGCTACGCCTGCGAAAAATGCGCCGACAGCGGTTATATCGGCTCGGAAATGTGCGAATGCCTGCGCGAGATCTACCGCGAAGAACAGTACGCTTGTCTGGCAGAACTGTTTGCGATGAGCAGCGGTCAGCCCGAGCTTTTTGAGGCGGAACAATATTCGCCTGAGATCAATGCCGACGGTATTTCGCCGCGTAAATATATGGCGATCGTCGCCGAAAAATGCCGCAAATACGGCGCCGCGTTTTCCTCGACGTCGCAGAATCTGTTGTTTGGCGGGGAAGGAAGCACCGAAAAGACTTTCTTTATGGCCATGATCGCGCGGAGTGCGATCGAAAAAAATGCCTCTGTTGTCTACTACAGCGCATTCGACCTCGCAAAGCTCTTTGAAGAGGAGCGCTTTGATAAAACCGGTGAACCCGCCGAAGAGATCGCGCGACTGGAAAAATGCGATCTTTTCATGCTCGACGGCCTTGGCACGGAGATGACGACGGCCTATACCGCATCTGCGCTCTACCAACTCTTAAACCGCCGTCTCGCCGAGAAAAAACCTACGATTCTGTCGACGGCGATGAACGTCGACGAGCTCGGCGCACGCTACGGTTCGCACCTTTCGGCGCGTCTGCGCGCTGATTTTGTCCCGGTGCCGATTTACGCACGCATGGACAGCGCGCGCCGCGGCAGAAGCATACTGGAGATATAAAATGGCAAAAGCAGAAGAAAAAACCAACGTCATGCGCACGCTGGACAGGCTGGGGGCAAGCTATATCGCGCACCGTTACGGCGACGGTACGGCTGTCAGCGGTCTGGAGGTTGCCACAACGCTCGGCAAGGATCCGGCGCAGGTGTTTAAAACGCTTGTCACGGTGGCGCACAGCAAGAAAAACTACGTGTTCGTCGTGCCGGTAACAGGCGAACTTGATCTGAAAAAAGCGGCGGCAGCCGTCGGTGAAAAATCGGTGGAGATGATCCCGCAGAAAGCGTTGCTGCCGCTGACGGGATACGTCCACGGCGGATGCTCGCCGGTCGGGATGAAAAAGCAGTTCCAAACGGTGGTTGACAGCTCCGTCGAATCGCAGCCGATCATCCTTGTCAGCGCCGGAAAGATCGGTGCGCAGATCGAACTGAGCCCGGAGGAATTGCGTAAGGCCGTTCCCTTTACGGTTGCTCCGCTGACGCGCACGGACGGATAGAGGATGGATAAGGATATGAGATCCAACCGCAAAGAATCCGCTGACGCGATGCAGGTAATACTTGGCGGGTGGAAGTCGCGCAGTGCCAAGCTGCTGCGAAACGTTTCTGAGCCGCTTCTTGCGTGGTTCCGGGCGAACGCCCGCGACCTCCCGTGGCGGAAAGACCGCGATCCCTACCGCGTTTGGCTCTCGGAGATCATGCTGCAGCAGACGCGTGTGGAGGCGGTCAAAGGCTATTACGCACGCTTTTTGGCTGCATGTCCGACGGTACAGGCTTTGGCGGATGCATCGGAGGATACCGTATTAAAACTGTGGGAGGGGCTCGGTTATTATTCCCGCGCCCGTAATCTCCACAAAGCAGCCAAGATCGTTGCCGCAGACGGCGGCAATTTCCCGACGACGTACGATGAATTGCGCGAACTTCCCGGGGTGGGTGACTATACGGCCGGGGCGATCGCTTCGATCTGCTTTGACCGTCCGACACCTGCGGTGGACGGCAACGTTCTGCGGGTGATTTCCCGCCTGACTGAGCTTCCGCTGCCGATTTCTGAACCGGCGGTGAAGCGCGCTGTGTTTGAGGCGTTGGAGGAAGTCTATCCGCGCAATGCCTGCGGCGAATTCACGCAGGCGCTGATGGAGCTTGGGGCAGTCGTCTGCGTGCCGAACGGCGCACCGCATTGTGTCGATTGTCCGCTTGCAGCGTTGTGCCGTGCAAGCCAAAACGGGACAGTCGGCCTTTTGCCGCTGAAAGCTGCAAAAAAAGAACGGACGATCGAAGAAAAAACGGTTTTGATCCTGACAGACGGCGAGGCGATCGCCGTATGCAGAAGGGAAGAACGCGGATTACTTGCGGGGCTTTGGCAACTGCCGGATCTTCCGGGATGGCTCTCACCGGAAGCGGTAATGGCAACTCTGGAAGAATGGGGTATTTCGCCGATCCGCTGCGAACCGGCGTATTTTAGAAAACATATTTTTACGCATCGTGAGTGGCATATGCGCTGCTACGCGGTGCAGATCCGAACCCGCTCACCTAGTTTTACGTGGGCGGTGGAGACGGACCTCGCCGAAACGATCGCACTGCCGACCGCTTACCGCATTTGTCTGGAACGGCCGGATAAGTAGACGATAACACACAAAGAGAGGGAAGAATATGGAAAGCATTTGGAAACTGGAGTGCATTCCCGCTTACTCGGGCGGCGAACTGAATCCTACGTTGTATAACTGCGGCAGCGGTATGAAAGATGATTTCTTCGGTCCGACCGACGAAGATTCCTTCATGCACATCGTGACGCAAACGACCGAAGAGGAATTTGCGGATTACTGCGCGCTTCTGGAACAGAACGGCTATACGACGGTGTTTAAAAACCGCAACGATGCCGGCATCTTCCACCAATTGAAAGGCGAAAAGCTGCTTTACGTCTACTATATCTTCAACGAACGCATGGCACGGATCATTTGCGACAATTCCGGCGTGACTGTTCCCGAGTTTGCCTGTGAACCGGGGACTGCCGTCCACGATGATACGGCGTTGATGCAATTTGGCCTGCATTACGGCGATATGATCCGCGGCTATACCAGCGACTGCGGTATGCTTTATGCGATCCGACTGCGCGACAACAAAGTCATCGTCGTCGACGGCGGCTCTCGTGAACAATCGACGGAGCCGGCAACTGACGAATTCATGGCCCGCCTTTCTGCATTGACCGGAAATCCGGAGACGATCCACATTGCCGCATGGTTCTGTACGCACCCGCACGGCGACCATATGGATTTCTTCAGCCGGATGCTCAACAAGTTCGGCGCACGGCTGAAGGTGGAACGCGCGATGTTCAACTTTGCTTCGACAGCGCTTTTGATGGCCGGGTCGACCTTCCGTCTGCCGTCGGGACGCATTCCGCTCAGCCGCTCGCGTACGATGGAGCGCATTTGCACGAATAATCCCGAAGTTTCCTACCTCAAGCTCCACACCGGCCAGAAGTTCATGCTGTCCGGCGCGGAGGTCGAGGTTCTCCTGACCCACGAGGATACGCTCACGCGCTGCCGCAACAAAACATATTTCGGCATGAACGAAACGAGCGCGATCTTAAAATTCAGTTTTGACGGCAAGAGCGTGATCTTTCTCGGTGATGCGTTTATTCCCAACGGAAATATCCTCATCGGACGCTATCCGTGGGGATCGGTCACTTGTGATTTCCTGCAAGTGGCGCACCACTGCATCGACCACGTGGAGAATTTTTACGAATTTATCCGTACGGAATATATGCTGGTGCCCGAAGGACGGTATCTGCTCTTGAAATTTATTTCCGAAAATTTCCGCAATCTCCATCGCTACTGTCCCGACGAGAACATCTACGTTTCCGGCGACGCTACGACGATTTTCCGGATTGCCGACGGCAAGCTTACGGGCACCGAGTTTTTCCCGGTCTGCGGCTGTCCGTACGATGGAAGCGAACCGTAAATCGAAGCTGTATTGCCGGCAGGACTTGAAAAGCCGAGAAAAAACGAGTACAATATAAGAATAGAATCAACGAAAACAGAAATGGTGATATGATTATGAATTACAAACCGATTCCGACAGTTCCTTGTTATAAATCGATGCCCTGGGGCGGCACTTCGCTGAACGAAGACTACGGCAAAAAATCGACGTTTGCCGTCACCGGCGAAAGCTGGGAGGCCGCCGAACACTTCAACGGCAAGACGCCCGCAGCCTCCGGCGAATTTGCCGGAATGGATTTCGCCCAGATCATCGCGGCGATGCCGGAGGGCGCGTTCCTCGGTAAGCTGACGACCGACGGCAAGTTCCCACTGCTCTTCAAGCTGATCGATGCCCGCGACCGTCTGAGCGTCCAGGTGCACCCGGACGATGCGTACGCTGCTGCCGACGGTGACCGCGGCAAGACGGAAATGTGGATCGTTATGAGCGCCGAAGAAGGAGCCGGACTGTATCTCGGCTTTAAGGAAGCGATCTCGCGCGAAGAATACCAGAAGCTGATCGAAAAGAACGAACTGGAATCCGCGCTGCAGTTTATCCCGTGCAAAGCGGGCGATACCTTCTTCCTTCAGCCCGGCCTTGTCCACGCGATCGGCACGGGTCTCGTCATCGCCGAAATTCAGCAGTCAAGCGATACGACCTACCGCGTCTACGACTGGGGTCGCCTTGGTCTCGACGGCAAGCCGCGCGCACTCCATATCGAAAAAGCGCTCGACGTCTCCAAAACCGAACTCAAAGGTGAGCTCGGCGCCGTTCTGCCGATCAAAACCGACGGTGCGGAGATCGAATATCTCCCGGCCTGTTCGATGTTTGCTACGCAGCGCATCCGCCTGCACGACCGCTGCGAGATCGCTCACAGCGGCGACAGCTTCAGCATCGTTTTCTGCGCGAAAGGCGCACTGACGATCACGGCCGACGGCGGCGAAATCGCACTTTCGACCGGTATGACCGCGGTCGTTCCGGCAGCCGCCGACGGCTTCACGCTCTGCGGCGACGGTGAGATCTATCGTTTCTACGTGCCGAACATCGACGCCGATATCGTTGCTCCGCTGAAGAATGCCGGTTATGCCGACACGGAGATTCAAAAACTCCTTTACTGATACGTAACGAGGGACGCGAAAGGGGCGTTAACAGATGAAAGTTTTTGCCAACCATTGCCACGTTTTTGAAGAACAGCTGCGTCCGCACGGCTCGATCGAAACACTCAAGCGCACGATGGACGAAGCCGGTATCGACAAAGCCGTTGCCTTTGCGCCGTTTAAAAACGGCCGCCAGGTCTCGGCCCCGGAGGTCAACCAGAACCGCTGGCTGGCCGGCGCGATCAAGGATGATCCCGATATCATCGGTTTCGGCACGATCGATTTCGAGCGCACCGATCTGCGCGAGCAAACCGAAGAGATCGCCGAACTCGGTCTCAAAGGCATCAAGCTGCATCCGGCTGCCCAGGAATTCAAGGTCAATGGCGAACGCGCCTACGAGGTCTACGAAGTGGCCCAGCGCCACGGTCTGTTTCTGACGTTCCACACCGGCGTGCATTGGCACCGCCTTTCCGACTACGCGATGCTTCTGTTCGACGATCTGACCTACGATTTCCCGGATCTGAAATTTTCGATGGAGCACATGGGCGGCTACTGCTTCTTTAAAGATGCGCTGGCCGTTATGGTCAATCGCCGCGGGAATGCCAAGGATCCGCACGTGTTCTCCGGCTGGACGAGCATTTACGATCCCGGCCTCTGGTACTTGACCGATGAACAGCTCTACACGATGGTCGCACTCGGCGGCGAGACCACGCACATTTTCGGCACGGACTTCCCGCACAACAAAGGCCCGCAGCTGAAAGCGGCAATCGACCGTATCCTTGGCCTTAATATTTCCGAAGAAGCCAAAACGCGCATTCTGGGACAGAACCTTGCCGATGCGCTGCAGATCAAGCTTTGATCTGCCTGTAAACGATAGAAGGAGAACATAACCTGTGTGGGATACCGTCCTTGAGATCCTGGAAGAAACTTTGCATCACGGCCTGCTGACGCTGCCGTTTTTGTTCGGCGCATATCTGCTGCTCGAATGGATTGAACACCGTACCGGTGAAAAGTTGCGGCATAGCCTCGGCCATGCCGGAAAATACTCCGTTCCGCTCGGTGCGGCGATCGGCTTGGTGCCGCAATGCGGATTTTCGGTCGCGGCATCCAATCTGTATGCCGGCCGGCTGATCTCTGCCGGCACATTGCTCGCGGTGTTTGTGGCTACCTCGGACGAAGCGATCCCGGTTTTGCTCGCCAATCCCGCGGGTGGCACGAAGATCCTGCCGCTGATCGGGCTGAAGTTTGCGTTTGCGCTGTTGGCAGGATATCTTGCGGATCTCGTCTTTTTCCGCCGTAAAAATACTGCCGCCTGCGCCCACGATCACTGCGACCATGACGACGAACGCGACGAAGCCACGCACGAACTCTGCAAGCATTGCGGCTGCGAGGGCGGGATCTTCCGTTCTGCGCTGCACCACACCGCCGAGACCTTTCTCTTTTTGTTGATCGTTTTGCTGGTGATCACGACCGCAACGACCTTGATCGGCGAAGAAGCGCTTGCCAAGGTTCTGCTCTCGGGCAGCATTTTTTCACCGTTTCTGACCGCTCTGATCGGCCTGATTCCGAATTGTGCGCCGTCGGTTTTGATCAGCGAGCTTTTCGTCGAGGGAACGCTTTCTCTCGGTGGGGCAATCGCCGGACTCTCTTCGGGAGCCGGATTGGGGATCGCGATGTTGTTTAAGATCAACCGCGATAAGAAAAAGAATCTGCAGATCCTTTTGTATCTCTATCTTTTTGCGGTGTTCGCAGGGATCCTGACAGATCTCGTTTGCAAGCTTCTTTGATGATTTTCCAGACTATGAAAAAATCCGATCCGTGAATGCTCACGGATCGGATTTTTGATTTTATGGAGTTTACAGAGGCTGGACCTGCTGCGAGGTGCCCCAAACCGTCACTTCTTCCACAACCACACCCTTGGGCTGATTCGCGGCGTAGACGACCGCATCGGCGATGTGTTCGGGGTAGAGGGTCTGGTTCTCGTCGGCGATACCGGCGCTCGACTGGAATGCCGTGGCCGCGGCGGCGGGAATAACACAGGTTGCGCGCACGCCGTGCGGCTGCAGTTCCACGTAAAGTCCCTTGGTGAAGTTCAGAACAGCGGCCTTGGCCGATGCGTAGACCGACCAACCGGGCCAGCAGTGACGGGCGCAGACCGACGAGATGTTGATGATCATACCGTCTTTCTGTTCCTTCATGACAGTACCGAAGATCGACGAACCGTAGATAACGCTGTTCAAGTTCAAAGCGATCGCTTTGTCGATGTTTTCTTTCGTCTGGTCGACCGTGTCGACGATGGCAACACCGCCGCCGGCGTTGTTGACGAGCACGTCAATACGGCCGTAACGCTCCATGATGAAATCCTTGAGCGCAAGCCATGCGGCGTAATCCGTGACGTCAATCGTGAAGCCGGCGTCGAAGCCGCCTTCGCTGACGACTTTATTGACCTTTTCGGCGTTGCGCGACGCTATAATAACGGTGTCGCCCTCGGCCTTGAATTTATATGCCGTCGCCAGACCGTAGCCGCTGGTCGCGCCGGTTACCAAAACAATGCGGTTCATAAAAAAATACCTCCATTATTTGTAATCGAATTAATATTAGTATATCATATCTGTGGTAGTTGCGCAAGCTAACGGCAGAAAGTTTACAGAACGGCGGGATTGCTTCTGTCCACCCTTACGATCGCGGAACTTTCGGTTATATGTCTGCTTTATTTTTCTCCGGAAGAAATTATCTGAGAGAACGGGGAAGATCGGAAAGAGAAGTGTGAAATGAATAAAAAAAGAAACGACAACTTTCTGTTGAAAATTGTCGTTTCTTTTGGCGGAGAGAGAGGGATTCGAACCCTCGATGGGGTATAAGCCCATACACGATTTCCAGTCGTGCGCCTTAGACCAGCTCAGCCATCTCTCCGTACGGCAACTGCCCTTGCAAACTGCGTAATTCGCAGTACTGATATATGATATCAGATTTTTTTGCATTTGTCAAGAGCTGATCAAAAACTTTTTTTATTTATGCTTCGGCAAACGCCGCGTTGACGTCTGCCTGGAAGTTATTTTCGGTTCGCGCACCTGCTCCGCCTTCATAGAAAGAGTTCTTCATGAAAACGGCAGTCACCTTGTTGGCGGGGTCGACCCAGAAATGAGTACCGTATGCGCCGCTCCAACCGTATGCGCCTTTGGGCAGACGCGGATGGCCGTCGGTTGCGGTGACGAGCACACCGAGTCCCCAACGTGACGTTTCGCCGCCCATCACCTCTGGCGGAACGATCGGGGCCGAGAGCGTGGCGACTGCCTGTTCCGAGAGGATCCGCTTGCCGTGGAAGATACCGCCGTTGACAAGCATTTCGGCAAAATTGGAGTAGTCCCGCAGCGTTGCTGCAAGGCCCGCTCCGCCTAAAAAGTGCGTGACCGGTGTGCCGCCAAAGACCTTGCCCTCGGGCATCGGTTCGCGCACGCTTTTTTCATCGACGCGGTTGTGCATACCGATAAAGCGGGAGAACTGTTCTTTCGTGGGTGCAAAGGATGCGTCTTTCATTTCGCAGGGGTCAAACAGTTCTTTCCGGAGGAATTCGTCGTAGGGGAGTCCGCTGACCTTCTCGACGATCGCTGCCGCAATATCAAAGGCCATGGTGGGGCTGTAAGCCTGGCTGGTGAATGGCTCGAAGCTCAGATCAAGCGTGGCATAGTAAGCAAGCGCCGTTGCGAGCGTTTGGTCGTCGGCGGCAGTCATGTTGCCATGTGCCTGTTCCAAAAGCACACCGCTACCCAGCCCGGAGGTATGACTCAAAAGGTGCTTGATGCGCAGCGGTTCTTTCGAGGCTTTCTTGCCGACGACTTTGCCGTTTTCGTCTGTGACGGCGACCGTACGGTTGGCAAATTCCGGGAAATACGTTTCTACGGTATCCTCGATGCTGATCAAACCGCGGTCGACCAAAATCATGATCGCAACGCCCGTGATCGGTTTTGTCATGGATGCGAGGCGGAAAATGATATCGGAATGCAGCGGGACGGTACTGTCGGGCGAAACGGTGCCGAAATAATTTTCGTAAACGACTTCGCCTTTCTGGCAAATGCGGACTGCCACACCGCCGACCTTCGCCTCGGCGGCATCTTCGGCGTAGCGCGCCTCCAAAAGTTCGGCCAGATGTTTTTTATCCAGAAGTCTCATCGAAATACCTCCTTGATTGCCTTGGATAGCGACAGGACGATTATATCATAAATGGGGTTTTGTTTCAACTTTAACCGCGCGTGTTGACAAATAAAAGTACGGCATTGTATAATTACGATAAAGATGTGTTCATGGATCCGACCGAGGCGGATCTTTGGAGGAGGTTTCGTATGGAACAAAACCGTGCTTTTTGTGATATTTATTACCAACCGGGCGATACGCCTGTGATCTGTTACCGTAGCGGAATGATGGTCTATGAGGAGGTATTCGACTCCGGTGTTCTTGTTTCGGGCGGCTATAATGCTGCCGGTTATCCGCTGAACGTGCTTGCCGGCTATCCGACGCGTCTGAATCCCGGGTCGTACTGCGAACCGTCCGTTTTCCACGTAGAACTGGACGGTGTCAGCCTTGATTACGGCCTTCGCTTTGTTGATCTTGATATCCAAAACGAAAGCGAAAAGATCGAAGCGGTTGTGACGCTGGAAAGCACGGTTAAACCCGTGCGTCTGAAGGTCCATACGCTCCTCGATGGTACACAGATGTTTACGCGCTGGTTGGAGATCGAAAATCTGTCGGATGCTCCGATGAATCTGAACCGTCTGGCGCTTTTGAGCGGCGGTATGGAAGCGCTGCGGCAGGATCACGTCGTACATAGCTGTGCTGACGAGAAGCGCTATTCCGTCGGGTATTTCGATAACGACGGATGGGGCGTCGAAGGACACTTCAATTGGCACGATCTGCAGCCCGGTCTGATTGCCGTTGAGAGCCGCTTCGGTCGCGATCGTTTCCGCCATCCTGCGGTCTTTGTGCGCAACAACGTCGAGGGTCTCGTCTATTTCTCGCAGATCGGCTGGAGCGGCGGATGCCGTTATAGCCTCGATTACAATGCCGTTCCCGACCGCGATACCAGCCATTTGTCGCTTGTCGCCGAGATCACATCCCATAACCCGATGCGTGTGATCGACGCAGGGGAATGTTGGTGTTCTCCGGAAGTGCATATGGGCGTCGTTTCGGGCGATCTGGATGATGCAGTCAATCAAATGCACGCGCATATTCGCCGGTCGGTCATGAATGCGCCGGAACTGAATCCGGTCGACCTGTCCGTCGGTGCGGGCATGGGGGCGGAACACGATATGTCGGTGGAGACCTCAAAGTCGTTTATCCGCCAGTTTGCCGATATGGGTGCAGAAATTTTTATCATTGATGCCGGTTGGGAGTGCCCGCCGGAGTTCCCGATCAATTGGGGCGACTACAACGGCGTCAACGAGCCCGATCCCGACCGTTATCCGAACGGACTTGCCGAGCTTTCCGACTATTGTCACGAACACGGTATGAAATTTGCCATGTGGATCGAGATCGAACGCCTCGGCGAATATGCACCCGCTCTTGCCGAACATCCCGAATGGATCGCCAAGGATGCGTTCGGGAAGAAAAATGGCGGCTATATCGATTTCACCAATCCCGAAGCCGCTGCATGGGCCGAAAGCGAGCTTGCGCGCATGATCGAGGAATATCGCCTGGATCTTCTGCGCATCGACTATAACGTTTCGTTCCGCGATTATTTTGCCTTTGGCGAACCGGTCAAGGGTAAACGCGAATGCCTTTCGCTGCGCCATACCGATGCGGTCTACCGGATGTACCGCAATCTGAAGCGCCGGTTCCCGCATGTCGTGTTCGAAAACTGTGCCGGTGGCGGCGGACGTACCGACCTCGGCATGATGAAGAACTTCAACCACACCTGGGTCTCCGACTGCCAGCGCGCACCCCGCTCGCTGTATATCACCAACGGCATGACGATGGTTTTGCCGCCGGAACGTGTTGACCGCCTGTTTGCCGGTATGGGCTGCCACGAACACGCGTCGTTTGATATGCATATGCGCAACACGATGCTGACGCATATGAGCCTCAACGTGATTGCACCGACCACAGCAATGGTAAATCCGCAGCAGATGGCCTTTGTGCGCCACAGCGTTGAGATCTACAAAAACTTTATCCGCGGGATCCTGCCGACGGCACTCAGCTACCACCATACGCCGGAAACGTCCGAAGCGATCCGCAACGGATTTTTAGCGCAGGAGATCGCCTCGCCGGACAAGCAAAAAGGCGCGATCGTCGCCTATGCGCTGCCGTGCGTTGCTCCTGCAGCTCGTACGTTACACCCCAAGGGTGTGGATGCAGCGAAAACCTACCGCGTTACGTTCGATAACAGTGGGGCGACCGTTACCGTCAGCGGCGACGAGCTGATGACCAACGGTATCCGCATTGCGATCCCAGCGGCGCTTTCATCCGAACTCGTGCTTTACGAAGCAATAGAGGCATAGATCGAGCAAAAGTCAAGAGACCTGTCGGAAGGACAGGTCTCTTTTTGTTTGGAAGGACTTGACAAATGATACGTTATATGATATCATAATGATATCATATAGACAGGGGTGAAGTCATGCCAAATATTATTGAAATCGACCACCTGAGCAAAAGCTTTGGTGAGGTTAAGGCCGTACAGGATATCAGCTTCCGCGTGAAAAGCGGGGAACTGTTTGCGTTTTTGGGTGTCAACGGTGCGGGAAAGTCGACGACGATCTCGATTCTTTGCGGTCAGCTGGCTAAGGACGCTGGTTCAGTCGTGGTCGATGGCAAAGATCTTGACCGTGCGCTGGATTCGGTCAAGCGCGAGCTCGGTGTTGTTTTCCAAAACTCCGTGCTTGATCCGGCCCTTTCCGTGCGCGATAATCTTACGAGCCGTGCCGCACTCTACGGGATCAAAGGGGAAGCGTTCCGCAAACGCCTGACCGAGCTGGCGGAGCTGTTGGAATTTACCGATCTGATCAAACGCCCGGTCGGCAAGCTCTCCGGCGGTCAGCGGAGGCGAATCGACATCGCGCGTGCGCTGCTGCATGAACCGAAGATCCTGATCCTGGACGAACCGACGACGGGACTCGATCCGCAAACGCGCCGGACGCTTTGGAACGTTATCCACGATCTGCGCAAAGTAAACAACATGACCGTTTTCCTCACAACGCATTACATGGAGGAGGCTGCCGACGCCGACTACGTTGTGATCCTTGACAGCGGTAAAATCGTCGCCGACGGCACCCCGCTGATGCTGAAGAACGCGTATACCGGCGACTATATCACGTTCTACAACGTCCCGGAAGACGACGTACGCGCCCTCGGAAAGCCGTACGAACCTCTGCGTGATGCATTCCGGGTCGCCGTCAGCAATACTGCCGAAGCGACTGCGCTCATTCTGTCGCAGCCGACGTTGTTTACGGACTACGAGATCACCAAAGGACGCATGGATGACGTATTCCTGGCGGTTACGGGCAAAAAACTGGTGGGAGGCGATGAAAAATGATCGGGCTCGGCGCACTCTTAAAACGTAACATCAAGCTCTTTTTCAAAGACAAAGGGATGTTTTTTACTTCGCTGATCACACCGATGATCCTGCTTTTGCTGTATTCGACCTTCCTTGCCAACGTATACCGCGATGCATTTGCCTCATCGATCCCGACCGGTGTGCCGATCGACGACAAGTTGCTCGACGGCGCAGTCGGCGGTCAGCTGTTGTCGTCGCTACTTGCGGTCTGCTGCGTGACGGTTTCGTTCTGCTCGAATTTTTTGATGGTGCAGGATAAAGTTACCGGTGCGCGCGGAGATCTGACAATGGCGCCGGTACGCCGCTCGACGCTTGCGCTGGGATACTACCTCGCATCTGCAGCGGCGACACTGATCATTTGTTATGCGGCAGCCGGTGCGAGTTTTCTCTACCTAATAAACGTCGGCTGGTATCTCTCCGGAACCGACGTGGCAAAGATCCTGCTGGACGTTTTCCTGCTTGTCATGTTCGGGACGGCGCTTTCTTCGGTCATCAACCATTTTCTCTGCACGCAAGGGCAGATCTCGGCGGTTGGCTCGATCGTCAGCGCCGGATATGGCTTTATCTGCGGCGCGTATATTCCGATCTCTCAGTTTGGTGAGACACTGCAGACGGTCATTTCCTTCCTGCCGGGGACGTATGCGACGGCACTGCTTCGGAATCACGCGATGCGCGGCGTGTTCGCGGCGATGGAGGAGAGCGGTATACCATCAGCCGCGTTGGAGGGAATGCGCGCTGCGGTCGACTGTGAGATCCGTTTCTTCGACCATGCCGTCTCCGAATCTGCGATGTATGCGATTCTTGTCGTGACGGTTCTGGTGCTGGTGGCGGCCTTTGTTCTGCTGACGAAGTTCGTGCGCACGCGTGTCCGTTAGATATATGGACTGCAGACGAAAAAAACGCAAAAAAAGAAATGAAAAAATGCAAAAAAAGACTTGCTTTTTCGCATGAGTTGTGATAAAATATATCAGGTTGTCCGGCCGGGATAAAATTTGAGTGTTCCGGCAGCGCCGAAAGGCGTATCACACACACGCCGTTGCCTGCGCGGTGTGCCTCGCGAGAGGTCCGTTTCGGGCGTAAGCGGTGTGGCGGATTGAACAAATAAGGAGGAAAAACACAATGGCAGTCGTATCTATGAAAAGTCTTCTGGAAGCCGGTGTGCACTTCGGTCACCACACCCGCCGCTGGAACCCGAAAATGGCGCGTTACATCTTCACGGAACGCAACGGGATCTACATCATCGACCTCCAGAAAACCGTCAAAAAACTTGATGAAGCTTACTACTTCATCCGTGACATCGCCGCCAACGGCGAAAGCGTCCTCTTCGTCGGTACGAAGAAGCAGGCGCAGGATGCCATCAAGACCGAAGCGGAACGCTGCGGCCAGTTCTACGTGAACACCAGATGGCTCGGCGGTATGATGACCAACTTCAAGACCATCCAGAAGCGTATTGAACGCCTTGTCCAGCTCCAGACCATGGAAGCCGACGGCACCTTCGATCTTCTCCCGAAGAAAGAAGTCATCAAGCTGCGTCTTGAAATCGAACGCCTCGAAAAATACCTGGGCGGTATCAAAGAAATGAAGAAGCTGCCGGGCGCGATCTTTGTCGTCGACCCGCGCAAGGAACGCATCGTTATCGCGGAAGCCAGAAAGCTCGGTATCCCGATCGTTGCGATCGTTGACACCAACTGCGACCCCGATGAAATTGATTTCGTCATCCCGGGCAACGACGACGCTATCCGCGCCATCAAGCTCATCAGCCAGACGATGGCCAACGCCATCCTCGAAGGCAAACAGGGCGAAAGCTACGACGAAAACACCGAAGCCGCTGCTGAGCAGGCTCCTGTTGAAGCGTAAGAACCAACCGATCATCAATTTCTGAAGGGAGAAAATAATTATGGCTATCACTGCTGCTGATATCAAGGCACTCCGCGACAAGACGGGTGTCGGCATGATGGAATGCAAGAAGGCTCTCACCGAAGCGAATGGCGACGTCGAACAGGCGATCGTTCTTCTCCGTGAACGCGGCATCGCCGCCGCCGCGAAGAAGGCCAGCCGTATCGCTGCCGAAGGTATCGTTTTCCCGTTCTACTGCGAAAACTGCGGCGTTGCCTGCCTCGTCGAAGTCAACACCGAAACCGACTTTGCCGCCAAGAACGACAAGTTCACCGGTTTTGTTAAGAACCTCGCGATCCTCGTCGCCAAAAACGATCCGGCCGACGTCGAAGCTCTTGTGAAGCTCAACTACGTCGACAGCGATCTCACCGTTGAACAGGAACTCAACAACATGATCCTGACCATCGGCGAAAACATCAAGATCCGTCGTTTCGTCCGCTACGCTGCCGACGCGAACGCCGTTTACGCCACCTACAACCACCATCAGGCCGGTAAGGTCGCGGTCATCGCCAAACTGGCGGTTTCCGAGAACCTGCTGGGCAACGAAGAAGTTGCTTCCTTCGGCAAGGACATCTGCATGGGCGTTGCCGCCAACCGTCCGGAATTCGTCACCAGCGCCGATATCCCGACCGAACGTGTCGAAGCCGAACGTGAAATCCTGAAGGCTCAGGTCGTCAACGAAGGTAAGCCGGCCGCCGTCGCCGATAAGATCGTCAACGGCCGTATCGGCAAGTTCTACGAAGAAGTCTGCCTCGTGGATCAGCCGTACATCCGCGACATGAAGATCAGCGTCAAGGCCGCTGCTGCGGACCTCGCCAAGAAGCTCGGCGGCGAAATCGCCGTTGCGGCGTTCACCCGCTACGAATGCGGCGAAGGCCTCGAGAAGCGTGAAGACAACTTCGCTGAAGAAGTCGAAAAGATGATGAAATAAGTTTCCGCAAGGAAACAGCAAACCGGCAGGAGCAAATGCTCCTGCCGGTTTTTTCTGTTGAAAATGGAAAATTCACGATTTATGCCTTGACCATCGAATCGCCGCAAGGTATAATATGCATAGAACAAAAGACGAAGAAAGGAATCACCTGTATGCTGTTTCAGGAATATCATCAGTCTACCGAGCATCTGCACGTCGGCTGCGAAGCTCCTCGTGCCTATTTCGTCCCGTTTGCGTCCTTTTCCTCTGCTGCCACGCGCCGCCGCGAAAATTCCGAATTCTTCCAGCTGCTTTCCGGTGAATGGAGCTTCCGTTGGTATGCTTCGTTCCTCGATTTCAGCGAATCCGATATCCATCTGAGCGATGCCGATTGCGAGCGTATCTCTGTTCCGCGCAGCTGGCAGACCTATCTTGACCGCGATTACGACAAACCGAATTATACAAACCTCGAGTATCCGTATCCGGTCGATCCTCCGTTTGTCCCCGATGAAAATCCCTGCGGCCTTTATCTGCGGGATTTCACCGTCGAAAATGCCGACGACCGCTACTACCTGAACTTCGAAGGCGTCGAAGGCGGCTTCTACGTTTGGGTCAACGGTCAGTTTGCGGGTTACAGCCAGGTTGCCCACATGACGAGTGAGTTCGACGTGACGGAACTGGTCAAAGTCGGTACGAACCGCTTGGCCGTACTGGTCGTCAAATGGTCGGACGGTTCTTATCTGGAAGACCAGGACTATTTCCGCATGTCCGGTATCCTGCGCGACGTCTATCTGCTCAATCGTCCGCAGGCGCATATCCGCGATTACTACGTCCGTCAGGATGTCGCTGCCGATCTTTCTTCGGCAAAGCTCTCGGTTGAACTGGAGCTTCGCGGCGAGGTTGACGTAAAATGCGCGCTGTATGCACCGGACGGCACGCTGATCGCCGAAGGCTGTGGAAGCAAGACCGTCGATTTTGATGTTTCCGCACCGATTCTTTGGAATGACGAACAGCCGCAGCAGTATACGCTGGTCATGACGGCCGGCAGGGAAGTGATCGCCGAACGCATCGCTGTTCGCCGCCTTGTGATCGAAGACGGTGTGGTCCTGCTGAACAACCGTCCGACTAAGGCACGCGGTATCAACCGCCACGATTCGCATCCGATCCTTGGCCATGCGGTTTCTGAAGAGGCGATGCTCAAGGATCTGCAGCTTCTCAAACAGGCCAACTGCAACGCGATCCGCACCTCGCACTATCCCAACGACCCGCGCTTTGTGCAGTACTGCGAAGAGCTGGGCTTCCTGATGATCGACGAAGCCGACCTTGAAACGCACGGTATGGGCTACGATTGGGAAGGCCAGTGGGATTGGACGCGCTGGTCGTTCCTCTCGAACTCTCCGGACTGGAAAAACGCTTACGTTGACCGCGCGGCGCGATTGTTTGAACGCGACAAGAACCGCGGCTGCGTCGTTCTCTGGTCGCTCGGCAATGAGTCCGGCTGCGGTGTCAACCACCGTGCGATGCGCGAGTATATCAAAGCGCGCGAACCAAAAGCGCTCGTCCACTATGAGAACGCGCATCTGGAATTCAAGGCTGTTCCGGAAGGCGAATGCTTTGCCGATATCTCCGACGTGGAAAGCAGAATGTACGCCGATACGGCCTATATTGCCCGCTATTTTGCTGAAAAACTTTCCGATAAGCCGTTCTTCCTCTGCGAATACGTCTGCTCGATGTCGACGGGCGACGTCTTTGCCAACTGGGATCTCGTTTTAAAGCACAAAGGCTTCTTTGGCGCCTGTATCTGGGAATATTGCGACCATAGCGTCGATCTCGGCGGCGGTCGCTATACCTACGGCGGCGACTTCAACGACGCCGTCCACAGCGGTACCGGCAGCGCCGACGGTCTTGTGTACCCTGATCGCCGTCCGCGCCCGGGCTACTACGATATGAAGCAGGTCTACCGTCAGGCAGCCGCGACCTATGCCGATGGCGTTGTGACCGTGACCAACCGCCGTTATTTCGCCGACCTTTCCGACTTCGCTCTTGTCTGGAAACTGGAATGCGACGGCAAGATCTGTGCGCAGGGACGAATCGAATCGCTGGATATCGCAGCCCAAGAGAGCAAGAGCTTTGCGCTGATCGATCCGGCGACGGTCAAGGGTCATGCTTTCCTGACGTTGTCGTTCGTTCAGAACGATGCTACGGCATGGGCGGATGCCGGTTTTGAAACCGGTTTTGAGCAGTTTGACCTGACCGCACTTGCAGATGAACTGCCGCCGCGCAAACAGAGCACGCTCCGTGCGACGGAAACCGACTCGATCCTGTCTGTTTCCGCCGGAAACGCCGAATACATCTTCGACAAACGCCGCGGCAAGATCATGCAGATCAAATGCGGTGAGCAGGCGACGTTGAACGAGCCTGTCAAGTTCTCTCTGTGGCACGCCCCTACGATCAACGGCAGCAGCGCGGATCTTTGGCTGAAGCTTTTCCTCAATAAGGCCCAGCAGAAGACCTATGCGACCGAGGTTGGCGAGATCAAAGACGGCAAACTTGAAGTCCTGACAAAGATTGCACTTGGCCCGGTTTCCAGCCTGCCGTCGATCAAGGCGGAGGTTAGCTACACCTTCTGCAGCGACGGTGCGGTGGAGATCCGTTTCAACGGCCGTCTAAAGGATATGATCCCGCGTCTGCCGCTGATCGGCTTAGAGCTGCATTTGCCGCAGGAATTCGATAAGGCCGTCTACTATGGTCATGGTCCGATCGAAGCGTACTCCGACCGCCACATGTCGACCAAAATCGGCCGCTACGAAACGACCGCCGATGATAACTTTGAGCACTATATTCGCCCGCAGGAAAACGGCTCGCACTACGGTACGCGCTGGGCACAGGTTGCCAATTTTGAAGGCCGCGGTCTCTACTTTGCACCGCTGAAGGATTCCGAACTGTGCTTCAATATTTCTCGCTTTACCTCACAGGAACTGATGGATGCCAAGCACGATTATGAGCTTGTCCCGCGCGACGAATCGGTCGTGCGTCTTGATTACCGCATCACGGCGATTAGTGAGAGCGGCCTGCTGGCCGAAGTTTACCCCGAACGCGACGGCCTCGCTGCGCGCGATCTGAGCTTTGGCTTTGTGATCAAGCCGTTTACGAGCAAGCTTGATTCGTTTGCGGAGACCTATCGCTAAACACACGACAAGGAAGAGAACGTTCCATGAACCGAAGCTTTGAAGATGCCCCGGATATTCTGCGGCGGTTTTTGACCTACGTGGAGACGATCCAAGGGAAATCACCGCGCACGGCAGACGAATACTACCTCGATCTGCGCCTGTTTTTTCGCTATCTGAAGCAGGTGCGCGGGCTTTGTCCGACAGACATGGCATTCGATGAGATCCCGATCAAAGACGTGGATGCGGCGCTTTTAAAATCGGTCACGCTGATGGATCTGTACGATTACATGAGCTATCTCTCTCGCGACCGTGAGAATGCGTCCCGTCCCAACGGCAGAAACGGGATCGGCAGCGCTGCCAGAGCGCGGAAGGCGGTTTCGCTGCGGATGTTCTTCAAATATCTGACGAAGCAGGAAATGCTGCTCGACGAGAATCCGGCCGCAATGCTGGAGACGGCGAAAATCAAAAAGTCGCTTCCGCGGCATCTGACAACGGAAGAAAGCGTATCGCTTCTTTCCGGTGTTGACGGTGAGAATGCGGCACGTGACTTCTGCATCTTGACGCTCTTTTTAAACTGCGGACTGCGTGTTTCGGAGCTCTGCGGGATCGATCTTGCGGATATCCAAAACGGCGAAACGTTGGTCATCACGGGTAAGGGTAACAAAGAGCGAACGGTGTATTTAAACGATGCCTGCCGCAGCGCGATTGCGGCATATCTGCCGGAGCGTGCAAAGGTGGCAGCACCGGGTGAACGTGCATTATTTGTCACCCGCCGGAAGACCCGCATTACAGCCATGACCGTCAAATGGCTGGTCAAAAAACGGCTGGAGGAGGCGGGACTGGACGCCGAAAAATATTCGGCGCACAAGCTACGCCATACTGCCGCGACCTTAATGTACCAAAACGGTGTTGATGTGCTCGCGCTCAAGGAGATCCTTGGGCACGAGCAGCTCAACACGACCCAAATCTATACCCATGTCAGTAACGACATTCTGCGCCGTGCGGCCGATGTGAACCCTCTGGCGACGGTACGGCCGCCGGAAAAAACAGGAGGAACCAATGAGGAAGAAGCTTAGCCCGGCATTGGTGGTTGCCATTTTGTTTTCGATTACCGTAGCGATTTTTTGCGTGATGTTTTTTACGCAAAGCGAAATGATGAAGCGTGTCTACGGCTGTGAACTGCGGAAGGATATTTTCTACATCAATGACCTGACCGAAACCGTACTCGATGAGTTGGAAGCGGAAGATGTTGATGGTGCGGATCTGATCTACTATGCGGGTGAGCTGTCGCGGTGCGATCTTGGTGCCAGAATCCACGAAGGCTATCTGCAGCTCTGCGGTGAAACCGTTACAGCACTTCGGAACTACGGCAGTGTGCTTGCCGCGGGTGATTTGTCGGCCGATGCTGAAGCCAAGCTCGCCGATACCGCCGCTGACCTTGTCGGGCAGCTGCGCGGTGCGACGCAGTATCTGATGCAGGAACTCAACAATACCGACACCGACAAAATGGATGATGCTTACTACGATGCGATGGATGCGAATGCCAAGGTCTATAAGCGTCTGACCAGCTTTATCAATCAAAACGCTGCGGCGGAATAAAAGGAGAATCCGTATGATTAAACATGTTGTTTGTTTTAAACTCAAAGATTCGTCGGAAGCCGCCTGTAAGGAGGCGCAGAGCGTGCTCCTGGGCATGAAGGGCAATGTTCCGCTTCTGCGCGATATCTATGTAGGGATTGATTTCCTGCACTCTGAACGCTCCTACGATGTGATTCTGGAGGTCCTGCTCGATGACCGCGATGCGCTGGAAGCGTATCAGAAGGATCCGTACCACTGCGAAGTGGTCAAAACCTATATGCACCGCGTGCGTTCGGCGAGTGTTGCGATCGACTGCGAACTGTAAATAGGCGTGAAAAAAGGTTCCGATCTTATGACCGGAACCTTTTTATTATGCGAAAATTTCCATGAGAAGCGCATTTTTCTTCAACCATAGGCGCTGACTTGCATACTCCGGGAGCACAGAACCGACTTGCTGCCAAAATTGCGCGCTATGATTTTTGTGGCGAATGTGCGATAGCTCGTGGATCACCACGTAGTCGATGACATCCGGTGGGCAGAAGATGAGTCGAAATGTGAAATTCAGCCGATTGGATGCGGAGCAGGAGCCCCAACGCGTTTTGGCCGAGGTGATGCCGACGCTCTGCGGCCGGACTGCCATCTTTTCGCCAAAGTATGCACAACGTTCCGTGAGGATCGGCCGCAACTGATCTTTCAGCCATGCGACCAGTACCCGCCCGTCGGCCGACGGAGGAATCTGCAGCGTATCACCGATCTGTTTGACTTCGGCAACATCCGCAATTTGAAGCGTCAGCGATCCACCCAAATAGGGGAGCACTGCACCGTCGCAAATCCGAACTTCGGGATGTGCGGATTTCGCCTCCGCCAAAGCATGCTGTTTTTGGATAATCCAGCTGCGATGCCGGAGAATAACATCTTCAATCACGTTTTTTCCGGTTCGCAGCGGTGCACGGACGGTCAAGTTGCCGCCCGGATCCAGCGAAAGTGCAATCGTTTTACGACGGCTGAAAACCACATCATAGGATAGGTCCGTCATTTGGACACTCCCTGCAATGTGATCAAAACCAGTTCGGGTGCGTTGAAAATCCGCGGAACCGAAACTGCATTGCCCAAACCGCGCCCTACCACCATCTGTGTGCCGTTTTCCTGATAGAGACCGGCTGTATAGTCCGGGAAAAATTCACGCGTAGGGGAGACGAGACCGCCAACCAGCGGGATTCGAACCTGACCGCCGTGCATATGTCCGGCGATGATCAGATCAAAGCCTGCATCGGAGATCGCAGGAAAAGCATTGGCGCGGTGATAGAGCAGCAAATTGACCGAACCGTCAACAGGGGAGAGCCCGATTGGATTTTCCTTGAGGAACCCAACTGTGTCGTTGCCCCAGTGTGCCGGATCGTCCTCGCCGTGAAGATAGATGGTGTCGGTACCAATTGTGAGGGGAACCGTGTCACCGCGTAAAACGGTCACACCACACGCTTCATAGATATCCAGCAATGCGCGAACGTCGCTTTTGGCAATCCAAAGGTCGTGGTTGCCGAGCACGGCGTACATGGAGATTTCGCCGGAAAAGGCCTCGCAGAGTTCGCGCGTCGGTTCCGGATCGAGGATTGTCTGATCGGTCATGTCGCCGGTGATGACGATGATGTCCGGGTTCAGATCGCGGATCTTTTCACACAGAAGCTCCTGTTCGTCGCCAAAGCGCGCACAGTGAAGGTCGGCGACCTGTACGATGCGGAATCCGCGGAAGGATTCCGGCAGACCGGAAATTGCGATTTCATAGCGGGAAACCGTCAGACCTTGCCAAAATGCGCAAACAACGAGTGCGGCAAGGATTGCAAGGATCAGCAGGGAAATCAGCGCACGTTTGCGCCGACGCTTTTTGGCTGCGGAAACCATGGGTCAAATCGTCCTTTCAGGATGTTGGTCAGACTTCCCAACCGTTCAGATAGGCATACTGCTCAGGCGTGAGGGTATCGAGTGCCGCACCCATTGCCGCGAGCTTCAGAATAGCGATTTGTTCGTCGAGACCACGCGGGACATCGATCACAGCACCTTTTTCCAGAGTATGCCCATTTTTAGCGGCGTATTCTACGCAAAGTGCCTGCAGACCAAAACTCATGTCCATGATTTCTGCCGGATGGCCATTGCCGGCGGCGAGATTGACCAAACGGCCTTCTCCGAGCACATTGAGCACGCGGCCGTCTGCCAGCGTATAGCCGGTGATGTTGGCGCGGCGTTCACAGCTCGAAACTGCCATTTCCGCCAGATCTCGTACAGAGACTTCGACGTCGAAGTGGCCGGCATTGCAGAGGAGTACATCATTTTTCATCACAGCGAAATGCTCTTTGGTGATGACGTCGCGGCAGCCGGTGGCTGTGACAAAGATGTCGCCCAGTTTTGCGGCTTCGGCCATCGGCATCACTCGGTTGCCGTCCATACAAGCTTCCAGCGCGGCGTGCGGTGCAACTTCCGTGACGATAACATTTGCGCCAAGGCCGCGGGCGTTCTTGGCAATACCGCGGCCACAGAAGCCGTAGCCGGCGACAACAACTGTTTTGCCGGTGACCATACGGTTGGTTGTGTGCATGATCGCATCCCAAACGCTTTGTCCGGTGCCGTAACGGTTATCAAACAGATGCTTGCTGTCGGCGTCGTTGACGGCGATCATGGGGAACTTGAGCTGACTTGCCGCAGAACGAGCGCGCAGACGATGAACACCGGTGGTCGTTTCTTCACAGCCGGCAACCAAACGCTCGCCAAGCTCCGGACGCACCTCGTGCAGGATTTCCACGAGGTCACCGCCGTCATCGACGATCAGCTGCGGCTTGTTTTCCAAAGTTGCAATCAAATGGCGGCGATAATCTTCCGCCGAAGCGCCGTGCACGGCGTTGACGCAAAAACCGTCATCGACCAATGCGGCCGCCACATCGTCCTGCGTGGAGAGCGGATTGCAGCCGGTCACGCGGACTTTGGCACCTCCGGCAGCCAGAACGTGGGCAAAATACGCGGTCTTGGCCTCGAGGTGGATCGAAATGGAAATGTCCAGTCCGGCCAGCGGCTGTTCACGCAAGAAACGCTCGTGGATCGACGAAAGGACAGGCATCGACGGCTTGACCCATTCGATTTTTTGATGACCGGTCGGCGCAAGTGCGAGATCGGCAATTTCACAGTTGTTTTCGCAGTACATGATTTATCCTCAATTCTTGTATGTTTACAGTTCGATGATCGCAAATTCGACTGTTTTGCGCTGATAGGTATAGGTCATATAGAGTTTGTTGCCGTCGGCGATGATCGCAGGATAGGAGTATTCGCCGGGAATTGTTTCAAGATCGATGCGTTCGGTCCAGGTCTGGCCGTTATCGCGCGAGATCGAGACGGAAATCGGCGTACGTTCCGCCCAGTCGCCGCTGACCGGGTTATAGATCAACGCCAGCGTGCCGTCATCGGTGCGGACAACGTCGAGGCCGCTGTTGTTGTTGGGCAGATCGATCGGATAGGCGCGAGACCAAGTTTTGCCGTAGTCGGTGCTGTCGGCGCGGTAGACCCTGCAAAGGCTGGAACGTGCCAGCAGATGCACATGTCCAGGATTCTCCAGCTCTTCCCAAAGGGTCGGCTGAATCAGACCGTAGCTCTTTTCGGGCATATCATCGACGTGGGTATAGACGATGTCGGATGTTTCGTCGAGCTTCATCGGAACAAAATCGGTCTGCTGCCAGGTTTTACCCTTGTCTTCTGAGCGATCCATAAAGAGCATCCAGCACCTGGCAAGACTTTCGTACGAGGTCGGTGCCAGCCAAGTGCCGTTGGAAAGCTCGATCATTTTGTTCTTAACCGGGCCGCGCGGCGACTCGTCATCTTCAACGAGAAGTTCGGGTTCGCTCCATGTCTTGCCGTCGTCGGTCGATTTGGTAATCAGCGTGTACCAAGTGCGCGGCGTGGTGCCTTCTTTATAGAAAAGCCAAATGGTGTTGGTGTCGTTATCCAAAAACAGAACGGGATTCCAGTGAGCCATATTGTTGTCGGGCGTGACGCAAACCGGCGTTTCCCAAGCATTTCCGTCAAATTTCGCAAACCAGATACAAACGTCCGGGTCGGATTCGTTGGTTCCAGCAAACCATGCTGCGGCGATGGTGCCGTCTTTCAGGCGAATCAGGGTGGAAGCGTGGCAGGAAGGGGGGATCGGGCAGTTTTCGATCGGGTAAATGTGTTCTTTTCTGATAAGTTTCATAATGGCTGCCTCCTTATATTTGCACAACAGTACAGTATATATAATACCATAATCCACAGTCAAACACAAGCAAATTCCGCATTTTTTTAGCCGCCGGGATCGTTTGACGAAATCCGTAAGATTCGGGCGAACGATTCTGTTTGTATTTTGGAAAAAAGTATGGTATAATACGAATAAACACAGCAGACACCGAAAAATGATAAAATATGAACAAAAGATTAACACCTGTTTTTGCGTGTTTTTTTGATAGTTGGCGAAAAGAAAGGTTGCGATTTGGGTGCTGTTTTATAAAAATCATCCGCGTGCTTGCGAACACTGTGCTTGGGCGGACAAAACTGCGCGGGATACGATGCTTTGTTATTACCACGGACCGGTTGCGGCCGATCATAAGTGCCGGCGGTTTCGGTATGATCCGTACAAGCGTGTGCCGGGCCGGACGATGACGGTGCGGCCGTTGGTTCTGCGAACTGAGGATGAGAGCTCTGACTAAGAAAACCAAAAGAAATAAATAAACCAGCGGCACAAATACCGACTCGTATTTGTGCCGCTGGTTTTTTGCAGATACGGTTGGCAGTAAAACGCGGGGTGGATTTATCATTGATTGATTGCTGTGCGTCAATCCAAAACCAATCAGCTACAAAATTTGTAAAGAACGCGTCTGACAAATCCAAGTCAAAGTCAAAAAAAGAATCGGATTCAAATCTCGTGTCGATTGTACGGCGAAGCTACTATAAAAAACATGCGCCGTGCGGAGTTTGTCAATCGGGCTTCATCAAGTATATCAATATACCTTTGACCGCGCTTGCTAAAGCCATCGAACCACGAGATACTGTATTTCAACGCCCTTGATTAAACAAAATTTACATTTTGTTTAATTGGATCTACGGAGAAATTCCGGCCGGAATACCCGAACCAAAGCCCCCCTGCCAGTTACGGCTTTGAAAAAGTCCCTCCGAAAAACGCATTTCGGAGGGACTTTGCGGATTACAATTTGGATTCTCCTTGGAATCCGGAATTGACATGGTCATCAAACCAATCAAACCAAATTTCGCTGCCGTTGAGCAACCAACGCTCCGGACAGATATTTTCCATCCAATCGAGCGGAATCAGTTTGTCGGCCTGCACGGAATTTTGGAGGTATGCATCACGCAGTTCGTTCAGTCCAGCAGTATCAAGAATACCAGGCTTACACGACACAAAGAGCGGCGTACCGCTGCAAGCGAGAATTTTGAGCCATTGACGGTTATAATGCCACGGCAGCCATTCCGTGATGCCGACGCAATCCGCGTCGACCGCAAACAGCCGGTTATTCATCATCATACGGAACGCCAATGTGTTCACACCCATCCGGCGTGTGATGTCCCAGTCATAGCCGTTGATATCTGCGCCAGTGCGGCCAACCTCGACGATGCCTGCGCTCAGGTGTGAAACTGTTGCACAGCCGAGCAGAATAACATCCTCCCCTGCCGCAGCGCGTATCGTGCGGTAGAAATTCAGAATGATTTCTGCCGAGGTCTTGCTTCGGTCAAAGAAATGCCAGCCGTCAGGCGCGATCACGTCGGGCGTGCGATAGCCGCGGCGGCCGAGAATATCCTGAGTGGAGCAGTCAAATTTAATCAGTTCATAACCCCAATCGACAAATCTGCGGGTTGTTTCGGCGATGTATTCGAGCACTTTTGGATGTGACGGATCGAGAAAATCGGGGTCGTGCGGATAGTGCCAGTCCTTGGGCAAATCACAAACCTGTTTTTCATCGTAGATATAACGTACCCAAATTCCGGGCCGAGCGCCCTTTTTGGCGATTTCCCCAGCCAAACGCCGCATATCCGGGAAACGCTCGTTGCCGCGTGTCCACGGCCCGTTTTTGGGGTTGGGTGACCATCCGTCGTCAATCACCATAAACGGTCGGTTTTCCATGCCTTTGCAGCGCTCTGCGAGAATCTCAGTATCGGTCAGAATCTCGCTGTGCGAGCTTTTTCCGTATGCGTAGTACCAGTTATTGGCGCCGTAGACCGGCTGTTTTGGCAGCTTTGGCGCCGGGCACATCTCCGCACAGAATTGCTCACCGGCCGAAAATGCGGAGCAATTTTCGTATGTGCGGAATAAAACGGTACATGCCTCCAGTTCTCGGCCACCGAGCAAAACACCGCTTCCGCCGTTGCGCAGATCCACCCAAAGCGTTACACCGGCCGCATCGTACTGCCAAAAGCAAAACGCATTGGGCTGCACACAAACGCCGTAGGCATCGGTACGGCGTCCGGATACATCAAAATCGGCATCACTGCCGTTGGAAACAAGCATAAACCACGGCATCACTCGTTCCGGAACGATTCCGCGCCATTCGAGAGTGCCGCCGGCGCGCTCCCAAGCGTCACCGTAGATGCGAATACGGTCATTTCTGCGCTCTTCTGCAGTGAAACGCCAGCGCAGACGCAGAAAACGAATCGGCGTTTGACCGGCAACAACCGAGACTCTCATACGGTCTTTTAACAGAGCGAGCGTATAGGAGACGTCCGCGTATTGCCCATGCGGTCCTGAAAATTCCTGTTTGGCTGTTTCGCAATATAGGGTGACCAGATCGGGATAACGAAGCATCTTGTTGTGCCCCTTTCATAACAGCGGTTCTGCTATTATGATAGCGAACACACGGCGGTTTGTCAACCGGTTATTTCTCTTCTGCAGCAGTTTTTACCAGCTTTTCTTCGATAAACGCCAGAACCTCGCTGCGCGGAATTCCCAAAACAACGGCCAATTCCCCAAACAGGATTTTCTCGGCCTGCTGCAGGATGCGGTCATCGGCAGAACGCAATTTTTTTCCGAATTTGGCGAGGTACTGTTTGCGTTGGTACAAGGTCTTAGTCAGCCGCACCAACTCACTGCAGTTGCCGTCTGCAATCATTTTGTGGTAGCGTTCATTGCGTTCGCGGTCGTCGGTGATCCAAAGCGTCTCTGATTCCGGCATTGTTTGGATCAAATCCAGTGCTTCGCTCGGTGTGAGCAGCGGCTTCATCTTTTTACAGAGCATTTCCGAATCGGTCGGAACGTAAATGGTGGAAGATTCCGATTCGACCGGGCGCAGTACATAAAATCTGCGACATACACCATCAATCATCTGCTCGCTCATCCCTTCAATTCTGCAAATTCCATTGGCACCGTATGCCACGAGTGTGTTGATTTCCATCCGACTGCACGCCTCTTTCTGATCGTAAAATATAGAAAACCTCTTTCTATATTTTATCGGAAAATTTATGAGATTGCAAAGGTGATTTCGCCGAATTTGCGCAAGATTGAAAAGATATTATGCGCTATTTGCTCTGTTTTGAGATTTGCCGTAATGCTACCGCCCCGACAGACTGATACTTACCTGTGTTACCGAAACGACATAGTTTGGCGTTGAGATGTCCGTTTGGTTAGTTGAAAATCGGCGAGTCTTCCTGTATAATATAACCATGCTAAGGAAAATTACAGAACAATAAAAGCAATTGTTGATTTGTCAATTTTCCTAGTGTTTAACATTATTTTGATAACTTCTTGCATTTTTGTGCGTTTGAAAGCCGCGAAACGGTAATGGGAGGGAGTACCGTTTTGCGGCTTTCTCCTTTTATTTTACACTTGTGTTTCCCTTTCCGCACAATTTTCCGGAATCCCCGGATGTCCGATTTTCTAATTTCTTTCCGGTATTTTTTGAGAAGAAAAACAAAGAAAATTTATCATTCTCTTGCCAAATCCGAAAAAACATAGTATAATGAATGCACTGTCCGCAGCTGACTTCCCTGCCGCTTTCGGACGAACACGGAGAGGATGTGTGATATGAAAATTACCGTATTGGACGGCTATGCTCTGAACCCCGGCGACAACCCGTGGACTGCGGTCGAGGCTTTGGGCGACCTAACCGTCTACGACCGTACCCCGCCGGAGCTTTTACTCGAACGCGCTCAGGGCGCGGATATTCTGTTGACGAACAAAACTGTTCTCAGCAAAGATGCGATCCATGCGCTGCCTGATTTGAAGTTTATCAGCGTACTGGCCACAGGTTACAATATCGTCGATACCGCCGCTGCGGCAGAGTATGGGATTCCGGTCTCCAATGTTCCTGCCTACAGCACAAGCTCGGTTGCGCAGCTGACGTTTGCGTTAATTTTGGAGCTCTGCCACGGGACAGCCGCACATAGCAGCTCTGTTCACGCTGGCGGCTGGGTACAAGCAAAAGACTATTCGTATTGGGTGCAGGCGCTGACGGAGCTGAAGGATAAAGTGATCGGTATTGTCGGTATGGGGGCGATCGGACAGAAAGTTGCCGAGATTGCCGCCGCATTCGGGATGAAGATTCTCGCCTACAACCCGCACAGACGCCCGCTCGACGTCGGCTATGCGTTTACCTACGTGACTTTGGAAGAACTGTATGCCAACGCCGATATCATCACGCTACACTGTCCGCTAAAGCCTGAAAATACCGGCATGATCGGCAAAGACGCCATCGCCCGGATGAAACCGAACGCGTGGATTATCAACACAGCGCGCGGTCAGCTGATCGATGAGGCGGCACTTGCCGAGGCCCTGAACAGTGGACGGATTGCCGGTGCGGCGTTGGATGTGCTTTCTTCCGAACCGCCGAAGGCCGAAAACCCGCTCCTTTCTTCGAAAAAAACGATCATCACGCCGCACATTGCATGGGCAACGCTGGATGCCCGCAAACGCCTGATGCAGGTTACCGCCGATAATATTCGCGCGTTCCTTGACGGATCGCCGATCAATGTAGTGAATCGATAAATAAAGGAGAATTGACGTATGAACGGTCGCGATTTTAGAGATGCTCTCCACGCCGGAAAGTTTTTGTACGGCATGATGCTTGTTTCCCGTTCGCCCAAGTTTGCGGAAACCATCCAGACCCTTGGTTTCGACTACATCTTCATCGACACGGAGCACATTTGCGTTGACCGCACCACGCTTTCGTGGATGTGCCAGACCTTCAAGGCGATGAACATTGCACCGATTGTCCGTATCCCCTCTCCGGATCCCTATGAAGCCTCGATGGCGCTTGACGCCGGTGCCGAAGGGATTATCGCCCCTTACATTGAAACGCCCGAACAGGTCAAAACTCTGGTCGGTGCCGTCAAATATAAGCCGTTGAAGGGCATTAAACTGGAGAATATCCTCAACGGAATCGAAACCCCGTCGCCGGAGTTGAAGGCATACCTCGAAAATGCCAACCGTTCGAAGTCGCTGATTGTCAACATCGAGAGCATTCCGGCGATGGAAAATCTCGATGAGATTGTCAAGATTGACGGCCTCGACGGCATTCTGATCGGGCCGCATGACCTCTCGACGAGCCTGGGGATTCCCGAACAGTACACGCACCCGAAGTACGATGCCGCTGTGCGTGAGATCCTGTCCAAGGGGCGTCAGGCCGGAATCGGTTCGGGCATCCACGTCCACTATGCCGGTGAGCTTTCGCAGGAGATCAATTGGTGTAGAGAGACCGGTGCAAACTTTGTGGTGCACCACAGCGATATTCTCTCCTTCACGCTGGCAATGAAACGCGATATGGCGGCTCTGCGCGCCGGAATCGAAGGCACTGCCGAGGGTAACGGCGAAACTATCCTCAATATCTGATATCGTAAACATGAAGAAACCGGTCTGCTGCAACTTGCAGCAGACCGGTTTTTGTGTATTACGAATCGGCATTTTCGGATTTATCATCTTTTGTAAGGATGATCTGGTCGCCTTCTCGGCGCGCGATCATCTTTCCGGGGATCTCAATCTTTAAGCTGTCGACGTATTCCTGCGGGAGCTGCAAACGTCCGGCTCGGTCGAGCGAGATCCATTCGGTGTGAACCGAATTTTGCTTGTGCAGCTGCTTCAATTCATCGGCATAGCTGATGCTGCGGATGATTTCGCTGCTGGTTTTGCCGTCGCGGATGTTGACCACTCGATCGACCTTCTGCGACATGCGGAAGTCGTGGGTGACGATTACGATTGTCTGCTTGAGTGTGCGGTTGAGTTCACGGAAGATATCGAAGATCAGGTCGGCGGTTTTGGTATCAACCGCACCGGTCGGTTCGTCGGCCAGCAACAGCGCCGGTTCGTTGGCCATGGCGATGGCAATTGCCACACGCTGCTGCTCGCCACCGGAGAGCTGATCGACCTTGTTTTTCATGCGATGCTTGAGTCCGACGATTTCCAACAGCATTTCGGCGCGTTCTTTGCGCTTTTTGCGGCCGGCGTAGATCATCGGCTGCATGACATTGTCGAGTGCACTCAAAAACGGAAGCATATTGCGCCCGTTGTTCTGCCAGACAAATCCGACTTCTTTGCGCTTGAACGTCATCATCTGCGATTTTTTCATGCGCAGCATATCGTGGCCGTGGACAAACAACTTACCGGCCGTCGGCGTATCGAGGCCGCCAAGCATGTTCAAAAGCGTCGACTTGCCGCTGCCGCTCTTGCCCATCATGGCCATGAATTCGCCGTCTTCGACGGTGAGGTCGAGCCCCTGCAGAGCCATAACTTCGATCTCGTCGGTCTTATAAATCTTGACCAGGTTTTCGCATTCAATCATTGCCATCGATGATCACCCCGTCTAACAAGGTATAAACGCAGTCGGCCAGTTCCAACATGTTGGGGTCGTGCGTTGTCATGACGATCGTAACACCTTGCTCGCGAATCAGCCGCTTGAAGATGTCGACAACCTGAATGCCCATGGCGGTATCGAGTTCTGCCGTCGGTTCATCGGCAAAAATCAGTGTGGGCGCATGCGCGATCGCCCTCGCGATGGCAACACGCTGCTGCTCGCCGCCAGAGAGCTCTTGTGCCAAATGGTGCATGCGTTTGCCGAGGCCAACCATACGCAGGCATTCCTCCGCAATTTTGCGGCTGTTGCGGTCGTAGCGGCCGGCAATGCGCAGACCGTATTCGATGTTTTCGATCGCGTTCATATCCGGCATCAATGCAACCGCCTGAAAAACAAACCCCATGTGTTTGGCGCGCAGCTTGTCGCGCTTGCGGTCGGAAAGATCGCTGATATTTTCTCCGTTAAAGTATACCGTCCCCTCTGTCGGCGTATCGAGACCGCTGAGGATGTTCAGAAGCGTCGTTTTGCCGGAACCCGAGCGTCCGCGCAGAACGGTGAGCGCACCTTTTTTGATCTCAACGGAGACATCGTTCAGCGCGTGCACGGTTTCGGATCCGGAACGAAAGACACGGGAGATGTGTTCGCCGCGCATCAGGATCGTATTGTCGGTAGTTTCCATCATATCCCCTGCCTTTCCTTATTCTTCGCCCATCTTGACGGCTCGGTCGATCTTCTGACGGATGACCATCAGCGAGAGAATCGCCACGCAGATCACCAGCAACGCAAGCATGATCACACAGATGCGGATCAAGTCTTCCTTGGTTGCGACCACGTGGAACGGAATGATATCCTCGACGGAGGTGTAGTTGATCGCGAGCATCGGGACAAACAGTGTGCTGCCGATTTTGCCGATCAGAATACCCATCGCGGTGGCAACACCGGAGACCAGCAGCTGTTCGGTAATCAGCATTTTCATAATGCCGCCCTTGGACATACCGAGTGCGCGGGAAATGCCGAAGAGCAATGTGCGCGATTTGATCGAAATGATCCAGTAGATCATAAAGCCGATCGCACAGATGATCAGCGCGGTGAGGAACGAGACCGAGAGCAGACCGTTTGTGCCCTGCAGCACGGGGCTGTTCTTCTCTTCGATGACCGCCTGTGTCGCGCTTTCGATGGAATCGATTCCGTGATCGCTGGCGGAAAGTGCGTTAAAGATGCCGGTGTCGGTGGCATCTTCGGTGCGCTTGATCCAGAACGAATACGGGCGGATATCGTGTTCGAAGAAGACCTTCGAGAGATTACCGACAACAAATGTGGTCTCGTAAGCCTTGCCGAGATCGGTTGTGTAGTATTTCTCGAATCCGGGCCACGAGTCAACACCTGCGATGATTATGCCGGTAATACTGCCGACTGTAGCGGAGACCGTCAGGTTGTCGCCGGGTTTTAAGCCGAGTTGCTTCATGATGTTGTTGGAAACGACCAATGCGTTTTCGTCCAACGACATGATGTTCAGATACTCGTTTAGGTGGTAAGTATTCATGTTTGCGGACGAGAACGCGACCGTGCCGAAATCATACGGATCAATGTACATAACGCTGACATCCTGCAGAGTCCGTCCGGCACGAATGCCAACCCCATCTTCTCTGTACACGCGCGCAACTGCTTCCACGCCTTCAAATTCGAGGAAGGTCTGCGGCAGGAGCTCGTTGTAGTTGACATGGATACTTTGGATCAATTCGTCGTCATCGTAGATCTTGACGATGTTGCCGTCGTTTTCAGCCTCGCCGTAGACAATATTGCCTTCATTGTCGTATTTCTGCCAGATCGGCCGATATACGATGTCGCTGCCGTGGGTGGCACGCGTGTTCTTCTCGATGTGGCTGTTGATTGACTGGGCCGCATCGGTGCTGAAGATACCGATGGAAACCGTGGCGATCAGGAATAGCATGATATGAGCGGCATCGCGGTTACGCGCGACACGGTTGATCGTGGCGTACGCCCATGCCGGCCAAATGCGGCGGCCTGCCCAAAAGATCAATTTGATGATGAGCGGATAAATTCGCAGGAACAGCATACCGGCACCGAGCGCGAACAGCGTGCTCGACAGATAGGTCAGAATATCGCTGCTCGACCCCATGATTGTGCCTTCGGCGAGGAGTGTTTCCAGCATACGGCGCTGCATTTCCATGTTGTAGAATCCGTAGAGGCCGATGCCGAGGAACAGGACATCCAGGAAATACTTGTGGTAAAACGGTGTGTGTTTTTTGTGGGTTTTGCGCTTGCTTTCCAGAATGTTGATGCTGGCGCCGAAGAACGCCGGGATCATGGTAATCAGGATGAAGAGCAGTGCAACCGCGCCGACAGAATAGAATGCGGCCGGAACGAGGCGGAAATCAAGCGCCTTGCGGTTGACGAATTCCAAAAAGCCGTTAGAGGCACCGATCACTTCGCACAAGAAGCGCCCGATCAACGGTCCGATCAACAACGCAACGCTCATCAAAAGAATGCATTCGATCAGGTACAGCCCTAAAATGTACGGACGGCCGGCACCGCGGCTTTGCATGACCGAAATTTCGTGCTGTTCGCTTTGCAGCTTCAGGCGCGAAACCATGATGATGTAGAATGCGAGCAGAATGAAGACCGGGATCGTCAGGATGTACATGCTGACTTCGACCGTATCCTTTTTGGCGACGAAGTCATCAATCGCTTGAGTGATATTGAACTGCAGCATGTTTTTGGCCAGACGTTCGGTGAGATTGTCGTTGGTCGTACGGTAGATCGCTGCCGCACTTTCGGCCGTATCGGTCTTTAGGTCGTAGAAGTTGTAGGCGTTATAGTAGGTAAACTGTGTTAAATGGCGGGCGTAGTCCATATTCGCCGCAATTTTTTGGGCGAAGTAGTTGTTGGAAACAAACATACCGCCGGAGATATCGTTGAATTCTTCGTACCAGAAGAGCTCGGAAGCATCCAACGGTTCGACGATGCCGACGATCATAATTTTGATGCCTTCGGCTTCGTCGGAATACAAGCTGTCAAATTCGTAGACCTCATTGAGCGTATACATGGATTTGACAAGGAAGCGGTTGTTCATGACAACCTCGACGATCCCATCATCTCGGTCGGGATTGTACATACGCCCGGTAACCACGTTGACGTGGTCTTCCAGATTTTCGTAATAGGTCAGTGAGAGGTTTTCGTATTTTCGGCTGAAATCGCTCGAACGGCGGAACATCTCATATTTATAGTATTTGCCTTTGACGAGACTGTCCATCGGCATAGCCGCATCCAAAGCGGCCAGCTCTTCTTCGATCACGCCGGAAATATAGTCGGAGTTTTTCTTCACACCGGCGATACGATAATCAATACTGATGTAGGAGGGATACTCCCCTGTCGTTGTCTGTACTTCTTCCAGTGTTTTGATCAGGATGCGCTGCAAAACGCCGTCGGAATAGACGGGAATACAGAATGCGATCGCGATCGCCAAAATCAAACCGGTCAACAGCGACAGGACCTTCCAGCGGCTGCTGCTCAGTCTTCTGAATACTGTTTTAAACATAGTGAAATCACCGTTTCCTTTGGGCGATCAATAGATCACGAGGTCGTTTTCGTCGAGGCCTTCCAGAATTTCTGCGTCATACTCGCTGACAATACCCACCAAAATGTCGCGTTCGCGGCGGTATCCGTCTTCGAGAACGTAGACGTAGCTGCGGTTGCCGACATATTTGATGGCGTGTTTGGGAATCGTGATCGTGTTTTCGCTGCGTTCGATCAGGTAGAAAAGGCTCAATTCGGTGCCGAGTTCGATGCCTTCGGGCAGATCGCGGTCGAGCTTCAGAAGCACCGAATACTTATCGCTGTTTAATGCATCTTCCGGCAGATTGTCCGGTGTGCGGATGACCTGACCGTCGTACTTGATCTGTTCGCCGCCGTAGTCGAGCGTAAGTTCGCACTTGGCATAAAGCGGGAGCTTTACGTAGTCGATTTCTTCAAATTTGATAAAGAGCTCGGTCGTGTCGGCAATTGAGTACACCACGTCGCGGGCATTCACGTATGCGCCTTCGTTGATGTCTGCGGCATAAACAACGACGCCGGACATCGGTGCATAGAGCTGGGTACCTTCAAAGCGGTCGCGCAGCTTCTGCAGATCACGGCGGACAATATAGATGTTGAGTTCCGCCTGCTTCCATGCGATTTCATCCAGTTCGCCGTTTTGATAGCGTTCCTGCAGGCGCGCAAATTCCAGTTCCGAAATTTCCGCGCGGCATTCCGCTTCGTAGAGCTGTTCGCCCAGCGTCGGATCGTCGAGCGAGCAGAGCAAATCGCCTTCGTTGACGTAGTCACCGTAGGTGAAATAGAGCTTGGAAATATAGCCGGCGGTTTCGGTGAACGAAACATCCACCTGTTTTGCGGCGACGACCTTGGCTTTGCCTTCGACGCAGTTTTCGATCGTCTGGCGTTCGGGCGAGCGGGTCGCGTATTCGGCCTGCTTAACCTCAACGAGCGGAACGGGCATGGGCTCTTCTTCTTCCGGGAACAGCGCACATCCGCCGAGTGTCAGCACCGGCAAAACGGCACAGATGAACAATACAATTTTCATGAAAAAACGCTTACTAAATCTCTTTTTCAAAGCAATTCCTCCCCTTTAACGCACCGGGACAGTAAATGGGAGACAGAGTTTTTCTGCCTCCCATTTACTATAACACTATCACATTTTAATGTCAAGTATTTGTTCAAACTTTTAGCTATCGGCTCGTAAAATTCGGAACTCTGAGAACTCTACGCCATAGGTGTTTTCTTCAAACCGAAGTTTCAGGCAACCGTTTTCAAAGACGTCGGCCGGAAGGTCAAAGGTTTGGGAAATGTACTTTCTGCCCAGCCATTTGGCATCGTACTCCGGATCGGGACGGCCGCCGAAATACGGGCCGCGGTAAACCTCTTTGCCGTTGGCGGTGATGATCAGATCGGTCTCGGGCATCGGATTGCGGCGGCGGTCGGAGCACATCAGCTTCAACACGTAGTTCTGCCCCGGCGTGAAGCCGCCGAGCATGCAGTGGAAGAAGAAGTGGTCGTAGAGGCCGAGCAGCGAAGTCGGCAGTTCCCCGTTATTGTAGCCTTCGCTGTCGCCGCGGAAGTTCAGGTACGCATCGAGCGGTTTGCCGCCGAAGCGCTTCAGAGTGTCTTCCGTGACCGAGAACATAAATTCATCCTCACGCACCGATTCGTGTTCGATCAGTTCTCTCGCCGCAGCAGCCTGCTCGTTTTCTGGCAGTGCACGGATCTTTTCGAGCTGTGTGCGGTAGAACAAACGGTTGGTGATCGGACGGTCGATCGTTTCCAGAACGGCACCGCGGTCAGGTGCGCTCGCGTGGAAGTTTTTGATATCCAGCTGCATGCCGTTGGTTCTGTAAAGAATGGCGGCAAGGTCGAAGAGTTCGGCGCGAAGCGCGCTGTATGCCGGCTCCTCCGGCGTTTCAAGCACAGTGATCGCCTCATCGATTTTGCCGGCGAACATCAGCTTGCGTGCGGATTTACAGAGCTTCTGCTCAAAAATGCGGCGCTTACGGATGACGGCGTCGCCCTTGGCGCGGAAAAGATACGAAACAAAGCGCCAATTTTCCATCAGTTCCGGCGTTTCTGCGGCGAGCGATTCCCAAATTGCCAAGGTCGCATCAATGAGCGGGTTTTCGGCCGGATCGCCGTACCAGTTTTTCTCGAGTGCGGCAATGCCATCGGCGGCCTTTTCGGCGTCAGCGCCGATCAGGAACACGCGGGCGTAGTCTTCCAGAATCTCGCGAACCGGCGTTGTCGGGTCGAAATCCAGATAACCATAGATCATCTTGTTGAGGTCATCGTTGCAGCCCTCGGAATAGGAAACGCTACCGGCGATATAGCGCTGGGCAAGCGTGTGCATGTAGGCGTATTCATACGGACGCGGGTTGATCGATTCGCGGCCCATTGTCGAAGCGAACGCATAGTGCCAGTCGTCTTCGAGGACGTGCACGGGGTATTCACAGCGCACGTTGTGCGTGACGTCGGGATAGAAGCGGATCGGATATTTGTGCGGCAGGAAGCGGCGGAGATCATCGAGCGAGAACGCACGGTTAGGACCGGTGATGATGCCGGAAATCTCTTCCGGTTCGGTCTTCATCACGCGGATGAATTCATCGCCCCAGCCGGGGATCCGTTTCGGCTTTTGGGCCGACGGCCACATTTCAACGTTCGGGTGGGTCTTGCGGATCTCGCGTTCGGCTGCGATCGCGCGTTGCAGAAATTCTTCGGCCGGATAGTCGCCGGGGTCGCCTCCGGGCGGGAACACGTAATTCAGGCGTTTCATCTTCGCCAGGATCTTCCCGCGCATTTCGGCAGATTCTTCGATTGTCGATTCTTCACAGTTGGGATACCAGACGGAAACATCCATATCGAGCGAATCGGCAAGCTCGGAACAGACGTACATCATTTCGTTTTCAGAATGCGACATCAGCTCATTGCGTTGCCCGTCGTCGGTACCGCCGGGCATCAGCTCTACGACGTTGGAGTTGAAGAACATCATGTCGCGGAAATAACGGTAAAACTGTTCGGGCGACCATGCGTCGTAGGTGTTGTTCTTCGGACGGTAGCCGAGCTGGTGGCCACGGATCGGCTTATTCGGACGGTATTCGCCGGAAGGATCTTCGACCAAACGCAGTGCGCCGCGGCGGCATTCGACCTTGCGGAGAACATGCGAATAGGCAAAGATATAGCCGCGGAGACCGCCAGCAGAAAGAGTGATGTGGGAACCGTCTACATAGATTGCGTAGCAGTCGGCGTTATCCGTTTCCGTACGGACAAATTCAATGGTGAGATCCGCCGGTTCGGCGCAAACGGCACTGCGAAGCAGCAGTTCTTCGCGCAGGAGTGCTGCGGCGCGTTCGGCGACGGCATCGGACGAGGTGTAGCGGAGGGCAACGCTTTGGAATATCATCATAAGTAATCCCTGCCTCTATCGTGATTTTTTTCTATTATATAAAATCCGATTTTCCCTGTCAAGTCTCAATCCGGACAAAATACCTATAGAAAAAACACCGCATCATACAGCTTCGATGCGGTGTTGGCAGTTCAGGCGGTCAGCGGGAACGGCGGAAACTCGCGCAGGCAGTTTCGGCGGAACAGCACGGATCGGAACAGCCGCAAACAGCCACCGTGATTTCCCGTGCACTGCAAATTCCGTCAGAGTTGAAGGCGCAGTTTGCAGCCTTGCAGGAAACATCAGTTTCGGCTTCCGGCGAACCGCAGCCGACGCTGTTGGAAACGCTGTGATCCTTGGGAGCGAATGAGCTGCAATGCGTCTGTTTGCTCTGTGAAGCGCGATGTCCGTCGACGAGAATCGAGTTTCTGCTGCAGAGATCCCTGCAATTGTAGGCACAGGTGGAAACTTTGCATCCGAGTTTTGTCATGTCGGTTTCTCCTTTTTTATCCGGTCATTCTTTTGTCGGCAGATTCACTGCAATCAAAGTATCGGCGTAACTGACGACAGATATACACAGAAACTTTGTTCATTCCTCCGAAAATAATTTCCAAGAATCTTCGATCCGATCTAAAAATGGCGAATACCAGCTTTTGTTTTTGGACTAAAATAATGAATTCTTGATTTTTCATCATATTTTTAACGGTTTCACTCTTGATTTGTTTTTGTTGATAATGCATATATTATGCAGATCGAAAATGGTGTTTCTCTATTGAAATTTGCCGGAATTTGGAGTATGATAAAGGAGTAGGATTATAGGACTGCGGGAATATCGCCCGGACCCTGCTGTTTTGAAACTGTGCGATATGGGTCCTGCAAACCGATCAGAAGATCGGAAGGAGAGTGGAAGATGAATCTGTATCTTGTCCGCCACGGACAATCTCAGGGAAACGTCACGCCCGGATGCGGCGGCGATGATCCGACCCTGACCGAGCTTGGCTTTGAGCAGGCTCGTCAGGTTGGCCTGCGTTTGGCCAATGTCAAATTTGACTGCATCATCGCAAGTCCCTTGCGCCGTGCGCTTGCAACCGCCAACGAAATTGCGATCCGTCAGCCCGAAGGCCCGATGTCGGTAGAACTGCTGCCGGATGTGATGGAGTGCGGCACTTCACCGGAATTTGTTCCGAAGGCGTATGGTGAACTGCTGGAGATTTGCCCGACGGCTCTGCCCTATACCGTGCCGACTGCGGCCGGCGGCGGCGAATCGCTGCCGGAGGAATACCATGACCTGCATATGTACCTTGCGCGCTGCCATCGCATCGTCAGCTATCTGCGCCGCAGATTCCCTGGTGAAGAAAATGTGGCGCTGGTCGCGCATGGCGTGTTTATCAGCCGTATGGTTGTGGCAGCTCTGCGCTTCCCCTATCCCGACCACTTCAACTTCCAGCACGACAACACTGCCGTGACGAAAATCAGCTATATCAATATGGAAGACCATGTGCACACGCGTCTTTGTTTCCTCAACGATACCTCCCATCTCTATCATGCCGGTCTGTCCAAAGGAGTGTGAGCTTGAGTGCGTTGTAAAACAGTTATCATCAATTATTTCAAAAAACATTGGTTTCGCTATGCACTCGGCGTAGCTCTTGTCATCGTTGCAACCATGTTCAACACAGTTCTGCCGCGCCTCTTGGGCGAAGCGATCGACTTGGTCAAAGCCGCGAGTGATCCAACCACCGGAACAACGCTTGCCGACGTTCGCAACACCTGCTTGATTATGGTCGGCTGCGCGATTTGTGCGTTCATCACGCGCAATGCATGGCGCTATCTGATCATGGGCTTTACCCGCTCGATCGAGCTGCATCTGCGTCATTCTCTCTTTACGCACTTGCAGGATCTGAGCTCGGAATTTTATGTAAAAAACAACACCGGCGACATCATCACCCGTGCGATTGTCGACACGCAGGCGATCCGCATGATGTTTGGTATGGGCCTGATTGGTATCGTCGATGTTCTGACAACCAACGTGGTCACGCTCGGCTACATGATCAGCACAACCAGCGTCAAGCTGACGCTGATCGCCGTCATTCCCCTGCCCTTCCTGCTTTATGCGCTGGTTAAGCTGCGGACGGCAATGCGTAAACGCTTTATGATCGTCCAGCACTCCGTTTCGGACATCGCCGCAAAGGTGCAGGAAAACCTCACAGGTGTACGTGTCATCAAAGCCTTTGCTCAGGAAGAGAGCGAAAACAAACAGTTTGAAAATCTGAGCCGCAAAAAGTGGAAGGCTGAAATGGATATGATCCGCGTTTGGTCGTTCATCAACCCGCTCTCCAACTTCGTTTTCGGCGCGATTTTTGCCGTGTTCCTTTACCTTGGCGGCCGCATGGTCATTGATGGCTCGCTTTCTCTCGGTGAATTTGTCGCGTTTAATACCTATATCGCTCTTCTCATGGAGCCGATTGCTCGTATCAGCCGCATCATCCAGATCTGGCAGCGCGGCTCGGTCTCGATGCAGCGTCTCGACATGATTTTTACGGCAACCCCGGCGATCAACGATAAAAACGCCGACAAGTCCGTCACCTCGCTGGATCCGATGGCGATCGAAGTTTCCGACCTGAGCTTCCGCTATCCCGGCACGGACAAAGATGTTTTGAAAAACATCTCCTTCACACTGGAAAACGGCGGCACGCTCGCCGTCATGGGCGCGACCGGCTCCGGCAAATCCACGCTGGTCAGCCTTCTGATGCGTATGTGGGATCCGCCGGCCGATTCGATCACCGTTTCCGGGCATCCGATCGAAGAAATCCCGCTCCGCACGCTGCGCGGTTCGATCGCCTACGTCCCGCAGGAGACCTTCCTCTTCTCCGACAGCATCATGCGCAACATCATCTTCTACGATGAACGCTTCAGCGAAGATGACGCGATGGAAGCGGCACGTGCGGCGGCCATCCACGACAACATCATGGAATTCCCCGATGGCTACGGTACAACCGTCGGCGAACGCGGCATGACGCTTTCGGGCGGTCAAAAACAGCGTGTTTCGATCGCGCGTGCGCTTGTCCGTAAGCCGGAGCTCCTGCTGTTGGACGACTGCCTCTCCGCGGTCGACGCCGAAACCGAACGCACGATCCTCGATAATCTTCGTACGTACCTCAAGGGGTGCACGACGATCATCGTCACGCACCGCATTGCAGTTGCCGGGATCGCCGACCGCGTGCTGCTTTTGAACGAAGACGGCAGCATGGCCGCGATCGGTACGCACGAAGAACTGAGCCAAACCAGCGAAGAATATCAGAATCTGCTCGCAATCATCGAAGCCTCCAACGCGGAAGCAAAGAAGTAACGCCTATCTGAAATCGGCATACCGCCCGCTGCCGATATGCCGAATAGAACATAAACGCCCGAATACAGCGGAGAAAAGAGGTCTTATGAAAAAGACAGCTCCGGCTTCCGTCGGTTCGCCGTCCGTCCCGGAAGGACGCATGGCAGAATATACGCAAAAAAAGAAGCGCCACACGCTTTGGCGCCTCCTGAAAAACTTTGGTTACCACAAGGCGCTGACAGCTCTGACACTTTTTCTGGCGTTGGTTTCCAGTCTGATCCAAGTCGTCAAACCGTACATCTTAAAGCTCGTCATTGACGAGAACCTTGAGATCGGTCTGAACGATCTCGGCGCGATCGGCAAACTTTCGCTCCTCTATTTTGTGGTTATCCTCATGGGCTCGGTCTGCGACTATGCTCAGTCGATCACGCTCGCATCCCTCGGTCAGCGCGTGATGCACCGCATGAGAACAAACCTGTTTGCCCATATCCAAAGCCAGAATATGTCGTTCTTCGACGCCAACTCCTCCGGCAGCCTTCTGACGCGCGTCAACAGCGACGTCGAATCGCTCTCCGATCTGTTCTCCAGCATCATTATCCAGTTTATCAAGGACATCCTCATCATCTTCAATATCTGCGGTGCGATGCTCCTTTTGGACGTCAAGCTCGCTCTTTGGTGCTTCACCTGCGTGCCGATCGTTGCGGTCATTACCTTCTTCTACCGCAATCTCTCGCGCAAGAACTTTATCAAGCTCAAAGCGCAGCTTTCCAAGATGAACGGCTTCCTCGCCGAAAATATCACCGGCATGAAGATGGTACAGATCTACTGCCGCGAAAAGCAGAAGAACGACGAATTCTACGCCCACGGCAAAGAATATTACCGCCTAGGCATCATGGAAGTTTTGCTCAACAGCCTTTCCAACCCGCTGATGACCGCCCTCGCCAATTTGGCAACGGCAATCTTCATCTCGATGTTTGCATCGTACGTCGTCGGCAACACGCTCGACGTCGGTACGCTCTACGCCTTCACCCAGTACATCAAGCAGTTCTTCGGCCCGATTGCAAACCTCGCCGAACAGTTTACCTCGATCCAGTCCGCGCTGATCTCCGGCGACCGTATTTACGATATCGTCGACAAACGCGATACGCTCGAGGATCTTGAAAAGGGTCTCCCGCTCGAAAGCTTCTCCGGCCATATCGAATTCAAGAACGTCTGGTTCGCCTATAAGAAAGATAACTGGGTTCTGAAAGACGTCAGCTTTGAGATCAAGCCCGGCGAAAGTGTCGCGTTTGTCGGCTCGACCGGTTCCGGCAAATCGACGATCATCTCCCTGCTTGCCCGCTTCTACGAAATCCAGAAGGGCGAGATCCTGATCGACGGCGTTGATATCCGCGAATACAAGCTCACCGATCTCCGCCGTTGTATCTCCGTTGTGCAGCAGGATGTCTTCCTCTTTACCGGTGACATCAACTACAACATCCGCCTCAATGAAGAAAGCATCACCGAAGCCGACATCAAGCGCGCCGTCAAGCTTGTCAGTGCCGAATCCTTCATCAACGGTCTGCCGGACGGTTTGGAATCGCACGTTTCCGAACGTGGTTCCGAATTCTCCGCCGGCCAGCGCCAGTTAGTCGCATTTGCCCGCGCAGTCGCGGTCAAGCCCTCGGTGCTCGTCCTTGACGAAGCGACCGCCAGTATCGATACCGAAACCGAAGCGGCACTCTCACAGGCGATGAAGACCGTTTCCAGCGACCACACGACGATCACGATCGCCCACCGTATTTCGACGATCCTCGGCTGCGACCAGATCTTCGTGCTCGACCACGGCGTGATCATCGAACAGGGTAACCACGATCAGCTTGTCGCCCGCGACGGCCATTATGCTGAGCTTTACCGTATTTCCCTCTCGGCCGGCGAAGACGAAACCGCATAGCTTTGACATAAAAAATCCCAGTCCATTTCGGACTGGGATTTTTTATGTTATGGTTTTTGCAAAAGTGCGACTAGGTCGTCGGCAGGCATTGGACGATAGAAGTGAAATCCTTGGCCGATGTCGCATTGATAGGCGTTTAGAATCACGGCCTGTTCGGCGGTTTCGATGCCTTCGGCAACAACGGTGATCCCATCGAGCTCACGGCACATTTGAATGATGTTTTTGATGACAACACGGCTGCGCGGGTTTTCACAAAGCGTATCGACCAGCGATTTGTCGAACTTCACTTCGTCGAATCCTCGGTCTGTGATCATGGCGAGGTTCGAATACTGCGAGCCAAAATCGTCGAGCGAGAGGCGGAACCCGGCGCTGTGAATTTGTTCCAGCAGTTCCAGCAGAACATCGTCGCCGACTTTGGAAATCGTCTCGGTTACCTCCAGTGTGATCCGCTGCGGCGGCACACCGTAGGTGTTGCATGCGGTGCAGATTTTTTCGACAAAATCCGGGATCAGCAGCGTAGAACGGGAAAAGTTGATAGAAACGTGCAGATGCAAACCGGCTTGTTCGAGCTCACGCAACATTTGCAGAACACTGTCGAGCACAAATAGATCCACATGCATCAAAATCCCCTGCGCCTCGTAGTATGGGATAAAGCGAGCGGGCGAAACAATGTTGCCATCTGCATCGAGCTTCCTGACAAGTGCTTCCGCTCCCACGATTTTACCGTTATTGAGGTCGATCTGCGGTTGGTAATAAACGACGAAACGATTGGCAGCAATTTCACCGAGCAGCTCGTTTAGTGCGCTTGCGCGGGTGATTTTTCCGTCACGGATCGCATCGTGGTAGTATGTCTGCTTTTCGACGTAGAGCAGTTCGTCTGCGCGGGAAATCTGCGTGTTGATATCGAGTCCTTCACCGTGCCAGGAACTGCCAATGCAGACATCACATTCGGGATCAGCGGCAAATGCATCGCGCAAGGTCTGGAGAATGGCCTGAAACTCCGTTTTTTCAATCTCGGGACAAGGAATGATGAATTCGTCGCCGCCGACACGGAAAACCGGAAACGGCTGGGAATCCCGCAGAATGTGAGCGGTACGGACAATAATTGAGTCGCCGTATTTGTGGCCGTATTGGTCGTTCAGGCCTTTCAGCCCATTGATATCGGCCACAATTACACCTAATTTGGACGGCGGATTGCGGTAGTTCTCCTCCAGTTTTTTGATGTAGAAGTTGCGGTTGGAAACGCCGGTGAGCATGTCGGTATAGCTCAGATACTCCAATCGCTCCAGCATACTGCGCTTGTCGAGTTCAACGGCGATAACGTCGGATGCGGCGCGCAGCAGGTTGATGTTATCGATGCGCAGTTCGGGGTTATCGACACCGATGAAACCAAACAGCCGATCGTCGATAAATAGCGGCGCGACTAAGAGGCTGTGGATATTTTGCACGATCAGACGTTTATAGGTATCGGAATCGTGATCCAGTTCTTTATCGACCGAGCGGATGACATACTCATGCTTTTTCAGAAATTGCACAACCCAGTCTTCCACTTCGCTGATGGGCACCTGCTGCAAAAAGTCGATCTGCGCGGTAACCCCCTCAGCACACCATTCGTATGTATTATTGGTGACCCCTTTTTCAAAGTCAAGCTCAAAAACATAGGTGCGGTCAGCAAAATAGAATCCGCCGACCATCTCGAGAAAGGTGTTGATTGCCGTCTGGAAGTCGGAGCCGGTCGTCAGAGTTTGGATACTTTGGAGCAAAATGCTCTCCGCGTTGGGAATTTCCAGCATTTCCGGTCGGATCTCGTGGGCGACCTCCAAGCGATAATGCCGGTCTTTGTGGACAAGCAGTCGATCTTCGATGGAAAGCCACTTTTTTGTTTTGATGTTGTATTGCGACCAGTTGTATGTTCCTTCGGCAGCCAGCTTGAAGTTCGGGCAGAAGGTGCAGGGACGGTTGTTGCCGTGGAGAACTTCGTAGCATTTTTGATTGCGGTAGCCATCGTCACAGCACGAAATCAGTGCCTTGGCCCGGTCAGTCATATAGAGCATTTCGTAGGTTTCGACATCCGAAATCCACGCGATCTCGTTTTGCAGGCTGTCAATCAGTTCTTTGTAGTTTTCGTAGTAGATCGTTTCTTCCGCGTTCATAAAAGACTCCTTTGCCTCTGCCGGAAATACCGTGGAGATGGAAACTACTGGAGTTATTATAACACGCGAACATAGGGCAGTCAATATCATTTTTGTGGTGAAACGATTAATTTTGGCTTTATTCTGTTATAAAATCACACAACAAATCCGTCTTATCCGACCATCGGTTTTCGTTGACAAAGAGGTTGGAATCGTCTATAATTAATATGGTATGTAATAAGCTGTCCGACCTATCTTTAGCGGAATATCCGCAGAAAGGACCGATCACAATATGAAATCGTCTGTACTGTTTGCTCCTGTCACCTTCCGCTCCTATCACGCATCCGAAACGCTTCCGGCGAAGTTTGAACGTTTGCTGGACGAATCGCCGCTCTCTTCTATTGTCAGCGGCAAAAAGACCGCGGTCAAGATGCATCTCGGCCGTTCGATCGGCTATTCAACGATTCACCCGATGTTTGTAGAGATCCTGATCTCCAAACTCAAAAGCTACGGTGCGGATGTTTTTATCACCGATCACGTGATCGGCAATGCCCGTGCACGCGGCTACACCGAGGAGTATCTCGGATGCCCGATTGTCCCCTGCTGCGGCGAGGACGGCAATTACTATTATGAAAAAGACGTGGACTATAAGTCCTTCCACAAGGTCGATGTTGCCGGGCTGATCCACGATGCCGACGTTCTGATCGACCTCTCGCACGTCAAGGGACACGGCGTCTGCGGCTTCGGCGGTGCGGTGAAAAATATCTCTATGGGCTGCGTTTCCGACCGTACGCGCCACCAAATCCACAGTCTGGAAGGCGGCTTGGAGTGGGATGACGAAAAATGCATCCGCTGCGGTGTCTGCGTCGATAACTGCAACCACTCCGCTCTTTCGTTCAAAGACGATCAGCTGAAGATGAACCAGCACCACTGTACCTCCTGCCAGCATTGCGTCAAGACCTGTCCGACGGGCGCATTCACGCTCAACGCCGGGCGTTTTGAGGATTTCCAGCAAGGGATGGCGCTTTGTACGCAAAAATGTCTCGAACACTTTGCTCCTGGCAACGTTTACTATATCAATTTCCTGATGAATATCACAGTTCTCTGCGACTGTTGGGGCTTTACAACGCCCGATATCGTGCCGGACATCGGTATTCTTGCTTCCGATGATATCGTCGCGATCGAACACGCCTCCCTTGCGATGATCAAAACCGAAAACTTCCTCCCCGCCGGTGTGCCGATCGGCTACGAGCTCGGCGAAAAGGGACATCTCTTTGAACGCATCCACGGCAAAGATCCGTACGTGCAGCTGCGCGCGCTGGAATCGATCGGTATGGGCAGCTTTGATTACGACATCAAGGAAGTTGAATAAACGATGGCGTTTTTTTGGATGGGCTCGGAAAACGATCCGTTTTCCAATCTGGCACTGGAAGCCTCGTTTTGCCGTTTGGCAGCCAAAATCGGCCAGCCGATCCTGTATCTTTGGCAGAATGTTCCCTGCGTGGTGATCGGATGCAGCCAAAACCCGTGGCTGGAGTGTGATCTTGCTGCAATGGATGCCGACGGCGTGCTGCTTGTGCGCCGACGTACCGGCGGCGGTGCGGTTTACCACGACGGCGGAAACCTGAACTATTCTTTCTGTCTTCCGGAAGGGATGTTTTCAGAGGAGCGGCAGTACGGTGTTATCTTGGATGCGCTGCGGTCGTTGGGGATTCGTGCCGAACGGACAGGCCGCAACGATCTTGTCGCCGGTGGTAAAAAGCTCTCGGGCAGTGCGTTTCTCCACAGCAACGGGGCTGCGTTGCAGCACGGAACCTTGCTGGTTGAGAGCGATCTTTCGGTTTTTGGGCGGTATCTGACGCCGGAGCGGGAGAAATTTGCAGCAAAGGGCGTTAAGTCGGTCTCATCGCGCGTGGCGAATCTGACGGAGTTTGCGCCAGAGCTGACGATCGAACGGTTGTGTACGGCGATAATTGATGCGTTTTCTGCCGAATACGGCTTGACCGAATCCGCTGTGCTGCCGGACAGCGAGGAACTTGAGCGAGAAACCGCGGAATTCCGCGCTTGGGAGTTTCGTTACGGAAAAACGCCGCGATTTGACCGAGCCTGCAGCCGCCGTTTTGCGTTCGGTGGGATCAAATTGCTGTTTACGATCACAAACGGTGTTGTGACCGAATGCGGCGTCAACTCCGATCTCCTCGATACAGAGTTCCCGGCCGCACTGGCCGCGACCCTGACCGGTGTCCGCTTTCTTCCGCAAGAATTGGCGGAAGCCGCGCAACGCGTCTGCACGGGGGCGTATACCGAGGTTGCCTCGTGGCTGGCGACCATAGAATAAAACGATCATTTCTGAAAAGGATGGAATAGTATGCTTGATCTGAAAAAAGTGACTGACTCTCTCCGCGATTGTCCCTGCGGCAGAAAACACGAGATCAATATCCGCAGTCTTGAGATCGGATACAAAAATACCGGTGATACCGGCCGCATTCTGCGTGAGGCCGAGTTTGGCAAGAAATTGCACGTCGTAGCCGACAAAAATACGCTCAAAGCCGCCGAAGGCATTATGGATGCGCTGCGTGCAGCGCGCTTCCGCACGACACTGACGCTTTTTGATGATCTGCAGATCGCTGACACCAACGGCGTGGAGCGGGTCAAACGTGATCTGTTTGCTGCAGACGCCGAAGCGCTCCTGTCGGTCGGTACGGGTTCTCTGAATGATATCTGCCGCTTCAATGCCGCAGAGCTCAAAATGCCCTTTGCGATCTACGCGACCGCACCGTCGATGGATGGTTTCGCCTCGGTTATGGCGCCGATCACGCAAAACGGCTTCAAGCGTACCTACCCGGCCAAGGCGCCGGAGGTCATCATTGCCGACAGCGACGTTTTGGCCAAGAGTCCGGCCGTGCTGAAAGCTGCCGGCCTCGGTGACCTGCTCGGCAAATACACCGCCCACGCTGACTGGGAGGTCGCTGCGTGCCTGACCGGTGAATATTACTGCGATCAGATCGCGTCCCTCACCCGCGCTGCCGTCGATGATGCGGCGGAACTTGCCCGCCGTGCTGATTCGCAGTCGCCGGAATTTGCCGCCTCGTTGATGGAAGCGCTGGTACTTTCCGGTTTGGCAATGCTGCTTTCGGGGTGTACGCGCCCGGCGTCCGGAGCGGAGCATCACATCGCGCATTTCTGGGAAATGCAGTATGCGCTGATGGGACGTCCGCAGGTATTCCACGGCAAAAAGGTCGGCATTGCCGCCGGCCTCGTCGCCGACGTCTATAATAAGCTTGCGACCTACGATTTCGTCCATGAACTGCGCCGTGATATCGACTGGGATGCGCTGGCGCCGATCTACGGTTCGCTTTTGGATGAATGCCGCACCGAGAATACGCCGAATCCGGTTGACCAGATCGTTCCGGGTTCTGTTGAGGCGAACTGGGAGACTTTGCGCGCCGCACTCGCTCGTGTACCTTCGGGGGACGAGATCCGCGATCTGATCCGTAAGACCGGCGGTGCGGCGACGTGTGCCGAAGCGGATATCCCGCTCCACCTCGAAGAACAGGGTCTGCGTTACGGCCGTTATGCGCGCTTCAGAATGACGATGATGCGCGTGCTCGATATTTTGGAAGAAGATCCGATCGGGGTCTGAAAGGACGGATTCTGTGAACGACATCCGCAAGATCAAAAATTTTCTCTTGGATATGGACGGGACGATCTACCTCGGTAACCAGTTGTTTTCGGGGACGATCCCGCTGCTTACGCGCATCGCCGAAAAAGGCGGCAGAGCGATCTTTCTGACCAACAATTCCTCGGCCTCCCCTGCCACCTACGTGCAAAAGCTTGCGCGACTCGGCGTGACTGTGACCGAGGACGATATCTTTACCTCCGGTGATGCCGCTGTGTTTTCGCTCCTCAAGATCTTTGGCGCTCCGCCAAAGGTATATCTGCTGGGGACGCCGGAGCTGCAGGTGCAGTTGGAAACCGCCGGATTTACCATCGTAAACGGTACGGCTGAAACACCGGATTGCGTGCTGCTCGGATTCGATAAAACGCTGACCTATCAAAAGCTTGTCGACGCCTGCAACTGGATCACCGTAGGTGTTCCCTACTATGCAACGCATCCGGACTTTACCTGCCCGGTCGAAAACGGATTCATTCCCGACACGGGTTCGATGATTTGCCTGATCGAAGCGACGACCGGCAAGCGTCCAATCATTTTCGGTAAACCTGAGAAAACCATGGCGGATGCTGCGATGGCTCGCTACGGCTTCGAGGCTGCCACTACGGCGATGGTCGGCGACCGGCTGATGACGGATATCCGATTCGGAAACAACGCCGGTATGGCCTCTGTGCTCGTTCTGTCGGGCGAGACCACGTTGGAAGACTATGAGAAGCAGACCGAAGCGTACGCGGATTTTATCTATCCTTCCGTCGCAGAACTGTGTGCGGAGCTTTGAGTGTGAAATGAAGGAGCGTTTTTTATGTATCTGATCGGTGTTGACGGCGGTGGTACCCATTCCCGCCTGACCCTTGCAGACGAACAAGGACATATTCTCGGCAGAGCCGACTGCGGCGGCATCAATTTCAACGCGATTGGCATGTCCGCTGCGCGAAAAAATCTCTTCGACGCAGTCGATGCCCTGCTTGCCGACAACAATGCAACTGCTGACGACTGTGCGATGCTGGCGATCGGATCTGCCGCGCTGGATACGCTGGCAGACGAAGCGCTCGTGCGCGAGTTCTGCGGTGACCGTTTTGATCCGGCGCGCTGCCTGATGGATTCCGACGTTTCGGTCTCGCTCTATGCGGCGACCGGCGGCAAACCCGGTATCCTTCTGATCGCCGGAACCGGCTCGATGGGCGCGGCATTCGACGTCGAAGGTCGGCAGCACATTGCCGGCGGCTGGGGATATCTGCTCGGCGACAGCGGCAGCGGCTTTGATATCGGCCGCCGTGCGCTTTTGGCGGCAGCGGAAGCGGAGGATTACGGCCGCGAAACGCTGCTCCGGCCGATCTTCTGCGAGCATTTCGGGACGCCGACTTTGCGCGAGGCGATCCCGATCATCTATTCCGAGGACTTCAAACCCTCCGACATCGCCGCACTTTCCGCCGGTACCGACCGTGCTGCGCAAAGCGGCGACGAACTGGCGATCGAAGTGATCGAAACGGCGGCGTATTCCTCGGCAGAGTTGTGCGCCTGTCTGCATAAACGCTCCGGCGCCGAACACGTTGCGGTCTACGGCGGTGTGTTTGAGCATTCCGAGCGCTATAACGAGGCATTCCGCGCGGCCCTTGCTGCACTGGGCTGCAGACATCTTGCGGTCGAACTGCTTGCGACTCCGCCGCAGATCGGTGCTTTGATGATGGGGGCAAAAGAGTTAGGGATCCTGGATGATTGTTTCCGGGAAAATGTTCTGAAAAAATAGAAATACAAAACGTTTACGCAATTAGCCGGTGTGTTTTTTCTCTGATTTTGATACAGATATTCTGTTATTCTCTGTCAGGGTGATATTTTTTGCAGATTTGCAATGAGGTCATGAAAACGCGAGAAAAACGGAGATATTCTGCGAAAAACGAAGATTGTGTTGCGAGCGATATGTCAACCATCTCCCTGTGTTCGTGGTCGTTTCAGGTAGATGTTGTGTTATCCGGAGTAAGCAGGTATAATAATACCACAAGGCAAGCAGGCGCGCACTTGCCAAAAAAAGAAAGGAAGTGGTATGATGAGTGCGTTCTGGGAGTCATTGGCGTTGTACCAGCAAATTGCTCTGTGTATTGCGGTGCCGACAACGATTGTTTTAGTTGTTCAGTTTGCGTTACTTCTATTTGGACTCTCTGACAGCGGACCGGGCGGTGTCGCAGTAGATACTGACGGAGATGGCCTACCAGACATGGTAGATAATCTTGATGACGGACCGGACTGGGACGAAGTTGGCGGCTTAAAGCTGTTTACGCTGCGCGGTATCCTTGCATTTTTTGCCATCGGTAGTTGGACTACACTGGTCGTCAGCTTACAGCAATCGCCTCTGTTATCGATTACTGTCGGTTTGATTTCCGGTGCGGTGGCAGATATTATCTACGCATTCGTCATGAGGGCTGTACAACGTCTGCAGGAAAACGGCGCCGTCCAACTGAAAAACGCAGTTGGTACGGTTGGCGAAGTCTATATCCCTATTCCGCCGAAAAAGCGTGGCAACGGCAAGATTAGTCTTGTGTTGCACGGAAAGCTATGCGAAGTAGAGGCGATTTGGGATGGAGACGATTTTCTGCCTACCGGATCAAAAGTCTTTGTGTCAGGTTTATTGGGGGATTCCCTGATCGTTGAACGACTGACGGACCACGCATGATCTACGCAGTTTGATTTTGGTTGCTTTTTTATTGAAGAAGGAGGAGAAAAAATGTCACCGTTCGTGATTGGATTGATCACTGTTATCGCGCTATTGTTCTTCACGCTTTTGATTTTGGTAATTTCTCGCTTCCGCAAATGTCCGTCCGACAAGATCATGGTGATCTACGGTAAAGTCGGTAGCAACAACGACGGAACAACGCGGTCGGCGCGCTGTGTCCACGGCGGTGCGTCGTTTGTATGGCCCGTTTTTCAGGCATATGAATACCTCGATCTGACGCCGATTTCTATTAGCGTCGATCTGCGCAACGCGCTTTCCCGCCAAAACATCCGCATTGATGTCCCCTCTCGCTTTACTGTTGGTATTTCGACCGAACCGACAATCATGCAAAACGCCGCCGAGCGTTTGCTCGGGTTGAAGCTTGTTGAAATCCAGGAATTGGCAAAGGATATCATTCTCGGCCAGCTTCGTTTGGTCATTGCAACGATGGACATCGAAGAGATCAACGCCGACCGCGATAAGTTTTTGTTGGCAGTCTCGGGTAATGTGGAATCGGAACTGAAAAAGATCGGTCTCCGCTTAATCAACGTCAACGTCACGGATATCAATGACGAATCCGGCTACATCGAAGCGCTCGGTAAAGAAGCGGCGGCAAAAGCGATCAACGACGCCAAACGCTCTGTTGCTGAAAAGGATCGCGACGGCGCAATCGGCCAGGCTAATGCCAACATGGATCAGCGTGTTCAAGTTGCTGACGCCAATGCCAAGGCCATCCAAGGTGAAAACAACGCACAGGCGGAAATTTCGCAGTCTAATGCTTCTCGCCGTGAAGTCGAAGCCGACGCTCTGCGCCGTGCGACCGCTGCGGAAAAGATTGCGGCGGCACAGGCTCTGCAAGAAGCTTACGCCGCTGAACAGGCTGCTGAAGCGGCGCGTGCCGACAAGGAAAAGGCTACTCTGGAAGCCGATATTATCGTGCAGACCGAGATCAACCGCAAACGAATTGAGATTGAAGCGCTGGCCGAAGCCGAACGCGCTAAGATCCGCGCACAAGGCGAAGCCGAGGCCATCTACGCCAAAATGGAAGCGGAAGCCCGCGGTATGGAAATTCAACTTGTCAAGCAGGCGGCTGGTCTCGCGGAGATTGTGCGTGCCGCCGGCGGCGACCCGAGCCAGGCAATCAAGTTGATGATCGCCGATAAACTCGAAGAGCTCGTCAAGACGCAAGTCGAAGCGATCAAGAACCTCAAGTTCGACAAGATCACTGTTTGGGACGGCGGCAGCAAGGATGGCACGTCTGCAACTGCTAACTTTGCATCTTCCCTGATGAAATCGATCCCCCCGATGAACGATCTCTTTCAAATGGCCGGTATGGACTTGCCGGAGTATCTCGGCAAACCGCATAGTGAAGAATCCGGTTCGGAAGAATAATTGCTCATACGTATCGATCCCTTCGGATATTCCGAAGGGATCGATTTTTTCTCTACGCAGCGTAGGTTGCAGATCGTTGGAAAATACGGTATACTGTAAGTGCTGATACTTCTTTGCAAAGGTGAATTGGAATGGATAACTACGTAACAGCCGCAACGATCCGGTCTCTGCGGGAATCCAAGGGACTGACGCAGGCAGAACTTGCCGCGCTTGTCGGTGTTTCCGATAAGGCGGTCTCAAAATGGGAAACCGCCAAAGGTCTGCCGGATATTTCCCTGCTCGAACCGCTGGCTGGTGCACTCGGCGTCTCGGTGGCGGAACTTCTCTCCGGGCAGCCGATCGTCAACAAAAACGTTTCGGGCAATATGCTGCGCACGAGGATCTACGTCTGTCCGGTTTGCGGTAATGTGATCCACGCGATCGGCAGCGCGCTGATCAGCTGCTGTGGGATCACGCTGCCGTGTCTGAGCGCGGAAGAAGTGGACGAGGAACATAGAATTGCAATCGAACCAGTCGAGGATGAGCACTTTTTAACCGTTCGTCACGACATGACCAAAGAACATTTTATTTCCTTCCTCGCCTACGTCACCCCCGATAGCTTCCGCCTCGTCAAGCTCTATCCCGAGGGCAACGCCGAAACACGCCTGCAGCTGCGCAGACAGGGATATCTGTACGTTTACTGCAACAAACACGGTTTGTTGCGGCAAAAAGTATAAAAATTACAGCCCTTCGGTGATAAACGCCGAAGGGCTGTAATTTATTTGAATTTTGCAAGATACGCAAGCCAGTCGGCTTTCAAGGCTTCGTAGCCTTTGCCAAATGTTCCCTCTAAATCCTGTGTTTCGTGTGCTTTCAATACAGTTTCCAGTCCATAGTCCTCGGCCAAATATGCTACCATGGAGCCGGCTTGGGCATAGGACAGGTCTTGGCCAATGTATTCCTGTCCGGAATACGTTGGGTTGAGTGCTATAAAAACGTCATATAACGTTTCGTATTGCTTGGTTTCAAACTCATATAATGCAACTAAATCATAATACAACCGAAAATCAAATTTCGATAGTCCTTCTGCTGTGGCTTCGAGAATACCGCCGGCAGCGAGGTACTTTTGAGCAATTGCCTGCCTTTTAACTGCCAAAGCATCGCCGGAATCAGCAGCCGCATCGTAGTATCCCTGTGCAGCCAGCGCCAACGGCTCAAAGATTCTGGCGCTGTTCCACTGCGTTTCAAACAGAATTTGGCCGATATAGGTACAGATTCCTTCTTTCAACCACATATGACACATATGAGGTAACGATGTGATTCCCATTGCATGGACGGCTTCGTGTTGAAGTGCCCCAGGGTCATTGATGTACATCATTCCATTTTCTTTGGTGTACGAAATGCCGCCTTCCAACGGCATAAAAAAGTGGAAATCGCGATCCGGATTTACATATTCGGTGAAACCGTTTTCCTCTAAAAAGGCGATCATGCTTTTTAGGCCGATTACGGTATAATACGTCAGGCCGTTGTATGTGGACGGATGTACAGTGAAGTCCGGAAAATAAAAGTGGATATTGTCAAAAGACAAAATATATTTATACTCGCTTTGCCGCCAAAGCTTCATCGAGGCAAAAAGAGCTTCCAACTCCGGCGTATTTGTGTAAGCCATGTCGATTCCCAACGACTGCAGGTAGGCCGTTTTGTACTCTGTCCGTTTGGTCAAATCAGTCAGGGCCTCCGGGCCAAATTCATCACATATAAAGCGAAACAACGCCTCTGCAACCGTGATGGAAGTAGCCTCGTCATAGACAAACATATGCTCATACAAGGTTAAGTACGAAAGATTCAGTTGGCTGCTTGTGAAAAAGGCTCGCAGATTCATGGGTTCTTTGCCGCTTTCGTAGGCACGAAGACCGTGTGCAAGCCATGTTTCGTTGCTTTCGCGGACAGCGGCGAAGACATCGGTCGCAGGTTTGGTATCGGCAGAGGTTACCGTCACCATAGCAGATGGTTCTGTCGATGCTGGTGATAAGTCAGCTTGCGATGTGGCTGGCGCGGTGGTCCCTTGTGAAGTGGATGAAGGGGCTTGTGTAGGGCTGCATGCGGACAACAGCATTGCAATTAGCAACGCAAACGACAGTGCACGGACAGATCGTTTCACGGCGGAACACCTCTCATTTTTTGTTTATAAACATACTTTACAATATTATATCATATAAAAAAAGTTTGTAAATCGAACTATAGTTGATTTTTTGCCACAAAATCAACTATAAACAAAAAAATAAACAAGGCTCCGCACGGTATTTTATCGTACGGAGCCTTGTTTGATCGTCGGTTTTTGATTTATTTGTTTTTGAGCAGGTCGCGGATCTCGGTGAGGAGAACTTCTTCTTTGCTCGGAGCGGGAGCCGGGGCCGGAGCAGCGGCGGCTTCTTTTTCTTCTTCCTTCTTCAGCTTCTTGGAGAGATTGGTGATCACGCGCAGCGCGACGAAGATGCAGAGCGCGACAAGCAGGAAGTCGACAACGTACTGGATGAACTGACCGTAGTTGACCGTGACCGCCGCGGTGACGACGTTGCCTTCGGCATCGAGCACTTCGGGCTTCAGGATGCACTTGAGGTCGGTGAAGTTGATGTCGCCGATGAGCATACCGATCAGAGGCATGATGACATCGTTGACGAGGCTGGAGACGATCTTCGAGAACGCACCGCCGATGATAACGCCGACGGCCATATCGACGACGTTGCCTTTGGTGATGAACTTCTTAAAGTCCGCCATAAATCCGCTTTTTTTCATGAGTAACGCCCTTTCCTATTTTTTTTGTTTTTTATCGATTCCGCTTTCGCGGATATCTTCGTTTCAGAGAACCTTCATGTACTTCTGCGCAAATTTTGCCATCAGACGTTTCGTGCCGACTGTGTCGAATTCGATCTCAAGGAGAATGTCGCCCGCGGTAGGCTTCGTCGAAGCGATCGTACCTTCGCCGAAAGCACTGTGCGAGACACGCATCCCGACGGCGTAGTCTGGGAGTGGTGCACTCGAGGCGGCAGGAATCGTCTTTTTCGGCGGGACAGCAGGTGCTGCCGGACGGGTCGAACGCACAGGCGTGCGTCGGGGCGGCGTATCGTCGAAGAACGACGATTTTCCCCATCCGCCGTCGGACGAGAAACGCGAGCCGCCGAGCATGCTGCCGCGTTCGCGGAGCGAAACGCCGCCTGTTTTCTCCACGCATTCTGCCGGCAACTCCTCAACAAAACGCGAAACCGCATTGTGCGAGGTCTGGCCAAAGAGCATACGGCGTGCCGCGTGGGTCAAAACGAGGTTATCCCGCGCACGGGTGATGCCGACGTAGGCAAGTCGGCGTTCTTCTTCCATATCGGCACGGTGCTCCATCGAGCGCATCCCGGGGAAGATCCCCTCTTCCATGCCGATAATATAGACGTTCGGGAACTCCAGACCTTTGGCAGAGTGGATCGTCATCATCGTTACGGCGTCGGCTTCGGTGTCGTAGCGGTCGATATCGGTGAAGAGCGCAACTTCTTCCAAAAATCCGACCAGGCTCGGCTCTTCGGCCTCTTTCATATAGTGGACGATGTTGGATTTCAGTTCCTTGATGTTTTCGAACCGCGTTTTATTTTCGTCGCTCGGTTTAGCCACGAGCATCGTCACGTAATTGCTACGGTCGAGGAGCATATCGTAGAGCTCGTCGAGCGGCAGCTTCTCGGACAAAGCGCTCAGCTCGCTGATCATACCGGCGAGCTCCAGCATGCTCGCCTGCGCACCCTTGGCGATGCCGTCAAATTCGTTTGCACGGCGAATCACGTCGTAGAGCTCAACACCGGCGTTTTCGGCGGCCGTGATCGCTTCGGAGATCGATTTTTGTCCGATTCCGCGCGGCGGTGTGTTGATGATGCGTTTTAAGCGCAGTGTGTCGGCGTGATTGGCGATCACTTGCAGGTACGCGAGCATATCCTTGACCTCTGCGCGGTCGAAGAAGCGGATACCGCCGATGATACGGTACGGGATACCGTTTTTGCGGAACGCAAGTTCCATGCTGTTGGACTGCGCATTCATGCGGTAAAGCACCGTATGGTTGCGCCAAGGCTGTCCCTGCGTGACGTTTTTGAGGATCGCTTCAGCGACGTAGCTGCTTTCTTCGATCTCGTTTTCGGCGGTATGGTCGATGATCTTGCTGCCGCCGTCGCGCGAGGTCCAGAGTGTTTTCCCCTTGCGTTCGCGGTTATTCTGGATCACCGCGTTGGCGGCGTTCAGGATATACGCAGTAGAGCGGTAATTCTGCTCCAGGCGGATCACACGGGCATCGGTGTACTCATCCTCGAAACCGAGGATATTTTCGATCGTCGCACCGCGGAAGCGGTAGATGCTCTGGTCATCGTCGCCGACCACGCAGATGTTGCGGCGGGGATTTGCGAGCAGCGAAACGAGCCGATACTGTGCGTGGTTGGTGTCCTGATATTCATCGACGAGGATGTACTCGAACTTTTTGCGGTATTCCTCCAAAACGTCCGGACAGACCTCAAAGAGCTCGACCGTTTTCATGATAAGATCGTCGAAGTCCATCGCATTGGCCTCGAACAACCGACGCTGATACCCTTGGTAAACCGGGATCAGGATCTCCATCTTTTTGTCGTTTTCTTTTTTTGCTTCTATCGCAAACTGCTCGGGCGTCCAGAGCTTGTCTTTGGCGTTGGAAATGATCGTTGCGGCATCGCGCGGTGTGATCGTTTTCTCAGAGATGTGCAGTGCATCCAGAACTTCCTTGTAAACGCGTTTTTGGTCGTCGGCGTCGTAAACGGTAAAGCCCTTTTTGTAGCCGATGCGTTCGCAGTCCTTGCGCAGGATCCGTACACAGGCGGAGTGGAAGGTCGAAGCCCAGACGGCATCGGCTTCTTCGCGGCTGAGTGCGTTGGTCAGACGTTCTTTCAGTTCTCCGGCAGCTTTGTTCGTAAACGTGATCGCAAGGATCCGCCACGGACGAACCGGCTTCGAAGCGAGCAGCTCGGCAAGGCGGGCGGACGAAAGCTCTTTCTGACCGTCTTTGTATGCGGCCAGCTCGTCCAGCTCAACGTCATCGATAAAGGCCGGGAAATCGTCGCTCTCGTAGGCATTGCCGTATTTGATCAAGTAGGCGATGCGGTTGATCAAAACGGTAGTCTTGCCGCTGCCGGCACCGGCGAGGATCAGGAGCGGGCCGTTGGCCGCAAACACCGCCTCGCGCTGTTTATCATTCAAATATCCGTACTCGCGCTTTAAGATCGCGCGGCGAAGCTCGAGGTATTCCTCGCGCATGGTCATAGCGTTTGTTCCTCCTGTGTTGCAGTTACCACGCCCTCACCGGAAAACTGTGGGACATAGCCTTCCTCGGCGGCTTCGGCATCCTGCGTGAAGCCGTTCACAAGGCCGAGGTTCATCATATAGTCAAAAACCCGTTCGTATTCTCTCTCTCTTAACGGACGGTTAAGCGGCGGCATCGTCAAAGCTTTACCGGTCGGGACGTATTGACGCATCAAGCTGACCGCGGTATTGGTTCCGAGTTCGGCGGCGACCCAATCAAGGATCTTTTTGCTCTGCGAAGTCTGACCGGGCAAACAGAGGTGGCGAATGAGCACACCTTTTGTCATGATCCCATCGTCGTTAAACTCGTTTTCCGGTGCGAGCTCCGCCATTTTTGCTACCGCCGGGAATGCGAACGAAGCGTAATCCTTGACGGTCGTGCAGCGGGCGGCAACGTCGTCGTCGGCAAATTTGAGATCTGGCAGCCATACGTCCACGAGCCCTGTAAGCATCGAAACAGTTTCGACGCATTCGTATCCCCCACTGTTCCAAACGACCGGCAGCGTCGGCTTCAGCGCGCGCAAAACGTCGGCGATCTGGTACGCATAGTGCGTAGGTGTGACAAAGCTGATGTTGTGAACACCGCGGGCGGCAAGATTCAAAACCGTCTCGGCAAGATCATCAGCGGAAAGCAGTCGGCCGCGGCTGTCGGAATGGGAGATTTCTTCGTTCTGGCAGAAGCAGCAATGAAGGGAGCAGCCGCTGAAAAAGATCGTGCCGCTGCCACGCGTGCCGGAGATGCATGGTTCTTCAAAATAATGCGGCATTGCCCGTGCGACGGCAACGTCCAGTTTGGCGCCGCAAAGCCCGCGCTGACCGTTTGCGCGGTCGGCACCGCACCTACGCGGACAACAGATGCAATGGTGCATTGCCTGCAGCGTTTGCTGTGACCAGTCCATGATTCGCTCCCTGATTTTTTGGATTTTTCTCGACAGAATAACCTACAGTGTAGTGTATCACACTTGAAAATATTTGTCAACTCATGTAAAATATAAGAAACGCACAATTATGAAAAGAGGAACCAAAATGAAGCTGCAATACCTCGGTACGGCGGCCGCAGAAGGCTGGCCGGCATTGTTTTGTACCTGTGATAACTGCGCTCGTGCCCGCGCTGCCGGCGGCAAAAATATTCGCACGCGCTCGCAGGCCGTGATCGACGACGAACTGGTGATCGACTTCCCTCCCGATACCTACATGCACGTTCTGCAGAATCATCTCGACGCCTCGAAGTGGAGCGGGATGATCATTACGCACGGCCACACCGACCATTTCTACCCGATGGATTTTGAAATGCACGTTCCGGCGTTTGCCCACGGTGCGACCCATCTGACCGTTTACTGCAACCGCCGCTGCGCCTACCTCGCCAAAGACGTGCGTATGAAACTGATGGAACGCGGTAAAACCGACTCTGTCAGCTTTCAGATCATCGACCCGTTCGTGCCGTTTACGCACGGAAAATACGAGATCACCGCGCTAAAGGCCGATCACGACAAAACGCAGGACGCGTATTTTTATCTGATCTCCGACGGTGATAAAACGCTGCTCTACGCCCACGATACCGGCTGGTTCCCCGAAGAAAGCTGGGAATACCTTGCGGGGCGTCACCTCGATTGCGTCAGCCTGGATTGTACCTACCTCGTCAAAGAAACGTGGAGCAAGGGACACATGTCGTTGGACGTCTGCGCAAAGGTCGCAGAGGAACTGAAAAAACTCGGTTGCGTGGATTCAGCGACCAAGCTGATCGTCAATCACTTTTCCCATAACGGGATTCTCACCTACGACGAAATGCTGCCGGAAGCGGCGAAATACGGTTTGGACGTCTCGTACGACGGAAAAATCGTGGAGATTTAGGATGAAAACAGGACTCATTTTAGAAGGCGGCGGCATGCGCGGGATCTTCACCGCGGGTGTGCTCGACTTCTTTTTGGAAAAAGATTTGGAATTTTCGGAGTGTCTGGCGGTTTCTGCCGGGGCTTGCCATGCCTGCAGCTTTTTGGCAAAGCAGAAGGGGCGCGCCTATGCCGTGGGAACGGATTATCTTGATAACCGTCGGTATTGCAGCCTTTACAGCCTGCTGACGACCGGCGAGCTCTTCGGCAGCAAATTTCTCTACCACGAGATCCCCGAAAAGCTCTATCCGATTGATAATGAGACCTTCAAAAAGAGCAAGACCGTTTTTCGACCGGTCGTGACCAGCTGTGAGACCGGGCAGGCCGAATACCCGCGTCTGCGCGATATGTTTGCGGATATCGGTCTCGTGCGCGCGTCGGCGGCACTTCCGCTGGTGGCGCATCCGGTGATGATCAACGGTCATCCTTGCCTCGACGGCGGCAGTGCCGATTCGATCCCGCTGCAAAAGGCCATCGATCTGGGGTGCAAAAAGAACGTCGTCGTTCTAACGCAGCACCGTGGGTATCGTAAATCTCCCAACCGCATGATCGGTTTGATCGCACTGAAATACCGGAAGTATCCCAAGTTTGTGGAAACGCTTCGTAACCGCCACAATGTCTACAACGAAACGCTGGAGCGGGTCCGCCAAGCCGAGGCCGACGGCACGGCATTTGTGATCGCACCGCCGGAGCCTTTGGAGCTCGGCCGGGTGGAGAAGAACCGCGACAAGCTGGAAGCGGTCTACCGACTTGGTTATAGAGAAGCAGAGAAGCAGTACGGCGCATTGTGCGCGTATTTGGAGAAAAAATCATGAGTGATTACCCGATTGTATCGATCCTTGACCATCCCGAGTTGGTCGAACCTGCCGCCGAGTGGTTTCATCAAAGCTGGCATATCCCGAAAAACGCCTATCTCGAGAGCATGGAGGAATGTTTGCGCGCTCTCTCCCCTGTTCCGCAGTGGTACGTGATGCTCGACGGCCAAAAGATCATCGGCGGTTTGGGTGTGATCGAAAACGATTTCCACGACCGTAAGGATCTGACGCCAAACGTCTGCGCCGTTTACGTGGAGCCGGAATACCGTTACCAGGGGCTTGCAGGGCAGCTCTTGCAGCGTGTATGCGACGATATGGCCGGGCGCGGGATCGATACCCTCTATCTTTTGACTGACCACACGGGCTTCTACGAGCGCTACGGCTGGAAGTTTCTCTGCATGGCGCAGGGCGACGGTGAGGAACAGCCGTCGCGGATGTACGTGCATCGCTGACGTTTGCGCAAGCCAAATCAAGCAAAAGGCGGCTCTGCTCTGCTATAATAACGGCAGAGCAGCGAAAGGGGCAAAGAAACGATGCGGACATGGTACTGGGAGATCCAACAGATGCTGGATGCGATCGACGCGCACATCAAATCCCAAAGCGACGAACCGCTCACGCTCGGCGATTTGGCAGCAGAACTTAGGTATTCGGAATTTTATCTCTCGCGCAAGTTCCGGGAGATCACCGGGCTGCAGTTCCGCGACTATCTGCGGCTTCGGAGGCTGGCGTTTACGTTCTGTGATGTCCGGGACAGCGACGACGGGCTTCTCGATATTGCCGTGCGGTACGGTTTTTCCTCACACGAGGCGTTTACGCGCGCGTTCAAAGAGGCTTACGGCGTCACGCCGACTGCCTACCGGCAAAATCCCGTACCGGTTGTCCTGCGCACGATCATTCGTCCCTTCGACTGCCATTTGATGGAGATTGGAGAGAAGCACATGACCGTAAAACATGGAACCGTAAAAACGTATTTCGTCACGATCCCTGCGCACAAATTTCTGCACATCCGAAATTACGAAAGCATCGGCTATTTTGATTTTTGGGAGAAACAAGCCGCGATCCCCGGCTGTGACTGCGAAACGATCTGCGGACTCTTGCACAGCATTCCCGATAAGCTCGACGACATGGGCAGCAACGATCTGAGCAGCGGCAGCGGACAGATCATGGGATTTCTCAACCATCCGCGCGGCCGCGTGTGCAGTTGGGGCATTCCGTTGGCCGAGTGCTACGGTGTGCGGCTGCCGGCAGATTACAGTGGGCCGATCCCGCCGCAGATGGAACTGATGGACGTGCCGGAGGGTGAATACATCGTCTTTGAGCACGGACCGTTTGGCCCGGACTACGACGTTGAGAGCTTGATCGAAGCGGCAATGGCAAACTTCGACTACGCTTCTTCCGGCTACGAGCTTGACCTCACCGAGGGCAGGATCTTCTACTTCTACCACGATTCCGTCCGATACTGGAAGTACATTCGTCCGGTAAGAAAAGTATAGATGATAATGATAAAGACCGACTGATTTCCATTTGGAAATCAGTCGGTCTTTCGTACTATTATGCTGCCGATCAGTCGGCGGTATAGGGCTTATCGGTCTCGATCACGATACCAGTGCCCTGTACCCAACTGACGTCGAAATCGAGCGCCTCGGCGATATCGCGGAGCTTATAGTAGGTGTAACCGCCGCCTTGGTCATCCTTCAGAAGGATCGCCTGTACGCTGATGACAGAGCCGTCAATCTTTGTCGGAGCGGATGCGGTTTCGTAAGCACGATCACCGGAGAACGGCGTGCGTAGTTCGGTGCCGTTGGGCTCATAGGCTTTGTTGCTGATGATATTGACGGCACCGTTCCAACCGACGTTAAATTGAGCGTTAGTGCCATTGACAAGCATGGCGATATCGCGGAGCTTGACGTAGTTGGTAAGATACCCCTGCTCATTCTTCAAAGCGTATGCTTGAAGTTCAATTTTTGCGCCATCCAGCACAATTTCCTGCGTCGAGGCGTAGGCCGTGCCGGTTGCCGGGATCGGGTCGGGAGCGGGCTTGTCGGCCGTATTCAGCGTATAGAGACACGGTTTGTCGTTTTCCGTCTGAATCCAGAGGATCGAACGGTCACGAACCACGGGTTGGGTCGGCGGCATTAGGACGCCGGACACCACGTGTTCCGCGCCCTGCAGCTGACCTTTTCCGTTCAGGAGCTGCCAATGGAGGCCATCCATTTCGCTCCACATTGCAGCAAACGTGTTGGCATCAATGCGGACAAGTCGAGCCGTATTGATGTCGGTTTTGCTGTCAGTCAGCCATGTGAGCGTTGCGGTCGGCGTGATGGCATCAATAAAGCGGTTGACGTATTCCTTAACCTGTGCTTTGCCATTGTCATCAAACGAGAGACCGGTCACGTAGTAGCTTTGACCACTCTGAGTATACGTCCAATACTGATAGCCCTGCGGTTTCTCGGTGGAAACCGTGACCGAGCCAAAGGTTTTGGTTGTCGGTTTGTTTTCGATGGCATCCTTGCTGACATAGGTCAGAAATACGTTCCAAGGCGTTTTCGAGCCATTTTGCGCATCGGAACAGCCAAGGAAGAGATAACCGCTTGCGGAAACCTCCAAACCGCTGCCGATCGCGTTGGTAACGTTCTCACCAACAGCACCGTAGATATCCAACAGGTCGATCACTGCGCCATTCACCTGAAGAACAAACGAACGCGGATAAGCATCACCGTGGTCAACCGTGACAATCTTGTTGCCGTCGTACCGGACAAACTGGCCAAACGAGTGGCTGACATGGTTGGCTGGGAATTCGTCGCCGCCGAGCACGGTTAGACCAAACGGCTCGGTCTGAAACTGCATCGTGATATTGGACTGGTGTGTGTCATATCGAGTGCGCGAAGCGTGGAGCACCAACGATTTGCCGTCAGCACTTTCGGCCATGCGCGCGGTGGTGGAACGGAACGGCTCCACCGTATAGGTATCGCCGCCGGTGACCGAGACAGCCGCAATGCGGTTCCAGTTCTTGTCGTACTGGACAATACGCCAGACCTCGCGGCGGTTATCTTGTTCTTCGTTCTTCTGGCCAAAGGCGATGTAGTTGTACTTCTGCCCTGCCAGGAACGTGCCGAAAATCGGCAGTTCCATAGGCAGCGTTTTCGAGGAAACTACATTGCCTTTTGCGTCATAGCGTTCAACATGGAACTCCGTGACGCTCGTGTAGTAATACTCCTTGGTTGCAAAGTCATACTTCCGAACAACAGGAGCCACCACCAAGGCAGAGACCGTGCCGTCACCGTTATCGAAGGTGTAGTGACCGGCTGCATAACCGGTCTTCGGTTGAGACGCGGAATAGTCGTAAGCGCCGAATGCGTCGGCATTGTTCCAGTTCATACCGGAGTTGATCGGCAGCTTTTCGATATCCGCAGCAAATGCCGTGGTAGGAATCAGGGACAAACACATCACAAAAGCGAGGATCACGGACAAAACTCTTTTTTTCAACTTCACAAGAATACACTTCTTTCTAATAAGTGAAAATATTTTGGATGGTTTTGCTGATTCCGTTATTCGTTATCTTTACGGACACCAAAGGTTGCGGTTTCGCCGTTGATGTTCCATTCCTTCACAAAGCCTTCCGGCTCAGCGGCGGTGATGGAAAGCGCGAGGACGTCGGAGGCGATATCGTCGGCATTCTCGGCAAGCGTCTTGACGAGCTTATCGCTGACGGCGTAGGTGACGTGGATCTTATCCGTGACGGCAAAGCCGGCGTCTTTGCGCATCGTCTGCAGCTTGTTGACGATCTCGCGCACGTAGCCCTCTTCGATCAGAGCATCGGTCAGCGAGATATCAAGCGCGACGGTGAGTTCCTTGTCGCTTTCGGCGATAAAGCCTTCGGCCTTCTTCGTTTCGACCAGCAGATCTTCTTCGAGCATTTCGACGGTCGTGTCGGCCAGCGAAATGCTAATCTTGCCCTCCGCTTTGAGTTCCTGCATCAGCGCAGAACCGTCGGCAGCGAGGAGCGCTTCTTTGATCTGCGGGACAAGCTTACCGAACTTCTTACCGCAGGTTTTCAGCTGGGGCTTGAAGAGGTAGGAAACGAAACGGTCGGCGTCGGCGGTGAAGCTGACGGACTTGACGTTGAGCTCGTCGGCAGCAAGCGCGGCAAAATCATCGGGCAGAACTTCGTCGTTACCGTTCTTGACGTAAAGCACGCTCAGCGGCTGGCGGTTCTTGATCGCCGAGGCAGCGCGGCAGGCACGGCCCAAAACGACGACACGCAGCGTGAGGTCCATGTTCTTTTCGAGGTCGGCGTCGATCTTCGATTCGTCGCACACCGGGAAATCGCAGAGGTGGACGCTGAGCGGCGCGGAGTCATCCGTGCTGCGGACGAGGTTCTGGTAGATCTCATCGGCGAGGAACGGGACGAACGGCGCAATGACCTTCGAAAGCGTCACAAGGACCGTGTGCAGCGTCATAAACGCGGCGTCTTTGTCTTCGCTTTCGCCGGAAACCCAGAAGCGTTCTCTGCCGCGGCGGACGTACCAGTTGGAGAGTTCGTCGGTGAAGGCGGCAACGGCGCGGGCGGATTCGGTGATCTTATACTCGGCAAGGCCGGAGTCGACCGTGCGGATCAGCGTATTCAGGCGCGAGAGGATCCACTTGTCCATGACCGTGAGCTTGCAGTCATCGACCGTACGGCCGTTGGGCGCAAAGCCGTCGATATTGGCATAGAGCGTGAAGAAATAGTAGGTATTCCAAAGCGTACCCATGAATTTGCGCTGGCTTTCGTTGACGGCGTCTTCATAGAAACGGCTCGGCAGCCACGGCGCGGAAGCGGAATAGAAATACCAGCGGACTGCGTCGGCTCCCTGCTTGTTCAGAATTGTCCACGGGTCAACGACGTTACCGCGGTGCTTGGACATCTTGTAACCGTCTTTGTCGCAGACGTGGCCGAGAACGATGCAGTTTTTGAACGGCGCTTTGTCAAAGAGCAGCGTCGAGATCGCAAGCAGCGTATAGAACCAACCGCGAGTCTGGTCGACCGCTTCGCTGATGAAGTCGGCGGGATAGTTCTGCTCGAAGAGTTCTTTGTTTTCAAACGGATAGTGCCACTGGGCAAACGGCATCGAACCGGAGTCGAACCAACAGTCGATGACTTCCGGCGTGCGGTGCATCTCGCCGCCGCATTTGTCACAGGTCAGCGTGATGCGGTCGACGTACGGCTTGTGGAGTTCGATATCGTCCGGAACGTCCTTGCCGCGCGCCTTGAGCTCTTCAATGCTGCCGACGACATGGAAATGTCCACACGAGCAGACCCAGACCGGCAGCGGAGTGCCCCAGTAACGGGAGCGGCTCAGACCCCAGTCGACGACGTTTTCGAGGAAGTTGCCCATACGACCGTCGCGGATGCTTTCGGGGATCCAGTTGATGGAATTGTTATTCTTGATCAGACGGTCTTTGACAGCCGTCATGCGGATGAACCAAGTATCAAGAGCGTAGTAGAGCAGCGGCGTGTCGCAGCGCCAGCAGAACGGATAGGAATGTTCGAAGGCGACCGCTTTGTAGAGGAGGCCGCGTTCTTTCAGATCGGCGATGATCGCTTTGTCGCCGTCCTTGCAGAACGTACCTGCCCACGGTGTAACTTCCGGCGTGAAACGGCCACGGCCGTCGACGAGTTGGACAAACGGCAAATCGTTTTCACGGCCGACGCGCGCGTCGTCTTCACCAAAGGCCGGAGCGATATGGACGATACCGGCACCATCGGTCAGCGTGACGAAATCGCCGGCGACAACGTAGTAAGCCGGTTTTTCCGGTGTGGCAAAGTCGAAGAGCGGAACATAGCGCATGCCAAGCAGATCGCTGCCCTTGAAGGAAGCGATGATGGAATGCTCTTCGCTGATGACCTTTTCAACCAGGGCTTCCGCCATGATCACGCTTTCGTCACCGATCTGCACTTCAACGTAGGTCTCGGCGGCGTTGACAGCCAGCGCGACGTTGGACGGCAGCGTCCACGGCGTGGTCGTCCACGCGAGGAAATAACGGTTCTCGCAGTTTTCGATGCGGAACTTAACGAAAACAGAGGTTTCTTTAACATCCTTATAACCCTGTGCAACTTCGTGGCTCGAAAGCGCAGTACCGCAGCGCGGGCAGTACGGAACGATCTTGTGGCCCTTGTAGAGAAGGCCCTGATCGGCGATATTCTTGATCGCCCACCAGACGGATTCGATGTAGGAGTTATGGTAGGTGACGTAGGGGTTATCCATGTCGCACCAGTAAGCGACGGCGTCACTCATTTCTTTCCATTCGGTCGTGTACTTCCAAACGGATTCCTTGCATTTTTCGTTGAACGGTTCGATGCCGTAGCGTTCGACGTCCTGTTTGCCGTCGAGCTTCAAAAGCTTTTCGACTTCCAGTTCGACCGGCAGACCGTGGGTGTCCCAACCGGCTTTGCGGAGAACGTGACTGCCCTTCATCGTCTTGTAACGCGGGACGATGTCCTTGATCGCACGGGTCAGAATGTGGCCGATGTGCGGTTTGCCGTTTGCGGTCGGCGGGCCGTCGTAAAAGGTGAAGTTTTCGCCTTCTGCGCGATTTTCGATGCTCTTTTCGAAGATTTTGTTTTCCTGCCAGAACTTGCTCATTTCGCGTTCGCGGGCAACAAAATCAAGACTGTTGGATACTTCTTTGTACATGAAACGTATCTGCTCCTTCCGATTCGATTCGTGTTGTTTCTTTGTAAAAAAATAACTCCGCCCCAAAAATCATGGGACGGAGAATCTTTCCGCGGTACCACCCAAGTTGGTGCTGCTGCACCCACCTTTCTGTGCAAAAACACAGATACCACTTAACGGAGGTCAACCGGTTCCGCCTACTGGATAAAACGTTCGGCGAAACTGCTCATGGGGGATGACAAATATGGCAGTACACTGTCTCGCACCGTCCGACAGCTCTCTGAGGCACCGATCCGTACCGTCTTGTCCCAATCATCGCATTTTATCAATACTAAATTATTATATACGCAAATTGCTGTTTTGTCAAGCGCTGCCGCATCAAAAACGGTGGAATTTTGCGGCATTTCCGAAAATATCGGTTGGGAATCACCCCCCTTCTCAATTGACAGAAAAGCCAAAGTATTTTATAATTAATAGTGGAATATTATTTGTCGATTCTTCAAGGGAGGACGATCACATGCGCTACCCTTTTGTTAAGATGCACGGGGCCGGCAACGACTATATTTATATGGACGCTTTCAACGGTCACCGTGTCCCGCCCGATCCGTCGGAGGCCTCGATTCATTGGAGCCGCCGCCGATTTGCAGTCGGTTCAGACGGCTTGATCTTGATTTTGCCGCATGCCGAATGTGATGCGGAGATGCGCATTTTCAACGCCGATGGCTCGGAGGCGAAAATGTGCGGCAACGGGATCCGCTGCGTCGGAAAATACCTTTACGACAACCGCCTGGTCGATAAGCAGACGCTCACGGTCATGACCCGCAGTGGCGTTAAAACGCTGCGGCTGGTGGTCGATGAAGAGACCGATACGGTCGAATCGGTCGTTGTCAATATGGGTGCCCCCTGCTTTGAGCCGGCGAAGATCCCGGTGAATGCACCCAAAGCCGCCGATCTGACGCTGCAGCTCGGCGACCTCGGTTTGATCACGGTGGATTGCGTTTCGATGGGAAATCCCCACGCGGTCTGTTTCGTGCGCGACGTAGATGCGCTGGATCTGGAAAAAATCGGGCCGTACGTGGAAAAGCATGCGATCTTCCCGGACAGCGTGAACACGGAGTTCGTGGAGATCATTGATTCCAACACCTTAAAATTCCGCGTTTGGGAGCGCGGCAGCGGCGAGACTCTCGCCTGTGGAACCGGTATCTGTGCTGCCTGCGTGATCGCAGTGGCAAAAGGCATTTGCCGCAAAGATGAAAAGATCACCGTTTATGCCCGCGGCGGTGTTGTGGAGATCGTTGTCACCTCAGCCGGTCCGGTTTATATGTCCGGCCCTGCGGAGATCGCGTTTTGCGGCGAAGTGGAACTCCCGGAATAAATCGGCGTTTGCCTGAAATGATATGATGAACTGAAAGGAAGATTATTTTATGAAACAGTACAAAATCGGCGTTATGTTGGAAAGCTTCCGTCTGCCGTTTGCAGAATCGCTGCGCGTTGCCAAAGAGATCGGCGCCGATGCGCTGCAGATCGGCCTGTTTGCGTTGGATATGAACGCGGAACAACGTAGAGAAGCGCTGGATATGATCAAGTCGCACGGTCTCTGCGTTTCGGCAGTCTGCGGTGACCTCGGCGGCCACGGCTTCACGGTCGCTGCAGACAATGCGGCCAAGATCGAGACATCCAAGCGCATTATGGAAATGGCGCTGGCGTTTGAGACCAACGTCGTCACGACCCATATCGGTGTTATCCCTGCCGACAAGAGCGGCTGCTACGGCGTTCTGACCGAAGCCTGTACCGCCCTCGGCCAGATCGGTGAAGAATGCGGTGCGCGTTTTGCGATCGAGACCGGGCCGGAATCGCCGGAAGTGCTCGGTGCGTTTTTGGATCAGCTCCCGACCAAAGGCATCGGCGTCAACTACGACCCGGCAAACCTCGTCATGGTCACCGGCGTTGACCCGATCAAGGGTGTGCATACGCTCGGCGATAAGATCGTCCATACCCACGCCAAAGACGGTATCATGCTCAAGCAGACCGATCCGGCCGTGATCTACGGTTACTTCGCCGACGGTGGTATTGAAGATATGCGTATGGAAGACTACTTCAAAGAACTGCCGCTCGGCAAAGGTAACGTCGACGTTCCGGCGTGGATCGCTGCCCTTTCGGCTATTGATTATAGCGGCTACGTTACGATCGAACGCGAAGTCGGTGCGAACCCGGTGGGAGATATCTCCATGGCGGTCTCGTACCTGCGTGAGATCATGCAGAAATAAGAGGAAGACCAATGAACAGTCAGTTTTATTACGAGAATGGCTGTGGCCTTTCGGATGCCGAACTCGATACTGCCGTGGCAACGTTTTTGGCCGCTTTGGAGTGCACTCCCAAAAAAGTGCTTCTCCTGCCGCCCGACATTACCCGTCTGCATTCCGCCGGCGGTGTGATCGCCTCCAAGCTCTACCACGCGCTGAAGGCAAGCGCCGAGGTTTATCTGATGCCGGCGCTCGGCACGCATGAGCCGATGACAAAGGCCGAGAGAGACCGCTTCTTTGCCAATATCCCCGACGACCGCTTTCTCGTCCACGATTGGAAAAACGACGTTGTTAAGATCGGCGAAGTCCCGGCAGAATACGTCAGCGAAGTATCCGAAGGGATCATGAATGAGAAAATCGATGTCGAGGTCAACCGCATTTTAGTGAGCGGTGAATACGATCTGATCGTTTCGATGGGCCAGGTCGTGCCGCACGAAGTCGTCGGCATGGCGAACTATTCCAAAAACATCTTCGTCGGCATCGGCGGTTCAAAGCTTATCAACCAGTCGCATATGCTCGGTGCGCTTTACGGCATGGAACGCATGATGGGGCGCGACCATACGCCGGTGCGCAAAGTCTTTGACTACGCCCATACACACTTTCTCAAGGGGCTGCCCCTCTATTTCTTCCAGACGGTCACGACCAACACCGCCGAAGGGCTCCGGATCCACGGTCTGTTTGTCGGGGACAAGCGTGAGGTTTTTGAAGGCGCTGTTGAACTGGCGCAGCAGAAAAACATGATCTTCGTAGAAAAGCCGTTTGCCAAAACCGTTGTTTACCTCGATCCCGCCGAATTCAAGAGCACCTGGCTTGGCAACAAAGCCGTTTACCGCACGCGTATGGCGATGGCCGACGGCGGTGAGCTGGTCATTTTAGCGCCCGGTGTGCGCCATTTCGGTGAAGATACGGAAAACGACCGCGTGATCCGCTTGTTTGGCTACGTCGGCAGAGAGGCGGTTCTCGATCTGTTTGCCAAGGAAGAGGAGCTGCAGAAGAACCAATCGGTCGCGGCTCACCTCGTTCACGGTTCGTCCGACGGACGTTTTACGATCACCTATTGCACCGATCCTTCCCTGCTTTCGGCCAAGGAAGTTCGGTCGGTCAATTACGAGCACGTGCCCTATTCCGAGGCTGTCAAACGCTATGATCCGGCTGTGCTGACGGATGGCTGGCAGACGATGCCGGACGGCGAAGAGATCTTCTACATCAGCAATCCCGCCCTCGGTCTGTGGGCCGATCCCAAACGCTTTTACGGAGAAAACTGATTACAATAGAAACGGAGTTTTTTTGATATGGCTGCCAACGATATGAATCTGCGCCGTGTGCAGGCTGCGCTGAAAGATGGGCGCATCGCCTCCGACGCTCTCCTGCTCACTTCGCACATCAACCGCTATTTCGCCACCGGTTTCCCCTCCTCTGCCGGCATGGTTCTGATCACAGCGGATAACTGCATTTTTGTCACCGACTTCCGCTATTTCGAGGCCGCACAGAACGCTTTGCCGCACATTGAACTGTGCATGATCAAACGCGGTGAGAAGTATGCCGATCTGATCAACGAAAAGCTGGCTGCATGGCAGATCGCGACACTTGCGTTTGAAGACGGTGAGACGTCCGTTGCCGAGTATAACGCATTGAAGTCTGCACTGAAGGCAGAACTTGTTCCGGTCGGACAGCAGATCAACTATCTGCGCGCCGCCAAAACCGAGGACGAGCTCGACAATATGCGCAAGGCGCAGCAGATCACGGACGCGGCGTTTGAAAAGGTGCTCGAAGATATTCACGCCGGCATGACGGAAAAAGAAGTCGAGGCACGCCTGATCTTCCACCTCTATCATTGCGGCGGTGAAAAACTCTCGTTCGATCCGATCGTTGTCTCCGGCCCCAACTCTTCCCTGCCGCACGGCCACGCCACCGAACGCGTGATTGAAGACGGCGATTTCGTAACGATGGACTTCGGCGTTCTCTACAACGGTTACTGCTCTGATATGACCCGTACGGTCGCGGTCGGCAGTGCAAGCGAAGAGATGCGCAAGATCTATGAGATCGTTCTCGAAGCACAGGCGATCGGTCTGCGCGAAGCGCGTGCCGGCAGAAAATGGTCGGAAGTCGACGGAGCGGCCCGCAGCTATATCGCCGAACAGGGCTACGGCGAATACTTTGGGCATGGGCTCGGCCACGGCCTTGGCCTCGAGGTTCACGAAAGCCTTTCGTTCAGCGCCGAAACCGGCGATCTGACGCCTGAAAACGGAGTTGTTTCCTGCGAGCCTGGAATTTATCTTCCGGGAAAATTTGGTGTCAGAATTGAAGATTGTGTCATTCTCAAAGACGGCGGATGCGAAAATCTGACAAAAGCTAAAAAAAGTCTCTTGATTCTTTAAAAAAATAGTCAGGTTCGTCACTTGCCAGAAACGGTGCTTTTGCTGTATAATATATGTAGGTGTCGAATGAGGCCGAAAAAAATAGAAACAGTCGATTCGAAAAATGAAATTTGGAGGAACAGAACAGATGGTTTTGGAAGAACTGCATAATCTGCCCGTCGGACAATTGGCAGTCGTTGGTATGCGTGGATGTGAAGAGATTGCGGCGAAGATCAACCGTTACCTCGTTACTTGGCGCAAAGACGTTGTCAAAAAAGGCCTGATCGCTCCCTCGATCGAAGATGAGTACACGCGCGATTCTTATATGCTGGACGTTCGTTGCCCCAGATTTGGTACCGGTGAAGCCAAGGGTATCATCAATTCGTCGGTCCGCGGCGACGATCTCTACATTCTTTCGGATTGCTTTAACTACAACGTGACCTACCGTATGTACGGCAAGGAAGTGCCGATGAGCCCGGACGATCATTTCCAGGATCTCAAGCGCATCATTTCCGCCGCTGCCGGCAAGGCCCGCCGCATCAGCGTTATCATGCCGATGCTTTATGAATCCCGTCAACATCGCCGTTCGACCCGCGAATCGCTCGACTGTGCGCTCGCGCTGCAGGAACTGGTCAACCTTGGCGTTGAAAACATCATCACCTTCGATGCCCACGATGCCCGTGTCCAAAACGCGATCCCTAACGCGAGCTTTGAAAGTGTTCCCTCGACCTACCAGATGATCAAAGCGCTTGTTCATAACGCCGATGGTCTGCAGATCGACCGCGACCACCTGATGGTCATCTCCCCGGACGAAGGCGGCCTCACCCGCTGCATCTACTACTCGACCGTTCTCGGCGTTGACCTCGGCATGTTCTACAAGCGCCGCGACTACTCGACGATCGTCAACGGCCGCAATCCGATCGTTGCCCACGAGTTCCTTGGCGCCAACCTCGACGGCAAAGACGTTATCGTTGTCGACGACATGATCTCCTCCGGCGACTCGATGATCGACGTTGCCAAACAGCTGAAGGCCCGCAATGCCCGCCGCGTTTACTGCTGCACCGCGTTTGGTCTCTTCGTCGAAGGTCTGGATGCGTTTGATAAGGCGCACGCCGACGGCTACATCGAAAAGATCTTTACGACCAACATGATCTACCGCACGCCCGAACTGCTCAAGCGTCCGTGGTACTGCGAAGTTGATATGTCCAAGTACATCGCCTACATCATCAACACTCTGAACCACGACCGTTCGATGAGCGAACTCCTCGACCCCGCCAGCCGTATCAAGAAGCTGCTTGCCTCGATCGACGAGAAATAAACCCGATTTTATTCGCGGATTCTCAAAAAAAGACTTGATATTTTAGCGAGAATATTATAAAATATATAGGTAATCAAATTTGGAGGTATATCAATGATTTCTGCCGGTGAATTTAGAAACGGTGTTACTTTTGAAATGGACGGACAGGTCATGCAGATCATCGAATTCCAGCATGTCAAGCCCGGCAAGGGCGCTGCGTTTGTCCGTACGAAGCTGCGCAACGTCATCTCTGGTTCGGTCGTTGAACGCACGTTCAACCCCACCGACAAATACCCGCCCGCATTCGTCGAACGCAAGGAAATGCAGTATCTCTACAGCGACGGCGAGCTCTACTACTTCATGGATCTCGAATCCTACGAACAGCTCCCGATCGGCGCTGACACCCTCGGCGATGAATTCAAATTCGTCAAAGAGAACATGAACTGCAAGATCCTCTCCTACAAGGGCAACGTCTTTGGCGTCGAAGTTCCGACCTTCGTCGAACTCGAAGTCACCGACACTGAACCGGGTTTCCGCGGCGATACCGCCACCAACACCCTGAAGCCCGCCACCCTCGAGACCGGCGCTGTCGTCAAAGTTCCGCTCTTCATCGACAACGGCGACTTTATCCGCATCGATACCCGTACGGGCGAATATCTCGAACGCTGCAAGAAGTAAATCAACCTTACCGCCCCTTTTCATTGAAAAGGGGCGGACTTATCAAGAAAGGAATTTTGATATGACGCTCAATGAAAAAGCTGCTTATCTGCGTGGTATGGCCGACGGCCTCAATCTGAATAAAGACGTTCCGTCCGACAAGCTCACACTTGCAATCATCGATCTGCTCGAAGACATGGCGCTCACGATCTCTGACCACGAAGAAGTGATCGACCTGCTCAACGAAGATATGGACACCGTCATGGATGATCTGTACGAAGACGACGAGGACGAACTCGACGAAGAGTACGACGAGGAAGATGACGACGAAGGCGACGAAGAAGAACTCTACGAAGTCGAATGCCCCAAGTGCAGCGAAAAGATCTACCTTGATTTCGACGAGATTGAACAGGGCGACGTCACCTGCCCCGCCTGCGGCGAACTTCTGGAAATCGAAGTCGATTTTGAAGACTGCGATTGCGAAGACGACGACTGCGACTGCTGCCACCACGATCACGAATAATCGAACCCTAAAAGCTGTACCTTTTGGCGCGAACTCGTAAAACACATAAACCTCCCTATGAGATTTTTCATAGGGAGGTTTATTTTTCAGCACCGCGTGACATCATCGGTTATACGCAAACAATAAGCAGCGTATTAACTTGTAATCGGCCCACTTATTTCTGTGCTGTCAGCAGAAAGCGGTGAATGCTGCCGTCTATGGATCCTTGTTCTTCCAAGATTCGTTGAGCTTTCAGGAGCTTTTTCAGATGTGTAGCCACAGAGAACCCCGGGAACTCCCACTGGATAATACGCGCGAACCACACCAGCGCACCAACATCAAAAAAGCGAATAGGACGGAATGCTTCTTCCCCTCGTAAAACCGTGAAACCTACATCCTCGAATTTTCCGGCTGTTATGCTCAAATATTGATCCGGGAAAGGCGTTTCTGTTTTTCCGCACAAAAGTTCTACCAGTTCCCTGTCATTCTCTGCTCCTACCTGTTGTGTGATAAAAAATCCACCGGGCTTCAGCACCCGATAAATTTCACTGGCATTGAAATCTCCATGCCGATTAATCGCCATATCGAAGGCACCGTCATCAAAAGGTATTTTTCCTTTTCCGTCACCGGGCCTGAAGTCAATGCCAAGAGGAAGCAGGATCTCTTGGCAAAGTTTTACATTTGGAGAAAAATTCTCCATCGCTGCAATGTTTTCATGCGGGTGACGCAAAGACAAAAGGAACTCGCCGCCGCCGGTATCTATGTCCAGGATTTTCATTTCCGGATGCAGATATTCTTCGATCACGGCCCGATAATCCCAGGGGAGGTCCTCCTGCTCCGTATAGCGTTCGTGAATGTGGGAGAAATCCCATCCATGAATATAGGCAATTTGTTCTTCGGTCTTCCAGTTTTCGATCAATTCATTTACGTTCATTGTAATGATTCCTTATGCAATTTTCTATCTCATCAAGTTAGGTTTCTTGCTCTTATACTCTCATTTAGCTGCATTATATACCAGAACAATCCCGCAGGTAATCCTGCCGGGACGAAAATATTTTACATACCATTGCCTTCAGAACAAGCCTTTTGGTTCGGTAATTTACTACAGCCCCATGGCCTTTCTGGCTGCGGCGGCAATCCGGTCGCGTTCCTTGTTCAGGATACGGCCCATCGCATCGCCCATCGTTTTCCAAGCGATTTCAGGCTGTCTGGCGCGGTAGTTGTTCCCTTCCGAGCCGCGATATCCCCATACAAGGATATTGCGCGCACCGGCGTCATAAGCGGCTTCCGCGGCATAGATCATCTCTTCTTCTCTGCCGGGTGGGTTGCCAAAGCCCTGCACCCAAACGTTGTGATCTTTTCCGCACTGCTCGCAGACGGTGATATTCTTACGCGTCGATTCGTAGACGAAGCGGTAGATATTTTCGTAAGAACCGTCCAACTGCGAGTTTCCGACCCAATAGGGGTCGCAGCCGATGTTGTCCATCGTTTCCAGCTTGCCGAGAGCGCCGAGGTTATCGAGGCTGATGCCGATGCCTTTGTGGAGCATAACGCAGACGATATTTTTCATGCCTTTGGCGTTGGAGTAGGCCGTGACCTCGCGGAAATAGTTTACGATCGACCATTCCTGGAAGTCGTAGCAATCAGCATCGGGGATCACGGGCATCTCGCGGCCGTAACGCTCGGCAAAGAGCTTTTTGCAGACCGGACAGGCGCAGGAGAAGCGCGTGTCTTCCAGAGAAAGCGTCGGCTCGTCCCAGAAAATCGTTCTGCCACCGCATTCGTAAACCTTGTCGATCCATTCCTTGGTCCAGTCGACATAACACTTGTGGTTGAAGCAAACGCTGACCGGGCGCATCGTGCCGTCGGAAAAGATCTGATGTGCTTCGGGATGGTAGCAGAGGAAGTGCGATTTATCACCCGGAGGGCCGCCGAGCCCCCAGTTATCGACCCAGATATCCAGACCGTAACCGCTCGTGATATCGAAGATCTCCTTCATGATGTTGTCGCTGCGATCCCAGTCGTTGTGAGAGAACATATGCACGACCGTGTTGAAATTGTGCGCGATGATATCCTTCATGTCGGCTTCCACGTGTGAAAGCAAACGGTTGCCGTGATAAGCAACGCCGAGTTTCAGTTCCTGCATAGTAGCGCCTCCTATATTCATTTCATTTTTTCTCGCGGTAGAGGTAATTAAATCTGCCGATCGGTGCCGTATCGCCGTTGACGTAAAAATCCATCACGTCCGGCGTTTGCATATTGTCGCTCCATTTGAATTCAAAATCGAGCGTTCCGTCCAATCCGGCAACGGTTCGCGGAACGGCGATAACAAGGGTGTTGCCGTTGACAACGATTTCAGCCTCGGCCACGGTCTCCCATGTGAAGCTGCCTTCGTCGACCGTGCGAACGTAGCGTTCAACGGTCGTTTTACCGCTGATCGGTGCGGTACGGTTGACGATATAATCATACCCTTCCCAACCGGTCTGTTTGCTGCGGTCGGTATCCAAAAAGAGTGACATCCAACCGTTTTTAGACGGTTGCGTCAGTTCCTCGGCGCATTCTGCGTAGAAGTAGACGAACTTGGCATCCCGCGCAACCTTGGCGGCGATCATATCGTTGCGGCCGCTGGTGTTCACGTAATGGCACCCAACAAATCCGTCGTGGTCACGGTGGATCGTTGTGCCTTTGTCGCAGACGTATTTCGGCGTCACGTCGTCCCATTGTTCGATGCTGCCGTCCATGCAAATCGTTTTCGGTGCGGAAATGGGCTGTCGCGGGGTAGCGCCCTTGAAGCGACGAATATTGGAGCAGAGCTGCAGATAATAGGTGTCGAGATAACCGTCGCGGTCGGGTTCGATATCGCGGCTGTGCTCGCGGTCGTATTGATCGACCATCGCAAGCTGTGTGGAATCGTTGTCGCTGAGCCACGGCTCATGGAATTGTCCCATGATCCACTCGTTCCAACCGGTGACAAAGGCAATATCCGGCCGGATATCGAGCACGCGTTCCCACTGTTCCTGCACGTTGTAGCCGTATTTGTAGGATTCAGAGTCCAGAAGCTTGAAGCCGTGCTTTTTGGTATAGCTGCGGCCGAAGGTGTCTTTGTCGTTAAAGTGCGTGCAGATGCGGTCTTTGTTGGCGTTCTGCGCCACACCGACCGTCATCATTTCGCAGGAACCGTCCGGGCGTTCGCCGTATTTGTGCTGCGGGAAGATCTCCAGCCAGCCCCAATGGTCGGGGCGGCTCGGGCCGCAGCCATAGCCGGGCTGACCGGGGCGGAAGGTGAAGAACGAACGGATTTCGTTGAGCGTTTGCGTATCGCTTTCCGTACAGCCGATTTCCGGCAAAGTCTCCGGAGAGCCCATGATCATCGGCTTGCCGTCCAGATAAAACCACAAATCGGAATACAGGCCGGGCGCGTACAGATTTTGATAAAGCGCACGCAGCATCCGCTCGGTATCTTTATTCGGCCAAAAATTCAGCATAAACGCCACCTTCGGCGTATCTACACCGTCGGCACGCATCCGGCGCATTTCGGCGAACAGCGGTTCGTATGCAGCCCGCCAAAGAAGCGCACCGTTGGTGCAGTCAAACAAAAGGAAATCGACACCGGCGCTTCGCAGCATTGTCATATGGTGACGGATCACGTATGGATCGACGTCTTGATAGAACCCGTAGAGCGGCTCGTGCCAAAAGCATTGGAATGGCCTTTCGCCCCATGCGGGATGATCGTGTCGGTATTCCGCGGCAGGATACTTGGCAAGTACGTCGACCACATCGACCGGACGCAGATTGCGCGACGGCAGCTGGTGCCACGTCCAATAAAAGATCCCAACTTTTCGGTCGGATTTTGGCCCGACGTCTTCAACCGATGCGACCGGCCTGCCGAGCATATCGACAGCTTCCCAAGTGTCCGCATCGATCGGACAGATGCTCTCTTCGGGAATCGGCGTGTAGGGTTGCTGTGCATAGGCAGGAGTTTTGAGAAATGAAATATCGTAGATTACCGCGTGGTTCTCTACCGTCACGGTGACGTCGTGCGTCCCTTCTGTGCGGTCGATCGGGCAATAGGCGACGTCGCGTGCGCCCATGCTGTTCAAGGCGCAGATGCCGATCACTTTGCCGTCGACGCCAATAGTCGCAAGCTCTACGTTGTCTGCCTGGCCAAATTCAATTTTCGCACAGACAGCACCGTCATCAAAAGAGCAAGAAGGAAAGGAGAAGCTTTTTTTCGTCAAATTCTCGTTTGCCATGCCAAAGCCTCCTTGAGCTTTTTAAAAATGATAACAGTTTTTCAGACAAAAGTCAAATAGATTTACAAAAAAATAGCGAACTTCATGTAAAACTTTTTGGCAGATTTTCTGACATATTAAAAACGGACAGCAACCGAATGTTACTGTCCGTCATTATTTTGATAAACTTACTTCTTCGGGTCTTCCGCATCTTTCTTGACTTCGTCCCAATACCGTTTCGTGGCTTGCTCCAGTTTGTTTTCGCCGTATTGGTAATAGGTGACGTCCTTCAGCGCATCCGGCAGATACTGCTGGCGCACGTAGTGATGCTTGTAGCTGTGCGGATAAAGGTAGGTCTTTCCCCTGCCGAGCTTTGCCGCACCGGAGTAGTGGGCATCCTTCAGGTGGGCCGGGATATCCCCCGTTTTTCCGGCAGCAACGTCGGCCATCGCCGACCAAATGCCGTTGGCGGAAGAATTCGATTTCGGCGCGGTCGCAAGCAAAACGACAGCCTCGCCGAGCGGAAGCTGGGCTTCGGGGAGGCCGAGCTGCAGCGCACTATCAACACAGGCTTTGACGATCGGCACGGCCTGCGGATACGCCATCCCGACGTCTTCACTTGCCATCACGAGCAGACGGCGGCAAGCCGACGGCAGGTCGTTGGCGGTGAGCAGACGTGCGAGGTAATGCAGCGCGGCATCCGGATCGCTGCCGCGAACCGATTTCTGCAGCGCGGAGAGGATATCGTAGTGTGCGTCGCCGTCGCGGTCGTAGCGCATCGCCGAACGCTGCGTGACTTCGAGCGCTTCGGCTTCGGTAATCTCGTAAGAGTCAACACCGGTTGGCACGGCACTTGTCAGCAGTTCCACGGCGTTGATCGCCTTGCGTACGTCGCCGCCGCAGCCAGAGGCGATAACCGCAAGGGCATCGTCGGTGATTGCGATCGGGACACCGGCGCGGTCGGAAGCGATCCCGACCGCACGCAGAATGCAGGGCTTGAGCGACTCAGCCGAGACCGGTTTGAATTCAAACACGGTCGAACGGCTGAGGATCGCGTTGTAGACGTAGAAATACGGGTTTTCCGTGGTGGATGCGATCAGAACGATGCTGCCGTTTTCGATAAACTCGAGTAACGACTGCTGCTGCTTTTTGTTGAAATACTGGATCTCGTCGAGATACAGCAGGATGCCGTTGGTCGCAGTCAGGCCGCCGATCTGTGAGCAGATCTCTTTGATATCCGCGATCGAGGCAGTCGTCGCATTGAGCTTATAGAGCGTGCGGTCGGTCTTGGAGGCGATGATGCTGGCAACCGTCGTCTTGCCAACACCGGACGGGCCGTAGAAGATCATATTGGAGATGTTCCCGGCGTCCAGCGAGCGGCGAAAAACCGACGATGCGTTTAAGATATGATCCTGTCCGACCACTTCGGAAAATTCCTTCGGGCGGACAAGGTCGGCGAGCGGTTGATACACGGAGACCTCACCGCCTTTCTTGGTATGTCGGAATTAGGCGTAGAGCGGATACTTCGCGCAGATCTCGGCGACGGCGTTCAGGATGTACTCTCTGTTGGCATCCAGATCGGTGGCGGCCATGCGGATCAGCTTGGCGAGGACGCGCATATCTTCGACGCCAAGGCCGCGGGACGTAGCCGCCGGAGTACCGAGGCGCATACCGCTCGTGACAAACGGGCTCTGCGGATCGTTGGGGATCGTGTTCTTGTTGGCCGTGATATGCACTTCGTCGAGACGGTGTTCGAGTTCCTTGCCGGTGATATCGAACTTGCGCAGGTCGAGGAGCATGAGGTGGTTATCGGTACCGCCGGAAACGAGGTCGAAACCTTCTTCCAGAAGACCGTTCGCCAGAGCAGCGGCGTTTTCGACGATCTTTTTCTGGTAGGCCTTGAAGTCGTCGGTCAACGCTTCGCCGAGGCAGACAGCCTTGCCGGCGATGATGTGCATGAGCGGACCGCCCTGGGTACCCGGGAAGATCGCCTTATCGATGGCCTTGGCGTATTCTTCACGGCAGAGGATCATACCGCCGCGCGGGCCGCGTAGGGTCTTGTGGGTCGTGGTGGTGACGATATCGGCGTACGGAACCGGGTTCGGATGGAGACCGGCAGCGACCAGACCGGCGATGTGAGCCATGTCGACCATCAGGAGCGCGCCGCATTCCTTGGCGATCTCGGCAAACTTGGCGAAATCGATGACGCGCGGATAGGCGCTGGCACCGGCAACGATCAGCTTCGGATGGTGTTCGAGGGCGAGCGCGCGGACGGCGTCATAGTCGATGCGGTGGGTTTCGTTATCGACACCATAGGGAATGACGTTGAAGTAAGAGCCGGACATATTGACCGGGCTGCCGTGAGTCAGATGGCCGCCCTGCTGGAGGTTCATGCCGAGGATGGTATCGCCCGGTTTGAGCATGGCAAAGTAAACGGCCTGGTTGGCGCTGGCGCCGCTGTGGGGCTGGACGTTGGCGTGTTCGGCTCCGAAGAGTTCCTTGGCGCGTTCGATCGCAAGGCGTTCGACGACGTCGACGCATTCACAACCGCCGTAGTAGCGCTTGGCCGGATAACCTTCGGCATATTTATTCGTGAGAACGCTGCCCGCCGCGCAGAGAACTGCCGGGCTGACAAAGTTTTCGGAAGCAATCAGTTCAATGTTGGACTGCTGTCTTTTGAACTCGGCATAAACCGCTTCGCCGACGAGCTTGTCCTGCTGCATCAGATAATCCATCGAGTCAGTAACTTTATACATAGTTTCCCCCATAGAATGAGTATTTGGCTTTTAATCCTACTATATTTTACTCGAAAACGCATAAAAAAACAAGTCCCCTTTTTGTTTTTCATATGATTCCACAAGAATCGAAAAAATACTTTCTTTTTTTTGTCGGGAATGGTATAATAGTAGAAACACTTTAGCGGAGGTACTTATGGACACCAAGAAACGCGCTGCGGCTGTCGTCGCAAAACTGGAAACAATCTACCCGGAAGCTGTTTGTTCTCTCGATTACGGTGAGGCATGGCAGCTCCTGTTTTCGGCTCGTTTGGCGGCGCAATGTACGGATAAGCGTGTCAACGAAGTGGCTAAAGACCTCTACGCAAAATACCCAACCTTAGAAGCAATGGCAGATGCCGACCTTGCAGAGTTGGAATCGATCGTACGGCCGACCGGGTTGTTCCGCACGAAAGCACACGATTTGAAATACGGTGCGGCGATGCTCATATCGGAATACGGCGGTGTTGTCCCCGATACGATGGACGAGCTTTTGAAACTGCCGGGCGTCGGACGTAAGATCGCAAATCTGATGCTTGGAGACGTCTACGGAAAGCCTGCCGTCGTCGCCGACACGCACTGCATCCGCCTTTCCAACCGTATGGGGTTCTGTGATTCCAAAGATCCCAAAAAGGTGGAAATGCAGCTCCGCGGCATTATCGAACCGGAAAAGCAAAACGATTTTTGCCATCGGCTCGTGCTCTTTGGCCGCGATACCTGTACGGCTCGTTCTCCCAAATGCGACACTTGTCCGCTGAAAGCCGACGGCCTCTGCCCGCAGATTTTGTCATAAAAAGATATCCCACAAAATAAGAAAGCGAGGGTACCTATATGAATTTTCCGATTGTATTCCCCAAAAATCACCGTTCGCGTGTGGTCACCGTTTATGAGAAGACAGATCCCCGCATCCCTAAGCGCCTGTTTGCACGAGTCGCGGAGCAAGCCGACCTTTCCGATATCAGACTGCCGCTGCCTGCGGCCAAAAAAGATTATACGGTTTTTGCCCATGGCGACGACGACGTCATCTGGATGGGCACCGACAATGCCGGTCTGACGCGTTATGCCCCCAACGAAGCGCGGAAGGAAGACATCGTGCAGTATTTTGCGGCCGACCACGAGCTTCCCGACAATAAGGTTCGTTCGCTTTGGGCGGAAGGCCACAACGTTTGGGTGCAGACCGAGACCGGTGTTTCCTTCATCGAAATGCGCGAAATGACCGTTGAGGAAAAAATCGCCGGATTGACAAAGGAAACGCTGACGGCAATCGACCGCCACGGTATGATCACGCAGAAGACGCTGAAAAAAGAACGCGATATTTCATCAGCCGTTCCCTACGGCCACTCCGACAACGACGGCGGCTTCACGGCCGAATTTGCGATCGGCGAAATGCTGCGTTACCACTGCATGGCTACCGAAAAGGGTGCTGATTCCCCCGAAGCGAAAGAAGCCTTGAAGGTTGCGACCCGTGCCTATGAAGCGGTCCTGCTGCTGACCTACATCCACGGCAGAGGCGACGGCTTTATCGCCCGTTCGTACGTCACGACGTCCGAACCTGTCCCGGACGACGGCCTTTTCTTCAAGAAAGAAAACGGCAAAGCAACGTGTCTGGATACGCGCCATGCCCGCAGAAAAGGAATTGCCAACAAAGTCATCGACGCATCGGCGCCGGTACCGGATCGTCTCGCCGCGCTTTACCGTTCCGAGGGCTACACCGATGACGACATTATCTACAAGGGTGATACCTCCAGCGACGAGCTCACCGGCCACTTCCTCGCCTATTATTTCGCTCACAAGATCCTCGGCCCGGTCGATCCCGAGCTCGACGAACTGATCAAAACCTCTGTCCGTGCCACGATGCAGCACATCCTCGACCACGGATATGAGATGTGGGAATGCAACGGCGAGCCGACGACTTGGGCCAAATACAGTCCGCGTTATTTCGCCACGGAAATGGCATACGCCGACGCTGCGCTCAACTCGGCGATGATTTTGATGTATCTGAAAGCAACGATGTACATTCTCGGCGAAGAGGGCCATTGGAAAGAAGAGCACGACAAACTCATTGAAATGGGTTATGCCGATCTGCCTGTCAAGCACTACGACCGCTTTTATCAGGTCTGCACGCTGCAGGGTATCGATATCTTTGAGGATCTGATGTACGGTGACCACGGCAACGCCAACCTCGCATTCTGGGGGCTCTTTGAACTCGAACACGATCCCGTCCTGCGCAAGAAATACGTCGATGGTTATAAAACATGGCGTACCTCGATCGCCCGCGAGCATAACCCCTACACGGATTTCGTGTTCATGCTCGGCGATCCCGACATGAAGATCGATGCCAACGCGATCGCGACGTGGTTCCTGCGCGGCAACGCTTCTATGCTCGACTGCGCAGTCGGCCTCTTTAACCGCCGCGACGTCCCAAAGCGCATCCTGCGCGGTGGTTACGAAGAAACCGACTGGCTCCTGCCGCCGGATGAACGCATGATCAGCAAATTCGACCGCAACTACTGGTGGTACAAAGAAATCGATTTTGATTACTACAAAAAAAGCAAACTCGAAGTCGAAAGCTGTTACTACTACACGCTCCCCTACTGGATGGGCCGCTATTACGGCTTCATCGCCGCACCGGAAGCGTAAACAAGCAAATAACACCCGGACGGTTTTAAACCGTCCGGGTGTTTCTTATGTATTCAGCTTTGCTTGTTCGGTTTGATGCCAAATGCCGCACGGAGAATTCGCTTTACGATTCGCGGCGCATCCCAAATGATAATTTGCATAGTTCCCTTTCTCTCTGCTATTTTCCGGTGCGCTTGTATACGCAGAGACCACCAACCATCCAACCAATCGAAAGCAGCAAGAGCAGCAGCTTTGCCGGAACGACCATCAAGACCAACAATGCTGCCCCGGCAAAGATGAGTGGGATACCGCCGCTCTTGCCGAGCAGCCCATCCAGGATCTTGTGCATAAAATGCCCCTTCCCGCAGCCCCAAAATGCCGGCTGCGTTCCATTCTATGCACAGACGGCATTTGGCGTCACAGCTGCGTGACAGGGATCAAGCCACCGCAGTCGAAACACGGTTCTTCGGTCAAAAATACTGCTTCTACGCCTCGTTCCGTTAAAAACGCGAGGATCCGCGCATAGTCGGGATGATGCTTCAGCGTACCGGTGAAGGCAAGCTTGTCGGGAGCGATCTTGCCGCAGGCGCCGCCGATAAAACCGTAATCGTAACCGGGCAGACAAATATGTCCCGGAGATATCAGCAGTACATCAAGGCCGATGTCGGAAGCTTCGGCGGCGATGCGTTCGTCTGCCGTGATGACGGAGTTCTCATCGACGATCGCCACGGAGCAGGCCGTGTAACCCTGGTTGACGGAAATTGGTTCGTAGCCGCGTTCCGCAAGAGCATCCCGCAAGGCAGGATCGGTGATATCGCTCTTGTGGAAGACAAAGCCGGAGAGCAAGAGCGCATTCAACGCGGCATCTGCGGGATATTTTTCACCGGCCGGAGTGGCAGAGCGAATCACTTTTAGCCCGGCGGCATTCATGTCGGGATGGAGCAAAGCATCGCGGAATACCATCAACTCCTTCCCACCGAGATGCCGGCAGTTCATGTCGGCATGGTCGTTGACGCGATACGGCAGCGACATGGTTTTCGGCGCAGGCAAGACCTGCACGCCGTGTGCGGCAAGAGCTGCCGCGAGGCGCGGACAGGCAAATTCAGCCACCAGCATATGGCAAACAGCCGTTTCCGGCAGATTGGGTGTTGACAGGTGTCTCGGCATACTTCATATCCCCTTTTTACGGTTCTGATATCATTATACCGAAATCACAGGTATAAAGCAAGGGAATTTATCCATCACAGCGAATTGCCTCGATCGGCTGCAGGCGTGCGGCGGAGATTGCCGGCAATAACCCGGAAAGCAGACCAACCGCAAGGGTTATGGCTAACGGAAACAAAATACTATTGGCCGTCGGATGCAGCACCGATGCAAATTGCGCGTTTGCTACTATAAGCAGAATTGCCGCCAAAACCAGTCCTGCGATGCAACCGATCAATGTTAAAATCAGCGCCTCACTCAAAAAAATCACGGCAATTTGTGTCGCACTCGCACCGATTGCTTTCATGACGCCAATTTCGCTTTTTCGGTCAGAGACCGTTGCGAGCATGGAATTCATGATGCCAATTCCAGCGACAATCAGAGAAATCGCCGCGGTTGCTGCCAACACAATGGTCACAACATCAACAACCGCTGCAAACTCCGTAACATAGCCGCTCATGTTTTCAACCAGAAAATGAGGACCGTTGGTGTTGGTCTTTCGCAGCAGTGTGCGAATTTGGTCGGCGGTTTCTGCGGCATTTGCATCTACGCTAACCTGTACGGCGATTTGGCTCAGGTTTTCGGCATCACCGACTATGCTGTATGGCAGATAGAGAAACGGCGGCAGCCGCACACCGATCAACGATGACAGTTCATTCAATGCGGAATTGGCAACACCGATAATGGTATAGACAGCGGTGTGACCGTTCAAGGTGAGTTCAACCTCTCGTCCAACAACATTTTCACGTTTGAACGTTTCCAGCGCAAAATCAGTGCCAACCACACAGACCGGACGCGTGTTTTTGCATTCACTCTCCGAAAACATACGGCCATGTAGCACTTCCAGCGACATATAATCGACTGCCAGCGGATCAACCCCGATAGCAACCGCAGTTTCTGCCGCAGCAGAGCGAACACGATAGTAACCGATTGCGGTTTCGAACGGCATAACCGACGTGACGGAGTCGATTCGGTCGACGATTCGCTCACCGTCACGCAGACCAAGACCGGAATGGTCATCGCTGAAGATCATGATGCCGTCAATACCGATTCCGGTCAGTTCTTTGTGGATCAGGTTTTTTCCGCTCTCGCCGATCGTTGTCAACAATAGCACAGCGGTGAGGCCTATCACAATCGCCACAATCGTCAATCCGGAACGCCAGCGGCCGCGGCCAACGTTTTTTGCGGCCATGAAGAAAAAATCCGGCATAGATTTCATTCCGAAGCCTCCGATTCTACGTTTGTGCACACAACGACACTTCCGTGCCGAAGATCCGCAGACGGCGATCGCACCAACTGATCGGTCAGCGCAATTTCACCGCCGCAGACAACACCGTCGTCGTTTTCGTATAGCACCGTAATCGGTGTCTTGTGAAGTACGCCGTCAACATAGCGATAGACAAATTCCTTCCCCTTTTCGTCGACGGTAATCGCCTCGTGTGGAACAACCACAGCATTGTCGTAGGCGATAAAAAAGATCGTACCGCGAACCGTTAAGCCACTCATCAACATATCGCTTGTGTTGATTTCTGCGGTTACTTCGATGTATGTCTCACTTTTTCCAAGCAATCCGCCGGTTGCGATCGCTTGCGTCCCGATTGCAGAAACACGTGCGGGAAAAATGCGGTCACCGAATGCCGCGCCGCTAATATTGACCGGCAATCCGACCACCAGTTTTGGCAGCGTGGCTTCCGGCGCACGCAGCTGCGCGACAATGCGTACGGTATTCTCTACGACTGCTGCCGTAAACAGCCCGCTGACCAAATCGCCACCGGAACAGAACACCGACGTAACCGTTCCGTCTTTTGGCGCAACCAAAACTCCGGATGAATTGGCTGCTGTTTCGACAATCGTGTCGGGCGGGAGATAGAAGTCTTTGAAATACGACGGAAGTTCCCCGCTGACCGCATAATATTCCGCAGCGGCCAGAATTTTGGCGTCGTCGAGCCGTTCTGCCGTACTTTGCAGTCGGTTGCTTAGTTCGGTCGAATAAAGTCCGGCGGTGATCTCTTCTGTAGAGAGGCATCGGTACGAAATGAGCGGCTGTCCGGCAGAGACCAAATCTCCGGGCTGCACATATACTTCCAAAATCTCCGCAGGAACACCGATCGAAAGCCGGAAAGTTTCGGCAGAACGCAAAGTACCGTCGCAGGCGATCGATTCGTAGACCGTCATCTGCTTGGGCGAAATCGCTTCAACCGTGATCGGCTGCGGCACAAGGGCCGACGGCAGATACTGCCAGAGCAATGCGATAGCTACAGCCGTAAGTACTAAGGTACGGATCAGTCTCTTCATGTATAAAAATGCCCCCTGTGATAAACAATGAAGTCGTCGATACTTATGGTTTATCACAGAGGGTGAAATTATTACGGGATCGGCAAGGAATTTTATGAATAAAGGAGAGCATCGGGCACATGACATTCATTCCCTGCACAGCCGACTGTATTTACCAGCGAGAAGGCGAATGTTGTCTTGACCGGGCACTGCCCTGCGGTCAGCCCGAAGCCGACACGTGCGCGTATTACGTACGAAAAGCCGACAGCCGGCAAAACCGGATCAATACAGCTTGTCGAGATGGGCAATGAGGGCGGCCATCATATCGTGGTCGTTGTCCGGCAGGATGACATCCACCTGTTCTTTGACCGACGGCAGCGCGTTGGCCGGGGCAAAAGCGATCTTTGCCGCTTTCAGAAGCGCCAGATCGTTTTCCTGATCGCCGGAGGTGTAGATATCATCCTTGGAAATACCGAGGATCTCGGCCAATTTGTGCGTGCTGGTGCCCTTGTCGACGGCACTGTGGAAGACCTCTAAGAAATACTTGGAAGAGAAGCAAACTGTCGCCTTTTTGTAGCGTTCGCGGATGAACTCCGCAATCTCGCGCAAGGTTTCGGTCTCTTCGGTGAAGAGAACTTTCGCCCACGGGCGCGGGAATTCTTCCAAAGTTCTGAAGAGCGTGTGTTCGATTTTGAAATCCAGCATGTGCTTGATCGAAATGTCGTTGTACTGGACGACTGCGCTGCGTTTATGGGCATAGAGTTCCACTGCCGCTCCCGGGAAGCGAGCCAAAACATCGCGGCAGATATCGATCGCATCGTCTTCCAGCGGACGTTCGTAGATCAAATCGGTCGTCGCAAGGTCCACGATCTGTGCACCGTTTGCGAAGATGACCGGCGCATTGTACGGAACGATATCGGCGATACCCGTAAACGACTGATAAAGCCGGCCGGTGGAAAACGTAAAGTGTCCGCCTTCGGACATAAAGTAGCGGATCGCCTCCAGAGAAGCAGCGCCAATTTTCTTTTTGCTGTCAAGCAAAGTGCCGTCGAGATCGGTTGCGATCAGAACTTTGGAAAACTTACCCATGGTAGCCCCCCCTATTTTTTGAGTGGTTGGATATAACGAGCGGGAATATAACGTGTCATCAGGTATGCTGCGGCTGTGGTGAAAATAATCTCCGGTAGCATAAAGGTACCGTTATAAGCAATGGAATACGGCCAGACAGCCCAGCCTTCCCAGGCGTAGCTGCCCCAAAGGATCACACCGGAGGCGATATGGCAAACGTAGCGGAGCGAAAGGCAAACGACAGATGAAACCGCAAGACCGCAGCGACTTTTGCGGAACAGAGCCGAGAGGCCCAGAACACCAAATGCAAATACATAGTCGAGCGCCATCATCGCAAAATATTCGCCAAGGCCGGAAGCCGGCGGAGCAAGCGAGCCCTCCTGCAAAGCCTGCAGCAAGCCGTAGACAACACCGCTACCCAAACCCCAAAGAATGCCGCAGCGGTAACCGATCAGCAAGATCGGGAGCATTGAGAGTGCGGTGATCGAACCGCCATAGGCAAGGAATTTGATCCGCACATAACTCAAAACAAAGCCCAACGCGACCAGAATCGCGGATTCGGTCAGTTTTCTGACAGTTTGACGTCCATTCATACAAAATACCTCCGTATTTTTCTATGCCTGATCCGTCTGATACATATAAAAATCCACACAATTTTCGAAAAAATTGTGCGGAAGAACGGCTTGATTGCTTTTTCCTACGCCGGCATTATCCGGATCAGGTTCTCGGGTTCCGACCATTACAGTCGATCTCAGCCACTTCTGCAGCACCCCGTGCCAGAGCCAAAGGCTTTAGCACGTTATTCAATTATCGATATTTTACTCCAATGCGAGAGCTTTGTCAAGATGTCCCGAAAATACACCGGTAATTCCGAAGTAAACGACAGATATTCTCCGGTTGTCGGATGGACAAAACCGATTGAGCGGGCATGCAGACATTGCCCCTCGAGCGTCGGAAACCAGCGGTGATCGCGATCGGCATTGCCATAGACATCGTCTCCGGCGATCGGATGTCCTTTGGATGCACAGTGCACACGAATTTGGTGTGTCCGTCCGGTATAGAGCGTCAGACGCAGGTGCGAATAGGTCACACTGTGGTCGGAATACGTTGCAAGCGTTTCATATCGCGTTTTTGCGCTGCGTCCTTTTTCGGTCACAGCCATCTTCTTGCGGTCGCGGTCGCTGCGTCCGATCGGCAGATTGATCTCTCCACAGGGATCGGAAAATGCACCAAAAGCAACCGCTTCGTATTGGCGATCAAAGCTGTGGGCACTGATCTGTTCGGCAAGCGCGACATGTGCGCGGTCGTTTTTGGCCACGATCAGCAGGCCACTGGTGTCTTTGTCGATGCGGTGTACGATGCCCGGGCGGATCACGCCGTTGATCCCGGAAAGCGAATCGCCGCAATGGTACATCAACGCATTGACGAGTGTCCCACGTTCGTTGCCGGGAGCCGGATGGACGCAAAGTCCCTTGGGTTTGTTGACAACCAGCAGGTCGCTGTCTTCATAGACAATTTCCAGCGGAATATTTTCCGGCAGAATTTCTGCGGTAACAGGTTCTTCAGGGGTATAGAAAAACACATCACCGGCAGCAATCGGACGATTTTTCCGACAAGCCGCACCGTTGACGGTGATTTGCCCTTTGTCCAAAAGGTTTTGCACCGCACTGCGAGAGATACCTTCCAGCTGCTCGACTAAAAAGACATCGGCACGTTTGCCGGTGTCTTTTTCAGTCACAAGTATTTGAATCGTTTCCATGCCGTTCACCTATGCCTCCGGTGAAGCTTCTGTGGCAGAAGCTTCCTTCTCTTTGGCGACAATTTTGTCGTGGACAAACAGCAAGTAGATACCAAGCAAAATCGCACCGATTGTCAGATAGATGTCGGCGACGTTAAAAATCGCAAATTTGATAAAGGTCGGTTCGAACATATCGACCACGAATCCCTGTGTCAAACGGTCGATGAAGTTGCCGATTGCACCGGAAACACAGAGCGCAGTCGAAAAATAGCCGAAGGCGGTTTTGATCCAGCACCGCCACAATGCCACGGCAACAAACGCCAACACGATCACCGTCAGCACAATGAAAAACCAACGCTGTCCCTCCAGCAAACTGAAGGCCGCGCCACGGTTTTCACAATAGGTCAGTCGAATAACGCCGGGAATCAAATCAATCGGATCTTTGTCCTTCAGGTAAAGGATCGTCAGATCTTTCGACAAACGATCCAGCACAAGTCCCACCAAAACAACCGGGACAAACAGCGCCAGAATCAGCTTCAAATGCGTCTTTTTATTGATCGTTTTTGACATTATAGGCCTTTCCGAATTGCAGTTCCGAAGTTTTGTCGAAATTGGCATCGTCATCGGACTCATCTTCAAGGAAATTATGGATCGATTTGCGGATGCCGCCAAAGAACGAACGCCCTTCCTTCTTTTTCTGCGGCTTTTCGGCCACGGGAGCCGGACTCGGAGCCTGCATACGCGGAATGATCTTCGTAGTCTGCAGCTCTTCCTTCTGTGCGGCAGGTTCGGCACGATTGGCGGGTTCGGCCTTTACCAGTGTCTCCGGCTGCTGTTTTGCGGCGGGAGTTGTGCGCAGAATGCCGTTTTTCTTGAGAACCATTGTAAGCGCCTCTTCGTATGAAAGCGAGGCCATCTCTTCGGAATCCGTATTCAGATACACCGATTCCCCTGCCTCGACGGTTTCCGCGATCGATGGAATCGGCTCGGGTTCAGGTTCAGGTTTGGACTCGGGTTCCGGTTCGGGAACGGGCTCGATCACAGCTTCCGGGACAACAACCGGGTCAGGTTCGCGCTCCCGTTCTGAAATAGCAGCAGCGATTGTCTCCACAACAGAAACGGGCACCGGTTCGGATTCAGGCATTGTTTCCGGTTCTGCGATCGGTTCCGGCACAGAAACAGGAGGCTCTGCCGCGATCTCTGCGGGGTCTGACGGAATTTCGACCAACGCATCCTCGCGCATCACGCGCAGACACTGCTCGTACTGGCGCGCCATGGACGCGGTCAATGCCGCCTTTTCCTGAACCAACGCTTCCAGTGTTGCCTCGGCTTCACGGATTTGGTCTTTCAGCAGCTGCAGCGTCTTTTCCAGCGCTTCCGGCGATTCCGGGCGAACACTGGCCGGAGCTTCCGCAACAGCCGGTTTCGCCTCGGCGCTTTCAGCTGCACGGTATTCCTCGATCTTGTCGGCGAGAATCGTCAGTTTTTGCTTCAAAACTTCGTTTTCTTTTTTCTGACTGGAGAGGAGCTTGCGCGCTTCTTCGACAAATTCGTCAACCTGCGTGGTGTCGTAGCCGCCAAATACAGCTTTGTCAAAGAAAACCTCAGTCTTTTTATCACTCATAAATATGTCTGTCCTTTCGAACGTCGCTTAAAGCAGCGCTGATAACAACTGCAATGTCAGGATTGTTGCCAGAAACGAAAGGTCAATCGGAAAGTTCAGCCCGATACCCAAACGATCAAACAACAACCGAAACGGAGCCAAAATCGGTTCGGTGAGAAATTCCAGAATCTCTCCGAACTTTCCGCCGTTTGCCTCCGGAAACCATGACAAAAGCGCCCTGACAAAGAGCAGCAAAGAGAGCAACTCTATCAGCGCTAAAGCGGCTGCCCGCACGATTTCAGTCAAGTGGATTGCCCCCTGTTGGCATTAGAAATAGAGGCCGTTGGATTCCAATTCGTCGATAATATCGCCCATAATGCCGACATTATACGGCGTGATGAGGAAGGTGCTGTTGGCGATCTTTTGGAATTTTCCCTGATAGGCATAGGCAACACCGCTCAGGAAGTCAAGGAGGCGGCGCGCAATTTCTTTGTTCGTCTGCTCCAGGTTGATCACGACGGTACGTCTGTCCTTGAGGTGATCGGCGATTTCGGCGGCATTTTCAAATTTATCCGGCTTCACCAGAACAACCTGCAGCTGTGCGGTCGCATTGATGTTGACAACCTTGTTGCCGCGGGTATACGGGGTGGTCGACGGCTGGTCATAGGTTGTCGTATTGCCCATATTCATCGGTGCGCTGCGTTCCGGAACAGAGTTTTGCGGGATATATTCTTCGAATTCATCTTCGTCTTCGTAATCGTCGGCGTCGGTCCATTTCTTCAGCTTATCCAGAAAGTTCATGTCTAATCCTCCTATGTATTCTTACTATATATTATCTTAAATTTCTTGCAAAAAGTCAACACCATTTGACAAAAAAATTTGTTGCATCCGCACAGAAAAAGCAAACATACGCTATTTTACGATTTTTCCGTCATAGAGATCGTTGCGGCCGAGAATAATTTCGTCGTAGAGAAAGAGCGCGTTGGTGTTGTCACGGTTGGCTTCAACAATATAGTAGCTATCCCCGGTATAGAGAATGCGCACCGGCTTGAAGACCGCCTTTGCCCCTTCCAGTACGAATACGCCCGGAGTCCCGTCCACTACGCGCAAACCGTCAACCGGAATTTTGAACCCCGAATAGGTACCGAGCACAATGGTGCATTTTTGACGGCGCTCCACGGCCATATCCGAAAGCGGAATATCACAGCGAAAGACCACCAACGTTTGCTCGGTTTCACTGTCGGTGGCAACGCGTTCGACCGTCGCGGTCAGCCGATCTCCTGCAACACTCAGCAGATACTCATTCTCCGAAAGCATCCTCGCTTCTTCTGCCGGCAGAATCAACGCAGTATACCAGGTATAACCGCGGATGACCTTACACAGCACGGAATCAGACGTGATCGCTGCAGCCGGAAACTGAAGCTTGCTCGTAAGCCCGGTGGCGGTCATATCGGCCAAAGACTCGACTGTCAGCAGTTGTTCGTATCCATCGGCAGTCTGGACAAAATACCCGGCGGTATCGATCGGCAGTTCCTTCATCGCACCGGCCAGATCCGCCCGGAGACGGCGGATTTCCAGTTGCTGCTCGGCGATTGCCGTGGCGAGATCGTTTGTTTCGGCCAATGCGACATAGCGCCGCAGAACAAGCTCTTCCAAGGCCGCGAAGCTGTTGGCAACTTCCTCGGCATACAGCCCTTCCTCGGCATAAGATGCGCCGGAACGAAGAGACGCATAGATGTCGCTGTTGAGTTTCGGCATCGCAGAAGGTGTGTTTTCGATCTGCGCAAGCGACTGGTAGAGCGCCAGACGCGATTCGGCTTCCTGCAGAGCCTGATACTTTGACATTGCAGAGCGCGAAGAAAAGCTGACCGCAATCGCATTGCCGGCACTGACACGTTCGCCATTTTCATGCAGCGGCAGATAAACGCGCCCGGGCTCTTTGTAGATCAATTTTTCATCACGGATGATCACACCGTCGGCCATAATACCGTCATCAACGGTGACCGATTCCACCACCGCCGTGATCAGTGAAGAACGGTTAGCCGCAGCCACCATGTATATCACATAGCCAAGCACAATCGCAGCGATCAGCGCAATCAGCGAGATCAAAATCCCTGTGACCGTAAATCGGCTTCTTTTCACACTTGCCATATGATTCCTCCTGAAAAGAAGGGGTTATTCCATTTCCTCTTCCGTAGAAACGTCGATAAAACGTTCAGGAACGATCGTCGAGATCGCATGTTTATAGATCATACGCTGGCGACCGTCCACATCCATCACGACAACATAGCTGTCAAAACAGCGGACAACTCCCTTGAATTGAAAACCGTTGACCAAAAAGATCGTAACCACGATTTTCTCCTTGCGAGCCTGATTCAAAAAAATATCCTGAATGTTCTGTTTCTGCATACGATAATTCCTCCTGTCAGTTCAAAAGCGACCGAATTTTGGCCAAAACAGCTTCTGCAGTCTGCGGGAACTCCGCACGCTCGGTATAGGAAAACCAGTGAATACGCTCGTTTCTCCGAAACCACGTCAGCTGCCGCTTGGCATAATTGCGGCTGCGTTTTTTTACTTCTTCGGCAGCGTCTTCCACGCTGCATGTCCCATGCAAAACAGGCAGAAATTCTTTATAGCCGATGGCCTGCATCGCCGTGGTCTCGGCAGTCAGTCCTGCGGCAGTCAGGGTCCGGATCTCATCCATCAGCCCATCAGCAAGCATCGTGTCAACGCGGCGGTCGATCCGCGCGTAAAGCTCGGATCTCGGCTCGACATTGATGCCGATCCAAATCGGATCAAATGCCGCTTCGGCGAGCTGCGTTTGACGGTCATGTTCACTGATGGAGACTCCGGTCAGTTTCAGCACCTCCAAAGCGCGGATCACGCGTTTCAGATTATTCGGATGCAGGCGTGCGGCTGTTTCAGGATCGCGGCTCCGGAGCAGCGCATGAACCGCTTCATTGCCCTTTTCTTCGGCAAGTGCGGTCAGTTCGGCGCGATATCGCAGATCCGCTTCCACCGGTGCATATTCCGCACTTTGCAGCAGTGCATCAAAATAGAGACCTGTGCCGCCGACGACAATCGGGACAATGCCGCGGGACTGCAGATCGGAAATGATCGGCTGGGCCATATCGCGGTAAAGCCCCACGGAAAAGGGTTGCTTCGGATCAATCACACCGACCATATGGTGGCGGACACCGCGCATCTCGCGCTCCGTCGGAGCTGCCGTACCGATACACATCCCACGATAAATCTGCATGGAGTCAGCCGAAACGACTTCGCCTCCGAGCTGCTCGGCCAAAAACACGGCCAGAGCGGACTTGCCGGAAGCGGTCGGGCCGACGACAAAGATCGGACGAATCAGTTTGTCAGTGCTCATGATACGATCCTCTTGAACTGTTTTTCGAGATCTTTCTTCTGAAACTCCACCAAAACCGGCCGTCCATGCGGGCAAAAACGCACCGATTCATCAGAAAATACGCGGTCGACCAAATGCTTGAGTTCGGCCGGATCGGAACGGTCGCCGGAACGAATCGCCGATTTGCAGGCGATCATTCGCATCAAACGCTCCCGTTTTTCTGTTGCACCGCCCTTGAGCGACAAGCGCTCCACAAGTTCGCTGACGGCTTCGGCCGCTTCGGCGGCTTCATAGACGGTCGGCAAAGCACGCACAACCACCGAAGAGCCTCCGAAATCATCGAGTTCGAAGCCAAGTTCCGTGATCGCCTCAGTCTCCGAAAGAAGCAGTGCCTTTTCGTCGGCCGGAAGCGCAATCACCGGCGCATCCAAAAGCATCTGTGCCGGCAGCGGTTCGGCAGCGGCAATCAGTTCGTTGTAGCGGATCCGCTCGTGTGCGGCGTGTTTGTCGATCAGACACAGCTTGTCTTCAGCCTCGACCAGAATGTAGACCCCGAAACACTCGCCGATCAAACGGTATACCGGCGGCTCAGAAACTATCGCAGTCTCCGGTTTTGAAACTTCGCTTTCGTTCGCTTCCGGTTCGTCGATTTCTTCGGCTACAGGTTCCGGTTCGATTGCGGCCGCAGGGATGGATATCGCTTGAACCGTCGGAGCAACGATCGGTTCGATCGTCTCTTCGTCCTCGACCTTGATCGGAACAGAAGCGAAAGAATCGCGCAGTGTGGCAACCGTTTCTGCGGGTTTGGAAAATATTTCTGCCTTTGAATTCATTATATCACGCGATCCTGTAGAATTCATGTGTATTTTGTAAACGTCGGATCGCGGTTTTTGCACCACTGTCGCAGGCGGTTCCGGCGAAAGGGCCGTTTGAATCTCCGGCTCAGGCTCTTTCACAATCGGCTCATACGCCCGCACAGCAACCGGAATCGGTGTCGGAACAGGCTCCAGTGCGGCCTTAATCCCGTAGTAAATGACCTCAAATACGCGCTTTTCGGCCAAATTTCACTTCCGTCTTGGCGGGATGGACGTTGACGTCGACGCTGTCGGCCGGAACGGTCAGATTCAAAAACGCATACGGGAATCTGCCGGACACCAGTTTACCGCGGAAGGCTTCCTCAAGTGCCGCCTGCATCGTTGCATTTTTTACCGGGCGGCCGTTGACGAACAGATACTGCATCCCTCTCGATGCCCGCGACATCGTCGGTTTGGAAACATAGCCGTAGACGCTGACCGGCTCGCGATCGTACCGCACTTCGGTCAGGCCCTGCGCCGTTTCCCTGCCAAAGAGACAGTAAAGCACCGTGTAGAGATTTCCGTCACCGGGGGTATGGAGCTCGATCTTGCCGTCTTTGATGAACTTGATTGCAATCGACGGATTTGCCATCGCTACGCGCTGGCAGACCGTTTGGACATACGACGCTTCGGTGCTGTCCTTCTTTAAGAACTTATGGCGCGCTGGTGTGTTGAAAAAAAGGTCGCAGACCATGATCTTCGTGCCGTTGGGACAACCGATATCGGTCAGATTGGTGACAACGCCGCCTTCCAGTTCGATGCCCGTACCGACCGTTTCGTCGGCGGTTTTGGTTTGCAGCGCGATCCGCGAAACAGCCGCAATCGCAGCCAGCGCCTCGCCTCGGAACCCCATCGTTTCGATCTTTGCCAGATCGTCTTCCGTCCGGATCTTACTGGTCGCATGGCGCAAAAAGGCCGTCTCAACGTCGTCGCGCGCGATCCCGGAACCGTTGTCGGTCACGGAAATCGACGTAATGCCACCGTCGGTGATCTCGACGGTAACGGAGGTCGCGCCGGCGTCGATCGAGTTTTCCATCAGCTCCTTGACCACGGAAGCAGGGCGTTCGACCACCTCACCGGCCGCGATCAGATTGGCCATGTGTTTGGAAAGTTGATTGATCTTCTGCATATTTACCGTTCCTCATTTTCTTCGGAGGTCACTGCATCAGTTCGCGGGCCTCCCCTGCCGCTTTGTACAGCACATTGAGCGCTTCCAACGGCGTCATCGTCTCGACCTGCAGATTGGCCAGACGTTCCAAAAATTCACGTTGCTTTTCATCTTCCAAAGATCCCTGCAAAAATCCCATCAGCGGTTCGGGCTCCGCACGCTTTGTCGGATGTGGAACGTCTCCGGCGAGATTGCCGGATTCCAACTCGGCAAGGATCTCTTTTGCGCGGCGGATCACGGTCTTGGGCAGACCAGCCAGCTGACCGACTTCAATGCCGTAGCTGTCATCGGCGCCGCCGGGAATGATCTTGCGCAGGAAGAGAATTTCGTCACCGCGCTTTTTGGCGGTGATCTGATAGTTCTTCACGCCTTCCAACTGGTCTTCGAGCATCGTCAGTTCATGGTAATGGGTGGCAAAGAGCGTTTTCGCGCCCAAGCGTTTGGGGTTCGCCACGTGTTCCAGAACGGCACGAGCAATCGACATGCCGTCGAACGTTGAAGTACCACGGCCGATCTCGTCGAAGATCAGAAGACTGTTTTTCGTTGCCGTCGCCAAAATTGCAGCCGTTTCGCTCATCTCGACCATGAAGGTCGATTTGCCGGCCGCCAATTCGTCGGAGGCACCGATACGGGTAAAGATCTTGTCGACCATCCCGATCCGCGCCGACGCCGCCGGCACAAAGCTGCCGATGTGGGCAAGGATCGTGATCAACGCGACCTGACGCATATAGGTCGATTTACCGGCCATGTTCGGACCGGTGATAATAGCGAGGCGGTTGGACTTTCCGTCCAGACGCGTGTCGTTCGGTACGAAAACGCTGTCCTTGCAGATCGTCTCAACGACCGGATGGCGGCCGTCTTTGATGTAGATCTCGCCGGACAGATCGACGTCCGGACGGGTATAGTTATGAAGTACGGCGGTTTCGGCCAGCGAGAGATACGCGTCCAGTCTGGCAATCGCCGCAGCCGAGCACATGATCTTTGCGCTTTCGGCCTTCACGCGCTCTCTGAGCGCGCAGAAGAGATCGTATTCCATTGAGCAGATCCGATCATCGGCTTGCAAAATCGTCGTCTCAAGCTCTTTGAGGGCCGGTGTGATGTAGCGTTCGCAGTTTGAGATCGTCTGTTTGCGCACGTATTCCGGCGGTACTTGGTCGGAGTAAAGCTTCGAGACCTCGATATAATATCCGAAAACGCGGTTGTAGCCGACTTTCAGAGCTTTCAGCCCGGAACGATCGCGTTCCTCCTGTTCATACTTGGCAACAAGCTCACGCCCGTTGGAGGAAATATAGACGAGCTCATCCAGTTCGACGTTATAGCCGCGGCGGATCATCTTGCCTTCGCGCACCGTGTACGGCGGTTCGTCGACGATCGCCGATGCGATCAGATCGGAGAGCTCCGTCAACGGATCGATATCCGCATAGACCGAACGCAGCTCGTCGCAGCGGGCATTTTCGATCAGCGAACGGATCTGCGGAAACTTCTCCATCGTTTTCTGCAGCGAAAGCAGCGTTTTGGCGTTGGCGTTACCGTACATCACGCTGCCCATCAGGCGTTCGGCATCGTAAATGCGTCCCAGCGCCTCAGCCAGTTCGCTTCTGAGGATCGTATCGCTGACGAGCTCGGCCACCGCATTCTGACGGCGCGTGATCTCGGCGATCGAATACAGCGGTTGTTCGATCCAAGTGCGCAGCAAGCGGCTGCCCATCGCACTCTTGGTGCGGTCGACAACACCGAGCAGGCTGCCTTTGCGCGTTTTATGAATCATCGTTTCCGTGAGTTCGAGCGAATAACGCGTTTCCCACGGGAGCGTCATAAACTTCGTCGTTTGGTAGACATGAAGGTCTTTCATGTGGCCGAGCTCGCACATAACGGTATTTTCCAGATAGGAAAAGAGCTGGCCGGCGGCAAAAACGATCTCTTCGGTTTCAACATTCTGCAGTTCGCCGTCTCTGCGCCCGGTCTGCGCCAGGAGCTTTTGCGCGCAGCGCTCATAGTCAAGCGCATCGGACACGGTGTTGAGGTAAATATTATGCTCGCGGATAAAGGCTCCGAGCATGCCGTCGGCAGCGATACTGCCGCAGAGGATCACCTCACTCGGACGGATCGCTGCCAGTTCGCCGACGAGATTCTTCAGCCGGTCTTCCCCGCCGATCGACGTCGCCTTCAGCATACCCGACGAAACATCGGCAAAACAGAGACCGATCGGTGCATTAAGCTCCGCTCCGGCATAAATAGCGGCAATGAAGTTATTTTTGCTGCCCTCGAGCGCATCGGTATCCACCACCGTTCCCGGAGTGATCCGGCGAACCACACCGCGCTTGACGATTCCCTTAGCCTTTGACGGATCTTCCAGCTGTTCGCAAACGGCGACCTTGTGCCCCATAGCGATCAGGCGGTTGATGTACGACTCGGCGCTGTGATACGGCACGCCGCACATTGGTGCGCGTTCCTCCATGCCGCAATCTTTGCCGGTCAGCGTGATATCGAGGAGCTTGGACGCATTGACAGCGTCACCGAAAAACATTTCATAAAAGTCGCCCATGCGGTAAAAAAGAAATGCATCCGGATTCTGTTCCTTAATTTCTAAATATTGGCGCATAGCAGGCGTAAACTGAGCCATTTTCGTTCTCCTGTTCTGTCAGATGGGTCTCGGTTATTCGGCAAGCACACCGGAAAGCGACCACGTTGTGCAGTCGCGGATCTCAACATCGCGGAAGGTTCCGATCAAGCCCTCATCTCCGGGAAACACGACCAAACGGCCGCCGGACGTGCGGGAGGAAAGATAGCCTTCGGTTTTGTTTTCGGCTTTGCCATCGACAAGGACGCGAACCGTCTTGCCGATATAGGACGAGTGGATCTCCTTGGAGATCGCGTTCTGCGCATCCACCAACGCCTGGAAGCGGCGATCTTTGTCGGCTTTGGGTGTTTCATCCTGCATTTCGTAGGCCTTTGTGCCGCGGCGCGGCGAGAAGATGAAGGTAAAGAGCGCATCGAAGCGAAGATCCTTGACAAGCTGCATCGTCGCTTCAAAGTCTTCTTCGGTCTCTCCCGGGAATCCAACGATCACGTCGCTGGTGATGACGAGATCCGGCATATACGAGCGGGCAAGTGCGATCAACTCGCGGTAGTGCGCGGAGGTATAGCCGCGGTTCATCAGCTTCAGAATACGGTCGGAACCAGACTGGAACGGCAGGTGCAGATGGCGGGCAGCCTTTTTTGACTCCGCCATCGCTTTGAAAAGACGCTCATTGGCATCCTTGGGATGGCTTGTCATAAAGCGGATCAGGAATTCACCGTCGAGGGCGTTGATCTTGCGGATCAGTTCCGGAAAGTCGATCTCTTCGTCCAAGCCCTTGCCGTAGGAGTTGACGTTTTGGCCAAGCAGCGTAATATCGCGGCAGCCTTCATCGCCGATCAGACGTTTGGCGTCGGCAAGGATCTCGTCGGAGCGGCGTGAACGCTCTCTTCCACGGACGTAAGGCACGATGCAGTAACTGCAGAAGTTGTCGCAGCCGTACATGATCGGCAACCACCCCTTCACCGAACGGTCGCGATGCAGCGGCAAACCTTCGGCGATCACGCCGGTTTCGTCGCTCGCAAATACGCGTTTGCCGTTGACAAGCACACGGAACAGAAGTTCCGGGAATCGCCAAAGGGCGTGCGTCGTGAACACAAGCGAAACATAGGGAAAGCTCTTTTCCAACCGTTCGCGGATGTGCGGTTCACCGGCCATGCAGCCACAGAGCGCGATCACGAGGCCTGGCTTTCTACGCTTGTATTTTAGCAGCGCACCGATATTTCCGAACACACGCTGTTCGGCATGTTCGCGGATGGCACAGGTGTTGAAAACGATCAGGTCTGCCTCTTCCGGGCCGTTGCAGATCCGGTACCCCATCTCCGTGGCCATACCGCGGATCGTTTCGCTGTCGGCTTCGTTTTGCTGACAGCCGTAGGTCTCAACATAGCAGCGCTTCTGCTCGGACGCGTCGGCAGTACCGACGAAATCACGGACGCGCTCCATATATGTATATTGCTGCGAGATCTGCTCGGAAGAGATCTCGATGCGGTTTCGTTTTTTGGCTTGTGTATCCATCTTAGGCGGCTCCATCCTCGCAGACCGTTTACCCGGACTGCGAATTTTACTCCATCTGATATTATACCACAAAATTTTCAATTTGACTATACCTCACAGGCATGATATAATAAATACAGACATATTTCCCGCAAATATTCAGAACCGAGATTTTCTTTTTTTACCTGCTTTGTGGAAAGGATGCAAGTATGAACGAATTGATGAGGTCGCCGGCTTATCGTTTGTACGTCAAGCGCGTGCTGCGCGAGGTCAAGCGCCATTCGGAAGATGCCTATATCGACCGCAATATCAAAAACGAAATCGCCGAGCGGATTCTCGACCTGACCGACGGCAGTACGGAAGAAGCGGCTGTCAAGGCTGCTTTGAAGCAGATGGAGCCGGCGCGTGAGCTCGGTCTCCGTTACCGGAAGTTCTACAAATTTTCAGCCGAACGGCCCGATGGTTTCCTGCTTTTTGAGCGGTTCTTTACCAATATTGCCGGTATCGCGATCCTGATGATCACCGCACTCTGCGTCTACCGCATGTTTCCGCAGGTGGAATACGTCGCTTATGCGATCTGTGCGCTTGCCGGTGTAGCGGCTGCGATTTTTGCCCACCGCGCATTCTATAACATCCACTTTGCTTTGGCTACCCTCTATATTCCCGCGTTTCTGCTGCTCTATTACCCTTGTAAGCATTCCATCGCCGATGCCGTAAACGGCAAAGGAAGCTTCACTGAACTCCTCTTTTCGCACCGATACCGCGAGATCTTCATCACACTGATCGTCATGATCCTCGCCTACACGGCAACAACCGCCATTCTGCACGCTTTTTCCTACATGCGCAAGCGCGGCAAGGTCATCTCCGTAACCGCGGCGGTGATTTTAACGATAGCGTGCATTTGCGGCTTCGCCGGATACGCCTACGATCTAAAAGATACATACAATACCCAAGCCGAGCTTCAGGTTTCCGCGCTGCGCGAAACCTATACGAATTACCAAAACGGCGGACCGGTCGGTCCGGTTTTGGTTTCGGCAGTCAAGACGATGGATCTCTACGAGGCCTATGCCGGAATCTACGTGCCGTCGACCGAACAGCACAGCGGATCGTACTTTAAACTGATCGACGAATTTGTGTACTACGATTCCGGGATCGACGAGCTGATCAAGCTGCACCACCCGGCGTATGATCCGACAAAGCGAGAATCACCGTTTGCCTACGAGACGATCGAGAAAAAAATTGCCGATCTGAAGGAATCCGTTGCAAAGTTGCTTGCTTCCGATCCGCCCGAAGGCGAACCGTTCCGTTTGATCCTGATGATTGAAGAGCGGTGTGACCTGCTCCACGCCGACCTTATCGCAACCCTGAAAACCTGCTATAACGACTGGATCTACCAGTAAAAACGACGCAAAAATACCGCCTGTGAATCACAGGCGGTATTTTTGCGTTTATTCGCATTTTCTGATCGGAAGCCACAATTCTATATATCGTGAATTTTTTACAGACGGATCGTCATACTTCCCGAACCAATGTGTTACCATGACCTCAGGCGCATCCGCCAGCATATAGCCCGACGACGGCAGCCATTCACTGACGGCTTGTCTGCGCAGAGCATCGACCAGCATCGTCGGATATTTCGTCCGTTCTGTCTCGCAGATCAGATACAAGCCTTCCGGCACGATGATCTTTTCAAACCGCTTGGCCTCGGCTGCTCCCAGCTCGTCACCAAGGTGTTCGGTGCACCACGGATCGAGCAGAGCTGTGATATAGTAATCGTAGCCGTCATCGCCAAATCCGGTCATAATGTCGTAGGTCGTATCGCAGTCTCGTGAAAGACCTTTCAGGATATACTGATTGACACGGGTCGTGGTGTAAAAATCCGCAGTTTGCTCCCATCGTTCCGCCGGTGTTCCGGTAAATCTGCGCTTGTATCCGGTAAAAACAAGCTCCGGCTTTTTCTCAACTCTGTAGTTCATTACAAAACCGCCTTCCAAAGAGAATTTCAGACGAAGACGGGAAAAGGACTTTATGGTTTCCTGTTTTCCGCGAACCTGCGACGGCAGGAATCCGTGAAATTTTCGGAACGCATCGGCAAAACCGTCCGGACTCTCATAGCCATATTTCAATGCAATATCCAAAATTCGTTCTTCGCCGGCGGCGAGCTCCATACCGGCCAGCGACAACCTACGGTTACGGATGTATTCCCCCAATGTAAAGCCGCAGAGAATGCTGAACACACGCTGAAAATGATAGCTTGATGAAAAGCTTTGCGCAGCCACCGTATCGTAGTCGATCTGTTCGGTCAGATGGTCTTCGATATAGTCAATGGCTTTTTGCATTCCTGTGATCCAGTCCATGTTCTCCCTCCTGTCTGCTGATATTTTAGCAAAATTCTTTGGATTTCTCTCGGCTTTTTTTGCGGCAGGTTATCGGATCACTGCACACCAATGGTGAGCTTCCCTGCGGAAATATGGAGTTCCGTCAAAGTAAAACCGGTACGGTCGATCTGTGAGAGGATCAGGTCGCTGATAGTAGTTTGGACCGAGCGTGGCAGCAATCCGAGCGGGATCGAATACTGCTCCAGCTCCAAGGCTTTCGGCACGATATTGGGTTTTCCGCCTTTGTTCGTAACCGTAAAATGCGCCTCAAACGAAACACGATTCGGCAACAGCCGTTTGATCGCGGCAAGTTCCGGATAGGCAAACTCAACGTTTGCATCGATAAACTGTGACGGATTGGCTGTTCCGCTGAAAAAGAGGCCTTCATCGGTAAACCGCACGCTCGGGTCGGTAACCGAAAAATCGGATGGCAGCATCGCGGACAGTAATTCATTTGCTTTGGCTTCGGTGATCGTGATGCGAAGCGAACCGTCGCCAGTAGCGGTACTCTTTATGCCGTCACGTCCCGCACGGCTCCAAACGAGCCAACCAACACCGCAGAGAATCACCAGACAAAAAAACCAAAATAAACGATCGGACGATTTTTTGCGTGTCATCCCAGTCATTCCCCCAAAGAACCGAATTGTCCCAAGGGCGTTCACAAAGCCCTTAGGACAAACATATGGAGAAATGGGTTAGGATATACCTAACGAGCGATCGCCTCGCCAATCAGCTCTCCGCCCCGGCGACCGGTAACCAAAACATCGGCGTAGCTGCCGCGTGCGACAGTCTCACCGTTTTCGATGCGAACAAAGAGATAGCGGTCGGTATATCCGCCGACGGAGCCGTCTCTTCCCTCTTCGGCCAGCACCCGCTGCATCGTACCGATCCAGCGGTCGAGATAAGCATTGCGAAGTTCGGTGCAGACCGCAGCACATTCCGCGGCTCTTGTCTTCTTGACGGCATTGGTATGCTTGCCGGAAAAACTTTCGGCTTTTGTCCCTTTGCGCACGGAATACGGGAAGATATGGGCGTCGCCCAGACTACAGGTGCGAAGTGTCGCAAGCGTTTCGGCAAATTCTTCCTCGGTCTCGCCCGGAAAACCGACGATAATATCGGCGGTGAGATTCGGCTCGTCGAAATACGTCCGCAGGAGCGAAACCGCACGTAGAATATCGTCGGCGCCGTATTTGCGGTTCATCCGCGCCAACGTTTCGGTACATCCGCTTTGGAGCGAAAGGTGGAAATGGCGGCAGAGATTCGGCAGCTTTGAGAGGCGGCGGCAAAATTCCTCGTCAATCACGGTAGGTTTGAGCGAACCGAGGCTGATGCGGGCTTCACCCGCAGCGGCACAGACCGCTTCCAGAAGATCACAGATCGACAGTTGCGGCCGCAGATCAATACCATAGGCGGATATCTCAATGCCAGTAAGCACGATTTCTTTATACCCCTGCGCACAGAGCTTTTTCGTCTCTTCGATCGCTTTTTCCAGTGGCAGCGAACGAATCGGACCGCGGGCATACGGAATAATACAGTAGGAGCAGAAGTTTTCGCAACCGTCCTCAACCTTTAGGAGGGCGCGTGTTCTGCCGCTCAGGCCGCCGGCAGGCAACGTTTGGAAGGCAGGATAGTCGTTGGCAACCGTTTCGGCCACAAGCTTTCTCTCGCGCAGAGCTTCATCAACAACAGTGACAAACGATTTGAAGTCACGGTTACCGCCGACCAGATCAACGCCGCATTGCTCCCGCACGTCTCCCTCGTCGACCTGCGTCATGCATCCACAGACGGCGATCAAGGCTTCCGGGTGTGCCCGCCGCAGATGACGAAGCATCTGCCGTGTTTTTTTGTCCGCCGTCGACGTGACCGTACAGGAGTTCACGACGTATCCGTCTGCTTCTGAATCTGCGGAAACTACGTCATACCCCTGGTCTGCAAACAGCTTTTCCATGGCCTGACATTCAAATTGATTGGTTTTGCATCCAAGTGTGCATACAGCGATTTTCACAATTTCAAATCCATTTCACATGTAAAATATTTTCAGGTATTGCAATTGAAAGCCAACGAAAGATATGATAGAATATAATCAATCAATCCAGAAAGGTGGAGATCTTTTATGACCTCGAAAAACATCCAGCTTCATTCGATCAACGACGTCAAGGAGTTTGTCAACACGGCGACTCTTGCCGATTTTGAAATTGACCTCGTCTCTGGCCGCTACACGGTCGACGCGAAATCCATCATGGGCATTTTCAGCCTGGATCTTTCCAAGCCGATCACCGTTGTTGCCAACTGCGACGAAGCAAAGTCCGCGGAATTCTTCGCGAAAATTGCCGCCTACGTCGTCGAATAATCGAAAGCCTACGATCACAGCCGAAACGCTTTGCCGTTTCGGCTGTTTTCATATTCCAAACAAAACGCGCATAAATATGGTAGCACATGAATGTCTAAAAGGAGCTGCCTATATGAAACGCTATATTCTGATTTGTCTGGCCGCAATGATACTCACCGGCACGTGTTTTGCCGGAGCTTCACCGGGAAGCCCGACGTCGGAAACACCGACCGACAGTGCCGCCGACGCAGTTGTCACCGTTGGGCCAATTGAAAACCTGAACGCAGAGAGTGCGATTTTGGTTGATCTGGCTTCGGGTACGGTTTTATACGAAGAAGATGCCGATCTCGTTTTGCCGCCAGCTTCAATCACAAAAATCATGACACTGCTTTTGGTCATCGAGGCCGTTGAGCGCGGTGAACTCGCCTACACCGATATCGTCACAGTGGGCGAACACGCCTGTTCGATGGGCGGTGCACAGATTTTTTTGGAGCCCGGAGAACAGATGACCGTAGAAGAACTCTTCAAGGCGGTTTCCATCGCCTCGGCCAACGATGCCGCTGTCGCACTCGCCGAACACGTTTCCGGCAGCGAAATGGCATTTGTTGCCCGGATGAACACGCGGGCACAGGAACTCGGCATGACCAATACCGTTTTCAAAAACGCATGTGGCTTGGATGCGGATGGCCACGTGACAACCGCACGCGATATTGCCCGTATGAGTGTGGAGCTTTGCAAGCATGAGAAGGCATTTGTCTATTCGACAACGTGGATCGACAGCGTCCGCAACGGCGAATTTGAACTGGTCAATACCAACAAACTCGTCCGCACCTATCAAGGAATCACCGGGCTGAAAACAGGTTCGACCGGAAAGGCCAAGTGCTGTCTTTCTGCCACAGCCGAGCGCAATGGCATTGCGCTTTGCGCCGTTGTTATGGGATGTGAAACTGGGAAAATCCGCTTTGAGAGTGCGGCCGCGCTGCTCGACTATGGGTTTGCGACGTTTGAACGTATCGACTTGGTCGGCGACACTTCCCTGCCGGAAGTTCCGATCGGCTTCGGCGAAGTCGATCGAATTGGTGCAGAATTTTCCGGCGGCGGTTCGGTTTTGATCGAACGCGGCAAAAGCGCGGAGATCAGCCGGGAAATTCACTGGTACGAAAGCCCAAAGGCTCCGATCTGCAAAGGTGATCCGCTTGGAACGCTAATCGTCAGGTACGGAGAAAACGAGCTCGGGCGCGTGGAAATTGTCGCCGCTGCGGATGTGCGGCGGCTGAGCATCGGTATGGTTTTTGCCCGGTTGCTCGCTTCGTTCCGCTGGTTCTAAGAGGAAACCTTGCCGAAGAAGTTCTTCGGCAAGGTTCTTTTCATTATGCGGGGAACTTTGCAGTAACGGCGCACCAGTTGGATTCGATTTCAACGCGCGTGACTTCAAAGCCGGTTTCCTTGACGGCCGCGAGAACATCTTCCAGGCGCAAGTCGATGATGCCGGAGAGCACCAGAACACCGTCGCGTTTCAAAAGCTCGGCAGCTTTCGGCAGCAGCTTGATGATAACATCGGCGACAATGTTGACAACGATCACGTCAAAGCCGTCGCCGCCGCGTGCGCAGGAATCGTCTTCGGTCAGGTCACAGGCAAAGAACGACGTTTTGTCTTCGACGTGATTGAGCTTGGCGTTGTTGACGGAAACCTCGGCAGCCTTCTTATCGATATCGGCGCCAATCACGCGCTGCGCACCCAAAAGTGCCGCCACAACGGAGAGAATACCGCTGCCACAGCCCATATCAAGCACGCTGTCACCGTCTTTGACGGTCTCTTCCAGCGCTTTCAGGCAGAGCTGCGTCGTTTCGTGGGTGCCGCTGCCGAAAGCGAGGCCCGGGTTGCTGATAAAGACTACGCGGCCTTCATCATCGTCGATCGTCTCCCATTCCGGCTTGACATACAGGCGTTTGCCGACCTTGAACGGTTTATAGTACTGCATCCATGCAGTCGCCCAGTCAGCGTCGTCCGTCACGGTGTAGGTGATGTCCAGCGAGCCAAAATCAATGTCATCGCGTGCCTCGCGAACCTCATCACAGGCTTCGCGGAGCTTGTCGAGAATATCGGTGCGGTCGTCATCATCGCTGACGTAAACAGTCACACGCGAAACACCGCGCATGCGTTCGACCAGTTCTTCGTCAACATAGTCCCAATACTTGCGGTTGTCTTCCAGAAAATCATAGAATTCCTGTTCATCTTCGGTCGAAAAATCGTCAAGACCGACGGCAATCAGCTTGTCCGACAGAGGTTCGATGCCCTCGGACGTCGTATTGATATGGATCTGCAGCCAGTTCATGGTTGGCTCCCCTTTCTCGTTATCTATGATTATGTGTTCGGATGTTCTTCCTTTGTTTGCGTTGTCGGTGCGTGCCGCATATGGAAGAGCAGCTCGATAAAGCCCTTATGATGCGGAATAAACTGATCATTTTCCACGAGCGCCAACACTTCCTCCAAGCTTGCCCACCGCACTTCGGAGATTTCGGCCGTTTGGAGGGATAGCGCAGAAAGATCTACATCGTCGTTGACGATGTAGAAATCGTCGAAACCGGTGTCGAAGTGGATTGTAATAACCGGATTTTCAGTGGAAAAATCGCGATGGTAACCGAGCTCTTCGGCAGCCTCACGCATAATTGCCGTATGGGTGTCGTCCCCTTTGACGGCGCTGCCGCCGGCGGAAAAATCCCAGCGGTCCGGCCACCCGCGCTTGTGCTTTTGACGATGCTGGATCAGCATTTCACCGCGGGAGTTAAAGATGCAGAGATGTACGACAAGGTGATACGTTCCCGCAGGCTGTGGGGCACCACGCTGCATCGTTCCCGGAAGCAGATTGCGGTCGCGGTCGTAAAGATCCCAATATTCCATGCTGCATCCCCCTCAGTAGTTTTGAATCCCGTAGGCAATGTATTCACGGTCAAAATGGTAACCAAGTTTTTCGGCGAGCGCAACCGAAGCCAAATTCGCCGCATCCCAACTTGGGTAAAGCCCTTTTTCCAAACAATCGAGGATCAGCTTTGCCCCACAGATCAAAGCAAACCCGCGGCGGCGATACGGCTCATACGTATCGATTTGGATCTCGATCCCTTCGCGGTAACGCGAATATGCCGACGCACCGGCAACAATCTCGCCGTCTTTTTCAAGCACAACGCCGAAGCCAAGCCGCTGATATTCATCATAGTCGGCGTATGCTGAAGTCCAATCCAGCATCCATGCGGTCTCACGGCTTTGGCGAAAGATCGACTCGTCGATCGGACGTAGCGCAAATTCCGTTGGACAAGCATCAACGACCGACGTGAGATACGCACGGTCAAACACATCCGGCTCTTTCCGGATTGCGTAGCGCATCATCAAAATGCAGCGTTCACCGTAGACTTCCCGAATCAGCTCGTCCCACGCCAAGCTTTGCGGAACCATCAGGATAAAATCCTTCGTATGGCTCTTCGGTTTAAATGAAACCAGCGTCCGGTCGGGCGCTCCGGCGAAAAAGGCAAAATCATCGAGAATTGCCATTGCAGACCGCGGAAACTCCGCATCGTCGGCATAGATTTTGCCCATCACGCCCTGCAGGCAGGATGTAATCATCGTTTCATCCCATCCGGCAAACAGTGATGCGGCCCGTTCCGGGCGCTCAAGTTTGCAAATCATCGCTTAAAACAGCCCGGCGAAATCGAGCGTAGCGAAATAATCAGCAGGAGTTTCGGCGCGGCGGATCAGCGAAACCGATCCGTCCTCGTGCAAAAGAAGCTCCGCAGAGCGCAGTTTGCCGTTATAGTTATAGCCCATCGAGTGGCCGTGGGCACCGGCATCGTGGATGCAGAGATAGTCGCCGATGTCGATTTTCGGCAGTTTGCGGTCGATGGCGAATTTGTCATTGTTTTCGCAGAGCGAACCGGTGATATCGTAGGTCTCGGTCAACGGTGCGTTTTCCTTGCCGAGCACGGTGATGTGGTGGTAGGCACCGTACATCGCCGGGCGCATCAGGTTGCAGGCGCAGGCGTCGAGACCGATATATTCCTTGAACGTGTGTTTTTCGTGGATGGCGCGCGCGATCAGGGCACCGTAGGGCGCCAGCATATAGCGGCCCAGCTCGGTGTAGATCTTGACATCGGTCATACCGACCGGCGCAAAAATCTCTTCGTAAACCTTGCGTACGCCTTCGCCGATGCGCATGATATCGTTAGCAGGCTGATCCGGCAGATACGGCACACCGATACCGCCGGAAAGATTGATGAAATCAATTTTGATCCCCAGTTTTTCGGAGAGATCACGCGCGAGCGTGAAGAGTTCACGTGCAAGCGTGGGGTAATACTCCTCCGTTGTCGTGTTACTCGAAAGGAACGCATGGATACCGAATTCCTTGACACCGCGATCTCTCAGGATCCGGAAGCCCTCGTAAAGCTGTTCGGGCGTAAAGCCGTACTTGGCATCGGCCGGAGCGTCCATAATCGAATTGCTGATGGCAAACTTGCCCGGGTTATAGCGGCAGGAAATTTTTTCCGGCAGTCCGGTCAGCTTGTCCAAAAAGTCGATATGAGTGAAGTCATCGAGATTGATGATCGCACCGAGCTTTCTCGCGTAGATAAAATCTTCCGGCGGTGTTGCGTTGGAGGAGAACATGATATTTTCGCCGGTGATACCGCAAGCTTCCGAAAGCATCAGTTCGGTATACGACGAGCAGTCGCAGCCGCAGCCGACAGAGGCGAGAAGCTTCATGATAAACGGATTGGGTGTCGCTTTGACCGCAAAATACTCACGGAAGCCTTTATTCCAGGAAAACGCCTCATACAGGCGTTTGGCGTTGTCGAGAATTCCTTTTTCGTCGTAAATATGAAACGGCGTGGGATATGTTTTGACGATCTCTTCGATCATTTCTTTTGTGACAAACGGGGTTTTCATACGTTCTGCGACCATCCTTCAAATGCGTATCTACAATGGTAATCCATTTTAATGTATATTATACGCAATTTTTCCGCCGCTGTCAACGCTGTGAAAATGATATCGATCCGGTTTTCTCCCCTTGGTGGATCTCACGGGAATACCGGATACATACCAACAGATTGGGAATCGCCATCGCCGCATTCAAAAGGTCGGTCAACACAAACACAATTGCCAGATCCGCTCCGGCACAAAAAAGCGGCAGCAGCGCATACACTCCGCGATAGATGATCTTAGGATAGCGTTTGGGGCTGAAATACGCAAGACACTGTTCCCCGTAAAACGCCCAAGATGCCAATGTCGCCAAAACAAGCAGCGCCATCGTTGCATCGACGATAAAGGTGCCGCAGCCCGGCAGAAATTTTGCAAACGCCTGCGAGACAAGTGCCGCAGCACCGACATTAGGATTCTCCCCTGCCATCAGCACAATCATCGCGGTAAAGCTGCAGAAAACAATCGTATCCAAAAACGGACCGGTCATGGAGATTAAGCCTTGCCGGTGCGCGCTCGGTTCCCCGGTAGCAGCCGCCAGGATTGGCTCCGTGCCCATGCCGGCTTCGTTGGAATAGATTCCACGCGCAAGACCATAACGAACAGCCGTGCCAAGCAGACCGCCGAGTCCGGCTTTCCGTGAAAAAGCACCGCGGAAAATCGAGACAATTGCATCGAGCATTGCCGACGGATTGGTACAGATAATCCACAGGGACACACCGATAAAAAAGAGGCACACCGCCGGGACAAGGATGCCGGAAACCTTGGCGATTCGTTTTCCGCCGCCAAAGATCGTCACAAAAGTAAAGGCACAAAGGCAAAGACCGGTCAAATGCGGAGCAATACCGTAGTTTTCCCGCAGTGCACTGCCGAGTGCACCGGAAGGCAAGGCGTTTGCCATCGTCAGCGAAACAAGCACCCCTGCCACCGCAAATACGGCTGCTGTCCGGCGCAATCCGTGGTCGCGCATAACGTACATCGGTCCACCGACATGCCGATTTCCGCAGGTTTTGCGGTGCAGCACGGCAAGTGTGCTCTCTGCATAGCGCGCCGCCATGCCCAAAACAGCTGAAATCCACATCCAGAAAACCGCACCTGCACCGCCAACAAGAATTGCTGACGCCACACCGATCAAATTCCCCGGTCCCATCACCGCACCTAAGGATGCCAGCAATGCGGCTGTCGTAGAAAAATACTGCTCGCCATCGTTGCTGTGTTTCAAATCGGAAACAATTGCACGGAATGCGCACGGAAGACAGCGAATCTGCACCCAGCGAAATTTGCAGGAAAACCAGAATCCGCTGCCGACAAAAAACAGCAGCGTCGGAATTCCCCAAACCACTGTATTGATCTGCTCCAGCACCACTCTCAGCACAGTTCCACCTCCGTTTCGCGCACATCCGGCTTATGTTTATGCTGCGAATTACCGAGCTATGCCGCATTTTACGGTTGAAGGTTTGGGGAATTTATTATATAATATGTGTAGCAGTTTATTAGAGGAGGCGTTTGCGTGAAGGCTGAAATTTTGGCACCATGCGGCGATTTTGCCTGTATGGAGGCAGCAGTTCGCAGCGGTGCAGATGCAGTATATTTCGGTTCCGGCAATTTCAACGCGAGAAGAAATGCCGGAAATTTTGACGGTGAAAAGTTGGGCGAGGCCATCGCCTTTTGCCGTGCCCGCGGAGTCAAGACGCATATCACGCTCAACACGCTCCTCTCCGACGCGGAATTACCGGCCGCACTCGAGGTTGCCAAGGCGGCTGCTGCAGCCGGTGCCGATGCGCTCATCGTTCAGGATTTGGGGCTTGTACGGCTGATTCGCCGTCAGATCCCCGATCTTGTGCTACACGCATCCACCCAGTTGACAATTCACGATGTCAACGGGCTGCACCTCGCCAAATCACTCGGTTTTTCGCGTGTGGTTCTCTCGCGCGAGCTCTCTCTCGGCGAAATCCGCGTCATTTGCGAAACCGCCCGTGAGATCGGCATGGAGATCGAAGTCTTTGCGCACGGAGCACTTTGCATGTCGGTTTCCGGCCAATGCTATATGTCATCAATCATCGGCGGGCGCAGCGGCAACCGCGGCCTTTGCGCTCAGCCGTGCCGTTTGCCGTTTTCGGCCGGCGGCGGCAGCAAATATGCGCTATCTTTGAAAGATATGAGCCACTTGAACGCCATTGGCGAGCTGACAGATTTGGGTGTGACTTCGTTTAAAATTGAAGGCCGCATGAAAACACCCGAATATGTTGCCGCAGCCGTTACTGCCGCAAAAGAAGCGCGCGATGAGGGCTGCGTCTCGGAGCGAACCGAAACGCTCCTGCGTTCGGTCTTTTCGCGCTCCGGCTTTACCGACGGCTATCTGACCGGCAAACGCACCGAGATGTTCGGCATTCGCACAGAGTCCGACAAAGAACTGACTGCTGCGATTGAAAAAGAACTGCACGAGCTCTACCGCCGTGAATACCAGCGGATCGGCGTTGACTGCGAGCTGACGCTTGCGGCCGGTTCCCCGGCGCAGCTTTCCGTCAGCGACGGCGAACACACAATCTCTGTCTGCGGTGCCGCAGTACAACCGGCAGCTGATCGGCCGATCGATCAAGCCTTTGCCGAGCGCCAGCTTTCGCGCATGGGCGGCACGCCGTTCTATCTGCGGTCTTTGACGTTGCAAGCGGATGGCACGGTGTTTGTGCCACCGGCAGAGCTGAACAATTTGCGGCGGCAGGCGTTGGAACAGCTCGTTACGGTTCGCCAGCGCCTTCAGGCGGTTCGTTTTGCAAACGAACAGGAAGAATACCCTGCCACACCGCATACGCTCACGGACGTTGTTGTGCGGTTTACCGATACACTTCCCTCAGACCTTACAGGTATTCGACGTGCGTATTTGCCATGGACAGCCGAAGATTCGCTTTTTGATCGGCTTTTGGCAGAGGTTCCGGAGGTCGGTGTGGAATTGCCGCGCACGTTCTTCGGAAGTATTGCTGCGCTTTGCAAGCGATTGGACGCACTGAAGGCACGCGGCATATCCCGTGCACTCTGCGAAACGGCCGGAGCTTTGAAACTGGCCGAGCGGTGCGGTCTGCAGATCGACTGCGGGATGTTTTCGCAGATCATGAACTCTGCCACGCTCGCTGCACTCCGTGATCTCGGCGCCAAGTCTGCGGTTGTTTCGTTTGAAAACACATTGGATCAGATTTCGGTTTTGCAGACTGAGCTTCCGCTTGGCATCGTCGGGTACGGTTACCTGCCGCTGATGATTGTGCGCTGTTGCCCACTGAAGGAAGCGCACGGATGTGCCGGATGCAAGGGCGGATTCGTGACCGACCGATTGGGCAAACAGTTTTTTGTCAAGTGTCGTGACGGCGCTTCCGAAATCTTCAATTGTGTGCCAATCTACATGGGTGATCGCACGCGTGAGCTCAAAAACGTCGATTTCGCCCTTCTCTACTTCACGCGTGAAACCGCGGAAGAGATTGAAACGATCCTCTCGGACTGGCGCACAGGAACACCGCCAACAATGGAACACACGCGTGGTCTTTACTACCGCGGCGTGCAATAACAAAACAAGCGCTCCGTCTCAAAGCACACGAGACGGAGCGTTTTTGATTCAGGATAACGAAAGGACGGTGGAAGCCACGTTGAAATAAATCAACACCGAACAGGCGTCGACGATCGTTGTAATCAGCGGCGAGGCCATGATCGCCGGGTCAAGGCCGCAGCGCTTGGCAAGCATCGGCAGCGAACAGCCGAGGATTTTTGCCATCATCACGGCGCAAGCCAGTGTTATGCCCAAAACCAAAGCGATTTTCAGCATTTGACTGTCGGCACCGTACATCAGTAAGACACGTGCTGTGTTGACGACAACCAGCACCACGCTGATGCAGAGCGAAATACGCAGTTCTTTGAAGAGCACGCGAAAATAATCACGGAAGACAATCTCATCGGTGGCGAGTGCTCGGATAACCATCGTCGAGCTCTGCGCACCGCAGTTGCCGCCTGTATCCATCAGCATCGGGATAAAGGACACAAGCATCGGGATCGCCTCGAACGCCGTTTCGTAGCGGGTAATCAACAGACCAGTAAACGTGGCCGAGAGCATTAAGATCAACAGCCAGAGAATGCGGTTGCGGGCATGGGTAAACACCGGTGTTGCCAGATACGGCGCCTCGGCCGGTGCCATAGCCGCCATTTTGGCAAAATCTTCGTTCGTCTCTTCCTGCATGACGTCGATCGCGTCGTCGACCGTGACGATACCGATCAGGCGCTGTTCGCCATCGGTCACAGGCAGAGCCAACAGGTCGTAGCGTTCGAACTTGCGGACGACCGACGCACGTTCTTCAATGGTCAAGGCAAAGATCGGATTATCGATCATCAGTTCGCCGACCGTCTGCTGCGGCTCGGCAAGCAGCATCGTGCGAACATCGATCACACCAATCAAATGGCGGTTATCGTCGATGATATAGCAGGTGTAAACCGTTTCCTTGTCCGGGCCGGTCGCCCGGATGTGTTCAAACGCCTCTGCAACCGTCATATCAGCACTGAGATCGACGAACTCTGTGGTCATCACACTTCCGGCGCTGTCGTGCGGGTAGCAGAGCAATTCATTCACACTCTGTCGCAAAGAACTATCGGCATTGCGGATGATACGGCGCACGACATTGGCCGGCATCTCTTCGAGCATGTCTGCCACGTCGTCGGCAAACAGCTCATTGATCACGCTGTGTAGCTCGCGGTCGGAAAATGCACTGATCAGCGTTTCCTGCGATTTGGTATCCATTTCAACAAAGATCTCGGCGGCCAGATCTTTCGGCAGCAGCCGGAAAACAAAAACCAACTCATCATCGGAAAGCTCGGTCAAAAAATCAGAGACATCAATCGGTTCCAAATCAATCAGAGCGGTTCGCAGTGTGCCGTACTGCTTGTTTGCAAGCAGCGTCTTCAGGGGTTCGATTTGCATAAATTCCATAATGTATCCTCCTATTCTTCATGAGGATACCGCGTGTGAGACACCCGGTATCGGGAAATGCGATTTCGTCGATGACTGTCCGTATCCATAGTGTCTCACCTCCGTAAGATAAAAAGCCGCACCAATCCCGGTGGATTGGTGCGGCAAATACACACAAAGATAACTGCTGCAGAGATGCAGCAGTGTTATCCCAATCGTTCAAGCTTCAGCTTCGCAGGGCGTTGAAGCTGCATTAAGGTATGCCTTAATTCGACATCCCCTGTTGACCGGTCTGCAAGTGTCTCCACCTGCCGACGGCAGCAGCCCATATCCCTGTGGTAGCCTCGCCTACCGAGATATCCGCCAAATTGTTAGCGGGTATAATAATATTATATACTCTTTCCGTTCCGTTGTCAAGACTCGGTTTCCAGGTTGCTGCCGTGGAAGTAGCGGAGAAGATTTGCTTTTGCTTTGGCGATATGATCTTTCGTCAGCTGCTCAGCCAGGTCGCCGTCACCGGCAATGATCGCATCCAAAATCGCCTTATGTTCGGTTGCGGCAATTTTGATGCGGTCGCCGGTTTTGAAAGACTGAGCGCGGGCACGGCCGATGTAGTTGTGGAAGCTTCGAAGTGTATTCCGCAGCGGTTTGGAGCGGCTGGCGGTATAGAGACCGTCGTGGAAGCTGTGATCGAGCGTACGGCACTGTTCTACGTTTTCTTTGAATGCGTAGAACATCTCCAAGTCGACGACCTCCATCAGCTGCTTCTTCTCTTCATCGGTAATGCGTTCCGCAGCCCAGCGTGAGGCCAGACCTTCGATATGCATGCGGATCGTATAGATGTCCTCAATATCTTTTTCACTGATGCCGACAACCACAGCGCCTTTGTTGTGCTTGATCTGCACCAAGCCTTCCTGCTCCAGTTGGAACAGCGCTTCGCGGACCGGCGTCCGGCTGACGCCAAAGCGTTCGCAGAGCTTTGCTTCCGTCAGGCTTTCGCCGGATGGCAAAGTGCCGTCGAGGATCTCTTTTTCAATCTTCTGAAAAACCCGCGAGGCCAGCGGCCCGCCATCGCTTTCGGTTTTGATCGCAGTGTACATGGACTATCGACCCTTCCCTCAAAGAAGTTCCGGAGCAAAGCGCTGTACGAGCATGCGCATTTCTTCGTCCGAAATAACGGTCTGGCGACCGCTCATGTATTCATGATCGATCCATTCCTTCATTTGGGCAACAACCTCGCTGTGTTTGGAAATCTGCTGCGCCCCCGTCAGACGGAAGGTTTCGTTGAGCCAATAAGCAATACCGGCGAGGCCGGAGGTAGCGTTAATGGCGACACCGGCACTGCGGTTCAGAAGTGCTTTTGTGTCGAAGATATTGTAAATCTCTTCATCCTTCATCAGGCCGTCGGCATGGATACCGGCGCGGGTCTGGTTGAAGTAACGGCCGACAAACGGTGTCATACCGGGGATTTCATAGCCCATATTCTTCTCAAAGTATTCGGCGATTTCGGTGATCACGCGCGTGTCCATGCCGTCAGTTGTACCGCGCAGCGAGGCGTATTCGATGACCATTGCCTCCAGCGGCACGTTGCCGGTGCGTTCGCCGATACCGAGCATCGAGCAGTTGACCGCCGAGGCGCCGTAGAGCCACGCGGTTGTCGCATTGGCAACCGCCTTGTAGAAATCGTTGTGGCCATGCCATTCGAGCTGCGCGCTCGGCACACCCGAATAGTGGCGCAAGCCGTTGATGATACCCGGGACGCTGCGCGGAAGAGCAACCCCCGGATACGGAATACCGTAGCCAAGCGTGTCGCAGACACGGATCTTGACAGGAATACCGGCATCGCGGCTCATATCCATCAGTGCGTTGACAAACGGAACGACGAAGCCGTAGAAGTCGGCGCGGGTGATGTCTTCAAAGTGGCAGCGCGGAACCAAACCAGCATCGAACGCATCGGAGATAACCGACAGGTAGTGCCCCATCGCTTCACCGCGCGACATGCGCAGTTTTTTGAAAATGTGGTAATCCGAGCAGGAAACGAGAATACCGGTCTCTTTGATACCGATGGATTTGACAAGTTCGAAGTCCTTCTTCGTTGCACGAATCCATGTCGTGATCTCCGGGAACTGATAACCGCGCTCCATACATTTTTCGATCGCTTTGCGGTCTTTTTCACTGTAGACAAAGAATTCTGTCTGACGGATAACGCCGTTGGGTCCGCTCAGGCGATGGAGCATGTCGAACAAATCAAGCATCTGTTCGACGGAATATGGTGCCTGCGACTGCATGCCGTCACGGAAGCTCGTGTCCGTGATCCAAATGTCTTCCGGCATCGCAAGGTCAACGCGGCGATGGTTGAAAACGACTTTGGGGATCTGATCGTAGGGATAGATCTGTCGGAAAAGAGCAGGTTCATCAACGTCCTGCAGGGTATATCTGTAAGGATCCTGTTCCAGTAAGTTCGAGTTACGGCTGCGGTCGAGCATAGTCTTCGTTCCTTTCAGTTGCTTGTTGTATTATTGTATAATTGTATACAATATGGAATGGAGATATTATATACCAATTCCCTGCCCATGTCAATAGGGTAGCAAAAATATATCCAAGAAGATGTTGACTTATCAACAAGTATGTGCTATACTATCACCAACAAGAAGTTGATTTGTCAACATCCTTTAAAAAATCTATCGGAGGAACACAATCTTGAGTTTGCAGATTATCATTGATTCCGGCGCCGACTACCTGCCCGAAGAAGCCCAAGCGGCCAACATCACTGTCGTACCGCTGAAGACACGTATCGACGGTGTGGAATATCTTGACGGTATTACGATCACGCACCGGGAATTCTACGAAAAACTGGAAACCTGCAAAGAGCTTCCGCAAACCAGCCAAGTCAATCCATTTGAATTCGAGGATACATTCCGTGCCGCACAGCAAACTACCGATGAGCTTTTGGTTATCACCCTTTCCTCCAAACTCTCCGGTACCTACCAGAGCGCAAAGATCGCGGCTGACAATGTCGGCGGCAATATTACTCTCGTTGACAGCGAAAATGTTGCCGTCGGCATGCGCGTTCTGGTCGACTACGCAGTCGCGCTGCGCGATCTCGGTTGGAGCGCGGCTGCAATTGCCGCTGAACTGGAAACGGCAAAAAAACGTGTTTGTCTGCTCGCGTTAGTGGACACGCTGGAATATCTTTATAAGGGAGGCCGTCTCTCTCGCGTTGCTGCCCTTGCCGGCGGACTTTTGAATATCAAGCCTGTTATCGGTATCAAGGACGGTGAGGCTATGATTTTAGGCAAGGCGCGTGGATCGCGGCAAAGTAACAATCTTCTCAACGAGACCGTTGAAAAAAAAGGTGGCATCGATTTCACAATGCCGGTCCATCTCGCCTATTCCGGAAACGATGACGCACTATTAAAAGGCTATATTGAAAACAGCCGTGCGATTTGGGAAGGTCACACCGATAGCCTCCCGGTTTCCGTCATCGGTAGCTCTATCGGCACACACGCCGGCCCTGGGGCAATCGCGGTCGCTTTTTTCGCCAAACAATCTGTCTGATTCATATTCTGAAATAGATCGTCGGCGGTTTTCGAGTGGTACTGCCGGCCAGAGCCCAAAAAAGCTTCACCGTGTTTCACCTCCTGCGCAGTGAAGCTTTTTTCATGTTTGAAATAAGAGAAAGGCGCAGCACCGAAGTGCTGCGCCTTTTGCTATTTTTATGAGAGAGGTAATTGGGGCAAGGATTAATACATGCCCATGTCGCCGCCCATGCCGCCGGCCGGAGCCGCTGCCGGGGGTTCGGGGATATCACCGACGAGCGCTTCAGTCGTAAGGACCATCGAAGCGACGCTGGCGGCATTCTGCAGAGCGGAACGCGTGACCTTGGCCGGGTCAACGATACCGGCTTTGATCATATCGGTGTAGGTTTCGGTCGCGGCGTCGAAGCCGTAGCCGGCCTTCTTGGAGTTCTTGATCTTTTCCAGGACGATGCTGCCATCGATGCCGGCATTGGCCGCGATCTGCTTGATCGGCTCTTCGAGCGCTTTGATAACGGCGCGGACACCGGTGCGTTCATCGCCTTCGGTGGTCTTGACGAGCTTTTCAACGCTGGCAATAGCGTTGACGTAGGCCGTACCGCCGCCGCTGATGATGCCTTCTTCGATAGCCGCGCGGGTGGAGTTCAGCGCGTCTTCGATTCTCAGCTTCATTTCCTTCATTTCGGTTTCGGTCGCGGCACCGACTTTGATGACCGCAACACCGCCGGAGAGCTTCGCAAGGCGTTCCTGCAGCTTTTCACGGTCGAAATCGGAGGTCGTGGTTTCAATCTGGGCCTTGATCTGGTTGATGCGGGCCTTGATGTCTTCGGACGCGCCGGCGCCGTCGACGATGATCGTGTTTTCCTTCTGGACGCGGACCTGACGGGCGCGGCCGAGCTGGTAGATCTGGGTTTCCTTGAGTTCGAGGCCGAGTTCTTCGCTGATGACTTCGCCGCCGGTGAGGATGGCGATGTCCTTGAGCATTTCCTTGCGGCGATCGCCAAAGCCCGGAGCCTTGACGGCGATGCAGGTAAAGGTGCCGCGGAGCTTGTTGACGATGAGGGTGGCCAGAGCTTCGCCTTCGATGTCTTCGGCGATGATGATCAGCTTCTTGCCGGTCTGAACGATCTGCTCGAGCAGCGGCAGGATCTCCTGAATGTTGGAGATCTTCTTATCGGTAATGAGGATGTAAGCGTCGTCGATAACGGCTTCCATCTTATCGGAGTCGGTGACCATGTACGGCGTGATATAGCCGCGGTCAAACTGCATACCTTCAACGATTTCGCTGTAGGTCTCGGCAGTCTTGGATTCTTCAACGGTAATAACACCGTCGTTGGAAACTTTGTCCATCGCTTCCGCGATCAGCTTACCGATTTCTTCGTTGCCCGAGGAGATCGCCGCAACTTTGGCGATATCGTCGTTGTTGGAAACCGGAACAGCATTTTCCTTGATGTTAGCAACAGCAGCCGCGACCGCCGAGGAGATACCTTTGCGCATGACCATCGGGTTGGCACCGGCGGCCAGATTCTTCAGACCTTCGCGGACGAGCGCCTGCGCAAGAACGGTAGCGGTCGTCGTGCCGTCACCGGCGACGTCGTTGGTCTTGGTGGCAACTTCTTTCAGAAGCTGGGCACCCATATTTTCAAAACGGTCTTCGAGTTCGATTTCTTTCGCGATCGAAACACCGTCGTTGATGATGATCGGAGCACCGAATTTCTTGTCGAGAACAACGTTTCTGCCCTTGGGGCCGAGCGTGATCTTGACCGTATCCGCAACTTTATTCACGCCTCTTTCAAGCGCGCGGCGCGCTTCTTCGCCGTACATCAGCTTTTTCGCCATGTTAATTTCCTCCTAAATTTATCAAATCGGACGCTTCTGCAGAATTATTCGCAGATCGCAAGGATGTCGCTCTGGCGGACGATTGTGTATTCTTCGCCGTCGAGTTTGACTTCCGTGCCCGAATATTTGCTGGTGATGACCTTATCGCCAACGTTGACGTACATCTTGACTTCTTTGCCTTCGACGATACCGCCGGGGCCAACCGCAACGATCTCGGCGATCTGCGGTTTTTCCTTCGCAGAAGCGGTCAGGATGATGCCACTCTTGGTGGTTTCTTCAGCTTCGACCATTTTCACAACGACACGGTCGGCCAAGGGCTTGAGTTTCATATTTGTTTCCTCCCTAAGAATGTTGGACTTTGTTTGATCGGGTTAGCACTCTCTTGTTCCGAGTGCTAACATATATATGATAATCAAAATCCGGTGATTTTACAATGTTTATTATTGCCAAATTTCGGATGTGATATCCCGTGATATTTGACCAACTTTGACATTGGCAATTTCCCGTTTTCAACGGGGTCTGTCAAAGATATATGCTGGTGCTCCCTGTGCTATTACCATTTGACCGACCAACGGTCGGAAAGCGTATCCGCCGTCGAACGGAACGTGCTGTCGTCGGCATCACGCAGTTTCGAGGTGGCAACACGTTCCTGCAGCAGCTCGAAATAGCGTTTTTCATCCACAGGCAGAGTAACCGTGCTTTCGGTCCAATCCGACAGATAGATCGCGTTGATGATCTCCAGCGAGTTGATGCCTTCAACGCCCGGTGAAAGCAGCGGCGAACCGGTCAGGATGGCATCGGTAAAGTTCTGGCAGATACCGGTATGCGCAGTCCCCTTTTTGTCAAAGGTCAGCTCGCTGTAGGTAATCTCCGGCTTCGGCGTATTCGTATTGGAGTCGAAGCAGTATTCACGTTCGGAACGATCAAGCTGCCAGAGCTTGAGGACGCCGTTTTCAATGACCATCTTGCCCTTATCACAGCTGATCTCCAAGCGGTTCGTACCCGGATATTCACCGGTGGTGGTAATAAACGTACCGGTCGCACCGTTGGCGTATTCGGCGTAAACCGTCACGTCGTCGTCGACTTCGATGTTGTGGTATTTTCCGTATTTGGCAAAACCGCGGATCTTGACCGGCATGCCGCAGATCCACTGCCAAAGGTCGATGTTATGGACACACTGGTTTAAGAGTACACCACCGCCTTCACCGGCCCAGGTCGCACGCCAGGATCCGGAATCGAAATACGCCTGATTGCGATACCAGTTGGTGATCAGCCACACAACGCGCTTCATTTCACCGAGCTGACCCGACTGCAGAATCTCACGTGCCTTGGCAAAGATCGGTGTCGTGCGCTGGTTGAACATGATGCCAAAGACCTTATCGCTCTTTTCGGCAACTTCGTTCATCGCCTTGACCTGCGCGGTGTAGACACCGGCCGGTTTTTCGGTCAGAACGTGGACGCCGTGTTCCATACCGTAGATCGCAATCTCCGGGTGGAAATAATGCGGAGTTGCAATGATGATCGCATCGCACAGACCGGAATCGATCAATGCGTGATAATCGTCAAAAACCGTTACGTTTTTCAGAGCTTCGCTCGCAGCCATGCGTTTTTTCTCGTCGATATCGCAAACCGCCGCAAGCACCATGCCCTTGACTTCGCCTTTGGTGATTCGTGCAACGTGAGCAGATCCCATATTGCCGATCCCGATAACACCAATCCGCAGAGTATCCATCAAGAATACCTCCTATATTATGTCTTAGCTGTCAGTTGATACCAAACAGTCTGCAGCCGTTTTGATAGGTTTGCTCTACAATTGCTTCAAAGGTCGTTTGCCGAACTTCCGCAATTTTTTCGATAATATACGAAAGATACGATGAGTCGTTACGTTGTCCGCGCATCGGAACCGGTGCCATATACGGGCAATCCGTTTCAACAAGCAGGCGGTCGGCCGGGATTCCGGCAGCAACCAACGGCGCATGACGCGCGTTCTTAAAGGTCACCGTCCCACCGAGTGCGATATCGTAGCCGAGATCCAAGACGATCCGTGCGGTCTCAAGGCTGTTGGAAAAGCAATGAAACACGCCGTGCACTCTGCCGCGAAATGAGCGTAGGATATCCAAAGTATCCGTCAGGGCTTCACGCTCGTGGATGATCACGGGTAGTCCGAGTTCCGCCGCAACTTCCATTTGCGCGGCAAACAGTTCCCGTTGGGTCTCACGAGGGGAAAAATCGTAGTGGTAATCCAAGCCGATCTCGCCGATCGCCACACACTTTTCATACGTCGCAAACTGTTTCAGCTGCTGCTCCCAATCTGCCGGGACGTCTTTTGCTTCGTGCGGGTGGATCCCGGCCGAAGCATAGACGAACAGATACCGCTGGGCAAGTTGCTGGGAAGTCAGCGAGCTCTTCAGGTCACAAGCCGCGTTGAGGATCAGGCCGATCCCCTTTTGCGGCATTGCTGCAAGCACCGCATCGCAGTCATCGGCAAAGCGACTGCTGTCGTAGTGTGCGTGGGTGTCAAAAATCAGAGGCTGCATCAGCGGATCTTATCGCCCGGTTCCGTACCGGCGGGCAGGAAGAGAACCTGGGCGCTGTCATCGGCACCGTCGGCGGCAAGGATCATGCCCTGGCTTTCAACACCGCAGAGTTTGGCAGGTTTGAGGTTCGCCACGAACGCAACGGTCTTCCCGATCAGATCTTCCGGTTTATACCACGCAGCAATACCGGAAACGACCTGACGTTCTTCAAAACCGAGGTCAACCGTCATTTTCAGAAGCTTCTTGCTCTTTTTAACAGGTTCACAGGTGAGGATCTTCGCAGCGCGCAGATCAATCGCCATAAACTGATCAAAGCTGATCTCTTCGGCCAGCGGAGCATATTCACGCTTGGGTTCTTCCGGAACGGCATTGTCTTTTTCGATCTGTTCCATCAGCGCTTTTTCATCGATACGGGCAAACAGGACTTCGGAAGTGCCGAGAGCTACGCCCGATTTCATCGCACCGAACGCGAGCACCGATTCGTAAGCGGTTTCTTCGGTGTTGAGTTGACGGAAGATGCGTTCCGCAGTCTCCGGCAGATACGCCTTCAGCAGAACGGCAGCCGTACGGATCGATTCGAGCAGATGGTACAGAACTGTACCGAGACGTTCCTTCTTCGCTTCGTCTTTCGCAAGGACCCACGGTTCGGTTTCGTCGATATAGCGGTTGGAGCGGCGCAGCAGCGTCCAGATCTCGCCGATTGCATCGGCAACACGCAGTTCGTCCATCGCTTTTTCAACCGACGCCACCGCGTTGGCTGCGGTTGCACGCAGATCGTTGTCGACTTCGGTCAGTTCGCCGCAGGCCGGAACGACACCGCCGAAATACTTGCCGGTCATCGCCATTGTGCGGTTGACGAGGTTACCAAGGATATTGGCAAGGTCGGAATTATAGCGGGCCGCAACCAGCTCATAGGTCAGGCTGCCGTCGGATGCAAACGGCATCTCGTTGAGAACAAAGTAGCGGACGGCATCGACGCCGAAATATTTGACAAGATCGTCGGCGTAGATGACGTTGCCCTTGGACTTCGACATCTTTTCGCCGCCCATCAAAAGCCACGGATGGCCAAAGACTTTCTTCGGCAGCGGTTCGCCCAGCGCCATCAGAATAATCGGCCAATAGATCGTATGGAAGCGGAGGATATCTTTGCCAATCAGGTGCACGTCGGCCGGCCAGTATTTCGAGTACATCTCGCTGGTTTCGCCCGGACGATAGCCAAGACCGGTGATATAGTTAGAGAGTGCATCGATCCAGACGTAGATGACGTGGCCGGGGTCAAATTCGACCGGAATACCCCAGCTGAAAGACGAACGCGAAACACAAAGATCCTGGAGACCGGGTTTGAGGAAGTTATTGACCATTTCGTTTCTGCGCGCTTTGGGCTGGATAAAGTCCGGATTTTCTTCGATGTGCTGCATCAGGCGATCGGCATACTTGGAGAGGCGCAGAAAGTAGGATTCTTCGCTGGCAATCTCGACCGGGCCGCCGCAGTCCGGGCATTTGCCATCGACAAGCTGCGTATCGGTGAAGAACGATTCACAGGCGACGCAATAATGGCCGGTGTATTTGGATTTATAGATATCGCCCTGATCGTAGAGCTGTTTGAAGATCTTGGCAACGCTCTTTTCGTGGAATTCGTCGGTCGTACGGATGAACTTATCGTACGAGACGTTCATCATATCCCAGATGCGGCGGATCTCGCCGGCGATATGGTCAACGTGTTCCTTCGGGGTCACGCCTTCAGCTTCGGCCTGCTGCTGGATCTTCTGGCCGTGCTCATCCGTACCGGTCATGAAGAAAACGTCATAGCCGGTCAGACGCTTATAGCGGGCGATCGCGTCGGCCAAAACGGCTTCGTAGGTATTGCCGATGTGCGGCACGCGCGACGTGTAGGCAATCGCTGTCGTGATGTAGTATTTTCCTTTATTCATGTTTGTGGCTTCCCTTTCTATTCAAGCCGGCGGGCAAACAAACGCGCCCGACCGCGCAAAGTTCAAACATAGATATTATATCACAAATTTACCGCAATTTCCATTTTTTCTGAAATTTCTCTGATTTTTTTCTTTGCACCAAAAACCCGGACAACAAAACACCCTGCACCGAAAAATCGGTGCAGGGTTGTTTGGTCAGAATTTATCTGTACTTCTTTTTTCTCGCAGCTTCCGCCTTCTTGCGGCGCTTAACACTCGGGCTCTCATAGTGCTCTCTCTTGCGGAGTTCAGACAAAACACCCGACTTCGCACACGAACGCTTGAATCTGCGGAGCGCGTTATCCAACGATTCGTTTTCCTTCAGATGGATCTCAGACATGGAATTCCCTCCCTCCGCATCGCAGCTTCCAATCTGCGTTTGGTGATCATATTGCCGGACAATCCGCTTTGGCAAGCCACAACAGATTGTCACATACAACAAAATATATTATACATGATATCTGCGTGTTTGTCAATAGACTTTCGGAACAATTTACAAATTCCGTCGACAAGTTTTCAAAGCGCTTATTATTTTGCGACGATGTTGACGATCTTATTCTTGACGACGATGATCTTGACAATGTTCTTCCCTGCCACGGCCGCCGCGACCTTTTCATCCGCGAGCGCAGCCTTTTCGGCCTCGGCATTATCACAGTCACGCGGGAGCGCGATCGTCGCGCGGAGTTTGCCGTTGAGCTGAACAGCCACCGTCACGGTATCTTCAACTGTCTTGCTCTCGTCGTAGTTCGGCCACTTCGTCTGGCACAGCAGGCCCTCGCCGAAGCGTTCGAAGAGTTCTTCGGTGATATGCGGGGCAAACGGGTTCAGAAGCGCAAGCAGCGTCTTGTATTCCGCCTCGTTGAGCGGCGCGCCCTTGTCGTACACGGTGTTGACAAACGTCATCATCGCGGCGATCGCAGTGTTGAATTTCATCGCACCGATGTCCGAGGAGACCTTCTTGATCGTCTGATGCAGCGCAATCTCGTAGTCCTTGGAGTAGTTCTTCCCCGGAACGACGCTGTCGCCCAGCACACAGACACGGTCGATAAAGCGCTGGCAACCCTTGACAGCCTTGGAATTCCAGGTAACGGTCTTTTCAAAGTCGCCGATGAACATGATGTAAAGACGCAGCGTGTCGGCGCCGTATTCGGCGACGACGTCATCGGGGTTGATGACGTTACCGCGGCTCTTCGACATCTTTTCGCCGTCTTCGCCAAGGATCATGCCGTGGCTCGTACGCTTCTTGTACGGTTCAGAGGTGTTGACCACACCGATATCGTAGAGGAACTTATGCCAGAAGCGCGAATACAGCAGGTGCAGCGTCGTGTGCTCCATGCCGCCGTTGTACCAGTCGACCGACATCCACTGATCGAGTGCTTCTTTCGAGGCAATCGCGTCGGGATTCTTGGGATCGGTATAGCGCAGATAGTACCAGGAAGAACCAGCCCACTGCGGCATCGTATCAGTTTCGCGTTTGGCCGGGCCACCGCAGACCGGGCAGGTCGTGTTGACCCATTCGGTGATGCGGGCAAGCGGCGATTCGCCGTTTTCGGTCGGTTCGTAGCTCTCGACGTTGGGCAGCAGAACCGGCAGCTGATCGTCGGGGATCGGAACGTACTTACCGCAGTGGTCGCACCAGACCAGCGGAACCGGTTCGCCCCAGTAACGCTGACGGGCAAAGACCCAGTCGCGCAGCTTGTAGTTGACCTTTTCTTCACCCTTGCCCTGCTCGGTAAGCGCTTTGATGATCGCTTCTTTCGCTTCGGCAACGCTCAGGCCGTTCAGGAAGCCAGAGTTGACCATCACACCGGTTTCGCAATCGGTAAAGGCTTCTTCTTCGATATTACCGCCGGCAACCACTTCGATGATCGGCAGATCAAACTTTTTGGCAAAGGCATAGTCACGGTCGTCGTGCGCCGGAACGGCCATGATCGCGCCGGTGCCGTAGGACATCAGAACGTAGTCGGAAACAAACACCGGAATCTCGGTGCCGTTGACGGGGTTGATCGCGGTGATGCCGTCGATCTTCACGCCGGTCTTTTCCTTAACAAGTTCCGTGCGTTCAAAATCGCTCTTTTTCGCGGAAACAGCGCGGTATTCCATGATCGCATCGATATTGGCAATACGGTCACGATACTTATCCAGCATCGGATGTTCCGGCGAAACGACCATATAGGTCGCACCAAAGAGCGTATCCGGACGCGTGGTAAAGATACGCAGCGTCTCACCGACGTTGGTCTCAAAATCGACTTCCGCACCGGTGGAACGGCCGATCCAGTTGATCGTCTGGGTCTTGACGCGTTCGGGGAAATCAACCTCTTTCAGGCCTTCCAGCAGCTTGTCGGCATAGGCTGTGATCTTGAGCATCCACTGCTCTTTGTCGCGGTGGACGACCTGCGAGCCGCAGCGTTCGCAAACGCCGTCGACAACTTCTTCGTTGGCGAGCACGCAGAGACACGAGGTGCACCAGTTGACGCTCATCTTTTTCTTGTAGGCAAGGCCGTGCTCATAGAGTTTGAGGAAGATCCACTGCGTCCACTTATAGTAGTCAGGATCGGTGGTATTAATCTCGCGGTCCCAGTCGAAACCGTAGCCGAGAGCCATCGACTGTTTTTTGAAGTTCTGCACATTCTGCGCGGTAACGGCAGCCGGATGGATCTTGTTCTTGATCGCAAAGTTCTCCGTCGGCAGACCAAAAGCGTCCCAACCCATCGGGAACAAAACGTTGTAGCCATCCATTCTGAGTTTGCGACTGACGACGTCGAGCGCCGTATACGGACGCGTGTGACCAACGTGCAGACCGACGCCCGACGGATACGGGAACTCGATCAGGGTGTAAAACTTCGGTTTATCCGAGTTATTTTCAGCGCGGAAAATATTCTCCGAAAACCACTTGTCCTGCCATTTTTTATCAATTCTTTTGTGTTCGCTGTAGTTCATGTTTTCGCGCCATCACCACATCGGCTAGGCAGCTCATCCCTTCCGTTTCTTATTTTTAAGCTTCTTCGCTGGTGTCTTCCGATTTCAAAAATGCTTCAACGTCGATCTTTTCGGCATCCGCCCACAGGCGTTCGAGCGAATAGAACTGACGGGCATCTTCCTTAAAAGCGTGAACGATCACGCTGCCGTAGTCCTGCAGGATCCAGCTGGCAGAGCGGTATCCCTCAACACTTTTGGGTTCCAGACCGTAGGTTTTGGTCATCGCTTCTTCCACCGCATCCGCGATCGCACGAAGCTGGGTATTGGACGTACCGGTACAAAGAATATAGTAATCTGCGAGCGAGGTCAGCTCAGTCACATGCAGAAGCTGAACGTCCATGCCCTTACGGTCAAGAACAGCTTCCAGAGCGGTTTTGGCAATTTGCTTTGTTGTCATAGGCGGTTCCTCCTGTTATTTGCCCGCGTTTTCGGCGCGGGATACCATTTCGAGGTACACAAGGTCATGGTTATAGGGGTTCATATAGGTGTTGATCAGTTCCAGCGTAGCTGCCGGATACGGAATCCACATGCCGGAATCGTGCGCCGGACCGCCGGGCAGCGTGTGGAAGGAAATCGTACCGCTCGAAAGCCCGATGGCTTCTTTGGCAAACCAAACTAAATCGTCCAGCGACATATCCGTTCTGACATTGTCGTAAACTGTACCGGCGATTTCAACCGCACGGGAAACAGACGACAACAGCTGCGAGGCCAGCGTTTTTAGGAAGTCATGGCGCACACTGATACGACCGATATCCGCCGAAGCGTAGCCGCGGAAACGCATCAGTTTCAGCGCGTCGGCGCCGGAAAGGGTCTGGTACCCTTTTTTCAGATGAATGTGGAGATCCTGCGTGGGGTCATCGTAGTCCATATCCTGCGGTACATAGAAGTTGACGCCGCCGATATAGTTGATGATCTTGACAAACGCGTTCATATCAACAATCACGTGACGGTCGACCTGATAGCCGGTCATGTAGAAGAGTTCGGTCTTCAGCTGATCCATGCCGCCGTTCAGGTAAGCAAGGTTGATGTGCTTCAAACCAGCAGAGCGATCGTTGGCCACAGAATAGGTGTCGCGCGGGATGCTCAAACAATTGAGCGTGTTGGCAGAGGTATCGAAGGTGACAAGAATGATAACGTCCGAGAGCGATTTCGACTGGTCGAGACCGACGACAAGGAAGGTGTAGACGCCTTCACGCTTGGTCAGTTCCACAGGTTCGGCCGTTGTAGTCGTCTGGACGGTAGTCGATTCGCCAGGATTTGTCGCAGCAGTTGTTGTACCGCTTCCCGTACCGCCGGAAACATCGGGACCGGGCGTACCGGCAGAGGTACCGGGCGTAGTCGCCGAAGTTCCCGTCCAATGAGCGGGGGTGCCAAGGGTAACAGGAGGTTCGGTTACCGGTGCGTCCGTATCTCCGGTCATCTTGCGCAGAATCAATGCTGCGCCGATCGCCAACGCCGCAACCACAACCAAAACAACCAAGCCGATGATCAGACGTTTTTTCGGGGATGCACCCTCGTTGTTTTCGTAATCAGCCATAGGACTCACTTCCTTATAGATATTTGCCGACAGCTACCGGCAAAATTACCGACGATAATTTTGTATATTATACCGCGTCGGGGCGGAATTTTCAAGAGCTAACTTTCGAACAAGTTGTAACATCTGCATTGCCGCAGCCAAACAGAGCGTTTTTGCGGATATAATCCACAACCTGCGGTGCAAGCCCGCGGAAATCGCTCTGTGCCATTCGCTGCCGGATCTCACTGGACGAAAGCTCCATCACCGGATTTTTCAGCACAATCGTATCGGAGCAAAAGCGATCCCGCAGTTCCTTAGCTTTTTGATGGAGTTCGGCAAGATTTCCTTCCACGCGCGGTGCGACCGCAAAACGCGCCAACCGCAAAAGCTCATCCGACCGATACCAACGATCCAACGTCAGGAACATATCGGTTCCGCAGATAAAGGTCAGCTTTGCATCCGGGTAACGGGCATGAAGATCCGTCAGTGTGTCGAATGTATAACTTTTCCCGCCGCGCAGGATCTCGCAGTCATCGACACGCAAACGCGGATCATCTTTGGCTGCCAAGCGCACCATTTCCAGTCGCTGATGGGCATCTGGCGAACCTGCGGCCGTCTCTTTGTGCGGCGGCAGATAATCCGGAATCAAGAGCACCGTTTCCAGACCGAGTTCGTCGGCCGCACAGACAGCGGCATGGATATGTCCGAGGTGCGGCGGATTGAATGTTCCGCCGAGAATTCCGATTTGCTGCATAGGTCAGCGCGGCAGCTCAAACGCACTTTTTTCAGGGTTCTGGCGGAAAATAACGATCTTGCGACCGATGCACTGCACGCCATCGGCGTGCACGGCTGCGCAAAGTTCATCGCAGGCTTCTCTGGCTTCCAGACCACTGTTTTCCAGCACGTGAAGCTTGATCAGTTCATGCGCACGCAGAGCCCCGTCGATCTGGGCAATAAGCTGGCGCGAAACGCCTTCTTTGCCGATCTGGGTAATAACATTTAATGTATTGGCTTTTGAGCGAAGATACGCTCTCTGTTTACTGGTCAGCATAGGTTTATCCCTCACATTGTCTTTCAAAGCATCCGCAGTTTTTCCGCAAGTGCAGCAAGCGCCGCCGCGCGGTGCGAGATGCGGTTTTTCTCTTCCGCGGGCAGTTCGCCGAACGATCTGCCCCACTGATCGGCAAAAATCGGATCGTAGCCAAAGCCGTTTGTTCCGGCAGCTTCCAGAAGGATCGAACCTTCACAGGTGCCCTCCGCCTCCACACAGCTTCCATCCGGATACGCAAGACAGATCGCCGAAACAAAGCGGGCCGAACGATCAGCACTGCCGGTTTCAGCCAGCGTGCGCAGCAGGAGCGCATTTTTTTCGGTCTGCGGGATATCGCCGCCAAACCGCGCCGTGTAGATCCCCGGAGCGCCGCCGAGCGCATCGACACAGAGCCCAGAATCATCGGCGAGTGCCGGCAGGCCCGCAAGCTCCGCCACAGCCTGCGCCTTGATTTTTGCGTTTTCGGCAAACGTCGTGCCGGTTTCATCGGGATCGGCGGCAACGCCGGCTTCTTTCATGGAAACAACGGTAAATCCGATCGGGGCCAAAATAGCCTGAAATTCCCTCAGTTTGCCTGCATTATTCGTTGCGGCAATGACTTGCTTCAGCACATGTATTCCCGCCTTACTTTGCACATCTCCGCGATCGCTTTCTGTCCAACCGTCAGCATTCGGTCAAGTTCGTCACGCGTGAAGGGGCGTTCTTCACCCGTGCCCTGCAGTTCAACAATATTGCCGTCGGCGGTCATGATCATATTGAAATCGGCTTCCGCGCGGCTGTCTTCGGAATAGTCGAGGTCCAAAAGCACTTCCCCATCGACCACGCCGACCGAGATCGCCGCGACTTCGCCTTTGAGCGGGTTAGAAGAGAGTTTTCCCTGCGCACGGAGTTTTTCGCAGGCCAGCCACAGCGCAAGGTATCCGCCCGTGATCGAAGCGGTACGTGTACCGCCGTCGGCCTGCAGAACGTCACAGTCGACCGTAATCGTCAGGCCGTCGAGTGCGGCGAGATCCGTCACGCTTCTGAGCGAACGGCCGATCAGCCGTTGGATTTCCGCACTGCGCGGCGAAAGCTTCAGACTCTGCACATCGCGGCGGGTGCGTTCTTTGGTGGCGGCCGGCAGCATCGAATATTCGGCCGTGACCCAGCCTTTGCCGGTACCGATCATATAAGGCGGAACACGTTCTTCCACCGTGGCATTGCACAAAACGCGGGTCTTGCCCGTTTCTACCAGCACACTGCCGGCAGGATAATCACAATAACCGGTTGTAAAACGCAGCGGCCGCAGCTCGTCTGCGCGTCTTCCATCATGGCGCATAGTTTTCCTCCTTATATTAAAGCAGCGCGTCGACGTACTGATCGGCGTCGAACGGCATCAGATCGTCCATCTGTTCGCCGACACCGACGTAGCGGATCGGCAGTCCGCAGGAATCGGCGATCGCAAGGGCGATACCGCCCTTGGCCGTTCCGTCGAGCTTGGTCAGCACCAGACCGGTCACACCGGCGACATTTTTGAATTCGTTCGCCTGAATCAGACCGTTCTGGCCGGTGGTTGCATCGATGACGAGCAGAACCTCTTTGTCGGCACCGGGCAGTTCGCGGTTGATGATGCGGTCGATCTTGGCTAGTTCGTTCATCAGATTGGATTTGTTGTGCAGACGACCGGCCGTATCGCAGATAATAACATCGTGCCCGCGCGCTTTTCCGGACTGGATCGCATCGAAAATAACCGACGCAGGGTCGGCACCTTCGCCTCGCGCGACAATCGCCGCACCGGAGCGTTCGGCCCAGATTGTCAGCTGTTCTGCTGCTGCTGCGCGGAAGGTATCACCGGCAGCCATGATAACGCTCTTGCCCGAGCGGATCAGCTGGCCGGCAATTTTACCGATTGTCGTGGTTTTGCCAACACCATTGACACCGATGACCATAATGATCGACGGCGTCGTGTCAAGCTTGAGCGCACCGCCGGAACCAACGAGAATCCCGCGGAGGATTTCGCGCAATTCTTCGCGCACGTCTTCGGAGGCTTCGATTTTCTTTTCTTTGATGCGCTGCCGCAGTTCCGTCATGACCTTATCGGTGCATTCGATGCCAAGGTCTGCCAGAATCAAAACTTCTTCCAGTTCATCCATCAGATCTTCATCGACACGGCGGCCGGAGAAGATACTCGAAAGCATCGCGCCGATGCTTTCGCGGGTCTTGCGGAGACCCTGTTTTATCTTTTCAAAAAATCCCATGTTTTAACCTCTTTCCGTCAATTCGCCTGCGGTGCATTCTTCATGAAACGTTTTTCGACCTCCGCCATGTTCAGCGGAATCACCTTGGAGATCCCCTGCTCCTGCATGGTGATCCCGTAGATTCGGTCGGACATTTCCATCGTACCGCGGCGGTGCGTGATGAGAATAAACTGTGTTTTTCCGGAGAACCGGCTCAGATATGTCGCAAACCGCACGACATTCTGTTCGTCCAGAGCAGCGTCGATCTCGTCGAGGATGCAGAACGGCGCCGGACGAATGCGCAGAATCGAGAAATACAGCGCGATCGCAACGAGCGCTTTTTCGCCGCCGGAGAGCAGGCTCAAAAACTTCAGGCTCTTTCCCGGTGGCTGAACATGGATCTCGATGCCGCAGTTCAGAAGATCGCTCCGGTCCGCGAGCACAAGCTCTGCTCTGCCACCGCCGAAAATTTCACGGAAAACCGTTCCGAACGAATCGTTGATTTCGTCGAAGGTCTTTTCAAACAGTGTTTTCATCTCTTCGGTGATATTTTCGATCAGTTCGGTCAGTTCATGCGACGATTTTTCCAGATCGCTTTGCTGTGCGGTTAAGTAGCTGTGGCGTTCTTTGACTTGCTTGAGCTCATCAATCGCACCGGTATCGACATCGCCCAGCGAGCGCTTTTTAGCGCGCAGCTCGGCAATCCGTTTGGTCATCTGGGTTTTATTTTCCACCGGGCGGGCGCGAAGCGCCGCTTCGCCGGGTGTCAGTTCGTAATTCTCCCACATCTGCGTAGTGATGCGGTTCTGTTCGTTTTCGCCGTCGTTGCGGGCATTTTCGAGACGTGTAAACTCGCGTTCCAGCTCGATGATGCGGTCGGAGGTCGAACGCGCACCGGCATCGGCTGCGCTTCGGCGCGCTTCCTGATCCATGCGCCGCGCGACCACCACTTTGGTTTCGGCTTCGGTCGTCCGGATTTGGTCACGGTATCCCTGCAGCACCACTGCGCGCGATTCTTCTTCTGCCGTTAGCGTTTCCACGCGGGCTCCGATCGCAGCGATCTCACCACGCACATTTTCACCCTCGGCCGCAGCAGCCGCTATCTGCGCTTTCAGTGCGTTGACCGCACTCTGCTGCGAATCGACCTGCGCGGTCAGTGCCGCCAGCTGTACGCGCTGTTCGGTAATCATTTCCGCCAGCGAGCTGCGGCGGCGTTCGGTATCGGTCTGCTCTCCGGCTAAGGCATCGGCCTTGGCGCGGAGTTCGTTCGCTTCGGCAGTTGCCGATCGGATCGTCGCTTCCAACGTATCCCGCTGTGCGGCCAACTCTGCCACACGCTCGGTCAGGCGAGTGTAGTTTTCCTCCACACTGCGGATGCGTTCGTCAGCTGCCTGCAGACTTCTCTGCTGCTGCTCGGCCGCAAGGCGGAGCGAGAGCAACTTGTCGTCGGCTGTGCGTTTTTCGGTTTCGGCAAGCTCGATTTGGTAGCGAATCTCTTTGAGCTGGCGTTCCGCCTCATCCGCGCGGGTTTCCACCTGCTTTCTGCGATCCGCAAGCTGCTGCACCTTTTCGTCCAGCAGATGGATCTCATTGGCGCGGGAGAGAATACCGGTGTTGCGGCCGGCGCTGCCACCCGTCATTGAACCGCCCGCATTGATGACCTGACCGTCCAGCGTGACGATGCGGAAACGGTGATTGAAACGGCGTGCTGTGCGCATGGCGGAATCCAACCGTTCAAACACGGCTGTGCGGCCAAGCAAAGAATTGAAGACACCCTGATATATCGGGTCGAACGAACAGAGGTCAACCGCAAGGCCGACAAAGCCCGCTTCGCTTTCCAACCCGTTTTCTTTGAGCACACTGCCGCGAACCGCACTGATGGGCAGGAAGGTCGCACGGCCAATGTCGTTGCGTTTGAGGTAGTTGATCGCTTCTTTTGCGTCCTCATCGGTTTGAGTGATGATATTCTGCATCGCCGCACCGAGCGCCGTTTCGATCGCAAGCGTGTGCTCACCGTCGACGGCGATCAGCTCGCCGACCGTGCCGCAGAGGCCGGGCATTGATCCGCGGGCATGCAGCTGCATCAGCACTTTGACCGCTTTGGAATATCCTTCATAATCGCGCTGCAAATCCGAAAGCATCTTCATGCGCGAAGTCAGGTTGCTGGATTCCATTGTCAGCCGCATTTTTTCGTCGGCTGCATGCTTCGCCGATTCTTCGCGTTTGGCAAGAATCATGCGATAGCCGTTGATCGTATTCTGCAAACCCGCCACAGCTTCCGCTTGTTCGCTGACACGTTTTGTAAACACATCAACCTGTGCCTTTTCGCCGGCGCGGGCTTCACGTGCAGCCGAGAGCAGAGCATCTTCTTCGCGCAGGCGAACGGCCAATTCCGCATCGAGTGTGCGGTTAGCAGAAAGTGCGGACTGTGCATCGGTGATATTGAGTTGTGCGGCCGCCTCCAAAGCACGGATACCGTCGAGGCGTTGGGCTGAATCGCTGACATTTTCGGAAAGCTGCGCACTACGCTCGTAGAGCTCGGTCAGACCGGCGCTGCAGGCATTGGCTTTTATCTTTGCATCGGAAAGAGACTCCTCGCGTTGGGCGAGTTCCCGTTCCAGCGCCGAACCGGCGCCTTCGCGCTGGGCAAGCTCCCGTTCCAAGCGTTCCCTCTGTTGGGTGAGTTGCTCCAGCGTAGCCGCAGCAGCAGCGGCGGCACTGTTTTCTTCGGCGAGCAGCGCCTCCAGACTGTGGAGCGCCTGACGCAGTGATTCGGCTTCGCGGTCGCTTTCGCCGATCTCTTCTGTCAGCTGTTCAGACTCGGCGTAAAGCTTTTCCTGTGCGAGCCGCGCTTCGGAAAGCATCGTCTCACAAATCGTCAAACTGCCTGTTGTCTTGGTCAGTGCGACCTTCAATTCTTCCAGACGCTCACACCAGATATCGGTCTCGAGTTCACGGAGTTCGTCATGTATTAAGAGGTAGGCAGCAGCTTTGGCTGCTTTTTTCTCCAGCGGAGCAATCTGCGTTTCCAGCTCGGAAACGATATCGGCGAGGCGGGCGAGGTTATCGGCCGCATCGCGCAGTTTGCGCTCGGCCTCGTCTTTGCGGGAACGGTACTTCGAGATACCGGCCGCTTCTTCAAAAATCTCGCGGCGGTCTTCGCTCTTCTGCGAAAGGATCTCATCGATCTTGCCTTGACCGATCACGGAATAGCCGTCGCGGCCGAGACCCGTATCCATAAATAATTCGCGGACGTCACGCAGGCGCACTTGTTTTTTGTTGATCCGATACTCACTCTCGCCCGAGAGATAATAACGACGCGTGATCGTGACTTCATCTGCATCGTGCTTCAGAAAATTAGCGGTGTTGTCGAAAACAAGAGAAACCTCCGCCAAGCCGAGTGGCTTGCGTTTTTCGGTACCGCTGAAAACGACGTCTTCGGTTTTGTTGCCGCGCAGCATCTTTGACGACTGCTCGCCCAGAACCCATCGGATCGCGTCGGAAATATTCGATTTGCCACTGCCGTTGGGACCGACAATACCGGTCATGCCGGATCCGAAGTCGATCTTCACACGGTCGGGAAAGGATTTAAAGCCATACAGCTCGAGTGATTTCAAATACACGCCGAAAACTCCACCCAATCTCACTATTGTTCTTAAAAGCCATTTTCACTCATGATTAGACAGAATACATTATACCATTTTCTCCGGCAAATTGCAAGCCTTGCAAACACCCACGCTGCGTGGTATAATCAAATAGAACACAATCCAACAGAAAGCGTATGGTGACAGATATGTTCGAACAAATTCAAGCGCAAACTCGTCAAATCGTGACCGAGCTCTTGGCGCAGGCTAAGCTCCGGCCGGGTGACATTTTTGTTGTCGGCTGTTCTTCCAGCGAGGTTGCAGGCGGAACGATCGGCAAAGCTTCCTCCCCTGAGATCGCAAGCGCGATTCTCGCAGGGATCCTCCCTGTCCTGCAAGAACACAACATCTATCTTGCCGCGCAGTGCTGCGAGCACTTGAACCGCGCAGTCATTCTCGAAGCGGAAGCTGCTCGCTTCTATCGCCTGCCGCAGGTCAATGTTGTTCCCCAACCCAAAGCCGGCGGTTCTTTTGCCGCTGCGGCATATCAGGCGTTTGCCGAACCCGTCGCCGTGGAATCGCTCGAGCACATGGCCGCAGCCGGCATCGATATCGGCGGTACGTTAATTGGAATGCATTTGCGTCCGGTTGCCGTTCCGGTTCGACTGTCTCTGCAGAGAATTGGCGAGGCAAATGTGCTCTGCGCCCGCACACGGCCGAAATTTGTCGGAGGGGCACGTGCGGTCTATCAGGACAATTTACTTTAGTTAGTGAAACTGTATACTCAGATGTTGAATGTGCAACTTTTTTTGTATATTCATTCATAATATCAGTTGTCCGAAAATGGTAAAACCCGCCCCGTTTGTATAACGTTCAAGATAGAGATACCGCTGTTCATTATTATCCAACTTCCGTTTTTCAATGTAAAACACGCGGAAAACGATAAAAAACAATGTGGCTTTTTGTTATATTTGCACAAAAAACATATTAATAATTTGTGCAAAAAAGATATTGTCTCATTTTTCCTAAATGGTATAATAGGCTTAGCATGGTTTGTCAATTGAAAGTGATGACAGGAAGCACCGCTTTCATGCGCAGCCATCACGCACAAAAGTGCAAATTCTGAAAGGAGAAATACCCATGAAACGTAATTGCAGAATCCTGGCACTCGTTCTGGCTCTCGTCATGACGGTGTCGCTGTTCGCGGCTTGCGGCGGCTCTGAAGATCCGGCAACCACGACCACGGCGGCCACCACCACGGCGGCTACCACCACGGCGGCTACCACCACGGCGGCTACCACCACCGAGGCTACCACCACGGAAGCTACCACCACGGAAGCCACCACCACCGAACCGGCGCTCGACCTCGCTGGCTACGAATTCTCCATCGCTAACGGCGGCGAATTCTTCCCGGCAGTTGACGAAAACGGCAACTACAGAACCGCTATCGAAGAAGCTCTGGCTGACGAACTCGCCGATCTGGAAGCCGAACTCGGCATCACGATCGTCGAAACTTCCGTCCCGGGCGACAACCTCACCGAAGCGCTGATCGCTGCGGCTATGGGTTCCGTCAAGTACGCCGACATCATCTACCAGAACCAGAGAGAAATGTTCCCGGTCGCCAGAGTCAACGGCCTTGTCCCGATGGATGACGAAAAGCTCGTCGCCGCTGGCCTCGACGCCACCGACTCCACCCGTTGGTATCAGCCGGTTCAGGCTTGGACCTACCTGTTTGATCACCTCTGGGGTCTGACCGTTGCTTCCGAATACGTCCCGGCTCAGACTGGTTTCTTCGTGTGCTTCAACAAAGACCTCTGCGCTTCTGTTGGCTACGACGATATGTACCAGCTCGTCAAGGACGGCAAGTGGAACTGGGAACTTTACCGCCAGATCGCTCGTGAAACCACGAAGGACACCGACGGCGACGGCACCAACGACATCTGGGGCACCGGCGCTACCGCTTGGGGCTGCGAAGCTGTTTGTAACGGCGTCCAGTTCATCGGCGAAGTTGACGGCAAATGGCAGATGACCATCGATTCCGAAGCCGGTATCGAAGCTCTCCAGTTCCTGGTTGACATGAACTACGCCGACGGCACCCGTTGGGACGTTGGTTCTGGCGAATGCCGTCAGGCTTTTGCCAACGGCACCATCACCTTCAACTGGGCTGACATGGGCCACATCAATGGACCTGGCAGCGCCCTCTTCGATTCCAACCACGACTACGGTATCCTCCCGATGCCGACCGGCTCCAGAGGCACCATCTACGGTTCTATGACCGACAACTGCGATGCTCTGTGGATGCAGGCTTCCAACGCTGACTACGAAAAGTCCGTTGCTATCATGAACGAATGGGCTCTCATCGTCAATGACGAAGAAGCTTACCTCGACATCCTCGACGACGGCCGTTGCCGTACCGAAGCTGATAAGGAAATGATGATTGAATACATCATGCCGAACTACACCCTCAACATGGGTAAGATCAGCCCCGAAATCTGGGATCTCGTTGACAGCGGCATCATCTCCGGCGTTTCTTACTACGGCATGACCCCGCAGCAGGCTATCGAAGCCTACCGCGATCCGCTGAACGCTGCTCTGGACGAATTCTTCGGCCAGTAAGAATTATTCAGACATAATCTAAGCTTCCTGAACTTAAGCCCCGCACCGAAATGGTGCGGGGCTTTTTTTATTTCGTTTATTTCAGATACTGCCGTAAACGTGCTGCTGCCATCGAAGCGACAGAAGTCAACAGAATGTCTGCAGGAAGTGTGGTCAACACCGTTGCGGTCAGCAAGTGCTGTGCGCTCAAATACTGCCCATTGAGCACGGAAATGCTGAAGCCATACCAGAATATCCCCAAAGCATAAATCACCGTCAAACCGGCCAGCTGCGCCGCCAGCATGCGTTTGAGCGATGTTCCCCTGCGAGTCAGGCATCCGCATAGAAATGCGCCGCCGACAAACCCGAGCAGATACCCAAAAGTCGGCTGCAAGGCATATCCCAGTCCCCCGCCGCCTGCAAAAACAGGCAAGCCGAGCAGCCCCAGCAGCACGTACAAAGCAGCTGCCAAAGCACCGTTACCGGCACCGAGCAGCGTACCGCCCAGCAGCGCAATCTGCGCCTGCAGCGTCAGCGGAACCGGAGGAATGGGGATTTTGAAAAACGCACCCGCTATTAGCAGCGCTGTAAAAACCGCAACCAACGTCAGTCGGTAAACAGGTCTCCGGCGATTCATCGATACCCCTCTGTCGAGTGCACACTGACCTCACCAGACGAGATCCATTCTTCGGAACCATCTTCATAGGTCACCTGCAAACGGCACGCATTGTCGATCTCACCGGCAATGGCGGGGCGCACAGTATTTCCCCGGATCACGTTGACCGATTTGCCACGCAGCAGCGATCGCGATTGATAAGAACGGAGAAAGGTTTTTGCGTCGAGTTCGCGGTAGTACGCAAAGAAGCGCGTCAGAACAGCCGCAATCAGGCGGTTGCGGCAATCGTTTATTTTGCTGTCAGCCGGCCAAACGGCTCCGGCGATCTCGCGCAGTTCTTCAGGGAAACCACCTTCGGGTTCAACCGCATTGATACCGATTCCGAGAATCGCATACTCCAGACTGCCGTCCTCCATCCCCATGGCACCTTCTGTCAGGATACCGCAAACTTTTTTACCATCCAAAAACACATCGTTGACCCATTTGATCGCAGATTTTTTTCCGGTCTCCGCGTCGATCGCATCGGCAACGGCAGCCGCAGCAGCTGTCGTGATATCCAGCGCATCTTCGGCCGAAATCTGCGGACGAAGCAAAATGCTCATATAGATCCCGGTGCCGCCCGGCGAAAAAAACTGTCGACGCATCCGTCCTTTGCCGGCGGTCTGCGATTCGGCAATTACCACAGTCCCCTCAGGTGCGCCTTCCGCTGCCAATGCTTTGGCAGTATCATTCGTCGACGGTAACACGGGATACACCCGCAGGTCGCAAAAATCACACTTGTCCGAAAGAAACCTGTGAATACCAGCTGCATGGATTCGGTTCCCGGCGGATTCCAGCCGATAACCAAGACCGGTGACGCCGTGGATTCGGCAGCCATCGCGCTCCAGTGCGCGGATTGCCTTCCAAACCGCCGCTCTGCTGATGCCAAGTTGTTCCGCGATCTCCTGCCCGGAAGCGTATTCATCTGTGTGTTGTTCCAAAAGCGCCAGAAGCTTTTCCTTCGTTGCCATGTCCATCCCCCATTTCCGAGATATATTATAGCGAATGATGTATGTATTGTCAACCTTAGTTATTCTCCAGGTTTACAGACTGGGTAAAAACAGAACCCGGGCAATTTGCCCGGGTTCTGCAAGATTCACTTTTAGGTCAGATTACGCCCACCAGATCTCGGTCGGCTTGCCTTCGTGGATGATAACGCGCTTCAGCAGTTCAACCGCTTTTGCCAGGCCTTCTTCCGGAGCCATCAGGCTGTCTTCGTGTTCGATCGAAACCGAGCGGTCGTAGCCCGCGAGAACCAGTTCGCTCATCATTTCGCGCCACACCGGCTCATTCATGCCGTAACCGACCGAGCGGAAAATCCACGAACGGTTCGCTTCGTCACCGTAGTGCTTGGTATCGAGAACGCCATTCTTAGCCGTGTTGTACTTGTCGATCTTCGTATCTTTGGCGTGGAAGTGGTAGATCACGCCGCGCAGTTCGCGGATCGCCGCAACGGGATCCATGCCCTGCCAAACGAGGTGGCTCGGGTCGAAGTTGGCGCCGATTTCCGGACCAACCGCCGCACGCAGCTTGAGGAGCGTTTCGGGGTTGTAGACACAGAAGCCCGGATGCATTTCAAACGCAATGCGGGTCACGCCGTGGGAGCGGCAGTACGCCGCCATATCTTTCCAGAACGGAATCAGAACTTCATTCCACTGGTAGTCGAGCACCGCGAGGAAATCTTCCGGCCACGGGCAGGTAACCCAGTTGGGATATTTCGATTCAGGGCAGTCACCGGGGCAACCGGAGAACGTAATGACCGTGTCGATGCCGATCTTTTCCGCGAGCAGAACCGCGTTTTTGAAGTCTGCGATGTAGCCGTCGGCGATTTCCTTATTCGGGTGCACCATGTTGCCATGGCAAGCGAGCGCCGAGATCTCAAGGCCGCTGTTTTTCACGGTGTCGACAAATTCCTGCAGAGCAGCTTCGTCGGCAAGGAGCTTTGCCGGATCGCAGTGGGCTTTGCCCGGGAAGCCGCCGCAGCCGATCTCGACAGTTTCGACGCCGAGGTTTTTCAGATGCGCACAGGCATCGGCCAAGGTCTTATTGCCGAACAGAACGGCAAGAACGCCAAGTTTCATAGGTATTTCCTCCTGATTTTTTTATCATGTTCCGCAATCGTGCGGATTGGTTACCCGTTATAGCAGCGGTCCAGGTAGGCCGCCGTACGGTGTTTGATCGCTGCCAGCATCTCTTTTGCTTCCTCGTCGCCCAGGAGCGCTTCTTTCATCAGGCGACCTTCTTCATAGCAAAGCTCATCGTGACGCGGAAAATAGTCCTCAAGCAAAAACTGAACGTATTTTACATAGCGGTACTCGCCAAAGGCGCGCTGATATTCGTTCGGATACTGTTCCAGCGGCACAGAGCGCTTGGCCATGATCGCTTCCACGATATCTTCATACGAATCGGACTTTGCCAGAACGACCGTCTGCAGCCACATGAAGTCGTCATGATTGACCGTACCATGGGCATCCGAGCTGCCGACGATCGGATAATCATAGCCTTCTGCACGCATCTGCTGGTAGAAGGCGACCTGCAGGTTATTGGAACGCGCAGTCATGCCGTTGAGCAGCTCAAAGCAGTCGAAGATGTGGTTTTTGAACTGCGCACGGATCAGCGGCTCGGCAACGTTGTAGACGTCGTTACGCCAAAACGGATGGGCAAAGATCGCAAGGCCGCCGACCGAACGAATCTTATCGTAGCACCACTTACAGCAGGCATAGTGGAATCGGTCGACACCTTCACCAAGATCAGGCAGCGAATCTTCGATCTCCTTCACCTCTCTGTAGTAAGCGTCCGGATCGTTTTGGAACATTTCGTTGACGCTGGCCTTGCCGCCGAAGTTGATGATGTGCACGTGGTTTTCCGGCGAGTGCACTTCTTCACCGTTGAAGATTTTCAGTGCAATCGGCAGATCCTTGTACGCGTCAATCGCTTCCTGCGAAGGCGTATAGAGCTCGTGATCGGTGATCGCGAGGAAGTCAAACCCACTACGGCGGTAGTTGGCACAGACGATCTCCGGCGATTCCTCGCCATCGGAGCGGCAGGTATGGACGTGCAAGTCACCGCGCAGGGGCTTTAAGCCGTAGAGATCGGGATAGAGCGAATAGACCGCCAGCTGTACCAGCATCGGCGGACGTTCACCGACGATCGGCAGCTCGTAGACACGCACAAAGTGCTCCTGTTCCCCTTTGAAGAAATGGGTAAAGGTAAAGCCGCCGTTCTCATCGGGTTCGGATTCAAGGACAATGTAGTCGAGGGCGCGATGCTTGCGCTCGCCTTCGCATTCAAGCAGGGCACGCACGGTGATTGCGTACTTCTTGCCTTGCTCAAACTTCGCGTGCTTGCCGCGCGGATAGATGGTCAGTGTGCTTTCGCGGTCAGCAGGCAGGAGCTTTGGGAATATCTCGTAGTATTCCATTGTCGTTTTCATTGGCATAGCAGGAACTCCTTTCGCCTACGAAAAGATCGCCATCACAAAAGCTACCGCAAACAACAGTGGACTGATAAACTTGAACGCACGGAACAGACCTGCCGATTTGCAGCCGATGTCCACAATCGTCTCAACACCGCGCATATAGTACACGTACAGCATGATATACGGCACCGCACAGACAAACACGACCTTGGCAAAAGGCGTGAACATCAACGCGACCATCGCACCAATGACAACAAGTTGGGCCAGCGCTAAAATCCAAGTCACTCGCGTGAGACGCTTTTCGTTGACACGTTGTGTCGTTAAGGGCTCGTCGTACTTATTTCTGCCGTTAGCCATAGAAACTCTCCTCCGATTATATTCCGAACAGCACTGCGGTCAGCACGCTATAGAGCGTAAAGACGATCGCAAAGATCGTACACAGCACCGTTCCAATGATCCATTTTCTCGATTTGCGGATCAACACCGCGCTGACCACAGCGCCGACAACAAACACAACCGAAAACAAGATGCCTAACCAAAATTCCACGGTTCGCCCTCCTGCTCCTACTGCTGCGGTACAACTTCCGGCTCAACGGAGGGTTCCGTCGCCGGATCGGTGACCGGCACATCCGTGACCGCCGGTGCAGCCGCCTCTTCTTCGGCAAGTGCGTTGTTCAGAATCTTTGCAAGCTCGCTGTCTGCGCCGAGAATGACGGTTTTGTTATCGCCGCCAAGCGAGGTTTCGAGAGCGTCGAGCGCACGGATAAAGTAGTAGAACTCCTGTTTATCCGGCGTGTTGTAGGCCTCACCGAGGATGCGCATGTATTCGGCTTCGCCCGAGGCAATGATTTCTTCCGCTTCGCGTTCGGCGTTGGAGAGCGTCTCGTTGACGATACGGTCAACTTCGTTCTTGGTGATCGTCGCGGTTTTGTTGCCGTTGGCGATCAGCTCTTCAGCCATCATGTTGCGCTCGGAAATCATGCGCGTGTAGACCGCCTGTTCGTTGTCGGTCGGATAGTCCAGACGCTTGACCTTGACGTCGATGATATCAATGCCGTAGATAACAGCCTTTTCCGTGACCTGCGCAGTGATCGCAGAGTAGATCTCGTTGCGCTTGGCACCGTCATCCATATTGATAATCTCGTCCTGCTCGATCGTACCCATCGTGGTCTTCAGGGCGTTGTAGGTGATATTATCCAAACGGACTTCCGCTTCGACAATCGAACCAAGGGACTTATAGAACGCCAGCGGGTCGGAGATTTTCCACATAACGTAGCTGTCAACCTGCATAGACTTACTGTCCGATGTGATAACGTCACTTGGGGGAATGTCATAGAGCAGCACAGTGTCCGGGAACTTGATAACCGTATCCACAAACGGCATTTTAAAATGCAGACCGGAGCTATCGGTCACATCGATAATCTTCGAGAAACGAACGACACAGGCATATTCATTTTCCTGCACCGTGTAGAACGAGGTCGCAACCAAAACAACCAGCAGGACGATCACGACCGGGACAAGGAACTTCAGCGTTGTTTTCACTTTTTTCATGGCTGCACACCCTCCTTATTCCGTAACAGTGCCGCCGTTGGCGGTTTCACCGGCAGTTGTCGCAAGGAATGTATCCAGCGGCAGCAGCTTCTGCGTATCGCTGCCGGTATCGATAATCAGCTTGACGCCGGGCAGAACCGCTTCAATCGCTTCAAAGTACATACGCGCTTTGGTAATTTCTTCATTCGAGGTGTATTCTTCATACATCGCGTTGAACATCGCCACCTGCGCCTTGGCCTGGTTGATGCGGTCGAGCTTCAAAAATTCCGCATTCTGCAGCAGCTGGTCGGCCTTGGCCTCGGCATTGGGGATCTGCGCGTTTTTGTAGGCTTCGGCATCGTTCTTGGCAGTCTCACCGACCTGCTTGGCGGTTTCTACGTTCTTAAACGCTGCCTTAACCTGCTCCGTCGGCGGTTCGGCATCCTGGATCTTGATATCGGTCAGGACGATGCCGATATCGTACTTCGTCAGTTCTTCGGTGATCAATTCTTTGACCTCGGCCTGAATCTGGCTCTTACCCGTCGTCAGGATATCATCGACATACTTCGAGCCGATGACGTTTCGGATCTGGCTTTGGGCGAGGTTCTTGAGGATCATACCGGCATCCTGCGAAGCGTAAAGGTACTTCGCGGCGTTGGAAATTTTGTATTCGATAAAGAAATCGACATTGACGATGTTGAAGTCGCCGGAGATCATCTTGGATTCGTTTTCAATCGTCATATAGTTGCCTGCATCACTGCCATCGGTTCGATAACCGAGCTCGATTTTTTGGTAGATGTTGATATCAACCAGATCGACTTTCTGAATCCCAAACGGCAGTTTGAAGTGAATGCCGGCATCGGCGGTTCCGGTCACCTTGCCAAACGTCGTGATAACAGCCTGCTGCTTGTCGTTGACCGTAAACCAACAGGTCGACACCAAGATCAGCAGCAAAACGGCGATCGCAGCAATGATCACAATGCGTTTGATCTTCTTGGAATCAAAGTTCTTAAAGTCGACATCGAACTTAAAATCCGGAGAAAAAGCCATATCGTTTCCTTCTTTCTTGTTATTGGATACACAGCGATTGTGTTGTGGTTATTATACCATAAATCTGTAAACACTTCAACAAGGTAGCACGCGAATTTTCGTTGACAAAAAAATCAACCGGGGGTTGTAGACCATAAAAAAACAATCGCTCATCCGAAGATGAGCGATTGTTTTTTTATGGAGCGGATTACGAGGCTCGAACTCGCTACCTCCACCTTGGCAAGGTGGCGCTCTACCAGATGAGCTAAATCCGCATTTGGTGCCTCCGGTCGGAATCGAACCAACGACACGGGGATTTTCAGTCCCCTGCTCTACCAACTGAGCTACAGAGGCATATAATAACAGAGGTAAACTCTGTTATTATGGCGACCCGGAAGGGGCTCGAACCCTCGACCTCTAGCGTGACAGGCTAGCGTTCTAAACCAACTGAACTACCGGGCCAAATTAACAGGCTTAATGGTGGGGACAACAGGACTCGAACCTGTGACCCCTTGCTTGTAAGGCAAGTGCTCTACCAGCTGAGCTATACCCCCGCGAGATGTTCGCAACACACAAGCGACGATAATTATTATACACGATAGAGCCTTTTTTGTCAACCCCCTTTTTCAATTTTTTTCAAGATTTTTTTCGGTCGAGTCCGGCCCAACCGACCGGACTCGACCGAGACAATCAGAACAGCTTCTTCAGAGAGCCAAACAGGTCTTTCGCATTGTCGACCGTCAGCTTAGCCTTGACGCCATCGACAATCGGAGCAAGCTTATCGTCCGGGAGATCGACACCGATCACCTTTTCGATCGCTTTCACCGGATCGCTCTTAAACAGATCCATCAGACCGTCATCGTTTTTGATACGGTCAACAATTTCATTGATTTTCGCCTTGATATCCATGCGCTGCTGAAACTCCTTCTTTTATTCGGCTATTCGGCTTCGACGATTTCGGCGTCCGGAGCGTTGGTCTGAACCGATTTGATACCGTTGAGGCAGCTGGCAACCGTTTTGTAGCCTTCGCTGACGGCGATGATCTGACCGTTCGTGGCCTTCAGGCGGAAACGGTATTCACCGGCTTTGTCGGCATAGACTTCAAACTTCGGGTGCTTCACGGTTTCAAAGCCTTCGACGGTCTGGTTTTCGATCTCCGCCACCGGAGCATTTTTCTGCACACTGGCAATACCCTTTTCGCAGGCATCGTCGGACGTGTAGACTTCAGAGGTCGCGATCACTTCACCATTGCCGGCTTTGAGATCAAACTTCACACCGGTGCTCGTTTTGCGAATCACAAATTTACCCATAACAAATCCTCCATCACAAAATTAAAATATAAAAAGTGTTTCCACTAAGGGGACAATTTACGCTTCTTCGATCATTGCCAAAACGTTATTGATCGAAACATGGTAGACCTTATCGCAGAAATGGCACGCGACTTCCGCATTTTCATCTTCTTCTGCAAGGCGATGAAGCTCTTCCCTGCCGAGGCTGATCAGCATTTCCGTCACGCGTTCTTCCGAGCAGCGGCAGCGATATCCGGATTCGGCCACGGTGCCGATCTCGCCGAAATCGCTGGCCAAAGCCTTGCGGGCGATATCCTCCGCACTCATGCCGGAATCCAGCATCGTCGTCACCGGCGGCAGTGCGGCAATGTCGTTCTCCACGCGCGCAATCACGCTCTCATCCGCACCGGGCAGCAGCGACAAGATAAAGCCGCCGGCAGCCTTGACTGTATAGTCGCGGTCTACGAGCACACCAAGCGCGCAGACACCGGGCTGCTGTTCACTGGTGTAGAGATACTGGGTGATATCTTCGGCAATCTCGCCGGAAACCAGGTCGACCATACCGACATACGGTTCTTTCAGACCAAGGTCTTTGATAACCGTCAAGGTCCCTTCGCCGACCGCACCGCCGACATCCAGTTTTCCCTTTTCGTTGAGCGGAAGGTCAGCATCGGCGTGCTGGATACAGCCGCGGCAGAAACCGCTGCCGTCGGAAACCGCAATTACAGTGCCGCACGGGCCGTCACCGGAAATGCGCAGCGTCACAGAACACTGTTCATCTTTCAGGTCCGAACCCATAATAGAGGCCGCTACAAGCAGTCTGCCCAGCACAGCTGTGGTCGTCGGCGTCAGCATATGGTACTGCCGAGCCTGTTCCACGGCACCACGCATATCGGCGACAGTCACACGGACCATACCGTCGCCGCTGATCGCATGTACAATGGTATCGTTCAAAATAATAGTTCTCCTCTCAAATTACGCGTGGCGAGCAAGCCGCCTTGCAACAATAAAAATACGGTCGGCATCGGCTGTCGGTGCCTCCGTACTCAGTTCTCCAAAAACGCCCTCCAGACGCATCTCGTGGCGCTCCAACGTTTGCTGCAGCTCCTCCAGCGGATACATACGCTCAGTATGATGTTCGCTGTAGCGGTCGTAGCGGCCGTTCTCCTGATGGACAAAGAAGTCGAGATAATACTCCATCAATCGCGTTTCAGCATCGTAGTCGGCTTGCCAGACGCAAAAGCAAGTATCCGATTCGCGCACAAACGCCTGCATGTCGATCGTCTGGAATTTCTTTTCCGTGTTGACATCGAAGATAAAAAGTCCGTTGTCCTCCAAAAACAGGCTGACTCGCGAAAATGCAGCATCGAGCGCGCCCGGCTTGACCAAATAGTTCACGCTGTCGAGTCCGCAGACGATTGCATCGACCGTTCCGTAAAGATCCAAAGTTTCCATACGCTGCTTCAAAAAGAGCGGATACACATCCAGCTCGGCCGATTTCTGCATCGCTTCCGAGAGCATGTCCGCAGACATGTCGACACCGATCATTTCATAGCCAGCTTTGGCGAGCTCGACAGTCAGACTGCCCGTTCCGCAGGCGAGATCCAGAACCAACTTGGGATCGGCCTGAAATTTCGCAAACAGCGTCTGCACATATGCCGCCCACTCCGCATACGGAACATCATCCGTAAATGCGTCGTAGTGGTGCGCCATTGCGGAGTAGATGCTCATTCTTCGGCCTCGTTCTTCTTCATCCGGTCAAGGACAAGACGGTAGCCATCGGATCCATACTGCAGGCAGCGGTTGACACGGCTGATGGTCGCGGAGGAAGCACCGGTTTTCGCAACGATCTGTTTGTACTGTTCCCCGCGATCCAGAAGCTCGGCAACCTGCAGTCTCTGCAGCATGGCTTTGATTTCTTTGATCGTGCAAATATCTTCAAAAAAAGCCGCAACCTCTTCCTCTGTCTTCAGCGAGAGGATCACCCGAAACAATTCTTCCAGATGCATTTCCTTCATTTTGTCGTTCACGAAACCCAACGCTCCTTGTTGTTTGGTTGCCGCAAAGCGGCGCACTTTTATTATACACAAGTTTACCACTTTTTTCAAGTGAATTATTGATTTTTTTGTGATTTCCGGTCAAAAATCTTGTAAGCGGTATAACGAACCGCAATTGAGAGACAATAGAATACGAAAATATGGCTAACAGCCGTACCTCGTTTTGCCGGAAAGGTGAGTTTTGTGCTGATATCGTTTGTCCGAACCATTCTGCTCTACATTGTCATTGTTGCCGCTATGCGCCTTTTGGGCAAGCGGCAAATCGGAGAACTGGAACCCAGTGAGTTGGCGATCACGATTCTGCTCAGTGAGCTGGCCGCAATCCCCATGCAGGATCCGGCTCAGCCGCTTGCCAGCGGGCTGATACCGATGCTGGTTCTTTTGGCTCTGGGATTTCTCACCTCTATCATAGCTGTCGCTTCCCCGCTGATGCGGCGGATCCTGTTCGGCAAGCCCAGTATCATCATCGAAAACGGCAAGCTAAATCAAAAGGAGATCCGGCGTTTGCGTTTAAGCGTGGACGAATTGGCAGAAGAGCTTCGTTTGAATGCCGTTGCCAGTCTGCAAAGCGTGAAATACGGGATCGTCGAAACCAACGGGCAGCTGAGTATCATTCTGCACGACGGTGACACTGCCGTTACCCGCCGAGATCTCGGCATTCAGTCGCACACACCGCCGCCTCTTCCCTATACGATCATCGCAAACGGCCATTTGATCCGTTCCAACGCCAAGAAAGCCGGATTAGATGCCAAGGATATCCAAAAGGTTCTGACCAGACACAACATCGCACGGATCGCTGATGTCTTTTATATGTCATACGATAAACACGAAGGATTCCACGTAATCCGCGCAGACAGGAGTATATGATGCATTTACGCCATACCGTAATCTCATTTGTTTTGCTTCTGCTCGTTTTTGCAGCCGGGCTGACTGCACAGAGCTATACCGAAGCGACCTGCCGAGACATTCTTACCGTGATCGACAAGGGCTTGCAAGCAGAACCGGCGGAATGCGGCAAAATTGTTACAGAGGCGGTAGATCGCTTTTCTGCGCAAGCAAAAACACTCGCAATGTTTCATCACCACTCCGCAATTGATACGATCACCGTTTATCTGCAAAGGGCCGCAGCTTATGCCGGTGGCGGTTTTTATCAGGAGATGCGAAGCGAATTAACCGCCGCCAGAGCCGCTCTAAAGACACTTGCCACAAGGGATACATTGACCTTGGAAAATATATTCTGATACGCCAAAGAGCCCGTCTCGAAAGAGACGGGCTCTTTGGCAGTGGTTACTGTGCGCTGAACTTTTGGCGGGTCTGATCAATCTGCTGTTGCGGTGCCTGCTGTGCGGCATACCAGCCGCGCTGCGACATCTTGGTATAGATCTCGTTTTGCATTGCCAGCGTATCGCAGAGGCGGTTGTCGAACGCCTGATGCACATTGACCGTTTCCGACTCAATCGTACCGTGCAGATAGAGATCGGCCAGGCTCTTGGCTGTGGTAAGGATATCTTCCATAATCATTTTGTCATCCATGCTTCGTTACCGTCCTTCCTATTTCAGCAAACTGTAAAGTTCGCCGAAACCTTTCTGATGGCGGCCGGCCAGCTGGTTGACGAAGGTTTTCAGTTCCTGATCCTGCAACATCCCGGCCAGACTGGTACATTTTTTCTGCATCATCTGCTCGTGCGACAGTGCATCCTCCATATAAAGGAGTTCTTTGGGGCTCATTGCTATCACGATCCTTTCTGATTGGTCTGTTAATAGCATGGCTCACGAGCACGAAATTATACGCTAGATACGAAAAAACACGGTATCCATCGGGATACCGTGTTTTCAGATCAAATTTGTGCAGCAACGTTTTTGCGAATCAACGCACGCTTCAGACGAGCCTCGGCAATGCGGATATCCGCAGCAGTTGCACCTTTGTCTGCAAGCACTTTACGGGCGCGGTCGGCAGAAGCATCAGCGCGGTCAACGTCGATCTTGTCTGCCCACTCAAAGGTCGTAGGCACCAGGTTCACTTCACCGGACACCACGGAGAGCATGCCGCCGATACAGGCAGCACAGCGTTTCTCGCCGTTGCTGACGATCATTGCACGCCCCATGCCAAGCGGTGCGACACAGTTAATGTGTCCGGCAAGGATACCGACATCGCCGGAGGTCGTGCGGACGATCAATTCTTCGGCCTGTCCGTCGTATTGCAAACCGTCGGGGGTGACAATCTTCAGCGGGAAGCTGTTCATGCGCCCTCACCACCGCGGAACTTGGCAACGACTTCGTCGATCGAGCCGGCAAAGAGGAAGAACGACTCTGGGATCTCGTCGTGCTTGCCTTCGATGATCTCGCGGAAACCGCGGATGGTTTCTTTGAGCGGAACGTATTTGCCTTCGTAGCCGGTAAACTGTTCGGCAACCGCAAACGGCTGCGAAAGGAAACGCTGCACTTTGCGGGCGCGGTTGACGATCATCTTGTCTTCTTCACTGAGTTCGTCCATACCCATGATAGCGATGATATCCTGCAGCTCTTTGTAGCGCTGGAGGATCTTCTGAACCGCTCGAGCCGTCTCGTAGTGATCCTTGCCGACAACTTCCGGGCTAAGGATACGCGAGGTGGAGTTCAGCGGGTCGACCGCCGGGTAGATACCGAGCGAGGCAATACCGCGGTCAAGCGCAGTTGTCGCGTCGAGGTGGGCAAACGTCGTCGCCGGAGCCGGGTCAGTGTAGTCGTCAGCCGGAACGTAAACCGCCTGAACGGACGTGATCGAGCCGTTCTTGGTCGAGGTAATGCGTTCCTGCAGAGCGCCCATTTCCGTCGCCAGCGTCGGCTGGTAGCCAACGGCGGACGGCATACGGCCAAGCAGCGCCGAAACCTCGGAACCGGCCTGCGTAAAGCGGAAAATATTATCGATAAACAGCAGAACGTCCTGATGCTTGACATCACGGAAATACTCTGCCATCGTCAGCCCCGAGAGGCCAACGCGCATACGGGCTCCGGGCGGTTCATTCATCTGGCCGTAGACCATGGCCGTCTTGTTGATAACGCCGGATTCCTGCATTTCGTTATAGAGGTCATTGCCTTCACGCGTACGTTCACCGACGCCGGTGAAAACAGAAATACCGCCGTGCGCCTTGGCAACGTTGTTGATCAGTTCCATGATCAGAACCGTCTTACCGACACCGGCGCCGCCGAACAGACCAATCTTACCGCCTTTTGCATAAGGGCAGATCAGGTCGACAACCTTAATACCGGTTTCCAGGATCTCCGTTGCGGCTTCCTGTTCGTCGTAGGACGGTGCAGGGCGATGGATCGGCCAGCGTTCCGTCGAAGCAGGCACCTGTTCGCCATTGTCGATCGTCTGGCCAAGCAGATTGAAAACGCGCCCCAGGCATTCTTCACCGACCGGCACACTGATCGCAGCACCGGTATCGATCGCCTTGACGCCGCGCTGGAGACCATCCGTCGAGCTCATAGCGATGCAGCGAACGACGTTGTCACCGATGTGCTGGGCCACTTCGGCAACGATCGTCTGATCCCCGTTGGGGATCTCGATGGCGCTGAGCAGATCGGGCAAGCACTCGTCGGCAAAGCGAATGTCAAGAACAGGACCCATAACCTGGATCACAGTTCCAATATTTTTATCCACTGAGGTTCAACTCCTTCTGAATAGATGAGTGCTACGCACCCGCGACGATTTCCGTGATCTCCTGCGTAATAGCAGCCTGACGTGCACGGTTGAACTTCAGGCTTAAATCCGCGATCATTTCTTCGGCATTCTGCGTTGCCGAATCCATCGCCGTCCGGCGGGCAGCCTGTTCTGCGGCACGGCTCTCACAGAGCGCACCGTAGATGATACCGCCGAGGTATTCCGGAATGATCGACTCAAACACAGAGATGCTGTCGGGCTCGTAGCAAATATCAGACGTCCCCTTCTGCTCGCTGTTGTCCGCGCGTTCAAGCGGCAGCAGCTTCATGGTCGCCGGTGTCTGCGAAAGCACCGAGACGAAATTGGTATAGCCAATGCGGATCTCATCGAACTCGCCGGCTCTGTACGCTTTGCAAAGCATCTTTGCAACCGTAAAGCAATCACCGACAGAGACATCCTCCGCTTCGTAGTAGCTTTCCGTCAAAAGCGGAAGTTTTCTTGCTTTGAAGAAATCGACGGCTTTCTTGCCGATCGGGAGTACGGAAACATCCTTCCCCTGCATTTCACCGTAGCACAGTTTCAGGACGTTGCTGTTATAGCCGCCTGCCAGTCCGCGGTCACCGGCGATCACGATAAAGAGCGTGCGCTTGGTTTCACGGTTGGCGAAATACGGCGAGGAAAAATCGCGGTTAGATTCCACGATATCGTTGATCGTGGAGTAAAGAATCTCGAAATACGGGCGCGAATTCAGAACCTGCGCCTGCGCGCGGCGGAGCTTGGAGGCAGCAACCATCTCCATGGCTTTGGTGATCTGTTTGGTGCTCTCCATGCTGCGGATCCTGTTTGCGATCTCTTTGGTGGAAACACCTGCCATGCAGCTACCTCCTCCCTTTATTTCGCAACCGTGAATTCCGTCAGCAGTTCACTGAGTGCGGATTTCAGACCGTCTTCGGTTTCTTTTTCCATTTTGCCGGTGGTGCGGATGGTATTTAGGATATCAGCATAGCGGTTATCCATGAACTCATACAGGCGCTTCTCAAACTCTGCGATCTGCGCAACTTCGATATCGTTCAGATAACCGTGCGTGACCGCATACAGGATACAGACCTGATGCGCAACTTCTACAGGCGATTCGTTCTTCTGCTTCAGAACTTCAACGATACGGGCGCCGAGCGCCAGACGAGCCTTCGTGTCGGCGTCGAGATCGGAGCCGAACTGCGCAAAGCTCTGCAGCTCGCGGTACTGCGAATACAGCAGTTTCAGCGAACCGGCAACCTTCTTCATCGCCTTGATCTGGGCGTCGCCGCCGACGCGGGAAACCGAGATACCCGGGTTGACAGCCGGCATGATACCGGAGTTGAAGAGTTCGGATTCGAGGAAGATCTGGCCATCGGTGATGGAAATGACGTTGGTCGGGATATACGCCGAAACGTCACCGGCCTGCGTTTCGATGATCGGCAGAGCCGTCAGGCTGCCGCCGCCTTTCTCGTCCGACATTTTCGCCGCGCGTTCGAGAAGTCTCGAATGCAGGTAGAAAACGTCGCCCGGGTACGCTTCGCGTCCCGGCGGACGGCGGATCAGGAGCGAGATCGCGCGGTATGCGACCGCGTGCTTGCTCAGATCGTCGTAAATGACCAGAACGTCTTTGCCCTGATGCATGAAGTATTCACCCATCGTACAACCGGCGTACGGCGCGATGTACTGCATCGGCGCGAGTTCGGATGCGGTGGCCGAGACAACGATCGTGTAGTCCATGGCGCCGCCCATCGTCAGATTATGCACGACCTGTGCAACGGTCGAACGTTTCTGACCGATCGCGACGTAAATACAGATAACGTTTTTGCCCTTTTGGTTGAGGATCGTGTCGGTGGCGATCGTGGTTTTACCGGTCTGACGGTCACCGATGATCAGCTCACGCTGGCCGCGGCCGATGGGGATCATCGAGTCGATGGCCTTAATACCGGTCTGCAGCGGCACGCTGACGTGCTGACGGTCGATGATGCCCGGTGCGGGCGCTTCGATCGGCATATATGCGGCGGCTTCGATCGCACCTTTGCCGTCAACCGGCTCACCGAGCGCGTTGACAACACGGCCGATCATGCCTTCGCCGACCGGAACGGAAACAACGCGGCCCGTGCGCTTGACGGTGTCGCCTTCTTTGATACCGTTGTCGGTACCGAGGATAACGACAGAAACCGTGTCTTCTTCGAGGTTCTGGGCCATACCGAACGAACCGTTGGGGAATTCCACCAGTTCGCCGGCCATGCACTGATCCAAGCCGGAGACCTTGGCAATACCGTCGCCGACAAGGATGACGACACCGGTCTCGCTGGTTTCTAATTTATTTTCATAGTTTTTAATTTGACTGCGAATAATCTTTGTAATTTCTTCGGGTCTTAATTCCATACTGTCCCTGCTTTCTCCAATCAGAGTACGGTGTTTTTCAGCAAGTTGTGTACCGCATCCAAACGATGGCGAACGGTATCATCCACGCGTTTGCCATCGTAGTCGAGGCGCACACCGCCGATACACGCCGGATCGATCTTGTTCTGCAGTTCGATCTTCTTGCCGGTAATGCCGGCCAGCTTTTCGCTGAGCTTTGCAGTTTGCTCCGCCGTCATCGGAACGGCTGTGAACGCCTTGACGGGCAGAATGCCGTTGTCATCGTTGTAGAGCGCACGATACGCCGCACAACAATCGGAAAATTGACGCATATACCCCTTCTCTGTGAGGATTTTCATAAAGCTGAGCAAATGCGTGTGGAGTTTTCCGGCAAAGCTGTCGTCGACGATCTTGCACCGCTCTTCCTTCGGAAGATTCGGTGCGGAGAGCAAGCGAACAAAGCCCGGCTCTGCGGAAAAAGATTCGTCAAGAACCTTCAGTTCCGCCAGGATGCGGTCGGCAACACCGTCTTCTTTTGCAAGACCGTATAGCGCCTCTCCGTAAATACTGCCGATCCGGGTCATACGTTGCCACCCAATTCGTCGATAAAACGGTCAACGAGTGCCGACTGATCGCCGGCGTTGAGTTCGCGCTCAACGACCTTTTCGGCGATCGCAACTGCCATCGACGAGATCTCGTTTTTCGCGTCATTCATCGCCTTTTTCTTTTCCCTGGCGATGTCGGCCTGCGCCTTATCCATGATCGCAGAGGCTTCCGCACTCGCTTGGCGGATGATCTCTTCTTCACGGCTTTGGCCACGGGCCACCGCTTCTTTCACAAGACGTTCCGACATTGCCTGAGCGGCAGAAAGTTTTTCCTGATACTCAGACTGCAGCGCTTCAGCATCCGATTTTGCTTTTCCGGCATCGGCATACATACCGTCAATTTCCGCTTGACGTGCATCGATCATTTTCATGACCGGGACAAACAGAAATTTTTTCATGACCAGAAACAACGCAACCGTATTGGCCAGGGTAAACAGGGCAGTCCAGGGGTTTACACCCAGCATTGCTTCAAATCCCATGATACTGGATCCTTTCCGTTAAAATGGTAAAGGTTTCGTTTAGTTGACTGCAAACAGGATCAGGAAGGAGATGAGCAGCGAGTAAATACCGGTGGTTTCGGTAATGGCGCAGCCCAGGATCATGTTCGTACGCAGCGTGCTGGCGGTTTCGGGCTGACGAGCCATACCTTCCAGCGCTTTGCCGACGGCGTTACCTTCACCGATACCAGGGCCGATAGCACCGAGACCCATACAAAGACCGGCACCGATTGCACAGGCAGCTTTAATGATCGCATGTTCCATAAAATGTTCCTCCTAAAAATCAGAATGGTGTATATTCATATTTTGCAATAGGACACGTAAATTACTGTTGATTTTCACCTTCCGGCGGCGGACAAGCACCCGCAATATAAATCATGCTCAGCAGGCTGAACACAAAAGCCTGAACAAAACCAGAGAACAAATCAAAATAAAGTGACAATACTGCCGGGATACCAAATTGCAGGATCGGCAGTTCCGTAAATACATTGAGATAGACCAAACCGCCGCAAACACCAAGTACAAAAAATACGATCCCGACGATCCAGCGGAATACCTTATTGGTTTTTTTGCCAAAAACAAACAACAGCACACCCAACAACGCAACAATAATCGGGATCACGATCGTTCCGGACAGCACGCGCATCAAGGCAGCCGAACCGAGACCGAGGGCTGTGTAGAGAATACTGGTAATAACACCACCGCCGACAACGTTACCGAAGTGACGGAAAGCCATCGAAACAGGCTGTGCGATTTCAGAAATGATGTTCATTGGCGTCATAACAGCAGTCGGCTCGGTAAAACCTTTGAGCCATTTCAAAAAGCCGTTGCGCTTGATGGAATTGTACCAAATGATTGCAGTCGTCAAGATGGCCCATGTCATCGGCACACTTAGGTCAGCGGTCGTCGAGCGTAAAAAACCGGTGATTCCGATCAACGAACCGCAGATCGACGACAGAAAAATCGTACCGATATACGGTGTCCAGTGAACATTGTGTGCGCCCATGGTGTCCACAACCATACCGCGAAGCATATTCACGCCTTTTTCGGTCAAAACCTGAAGCTTTCCGGGGCGTGTTTTCAAATTACGACCAAGAAAATACGCTGCAATCGAAAGTAAAATCGTAATCACCAGTAACGAAAGCATCGTTTGCGTTACATTGATACCCCCGAAAATGGGAATTTGAAAATAAATATAAGGTCCGTTTACTTCAATATTCACAAGTTAGTCCCCTTTCTTGCGAAAAAACTCACTGATCATCATGATCGGACGAACAAAAATCAATGGAATAACCAATGCAATCGCGTCACAGAGACCGCTCTTGGCACATGCTGCCAAAATCACAAAAATAACCAAATAACGCAGCAACATCGAATTGCGGATTACCGCTTTGCCGCCTTTCACATTCTGAGCCAGCGCTTTATCGGCTGCCAAGCTGGCACCGATCGCCATAAACAAAAAGTTACCGACCGCCAACACACCGCCGATGATCCCACCGAGCAGTACGGACGTATCGTAGTAACCAATCAACAGATAAATCGCCATCATCGCGGCAATGCAGAGCACTTCACCAATGGCGATGATACCGGTTTCTACCAAAACAAATTTGCGGGAATCCATATTCCGCCTCCGAAAATCAATCGTGGTCGTTGTAGAACACCGGTGGCGGCCCCTCTTCGGGCTTGTCCTTGACCATGCGTTCCATCGCTTTCAGGGAATACCGCAGACCATTGATCGAGCAGATCAAACCAAGCGCAATTCCACAGAAAATGACCCAAAGCCCCCAACCTTGGCTGGAATACAACCAAACCGCAAAACCGACAAATCCGAACAAAGGAAGAGCAACGGAGAGACCCAATTGGGTCAACCAAGTCAGTAAGGTCAGATCCTTCATGGCTACCATCCTTTGCGTTTGTTGTCTACCGTTTAAGCGCCTTGATTGATCTGGTGTCAAAGGTTTTACAGACAAATCGGCATACTTTGACCACAACACCAATCATTGGATATTTTATCAAAAATCGTTTCGGATGTCAACCCATTTCCCGTTTTTCTGTAAATCATTTTTGTTTGCGGAAAATCTTTGCCGGTTCTTTGCTAATATTTTTGTTTTTTGCGTTTTATGAAATTTAAAAAACACAACAAAACAAAACGAGTTGCCATTCCCGCAGTCATACGGCAAGACAACTCGTTTTGGTTACAATCGTATCACTTTTAAAGTCTAAACAATGTAATTTTGCAAAATCCTGTATTTTTCTTTTGTCGCCTGTCCCCCGCGGATATGGCGCTCGGCTTTGTTTTTTTCCAGAACACCGCGTACCGCCTCGGCGAGTGGTGGGTTCAGCATGGTAATCCGTTCAGTCACGTCTTTGTGTACCGTTGATTTGGATATACCGAAATGCGCGGCCGTTTGCCGCACCGTCGTATTGTTCTCCACGATGTAGCGCGCAAACGCAGCCACACGATCTTCGAGATATTCAAACACAAAATCCCTCCATACGCGCCGTTTGGTAAAGCATATGGCCGGGCTTTCCGAAATATGCCAAAAGGAAGCGCACAGAAACGTAATACGTTCCTGTGCGCCGTATACTATTCAGCTGTACAGAACTGGATCATCTCCGCCGGGAAACTTTGGTACGAGCAGTCGTGGACAAACCGAAGGCTAAAGAGCATACAGTAGTTGCCAAGCTCATAGGACTCCTGTTGATATTTCTCGTGTTTTTCCTGTTCCGCGTCCGAGTTACGCACCATTCGCAAATCGACGGTATAGAACTGCGCTTCCTCTGTCAGCTTCAGTGTAATCACTGCACCATCGCCGACAGTTTTATAAGAAACAGACTCGATAAAACGGTTGGAAAGTCCAAGATCACCGTCCGATACAATTCGATTCTGTAATTCATCAAACGTCAGTGTCATCATGCCATTCTCGTAGTCTATCGACATCAGGGGAACTTTCGGCCGTTCATCCCCCGGCATCATATCTGCATCATAACCAAAGCAGAGGGACAGATCGTCGTACCCGGCATTGCAATCGTAGAGAATGCCGACCGGCAAATCATCCTCCGTGCGCCACAGCGGATATCCGTAGTCATTTGAATATTCAATAGGAATCCACGAGAAATCAAAAGCGCTATACTCGTTGACGCAGTTTTGCAGCATCAAAGTGGGAGCGCCATACTGTTCTCTGACATAGAGCTTACCATATCGAGGCAATTCTTTAGCGCCCTCGTAGTATGAATTTACGGAATGCTGCCACACAATCAGTTCATCACCGTCTACACCATAGTATGCAATCGATAGTTTTTCGAACGGTTGCGGAATCTGACAAAGTTTTCCGGTTTCTATTACGACAGGCTGTATCCAAACAGAACAAGTCTCACACTCCATCGCGGTGAGAGGTACCGTATCCTGCGCCAAGACATAATAGTACTTCCCTGCCGTAACGACGTCTTTCACAATCCAATTCGGAACCGTTTGTAAAACCAGCGCCGCCGCATCCTCCGCAGACAGCGGCAGAGAATACGTTGGAAGAGGTTCTGTCGTTACCTCTGTCGCAGCCGGTGTCGTGGTCACTGTGGTGGTTGCCATCGTTATTTGGGAAGTTGCGGTAGTTGTCGCGGCAGTCGTTACGGATGCCGCTGTCGTCTGTACCGTCGCATTGGTTGTTGCAATCGTTGTGGATTCGGTCGCATCCGGCGTCTGAGGTGCAGAGCAAGCCGCCATCATCAAGAGAGTAAGAAGAAGCGGAACAAAGCGTTTCATAAGTTGTCCTCCTTATCATTTCGGTGGTGGTTTGTTCGTTTACACGTTTATTATATCGTATTTTACCTAAAATGTCGATTACAGGACGGTTACAGGACGGAAACAGTTTGGTTACAAAAGAAGAAAAAAGCCTGCAGAGAAAACTCTCTGCAGGCTTTTGGGATACGTTAGAAACGTTTGCGCGACCGGAATTAGTACTTCGGACGAGCGGTGTAGCCGGTGTGCAGGACGTCGTGCGCCTTGTGGCTGCCCGGTTTCTCGAAGTATTCTTCGTAGATGCGCTTGACATCCGGGTTCTCGTGCGATTTGCGGACCGGCAGCTGCTGGTCGTCGGCATAGAGAGCCGCAGCGCGGATAGCGCGGACGTCGTTGAAGTTTCTGTAGGAAGCCGGAAGGATCGGCTGACCGCCGCCGTTGACACAGCCGCCCGGGCAAGCCATGATTTCGATGAAATCATAGTGTTTTTCGCCGGAGCGAACCATTTCAAGCAGCTTTCTGGCGTTGGAAAGACCGGACGCGACAGCAACCTTGATTTCGTTGCCAGCCAGCGTGTAGGTCGCTTCTTTGATGCCTTCGACGCCGCGGACGGCTTCGAATTCGACCTTTTCAAGGGTTTCGCCGGTGACGACTTCCGCCGCGGTACGGAGCGCAGCTTCCATAACGCCGCCGGTGGCGCCAAAGATGGTGCCGGCGCCGCTGCCGAGACCAAACGGATAGTCGAATTCGGCATCCGGCAGAGCGTTGAAGATGATGCCCTGCTTCTTGATCAGGCGGGCAAGTTCACGGGTCGTGAGAACGACGTCGATGTCGGCCAGGCCTTTAACGGCGGTGTGATCCATGCGTTCGGCTTCGAACTTCTTGGCCGTGCACGGCATGATGCTGACGACGACGATGTCCTTCGGATCGATGCCCTTCTTTTCGGCGTAGTAGGTCTTGGCGACCGCACCGAACATACCCTGCGGCGATTTGCAGCTGGAGATGTTGGGGATCATATCCGGATAGTAGTGCTCGGCGAATTTGATCCAGCCGGGCGAGCAGGACGTGATCAGCGGGAGGTTTTCTTTCTTGGAGTAACGATCGAGGAATTCGGTCGCTTCTTCCATGATGGTAAGGTCAGCGGTGAAGTTGGTGTCGAACACGCCGTCGAAGCCGAGCATCTTGAGCGCAGCGACCATCTTACCGGTAACGATCGTGCCGACCGGCATGCCGAATTCGTCGCCGAGGGCAACGCGGATCGACGGAGCGGTCTGGACAACGACGTGCTTGGTCGGATCGTTCAGAGCGTCGATGACCTTCTGGGTGTCGTCGCGTTCGGAGAGAGCGCCGACCGGGCAGACGTTGATGCACTGGCCGCAGGAGACGCACGGAACTTCGCCGAGGCCCGCTTCAAACGCGGAACCGATGTGGGTGCGGAAGCCACGGTCGTTGGCGCCGATGACGGCGACGGACTGAAGCTTATCGCAGACGGCAACACAGCGACGGCAGAGGATGCACTTGCTGTTGTCGCGGTACATATGGGTCGCGGAGCAGTCGATTTCCGACGGGGTCTTCGCGCCTTCAAAGCGGGTTTCGTTTTCGATGCCGTAGTCGTTGCAGAGCTTCTGCAGTTCGCAGTTGCCGCTGCGGACGCAGGACAGGCAGTTTCTTCTGTGGTTGGAAAGGATGAGTTCGAGCGTGGTCTTGCGGGCTTCGATAACGGCCGGGCTGTTGGTCCAGATTTCGGTACCGTCGCGGTCGATCGGGTAAACGCAGGCAGCGACGAGGCTGCGCGCACCCTTCACTTCAACAACACAGATACGGCAGGCGCCGATCGCGTTGATATCCTTCAGGTAGCAGAGGGTCGGAATGTCGATACCGACCATACGGGCGGCTTCAAGGATCGTAATTCCCTTCGGAACCGAATAATCCTTGCCGTTGATTTTGACATTGATATTATCCATCTGTTCCGCTCCTCCTTATTTCTTGATGATGGCGGCAAACTTACAGGTTTCGATACAGGCGCCGCACTTGATGCACTTGCTCTTATCGATAACATGCGGCTGCTTGACCGCACCGGAAATGGCGTTGACCGGGCACTTACGCGCACAGGCCGTGCAGCCCTTACATTTATCGGCGATAATTTCGTAGCTCAGCAGGTCTTTACAGACGCCGGCCGGGCAGCGTTTCTCGACGACATGGGCAACGTACTCGTCGCGGAAGTAACGGAGGGTCGAAAGCACCGGGTTCGGAGCAGTCTGGCCAAGGCCGCAGAGCGAGTTGTTCTTGATGTAGTAGCAGAGTTCTTCCATCTTGTCGAGATCTTCCAGAGTGCCTTCGCCCTTGGTGATCTTTTCAAGCATTTCGTACAGACGCTTGGTACCGATACGGCACGGCGTGCACTTACCGCAGGATTCTTCAACGGTGAATTCGAGGAAGAACTTCGCGATATCGACCATACAGGTGTCTTCGTCCATGACGATGAGACCACCGGAACCCATCATCGAGCCGATGCTGATGAGGTTGTCGTAGTCGATCGGAACGTCAAAGTGTTGGGCCGGGATGCAGCCGCCGGACGGACCACCGGTCTGGGCAGCCTTGAATTTCTTGCCGTTGGGAATGCCGCCGCCGATTTCTTCGATGACTTCGCGGAGCGTCGTGCCCATCGGGACTTCGACAAGGCCGGTGTTGTTGATCTTGCCGCCGAGGGCGAAGACCTTGGTACCCTTGCTCTTTTCGGTACCCATGGAGCTAAACCATTCCGGACCGTTGAGGATGATCTGGGTGATATTGGCGTAGGTTTCGACGTTATTCAGAAGCGTCGGCTTACCGAACAGACCCTTCTGGGCCGGGAACGGCGGACGCGGACGCGGTTCACCGCGCTTGCCTTCGATGGAGGTCAGAAGAGCAGTTTCTTCGCCGCAGACGAACGCGCCGGCGCCGAGACGGATCTCCATATCGAAGTCGAAGCCCGAGGAGAAGATGTTTTTGCCGAGCAGACCGTATTCGCGGGCCTGTTCGATGGCGATTTCCAGACGCTTAACAGCGATCGGATATTCGGCACGGATGTAGACAAAGCCCTTGGTCGCGCCGACGGCGTAGCCGGCGATGGCCATAGCTTCGATGATGGCGTGCGGGTCGCCTTCGAGGACGGAACGGTCCATGAATGCACCCGGGTCGCCTTCGTCGGCGTTACAGGCAACGTACTTCTGATCGTCGTGGTTGGCCGCAGCCAGTTTCCACTTCAGACCGGTCGGGAAGCCGGCGCCGCCTCTGCCGCGCAGGCCGGAATCCAGGATGATCTGGATGACCTGTTCGGGGGTGTACTCGGTAAGACATTTCGCCAAAGCTTCGTAACCGTCGTGGGCGATGTATTCATCGATGTTTTCGGGGTCGATAACACCGCAGTTGCGGAGCGCAACGCGCTTCTGCTTCTGATAGAACTGGGTGTGGTTGAGGGATTTGATCGTGTCATTCTCAACGGTTTCTTTGTAGAGAAGACGCTTGACCGGACGGCCCTTCACGAGGTGCTCTTCGACGATTTCCGGAATGTCGGAGGCTTCGACGCGGGAGTAGAAGCAGCCTTCGGGGTAAACGATCATGATCGGGCCAACGGCGCAGAGGCCGAAGCAACCGGTCTTGATAACTTTGATTTCTTCCTGCAGACCGTTCTTGGCGATCTCATTTTCCAGTGCTTCGATGACCTTTGCACTTCCGGAGGAGGTGCAACCGGTACCGCCGCAAACAAGGACATGGGAACGATACATAAATTTTCCTCCTTCTTATTTCACAGCGCCGATGGTGAATTCCGTAACGACGTTGCCGTTGACGATGTGGTCATTGACGACGCGGACGGCTTTTTCCGGCGACATTTTGACGTAGGTGGTTTTTTCACCGTTTTCGTCGAAAACTTCGACAACAGGCTCATACTGGCAGATACCGATGCAGCCGGTCTGGGAGACCGCGACGTCGGCGATGCCGCGTTTGCCAAGTTCTTCGCTGATGGCGTTCAGAACCGGACGGGCGCCGGCGGCGATACCGCAGGTAGCCATGCCAACGACGATACGCTTTTTGGCGTTTTCATCGTTTCTGATGCCGATCTTCGTTCTCATCTGTTCCTTAATGGCTCTCAGTTCTTCGAGGGACTTCATAATGATTCTCCTTTTATCAGTTTTGCGCCTACCGTTCCGCTTCTTCCTGAAGCTGCGGATCGTTCGCATCGAGATATTCGCGGATAAAGGCAGCGACCTCGGGTTCGGAGAACTCGATATCGCCCAAGATCTCACGAAGCTCACGCGTATCCAGCGTAAACGAACGGCTGTCTATGCGGCGCGTATAGACAAAATCGATTTGCGAATTCAGCGTGACCAGTGCGTGCACGGTTCCGTTGATATCGCCGAGAGGCATACAGTCGATGCTGTCGGTACAAAATTCTGCACGCAGAAACGTACCAACACCGACCTGAGATCCGATTTCAAAGCTGCCCCCCGTCATCTCCGCCGCCATCTTGAAAAACGGCACGCCCAAACCGACGCGGCGCGTTTTTCTGGAGGTGAAGAACGGATCCGTCACGCTTCTGACCTGTTCTTCAGTCATTCCCCCGCCGTTATCGCGGACGGTGATCGTCAGCTTGTTTGCGGCGGTATCAGAAATGACATCAACGTAGATCAAGGTCGCACGTGCGGAAATGGAATTCTGGACAATGTCCAGTACATTCAGCGACAGCTCTTGCATCATAGCTCTATAATTACATGTACTTCGCGAGAATCTTATCGACGTCGTCAACCGTCAGACGGCCGTAGACTTCTTCGTCAACCGTAAGAACCGGAGCCAGACCACAGGCACCGATGCAGCGGCAAGCCGAGAGCGAGAATTTGCCGTCGGGCGTGCAACCGCCATCTTTCAGGCCGAGGCGTTCGCAGAGTCTTTCGTAGATCTGACCAGCGCCCTTAACGTAGCAAGCCGTACCAAGGCAAACAGAGATATTGTGTTCGCCCTTCGGTTCAATCGAAAAGAACGAATAGAACGTAACAACACCATAAACTTCTTCAAGCGAAATGCCCAGACCCTCAGCAACCGTGATCTGAACTTCCAGCGGGAGATAGCCGTACACGTCCTGAGCCTTCTTCAGAACCTGAATCAAGCCACCGGGAACTTCTTTGTAGTCGGCGATGATCTGTTCGAGTTGCGCCCGCTTTTCGGGAGTATCCTTAAACGGGACTGTTTCCAAGCGATTTTTCATTCCAGCAATCCTCCTCAATTTTTCTGCCAATGCCTAGGTATAGCAGACCACAAATATTATAGCAGAAAGTTCTGCAAATTTCTACTGTATAAGCGAAAAAAATACGGATTATTTTTTGGCGATATTTCTGAAATATTCCACAACATCCGTCGCACTTTCGAAGGCGGCCGCCAATTCGTTGTCGCCGCCGCCTTCAGCAATATCGGTCAGCTGGTGCGCATCGGAATCTCCGACGAAGCTGAGAAACGGAAACCGTCCGGCGTAATCGGCCGGGCGCGAGAGTTTCGAGACCTCAGCCAAATCAAACCCAAGATCCTCACTCAGTGAACCGAGGATCGCCAGCGCGCCGTTAGACTTCCGGTCGATGTGCGCCAAAAACGCCACACCGCCATAAGAAGCCACCAGTTCCGGCACGGTATCCAAACCGATCGAGGTGGCCGTAATCAGCAGACGTTCTTCTTTTCCGACCACGTTGTCCTCCGCGTCGCAGAGAAGCTGCTCGCCAAAGATCTTTTCCCGGTTCGGGATCGGCGGCAAGCACCCGTAGACGTAGCGGTCAAACGATTCTGCCGTTTCAATCGAAGGGAACAGACAAACGACGTGGATATCTTCCGCCGTCGTCAGTTCCATCCCCGGAACGACTAATACCCCCACTTCCCTGCCGACCGCCATCGCAGCGGCGCAGTTGCGGGTCGAATTGTGATCGGTCAGCGCGATCAGCTCCAGTCCGTTGATCATCGCCATGTTGACAATATTGTTTGGCGTCATATCGTTGTCACCGCAGGGTGACAGACAGGAATGGATATGCAGATCGTAAAACATACGTCTACTCCGTTTTAACGGTGTTGAGAACGCGATCCAATGCAACGGCGGCCGCGTAGATATCGTCCTCGGTCGCCAGAAGCGTCAGGCCCTCGGTCTCCGCACGTTCCCGCAGCGTTGCATCCGGTTGTGCCCCCTGTGCAAAAATGACACAGGCGACGTCACAAAGTACCGCCACGGCCGCCACGTTGATATTGGTCATCACCGTGATCCACGCTGAATCCTGCGGCGCACGTCCCATGACCCAGCTCAGCAGATCGCCGCAGTACCCGCGCGAAACCTCGCGATCCTCGCCCGATATCAAGACCTTCCATCCTAGTCTTTGCGCCAACTCATGCGTTGTCATTGTGATCCTCCTCCGCTTTCGTCTGTTCAAGTTTGTGCCGGAACGGTGCGGGCAAAATGCCGGAAATGTTCATGCCCAATCCGTCGAGCACGGCCAGTTCTTCGCGGAAACGGATGATACAGTCGCGGCGGTCGGCATTGCCGCAGACAATATCTTCGGCAAACGCCCGGCAGCTCGGCGCACCGCAGGATCCGCAGTCCAGCCCCGGCAACGAATTTTCGATCTCGTTGATCTCCTTCATTTTCTTCATCGCCGCGCCCATATCGTCATCGAGCTTATAGATCGCCTCGTACTGAAGCGACTGCTCCCAAAACATACGGGTATCGTTTTCGTCGCCGAGCTTATTCTGCGTAATCGGCAGATATTTCCGCAGCGTTTTGATGCGGGAACGCGCCACAAACGCGTTCGCCATGTTAAGCACGCCGCCGACGCATCCACCGGGGCAGGCATTCAGCTCGACAAAATCGATGTCGTTGAGCTTTTCGTCTTCGATCTCTTCCAGTACCTTGATCGCATTCTCCACGCCGTCGGCGGAAAGGTAATTGTCCGTCAGCAGCCCGGCGCATTCGCCACCGCTGGTCGCCCAGTTGATCCCGACGATCCCCGAACGCATCAGCGGCTCGGGTTCCGTGATCTTTTTCAGCGCAGAGATCATTTTCAGGTACACGTCCGAAACAGAGAGAATACCGTCGATATGCGAGCATTCGATACCGATCGGCGCCTTCGCACTCGTCACCTTCGCCGGACACGGCGAGAGGAAAAACACGCCGATCTCTTCGGGCTTCAGGCCGGTTTTGGCCACTGCTTCTTCTCTGGCGATCTGCGCGGCGAGATGGACCGGTTCGTTGACCGGAAGCACGTTTTCGCAAAGTGCCGGAAAACGCACGCGGATCAAACGCACGATCGCCGAGCAAGCAGAGCTGATCACCGGGCCGTTGACACAACCTTTGACAGCGTCAAACTTTTGGCGCGTCAGATGCGAAACAAGCTCCGCCGCACGGGATACTTCAAAAATATCGTCAAACCCGATCTTTTTCAGAGCGGTCAGTATCATATTGATGTCATCAATATCCGCAAACTGTCCGTAGAACGACGGCGGCGGCAGTGCGATTTTCCACTTAAATTGATCGAGCATGGCAAAATCGTCGCAGACCGCCTTTTTCGCACGGTTATGGCAAACGCGGATACATTCGCCGCAGTCGATGCAGCGCTCTGTTATGATCGTTGCTTTGCCGTCGCGGACACGGATAGCCTCAGTCGGGCAACGCTTCATGCAGTTGATGCAACCTTTGCACCGTTCGGAATCCAGTGTGACCGAATGAAAAATTCCTTTCAAGTCCCCACCTCCGTGATGTTGATTATTCTTCGATTTCTTTTGTCAGTTGTTCAAAAGCCCGCAGCAAGATCCCACCGGTCTGCCAGCCGAGCGAGCTTGTCTCCTCGTAATGGCGGCGTCCGAAACGGTCGTAGGGATTTTCTGTATTTTCCGCCGTGAAGGTATCCGGCAGGTAAAAATCGCGTGCGGGTACGATGTAGCCGATCTCGTCGTTTGCAAGGCCGAACACCATGCGCAGTCCTCGCGGCATCACGTCGTAAAGTAAGGGTTCGTCCTCGCGTTCCGGCTGCGGCAGCCGATGCTCCGGCATTCTGCCGCCGATCACCAGCTCCAGCAAGAGCTCACCAGGAACCAGCGCGATCGTCAGGATGCCGAGCCGGAGGTAGCCGACCTCCGTGACAACGGCAGGCGCACCGTTGCGTTCGACCAGTTTTCCGGGCAGGATCCCCATCTGATAACCGGCCAGAAACCACGGATTGGTCAGCGGCACTTCTACCGTGCGGCTATGCTGCCGCAGATCCGGCTGCAGTTCAAAATCGTCCTTGACCGCAAGGATCGCTTCACCAAGCAGCGTTCCGACTCGCTTGCAGTTTTCGGATTCCGAAAGTTGCGTGCCATCGGGTGCGGTCAGGTTTTCCGTGGTCTGCATTCCGCCGATCGCACCGACCGCGAACGCAAAATCGGCTTCACGTTCCACAACGGTAGCGGTATGGCCGGGATAGTCGCGGGAAACCGTCCGATTGGCGCTGCCGAGAGATTCCGGATGCGCCGTAAAATGGGCAAGGATAAACGGACGGGAGCCGTCGGCCGGAACAAAGCGCAGGCGCGTGACGGTATCGTCGGTAAACTTCGGTTCGCGGATATCGCGCACGAGCCCCGGGCATCGCCGCGAGCCATAATAAAGCCGTCCCTCTTTGGCCGATTCGTACGCCGGACGCAGAAGCGACAGAATGACCGCTTCGATCAGACAGATGTAGTCCGGGTCAGCTCCGCTTTTTCCCGGAGGACCCCAGATACCGATCGTATCCAGCCCAGCATGATTATGCGTACAGAGAACGTTCAGTACGGGATCACCGATCTCCGTCAAAAACGGAGCTGCCGCTTCTCTGAGCCGGCAGACATACGGCCGGGGAAACCCCACGCAATCGAGGATCGCCAGAAAAACGCTGTTTTCTCCGTCTGAGAGATAGATCACGCGCGCCATCGGCGGGTCGGCGACACCGATCGCCGGCTGTGGATTTCCGTAACCGCCCATCCAATAGTCCTTTTTGCCGACGTCGTCCGGCGCAACAGGCGCACAAGCAAAACCAAGTTTCCACATAGATGCCACCCCGCGATCGTCCATTATTTTGCGAGAACCTTCATGTATACAGTCGTACCGACACCGAGTTCGGTCTCGATGTGCATTTCATCGGTGTATTTTTTCATATTCGGCAGACCCATGCCCGCGCCAAAGCCAAGCGCACGGATCGTGTCCTTGGCGGTCGAATACCCTTCGGACATCGCCAACTCGATATTTTCGATACCGGGACCTTTGTCGCGCAGGATGATATCGACACCGACGTCGCTGATCTCCACTTCGGCGACTCCGCCGTGGGCATGGATGACCATATTGATCTCGCCTTCGTACATGGCGATCGCCGTACGGCGGATCACGTCACTGGAAAAACCGAGCTGACGCAGAATCTTTTTGACGTCCGCCGAAGCTGTACCGGCAGACATAAAATCGTCACCGTCAACCTGGAATACATAGCGGATCGGTTCACTCATACCTGATCACATCCCTCCGAACGCAGTCCCGCCGCATACAGAATACCGCAGGCGGTATACATTCGGTAGTTTGTTTTCATCAGAACGATGCCCGAATCATTGGCAAGCTCGACGATCTCCTCGGAAGGTTCTTTCCCGCGGACAAACGCAATACAGCGCATGTCCATCATTTCCGCCGTCCGCACAACCTGCGTGTTAACCAGACCGGTCAGCAGAAGCGAATGGTCTTTCACAAAGGCCAGTACATCACTCATCATATCCGCACCGCACGCGGAGATGATCTCCTCATTTTTACGCTCCTCGCCGCAGATGATTTCAGCCTGCAGGAGCTCTGCCGCTTTTGCAATCGTCATCGCTGTCTCCCCTGTCATTTGGATTTTCAGCCGTTTTAGATATGGCTGGTTTCATTATACTACATACGACATTTTTTGTAAACCACCTTTTATCTATTTCCATGATTTTTTGCGTCATTTGTCGGTGTTTCCTCGTCGGTTTCCACAAAGCAACGGATATCAAACAAACAGCCGTACGGTCCATGCCGCACGGCTGTTTGTTTGATTGCATGCCGAAATTTCGTCAGAGAATGATACAAATCAGGCCGGAGCTGCCCTCGTTGATGATGCGTTCGAGCGTTTCACGCAGCTTGGCGCGTGCGGCCTCCGGCATATGGGCGAGTTTTGCGGCCAAACCCTCGTTGACCAGTTCGTGCAGCGATTTTCCGAAGATGTTGGAGCTCCAGATCCGCGATTCGTCGCCCTCAAATTCCCGCAGCAGGTACTCCACCAGTTCTTCCGACTGCTTCTCACTGCCGACGATCGGAGATACCGTTGTTTCGATATTGGCTTTGATCATATGGATCGACGGCGCCGAGGCCCGCAGCCGAACACCGAACTGACCACCCTGCTGAACGATTTCCGGCGTTTCAAGCGTCAGTTCCTCCATTTCCGGAGTCACAATCCCGTAACCCTTGCTTTCCACTTCGGCGATAGCATCGGCAAATTTTTCATATGCAGCCTTCGCCGCGGAAAGATCCGCGAGTATCGGCAACAGTTCGCAATCGCTTGTGATCGAAAGCCCGGTTTTTTCACCGATGATCTCGTAGAAAAAGCTGCGCGGGATCGCCAGTTCCAATGAAGCCGATCCATCGCCTAAATGGATTTCCCGGTAGCTGCACGTATCCACACATTCCACGTCTCTCAACAGATCGCGCAGCAGCTCAAGGTCGCGCACTCGCCGGACTTGGCCGGCATGACCGGCAATTTCTTTGAAGATCGTATCCTTCAGCCAATGATCCGGCGTGAGAGCCTCGCACCAATCCGGCATAAAGACATCGATTTTACGCAACGGAAATTCCCGGAGCATGCCAAGCAGCAATTCGCGGATTGCTGCCTCGTCCATGTGCATCACGTCGGCGGTGATCGCCGTCACATCATACTCTTTCCGCAGCATCTCTGCCACGGCGCAGGCCGCTTCGCCATCGGGTTCCCGGGAGTTGACAACCACAACAAACGGTTTGCCGGTGCCTTGCAGTTCGCGGATCACACGCGCTTCTGCCTCGGCATATTCCTCACGAGGAAGATCCGTGACCGAGCCGTCGGTCGTTACCATCACGCCAACGGTGGCATGTTCGGTGATAACCTTGCGGGTTCCGATCTCCGCCGCTTCGGTCATCGGGATTTCGTGGTCAAACCACGGTGTGCTTACCATACGCGGCATTTCGTTCTCAAACTGTCCGAGTGCCCCGGGAACCATGTAGCCGACACAGTCGACCATGCGGATCTTCGCACTGCTTTCGCCAAAGCAAACCGCCACAGCCTCTTCTGGGATAAACTTCGGTTCGGCGGTCATCACAGTGCGTCCCGCACCGCTCTGTGGCAGCTCGTCGAGAGCACGAGCGCGTTGGTGTTCATTTTCGATATTCGGCACCACAAATGCCTGCATAAAACGTTTGATAAATGTCGATTTACCGGTTCGGACCGGACCGATTACACCGATATAGATACTGCCGCCGGTGCGTTCGCTGATGTCTGCGTATAAACGCTGCATTTCCATATTCAGTTCCTCCCCTTCTCTCCCGCTGCCCGCGGAATTAAGAGTAATCTGTCGGCAGGCAGCACTTCATCGGTAAGCATATTGGCGCTGTGGATTTCTGCACAGCGCGCATTCATTCGTTTCCCCAGCTGCCAAACCGTTTCACCGGGATTGGCAGCACATATGGTCAGCGCAGGGATGGGCGCATCACAAGTCTCAACAGGCAAAGTATCCATGCGGCAGATTTGCCGGATGGTTTCCGTTCCGCCGGATTGCAGCCGCAGAACAGCGGTAAAGCGTACCTCAACGGTTTCACCACCGCTGATATGATAGCTCTTGTCGACAGCCGCAACGGACAGAATTTCCGCAGCTTCCGTTTCGATCGGCAGCGAAAGCGCTATGGATTTGGTCAGAGCGTAAATACCGCCGTCTTCGGCTTCCAAGGTCAGGCTGATTTTACCGTCTGCTGCGGCAGTCAAGCCGGTTTCTCCGCCGTAAATTACGGCATTTTCGATCTCGACACCGCACAAATAAATGCGGCGAATGTTAATTCCGCAGTTGATCGCCTCCCGAATGCTTTGCCGCAGTTCGATTGCTTCTCCCGCCCCGGCAAAGGTAAGCTCTTCGGTCTCGCAGGAGATCGGCTGCGGTACACCGTAGGCATCGGCAACATAGGAAAGCTCCTGTTCCGACCAAGCTTCAATCACAGTCTGCAGCTCACATTTTGCCGCCAACAGAGGGCGATCCGTCCCGCTCTCGCGCACAATTTTCAGATCTGCCCTGGCCAAGAGACAGTGGATATCCAACGAAGTTTCTTCTTCGACGCCGATACAGTCGATCACACCGGCAAACGGTACCGTAGCTTCAGCCGACCGCAGCGGACAATGTTCGTCATCCTGCAGCAGAAGCATCGAAACAGCAATGTCACCTTTCAAAACAACTTTGTTTTTGATCTGTTTGCGCTCGGTCAGGTGAATTTCGGTCTCAAATTTCACAATTTCGGGTTCTCCGACCAAGTCTGCCGGCAATTCGACCGAATCAGAAATACTCAGTGCCTTTTCGTAAATACCGTCGATCAGGCGCACACAGCGGGTTTCGATCAGACATTCGGCAGCGCTGCTTTCCACCGTTGTCCGCAGAAACACTTCTCGCGCGGCATAGACCGTGCAGCGGAAATTAACCGCTGCACGCACCGTGATCTTGCGCGGGTTCAATTCCCGTGCACTCGCCTCCGATAGTTCGGCAGTCAGGATTGTCTGCATCGTCGGATCGTTCATATCTGTCAGGTCAAAGGCAGATGCAAACGGCAGCGTGACGGCAAGGCGGCAAAGACCGCCTCCGGTTTCCGGCACGTAAATCACATGGACTACGGCACTCGCTTCCGCATACAGCTTGCCTCCGCGCAGTTCTTTCGACCGGAGTTCAATGCGGGCATTTGTTTCCACGATGCGGACGATATCGGGCAGGCTGTCCGGGACAACGATATCACCGCTTTCCTCTGCCGGCGAGATGAGCTTTGCCAAAACCGCCGTATCTCTGATGGGGATCGTATGCAAATTCAGTTCCATCGGTTCTCATCCTTTCAAACGACTCTTGCTTGGTAGATTATATTGACACCGACCAAAACTTATGCGAACAAGCCGAAAAAAGTTTGCAATCATATAGATGCTGTGATATAATTTTTCCACAAATCCGATCGCCGACGGAGAGGAGCAAAACCATGAAAAAATTTTCCGAAGTTTCCGTTTTGTACCGCGATGCACTTCCCGCACCTACCGAATTCATTTGGTATCAATGCGATCCTCGAGAATTATCGCTGCCGCTTGCCTTGCGCGGAAACCAGCCGTTGTGTGCTTGGATCATCTCTGCGAATATCAAAGCGGAAGTCGACCTTTCGCTTCTCAAATTTGCAAGCGATCTGCTCACAATTGCGCCGTCGGTCTTTGCCGATTGTCCTTCCGACTGCTTTTCCGTTTTGGTGATCCGCTTTACCCACGGGCAGGATGCGCGTATCCCGGTATTCGTGGCCGCAACTCGCGAATTGCCGCGTGAACAAAAGCTCTTTCCGCTCGGCTCTGAAGACATCGCCACATTCCGTTTTCCCAACGGCGAGTCCGTCGGCCCGTTTGAATCTGACGGAGGTCTGCCGCTCACCTATGATTTCCGGGATAAAAAATTCGGAAACACAGCCCGGCTGAAGCTCGGCAATCCGCGGCCGATCAACATCCCGTGCGCCAGATGCCTGCGGATGACGCTCAAAGGCGACGGCTCTTATCACAGGATTTCCGTGCGCTTCAACAACGGCTATGATTCGACAGTCTACTCGTCCAACACGATTCTGCTCGATTTCGACGATATCCGCACCATCGAGTTTGCAATACCGGCCGAAGTTGTTCTCCCGCTCGCACTCAACGACGTCATCCGTATCGTCTGTAGCCCCGGCAACCGCGCGCAAACCGGGCGTTTGGTGCTCTACGATATCACCGTCTCCGTCGATCAGCCCGATACCTCCGTACACAATTCCGAGGACATGCAGCCTTCCGCGTCTCTGACCTATTTCCCTGCGCCCAAAATGCCGGTCGGCCAAAGCAGTGTGCTTTCGGAAATACCGTCCCGCCTCATTTGGGCGATGGCATCCGATCCCGCCCGCTCGGCAATTTTCTCCTGCGCGACGTCGGAAGGCTCGCCGACACTTTTCTACCGTCCGCTCGGCTCCGACACAGAGTTTTTGTCGGTCGCACCGGTAACCGAGCACGGGTATGAGACCGAGGACGGATGCCGTATCGCGGTTTGCTATCACAAGTTTTACCTTTATGATCTGACTCCCGACACAGCCTACGAATATCGCCTGAACGACGGCCCGCTCCAAAGCTTCCGCACGTTCCCTGCCGATCCCAATGAGTTTTCCGTGATGTTTTTGGAGGACGTTCAGATCGGCAATCGCCCGGTCTTTTTCGAGCGTTTGGAGCGGATTCTTGCAAAAGAAGCTGCCGAGATCAAGTGGCCGTGCTTTATGATGACGCTCGGCGACATCGTGCATTCGCCCGACAGCGCAGTGGAATACGAACGGATCCTGACCGCCTGCGGTGAACATTTCCAAAAAATGCCGGTTGCGGTCACGGTCGGCAACCACGAATACAGCGACTACGATCTCTTCGATATCTTCGCCCGTCGCCATGCAATGCCCGAGGGAGCCGACCTCGGTTTGGGTGGTGCTGCGTACAGCTTTACCGTTGGCAATTACACGTTTTTTGCCGTTTCTCTTGTTTCCGGCGATCTCTACCCACAATATCTGGATCGTCTGGACAAGGCCTTACAGGAATGCCATAGCAAGTGGAAGATCGTGTTCCTACACTGCTCACCGTACACCGGTCAGGGCGGTTTCTTCAAACACCGCATGATGGTCGCACCGATCCTAGAACGTGGTGGGGTCGACATCGTATTCTCCGGCCATAGCCACATTTATATCCGCGCATCCGTTTGGGAGGACAAGGCAGTCGCACCGGAAGACGGAATTTTGTACTTGACGATGGGCGCGGCCGGACACCGGATGTTTACCAACGACCGCGGATTTTGGCAGGACTACGTATACGGTTCCTATGAAGAAGAGCGGACCGACAGCGACGGAATGCCCGACCCGACCTGTTCCACGGCAAAATTCTCGACCGACAGCGTCGAGCTCTCTGTCCGGACGCTTTCCGGAAAAACAATTGACCACGTTATCGTACGCAAATAGAAAAACCGGAGGAAAACTTTCGTTTTCCTCCGGTTTTTTAACTATTCGGTTTTGGCGATCACAAGTTTGCAGCTCGGGCAATGCCACGCATCCGCCCGATAACCACCGGTTTTCAGCAGAGAAAATCGGTTTTCCAGTCGGATCGCACCATCGGCAGTCGTGAAAGAAAATTTTGACGGTTTCTTTCCCTCGGGAATCCATTGCACAGGCTGATCACCATTGGGAATATATCCTTTTTGCATCGGGCTTTCACAGTATGGGCAATTCATACCGTCCCCCCCTTACCGCAAAGCACCGCGAGCGATCTTATCGCAGAGTTCGTTGTAGCCGATCCCGGCCGCCAAAGCTTCCTGCGGGAGCAGACTCGTCGGCGTCATGCCCGGGAGCGTATTGGCTTCAAGGCACCATGCCTGCCCGCTTTCATCAACGATAAAATCAATACGGGAATAGAAGCCGAGCCGAAGCGCGTTGTGCACGCGCACGGCATTCGTCTGCAGCAGTTCGCGGATCTCGTTCCCGATCTCCGCCGGACAGATCTCGTCGGCTCTGCCCTTTTGGTATTTGTTTGCGTAGTCGTAAAACCCGCTCTTAGGCCGGATCTCAATGACCGGAAGAGCTTTTCCGTCGAGCACACCGATCGAGAATTCTCGGCCAACGATTTTTTCTTCGATCAGAACCGCCGATTCGTATTGTCTGGCGTATTCGATTGCAGCCGCAAATTCGGCAGCGTTTTCGGCGATCGTCACCCCGACGGACGAACCGCAGCTGCAAGGTTTGACCACACAGGGATAGTGAACGAACGAAAAATCGGAAGTCTGATCGAGTTCGACACGCCGCCACGAAGGCGTCGGAATCCCCTGTTCATGCATGAGCTGCTTGGAGAGATCTTTGTCCATCGCGAGCAGACTGCCGACGTACCCCGATCCGGTATAGGGAACGGCATATAGATCGAGAAGTGCCTGCAGTTGGCCGTTTTCGCCCGACGCTCCGTGCAGCGCCAGAAATACGAGATCAGCTTCCCGGCAAAGCGTCAGCACGTCATCGCCAATCAGCATCTCGCCGTTTCCGGAAGCGGCTTTGATAGCGGCGAGATCCGGTTCCTTCGGTGGGATCTGATAAGAAAAGCGCACCCCGGTAGCCAAATTCTGCCATCCGTGGGCAATATCCGGATTTTTTGCTCCGAGGTAGAGATCCAAGAGCATTACCTCGTGGTGCATTTCGATCAAAGCGTTGGCGATCAGTGCCCCCGACGAAAGCGAAACATCGCGTTCCGGGCTGAGACCACCGGCAAGGACAACGATTTTCATACAAACCTTCCCTCCAACAAATCGGTAAGGAAAGTGTAGCACAGTTACCGTAGCTTGTCAAATGCTGCGTTTTCGGTCGGCCGCACAGACCTCGCAGTCGGTATGCTCCCCGTGAAAAAACGCCGTCAGGCTTTTGAGGGTAGTCGCAGCGATGCTTTCAAGCGCTTCTTCGGTCAGAAAAGCCTGATGCGCCGTCAGCAGGACGTTCGGCTTGGCGACAAGGATGGAGAGCTGCTCGTCGCGGTCGACCGTATCGGAAAGGTCTTCGTAAAAAATATCCCCCTCCTCTTCGTAAACGTCCAGCCCGGCTCCGCGCAGAGTCCCGTCGTTTAAGGCGTCGATCAGGGCGTTGCTGTCGACAAGTGCACCGCGTGAGGTATTGATCAGCAGCGCACCACGCTTGACGGTTTGCAGCGCGGCGGCGTCGATCAGATGATAGGTCTCTTTCGTCAATGGGCAATGCAGGCTGATCACATCACTTTGCGATAAAAGCTCCGCAAGCGGCACAAAATTGACGCCGTCCATCGCGGTGGGGTAAGGGTCGTAGGCGAGCACGCGCATGCCAAATGCCTGACATAGTTTCGCAAACTGTACCCCAATCCGTCCCATGCCGACAATGCCGGCGCATTTCCCGCGCAAGACTGTCCCCTCCAGACCAGCGATGTTGAAGTTATAGTCCCGCGTGCGCGCATAGGCGCGGTGAATCCGGCGGTCAACGGCCAGCATCAACGCGGCCGCGTGTTCGGCGATCGAATCGGGCGAATAGGCCGGAACGCGGACGACCGTCAGCTTGCCGCAGGCGGCATCGAGATCAACGTTGGAAAATCCGGCACACCGCATCGCCAGAATCGAAATACCGTAATCTGCCAGCAAGTTGACAACCGATGCGGAAATATCGTCGTTGACAAACGCGCAGACCGCATCAGCGCCTTCGGCAAGACACGCCGTCTCTGGGCGCAAGCGGCTCTCGTACCAGACAAGCTCAAAGGGCTCACTCAGTTCCGCATTCAAGCGTTCGAACCAAACACGGTCGTAAGGTTTTGTGTCAAAAAAAGCGATTTTTTTCATAGAATACCTCTGTTTTGTTGTTGTCTTCAGTATGGTCGGTTTGAGCACCGTCTACACGCACATCAGAATAAGATTTTCACGGCTATCGCCGAAAATACCCCCTGTAACAGCTTGCCGATCAGGTATCTGTGCAGGCGCAGCTTGTGCGGACTGGCAGCGGCAGCCGCCTGACAAACCACGCAAAAACCGCCAAACCCAATCAGAAACGCTGCTGTTGTGTGTTCCCCGGCAGTAAGCGCGGCAATTCCGCCCGAAAGCTCTAAAATCCCTCCAACGTATGCAGGGAACGAAATCGGAATCTGCCTGAGCAGCGCTGTGAATACCGCAAACACGCAGACAAAACCAGTCAGCAAAAGCATGGAAAGCGCCGCAGAACGCACCGATGCGGCCAGCGCCGCAGAAAACGGTTCTGGCTTTCCTCTATCTGCGGTCGCCGGTGCGGTTGTATCGGAAGTGCCGCCGAAAGCATGCAGAAGGATCGCTGCTGCCAGTGCTGACAGCAGGTGGATCGCATAAAACGCGAGGGTTTCCGCTGTCGTCAATCCAAGTTTTGGGGCGACAACAGATACAACATAAGCAATCCCGCAATTGTTGGTGAAGCCGAGCGCTTCTTCGGCCTCGGAACGCGAGAGCTGTCCGGCAGAATGGAGCGCAGCAACCGTCTCGGCGCCAAGCGGATAACCGCCAGCCGCACCGAGCAGAAAGGCAGATGCACTCGCTTTAGGCAGGTGCAGCAGGCGGAAAACAGGTGCGGTCAACCGTTCGAACGGCCGCAGCAGTCCGGTTCTCACCAAGAGTTGGGCGACGACCGCAAACAAAAACAGCGACGGAACCAGACTGCCGGCAGCCAGCTGCATCCCCGTGCCAACGGCCGAGCGCACAATCGGCGCTTCCCAAAGTAAGAACACCACAATGATCACGGCCAATACAGCCATCAGCCACGGCACAAACGATTTGATCCGCACAGGTTCTTCCCCTCCTTATGATCTGCCTCATCCTATGCTGCAAAGCGGCAAAATATGGCAATTCATCGGCCAAGAGCGCATAGATATGGAACGAAAACAAAGGGATGAGGTGGACTATGAAGCAAAACGGCTTTCGGAAAAAAATACTGACATATCTCGGCGAAAAGCTCTCGCTGCCAAGTTCGATCGTTCCCGGCACATGTGAGATCTATCTTTGCGACAACCGCACACTGTACATCGATGCGCACAGCGGTATTTTGCGCGCCGACAGCGACTGTGTGGTTTTTCGCTGTGCAGCCTTTACTCTGACAATCTACGGAAGCGATTTGCTGATTGATGCATCGACAGACCACAGCGCATACGTACACGGTAAAATCGCACAAATCTGTTTTGACTGACTGCAAGGAGAAGAAACATGTTCAAAAAAATCCGTGCCGCTTTCGAAACTCGCGTAACTGTTTCGGTGACCACACCGGATCCGGAACGATTTCTGAACGATTGCCTGCGCGCCGGCCTGCTGCTGCAAAAGATCTCGCGCACAAGTCCGCTCGAGCTCACCGCACAAATGCGCGCGGCAGAATTTCGCCGACTGCCCAAGCTCGTTTACGGCAAACACTGCCGGGTACGTATCCGCCAAAAAAGCGGCATTGCCCGACGGGTTCTTCCTTACCTGAGACGTCCGTTTTTTCTGCTCGGTGCCGTTGGCGCGTTCCTCTTTCTCCACTTCGCTTCCGGCATGCTTTGGAGCGTATCGATTACCAACAACGGCGCGCGCGACAGCGAAATTTTGGAGGCGCTTGCGGAATTCGGCCTGAAGCCGGGAGTGAAGCTTGCGGAACTCGACGAAGGCCAGATCAAGGAACAGGTAATCGCACGCCTGCCGCATCTTTCGTGGGTCGGAATTTTTCTCGACGGCGCAAGCGCCGAAATCGCTTACGAACTGCGGACAGAGCGGCCGCAGGTGATTCCCAACGACGAGCCCTGCGCGATCTACGCCAAAAAGAACGGCATTCTGACAAAGCTGTACGTTTACCAAGGTACGCCGATCGCCGCTGTCGGCGAGACTGTGGAAAAGGGCGATCTGCTCGTCGGCGCGGAAGTACCGATCGGAAAAGAGGGAAATTTTGTTCTCTCGCACGCACTTGCTGATGCGGAAGCGCGAACATGGTACGAAATGACGGCGGCAATTCCGGCGACCGCACAGAAAAAGGAGTACACAGGGCAGGTTTTCACAAAAAAATACCTGATTTTTTTTGAACACGAAATAAATTTATCGCCGGACTATGGTAAAACACCCTTCGGTTATGATATAATAATAGAGAAGAAAGATGTCTTTTACGGCGTGCCCTGCACGCTGGTCACGGAGACATGGCGCGAGTACCGCACCGTTGCGGTCGCAAAAGAAACCGAGACCGAGCAGCTGCGGTTGGAATCGGCGCTGACAGACGCCATCTCTGCCGGTTTGGTCAACGGCGGAATCTCGAACGCCCGTTTTGAACGCACCGCGCAGAACGAAAGCATTTCCGTGACGATTTTTTGCGAATGTTGGGAAGACATCGCTGCTCCCGGTGCTTATGTACCATCGCCGCAGATCAACCACAACGAAAGGTGACCACAGCTATGCACGAACGAACTTTGACTGTTGAGCGCATGGAAAACGTCGTCGACGTTTTCGGCAGCTTTGACGAGAATATCAAACTGATCGAACAGGCCTACGCCGTCCGCATCATCAACCGCGAGACCGAACTGAAAATCAGCGGTGACGACGCCGAAGCCGTCGCCCGTGCCGAACGCGTTCTGCTCGGTCTGTTCACGCTTTCTTCCCGCGGAGAGCCGATCTCCACCCAAAACGTGCGGTACTGCATCTCGCTCGTCAACGAAGGCAACGACCGCCAGATCGCCGAACTCGCAAGCGACGTCGTTTGCGTTACGGCCAAAGGCCGGCCGGTCAAGGGCAAGACGATCGGGCAGAAAAAGTATCTCGAAGCGATCCAGAACAACTTGGTCACGATCGGCGTCGGCCCTGCCGGTACAGGCAAGACCTATCTTGCGGTCGCCTGTGCAGTTGCCGCCTTCCGGGAAAAAAAGATCAACCGCATCATCCTCACCCGTCCCGCCGTTGAAGCCGGTGAAAAGCTGGGCTTTCTGCCCGGCGATCTGCAGAACAAGGTCGACCCGTATCTGCGCCCGCTCTACGACGCGCTGTTTGACATGCTCGGCGCGGAAACGTATCAGAAATATCTGGAACGCGGCAACATTGAGGTCGCGCCGCTCGCGTTCATGCGCGGCCGCACGCTGGACGATTCGTTCATCATCCTCGACGAAGCCCAGAATACCACCGCCGAACAGATGAAGATGTTTTTGACGCGTATCGGTTTCAACTCCAAGGTCGTCGTCAACGGCGACATCACACAGATCGACCTGCCGGTCGGCAAGCGAAGCGGTTTGAAGGATGCGCAGAAGATCCTGGAGGGAATCGACGGAATCGCACAGATCACGCTGACGAGTGCGGACGTTGTCCGCCACGAGCTCGTGCAGAAAATCATCGACGCATACGACAAATACAACGCTGCCCGTGCGGCCGCCGCGGCCAAGGAACAGGCCAATCAGTCCCCGCGCCAAACCTTCCGCCGCTTTCAGAAATAGATAAAGAGGGATACCATGCATATACACACGATCCGGCGTGTAACGCCCAACACCAAAATTTTCACCACGGCCGAATCCGCCACCGAGCCGCGTGCGGCGTGGATCGCAGCGGCGCACAAGGCGATCCGCAGCACCTTCGCATATATGGGGATCCGTTCGCCCATGTCGGTAGAGCTTTTGTTCGTCGACGGCGAGACAATCCGCACGCTCAACCGTGAAAACCGCGAGAAAGACAGCGTGACCGACGTTTTGTCGTTCCCGGCGCTGCCGCTTGCTGCCGGTGAGGAACCCGGCACCGTCGCAGAGGCAACTGACTGGCAAAAAGGCCGGATCAGCTTGGGCAGCATCGTCATCTGTACCGACCGTGCGCTTGAGCAGGCCGAAAGCTACGGCCACTCTCCCGTCCGTGAATTTGCCTTTTTGGCGGCCCACTCCGCTCTCCATCTCCTCGGCTACGACCACGAGACCTCCGAGGAAGACGAACGCGAAATGTTCGGCTTACAGGAAAAGATCCTGCAGTCCGCCAACATCCTCCGCTAACACGAAAGAATAAGGAGTCAGACATGACAAACAACGAACATGTGACAAAATGCGGCACGGTCTCGATCCTCGGCCGCCCCAACGTCGGGAAATCGACGCTTTTAAACCAGCTCGTCGGCGAAAAGATCTCCATCGTTTCGCCCAAGCCGCAAACGACACGCAATAAGATCACCGGTATCCTGACGCAGGATAACGTGCAGATGATCTTCATGGATACGCCGGGTCTGCACAAATCGCGCTCGAAGCTCGGCGATATGATGAACAAAACGATCTACGCGACCGCCGACGACGTTGACCTGGCGGTTCTGGTCGCACAGGCGGACAAGTTCCCCGGAACGCCGGAGCACACGCTGATCGACCGTCTGCGCAAAAACGAGATCCCATGCATTCTTGCGCTGAATAAAACGGACGCTGCCAAAAAGGACGAGATCCTGCCGATCATCGGCAAGTATGCCACGATGTATGAATTCGCGGCAGTCGTACCGATCTCTGCCCGCACCGGTGACGGCTGCGACGCGCTGCTCAAAGAAATCGAGGCCCTTCTCCCCGAGGGCGACCACATCTTCCCCGAAGACGCTCTGACCGATCAGCCGGAACGCGTTTTAGCCGCAGAGCTCGTGCGCGAGCAGCTGATGCGTGCGCTGCACGACGAGATCCCCCACGGTGTCGTTTGCGAAACCGAGCGGTTTGAGGAGCTTGAGGACGGGCGCGTAGAGGTCGACGTGCTGATCGTCTGCGAAAAGGACAGCCACAAGAGCATTATCATCGGCCGGCAGGGCGCGATGCTGAAAAACGTCGGCACCGCCGCTCGCAGAGAGATCGAAAAAATGCTCGACACCCAGATTTTCTTAAAGCTTTGGGTCAAGGTCAAGAACGACTGGAAAAACAACGCCTACTTCCTCTCCGAGCTTTCGGTCATGCAGGAAGACTGATTCCCGCCAATATCTGCCGCACATAGACCGCCGCCGTCCCGCAAACGCTAACTCTGACACCACAAGGAGGCAGCGAATATGACGGACAGAGAACGGTCATGGTATTTTTTCAAAGAAACCGGTTTGCCGGAAGCATATCTGCTTTACGCGGCGGCCAAAACAAAGGACGATCGCCTTGTTCACACAAATCAGAGGTCTCGTCACGCGCGAGATCCGCTACAAGGAAAACGATAAGATTCTGACGATCATCACAGCTGACAGAGGCCGTCTTACCGTGCGGGCAAAGGGTGCGATGCGCATGCGCAGTCCGCTGGCGAGTGCCTGTCAGCTTTATGCCTATGCGGACTTCACGCTTTTTGAAAACAAGGGCCGCATTACGGTCAACGCAGCCGAGGCAGTCGAGCTCTTTATGGGGCTGCGCAGCGACGCGCAAAAACTTGCTTTGGCGGCATACATCGCCGACATCGCCGAAAAGGTCGCTGATGCCGACGTCGGCGACAGCGAGCTTCTGCGGCTCACGCTCAACTGCCTCTACGCGCTGAGCGCACTCGATCACCCGCCGGAACTGGTGCGGGCAGCATTTGAAATGCGGGCCGCACAGATCGCCGGGTACGAACCGCAGCTTGACGCTTGTATCCATTGCGGCGAAGCGCCGCACGTCCCCTACCTTTCGCCCGTTTCCGGCGGTGTCTGCTGCCGGGACTGCGTGACCGTCGACGACGGCAACGTCATCCCCTGTCCGGAATCGGCGTTGCCGCTTCTGGAGTATTTTTTGGTCGCTCCCATCCAAAAGCTTTTGCCCGCAAATTGCAGCAGCGAGCTGATCGACGACGCGGTTTACGTGACGGAGCGCTACCTCTTCTCGCAGCTCGATTGCGATCCGCGCGCGCTGCGATTCTACAAATCCTTCCGGTCGCCGTTGTGACCGATGGGCTGCGGCTGTTGCAGTCCGGAAAGAGACATACTTATGAACGACACTTTCGATACATTCGTACAAAAATCCATGCGAACGCTGGAGCTGGACAAGGTCTGCGCCAAGCTCGCCTCGTTTGCCGTCACCGATGCGGCCAAACAGGAAGCGATGGCACTTACCCCCTCCGACAGCATCCGCGAAGTCAACCGCCTCTCGGCCGAGACGACGGCGGCGTTTGAATTCTCCTGCCGCAAAGGAAGCCCCAGTTTTTCGGGCGTCAAGGATATCACAACGCTGATCCTGCGCGCCGAACGCGGTGGTATCCTGATGCCTGCCGAGCTTCTGACCGTCGCGGCACTCCTGCGCTCGGCGCGCAACGTCCGCGATTATCGCTTCCGCGACCGCGACGACGCCGACACCTGCATCGACGAATACTTCTCGCTTCTGCGCCCCGATTACGATTTCGAGCGATCGATCACCGATGCGATCCTGAGCGAAGACGAGATCGCCGATACCGCCAGCAACGAGCTGCTTTCGATCCGCCGCAAGCTCTCGGCTGCACAGAACCGCGTGCGTGATATCCTCGCCCGCATCATTTCCGGCCCCAACGCCTCAAAGATCCTGCAGGAAAGCTTGATCACACAGCGTTCCGGCCGCTACGTCGTACCGGTCAAAGCGGAGCACAAAGCGAGCGTGCCCGGCATGGTGCACGACGTTTCCTCCAGCGGCGCGACCATTTTTATCGAACCGATGGCGGTCGTTGAGGCCAACAACGAAATCTCCGAACTTCTGAGCAAGGAACGCAATGAGATCGAACGGATCTTGGCGGAGTTTTCGGCGGCAGTTTTTGCCCGCAGAGACGCTCTCCTTGCGTCGTATAAAATGCTCTGCACGCTCGACCTGATCTTCGCCCGCGCCAAGCTCTCGGTCGAACTGGATGCCAGACCGGCAATCATCAACGAAGAAGGGCGATTCGAGCTCAAAAAGGCGCGCCATCCCCTGCTCGACCAGAAAAAGGTCGTTCCCATCGACGTTTCACTCGGTATCGACTATGACACGCTGATCGTCACCGGTCCCAATACCGGCGGTAAAACGGTCAGCTTAAAAACGATCGGCTTGCTCACGCTGATGGCACAATGCGGTCTGCACATCCCCGCCGCTCCCGGTTCGACCGTTTCTCTCTGTCCGGCGGTTTACGCCGACATCGGCGACGAGCAGTCGATCGAGCAATCGCTCTCGACCTTCTCGTCGCACATGACCAACATCGTCGAGATCCTCGCCCGCGCGGAAGACAACTGTCTGATTCTTTTCGACGAGCTGGGCGCCGGTACCGACCCTACGGAAGGTGCGGCCTTGGCCATCGCGATCATCGAACGCGCCTCTTCTTTGGGCGCAAAGATCGCCGCGACCACGCACTACGCCGAACTGAAGGTCTACGCACTGAGCACGCCAAACGTAGAAAACGCTTCGTGCGAGTTCGATATCGAAACACTGCGCCCGACCTACCGTCTGCTCACCGGTATTCCCGGCCGCTCCAACGCTTTTGCGATTTCCAAGCGCCTCGGCCTCTCCGACGACATCATCGAGCACGCCCACGGTCTGATCGGCAAGGAAGCGTCACGGTTTGAAGACGTTATTACCGAGCTTGAGAAAAACCGCCAAAAGGCCGAGGAAGAACAGGCACGTGTGGAAGCACTGCGCAGAGAGATCGAACAGTTGACGCAGCGTGCCCGTGACCGCGAAAGACATCTCGCCGCCGAAAAGGCCCGTGCCGAAGCGGAGGCCCGCGAAGAAGCGATGAAGATCGTTTCCGAAACGCGCGAAGAGAGCCGTGCGATCTTGGCTGATCTGCGCCGGATGTACGCGATGGCACAGGGCGAACTGAAGTCGATCAACATCAACGAAGATCAGGCGGCGATCAACCGCCGTCTCAACGATATGGATTCCGCAGCAAGCGCATCGGAATCCGCACCGGAGGTTCCGGAAGCAGAGGTTCCCACCCGTCCGCTCGTGGTCGGAGACCACGTTTTGATCGTAAAAATGGGCATCGACGGCATTGTCGCCGCGCTCCCGGGCAAAGACGGCAAGCTGCAGATTCAGGCGGGCGCCATGAAGATGCGTGTCAAGCCCGAAGACGTACGCCTCTGCAAGGAAGTCAAGCCGGATCCGACGGCCAAAAAGCCGCGTAGACCCGTTTCGGCGGCGGAGGCACAGAAGGTTCTGACCGGAGCGATCGCTTCCGGCGTGACCAACCGACTCGATATCCGCGGTGAAGCCGCCGACGGTGGCATTCATCAGCTCGACCAATACCTCGACAACGCCCTGCGTGCGCACCTGACCGAGGTGACGATCGTGCACGGCAAAGGCACCGGCAAGCTCAGGGATGCGATCCGCAGCCATCTGCGCCACCACCGCCACGTCAAGAGCTTCCGTCCGGGCATTTACGGCGAAGGCGAGGACGGAGTGACCATCGTCACGCTTGCGTAATATTCAGAAAGTGAGGATATCCCATTGCAAAGCAACCTGCTCGACAAAGTCAAAGAATCACTGGCATCTGTCTTGCCGATCACAGTAATCGTTGCGCTTCTTTGTTTTTCCGTTGCGCCGATACCGAATGACGTTTTTATTCTCTTTATTTTCGGTGCAATCCTTTTGATCGTCGGTGTCGGCATCTTTACCCTCGGCGCAGACATGGCCATGACGCCGATCGGCGAGCAGGTCGGTTCACATATGACGCAGTCGCGAAAGCTTTGGTTGATGATCATGGTTTGTTTCCTGATGGGTTTCATCATCACCATCTCCGAACCCGACCTGAAGGTCCTCGCCGATCAGGTCCAGTCGATCGACAGCTACGTCCTGATGTGCACGGTCGGCGTCGGTGTCGGTCTGTTTCTGGTCATCGCGGTTCTGCGTATTCTCTTCAAGATCAAGCTCTCTTACCTTTTGATCGGGTTCTACGTCGTCGTTTTTGCCGTGGCGTTTATGATCCCGAACAAAGATTATCTTGCCATCGCATTTGACGCCGGCGGTGTTACCACCGGCCCGATGACGGTTCCCTTCATCATGGCACTCGGCGTCGGTGTTTCGGCGGTTCGAAGCGACAGCGGTGCCGACAACGACAGCTTCGGTTTGGTCGCGCTGTCATCGGTCGGTCCGATTCTCGTCGTTCTGATCCTCGGTGTGCTGTTCCCGTCGGACGGCGGCGTTTATTCGCCGGTTGAGATCCCGGTTTTGGGTGACTCGCGAGATCTCGGCAACCAGTTCTTAACCGCATTCCCCCACTACGCCAAAGAAGTCGGCATTGCGCTGGCCCCGATCGTCGGTTTCTTCCTCATCTATCAGCTCGTCGCGCTGAAGATGCCGATGAAAGCGCTCTTGAAGATCTTCGTCGGTTTGATCTATACATACGTCGGCTTGGTTATCTTCCTCACCGGCGTCAACATCGGCTTCATGCCCGCCGGTAACTATCTCGGCAAGCTGATCGCACAGCTCGACTTCAACTGGATCATCCTGCCGATCGGCATGTTGATGGGGTATTTTATCGTCGCTGCCGAACCTGCCGTGCACGTTTTGAACCGTCAGGTTTTCGAGATCACTGACGGCGCAATCGCACCCAAAGCCCTGCAGACAAGCCTTTCGATCGGTGTTGCAATTTCGGTCGGTCTGGCGATGATGCGTATTCTCACGCACATCTCGATTCTTTGGGTGTTGGTGCCCGGCTATGCGCTGGCACTGCTGCTCACCTTCTTCTGCCCCGATATCTTCACCTCTATCGCGTTTGACTCCGGCGGCGTCGCTTCGGGTGCAATGACAGCGACCTTCCTGCTCCCGTTTGCGATGGGTGCCTCGGAAGGTTTGGGCGGAAATGTCGCTTTGGATGCATTCGGTGTTGTTGCAATGGTCGCGATGACACCGCTGATCACTATCCAGCTGTTGGGTGTCTTCTATAAGCTTAAGACAAAGAAACTGGCGAAGATCCCCGAAGTCGTTGAAGAAACGCCTGTGGCGGATACCGACGACGATATCATTCAGTTGGACTAACAGAAAGGAGTTTGGCTATGCAGCTTTCATATTTAATTACGATCGTCAAGCGCAGCCAGGCGGACGAATTTTCCGCATTCTTCTACAGAGAGAATATTCCGCTTGCGCTCAGGATGCTGGGCATGGGTACGGCCCGTGACAACATTCTCCGGATGCTTGGTCTGGCGGAGAGCGAAAAAGAAGTTTTCATGTGCGTTGTCCCCGACGCAAAAGCGCGCGACCTTTTGAAAAAGCTTATTTATCAAATGAATATCGACGCGGCCGGCAACGGCATTGCCTACACCGTCCCCGTTTCCAGCATTGCCGGTTCGGCAACGCTGCAATACTTAAACAGTACGTCTGAAGACAGCAAGGAGGAGCAGAAGATGAGCGAAACAAACCGTGCATACGAGCTGGTCGTTGTGATTACCAATAAAGCTTACGTAGATACCGTTATGGACGCGGCGTACGCCGCAGGTGCCGGTGGCGGTACCGTTGTGCACGCCCGCGGCGCGGCCAGCAGCGAACAGGCCGATAAGTTCTTTGGCATCTCGCTGGCACCGGAAAGAGAAATGATCTTCATTGTTTTGAAATCGGAAATCAAAAATGCCGTTATGAAGGCGATTTCGACAGCGGCCGGTATGCAAAGTGCCGCCAAATCGGTGATTTTCTCGATTCCGGTGAACTCGGTTGCCGGACTCAGAGAGGCTTATCTCGATCAAGTTGCCGGTAATTAACGTTTTTTCATAAGTTTTATATATTTACAAAAAAAGTCAACCAAAATGGTTGACTTTTTTTGACACCTATGGCATAATTATTTCATCATAGTAGGATGTTAAATCATCCGCAAAATTAAGGAGGATCACGCATGAACGGAAAACGCATCCTTTCGATGCTCCTCGTGATCGTCATGCTGACAGCAATGTTTGCTGCCTGCGGCGGTTCGGAAGACCCCGCTGCGACGACGACGAGCACCACCGCTGCCACCACAACGGCTGCTACCACCACTGCTGCTACCACTACCGAGGCTACCACCACCGAGGCTACCACGACGGAAGCCACCACCGAATACACTGGTTACAACGGCTATGAATTTGTTCTGGCCAACCCCGCTGCCGAGATGTTCGTGACCGAGCCGTCCAACGCACTGGAAGAAGAACTCATGGACATCTACGCCACGCTGGAAGAAGAACTCGACATCACCTTCGCCGTCACTGGTGTTGAAACGCCGGAAGAAGCGATTCTCACCCACGCGATGTCTGGCGACAAGCTCGCCGACTTCATCAACTGCTCCCAGAGAGCTTGGGCTCCGGCTGCTGTCAACAACGCGATCCGCAACCTGAACTCCGAAGAAGTTCTCGCCACCGGTCTGAACGTCAACGACGAAGGCCAGTTCGACCAGGTCTACACCCAGCTCGCCAACCTGCACGACGGCAGCATTTGGGGCTGCGCCATGGCCGGTAAGTACTTCATCAACAACATCGGCTTCACCTACGTCTTCAACAAGCCCCTGCTCGAGCAGCACGGCTACAAGGCTGACGACATTTACCAGGCCGTTCGCGATTACGAATGGACCTGGGAACTCTTCATGGAAATCGCCGCTACGGTCTCTAACGACACCGACGGTGACGGCCGCATCGATATCCACGGCCAGACCATGGTCGACATCGAATCCGAGCTCGAATCCAACGGCATCGGTCTGATGTACTTCGACGAAAGCCAGGGCAAATGGCAGTCCGGCTTCGCCACTCCGCAGATCATCGAATCGCTGACCTTCGTTCTCACGATCGCCACCGACCTCGAATACTCCTACGCCGATGCTCCGGACAACACCGTCCGCAGAGCCACCTTCTACGAAGGCAACGCCGCGTTCGGCTGCCTCTACGGCGGTCACTACGGTTCCGGCGGCGCCAACGAAATGTGCGAATTCGACTACGGTATCGTTCCGATCCCGAAGGGCCCGCAGGCTGAAAAATACAGCTACGTTATCCCGGATCTCAACGTCTTCGTTCTGCAGAACGCGAACAAAGATTGGGTCACCTCCTGCGAAATCATGGCCAGACTCGCGACCGAAGTTACCGATAAGGAAGCCGAACGCGAATACCTCAAGACCTACCTGAGAGACGACGAATCCCTCGAAGTTCTCGAAGACTACTGCTTCCCGGGTGCCCGCGCTCAGGCGACGCGTTTCAGCCCCGACATCAAGGACGCTCTTGACCAGGCCGCTTACCTGGTTCAGACCCTTGGTCCGGCCGCTGCGATTGAAACCGTCCACAGCAGCCTCCAGGCCGCGATCGACGCTCTCTTCGGTTATTAATCAACCGAACGCATCGTTCCCGACAATATAACCTAAAAAACCGGCTCTGCGCAGTAAAGCGCAGAGCCGGTTTTATCATTAATGATTTCAAAGAGACTTGTTTTCGCAGATAGTTTCGGCTTGCCATACCTGATCGCACACCGAGCGCAATGCCTTGGCCGCCTTCGCAGCGGCAGCGTGATCGGCGAACACGCCGAATACGGCCGTGCCGCTGCCAGTCATGGCCGCACCCATCGCTCCGTTTTTCAGAAGCGCCCGACGGTATTCGCCAATGGCCGGGCAAAGCTCTGTCGTCACAGGTTCCAACACATTGAAGAGGCGGTAAACCAGCGCGGAAAGATTTTTCTCGCGGATCGCTTCTATCACACCGGCGGTATCCGGGTGTTCGGCGATTGCATCCACCTTCAAGCGGGTGAAAATTTCCTTGGTCGACGCGGAAGCGCGCGGTTTGCAGATCACCAGCGGGATGCCGGAAAACACAGGAATCGGTTGCAGTGCTTCGCCGATGCCCTCAGCCAAAGCGCAGCCTCCCTGCAGCACAAACGGAACGTCCGCACCGATCGATTTGGCAAGCGCATTCATCGTTTCCGCTGAGAATCCGGGGCAAAGAAGCGCATCAAGTCCACGCAGCACAGCCGCAGCATCGGTACTGCCGCCGCCCATACCGGCTCCGACCGGGATCCGTTTTTGCAGGGCAATCCGCACGTGCGCATGCATTCTGGCATGCTGCAAGAATGCGTTTGCCGCCTTGACCGCGATATTGCGCTCGTCCGTCGGAACAAAGGGCTTGTCGCAGGTCAGCTCGATCACGGTTTCAGCAGAGGGCTCGACCTCGACTTCAACAGTGTCAGCAAGAGAGAGCGACTGCATGACCGTGCTCAGTTCGTGATAGCCGTCTGCACGGCGTGCGAGCACGTCGAGCGTCAGGTTGATTTTGGCAGGCGCCGATATCGTCAACTTCTTCATACTTATCCTTTTTTCGGCATGATCAACCGTTTTTTCAGATCAATCGCCTTCAAACGGCACATTTCGTGGCAGCAATAGCATTTGATGCAGGCAGAGTGATCGATCACGGCTTTTTTATTTTGGATGCGGATCGTGTGTTTGGGACAGGCGCGCGCACATTCGCCGCAGCCGACACATTTTTCGGAGACAATCGGGAATGGTTCCATAAACCGCGCGACCGGTGCCTTGAGCGAACCGGGCAGCAGCGAAAGCAGGCCAGAATCACGCATGTACGGCGGCGGCATAAAACGCACGGCAGCTTTTTCGAGCGAGAGGCCTTTGATTTTTAAATCGTCCGCCGATGCCGGCGAATACCCACGGCGAATCCCCTCGACGATCGTTGGAACACGTTCGGCCGGCATACCGATGATCGCGGCAGCCGCAAGGTCGGCACAATACGGGTTTTGCGCGGCGATCAGACAGTTCGCCCACTTGGGATCGCCGGTACCGGGCCCCTGCCCTTCCATGCCGAGCACACCGTCAATTATCGAGAAGTCCGGAGCAACCGTATCGCAGATATCGCAAAGTAGCTTGGCAAACTTGGCGCGATCGGGGATTTTCGCGTGGTATTTTGCTTTTTCCAATCCGGCAACCGCACCGTAGAGGTTTTTGACGGCAGCTGTCATGCGGGCATATGTATGCGTTTTGAGCTTGGCAAAGGAAATCACAACATCGGCCGAGCGCACATAGGCGGCAAGGCGCATGGTCTTTTTGCCGTTTCGGAATTCGATATCGGCTTCTTCGGTCAGATAGTTCAGTGTTGCACCGCTTTCGGTTGCCGCTTCGATCATGCCGGTCGCCTTGTAGACAACATCCAGCGCGGCTTTGGTAAAGATACCGCCGGGACTGTCGCCGATGACCACAGAGGATGCACCTTCAGCATACAACCGCCGCGCAAGTGCGGCAACTGCGGCAGGATGCGTCGTTGCTGCCTTTTCGGGGGCGTGAGCCGTCAGCAAGTTCGCCTTGATCAAAACGGATTTCCCTTTTACCGCCTTTGCGATCGGAAAGACGGAGAAGATTCGGTCGAGCGCACGGTCGAGTACCTCGTCGCCATAGCCAATGCAGCGCGTTACGACAACGCGGCGATCCTTGAGATCATACATGATAACACGCCCTTTCAGCGAAGTTTCTGAACAAACGATTCGATCCGTTCCAGTGCCAGTGCGATTTTCTGCACAGAGTAGGCGTAGGAGCAACGGACAAAGCCCTCGCCGGCCGCACCAAACGCATCGCCCGGAACGACAGCCACCTTTTCTTCATAGAGCATCCGCTTGCAGAATTCCTCGCTGGAAAGTCGGGTCGGGCGGATGTCGGGGAAAACATAGAAGGCACCGCGCGGTTCAAAGCATGGCAGGCCAATGCGGTTGAACCCATCGGTGATAAAACGGCGGCGGCGGTCGTACTCTTCGCGCATTTCGGCGATGTCTTCATCGCCCGCTTCGATCGCCTCCAGCGCCGCGTACTGGCTCATAATCGGCGCACACATCAGCGCAAACTGGTGGATCTTGATCATCAGCTTGGCGGCTTCGATCGGCGCAGCGGCGTAACCGATACGCCAGCCAGTCATCGCATGGCTTTTGGAAAGTCCGGAGACCACGATCGTGCGCTCATGCATACCGGGCAGCGTAGAGATCGAAACGTGGCGCAGATCGCCATACGTCAGCTCTCCGTAGATCTCGTCACTGAGGACAATCAGATCGTGCTTGATGCAGATTTCGGCGATCGGTTCAAGATGCTCCCGCAGCATGACCGCACCGGTGGGATTGTTGGGGAACGGCAGAATCAGGACCTTAGTTTTTGGCGTGATCGCCCGTTCCAAAAGCTCCGGATTCAGGCGGAACTCATCCTCTGCCAGCGTCGGCAGCCCCACCGGAACACCGCCACACAGGCGCGTGATCGGATCGTAGCAGACAAAGCAGGGTTCCGGAATGATAACCTCGTCGCCCGGTTCCAGGAAGGCGCGCAGCGCCAGATCGATGGCTTCGCTGCCGCCGACCGTGACCAGGATTTCTTCTGCACGGTACTGCATGGAAAACCGGCGGGCCAGATAATCGGAGATCGCCTGACGAAGCGCAGGCAGACCGGGATTGGGCGTGTACATCGTGTTGCCTTTTTCCAGCGAGTAGATACCGGCGTCGCGGATGTGCCACGGCGTGATGAAGTCCGGTTCGCCGATACCGAGCGAGACCACGTCTTCCATCGTGTAGGTCAGATCAAAAAATTTGCGGATACCGCTCGGCTTGAGGCCGACGGCGGTTTGGTTGAATTTATCGGATAAGGGCATAGTTCGTTCCTCTTTTGCGTCGATCAGACGAGCATGGTGCGGCGGTCTTCGGCGGCTTCGGCCGCGAAGATCACGCCTTTGTCTTTGTATTTTTTCAAAACGAAATGCGTCGCGGTCGCACTGACTGCTTCCATCACGGCCAGCTTCTGCGCCACAAACAGCGCGACTTCCTTCAGCGTTTTGCCTTCGATCAGAACCATCAGATCGAAGCCGCCGCTCATCAGATAAACGCTGTCGACTTCTTTGTACTGGTAGATACGCGAGGCGACGCGGTCGAAGCCCTCGCCTCTCTGCGGAACGACCTTGACTTCGATCAGCGCCGTGACGAGCTCGCGGTCGGTCTTTTCCCAGTCGACGATGGCGGAATAGCCGAGGATCGTCTTATTCTTTTCCAGCGTGCCGACGGCTTCGGTCACGTCCTGTTCGCTGCAGCCGAGCATAGACGCCAGCTGGGCGCAGGTGATCTTGCCGTTGGTCTCCATCAGCATCAGTAATTTTTTGGTGTCAATCGTCTCCATAAGTTCCTCCACACGCCGATCAGCCGATCCGGTATGGATGCGGGCGGCGTTTTTCAAAATAGACAAAGTAATTCATATCGTGTGCCAAAGCGTAAGCTTTGGCTTCATTATAGCTACGCAAAAGCTGCTCGGCGCGGTGGGAATCGCTGCCATAGGAAAGGTATTCGCCGCCTTCCTCGCGGTACCAGTCGATTAGGAAGGGCTCCAACAGGAATTTGCCGTTGCGGTAGCTCTTGCCGTTGATTTCCATCGCGATCCCCTTCTGCGCTGCCAGCTTCAGAATCGCACGGATCTCTTCTTCAAACGGCTTCAGACTCTGCGAAAATCCCGGATAGGCCGGCAGATAGCGCAGCGGATAGTCAAGGTGGCAGAGCACGTCGATGCCGCCGAGTTTGACGGTGTCGTAGACTTCGCGCAGATAGTAGCGAACGACCTCGTTGGGATGTGTTTCGGCAAAATCGATGCGGTCGGGCTCACAGTCTTTGAGGAACGTGTGAACCGAGCCTAGCACCACGTCAAAGCTGTTGCGCGCAAGCACCTCACGAGTCTCCTGTGGGCGCAGGTTCGGCTCGCCGAGCTCAATCCCGTAAAGAAGCTTTACGCGGTGCTTCCCGTTCTCACGTGCGGCAAAAAAACGCTCGCGCATTTCGTCCTCGTGGAATTCCGGACAGCCCATGTCCTCGCTGAAAAATCCGAGGTACGGCCGGGTTGCCATCGCATCGCAGTGGTCGGTGATACCTAAAATATCGATGCCCAGCTCGTCGGCGCGGGCAGCCATCGCTTCGATCGTATCGTGGCCATCGGGCGAAGAGATCGTATGAGCGTGCAAATCTACGAGCATATATCCTCCATAGGCGGGTTATCTTCCAAATGAAAAAACTACGCCATGATAAAAATACCATAGCGTATTATACCACATTCTCCCCTCTCTGACAAGCGCGTTTTCGCAAAAAAGAAATCCCTGTGAAGCACAAAGCCTCACAGGGATACGGATCAGAGCATTTTCTTCAGATAGCTGTTGATGCCCGGCAACAGCACGGCGGCGTTGATGCAGATCACGTCGGTTGCGCCGACCTGCGTGGCAAAGCTGATCAGGTTCAGAGAAGGTTTGCCGTTGGCGTTAAACTGGCGCGGGTCGATCACGTAGATCTCTTCAAAGTGGTCGGTTAGGAACGGAACAACGGCGTTGCCGTAGGATTCTTTGGTGACGATGGCAATGCGGCCGTTTTTGACGGTTTCGCTGACGATATGGGAAATCGGATTATCGCCGGAGATAAACATACTGTACTTGGCGTAGCGCGCCATCTGGTCTGCCGCTTCCTGGCTAGCCATCACCGAACGAGCACTGCCGTTGGTCATCTTCGGCGAGGTGTAGACCGTCATCGCAGACGGGTTCAGCGGTCGGAAATACTCGACGTAGTCGGGGTTATTGTAGAAACGGTCGGCGTAATCCTTGGCGTACATGCTCATCGTACCAACGAAGTTCTGCACTTTTCCCGTCTCGTATTCGTCCATTTCGTGCGGAACAAGGCCGGCGGCTTTGCAGAAAGCGACGTAACCGTAGTAGGCGCCGCGCTGTGTCCAGTGGTGGTCGGTGCGGAAATAGAGATACTCGTCGGCGTGGGCATTCAGTTCGCTCCAGACATCAACGCCAATCGCACCGTTTTGCAGGTTCTCATAGATCACATTCATCGCACGCTGCTGTGAGCGCGTTCCTGCCTGATATTTCGACGGCGCACAGAACTCGACCGCACTCGGACAGAACATCGCGTAGACGTTTACCGTCGGAAGCTGCGCTTTGATCGTCGAAACAGTGTTGGCATAGGATTTCAGCACCTTATCAACGCCGTAGTAGTGTTCCATCGCCGCGTTGCCGATGACAAGCACCGCGCCGGTGTCGATCACCTTGGCACTTTCATCGCGGCTGGAATGCGTCACTTCCGAGGTCGGCGCGGTCGTCGTTGTGTCGGGTGCGGTGGTAGCGTCCGGCGTTGTTGTCGCAATCGGCGTAGTCACCGGAGGAGTTGTTGTTGCCGCGGTAGTCGTCGGAGGCGGAATCAGCGTGACCGGCTGCATCGTCTGCGGTGTAGATGCGGTGGTCGTGGTTTCGGAAGAGGTCGTCGTTGCCGCAGGTGTAGTAGTTGCAAGTGGCGTGGTCGTCACTTCCGTGGTCGTTACTTCTGTGGTAGTCGCTTCCGTGGTGGTTGTTGCGGAAGTAGTTGTTTGCTCCGTTGTGGTCTGCGGAGGTGTGGACACGCCGGTCGTTGTACTCGCCGAAGTGGCGGGCGTCTGCGGTGTATCGGGGGTGTCGGAGGCGCACGAAGCGCACACACCAAACAGCATCACGCAGGCGAGAAATAAATATAACAGTCGGTTTCTGATCATCATCTGTATCGCTGCCTTTCACGGTTTCGGCCGGCGAACGCATCCGCACAGCCGTACCTATATATTATATACGATAGTTGTGAATTTTTCGTGTCATTTCCTGCTGCGGAGAAAATTTTATCCGACAAATTGCGGCGCGGTTTCGTTTGACTTTTGTCGGCGGCTATGTTATACTATATCCAAACTTTTGTTTGTTTTTTTTCACGGCCCGCCGTGTTTGAAAGAGGTTGTATGGAACACACCGATATCGGCAAAAACGCGATGTTCACCGGCCACCGCATGATCCCCAAGGATTCGCTTCCCCAACTTGAAGCAGCTCTCGCCGAAACGATCCGTTCGCTCTGCGAAAAGGGCATCCGGAATTTCATCAGCGGTGCCGCACTCGGATTCGACACATTGGCGGCCAAGGCGGTTTGCGCGGCACGGGCAGACGGTCTGCCGATCACGCTGACCTTGGCAATCCCCTGTATGCATCAGGATATGCGCTGGCGGCATGCACAGCAGGAAGCGTACGCGGAGCTGATTGGCCTCGCCGACCACGTCGTCTATACATCCTACACGCCCTACTATAACGGATGTATGCAAGTCCGCAACCGCTATATGGTCGAGCAGTCGTCGGTTTGCGTGGCTTATTTCAACGGCAGCAATGGCGGCACAGCCTCCACATGGCGCATGGCCAACCGTTACGGGCGCATGGTAATCAACCTCTGCACCGATCCCGCTGATGAAAACCAGCTCTCGCTGGACGATGGTTTGGAAAAAACTCCGCAGTGAAGAAAAACTTCCCTGCGGAGTTTCTTTATGCTTCAAAGGCAGATTCTGTCAGCGCAAGGATGCGTTCGGTTTCTCCGCAAAGGTAGAGATACCCCATCAGCGCTTCAAACGCCGTTGCCAGACCGTATTCCGCCGGGCTGCTCCCTTTGGGAATCCGTGGGTGTCGGTGGTTGCGGCCGCGCTTGAAAACAGCGAGCTCATCGTCGGTCAGCTGATCGAGAATACGGTTCGCAAGCGCTGCCTGGCCGGCTGCGCAGACGTGCTTGACCACCAAGCCGTGCAGCTCCTTGACCTTGCGGCCACTCGTGCGCAAAAGATGCGTGCGGACGAGCAATTCAAACACGCAGTCCCCGACGTATGCAAGCTCCAGCGCGCCAAGCATTGCCGCATCCTGCTTTGTCATTTGCGTTGTCAGTAAGGCTTCTTTCATGCCAAAAACTCCTTTGGGATCAGCGCGGACTGTTTCTTCACGCCGATCACCGTCAATTCGTGCATCGCACGGGTAAGCGCAACGTAGAGCAGCTTGTCGTCCGCCTCGCCGTAGAGGCTGCTGTCGGCAAGGATCACGCGGTCGAATTCCATCCCCTTGGAAAGGGCAAGCGGAATGATGCAGCGACCGTGCTCATAGGCCATTTTGTCATCGTCAGCAAGGATCAGTCCCCGCACAAAGCGGTGGCATTTTTGGTAAAGCCGGCGAGCGTCGGCAATTGTACGGGTGATAACGGCGGTAGCGCCGCTTTTGCCCTCGGCTGCGTTGAGCAAATCGCAGATCAAAGTTGCAGCCGCTTTTTCGCCGGTAACCGTGCGGAAAACAACAGGACTGCCGTGGCGCTCAAAATACTCGATCGGGTCTTTGCGCTTCAGAACGGCATCTGCGAGGGTGGTGATTTCGGTTGTGGAGCGATAGCTTTTGGTAAGCCGCCGCAGACCGCTCGAACTCCGACCGTAGATCGCGAGGATTTCTTCTCCGCTTTCCATTCCCATACCGGTGTTGACAAGCTGACTCGTGTCGCCGAGCAGGGTCAGGCCGCAGTTGGCAAACACGCGGGCAAAGATCTCGTGCTGGGCAGGGCTGTAATCCTGGATCTCATCGATGACAACATGCTTGATCGCCTTGACCGGCGGCAGTGCGCCAAACAGCGTGATCAGCAGTAAAACACCGATGCCGTCTTCAAAATAAACGCGTCCGCCAACCGGGACATCAAACGGAGCATCCAGCAGCAACGCTTTTTCCTCGGCAGAGAGTTGGGCAGAGTGCTCGACCGCATAGGAAAGGGCGTCGGCATAGAGCACATGGAAATCGAGCTGTGTCGCCGCTTTGATGCGGGCGAGCATTGCATCCGCTTCGTCGCGGAAGGCACGGCGGATCTTGAGGTCGACATGGAGATCTCCGGAAGCAAAGCCGTTTGCAACCAGCTCGGCCTCTTTTTCTTTGATATAGCGCTGCTGCACCGGACCGAGCAGGCGTTCGATTTCGCTGTAGACAGCCGACAAACGGTCGATGCGGTTCATATGACCAAAACGGTCGGTGTAGAGTGCACGCATCGTCTCGGCCGAAAGAATGATTTTGCCCTGAAACTCGATGTTTTCAAACGGCGGCACATAGGTTTCGACAAACCGCTTGATGAGCTGCGGGAATTCCCGGCTGCCCTTCAAACGAATACCGAGCTTACGCACGCGGTTTTGCGGCGTATCCGGCGCGGTCGCCAAAAATTCGACCTGCTCGTACATTTCCGTGACCGAACTGCCGCAGTAGCGCTGGATCATTTCGGCAAAGGTCGTAGTCATGACCTCCTGCTCGCCCAACTCCGGGATAACCCCGGCAATGTAGTTAGAGAAAATATCGTTGGGTGAAAAGACAAGGATATTTTTCGATTTCAGCTTTTTGCGGTCGCGGTACAGAAGATACGCCACTCTGTGCAGCGCAATACTCGTCTTACCGCTGCCGGCCGGACCGAGCACCAAGAGAAGATCGCTTTCGCTGTCGCGGATGACGAGATTCTGCTCACGTTGGATCGTGGAGATGATCGTTTTCATCTTGTCGCTCGATTCGCCACCCAAGGCATTCAAAAGGATCGAGTCGTCGATTTTGACATCGGAATCGATCACCAGCCGCAGCTGACCTTTTTCGATTTCATACTGCCGGAGACGGGTAACCTCGCCGCAGATTTGGCCATCGGGGCTTTCGTAGGCGGTGCGGCCGATGCCGTTTTCGTAAAAGAGCGAGGCAACCGGCGCGCGCCAGTCGCAGACGACCATGGAGTAGTCGCGTTTGTCCATCAGATTGGCCAAACCAAAATAGAAACGCTCGGTCTCTTCGCCGTCGGCGCGGAAATCCACACTGCCAAAATAGGGCTTGTCGAGCATTTTTTCCAGTACCGCACAGCGCAGACGGTTTTCGTCGATCTGCTGTTCGCTGTGGCCAACCTCGCTCAGCTGTGATGCCAACGCGGCCGCATCGTCGAACGTGCGCACGAGCTGCGGCAGTTCTTCCCACATGTATTTGGATTTTGTGTACAATTCATTCTGCAGACGCACGCCGGCTTCGCCCAGCGTTTCGATCTCCTTTTGCAGCAAATCACGCGTATTCTGCAGATAATTCGCCTCCGGGGTCGCTTCCATCATTGTTCCGCGCTCCTTTCGTCTCCAATCCGATGCCATCGAAACATAATGATACCATAGATTGTGCAAAAAGTATAGTCTTGTAAAACATTTTTTTATATGATATAATATATATAGAGAAAAACGCATTTTTTCGGTTTTCCCCTTATGAAAATTCGTATGACTGAGGAGATGTTATTTATGAGCGATCATATTCTGAGATATTCTGCCCCTCCTTCCGCTTGGAAAGAGGGTCTTTTATTAGGTAACGGCCGTTTGGGCGTGACCCTTTGCGGTACACCAAAGGAAGAACGCCTCGCCTTAAACCACGAATGGCTCTATACCGGCAAATACAGCGACCGCGAGTTCATCCTGCCGCCGGAAGGTGCGCTGGAAGAAGTTCGCGCTTTGCTCGAGGCGGAAGACTACGAAACGGCCACCCGACTTGCCAACGACTATTTTTCCCCCACCGGCGGCAGGGTCTACTTGGAAAAGCCGGAGCGCATCGACCCCTATCAGCCCGCCGGCGATCTGATGATTTACGAGCTGGCAGAAGGTGAAATCGAAAACTATGCGCGCGTTCTCTCGCTCGCGGATGCTTGCGCCACCATCCACTACACCATCGGTGGCACGACCGTCGAAAAGTCGGTATTCTGCGCCTACCCGATGGGCAAGATTTTCGTGCGCCTGACCGCCAAAAACGGAACTCTGCGAGAAAAATTTGCCATCACCCGCATTGAGGATGACAGTTGTTCTGCCACCGTCACTGCGACGTCGGACGGCCAAAACGGTACGATCGCCTTTGATGCCGGGTTTATAACCGGCATCAAATTTGCAGTGCACGCCGCCCTGTTCACCAACGGTACGCTCGTTGCGGATCACAGAACGCTCACCCTCTCCGATGCGACAGAGGCAATCATCGTCTTGAACATCGGTACCTCCGCGCAAGGTCTGGATCCGCAGGAAGAAGCGGCCGTTCCGTCCGAATGCCCGGATTTCGGTGCGGTTTTTGCTGCGCACAAAGCGGAATTCGGCAAGCTTTACAACCGCGCTGCGATCACGCTCGACTGCGAAAGTTCCGACATCGATACCGACAAGCGTCTGGAGGCTTACCGCACCGGCGGCGAACCCTCGATGCCGATCCTTTATTTTAACCTCGGCCGTTACCTGCTGATCTCCTCTGCCGGCTCGCTGCCGCCGAATCTGCAGGGCATTTGGAACGAAGAGCTGTTCCCGCCATGGGAATCCGACTTCCACCTCGATATCAACCTGCAAATGAACTACTGGGCCGCCGAAGCCGCCGGTCTTGCCGAAACAACGGAAGCGCTGTTTGCGTGGATCGAGCGCATGCTCCCCTCAGCTAGAGAAGCCGCACAGAAGCTTTACGGTTGCCGCGGCATTCTCTTCCCGCTCCAAACCGATGCTTGGAGCATTGCCACGCCCGAAGCCAACGGCTGGTCGGTTATCACCAGTTGTGCGCCGTGGCTCGCCCTGCACTACTGGGATCGCTACGCCTACTCGCTCGACAAGGATTTCCTCAGAAACCGCGCTTACCCCTATTTTGTGGAGTGTGCGCAGTTCTATGAGGATTATACCTACGAAGCTGCCGACGGAAAGCTGACAATCGCCCCCAGCCAGTCGCCGGAAAACCGCATGTCCGGAACAAAAAATGCTTCGGTCTCGATCGTTAAGAACGCGACCATCGACGTGCAGATGTGCGCGATGGTTTTGGAATTCTGCATCCGCTCGGCAGAGATTCTGGGGGTTGACCGGGATAAGATCACAAAATGGAATGAAATGCTCAAGAAGTTGCCGCCGTTCCAAGTCGGTTCGAAGGGTCAGCTTTTGGAATACGATCAGGAATACGACGAACCTGAACCCGGCCATCGCCACACCTCGCATCTGATCGGCGCCTATCCGGCGGCAATGTTTACCGAAACGCTCCGCCCGGAATTCTTTGCGGCTGCAAAACGTTCGCTCGAGATCCGTCTTTCGCACGGCGGCGGCCATACCGGCTGGAGCCGAGCGTGGACGGCATGCCTGTTTGCACGTTTCAAGGAAGCCGAACTCGCCTACGAGCATCTGCTCGCGCTGATCTGTGATTTCGCAACGGTCTCGCTGATGGACCTGCATCCGCCGCGTATTTTCCAGATCGACGGCAACTTTGGCGGTTGCGCTGCCGTTTGCGAAATGATTCTGCAGAGCCACGGTGACGCGGTCGATCTGCTGCCCGCCTGCCCGAAGCTTTGGAAAAACGGCAGTGCCCGCGGTCTGCGCGCACGCGGCGGTTTTGCGATCGACTTTGCGTGGAAAGACGGCGTTGTGACCGCGCTGGATATCACCGGTGAGGGCATCTGCCCGATTTCTGCGGCAACTCCGCTTTCGCCCGAACTCGCAGCCCAGCGTGATGCCGATGGCATTCTGCGTGTCACCGCTCACGCCTGACACACGTTCCCGACAAACAGGAGAAATGATATGAAACCGAAGACAAAGAAAAATCCGCTCGCGGTTGCCAACACAGCCGCACGTTACTACCGTTCCAGCGCCGGAACGACGGTCGCGCTGCTCGTCGTGTTTTCGATCGCGTTTTTGACCATGTTCTTCACGCCGTACTATATGCTGGGTGTGATCATGCTCGCGCTGCTCGTTGTGATTTGGGTGCCGTCGACCGTCTACTACGTTTGTCAGTGGCGGCGGTACCAGTCGCTGAAGCTGAAGTACATCCAGTATTCGGTTGCGGAAAAGGCCGTGGTGAAGGCGATGAAAAAGAATCTCGGTTTTCAGGTCGAAATGAAGATTAACGGCGAGATGCGCACGCTGAAGACGCGTCCGGTCTTCAACGAATCGAAGAAATCGCCGCTCTACGCTCCGATCTATTACCGGAGAAAGGTGCAGGTCGGGTACGACGAAGCCCGCGACGAAGCCGTTATCATTCGCCTGAAATAGATCTCACAGAGAAGAAACCTCCGTATGGTAAACCATACGGAGGTTTTTTATTGGTAAAAATCATTCGTCTTTCGTCAGAACGTGCCAGACGTCGCCGCCGGTAAATCCGCAGGCGCGATAAAGGAGTTCCGGTTTGGTCGGGTTCTCGGCCTTACCGGAGACCGTGGCAAATGTCGCGCCCAAAGCTCTGCCGCGGTGCAACAGTTCGCAGACGATCAGCGAACCCACACCGCGGCGGCGGTATTCCGGTAAAACCTGGATCCACTCTAAAATCAGCTCTTCGGCTTCCCTGTCGTAGTCGGCGATCCCGCAGCCGATACATTCGCCTGTTCTGCTATCGCACGCGAGAACCCACAGTTCGGGCTCGTAAACTGGCGTTTCCCGGTAGCCTTGCAGCTGGGCCGGATCGATCTGCAAATCGGAATACGAGCGGTTGATCACGGAGACAATCGTTTCCGTATCGCATACCGTTGCCGTTTTAACGGTAAATCCCGGCAATTTGGGTGCAGTCACACCGTGCAGATCATGATATAGGCGAAAGTACGGTTCATCCCGGTACGCCGACAGCAGTTCCGGGGAAAAGTCGCGGCCGTGAACAATCCGCATATGCGGCGGGATGGCAATACGCTTGGCCTTCCAGTACGGAATCGACAGCGTTCCGCAGGGATCGGACAGATAATCAGAAAGTGCGGTCATCTCGCACCGCCTTTTTCCCGCACATAGCGATTCAGACAATACTGCACGTAATCACCCTCGTCAAAGAGTCCCCTGCCGTCCGGATCGCCGACTGCGCGGACGATCTCGCAAAGCGGAGTTTGCAGGCGGGTCTTCTGTCCAAGGCTCCTGCTTTGCAGATATGCCCGCACGATTGATTCCGCGCTGTCGGTACGCAGATTGCCTAACCGCCATGCAGGTTCGGTCGCCGTGATATTCGGGTACACGTCCCATTTGTGGTCGACATAGAAAACAGGTTCATCCTCGACAAACGAATCGGTGCTCCGATCCGTGAGCAAGCGTGCGTAAAGTGCGGACTCCGGCTCGCCAAATACGTCTTGCAGATCGGATTCGCCGAAATGGTGCAGCGTGTACGCTGCAATGCGCGGCGGGATTTGGGAAAGCTCCGCTATTGTGATGCGTTTGCCGTACAGTTGCTCACCGGCACCGTCGCAGGAGCCGCCGTGGACAAAGCAGGAAAATTCACCGCCGAAGGCTTTACAACGCTCTTCCAACCGCAATGAATCGATCAGGTATTCCAAGTGCGAAAGCTCCCCGACCGTATCGGTAAAGGCAAAATACTGGATGCGTGGAGCAATTTTGTGTTCGATCAGTTGCTCGATGCAGGCAAGGATATCGTCGTAAGCGCCTTTTCGTCCGGTGTAACGATCGGTCGTTTCACGGCCGCCAAAGATCGTAAGCTGCATCGATTTCAGACCGAGAGATGCAAGCCAGGGCACGTAGTTTAGATCTCGTACGGCGCGCCAAACGCTCATCAGTTCAAAATGGTCACGCGGGAGATCCGACAGTTCGTTGCACAGATCCCACAGCTCGCGGTAATCGTCGCGGAAGTCCGGTTCACGATACCAATCGTAGACGACGAGCGTCTCGGCAAGCGGACGAAATGCTGAGGCGATCGTACGCAGATCGTCCGGCGTCATCGTACCGTTTGGCGTATGGCCGAGCCAGCAATGGCGACAGCGGTTCGGGCAGCCTACCAGATCGGCACAAACCGTAATTTTCGGTAATTTCATAGGAGATCCCTCCAAGTATAGTCATATAGTCAATAAGAAAAGTCGTGTTCAAACAGTCGTACTGCGCGATCGCGCCGGTCTCCGCGCAGTTCTTTGCGCACGGTGATCAGGCTCAGCCGATCGTATCCGAGCTTGTGGTAGAGATGCAGCGCGGCTTGATTGCGTGGCACAACGTCGAGACAAACCGCCGTATAACGCGGATCGGCCGCGACGATCCTTTCGGCCTCCTCGATCGCTGCGGTGGCATACCCACGGCCGCGGCAGGCGGGATCGACAAAGATATCCTCGATCCATGCGACGTTTCCGCCGCGAAAGCAAAGACGCAAAAATCCGGCGTCGACACCGTCCGCAACGATCCGGTACAGTTTACTCGGCGGCAGCAACCATTCGGCAAGCGTTTCCTCCGCAGCATGCAGATCCGGTGCATGATCGGCATCCCGCAGCGCGGCGTGAAACCCAAAAAACTGCGCGATGCGCGTGACCATTGCGGCTTTGTTCGCTTCACAATACGGTTTCAGTTCCAGCATCTCACATCTCCATACAGCGTTTTCGCCACAGAACCTCGTAATCCTTGGCCGAACAGATCCGTCCGGCGAGATCGACCGCGCTGTGAATCCCCGCCTCGTTGCACCATTCGATGTCTTTCGCGTAGGCCTTCATATCCAGTTCATCTTCGTCCCAGTAGCACGGAATTTCCTTCGCGCCGGCCAATACCGCCATCACCGCGCGTGTATGGCCGTCGGTCATCAGGTGGCGTCCTTGAAAAAACTTCAGAGGGATCGGGTCGATTTCGGAAACGTCGCCGGAAAACCATTCGCGGCAGAGCCGGAGCTTGCCTGCGCTGACCCAAAGCTGGCTCGGCTGCAGGTTCGCCAGCGGCATCCAAAAGATCTTTTCGGGCGGAATATTTTCGCGGCGGCTGTTGGAAAACGCACTGCGCGTTTGCCGCCAGACAAGCTGCCGCGTCCCCTTTGCTCCCGCCGGTAACGGATCGTTTTGGCAAAGCGAAAAACCAAGCTTTTGCCAAAGGCGCACGCTGCGCTCGTTGTAATCACGGCAAAAGCAGTGGAGCACGTCGACATTCTCGCCGGCAAAAGCGTATTCGCGGAGCATCCGCACCATCGTCGTGCCAACGCCCTTGCCCCACCACGCCTTTTCCCCGATCATCATATCGATGCGGCGCACGTCACTGCCGGCGGGATACTGCGCAAGAACGTCCGCACGCGTCACCTTTTGCAGCCAGCACTCCCCGACCGGTTCACCGTTGGCTTCGACCAGAAAACAAAGGGCATTTTTTGAAACGGAGCCGTAAATGCGTTCGACCATCTCACGGCTGTGGCCTTCGGGATAATCGTCATCCTCGCTCCAGTATAAAACCTCCGGATCGCTGTTCCAGCGGTACAGAAGAGGCAGATGCTCATCCGCCAGCGGACGCAACACCACGTCGACGCTGCCGCCGCCGTAGAGGAAAATATCGTGTGTTTGAATGATCGCCATCATGTTTCTCTCTTTCGCTTGATCTGTCTCTATTATAGCGCCGCGGCCTCCGCCGCACAAGCCCCCAATTCGGTTTAAACGAAACTCACACATTTTTCTTGCAGAAACCGATAGATCTGTGCTATAATAATTCCAAACAGAGAAGGAGGCGTATTCGTATGTGGAAACAGAAGCTTTGTTTGGGATTGATGGGCGGTCCGGGCAATTCGGTGCCGGAGCAGATCGCGGAGCTGAAGGAAGTCGGATACGATGCGTTCTTCACCGGTTGGCGCGCCGGCGCAAAGGTCGCGGACTGGGCAAAAGCCGCCAAAGAATCTCAAATGATCTATCAGTCGATCCACGTTGGCTGGGATCACGCCGCGCACATGTGGCACGGCGACGAAGAGCTCGGCAACGCCGGGATCGCCGAAATGACGGCCTGCCTTGAAGACTGCGCACGGGCAGAGGTACCGATCATGGTCGCGCACGCGTTCGTTGGGTTTCGAGATCACTCCCCCACCGAGATCGGCCTGGAGCGGTTCGGCAAAGTGATCCGTGCGGCGGAAAAGCTGGGCGTACAGATCGCATTTGAAAACACCGAAGGCGAGGAATACCTCGACGCCCTGCTGAAAGCCTTTTGGAACGATAAGACCGTCGGGTTCTGCTGGGACTCCGGGCACGAGATGTGCTACAACCAAAGCCGCGATCTGCTCGCGCGTTACGGTGAAAAGCTGATCGCAACGCACTTAAACGATAACCTCGGCATCAGCAGCTTCGACGGCGAGATCGCCGTCCGGGACGATTTGCACCTGCTGCCGTTCGACGGAATCGCCGATTGGAAATATAACGCCGAGCGGCTCGACCGCTGTGGCTACCGCGGAATCTTAACCTTCGAGCTCTCCACCCACAGCAAACCGCACCGCCACGAAAACGACAAATACATGCGCATGCCGCGCCAGGAATACCTCGCGGAATCCTACAACCGCGCTTGCCGCGTTTCCGCGCTGCGCAAGCTCCACATGGCTGACTGACAAAAAAACGCTCATCGGAAGGGTTCCGATGAGCGTTTTTTACGGTTTGACTTGATAGAGGATGCGGCGAATCGTTTTTTCGGAGAGGCCGTATTTTTCGGCCAGTTCTTTCAAAGACGCTCCCTCGGCGTAAGCTGCACAGATGTCGGCATTGCGGATCGCGTAGTAGCTGCGCGTACCGTTATGAGCCCCCCACGGCCGCGGGATCTCGTTGTCGCGCGGGACGTACATCAAGCCGCTGGGAACGTATTTGCGGACCTCGCGCAAGAGCGCGGGCGGCAAAAGATCGCCTGCATTTTGATACTTCATGTTTGCTCTGCTCCTTTGTTTGTAATTTGCAATCAAAAGAGCGCAGAGCTGCTTCCGGTCAGCGATTGGTGAGGTTAAGCTCTACGGAGAGAATCGCTGTGTCGAACAGACCCTGCGCAGAGCTGAGAACTTTTTTCACTAATTCCTGCATGATATTACCTCCTGTGTAATGTATCACCTTTCAGGAAAGGTATGTTTATATTATAAAGGATTTTCCGCCGGTTTGCAAGGACAAAAATAATTATAAAAAAAGTCGCACACTTTTTTAGAGAAAGTGTGCGGCTTTTGGCTACAGAATTTCTTCGATATTCTTAATGCCGTCGATCGTGGAAAGCTCGCTGATAAATTCGGCGTGGGTTCCGCGGTGTTTGAGCTGCAGCGTGACCACAACGGCGGTCGCGTCGTTGTTTTCGTCCATATTGCGGATATATTCGATGTTCGAAAGCTTCACGCCGCGATCGTGCAGCATCTTCGTGAAGCCGCCCATGTACTTGATCGATTTGAACTCGACCATCAGGTCGAGCACGCGCGAACGGCCGACCAAAAATTTGTCGATGCGGTGGAACAGCGTCAGCGCGAGATACATCAGCGTAAAGCCGATCACGGCGATCTCAACAAAGCCCAAACCGATCGCCAAGCCGACGCACGCCGCCGCCCACAGACCGGCAGCCGTCGTCAGACCTTTGACCTGGTTACGACCCGTGACAATGATCGTACCGGCGCCCAAGAAACCGATGCCGCTGATAACCTGAGCCCCCAGACGCGCAGGATCGCCCGTGCCGTAAGTCACGACGAGATACTGGTTCGTGATCATCACCAGCGTCGCACCGACGCAGACGAGCATATATGTACGGAAACCGGCGGGACGTTTTTTCAGTCCGCGTTCAATACCCAAAATACCGCCGAAAATCATCGCAATTCCCAGGCGGATCACTGCAGCAAGCAAGGTCGGTTCGCGGAGAAAATCGAGGTACGGCAGCATGACAGACTCCTTCTTTCCGTGTGGACAGACCACAAACAGCACTCTCAGTTTGATCGTTTCATTTCTATGCGGATTTCGCACAAAAAATACTATGACCGGCGACTGACAACGCAAAATTTGCGTCGTTTTTTTAATATCCGATATTATACCACATACATATGGGAAATGCAACTGTTTTTCTATGTTGAACAAAAAAATATTTATAAAGAACGCCCCGACGGATAATAATCTCCGTTTGGCCAAAAGAAACCGCTCTGCCCGAAGCAGAGCGGTTTCTTTTTTTGCTCAATCGTTATGCCGATCGCGGAAAAGAAGCGAAATGCACCAAAGGCCGGCGATCCCGACCAGCGCGAAAATAATACGCGACAAGGTGGACATATCGCCGCAGATCTTCTGCACAAAATCGAACTTAAAAATGCCGATACTGCCCCAGTTCAGTGCACCGACGATCACAAGGACCAGTGCCAGCCTGTCAAAAATACTCATGCTGATAACTCCGTTCTGTCGTAGATTCGTTGTCTCGATATCAGTCTTTCCGTTTCGGTGAAATTTATGCACACAAACTGCGGTTTAACAAAACAAAAACAAAACGCAAGTAATTTGCAAACACCCCTCGTGTAGAATATAGCCATAACGAACAGGAGAGGTACGCAATGAACAGAAACGATTTGGAGTTTACGGTGCAGAAAATCCGCACGCAGTACACGGAAAAAGAACACACTCAGCTCGATATGCTGCTCACGCTCGACAAAAAGGTACGGCGTCCGGCACTGGTCTTTGCCTGGATTTTCGGCGTGATCGGTTCGCTCGTGCTCGGCACGGGCATGACCTTGGCAATGCAGGTCATCGAACCGGGGACGTATTTCGGCATCACGATCGGCGAAAACACGATGCTGTCGGGGATCCTGATTGGGTTGGTCGGTATTCTGATGGTTTCGGTCAACTACCCGCTCTACCGCACCATCCTCACGCACCGCAAAAATAAATACAGTTCTCAAATCGTCGCGCTCAGCGATGAGATTGTGAAAGGATAAAGGTGATAGAGTGTTTGAATTTTTCAAGAAGGCTTTCAGAGACATGAAAGAAAGCACCAAAGCACAGCACGAGGTCGACAAGGCAAACTTCGCCGCAGCCAAAGCCGAATCGAAAGCACAGTTTGCAGAGGCGAAAGCGATGAGTAAGCCCGAGACCCGCAAAGCAATCGAACAGGCCAAGCGCGACGAACAGATCGCCGCCGCCAACCAGCGTGCCGCCGAAGCACAGGCGCGTATCGACGCTGCCAAGGGCAAGAAAAACTAAACCGCATATCAAGGCGGGGTGCAGGCAATCGTGCTGTCCCCGCCTTTTAGCTTCCGTTGTCTTTTTTTCGCATACGCAAACAAAACTTTAACAACCCTGTGGTATACTATACTTGTAACGGTATGCACGGGAGGAATAACGATGTTTCAGATCCTTGTTTTAGAAGACGACCGCGAGTTGAACCGTTCGGTCTGCTCGTTTTTGAATCAGAACGGCTTTGAGGCAACAGGCTGTCTCGGTGCTTTGGAAGCATACGATGCGATGTACGACAAGACGTTTGATCTCATCATCTCCGACATCATGATGCCGGAGATCGACGGGTTCGAATTTGTCAAAACCGTGCGCTCGCTGAATGAAAATATCCCGATCCTCTTTATGACCGCGAGAGACGATCTTGCCGCAAAGCAGAGAGGGTACCGTGTCGGCGTGGATGACTACATGGTCAAGCCGATCGACCTCGACGAGCTCCTGCTGCGCATCGGAGCTCTTTTGCGTCGGGCAAAGATCGCAGCAAGCAAACAGTTGACGGTCGGCAGCTTCACAATGGACGCCGACGAACACACGGCTTACCTAAACGGAGAAGAGATCCCTATGACCTCTCGCGAATTCAACCTGCTCTATAAGCTGCTCTCCTACCCCAAAAAGACCTTCACCCGCTCTCAGCTGATGGACGAGTTTTGGGATGCGGCTTCTTCCTCCGGCCCGCGCACCGTCGATGTCTACATCACAAAGCTCAGAAGCAAGCTCGCCGACTGCGATTCGTTTGAGATCGTCACCGTCCACGGGCTCGGATACAAGGCGGTCATCAAATGAAACGGCAGACAAGAATCCGACGGCTCCTGCAGTCGATCCACCACTACACCGTCTTTTTCCTGTTGATGGCGTTCGTCATCACCTGCTGTATGCTGTTGTTTTTACAGATTTTGATGCGCACGACTGATATCGTTCTGACGGAGGAAAACCTCAAGATCGCCGCCAAGCTGACGTTTGTGAACGTGCTCTTTTTGAGCCTTATCTGTACCGTGATCGACGCGCTGCGCCGCAAGCTGACGATCCAGAGACCGGTTCAAAAGATCATTGCTGCCGCAGAAAAGATCATGCAAGGCGATTTTTCGGTGCGGATCGCACCGATCCAGCGCACGGACTACGAAGACACCTTTAACCAGATCATCGATTGCTTCAACAAAATGGCGCAGGAGCTCTCCGCAACAGAAACGCTGCGCACCGATTTTATCGCCAACGTTTCGCACGAGCTGAAAACACCGTTGGCCGTGATGCAGAACTACGGAACGCTTCTGCAGACCCCGGGGCTTTCGGAGGAAAAGCGGATCGAATACGCCAAAGCGATCACCGATGCATCGCGGCGCCTCGCCGACCTCGTTTCCAATATTTTAAAGCTCTCGAAGCTCGAAAACCAGCAGGTCGCACTTTCGACCAAACCCTACGATCTCGGCGAACAGCTCTGCGAATGCCTGCTTGGGTTCGAGGAGCTCTGGGAGAAAAAGGCGCTAGAGATTGAAACCGAGCTTGCCGACAACGTTATTGTTACGGCCGATGCCGAAATGATGGCGCTCGTTTGGAATAATCTTTTCTCCAACGCGATCAAGTTTACGGCAGCAGGCGGAAAAATTGCGCTGCGACTCACCACAGACGGCAACGATGCAGTCGTCCGGATTTCCGATACTGGCTGCGGCATTTCCGCCGAAGTCGGTAAGCACATGTTTGACAAATTCTATCAGGGCGATTCCTCGCGTGCGACCCAAGGAAACGGTTTGGGCTTGGCACTTGTGAAACGGATCATTGATCTTACGGAAAGTGAGATCAGCGTTGAAAGCGAAGTCGGCGTTGGAACGACCTTTACCGTGCGGATGCGGAGGAACACAGATGGATAAGTTCAAAAAAATCGCTTTCAGGCTGCTCTATCCCCCGGTCTGGCTGATCTGGGTGCTGTCGTTTTTATCGATTGGGCTGCTCGTCTACGTCTTTTTGATCTCCGGCAACAGCCAGAGCATCGTGGCCTACGCATCCTATGTGGTTGAGGCGTATACGCTGACGGCGATCTGCATGAAAACACCGATCCTTTTCCGGTGGATCAAAAGGGTCAAGCGCGACAACAAATACATCAGCCGCTATTTTTCCGACCGGCACCTGCGCGTGAAGCTTTCACTCTACGGCTCGGTCACGATCAACGCACTATATGCTCTGTTGCAGCTCTACTCCGGCGTTTTTTACCATTCCGTGTGGTTTTATTCCCTCGCGAGCTATTATTTCGTGCTGGCACTGATGCGCTTTTTCGTGCTCCGCGACACGATCCGCACCGATTCACCGGGCCTACACAAGCAGATGGAATGGCGCAGATACCGGTTCTGCGGTGTGCTGCTGCTTTGGATGCACGTGATCCTTTCGGCGATCGTTTTCTACATCGTCCGTCAGAACCGCGGATTTGCGTATAACGAGATCATTACGATCACAATGGCTGCCTATACCTTTACGACCTTGACCGTGGCTATCATCGGCATCGTGCGCTACCGTCGCTACGAAAGCCCGCTGCTCTCTGCGGCCAAGGCGCTCAGCTTCACCGCAGCCCTCGTCTCGCTGCTCTCGCTGGAAACGGCGATGCTGACGGCGTTTCGGACCGAAGAGAATACACCGCTCTTCCGGCAGATCATGACCGGCGCCACCGGCGGTGTGGTCTGCGTTATGGTTTTGGCGATGGCTGTTTACATGATCGTCCGCGCGACAAAAGCGATACGGTCAATTCAACAAAAGGAGGATCCGCAATGAGCGATCCGAATGCTTTTACTTACAACTATTCTGCCAAGGAACAGGCGGAGATCAAAAAGATCCGTGAAAAATATGCGCCGAGAACGGTCGACTCGCCGGAGGGCAAACTGGAGCGGGTTCGGCGGTTGGATGCCAGTGTGACGCAAAAAGCAACGGCATGGGCTCTCGCTTTGGGTGTGATCGGAACCTTGGTTTTGGGGATCGGGATGTGCTGCTGTCTGGTACGGGAACAGTTTTTTCTCGGCATTTTGATTGGCCTTTTGGGAACACTCACGCTTGCGCTCGCTTATCCGGTCTACACGCTCATAATCGCCCGCGAGCGCAAACGGATCGCGCCGGAGATCCTGCAGCTGACCGACGAGCTGATGCAAAAATAGCTTGACTCGTGTACCCAACTGTGGTATAATCAAGCCGAAAACGCACTGCGAAGAAAGTGAGGTGGACAAAATGACGATTCCAGAAACGGTAAGATCGGTTGTCGTTTTGTCCGAATGCTGACGGATATCGGCTCTTTCAAAACGCTCTCGGGCTTATGGGCGGTACTCTTAAGGACAGTTTTTGAAATTCAATAAAACACGTTACCTACCAACAGAAAAAGGATAGAGAAAGCAAAGTGCAATCTCTATCCTTTTTTCTTGACAAGCACTGCATTTGTAGACACAAATGCAAAAACAAGGTTATTATTTTATTTTATCTTCAATTTCTTTTGCATATCCTAAAGCTTGCTCCGCTTCAACATCATATCCATTTTTACGATGGATATCCGCAATTTTCAAGTAAACCTGGTATGCTTCCTTGAATTTTCCGAGTTTTCGATAGCACAGCGCGATATCATATTTTTCGTCACAGAAATATGTTCCGAATTCTCCTGCCTTTTCAAGCCATACGATTGCCTCGTCGTATTTTTCCATGCGGTAGTAGATATCACCCATGCTGATATACAGCTCCCAATTATCCGAGAATTTCTGTAGAGCCTCCTCGCATACGGCAAGTGCTTTTTCATATTGATGCGCGTTCTCATACGCTTCAATCAGCAAAAACCATTCACGCGCGTCAAGATTGCCGCCCGCTTCATCCATCGCAAGTTGTAGCTCTGACAAAACTTCTTCGCCCTTACCCATGGAAAAGAGCATATGCATTTTCATAGATGCCGCTCGTCTGTAAGGCAAACAATTTTTGTCCGATTTATCGTCTAAAACTTCGTCAAAGTATTTGAGCGCCTCATCTTTACAAAATTCCATCATTGCCTTATGGATCCAGCCGTAGTTCCATTTATCATACAAGGACACCCCCCCTGTTTTCATCAGCTTTTGATATTCAAGGCGGCATCTCAAAAAGTCCTCGGGGTCTTTGCTCATTTCATAGAGCGCGGCCAATCTTTGCGCATAATTATCGTAAGCCACCGACTGTTTTTTGAAAAGATCATCTACCATAACTCCATAAAGCTTGGCAATTTCGGGAAGAAGAAGCACGTCGGGCAAAGTATTTCCACACTCCCATCTTGATACGCTTTGAGCAGTTACGCAAAGCTTTTCGGCAACGTCTTCCTGTGTGTATTTTTTCGCCAATCTATATTTTTTCATGTTTTCGGAAAATACAGTTGAGTTCATATAATTTATCTCCTTTTGTTTTTTGTAAGCTTACGATTGTATTATAACGGAAGCAAAAGAAAATAGCAACATCTCATTTTATGATTAAACTCTCGTTTTATGCATGGTTAAAGAAGCGAGCCTAAAGTGATCGCGCAGTTATATTCTATTCGCCCATAAACTTTCGTAGCAAATACCACTTGTTGTAAGACGAATGTTACCGCAAAGCAATACACTTCGCCGGGAGGTGAATAGATTTGGCGTTGTGTCCTTAAGGCCCCAACGCTTACCGGGAGCGTTTTTTATTTTAAAAGGAGTTTTGATATGCAAAAGAATCTTCGAATGCGTCCGGCCCTAACGGCCGATGCCGAAACGATCGCATCCCTCTATGCTGCAAGTCTCGCGGCCCTGCACCAAGCCCCGGTTACGGCAGATGAATGGGCGTCTGTTCTCTCCGAACGCGACCCCGACGAAGAGCACTACATCATCGAAGCCGACGGCATACCCACAGCGTGGGTTAAGATCAACGGTCTGCAAAACAAGGACACCGTATGGCTCAGCATGCTCGTTGTCGATCCGGCCAAACACCGGCAAGGGATCGGGAAATACGCGGTTGAAGCGTTTGAGGCAGTCGGCCTTGCCCGCGGATTCCGCAGCTTTGCGATCCGTACCACCGCCGACAACATCCCTGCCCGATCCCTTTACCGCTCCTGCGGATATACGGAGACGGAGCGCGAAGCCTTCTGCTATTACCAAAAAACGATTTAACGAAAAATACCGCCTGCAAGCAATGCCCGGTGGTCGTAAAACATTACAATTAAATTTTTCCTGAAAATCGAAAGTTTTCAGGGGGGTGCGGCGTGACTTCGGTCACGCCGCTGCCTTTTTCATCAGTTCTTTGAGAGGGATAAAACCTACGCCGTTATACTTGATGCGGATCTTCTGCTGCCGTGTGCCGCTGCTCTTGTCGGGCTTCTCCACATAGATTGCCTGTACAAGTTCCCGCAGCGCGTACGGTTCGACAGTATCAATGCCCACATACCGTTTGGCTGTCTCAATGAACTTCTCAACATGTTTGTCAATAGATTGGCGAATAAACTTTGGAGAAAATGGGGAAACTTATAGATTGGGCATTTTCAAACTCCAAGCGCGCAGGGATAAGTATGGGGTCCCCGCAAAATCCAATGATTTTGTGGGGAGAGGAGGAGCAAGGAAGTGGACGCAGTTTTCGCCGTAAGGCGGAAACGGAGGTTAACGGACTTTGCGACGACGATACGCAAGAGGATGCAGTCCTCTTGTTCGGAACGCAGTGACGCAAAACAGCCCAGACCTCGTTGGTCTGGGCTGTAGTTGCCTCGCAGAGCGCACATACGGGGTTCACCCCGTATAGAAGTGCGCCATTAGTTCCTAATGGTATTTAGTTGCCTTTCACCACGTTCTCAACATATCGCTGCAGGATCGCCGCAGCCTGTGCTCTTGTCGCGTTGCCCTGCGGTGCAAGGTTCATGGTGCTTCCGTCTGCAATACCCTGGATCATGCCGGAGCCGCAGGCCCACTGCATGGCGGGGATCGCCCATTCGGCAACATCAAAGGCATCGTCATAGGAGAGAATGTTGGTGTTCTCGCCGACAGATACATCGTAGCCCTTGTACTTGGCATAGCGCCACATGATGGTGGCCAACTGCTCACGGGTGATGCTGTCATCCGGTCCGAACAGGCCGTTTCCGTAGCCGCCTACAATGTTATTCTGCTGTGCCCACATGATGGCATCCACATAATATTTGCCCTCGGCCACATCGGTGAAAGGCATCTCGCCGCCGACGGCGGGCTTGCCCTCCAGATTGTAGAGGATCTGGACAAGCATACCACGGGACAGAGCATCATTAGGACCGAAGTAGCCATTTCCGTATCCGCCCATCAGTCCGTTTGTAAGGGCATAGTCCGTGGCCTCGTGATACCACGCTTCCGTATCCAGATCGGTAAAGGTCGCGCTTGGGCAGTGGTCGATCATATACAGAGAGAGGTGGTCGGTTTTCCAGTTGACGCGCTGCTTGATGGGGTCATAGCTGGTCTCGCAGCGTTCTTTATTACCGTGTTCGTCTACATAGAACACCACGATGCTGTCGGGGTCCTCGTCTCTGGCCAATTCATAGGGCGCGTGGACGGTGATCTTGCCGCCCATGTCGCTGATGTGCTTGCCACCGCTGGTGACATTGATGTCGTAAGCGGGACGGTCACCAATAGCGTTCTTCTGTGCATTGGTGATCTTCACATCCTCGTGGGGCGCAATGGAAATGGTGATGTCCAGACCATCGGCTTGCGATGCCTTCTCGCCCAGAGCCTCGGTGTCGAATTCGATAGAGGTGCCATCAGAGAGGATGATCTCCAGACTCTTGGCATCGTTGGTCGGATCGGCTACAGCTTTAGCAACTTCCTTGACCACATCAGCAGGAATTTCGACAGTGGTGATGGGCTTGCTGCTATCCAGACCGGAGAAGTCGATGGTCACAGTGCCAGTCTGTACATTGTCGCCGATGACAGTATCCAGATGGGACAGGTCAACGTCGTCAATCACAGCCTTGTTGCCGGAGACAGAAGCTCCCACATGGATGGTTTCTTCATCGCCGGAGATAGGAACGGTGACTTCTGTCTTGGACGGTGTACTGGGAGTGCTGGGAACATAGGGAGTTCTGACGGTCAGGGTGCCGTCTACATATTCGATCTCGTAGTTGTTGCCTGCATCAGCACCGCTGGCCGTAATGGTGTAGGTACCGTTAGTGGTCATGACCGCATCCGTGGTCAGTGTGGGAACTCCGGTCAGTTCCTCGCCATCCACCAGACCCTCGACCTTATAGGTCAGTTCGGGAACATTGGAGCCACGGTAGGCACTTTTGTTCTCAGCTGTAATGGTGACAGTAGCTTTGCGGATGGTGAAATCCATACTGCCGGAGCCAGTCATATACAGGTCGCTGTCGGGGATCGCGAAGGTCACGGTATAGTCGCCTGCGTTGATGGGCGCTGCATCCGTCGTTTCGTACACGGTGCCGTTGCGGCCGGTATAGGTGATTTCGAATGTACCGGCGTAATCAGCCACACTGGGCTGGCCGGTGTAGCCGACATGGCTCTGGCCGGTGTAGGTGCCGTTCTGCGCTGTGGGAACCGTCACGGTTACGATGGCCTTGGCGGTCAGCTTCACGGGGATGGTAACTGTCACGGACTCGTAATTGTCCATGGTCACAGTCAACTCGATGCTTCCATCAGCTGCACCGTCAGTAACATTGGAGCCATAGGTCAACACGCCGCTCTCGCTGATCGCCGTACCATCCTTAAAGAATGCGCCGGTAACGGAAGGAGCAGAATAGGCGGTCTCGCCGCGATCTGCAGGCAGATAAGACGCAATGTTGATTTCGTTGCCCGTAGTCGCCACAGTGCAGATATGCTGCTGTGCGGGGATGCTAACGGTAGGTGCAGTGCCCTTGGCGATGGTCAGACCAGCAGTCTTGGGAGCAAGGGAGCTGTAACCGTCTTCCATCGTGAAGGTCGCGGTTACCCGATAAGTACCTGCATTGACAGGAGCAGTGGCAGATGCGGCATATACAGTTCCATCGATACCCTCGTAGCTGTAGCTGATGGAGACCACGCCGTCCAAATCATTGGGGATTTCATGAGAGACGGGGCTGCCAGTGTAGGTTTCGGTCTTGGCCTGGTAGTCATATGCACCGGGTGTGCGTTCCTGAAGATCAACGACTACAGATGCGGTAATCGCAGCAGCGGGCTGTTCAACTTCCGCTTCGATTGCAGACAGATCAAGTGTACCGGTCAGAGTCTGCGCATTCAAGTTGGTTGCATCATAGCCGGACCATGTAACGGGAACATTGTTGATAGTCTTTCCATCCTTCGTGGTGATGGTCACGCTGGTGGGCAGCCCGAGCAAATCCTTCGCAGTGCCGTAAACAGCGTTTGTGATAGCTGTCTGCTCTGTGACGGATTCAACAGTTCTCTTGCTAACGGTTACGATGTAATCTGTCTTTTCCGCGCTCTCGTAGTTGGTGCTGTTGGGTGTGAAAGTTATCTTTACAGTCTTTGTGCCTGCACTGGTCAGATCAACAGTTTCAAGCGTAAAGCTGCCTTCAACGGAAGTTTCCGTATCGACGCCTGCTACGCTGCCACCGGTCAGAATAACGGATGCATCATTCACATACGCGGTGCCGACAGGCCATGTGACGGTGGGATCAGCCTTGCCGATGTGCCACTGAACCTTACCATCAGAGTCAGTTTTCCAAGCATGGTTGCTGTCCAACGTAATGCTGACTTCATAATTGCCTGCGTTGGTTCCCTGATTGCCACCGGTGATGGTCATATAACTCTCAACGCCATTCAGCGTGACGGTCTGTTCGTCGCCGGTGTAGGTGTAGCTGCCGGAAACTGTGGGTTCATCGACAGGCAGAGGCGCGATGGTTACAGAAAGCTCAACGCGGTCAATGTTGGTATAGCCGGTATTCGGAACAAATCTGCAATATACGGTATAGGTCTTTGCATCGGTACCGGTGGGAATGTCAGAGGAATAGCTTGTGCCGTCCAGACTGTATTCCCAATAGCCGTGTTCGGATGTGCCGGCATTGATCAGAGACTTCGCGTTGCCGTCAT